>CAVZUA010000022.1:0-16286 GCA_963778385.1 uncultured Alphaproteobacteria bacterium | reverse complement strand
GATTGGCGGAAGGTAATCACGAGGTAAGGGATGACACCCCGCGCTAGCACGGACGGCTATCGCAAATTCTCTCAGCCAGGCGAGCCCGACTTCGCGGGCCGCGGTAGGGATGTTGCGATGATCCGAAGCGGACTGTCACATAGCAGTTCGTCAGGTTGGCGGGTGCTGGACTGGGGGCGTAGCCCAGCCCGGTTTGCGAGCGATCCGCGTCGCCGGCGACCCATAGGAGCGGCGCGCGCAGCCGGCTGGTGTTGTCAGGGATGCTTCGCCCGCCCGGTCGGGTCGAAAAACTCATATAGATAGCCGCCGTCGTGTTGACCGGGAACGGCCCGCGGATATTTGAGTCGGTGAAGCTGGCGCGTTCATCACCGCGGCGCAACCATCGCTCGTGCCTGGGCGACGCTCTCTGCGATCTGGGGATAGAGGCGCACCAGTCAATTCGGCGACCCGTTCGCCACGAGCCCGATAAAGCCGGCCAACCCCGAGCGCCGCGCGCCGAAGGCGAGCGCGCCGAGCCCGCCCGCGCTCATGCCGGTAATGACGATGGCGCGGGCAGGCGCGCGATCGGCTCCCTAGGGTTCTATGACCTGCGCCAGCAGGAGCCGGAACGCCGCAATCCGCGAGAGCAACGCAGCTCGCCCATACCCCGGCACTAAGCGTTGGCGGGCCGCATGGCGCTGGTAGGCTCCGTTGGTAGCGAGTAGGCTTTCCGCGCTTCGCCCAGGGAGGCCCATCGATGCGTATCCGCCGAATTGCACGTCTTGCGCGCGTTCGTCTTCCCGCACTCGCCACTGCGCCGTTCTCTGGCGCGAGCGCTCAGTACTACGCGCCTTGTTCGCCGTTTCCGCTGGTATGGCCGTTCTGCGCAGCAGGTGCGATCGTAGGCACCGCTGCCAATATTGCGACCGCACCGTTCTGGTTAACAGCGGGAGCGCCGCCGCCCTTGTACCCCGCGCCCGGATACTACTACCCCGGTGTACTACCCACCGCCGCCACCCTATTACTACGGGCCACGATAAACGCCCGTAAGTGAGCTAAGGCCCGAAACGCTGTGGGGGACTTCTTGTGATGTGCATGGGTCGCTATCAAATGTCCGGGTGGACTGGCCCATGCAAGGCTCGCCGAGAAGCCTTGGCCGACTGTTGTGCATACGTGCAACGCCATGGCTCTTATCAGCGTTCATCGTGCGCGGAGTCGCTGCCAAAAGGCGGATTTCAAGGGATGATCCACGTCATTCCGACCGCGCGAGGGAGAATTAACGATGGAGAGGACTTTCGATTTTGATGTCGATCGCGTCGTTGAGCATCTCGACCGGATCCTGCAGATGGAGCTCGCGGGTGTCATCTACTACACCCACTACTCTTTTATGATTTATGGGCACGCAAGAATTCCGATTACCTCTTGGTTGCGCGACAATGCGATGAAATCACTGGCCCATGCTCAGGAGGCAGGCCAGATGATCATGCGCCTACACAAGAGGCCGAAGCTCGGCATTGCTGCACTGCCTATTACCCAGCACAATACGATAGACGCGATTCTCACCGAATCAATCCAGCGAGAGCAAGACGGTGTGGAGCTCTATCGAGAATTACTTGGTTTTATAAAAGACAAATCCGTCGTTCTTGAGGAATATGTGACCCGCGTTATTGCCGCAGAGGCAATACACATCCGAGAGATGGAGCTTATGTTGATGAAACAAGCTCCTGAGTAGAAGCAACTGGCGGTAGCGGCAAAGTAGCCGCTAATCGGGTTAGGCAAACGGAAGGGGTGGGCCTCCGCAGCCTACCCCGTTTTTTACGGCCAACTCATAACGCATCTTGCAGGTCGGGGAGCCGAAGCGACATGCACGGTCATCACCGGAAATTCGGACCTCGCGCCATCTCTTTGGCATTGATGTTGATACTTGTCGCCTCGTGCGCCCCATCAGCGCCGAACCCACCGGAGCCAGCCAAAATCAGCGGGCCACCACTGACTGCAGCACCTCCAGTTGGCGGCGAACCGAAAGCAGCGGTGGGCTCCGGACGAACCATCACGGTAAAATCTGGACAATCGCTTGGAGGAATTGCCGAGGCGTATCACGTATCAAAACGATCTATCATCGCGGCTGATCGCCTGCAGCCTCCATACGGGAGCTGAAGACGGGTGCGCGATTGATTATTCCGGCCTCAAAGGCGGGAGCATCGTCCAACGGGGCTAAACCGCACCATTCTCGTGGCTCGGCTCCGTCCGCGCATGCTGTGAAAGCGTCGGAGTTACCCGAAGTGATCCCGCTGGATTGAGCGCGCGCACGTGGCACCCGGGCCTGCAGCGCTGCAATAGCCTCCTACGTGGGAGTTCACCCGCATCAACATCTATCGCGTAGACCCGAACGCTACCGCGTTGCCAAGCTTGCGAAGCAGGGCCCCGTCCAACCCTTCTTCGACCAGCCGCTGGCGCGTCCTGGCAACCGTGGCGACACTGGTCTCAAGCGCCGCCGCAATCTCGCTGTCGCTCCAGCCTTCACCACCTTCCGAGGCATCGGCTTTCAACAGAATGCGGGCCTTCAGCAGCTTTTGCGCCGGATGTTTCCCGCTATGGATAAGGGCGGTGAGCTTCTCCCGCTCCGCACCGCTGAGTGTCACAAGGTATTTCTTTACTGCGCTCTCTTTGCTGCCCACGTCTCCGCTCCGTCGCTGGACGCGGACATCAATTCAGAGAACCCTCACAAAATCAATGACGGGAGCGAGTAGTCTCACAAAGTATATTATGGTTTTTGAGACACCTCGCATCGCATCGTGTTCAAGGCATATGCAACAGTAGGGTCATTCCGGCTCGACCACCAGGGAACCCATCGTCCGGCAAGTCAGGGTAGCGCCACAGGTAGATCGGCCCATTCTCGTCCGACGAACCGCGCAACACATTGTACCTGAAATACTCCTCCGCGTCCTCGCAGGTCATGCCGCGCTGCATCAGGATCGAGATGCATAGCGCACGGTCATAGATGACCACGGTCAGGCCCGAACCACGTTCGCCCACCCCAATGATCGCTGCCTCAAACCCGTCCGCAAGCAACGCCTTGTCGTTGTGCTCGGCGATCCAGGCGCGAATGGTGTCGTGATCAACCATGTGTGTACTCCCGATAAGGTATATGCTGTAACATACTATCACGTCTGATCTGCGTAAAGGAAACACTGAACAATACGGTGGCTGCGGCGGTATGCATTGGTTGCAATCTTTCGGTCCGCTGCTTCTTTCGTGAGGAAGCGCTTCCAGTTACTTTCGCACATTGTGGGTGCATGCGGCGCATGCTTAGCTCAGTGCGACACGTACACGTCGCCGCCGGATCAACTGCGCCCGCAATGCGCCTGCGCGCGGGCCCCAGACACGCGGCTCGAGGGTCTCCGAGACCCCGAGGGCCGGGGAGGCTGTGTTGACAACACCGACACCTGCGCCGAAACCTTCGGGACGTGACGCAAGACCGCCTGTCGCCTCGCGTAGCATAGCCTCGGCGTTGGCTCTTTTGCCGAACAGCCATAATTCGTCGATGAGAACCCCAGCCGCCTTTTTACATATCGGTCGAGGAGCTCGGCTACCTTGGTGGCGGCCAGTAGGGCTTCGGCTTCGGTGCAGCCGTTGTCCGTGGTCTTGGAGCGCAATCCCTGGATGCGGGCCTTGAGCCTGTCGAGGGCGGCGAGGTCAGAATGTGCGATACTTTCGCTCACCGACATCGAAATCCGTGATTCAGAATGTAAGCAGCGCCCGTATGAGACCTACCGCAAGAAGCGCATCCCGCTAGACGGCTGCGTCGTGCGATTGCGAACTTCTGCGATTGCCGGGTTTGGCGCGAGAAGAACCAGTTAGGTGACGCTCGCTACGTCTTCTTCGGTCTGCGCTCCGATATCGAGGTCGCCCAGTATCTGGCCGAGGTGATCGATAATGCCGTACGGTTTGAACTCGGCTGCTACAAGATGTCGGCCAACTATCGGCGTTTCCGACATCAGGACCGACATATTGCGAATTCCTCCTTCACGTTGGGCACGGTCGCCTCCATCGCGGACAAGCTGGTGGCGATGAAGAGGGAACGTGATGCCGTGAATAGTGGCACCGGGCGTGATCTCGTCTTCCTCAAGACATCGGTCGTCGATGCTGAACTCGGAAAGCTCGATCTGAAGCTACGGACGGTGCGTCGCACGACGCGGATGGTAGCACCGGCGGCCTACGAAGCCGGCGGAGCTGCCGGCGCTTCATTGGCGATCAATCCAGGATTCGTGGACTTGAACTATCTCGTCGATCTGGCGTCGGCCGCCCGAGCCCACGCGCTCGGGCGCGCCGAGGCGGTGCTGTCCCACGACACGTCGAAGGAACTGCAGCCCGATGAGATCCAGCTGATCCGCAATGCTCGCCTATTGCAGTTCACCGCCGCTGGCGTCGATTGGTTGCCGACCCGGCACCCCCTTTGGCAAGCTTTACTGATGCCGTTCTCGGCGGCGGCCGGGCACGCATATGCAATATCCTACCGTCGATGCGCTCAGTATAAATCGATCCCGCGCGCATCCAAGGCGTCGATCCAGGCGTCCGGAGGCACCCACCATTGAAAATCCTCGCCTCTATCCCGGCAGACGAGGAGCAGCACCGCCGGCCCGGCAGGGCGAAGTCGCTGCATTGCGAAGAAATCAACACGCAGCGTCGGGCTTATGCCAGCAGCCATGCCCATGGCATCATCGCGAACGAGCCGCGCATGGTGCCGAAAATTGCGCCTTATGCACCTGACGCAAAAGATCTGTGCGGCCCCGAGCAGGCGGTCGAGGCTCGGTTGGTCGAAGACCTCCGGGCCGGCATCGTTCCGATCGACGATCATGACGAGGGGCGGCAGCGCAGTCTCGGCCGCGAGCCGGTCCTCCGGCCCCAGGACCAGAAGCCGGCCACCGAGTTCGTCGTGTAGCTCGGTGAGGAGGTACTGCGTCTCGTCGTCGACCGTCGCTTCAATGTTTTTTTCCACCCCAGCCAACCTGTCCGCGTGCGCCATTATCCCTATCTAGCGTCTGCCAGCGTGGGTCTTCGATGTCGCGGTCGGAGTCTTCCCACCATCCGTCGACGTCGGTAATCACGAGGCTTAGTTCAAATTCGGCGCGGCGAACCGCAAGCAGCAGCTGTTTGGGGGTGGCTTCGGGGTGGGCCGCGCGGAGCCGATCGAGGATCACGCCGACCACGTCGGCGTCGTCCCACTCATAATAATCGAATCGGGCAGCTATCCATTGTAGGTCGGCTATCAGCCCGTCACCGCTCATCGGCTTTCCTTTGAATTAAATTGTCGAACCGCGATCGATTACTCGTCATGGTTCTCCGTCGCCGGCGAGGGAGAGCTTCCGAATGCCGCGACGGCAGCATCCTCGAGAAGCCGCCGCAGTTCTTGCGCTTGCTCCCATGAATCGTTTGCCCAAGTCGGCCGCGGATTGTCGCCAACGTCCGCCGGGCTGTACTCCCAGGGTCGCAAGCCGAGCGCGCGGTGCAAGGCGCAGATCGTATCGAGCATCTCGCGCTGACGACCGCCTTCGTCTTCCCAGCGGTCACCGTCCCCGCTATCCCGGATTTCGCGCGCCCGGATATATGCCTCAACCGCCTCGCTGGTGATCCGCGTGCGCTGCGGCCGGTGCAGTGGAGTACGTTTAGTAGGCATGGCTAGTACCGCCCCGGCGGCCGACCTATCGGCTTAATCGCCTCGACATCGAGGCCAAGCCGGGCCAGTGAGCGGGTGATAAACGCTCGGCAGGCGAGTTCATGCCTTAGTCCCGGATGATCGCGTAGCCCGGCTTTCGTCCGGAGGATCTCACCGTCCGCGTCAATCTGAGCCCGCAGCGCTTCGGCGCGATCAAGCGCTGAACAAGCCTGCGCCAGTATCTCGCGCCCGCCCTCGTCCGATATGTCATACGAGGTAGTAATTGCGTTCCATAGCCCTGCGCCATCGCGTCCGAGCGGTCGCGGCGACGTGCCGGGCGGTGACAACGCGGTCCCCACCGGTGCGGCGAGCGTCAATGTGGTTTTCTTCACCATGAGTTTCCTCGCGTAATCAATTACGCAGTTTCAACAAAGGCCGACCAGGCACCGGTCCGCGCCGGGCGCTGCCGCTTTTCTGACCTCTTCCCCCCCCCCCGGCTTGACCGAACGACGCCATCTCACCGGCGGCCTCGCTCTTGCTCCGGGATCCATCAGCTCCAACGACCGTCACGACGGCGCACCCACGAGGGTGTCGCGGGGGCCGTTCGCGCGCGCACTACGCTCATATTGTCGCCTATAGCTATTTACCCTCTCTTTGTTCTCTAAATTTATAGTTATCTTATTCTTATAAATATTAGACACCTTCGACACCCAAAAGACGATTAGTGGGGGATAAATTAGTAAGTTAGCGCGGGGGTCGATCACAAAATCACCGACACCCGACCGACACCATCGGCCCCCGCACTCGGGTGCCGAATAATTATTTGGCACCCGTGGGTGCCGATCATTTTGGGCATTCGACCCCCGTTTCTGAGCCTGTCAAAACTTGGTCCTTGGCCGGTTGACGAGGTCTGCGTCGCAGCCCGAGCCGATCGTCTTGCCCATCGGGGCGGTCCCCTTGGCGTGTTTCAAACCGGCTATTCCATCGGCGGTCAGTTCGATCCCGGCGCTGATCCGCCAACCGTGCGTCCTGGTCACCTGCATGAGCGGGTGGTGCCGCTTGAGGGTGACGGTGACGGTCTTGCCGCCGGGGATGCGGTCGTCATCGAACTGCTGCGTCCACCAGCCGCGCAAGCTGCCCATGAGATCGCGGTTATCGACTTGGGTGTCTGACTGCGCGGCGGTGCATTCCTGCATCCAGCGGATTAGCGGCTGGTTGGCTTCGCGTAACTCGTCGATCGCCGAGTTCATGCTCGGTGGCGGGTCGTACCGCCCTCGCTCGCGTAGCCGCGCATAGGAGAAGATCGCGAAATTGAGGATGCCGCTCAGTTCCGTCTCGATCAGTATGCGATCCATCTCGCGACCCTGCGGGTCGGGGTTGACGGCGTTCTCGGGCCATTCGCGATTGAGCGGGAAGATCAAGAGGCGGTTGTAGACCGCCTCGCTGTCGTCGCGGATCTGCGGGAGGTTGTTGCCGGTCCACACCACGGGGATGTCGAGCGCGCACTCGACATAGCGCCCGCCGGAAACCCGGATCGACATTGGCTCGCCGGTTATGATGACTTTGAGCCGTTCGGCGTTGATCGGCACGGCGTGCCGCCCGGTGCCTTGTCTCACCACGTCGTCGGCAATCCAGGCGGCGGCGGTGACGAGCGGCGACATCCCGAACAGATCGTCGAGATCGGCCAGCTTGAGTGCGGCGCAGCGTCTGGAGCCGCCGAACAGGGCGCGGTAGATGTTGGCGAACCGCGTTTTGCCCGACCGCGACTTGCCGAGGAAGAACATGGCTTTCATGAGGTTGCGGCCTTTGCCTTTGACGAGGCTCGCCCCCATGTGCTCGCCGAGCGTGGCGATGATCAGCGACACCTCTTTGTCCGGCGGCCCGCCCTCAAGCGCGGACTTCAGGAATTCAAGGAATTTGGGGCATGTCGCGCTTTTGTCGTAATCGCAGTCGATCCGCCAGGTGGCGTAAAGCGCGGGGTCGAGGCCACGAGTTCGAGCCGTCAGCCGGGTTGACCGCGCAGTTGCGGCAGACGATGAAGCCCGAGGCGTCCCACCTGATGCCTTCGCGGTGCAGCTTTGGCCGCTCGACGACATAGTGCCGGACGGCGTTGGTGGTGCTGATCTGCGGCTTCGCGCCAGCCGCCGCCATGATCCCCTGGATGGTGACCTTGAGCCGAAGCTCCAGCTCGTCGTCGAACAGCGTCCAGATGCCGTCCGTTGCCGAATAGGTCGCCATGCCCGCGCGGGTCGAGATCAACAGCCCGTACTTTTCTTCCCAGAAGTCGATGACCGCCTCGCCGAGACGGGCGATAAGCGGTGTGTCCATGTCCACCGCTGCTGCCGTTTGTTTTTGCCGCGCTTTTTTCTGCTCGGCGAAATCGGACACCCGTGCCGCGGATCCGTCTTCCGCCGCACCGCCGCCGCCTTTGGATGATCCCGACGAGCCGCCTGCCGCCGACCCTCCCCCGCTGGCCGGGGAGGGTTGTTCCGACGATCCACCGCCCGGTGGCGCGTTGCTCGACGGCTCGTCACTTGATGACCCATTACTCGATGGCCCGTTATTCGACGGCCCACTGGGAGCCGCCTCGGGCCGGGGCGGTGGCTGGGGCCATTTCTTTCGCGCGGTGGCGATCATCCGCAGGATGGTCTGCTCCTCGCGCGTCCAGTTCCAGTTGAGGCCGTGATGACCGGCGGCGACTTGTGTCGCTCTGATCAGGGCGGCGGCGATCTCGTCGTCGCTGGCCTCTCCCTGCGACACCAGGGAGGCCGACACCGATAGCTGGGTGGCGTGGATGCCCGCCTCGCCATCGGCCATGTAGGACATCGCCGCGAGCCGCGCCTGGACATCGATCGTTGCCTTGAAACCGAAGCGTTTGGCAAACTCGGCGTAGGGATCGGGCGGTCCCGCGTCCGCATCGACGCTCTTGCCCTTTGGCGGTTCCGGCGCCGGACGCGCGATCAGCGGGCGTTGGATGTCGAGCATGTCCTGAATGTCGGACAGCTCGTAGCGGTTGTCGTTCCGCGCCAGGATGGCGACCCGGCGCAATTCGCCGGTCTTGGTGTTGTGGGTCGCCGGGAGCCGCAGGACGCGGGTGATGTCACAGGTGTTTGTGTCACCGGCAAAGACGCCTGCGAGCTGCTTCAGCGTGCCGTCGATCGTGTCCTTGACCTCGTCGCGCTTGCCGACTTCCGGCGTGTAGCGCACATCGAGCGGCTCCTTGAGGAGCCAGTAGGCGTGGATGCCGCCGCCGCTATCGACGATGACCGATGGCGGCAGCAGGCATTGCCAAAGCGCCGCCACGGCGTCGTCCTTGGTGATCCCGATCTTGTAGGTGTCGATGTCGGTCCACAGGCATGTCAGCTCGGCGAGGTCTTCGCGTTTGCCGCTGTGACTGCCGTTCAGCCTTGTGGCGACACCGAAATAGATGCCGACCTCGCCGCCGTCGTACCGTTTGCAGATATCGAGGACGATTTCGGAATCGCGGGTGAAGCGGCGATCGAGCGCCTTACCGTCGCTGTCGTTGGGGAATACGCGGAATTCGACTGCGTGTTCAGCCCCTGCATAAAGCAGGGTCAGGAAATCAACGGCTAAGGACACTTGATGCGCCCCGGTTGCGCCAGACGATCTGGAATGCGTCCAGGATTTCGGCTTCGCGACCTTGGACCGCCTGGCGGATTGCGTTCGTCGGGACGAAACGATCGGCGGCGTTCATGGCAGCATAAGGCGTCTGATGCTGGCGGGCCGCTCCCGCTCCCCGCCGGCATCAGTCGCCCTCATCCGCGAGGCTCGCCAAGAACTCGCTGGGCGACGTGACAATGACACGGGCCGAGCCAACTTTGACCGATCGCAGCCGGCCGGCCGACATTAAATTGTAGACCGAGGCGCGGCAAAGACCGACGGCTTCAGCAAATTCAGCGACGCGCCAACCGCATTTCACGCGAACTGGCAGCCGGCTCCTTGAGCCGGTTCCGGCGTCGTTTGTTCACAGGAGTTCAACTCAATAAATGAAATCGAACTCGTATCTACTGGCAGCTACGGCTCGATTATACACCCTTGAGCGGCCCCGCCAGACAGCTGGACGTGTTATTTAGCAGGGCATCCTGGTTTGCGCCCTCGGCGAGGGCGCGGGGCATGAAGTTGGGCCTGTTCCAGAATTCGCCGAACGGCGTTTTCGCCCACTGTGGGTAAGTTGGCAGCCTTAAGGATCGCCGTCGTCGCTTTCATGAAGTACCCTTCCCGCGCCGCGCTCGGTTGCTCGCCGAACACCATTGCGTAGGTACGGGCCATGCCCTCTATCAATGCGGACATCGCCGGACCGGTCCGGTCTTTCCGCCTTCGCAATCCAGCTCCTCTTCCCTCCCTGATCGCGTCTGCCGTAAATTTCGCCCAGTCCGCCACCTCTAGTGTCTTTTCAAATTGGACGCCCTCAAGCACACCCTGAACGCCCTCAAGCACGCCATGATCCGCGAAGAGGTTCCTTTGCTTGCTGCGTTATCCAGCGACTGCCGGCAGCCCCTACAGAATAGATGGCTTCATGATATTCCCGCCCAGCCTTCTCAATCCGGTCCAGTTGTTCCAGCAGCCCTTCCTGATCCGCGACGAATGGCTTGTCTATTTTATGGTACCAGTCGATCCTTTGCTCTGCCGCCTCTAGAAATTTGGCGCGCTGCTCGTCTGTTGTGCCGCGCAGTATTCTAGCGAGATCCTGAAAGAGGCGCTCGCGAGTAGCGGGATCAAACACCAACCCGATAAAGTCACTGGGCATCCGCTTCCGCACCGGTTCGGTGTAGCCGGGCAGGAAAGCAAGAGGGGTTTTCGGCATGGCGCGCCTCCGCTGGCGCAGCCGCAAAGGGGGAAGGGCGGAAGGCCGGTGCGGAGCCGGCCTTCTCGGGCTGCAGGACCCTATCCGCCGCCGCTCGTTCTACTCTATTATGCGTTATCCGCGAAGGGCACCACGACATCTAGCCCGGAATCGACGATATTGAGCATCGCACTCCGCGCCAGCGCATCGGAATGATCGCCGATGTGCCTGGAGTAGGTGCGCTCGATCATCGCGACGCTGGTGTCGTGCAACGTCGCGACAATCCGGATTGGCACGTTCGCCAACAGCTGCCGGACGACGCTGGTGTGCCGCAAAGCGTAGATCGTCACCTCGGCCGGGTCTTGCCCGGCGGCGGCCACGACGCGGGCGAACAGCCGAGATGATCGGACTTGCGCCACCTGTCACCGCTCGGTTTGAGCAGCAACGGCGCCGTCGCTGGACGATCAGCGGCGGCCACGCGCAGACGGGCGGCAAGCGCGGCGCCGATCGGGACCATATGTCGAAGGACCGCTTTATCGCCCTTTCCCTTGGCGCTTGCCGGAATGCTGAGGCGCGCGGCATCGCCATCCCCATGAAGGTCCTGCACCTCGATCCGCGCGATTTGGCTGACGCGCGCGCCGGTGACGGCCGCGACCTCGACCAACAGCCCGAACTCGGTTCCGACCCGGCGCGCTTCAACGACGATCCTGCGCACCACGCCCTCGGACAGAATGACGTTGCGGGATTGCTCCGCATTGGCAATCGTCGCGAGCCCAATCTCCCAGGCTCGCCGGCTCGTCAGCCGCTCATCCTGATCGGCAACATGGTTCAGCGCGGCCTTGAACACCGTGCTGATGCGATTGACTGTCGACGCCGCAAGATCCTTGACGAGGCTGTCGCGCCAGCGGCGAAGCTCGGCAGTCGACAACAAGCGCGACCGGCTTGCGCAGCATCGCGGGGCTGAGGTGCCCACGCAGCCGCGAAGCGTTGCCGACATCGCCACCACGGGTGCGGATGTCGGCTGCGTAAAGTTTCAGGGCCTGGTTGACGGTCGTGACCGACGCCTCTATGGCGCTGCCATTTACCAGTTGCCGCGTCTTCGCCTGCGCCTGGAAATAGTTCAAAATCTCCGCATCGTTGGCTTCGCCGTAATCGTCGGCGGTGCCGATGTTCCTGGTCGAATACCCGCCCTTCCCATCGGCAATGCGTGCGACCCAGTTGCCGGCTGTCTTATTGCGCCGATAGCCGAGGCCGAGGCCGGGGCCGATCGTTATCCAATTGGGCTTGCTCGATACCGGCAGCTTCAACCGGGCCGACCGGCTTTCCAGTCCGCTGCGAACGCTCCTCGCCATCCTGAGTCCAGTTTGAGTCCAGTTGCTGGGTGTAAACTGCTATAGACGGCGGTGGACATATTTTCAAGTTTATCCGATGGTTACTGACCAATTTCTGGACTGCCATAGACGCCTGTAGACGCCAGAGATAGCCCTTTCACGGCGGTAACAGGGGTTCGAATCCCCTTGGGGACGCCAATAATATCAGTGAGTTATTGGAGGGTGCGCATTGCTTTCTAGCGCATTTCTACCGCTGAGATCGGGCGATGGCTATCGTTTGACGACTATGCCGGCATCGCGGCCGAGCTGCGCCGGATCTCCGGGCTTGGCAGCCCCCGACGCCAGCAGTTCGCCGAGCGCAGACGCTCAGCCTATCGTTCCGTCATGCGGGCGGCTCGGTCGCGACCGTCACGAGCCGGCGACGGCGTTGCGGACACCGTCAGTGCGGCGGCACCGCGGAGGATCTCATGTTCGCTTTCAAGAGGTCGGGCGCGCTTTTCTGTTCCGCGGCGGCGGATGGGGCAGGCCGTAGGATGCGCAGGGCAGGAGACAGGACCCGAAGACGCCGGTTGAACAAGCTCTCATGCGCGGGTTGGGTACCGCATGACCGTGGTTTCGTCTTGGGGCTGCCTCACTCTAGGGACGAGCGTCGATCCGGGGACCGGCTCATAACAGCGCGGGAGGGTTCCCCACCGCGGCCCTGCCCCCCGCCCTGCGCATCGGTTACATTATGTCCAGCAGCTCCTCACCTGGTTCCGGCTGCGATGGAGGGCGGCACCTGATCAGACCAGAGCCGGCTGCGCGAGGCGGGCAATCGCCCAGATGAAGCCAACCATCTCGCGGGCGATCGCGGTCGTAACCACAACTTTCGGCCTGCCGGTCGCAGCCAGGCGCCGATATCGCGCGCACAAGCGGAGCTGAGCTTTCCAGGCGATGTCGCGCACCGCCGCGGGCAGCCCCTCGAGGCGGTCGTGAAGCTTACGGCTCACCCGCGCCGACATGCGGTAAGTCCAGGCCCCTTCGATGAGCACGCGCCGCGCCAAGGCGTTGCCGGCCTTGGTGATGCCACCACGTCGAACCGAGCGCCCGGACGAGTGCTCGCTCGGCACCAGGCCGAGATAGGCCATCAGCTGCCGGGGATTAGCGAAGCGGCGAAAGTCACCGACTTCCGCCACGACGGTGACCGCCACGACGAGGGCGACCCCGCGCATCGACTGGAGAGCCGCGACGACGGGCGCCATCGACCAGTTCGGCAGCAGCTCCTCGATCTGCTGCGTCAGCCGGTCGCGTCGGGTCTCAGCTTCCTGGACAGCATGAATGTAGTCCTGCAGCACGATCTGCTGAGCCGGATGCTCGAACTGCACCGTCGACAGCCAGCGTCGATAGGCCAAGGTCCAGGCGCGAGCCCCGCGGTAAATCCGCTCATGGCGCAGCAGGAAGCCTTGCAGGTGTTGTCGCGCTTTGACCAACACCCGAACCGCGGTCGCCCGTGCCCGCACCAAATCGCGCATCGCCTCGTGAGCGGCATCGGGTATCCAGATTGCCGTCAGCTCGCCGGCCCGATGCAGCTTCGCCAGCATCAGCGCATCGCGGCGATCCGTCTTGACCCGGTCGCCCGCCTTCATCGGGATCAGCGACGGCGCTACCACAACGCACTCATGCCCGTAACCGGTCAGCAGCCGGTGAAGTCCGTAGCCGCAAGGGCCAGCTTCGTAGCACAAGCTGAGCCGCCGACCGCCTTTACTGAGCCGCGACACCACCTTACTCAGGATCTCGGGACGGTCTCGAAAACCCCGAGCTGTCGTACTTCGCCGCCGCGCCTGCCCTCTGCTACCGCAATACATACCGTCGCCTTGTGCACGTCCAATCCGACAAAAGTGATATCGTCCATCAGCACCTCCCCCATGCTTGAGGCTCTGTGCCGGTCATCCGCCACAACCCTCGACAGTGTGCATGCCGAGGACGGGCCGCCGATCACTCAGCGGACATTGGGTCTAGGCAGCATCGTTGTCAAAATCCTTGACCGAGTGCCCTTGGTAACAGGGTCCGCGAACGGTAAGCCGGTAACCTTGGTTCTTGATACCGGTGCCGAGCAGACCGTGTTAACCGGAGCGGCCGCCGAACGCATCGGGGCCGAAACGCCCAACGTCGAATTTTCACGGCAAATGCGTGGTGTCGCTAATTCGGCGCCAACTCGCGAAGTCGAACTCCGATGTTTTGCGATCAATGGCGTCGCGGTACCCCCGCCGTTGCGGGTCAGGGTAATTCCGCCGATCACCGCCTTACCTGCCGATGGCCTTTTCGGCAGAGACAACCTGGGTCAATTCGATATTGATTTCGATATGCCGCAAGGCCGAGCAGTGCTGTATCAGCAGGGGGCCTGCGATACCCCACCGAATTGGCCTAGATCTTACGAGACGCTCGAAGTGATCCGCTTGCCCGGCGCGCTCCTGCAATTCCCGGTGCAACTCTACGGCCGCAAAATCACCGCAGCGATCGATACGGGCACGCAAGTCACCGTGCTCACGGCAAAACTGCGGCGGAACTCGGGGTAACGGACAGCGTGCTGGCAAGGTATCGAGCGGTTACTGTCCGGGGGCCGCTGCCGAGCAAATCGGCTCCCACATTCATCAATTCTCGCAATTGAGGATCGGCGATCTGCTTATTTCAGACCCCGGCATCGTCGTATCGAATGTCCGCTTCAGAGGGGTGGATATGCTGCTGGGAATGGATCTTTTGAGCACTCGTCGGTTTTGGATCTCTCATACGGCACGCCGGATCTTTCTCGCTAAATGAGCCTTTGCAAGTGTCCTCAGCGTAAGCTCGCGTGAAAGACTGCTCGCGATTCAATGAGCGACCTTACCTCCGACGACAAGGCGGCCTCGCCGCGCTGCTGCGCAAACGATCACGACCGATCGCTTGCCGCTGTCGCGGCCGGCGCATCAGTCCGGACGCCGCGCCCAAGCCCGTGCCGTTCATCGCGCCGCCGGGAACATTTGGCATGCTTGCAGCTTGCGAAGAGGTGCGAGCGGCGAAAATGATGTCCCGTCACGCGGAGGCACTTGATGGCCATCGTTGATGATTAGATCGTGCCCCATGGGGTGGTGTAGGAGCGCGGGGTCGCTCCAGGTCTCCGGCAGGGTTGGCCGGTTTTGTCAGGCGGCCACGGCGGGCAGCTTGACGAAGGGATCGTCGCTCAAAGGTGCCATGGTTTCCAGCGTCATGTAGCGGGCGCGCTGAACCGCCCACTCATCGTTTTGTTCCAGGAGGATGGCGCCGACGAGCCGGATGATGGCCTCGTCGTTGGGGAAGATGCCGACGACCTCGGTGCGGCGCTTGATTTCGCCGTTGACGCGCTCGATCGGATTGGTCGAATGCAACTTGGTGCGGTGCGCCGGCGGGAAGCTCATGTAGGCGAGCACGTCGCTCTCGGCCTGATCCATCAACTCGGCGAGCTTCTTGACCCTCGGGCGCAGTTGGTCGGCGACCTGTCGCCACTGGGTCCTGGCAGCCTCGGCGTCGTCCTGGGCGAAGGCGGTGCCGATGAAAGCCGAGACGACGCGGCGGCCCTGTTTGCCGGCATGGGCCAGCACGTTGCGCATGAAGTGAACGCGACAGCGTTGCCACGAAGAGTTCAGAACCTTGGCGATGGCGGCCTTCAACCCCTCATGGGCATCCGAGATGACGAGTTTGACGCCGCGCAGACCGCGCCGCGCGAGCTTGCGCAGGAAGTCGGTCCAGAAGGTCTCGGCCTCCGACGCGCCGATCGCCAAGCCCAGCACCTCGCGCCTGCCGTCGCCGTTGACACCGACCGCGACGATCACCGCGACCGAGACGATGCGACCGTCGCGCCGCGCCTTCACATAGGTCGCGTCCAGCCAGAGATAGGGCCACTCGCCCTCCAGGGGCCGGTCGAGGAAGGCCGCAATCTTGCCGTCGATCTCACCGCACAACCGGCTCACCTGGCTCTTGGAGATGCCGGTCATCCCCATCGCCTTGACCAACTCGTCGACCGAGCGCGTCGAGACGCCTTGGATGTAGGCTTCCTGGATCACCGCGGTCAGCGCCTTCTCCGCCATTCGGCGCGGCTCCAGAAAGCCGGGGAAGTAGCTGCCCTTGCGCAGCTTCGGGATGCGCAACTCGACCGTCCCGGCGCGCGTCTCCCAATCGCGATCGCGATACCCATTGCGCTGGGTGAGCCGATCGATGCTGCGTTCGCCGTGGCCCGCGCCAGTCCGGCCCTCGATCTCCAGCTCCATCAAACGCTGCGCGGCGAAGCCGATCATCTCACGCAGCAGATCAGTATCCGAACTCTTCTCCAAAAGCGCCTGAAGGCTCATCATCTCGTCGGTCATCGTCGGGTCCTCGGTTCGGTGGAAGGGGCCAACCGAAACCCTACCGATGTCCTGCGATGACCACCGCCGTGGATAAGTAGCCCGTCGCCGCCAGACTTATGGCGGTCGTTGCGGCGGGCTACTTACCCACAGCTCCTACACCACCCCAAGGGACACGACCG
>CAVZUA010000021.1:0-89289 GCA_963778385.1 uncultured Alphaproteobacteria bacterium | reverse complement strand
CGGTAACGTCCCGGTCGTCACCAAACGATAAAATGACACCCTGGCCGTCACTTGGTGAAGCCATTTTGAGCCAGATTAAACTCATCACGAATCGAATAATTCATCCGCCAGCTGTACGCTGCCAGTGTCAGCGACATCCCGTCACTGGCTCCCCCAAGCCACCTAGCCCCGCTCGCGAGGCTTTATCGTCTGGTCCTCTTTCCTTGTCGACTCCAGCGCCCTCGACGTCCTAGAAACGGAGACACCATAGCCGGTTGTCAACCCCTTGACATCCTCTGTCGCAGTCTCCGTTTTGAGGACACCCGACATGAGCGCCGGGCTTTCCTTGCGTGACGATGGCAAAAGCAAAAATCCCCCTCGATCTGCTGGGCGAACTGGTGGTCGGCTTGCGCGACGAGATGCGCGAGCTGGAAGGCAACTGGCAAAAGCAGCACAACATCGTCGTCCACATTCTGCGCCGGATCGAGGACCGCCTCGATCGACAGCGAGGGGCAGCAACTGTCCCTGATCGGCAGCGACCTGGAGCTAGAACAGCGACTACGGGCGCTGGAACGGGCAAAGGAGGGCCAGTGATGGCTACGACTAGGCGTGCAGCGCGACGCCCTGCTTAGCGGGCGCATCGCCCGAAAAGCGGACAAAGCAGCCGAGGAGCGGGCAGGCTACGAAACCGGCTCGCCGGTATCGAGACCGGGCTCACCCTCCTCACCTGGATGGTTGGGGCCAACTTCGCCATGACCCTGGCGGTGTTCGTCAACTGTTCGTGCATAGAAGGTGCCGAACCAATGACCATTGACGATCTGCGCAATGTCGGCGAGGCCCTCTTCGGGCCGCGCTGGCAGCGCGAGCTGGGCCGGGCGATGCACTAACGATCGCACCGTGCGATACTGGGTCTCCGGCGAGCGCCAGCCGCCGGCCGACCTGGGCGAGCGCATCGACGCGGTGCTGATCTCCCGCATCACCGAGCTGGTCGCAGCGCGGAGCGTTTGAAGCAAGCGCTTAAGAAAGCCGCCTAACATGAGGAACGACAAGGACCGACCAGTTTTTGACCAGATCGACCCCCGCGAGAAACTGTGACATCGATCTGATGCTCGCGCAGCATGACCGCTTGCGCCAAGAGATGCGCTACACGCCGATCGTGGCCGGGGTCAGCGGCCTGACCGCAGGGGCTGCTCTCTTGGCGGCGGGATTTGCGCTCGCCAGGCTGATCGCGCCGAGCACGCTATGAGATCGCTGCCCGACGATCTGGCGCTGCTGCAGCGGCTGCAGCGAGGCGCTGGGGGGCGAGATAGCGCCGAGCTGCGGCGCCAGTTTGGCATCAACCCTAAAACCTCCCGGCGCTGGATGTCCGGCGAAGTGATGATTCCGCGCTCTCTTTGCGTCGCCCTCGCAGACCACATGCACCAGCAAAGCTCCGTCGTCGGTGCCCTCGCCATAGCAATCGACGAGCCTCGGCAACGAGTAATTTCCTCGCCAACAGGTAGGCGTCATCCGGTTCCGCATCGCCATTCCTGGCTGAGTTCATCCTAGCGATCGCCTCGTGCCAGCCGCGCACCATCGCCTCGCCATGCAACCTGATATCGCGGTCGATCCCGGAGCCGAACGCATCGCTCAGCAGCTGGCGCTGCTCGTCGAGCCGCTCCGCAAAAAGCGGATCGACGCGGTAGAGCGCGCGACGTGTCCATCGCGCCTCGAGGCTGCCGCGGCGGCGTTCTCCGCTCGCACCGTCGCCTCGACGAGGCTCGGCTTGGCGCGCGGCCGAAACGGACGAGCGGTAAAAACTTCGCCACTTGAGCCACCTCTCCTTTGCCGTACCGACCGTACCGACCCTCAGGGACGCAGGGACGATACGTCCCCATATCGGCTGCCATACACATCTTCATGAGAACACTATTAGAACAGCCCCTATATGTTCTTATATTATTTATATTGATCCATTTATAGAATATCGTCCCTTTCGTCCCTCAACCACCTATAACCCGCACGCCTCCTGAAGTTTTTGGCAGGGACGATAGAAAACTATCGTCCCTCTATCGTCCCTTTCGTCCCTCGCCCCCCAGGGACGATAGATTCTGGCGAGGGACGATAAAAACTCACTCAAAATGGGCTCTGGGCCGGTTCGCCAGCACCGCGTCGTTGCCTGACCCGACCGCCTTGCCGAGCGGCGCGGCACTGTCCTGGGCATGCCTCAGGCAAGCAATCCCGTCCTCGGTCAATTCGATCCCGGCGCTGATCCGCCAGCCGTTCGACTTGAACGGCTGCATCGCCGGGTAGTGGCGCTTGAGCGCGTTGGCGACGGTCCTGCCGCCGGGGCTGTGCTCGTCGTCGAACTGCTGCAGCCACCATCCGCGCACCGCCCCCATCAGATCGCGGTTGTCGACCTGGTTGCGCTCGCTGAGCGCGACGCATTCCTGCATCCAGCGCACCAGCGGCTGGTTGATGTCGCGCAGTTCGTCGACCGCGGCAAGCATCATGGCGGCGGGTCGTATCGCCCGCGAGCCTTGAGCCGCCCGTAGTTGAGAATTGCGAAATTGAGGATCCCTGCCAGCTCCTCCTCGATCAGCACCTGGCTCAGCTCTCTCCCGGGGATCGGGATTGGGCGCGTCTTCCGGCCATTCGCGGTTCATCGGGTAGGTCAAAATACGGTTGTAGACCGCGTCGCTGTCATCCCTGAACTGTGGCAGGTGGTTGGTCGTCAGCATCACCGGAATGTCCAGCCGGACGCCGTTATATCGGCCGCCGGGAACCCTGATATCCATCGGCTCCCCGGTGACGATGTTTTTGAACAGCTCGACATTGATCGGCTCGGCATACCGCCTGCCGCCGCTCTGCCGGACAGCGTCGTCGGCTATCCACGCCGCTTTGTCGATTAGGGGCCTGCGCCAAACATGTCGCTGAGCGCGTCGAGCTTGATCGCGGCGCAGCGCCCGACCCCGCCGAGCAGCGCCCGGTAGATATTGGCGATCACCGTCTTGCCGGTGCGCGACTTGCCGATCGCGATCAGCGCTTTGCGTAGGTTGCGCGGTTTCCCCTTGACCAGCGAAGCGCCCATATGCTCGCCCAGCGTCGCGACGACGCGCGGCACTTCCTCCGGCGGCAGGCCCTCGAGCGCCTGGCAGAGAAAATCAACAAAGCGCGGACAGGCAGCGCCCGTCGTAATCGCACTCCACCCGCCATGTCGCGTAATGCTCGGGCGCGTGCGGCTGCCAGCTCGCCGGTCTCCGGGTCGACCGCGCCGTTGCGGCACACGATCAGCCCTGAGCCATCCCACGCGATCCCTTCACGATGCAGCGCCGGCCGCTTGGCGATATAGCGCAGCACCGCGCTGATCGTGCCGATCTGCGGCTTAACCCGGGCCGCCGCCATGATGCCTTGCAAGATCACCTCAAGGCGGTGCTCCAGTTCGTCGTCAAAATGCGCCCACAGCCCCATCGGGGCCGAATAGGTCGCTTTGCCTGCGCCAGACGACAACAGGAGGCCGTGCGCGTCCTGCCAGTAGCCGATCACCGCATCGCCCAGCCTGGCGATCAGCGGTGCGTCGTCATCCTTCGGCGTCGGCTTCGGCTTGCGACGCGCGTCGAGGTCGACGACCTCGCCGGTAGTGCCTTCGGCTTTTAAATCGCCGCTTGGCGACGGCGGTTCGGCGGCGGATCTCCGGCGAATTGTCGTATGGCCGCTGCACGATTTGCGGCGGCCCAGGGGACTGTGGCGCGCGGCCATACTTGGCGCGCGCCGTCGCCGTCATCTGATAGAGCCGCTTTCCGCGCTGCCAGTTCCAGCTCATCCCGTAATGCCCGGCTGCCGCGCGCGTCGCCGACATCAGCGCGGCGATGATCTCGTCGTCAGAAGCGCTGCCTTGAGCCACCAGCGAGGCCGAGCACGATAGCTGTGTCTGATGCACACCGCTGTCGCCTGCGCCCATGTAGGACATTGCCGCCAGCCGACTCTGCACGTCGATCGGCGCCTTGAACCCGTGCCGCTTGGCAAACTCGGCGTAGGGATCGATCGGTTCCGGCGTTGTTCCGCCTGTTTCTCTGGAGGTTCGATCCATTAAGAGCGGCCGCTGCACGTCGAGCATGTCGAGGACGTCGGACAACTCGTAGCGGTTGCCCGAAGCCTCAAAGATGGCGACCGGGCGCAGCGTGCCGTCCTTGGTGTTGTGGGTGCCAGGGAGGCGCAGGATGCGCGTGATGTCGCACGCCGCAGTGTCGCCGGCAAACACCCCGGCGAGCTGCTTCAGCGCGCTGTCGATCTCTTCCTTGACGACATCAGGACGCCCGACCGCCGGCCGGTAGCGCACGTCCATCGGCTCGTGGAACAGCCAGTAGGCGTGCAGGCCGCCGCCGCTGTCCACCACCACCGTCGGCGGCAGCGGACAGCTCTGCAGCGCCGTCAGTGCCGCCTCCTTGCTGATCCCGAGCTTGTAGCAGTCGATATCGGTCCACAGCCCCGGCAGCTCGGCGAGATCCTCGCGCCGGCCGCTGTGCGATCCGTTTAAACGTGTTGCGACACCAAAGAAGATCCCGCGACCTTCGCCGTCATAGCGTTCGCAGGTGTCGATGACGATCTGCGGGTTGCGGGTGAACCTTTTGACCGGTTTGAGGTCTACCGTCATTGGCGAGCGCGCGAAGCTCGACGGTATGCTCCGTCCCCTTGAAAGAAGCTTTCGAGGAACTCGACAGCGGAGCCGTAATCGAGATCGCGCACGCATCATCCCCCAGACCCACGCTTCTTTTGCCAAAGCCGCCATTGCGCCGCCTCCATCGCCGCGATCACCTTGGCTAGGCGGTGTTACGGAACATGGTTTCGTCCCTTCTTCAGTGTGCAGCCGCAGTCGGGGTGAGCGGCGCCGGCGGTGCGTCGGCAGCGGATTGGATGGCACCCACCACTGTTTCACGGTCGGGCCGCGGTGGCCGTGATTCCAGATCAGCCAGGCATAATTAGTGGTGCCGCCTTTTGCCGGGATATCTGTGCCGCCGGGGGCATGCTGGGGCGCTTGGCGAGCACGAGTTCGAGCGCCGGCGGATGCGGCAGGAACAGCGATCGGCAACGTTGTTGTCCCGCCTGAAATCCAGCCGGACGATCACCGCAACGCGCTCGGCCACCTCGATGGCGTGGAGGATGAAGCGCTCGGCTAGTAGGTAGGGCGGGTTTGTGACGATCGATCGCCGGGGCGTGTTGTCGGGAGCAAGTCGATACCGCCCTTGCAGAAGCCGCGCGCGATGAGATCACTGCCGGTTGCCTCGTAGCCGAGCGCGCGAGCGACCTTGACAATCGTGCCGGAACCGCAGGCAGGATCATGGATCGGGCCGCTGAAGGTCACCGAATCGAACAGTGCGTGCACGCACCAGTCCGGCTCGACGTACTAGTCGCGCGGCCACCGCTGTTTGGCATGCAGCGCGCGCAGAGGACCTGGCAGCGTGCTCACCGTGCCACTCCCACAAGCTGACTGTGCCGGCGGCAGGGGCGGCGGCAAAAGCGCCGCCTGGCAGGGTGTTCGTCACCACATCGGCGGTGCGCTCATCGGCGCTGACGACCTCGCGGGGGGGTCGCGGTCGAGAAAGCGACCCAGGGTCGATGATCCGCCGCCATCGTTGGCCGGAGAACCCGGATGGGGGGGCTTCGCGACCATGTCGGCGAATGCCCGGCCCATGTCTTCGGGCTGTCGATCCGCGGAAGATCCCGCTTCCTCCGACGACGAAAGAAACGAGCACCGGTCTGGCTGAACCGCGACGTCGACTTGATCGTCGCGGGCGACGCCAAGCCTGCCAGGCGCGCGCCTTTCCGGGCCACCGCTCATCAAGCCGCTTCGGCTTCGACCAACGCCTCAAGTGAGGCGTAGATCAGCAAGCGTCGGCGCCCAATTTTGATGGTTTTGACCCGACCTGCCTTAATTAAGCTTCATTATAACGCTGAGCGGCCCACACCGCGAATCGCCTACGCAGGCTTGCCTGACCGTCACGGCCAGAGGCTTTAGGCGTCCGCCGTGCCCGAGGGGCTTTACGTCACCGCCGCTCTCATGCCGGGACAAGCCGCAGCTGTGAATACTCATCGCTCGCTCCCCGCTCGCCCGGCTATGAGCGGGGTGAGCTTGCGGACGCAAGCGATGTAGGCCCGTTAAGTCATTGTTCCTAATTATTTACTATTCGCGTTTGTTCGCTAATCAGTGGCGGGGCTTCGAAGCAATTTCGGCCAGCGCGAGCCGTTTTGCTGCGCGTATTGTCGTGTGACTTGTTCCAAACTCCATAAGAAACATCTTGGGTCGCCTGCTCCAAGTCGCCGCGGCGGCCTGAATAGGCGGCGATCATCGTACCTCGACCCTCTCTCGCTTGATCGGTCGGCGCCCTCGTTGACGTAAGGCCGGTGGAGCCTCGTCCCGACCGATTTCGCGGCGCCGCGTGGAGACGCCGCAGATCACCAGTCTCCGATGCCGGCAACGGCGGGGGAGTCTGCAAAGCGTCGCCGAGCCCGCAGCGTACAGCCAACCATCTTTCGAATTGCGCCATCTGATCGCGCCGCACCATCACCCAGCCCGCAGGACCGCCTTGCCTCGCCCCAGGCGCGATACCGCTCATCAGAACCCGCATTCCCTGAGGAGGAGTCCTCCGAAATTGTTGGGAAATCCGCTGCTTGTAGCCGCACCGGGCTTTTAGCCGCTTCGGCCCGCCATCCGCCGAGAGCCGCTTAAGGATCTGACATTCAGATCGTTGTTGGCCCCTCGGCGAATTTCCTGGTGCGGTTGGCGGGACGAAAACTGGTGGGGCCGCCTTCTGCGGGCAGACCAGCGGTATTCTCGATCGCTCGGCGCCTCTCGAATGCTTCAGAGCGCCGCTTTTCGAGAAACTCGGAGTGGCGCTTCTCGAAGGGCACGGTTCGGCGCCTGCTGAGCGCATCCTTCACGACGGTCTTGCGAAACCTATCGAGTTCCGCCTTTAGCTCGATCCATTTCGAAAGTGGATCGATACGCTCAACGATCACTGCGTGCCCCCTCTGACGCCGACACGGTGGACGCGGCGGAACCGTGATGCGGTACGGTCCCTTGGGGGTCAGCCCGATCGGCGGCGGCGTGGCGCAGAACGCCGCCCATGCCTCGGCGAGCTGCCGACGCTTCTCGAACAGATCGCCGCGTCGATAAGCCTGTTCGACCTTGTCCCCGACAGAGCGAGCCAAAGCCATCTCGGCAACTTCAGCGGCGAAGTTTGATCGCTCGGCTGCCCAATCCCGGAAGGCGACCGTTTGTTCGTTCGCATCGCCACGATACGGGGTTATCATCGCGCCACTAGGCCCTCAGCCCTGCAGTGCCGATCGGTAGGCTGTGGGCACGCTTGCCGGTCGCGGCATGAAACGGCCCGAGAACACGGTGTCTTGTGCGTTACCCGGCTCGCATCATGATCGCCAGCAGCGGCAATGCGGGACACAACCGGGACACCCGTTTCCGCCTACTCTCCGTAATAATTTGATATTATTGATGTATTCTACCAGAGCAGCACGGTATCGCCGACATGGTAGGGCAGCGACATCGAGGTGTAGCGGATGCGCGCCGGGAACAACTCGACGAGGAAGGCGGCGATCGGCCCGTACACCATCGTCACCAGGATGACCATGTAGAATACCAGGAGGCCGAGCAGGAACGGGCTGTCCTTGACCGCCGCCATCCAGCTGAACACCGGCCAGTAGCTGACCGCGGCGAGCAGGAAGCCGAGCGTCATGATGTTGCGCCGGCCGATCTTGTCGCTCAGCGCGCCGAACACGATGAAGAATGGCGCCGCGCAGGTCAGCACGATCATCATCAGCACGTAGACCGTGACATACGGCACCTTGAGCACCGTCGTCATGTAGAACAGCGCGTAGAACTGGCCGGTATACCAGACCACACCCTCGGGGGCGGTGGCGCCGAACAGCGCGAGCAGGATGAGGCCCCAGTTCTTGCCGCTGGTGAAGCTCTCCTTGGCCGGGTTCGTCGACGCCTTGCCCTGTTCCCTGAGCCGCTCGAAGAGCGGCGACTCCTCAAGTTTCAGCCGGATGTAGATCGACAGCCCGACAAGTATGGCGGAAATCCAGAACGGCACACGCCAGGCCCAATCGCCAAACGCCTGGTCGCCAAAGCCAAGCCGGCAGCACAGGATGACCAGCAGCGCCAGCACGATCCCCATCGTCGCCGTGGTCTGAATCCACGACGTAAAGAAACCGCGTCTGCCGTCGGGAGCGTGTTCGGCGATGTAGGTCGCCGCGCCGCCGTACTCGCCGCCGAGCGCCAGTCCCTGGACCACGCGCATCAGCACCAGCAGCACCGGTGCGAGGGTGCCGATTGTCTCATAGCCCGGGAGGAGGCCGACGACAAAGGTCGCGGCCCCCATCAGCAGCAGCGTCAGCATGAAGGTGAATTTGCGGCCGATCAGGTCGCCGAGATGGCCGAAGACGATCGCGCCGAACGGACGAACCAGGAACCCAGTCCAAAACACCGCCAGACTCAAGATGAACGCGAGGTTCGGATCGATTTGCGGCGAGAAAAAATGCTTGCTGAAAAAGACCGCAAGGACGCCGTAAAGGTAGAAATCATACCATTCGATCAGCGTGCCGACCGAAGATGCACCGATGATGAACGGCAGATTTGCTCTGACCGTCGCGCTCGGCCCGCCCGTCTGCGTAATCGAAGCCATAGACTCGTTCCTCCCCTCGCGGGCCTTGCTGACCCAGGCTCCGCGCGGGGGAAACTAGCCGAAACGGCGATAAAACGAAATGTGACTGTTGTAGGGCGAAGCGTAGCGGCGCGAGATCGCCTGCTAGGCCTTCAGCAGTGCCCGCAACCGTTCGGGAATCGGCTCGGCCGCGGTGGCGCCATAAAGCGCGCCCAAGACGTCCTCGCCGTGACTTTCGCCACTCAAGAAGGCGCGGATGCGCCGGTCGATCGAGTTGCGGGCACCATCGCCACCGGCGCCGATCTGAGAGGTCGTCGCGATTTGGAGATTGGGCATCATGGCTTTCTCAGACTTTCTCACGTTGCAACTCGCAAGCTTCGATTTGTGAACAGCGTGTAACACGAATGTATCCATTGATGACGTTGCAAATTTGCTATGCATCCAAAGCATGGAACGATCCGCGGCCGCGCAAGGGCGGGGAATTGCTGCTTCGCCTCGGAAATTGACGTTATAATTTGCATCCCGTTACGGAGGCGTGGATGGCGAGCGGAGCCGAGGCGGAAGCATTTGTCGATCTGTTCCGGGCGCGCGGTGAGGCGATCGCCGACGCCTGCACCCGTTGCGGGGACTGCTTCCGCGCCTGCCCGATGACCGAGCCGGCCGGTATTTCCGCCGCCGATCCGAGCGCGACGGCAGCGGGGATTGTCGATCTGATTACCGGCGGGACCGGCAGTGAAGACGCAAGACGCTGGACCGAAATCTGCAGCGGCAGCGGCAATTGCATCCCGGCCTGCAAGCACGGCATCAACCCGCGTTTCATGGTGCAGATGGCACGCGGCTTCGCCCGGCGGGCGCGTGACGGCGCGCCGCTGGAGACCCGCTGGCGCAAGCAGTTCCAGGCGGTGAGTCGCGGTGTGCGGGTCCTGTCGCGGCTGCAACTGCCGGCCGAGACGCTGGCGCGGTTCCAACCCGCGCCCGCGACGCGGGCGACGCCGCCCGACATCGTCTTCTACACCGGGTGCAACGTGCTGAAGACGCCGCATATCGCGTTGCTCGCGCTCGACGTGCTCGACAAGCTCGACGTCAGCTACGAGGTGATGGGCGGGATCGGCCAGTGCTGCGGCGTCTATCAGTTCCGCGAGGGCGATTTCGCCAATAACGTCAAGATGGCGAACGCGACGATCGAAGGGTTGGCGTCCGCCGGCACCTCGACCGTGCTGTCGTGGTGCCCGAGTTGCCAGCTTACGATCGGCGAGACCACGCTGCCTAACTACGTCGCGCAAACGGGCGAGAAGCCGTTCGACCTCAACCCATTTTTCGTGTTTCTCGCGGACCGGATCGAGGAACTGGCAGCGCTGATGACCCATCGGGTCGAGCGGCGGGTCGCACTGCACGAGCGGCCGGTCTTTCCGCAGACCATGGACGCGGTGCGCAAGATCGCCTCGGCCATTCCCGGCCTGGAGCTTGTCGAGCTCGACGTGCCGCGGGTCGGCACCCAGGCGAACACGGTGCTGCCGAAATTAAAAAAAGAACTGCTCGACCGCGAGTTCCAGGCGGCGTTCGACGCCGGCGTCACAACGCTGGCGACGATCTACCATGCCGACCATCGCGAGATTTGCGACGCCGCGACCGGCCGCAGCTTCGCGATCGTCAATTTCATGGAGCTGCTCGGCGAAGCGCTCGGGATCGACAGCGACGACGCCTACAAGCGGCTCAAGCAAATCCAGGACATCGACGACATCATCGTCGAGACCGCGCCGCTGATCGAGGCCAACCGGCTCGACCTCGACACCGTGCGCGATGTGCTGGCAGCGGAATTCGGGGGCTGAGAAGGTACGCGATTCATGCTTTTCAGGAGCGCTCCCCGGCGCAAGCCGGGGTCCACCTGTCAGCCATCTCTGGCGCCGAAGAGTGGGTCCCGGCTTACGCCGGGAAGCGGCTAAACAGGACTCGCGCAGGTGTAAAATGCCGATCCGCTCCTTTCTTTTTGTCCCCGCCGACAGTGAACGCAAGCTGGCGCGCGGGCTGGAGTCGAGTGCCGATGCGCTGATCCTCGATCTGGAGGATTCGGTTGCGGCGGCAAACCGGCCGATCGCCCGCAAGCTGGCGCGCGAATTCCTCGCCGCGCATGACAGCAGCAAGATCCAGCGCTATGTGCGGGTCAATCCGCTGGCGAGCGGGCTCGCGCTAGACGACCTCACGGCGACCGTGGCGGCCCGGCCCGACGGCATCCTGCTGCCGAAATGCACACCGGACGACGTGCGCACGCTCGACCATTATCTGTCCGCGTTCGAGGCCGCCGCCGGCCATCCGGTCGGCGGCACGCGCATTGTCGCCATCGCCACCGAGACGCCACAGGCGGTGTTCGCGCTCGGCCATTACGCCGGCAGCTCGCCGCGTCTCGAAGCGATCACCTGGGGCGCCGAGGATTTGTCGGCCTGCATCGGCGGCAACAACCGCATCCTCGACGGGCTCTATGACGGCCCCTACGTCCTGGCCCGCTCGCTGTGCCTGCTGGCGGCGGCGGCGGCCGGGGTCACCGCGCTCGATACGATCTATACCGATTTCCGCGACCCCGAGGGGCTGCAGGCGGAATGCGCCGCCGCGAAGCGCTCGGGCTTTGCCGGCAAGATGGCGATCCACCCGGCGCAGATCGCAGCGATCAACGAAACCTTCTCGACCAGCGCCGCGGAGCGCGACTGGGCCGAGCGCGTCATCGCCGCCTTCGCCGCCAACCCTAATGCCGGCACCCTGGCGCTCGACGGCAAGATGATCGACAAGCCGCATCTGGTGCTGGCGCGGCGCCTCCTCGGGGTGCCGCCGGGGTAGCCCCGTTCATACGCCCAGCGCGTAACGCGTGTTGAGCTCCTGCCGCAGGCCGCCGATGTCGAGATCGAGGCGGTGCCGGTCGACATAGCGCAACTCGTTGCGGTAGCGGTCGCAGAAATCGATCATCGCGCGATCCCAGTCGTCGTAGCGATTGCGCTCGGTACGATCGACGGGCGGGCCGAGATGACGGGCAATCTCGTCGGGCCCGCATGACAGCGCTTGCAGCACACTGACGACGGTGCGCGATCGATCCGCCACCAACATCTCGTAATCGAGCCGGTACGGGGTGATGCGCGCGGCGGCGAAGAATTCTTCGGCGATGCGCTCGCCCGTCAGCACAAGGATGATTTCGCGCCACCACGCGGTGTCGCTGATCCTGTCGCCGTCGGTCGGGTCGATGGGCGTCATCCACCTTTCGCTGCCATCGACGTAGCGATGCCACAACCCCGTCTTCTTGGCCTTGGCGAACGACCAGCCCTGGCCGACGATGTCGCGCCGCGTCATCCAGAAAAACACGGCGCGACGCGGCGGGAAGATGTCGGGGAACGACACCAGGTCGCGTAGTTGCTCGAAGCGGAGCGGGTCGATCTCGAAACCGAAGCGCCGGTTGGTGACCGTGTAGCGGACCGCCGCCTGGAAGTAGCTGGGGAAATCGGAGACCTGCCATTCCTTCGCCAATTCGACGACCCGCTCCTCGTTGAACAATTCGTCAGGGTTCCCGCACAGCCCGCTTTCGGCGAGCAGATGGGTCAGCAGCGTGCTGCCGCAGCGGCCGGTGATAAAGATCACGTAGGGCAGCGCCACACCCGACCGCGCCCAATCGAATTCCTTGAGCGGCAGCGCCTCCGTCGACCTATCCGGAAAGCAGTCGGCCAAGCGGATCATCGTGCCTGCCGCGAAATGCGTGGCGGAAATCGCCTAAAAGAATGCGGGATGCCCCGCTGCAGGACAAGCGAACGCCGCGCGTGCCGAACAACCCGGGGATGGTTGCGGTCGCAACGTGATACAATCTCCACCATACAGCGTCCGGCAGCAGCGCATGACGGCTCCATCGCTCCGCTTTCTCGCCGCGCTTTTTATCGCCGCGCTCGCGCTGGCGCGCCCTGGTCTCGCGGACATGCCGTCCGACCAGCAGGTCATCCATATCCTCAACCGCATGGCCTTCGGTCCGACGCCGGCGGATGTCGCGCATGTCAAACAGATCGGCATCGATGGCTACATCGACGAGCAGCTGCATCCGGAGGCGATCGCCGAGCCGCCCGAGCTGACGCAGCGCCTCGCCGGGGTCGAGACGCTGAGTCTCAACCCGGTGCAGCTCTTCCGCGAATACGGGCCAATTCTTCCGGCCGCGAACGGCGGCGCAAAGCCGACGCCGGAGGAGCAGAAAGCGCGCCGCCAGCGGGCCAACATCATCGTCCAGCAGGCGCAGGACGCGCGCGTCTGGCGCGCGCTCTACAGCAAGCGCCAATTGCAGGAGATGATGGTCGATTTCTGGTTCAACCATTTCAACATTTTCGCCGGCAAGGGGCTCGACCATCTCTGGGTCGGCCGCTTCGAGGCCGACGCAATCCGTCCCTACGCACTCGGCCATTTCCGCGACCTGGTGCTGGCAACCGCGCATTCGCCGGCGATGCTGTTCTACCTCGACAACCAGCTCAACACCGCACCGGGCAGCCCGGGCGCCAAGGGCAACCAGACCGGGATCAACGAGAATTACGCGCGCGAGATCATGGAGCTGCACACGCTCGGCGTCGACGGCGGCTATACCCAGGACGATGTCGTCGCGCTGGCGCATATCCTGACCGGCTGGGGGCTGGCGCGGCAGGGTTTGGGGCGCGGCGACGGCTCCGCCCAGGTGTTCGACCCGTCGCGGCATGACTTTGCCGAGAAGACCTTCCTCGGCCGCGTCATTCCCGCCAGCGGCGAAGGCGAGGCCGTCGAGGCGATCGGCATGCTCGCCGCCAGCCCAGCGACGGCGCGGCACATCGCGTTCCAGCTCGCGCAGTATTTTGTCGCCGACAAACCACCGCCGGCGCTGGTCGACCGCCTGGCGCAGCGCTTCCGCGAGACCGACGGCGACATCGCAGCGGTGCTGAAGACGCTGCTGACCAGCCGCGAATTCCGCAACAGCCCCGGCCAGAAATACAAGGCGCCCTACCAGTACGTGCTGTCGGCGGCGCGCGCCGCCGGTGTCGAGGTCAACAACCCGCGGCCGCTGCTCGGCACGATGGCGCGGCTCGGCCAGCCGCTCTATTACTGCCAGACGCCGGACGGCTACAAGAATACCGAAGAGGCTTGGCTCAGCCCGGACGCGACAACGCTGCGCATCGGCTTTGCAACGGGGCTCGGCCGCGGCGCGCTGCCGCTCAAGGCGCCGCCGCCGGAATTGGCGGCCACCCCGCCGGTGCAGCAGGTTTCCGACCAGCCCGAGGCGAAACCCGAGCCGCCCAAGCCACAGCCGCTCGACCCGGAGCCGCTGGAAAAGCTGCTGGGCGCGACGCTGAGCGCGAATACCGTCAAGGCCGTCGCCGAGGCGCCGCCCGGACTGCGGGCGGCGCTGATTCTCGGCAGCCCCGATTTCATGCGGCGGTGAAATCATGGCTCGCAGCGAGCGAAAGAACAGATCGCCTCCCCCGGGCTTGACCCGGGGGTCCACGAACAGCTTCCACTTATTCGTGGATGGCCGGGTCAAGCCCGGCCACGGCGCAGTGGAGAACCTATGAGATTGGGATAGTCTGAGGTGCGGCGATGCGACGACGCGATCTCCTTCGATTGACAAGCGGTGCGGCGCTGGTGCCGCTGCTGGGCACGGTGCAGCTCGCGCGGGCCGAGGCGGCCGCGGCGCGGCGGCTGGTCGTGGTGATGCTGCGCGGCGCGGTGGACGGGCTCAACGTCGTCGTGCCCTACGCCGAGCAGGCCTATTACGACGCGCGGCCGACGATCGCGATCGCCAAGCCGGGCGCCGAGAACGGCGCGCTGTCGCTCGATGAGCGCTTCGCGCTGCACCCGGCGCTCGCCGCGCTGATGCCGCTGTGGAACGACAAGAAGCTCGCTTTTATCCACGCTGCCGGGTCGCCCGACCCGACGCGTTCGCATTTCGATGCGCAGCAATTCATCGAGAACGGCACGCCCGGCCGCCAGACAACCCCGGATGGCTGGATGAACCGGGCGCTGGCCGCGCTGCCCGGTGCGCACGCACCGACCGACGCGGTCAGCATCGGCCCGATCTTGCCCTTCATCCTGCGCGGCCCGGTGGCGGTCGCCAATTTGCCGCTCGGGCCGAACGCGGCGCAGGCGATGGCGATCGACCGGCCCGAAATCGCCAGCGCCTTCGACAAGCTCTATGCCGGCAACGACAAGCAGAGCGTCGCCTATCGCCAAGGTCGCGACGCGCGCACGCAGATCGTCGCCGATATGTCGAGCGACGAGCAGAAAATGGCCGATAACGGCGCGCCGCCGGCGAATGCGCTGCCGGCAATGGCGGCGCGGCTCGCCGGACTGATGACGCGCGACCGGCACATCCGGTTCGCTTTTGCGAGCCTTGGGGGCTGGGACACGCACGTCAACCAGGGGGCCCAAGACGGGCAGCTCGCCAATCGGCTGAAGCCGCTCGGCGAAGGTCTCGCCGCGTTTGCCGAAGGGCTGCGTGACAATTGGGACGACACGGTCGTCGTCGTCATTTCCGAATTCGGCCGCACGGTGCGGGAAAACGGCAACCGCGGCACCGATCACGGCCACGGCAACGCGATCTGGATGCTGGGCGGCAAGGTCAACGGCGGCAAGGTCTACGGCGACTGGCCCGGCCTCGCCGACGCTCAGCTCTACCAGGGCCGCGACCTCGCGGTGACCACCGACTACCGCCACCCGCTGGCGATGGTGCTCGAACGCCATCTGCGCCTGCCCGACGCGGTGATGGCGAAGATCTTCCCCGGCATGCCGGCGCCGCGCCGCGATCTGGCGCAAATATTGGCCGTCTAGCCAGCGCGAAGCCGCTTAAAGATGCCGCCGGCAACGATCATCGCTATATAAGCCGCATGACGCAGAACCCGCTTTTCGAGACCTGGACGACGCCGTTTGGGGTGCCGCCTTTCGACCGCATCGAGCCGGCGCATTTTCCGCCCGCCTTTGATCGCGGCATGGACGAGGAGCTCGCCGATATCGCGGCGATCACCGGCTCGGCCGAACCGCCGAGCTTCGCCGACACGGTCGAGGCGCTGGAGCGCAGCGGCAAGCTGCTGAACATGGTCGGCGACCTGTTCCACAACCTCAATTCGAGCGCGACCAACAAGGAGATCGACGCGATCGCCCGCGACTACGCGCCAAAGCTGGCGGCGCATCGCAGCAAGATCGCGCTCGACCCCGCGCTCTTCGCGCGCATCGACGCGCTTTATCAGAAGCGCGACGCGCTCGCCCTGGCACCCGACCAGCTTCGCCTGCTGGAGCGCTACCATACGCGGTTTGTCCGCGCCGGCGCGCTGCTCGGTCCGGAACAAAAGACGCGGATGAGCGAGATCACCGCGCGCATGGCCTCGCTGCACACGCATTTCGGCCAGAACGTGCTGTTCGACGAAGACGAGTGGCGCCTCGTGCTCGACGCCGGCGACCTCGCCGGCCTGCCGGATTTCGCCCGCGACGCGGCGGCCGCAGCGGCCAAGGAGCGTGGGCTGGACGGCCAATACGTCATCACCCTGTCGCGCTCGTCGGTCGAGCCGTTCCTCACCTTCTCGGCGCGGCGGGATTTGCGCGAGACCGCATACCGCGCCTGGGTCCAGCGCGGCGAGCACCAAGGCGAGCACGACAACGCGCCGCTTATCGCGGAGCTCCTGGCGCTGCGCCAGGAACAGGCGCGGCTGCTCGGCTATGCCACCTACGCCGCCTACCGGCTCGACGACACGATGGCAAAGACCCCCGAGGCCGCCGAGCATTTGCTGGAGCAGGTCTGGCAGCCGGCCAAGCACAAAGCCGCGGCCGAACGCGCCGAACTGGCCGATGCGGCCAATGCCGACGGGCTCAACGAGCCGATCGCGCCGTGGGATTGGCGCTACTACGCCGAGAAGGTGCGCGCCGAGAAATACGACCTCGATGAGAGCGCGATAAAGCCGTATTTCGTGCTCGACAACATGGTCGCGGCGCTGTTCGACACCGCCGGGCGGCTGTTCGGTGTCAGCTTCGTGCCGCGCGCAGACTGTCCGGTCTATCATCCCGATGTCCGCGCCTACGAGGTGCGCGACACGGCGGGCAAGGCGATCGGGCTGTTCCTGCACGACAACTTCGCCCGTCCCGGCAAGCGCTCCGGCGCCTGGATGTCGAGCTATCGCGACCAGGAGAGCCTCGACGGCGAGGTGCTGCCGATCGTCGTCAACAACAACAATTTCTCGAAGGGCGACCCGACGCTGCTGTCGTTCGACGACGCGCGCACGCTGTTCCACGAATTCGGCCACGGGCTGCACGGGCTGCTGAGCCATGTCCGCTATCGCTCGCAATCGGGCACGTCGGTGCTGCGGGATTTTGTCGAATTCCCGTCGCAGATCATGGAGCATTGGGTGCAGGCGCCGGAGATCCTGCGGAAATATGCGCGGCATGCTCAGACCGGCGAGCCGATCCCCGACGCGCTGATCGACCGGCTGCTGGCGGCGCGCAACTTCAACCAGGGTTTCGCGACGGTCGAGTATGCCGCCTGCGCGATGATCGACCTGGAGCTGCATGCGCGCACCGACACGGCTGCTGTCGATATCGCCCGGTTCGAGCAGGATTTCCTGGCGCGGGTCGGGATGCCGGCGGCGATCGGGCTGCGCCACCGGCCGACGCATTTCCAGCATCTGTTCGACGGCGCGGGCTATGCCGCCGGGTATTACGCCTATCTCTGGGCCGAGGTGCTCGACGCGGACGGCTATGCCGCGTTTACCGACGCCGGCGACGTGTTCGATCCGGCGCTCGCGGCACGGCTCAAGGCGATCTACAGCGCCGGCGACACGCGCGACCCGATGGCGCTTTACCGTGAATTCCGCGGGCGCGAGCCGGAAATCGACGCGCTGATCGCGCAGCGGGGCCTCAACCCGTGATACATTCGCCGCGATGGCGAAGCGCAGGATCATCGGGGTGGTGTCGCAGAAAGGCGGCGTCGGCAAATCGACGCTGTGCCAGCTGATCGCGCGCGAGGCGGCCTCGCAGGGCAAAGCGGCGAAAATCCTCGATTTCGACACCAAGCAGATGAGCTCGGTCGATTGGGTCCGCGAGCGCCTGCAGCGCGATTTCGAGCCGGCGGTCGAGGCGGAGCCGACCAAGGATGTCCGCAAGGCCGTCAAGCTCAACCGCGACTACGACATCATCCTGCTCGACGGCGCGCCCGGCACGCCCAAACGCACCGCCGAGATGATCGGCGAATGCGATCTGATCATCCTGCCGACCGGCGCCTCGCGCGCCGATCTGGTGCCGACGCTCGCGCTGGCGCGGCGCATCTCAGAGATGAAACACAGCGCCGCAGGACCGATCTTCGCGCTATGCCGGGTGCTGACCGACTCGGAGGTCGCCGAGGCGCGGTCGGTGATCGGGATGGCCGGGTTCACCACGCTCGACGGCGAGTTGATCGAACGCCCCGGCTACCGTGCTGCGCAAAATGTCGGCCGCAGCGCCAGCGAGACCGCGTTCCCGTCGCTCAATGCGAGAGCCCGCAAGCTCGCCTGCGCGATCCTCGACCGGCTGGATGGCTGACGCCAGGGCTGCGGTCGAATGGCGCGACCTCGTCGCGATGCGGCGGGGCGAGACGGTGGCGGAGCTGCTTTTGCCGCTGCCCTGGCTGGCCGGATCTCTGGTTGCCGCCGGGCACGGGCTGTATCCGTTCGCCCTCGCACTCTCCTTCGTCTTTTTCCTGACCGGACTGCGGCTCAATCACGGCGGCTGCCACCACGCGATCGGGCTCGGCCGCCGCGCCACCGATGCGGTGCTGCTGGTGCTGAGCGTGCTGATGCTGGGGTCGATGCATGCGGTGCGGTGGAATCATCTCCGGCATCACCGGCACTGTCTCGCCGACGAGGATATCGAGGCGATGGGGGCACGGCGCAGCGGGCTCGGCGCGATCCTGCTCGGACCGTGGTTTCCGCTGCGGCTGCACGCGACCGCGTGGCAGGGCGGCGGGCACACGGTGCGACGCTGGATCGCCGTGGAGCTGGCGGCCAACCTGCTGTGGTTGCCGCTACTGGTGGGCCCGTTCGCGCTGGACGTCACCCGCTACCACGTCGCGGCGATGCTGCTCGGACAAAGCCTGACGGCCTTCTTCGCGGTGTGGACGGTGCATCACGACTGCCCGCCGGGGATCGTCGCGCGCACGATCCGCAATCGGCTCAAATCGCTCATGACTTTCGACATGTTCTATCATCGCGAGCATCATCTCTTCCCCGCGGTGCCGACTCCGCACCTCCCGGCGCTGGCTCGGCGTCTCGACGCCGCCGAGCCGGTACTGCCCCGGCTGCTGGTGTGGTAACCCGCGCTCAGTCCCGTTGTTTTCTTGCGCCCTGCCCGACAAGCGGCTTGAGTAGACGCATGGCCGACGCCGACCGATGGACTCAGCACAGCCTCATGTCCGACCCGGCAGGTCACACCCGCCGCGTCGCCGTGCTGCCGTCCGACATCAGCGCCTTGAACGGCGTTATCCAAGGCCTGCTGATCCATTCGGATTGGCTGACCGCATACGCGCTCGATGCCGCCGATTATCGGACCGTTTCGCGCGACACGTTGCCAGTCGCCGATCGGCTCGACGGGATCCTGGCGACCGACGCGAAAGATTTGCGAGCCCCGAGGGCGCCCGGCGAGCGCGCTGTCGGGACCTGTCGGGATTTTGCGTTGCTGCTCTGCAGCTTTCTGCGCAGCAAAGGTGTCCCTACGCGGGTGCGCTGCGGCTTTGCCGACTATTTCGGTTCAGCCTGGGAAGATCATTGGGTCTGCGATGGACATTCCCGGACTTGGCGCCTGAGCGACGCACAATTGGACGATGTGATCGCGACGAAGTGCGATGTCGCGTTTGACCCGACGGATGTGCCGCGCCGCGCGTTTATGACCGCTGGAGAGGCCTGGCTGGCCTGCCGCGCCGGAGAACGTGATCCCGATCATTTTGGCCATGGCAATGTCACCGGCGGCTGGTTCATCAAGATCAACGTGATCCGCGATCACTACGTCCTGAACGGCCACGAGACATCGGCCTGGGATGGTTGGCGCGTGGCACCATCAGCGAACCGCGTGGTCAGCGAGCACGAGATCGCCTGGTTAAATGATCTCGCTGCCCGTCCGGAACAGGCATTTGTCGATGTCGTTCCGGACTGGCTGCGGTGAGGGACGGCTATCGACCCAGCCGGAGTTCAACGGGCGGCGTCGCTTGACAGCGCGCCGCTTCGCCCCGACGCTTGCTCCGCACAGCAAAAGGAACCGCCTGTGATCCTGACCGCCGACGCCGAGACCGCCCGCCACGACCGGCGCGAGACGCCGCGCGGCTGGAGTACGCCTTTTATCGGCGCCAATCGCTACACGATCCGGCCCGGCGATCCGATCCCGGCGGCCGACGCGCTGCACCCGGTGGCGTTCCTTGTCGAGCGCGGCCCGGGCGGCATCACCAGGCCGCATTTTCACCAAGCCGACCAGTACCAGGTCGTGGTCAGCGGCTACGGCAGGCTCGGCCCGCACGATACCGGCAGCATCGCGGTGCACTACACCGACGCCTATTCCGCCTATGGGCCGATCGTCGCGGCGGAGGAGGGCATCGCCTGGTTCACCCTGCGCAATTGCTGGGACCCCGGCGCCAAGTACATGGCCGATCTCGACAGCCGCGCCGAGCTGCGCGCCTCGCGCGACCGGCACACGCATTGGGAGACGACGAGCGACCCGTTGCCCGCGCTCGCCGACGATGCGCTACGCGAAACCACCGCCATCGACTGCCGGCGCGTGCTCGAAGGCGAGCACGGGCTGGCGACCTGGCGCTACCGGCTGCCGCCGAACGCCGCGCTGAACGGCCCCGATCCGGCAGCGAGCGGCGGCCAGTTCTGGCTCGTGCTGGGCGGGACGCTGTCGGCGGCGGGCTCGGCCTTTCTCGGTGTCAACTCGACGATCTTTGTCGGACCCGATGACGATTCGCTCGCCGCGACCGCCGGCCCGGGCGGCGCCGAGGCGCTGTGCCTGCAGTTTCGCGTACCCTTCGTCCAGCGGCTTTAGAGCACGATCGACTCAGGGTGAAGCGTAACCTGAGTTGACGAGATAGTTGGCGCATTCCTGCGGTGAGAAGCTGCCGAGGGAGCCGATCGCTCGCCAGGTTGCCTTGAAATAGAAATCCCGTTCTTTGGGATCCCCTTCACCGCCTCAACGCATCGCGATCATGTTCCAGCCCGAAAGCCGTCGCGGATGTGCCGCTGCCTCGGTGTTGGTGACGTAGCTGGAGAGGAGCCGCTGATGGACGTGTCAAAAATCCCGGTCGGCCGCCACCCGCCGAGCGACGTCAATGTCGTCGTCGAAATCCCGCAGGGCGGCAACCCGGTCAAATACGAGCTCGACAAGGCGTCGGGCGCGGTCTTTGTCGATCGCTTTCTGCACACGGCGATGTTCTATCCCGGCAATTACGGCTTTGTGCCGCACACGCTGTCGGACGACGGCGACCCGATCGACGTGCTGATCGTCGGCCAGGTCTCCGTGGTGCCGGGCGCGGTGGTGCGCTGCCGGCCGATCGGCGCGCTGTTGATGGAAGACGAGCACGGCGGCGACGAGAAAATCATCGCCGTGCCGGTCGATGCGCTTCACCCGTTCTACACGAACGTCAGATCATACCAGGACCTGCCGCCGATCCTATGCGAGCAGATCGCCCATTTCTTCCGGCACTACAAGGATCTGGAACCCGGCAAATGGGTCAAGATCCTGCGCTGGGCCGGCCCGGAAGAAGCCGAGGGGCTGATCACCGCGGCGATCGACCGGACGACGGCCTAAGCTCCCGCGCGGTTCTGCCGGTTGCCGACGAGGTCGTCGACCACCGCCGGGTCGGCGAGAGTCGAGGTGTCGCCGAGCTGGTCGTGCTCGTCGGCGGCGATCTTGCGCAGGATGCGGCGCATGATCTTGCCCGAGCGGGTCTTCGGCAGGCCGGGCGCCCATTGCAAGAGGTCGGGCGCGGCGATCGCGCTGATCTCCTTGCGCACCCATTGCACCAGCTCGCGCCGCAATTCCTCGTCGGGCTTCTCGTCGGCCATCAAGGTCACATAGGCGTAGATGCCCTGGCCCTTGATGTCGTGCGGATAGCCGACCACCGCGGCCTCGGCCACCTTCGGGTGCGCCACCAGCGCGCTCTCGATCTCGGCGGTGCCGAGCCGGTGCCCGGCGACATTGATCACATCGTCGACGCGGCCGGTGATCCAGTAGAACCCGTCCTCGTCGCGCTTGGCGCCGTCGCCGGTGAAATAGAGGCCCTTGAAGGTCGAGAAATAGGTCTCGACAAAGCGCTGATGGTCGCCGAACACGGTACGCATCTGCCCCGGCCACGACCGCGCCAGGCACAGATTGCCCTCGCAGACACCGTCGAGCCGGCTGCCCTCGCCATCGACGATGACCGGCTCGATCCCGAAAAACGGCCGGGTCGCCGAGCCGGGCTTCAGGGGCGTCGCGCCGGGGATCGGGGTGATCAGGATGCCGCCGGTCTCGGTCTGCCACCAGGTATCGACGATCGGGCAGCGTTCCTCGCCGACTTCCTCGTAATACCACATCCAGGCTTCGGGATTGATCGGCTCGCCGACCGAACCCAAGAGCCGCAGCGACGTGCGCTTGGCCTTTTTGACAAAACCCTCGCCTTCGCGCATCAGCGCGCGGAGCGCCGTCGGCGCGGTATAAAAGATCGACACGTTGTGCTTGTCGCAGACCTGCCAGAAACGCGACGAGTCCGGATAGTTGGGCACGCCCTCGAACATCAGCGTCGTCGCGCCGTTCTGCAGCGGTCCGTAGACGATGTAGCTGTGCCCGGTGACCCAGCCGACATCGGCGGTGCACCAGTAGACCTCGCCCGGCCGGTAGTCGAAGACGTATTCATGCGTCATCGCGGTATAGACGCAGTACCCGCCGGTCGTGTGCAGCACGCCCTTGGGCTTACCGGTCGAGCCCGACGTGTAGAGGATGAAGAGCGGGTCTTCGGCCGACATCTCCTCGGGCGGGCAATCGGGCGACGCGGCCGCGCAGGCCTCGTGGTACCAGACGTCGCGACCGGGGGTCCAATCGACGGCCCCGCCGGTGCGCTTGACGACGATGCAGGTCTCGACCTTCACCGGGCATAACGCCATCGCCGCGTCGGCATTGCGCTTCAGCGGCACCTTGCGGCTGCCGCGAAGGCCCTCGTCGGCGGTGATGAGCACGGTCGAGCGGCAGTCGTCAATCCGTCCGGCGAGGCTGTCGGGTGAAAAGCCGCCGAACACCACCGAATGGATCGCGCCGATCCGCGCGCAGGCGAGCATCGCATAGGCCGCCTCGGGGATCATCGGCATGTAGATCGTGACCCGGTCGCCCTTCTTGACGCCGCGGCTTTTCAGCACGTTGGCGAGGCGGCAGACCGCCTCGTGCAGCTCGCGATAGGTGACCTTGCGGTCTTCCGCGGGGTCGTCGCCTTCCCAGAGGATCGCGGTCTGGTCGCCCTTCGCGGCGAGGTGCCGGTCGATGCAGTTGTAGGAGGCGTTGAGCGTGCCGTCCTCGTACCATTTGATCGGCACGTCGCCATCGTAGGACGCATTCATCACCTTGGTGTAGGGCTTGATCCAGTCGACGCGCTTGCCCTCGCGGCCCCAGAAGCCATTAGGGTCGTCGATCGATTCCTTGTAGAGCCGGAAATACTGTTCCTCTGTGATCTTGCCGATCGGCGTATGCGTGGTGATCGCGATCAAATTGCCATCCGGCATCCCACTCCTCCCATACGGCTGCGCGCTTTTCTGAGATATGGCGCAGAGCAGCGACGGGCGCAATTCTTAAGCCCCTCGCCCGCTTGCGGGAGAGGGAGGGGCCCATCGCGGCTGCGATGGGAGGGTGAGGGTTGGTCGCGATTGCAACACGTTGAAAATATGTTCGGCGACTGCGCCGGGACTGCCGGACACCTCGTTGTTCCATACTCGAACGACTCGCCAGCCGTATCTTTCGAGCCACGCGGTGCGCCGCGTATCCGCTTCGCTGTCGGCGTGCTGGCTGCCGTCGACTTCGATTACGAGGCGAAACCGGATCGATACGAAATCGACGACATAGGGTCCCACTGGGCGCTGGCGTCGAAACTTGTATCCGGCCAATCGACGATCCCGCAGGGCCATCCACAGCCGACGCTCGGCGTCGGTTTGATTTCTTCGCAGCTGTCGGGCGATTTCGCTGGCCATCGACCCTCACCCGTCTCCGGGCTGCGCCCGGAGCCACCCTCTCCCGCAAGCGGGCGAGGGGTTTTCCGATGCCATCACCTAGTTAAGCATCGATCCCCGCCATCTCGCAGATCGTCACCCACTCGGCGTCGGTGACGAGACACACCGAGAGCCGCGACTGGCGGATCAGCGCCATGTCCTTGAGCGCGGGCGTCGCCTTCATCTCGGTGAGGGTCACCGGCTTTTTGACAGGCATCACTGGGGCCACATCGACGAGGCCGAAATGCAGGCTCGGCTCGGCGGGGTTGGGGTAAAAGGCCCGGACGATCTCGACCACTCCGACGATCTCCTTGCCCTCGTTCGAGTGGTAGAAGAAGGCGTGGTCGCCCTCTTTCATCGCCTTCATGTTGTTGGCCGCCTGGAAATTGTGCACGCCGTCCCAATGGGTGCGCTTGTCGGCGACCATCCGGTCCCAGGAATATTTCGCCGGTTCGGATTTTACGAGCCAATGCGCCATCGACTTCCCCCTCAGCCAGTCAGTTGATAATCCGCCTGGTCTTCATAAACCGAGCCGGCCTTTGTCGGGTAGCTGGCGATCAGGCTGAAGCGGCCGACGCGCAGTGGTTCGGCGCGGAATTGCGCATGCGCCGCGAGAAATTGCTGGATGTCGCCGCGTTTCGGGTCGCGCAGCCGGGCGAGCGTCACATGCGGGGCGAATTTGCGCGGCTCAGGCGGCAGGCCGACGCGGATCAGCGCCAACTCGATCTTGCCTTGCAGCGTCGCCAACGCCGGCTCGCGCTCGACGCCGACCCAGAGTTGCCGCGGCCTGTCGCCGCCGAATGCGCCAGTGCCGCCGAGCTGCAAGGAAAACGGCCGCGCCTTGATGCACAGCAAGGCCTCGTCGACATCGGCGGCGGTGCCCTCGTCGACCTCGCCGATAAAGCGCAGGGTCAGGTGGAAATTGCCGGGGTCGACCCATCTCGCGCCGGCCACCCCGCTCTGCAGCAGCGACAGCCGCAGTTTCAGTTCGGGCGGAAACTCGATCCCGACAAACAGGCGGAGCATTCTGCTTCCTTGTCGTCCCGGCGAAAGTCGGGCCCCACCTATCACTCGTCACCGGCGCGGAAAAGTGGTCCCGGCCTTCGCCGGGGCGACATGCGCTAGGTAAACAGCGTCAAAATCCCCGTGTGCCCGTAGAGCCGGTCACGGGAGATTTCGCCGTTGGCGAAAAAGCCGACCAGCGGGAAATCGCCGAGGGTTTCGTGGATGATCGTCGTCTCGACGCCTTCGTCGCCGAACAGCGAGACGCCGCGCGCGACGCAGCTGACATAGATCCCGGCCTTGGGCGGGCCGCTGAGCCGGCCGGCGAGCTGCTTGACCATGCGGGCCAGATCCTGCCTGGCGCTGTCGGGATCGCGGCGGCAGAACAGGATCGGGTCGCCCGGCGACACCTCGGCGCCGAGCACGATCCAGCCCTGGCCCGGGTCGATCGCCATCAGGTTGCGCACCAGGTAATCGCCGGTGTCGGAGCCGGTCACCGGCAGCCCGGCAAAGATTACCCCGCCGAGCCGGCGCATATCCTGCGCCAGCGCCGGGCCGATATCCTCGCGAAACACATCGAGCGCCGGCCGGCCGTCGATCGCCATGACGACATTGTCGCGCGCCTCGTCGATCCGCCGCACCGGGCCGATCGGCACGCAGCCTTGTGAGAGCGCGGTGGCGACGCCGACCTCCGGCGCCAGCATCAGCCCGGCCATACCGCCGGCGCCGGTGCCGCTGTCGTTGCTGGCGGGGGTGCGGGCGACGACCGTCGCGCGGGTGCGGTGCGAGACCAGGCCGCCGACCAGGAACGCGCCGCTCGCCGCGCCGGCATCGATCGCCGCGCGCAGCAGATCGGGGCAGCGCGGGTCGGCGTGCACCAGCGCCAGGATCGGTTGCGTCGCCTCGATCCAGCGGCCGTGAAGGCGCGGCAGGTCGGCCGCCGGGTCGCCGGTGGAAGCGAAGATGCGGAACGCGTTTTCCGGGACCGCGGCGGTCAGCACCGCCGCGGCGGGCCGGTCGTAGACCTCTTCGCCGTTGGCGCAGACGCCAAGCCCGACGCCGCCGGTCCAGTACGCGATGCCGGTACCGGCGGCGAGTTCGTCGACCAGCGCCGGCAGCACCGCCGCCGCCGGCTCGCTGACATAGAGAATGCCGAGCGTCGCCTCGGCCTCAGGATTCAGTTGCGACAACAAGCGGGCGCCCAGCGTCGTGGGGTCTCCGGCGGCAAAGGCGGATGCGAAACCAGCACTCATGACTTGCCTCCCACCATCTTGGCGACCAGGGGCGCGATGCGGTCGACCATGACCGCGACACCGCGTTCGTTCGGGTGCATTCCGTCGGGCTGATTGAACGCCGGGTTCATCGCCACGCCCTCCAGGAAAAACGGATAGAGCGGCACATCATGCGCCTTTGCCAGCTCGGGGTAGATATTATTGAACGCGCGCTGGTATTCCGCGCCCCAATTGGTCGGCGCCAGCATGCCGAGCAGCAGGACTCTGGCGCCGGTTGCCTGGATCTTGTCGATCATTTTGTCGAGGTTGGCGCGCACGAGCTTGGGGTCGATGCCCCTGAGGGCATCGTTGGCGCCGAGCGCCAGGATGACGAAATCGGGCTTGTCGGCGAGCGCCCAGTCGAGCCGGGCCAGCCCGGCGGTCGTGGTGTCGCCCGACACGCCGCCATTGACGAGCTTGACGTCGATGCCCTCGTCCTTGAGCCGCGCCTGCAGCCGCGCGGGAAACGCCTCACCCGCCGGCAGCCCGAGCCCGGCGGTCAGGCTGTCGCCAAAGGCGAGGATTGCCGGCGTCTTTGCTGAGGCAGGCACGGAGGCGAGGGTCAATAGAGCAAGGACGACAACCCCCACCCCGACCCTCCCCCGCCAGCGGGGGAGGGGGAAGGAAGCGCCCGCACGTGAAACCCCCTCCCCCGCTGGCGGGGGAGGGTCGGGGTGGGGGTAAAAGGCCACGAGACGAGCCGCCGCGTTGAAAACCAAAGAGCGCGCGCCATATCGACGAAGCTTTTGCGCGGCTCTCCGGTTTTTAGCGACATGACCACCTCGCACCATTTCGGCAGCCCGCTCGTGGTCGTGGAAAACGTGCATCTAACACTGGGGAGCGCGGCGGGACCCGTCAACATCTTGCGCGGCGTTTCGCTGGAGATCGGCACCGGTGAGACCGTGGCGCTGCTTGGTCCCTCGGGGTCCGGCAAGTCGACGCTGATGATGGTGGCGGCCGGGTTGGAGAGGCCGAGCGCCGGGCGCGTCGCCGTCGCGGGCAACGATCTCGGCGGCCTCGACGAGGACGGGCTCGCCCGGCTGCGCCGGCGGCATGTCGGCATCGTCTTTCAGGCGTTTCACCTGATCCCGACGATGAATGCGCTCGAAAACGTCGCAATCCCGCTAGAGCTGGCGAGGCACGCCGATGCCTTCGATGCCGCCGCCGCGGCGCTGGCGCGCGTCGGACTGGCCGAGCGGCTCACGCATTACCCGGCGCAGCTCTCCGGCGGCGAGCAGCAGCGCGTGGCGATCGCCCGAGCCGTTGTCGGCGGACCGCAATTGTTGCTGGCCGATGAGCCCACCGGCAATCTCGACCAGGCCACCGGCGATGTCGTCATCGAATGCCTGTTCGCCGAGCACGCGCGCCAGGGCACGAGCCTGTTGCTGATTACCCACGACCCACGCCTCGCGGAGCGTTGCGAGCGGCAATTGCGGATGAGCGACGGCCGTATCGTCGATGATCGCCGCATCGCTCCGCTGCGACGTGTGCTGTGACATCGTGGTCCTACCCCCTCCGCCTCGCCGCGCGAGAATTGCGCGGCGGGGTGCGCGGGTTCCGCATCTTTCTCGCCTGCCTGGTGCTCGGGGTGGCGGCGATCGCCGGGATCGGCTCGCTGGGCGCGTCGGTCGGGTCGGCGATCCGCGACGACGCGCGCACGCTGTTCGGCGGCGACGTCGCGGCGCGGCTGGCGCATCGCCAGGCCGCCCCGGCCGAGCGCCAGTTCCTTGCGGCGAGCGGGAAGGTCTCGGAGATCGCATTGCTGCGGGCGATGGCGGTGTCGCTCGACGGCGCACGGCATACGCTGATCGAACTGAAAGCCGTCGACGACGCCTACCCGCTGTATGGCACGGTGGGGCTGAGCCCGCCGCAGGACCTCGCGGACGTGCTGGCCGCAAGGGACGGCGTCTACGGTGCGGTCGCCGATCCGGCGGTGGCGACCCGGCTCGGGCTCAAGATCGGCGACAGGTTCAGGATCGGCGCCGCGGCGCTGGAGCTGAGCGCGACGACCGAGCGCGTCCCGGACGCGGCGCTGAGCGGGCTGGCGTTCGGGCCGGGGGTTATCGTCGCGGCGGCGGCGCTGCCGCAAACCGGGCTGCTGCAGCCCGGCGCGCTCGTCACTTACGACTACCGCATCAAACTGCCGCCCGGCAGCGACGCGGCGGCTTGGGTACGCGAAGCACGCGACGGATTCCCCGAGGCCGGCTGGCAGGTGCGCACCGCGAATCAAGCGAGCCCCTTCTTACAGCGCTTCATCGACCGCATTGCGTTGTTTCTTGGGCTGGTCGGGGTCACCGCGCTGCTTGTCGGCGGGATCGGCATCGGCAGCGCCGTCGCCTATTTCATCGCCGGCAAGGGCGCGACGATCGCGACGCTGAAGTCGCTCGGCGCCTCCACCCGGCTGGTGTTTGCGGCCTATGCGGTACAGATCGGCGTGCTGGCGGCCGCCGGCATCGCCGCAGGACTCGCCCTGGGCGCGCTGGTGCCGGTCGCCGTGGCGCCGTTTGTGGCAAAAGTTCTGCCTGTGCCGCTGCGGCTCGGGCCGCACCCGCTGCCGTTGGCGCTCGCCGCGGCGGAGGGCGGCCTTGTGGTGCTGCTTTTCACGCTGCTGCCGCTGAGCGGCATCGGGCGCGTGGCGCCGGCGGCGCTGTTTCGCGACATCGTCGCCCCGGCGCCGCGCCTGCCGCCGCTCGCCGCGCTGGCCGCGACCGGGGCGGCGGCGCTGGCGCTCGCGGCGCTGGTTGTCGTCAATGCACCCGATCGGCGCGTCGCGCTGTGGTATGTCGCCGGCGCCGTCGTCGCCTTCGCGGTGTTTCGCGTAGCGGGGACGCTGGTCGTTGCGGCAGCCCGGCGGATCCGCCGGCCGCGCCGCATGGTGTTGCGCTTGGCGCTGACCAATCTCCACCGGCCCGGTGCGCCGACCGCGCGCGTCGTGCTGGCGCTGGGAATCGGGCTCACCGTGCTGGTCGCGGTGGCATTGGTGCAGGCGAGCCTCAGCCGCGAGATCGAGACCAGCATCGCCGAGGGCGCGCCGGCCGACTTCTTTCTCGACATCCAGCCGGCGCAACGCGACGGCTTCTCGGCACTCGTGCGCGCTATTCCCGACGCACGGATGGACGAGGTGCCGATGCTGCGCGGGCGCATCACCCAGCTCAATGGCGTGCCGGTCGAGGCGGCGCATGTCGCGCCCGAGGCGCAATGGGCGCTGCGCAGCGATCGCGGGCTGACCTACGCGGCGACGCCGCCGAAAGGGTCGGAGCTCGTCGCCGGGCAATGGTGGCCCGCCGATTACCACGGTCCGCCGCTGATTTCATTCGACGCCACGCTGGCGCGCGGCATGGGACTCAAGATCGGCGACACGCTGAGCGTCAATGTGCTCGGCCGCGATATCACCGCGACGATCGCCAATCTGCGCAGCATCGAATGGACCCATCTAGGGATCAATTTCGCCATCGTCTTTGCGCCGGGCACGCTCGAAGCGGCGCCGCACACCGTGCTTGCGGCGGTGTGGCTGCCAAAAGGCGCCGAAGAGGCGCTGGTCGGCCATGTGGTCGAGCAGTACCCCAATGTGTCGGCGATCCCGGTGCGCGACGCGCTCGACGCGATCCAGCGGATCATCGCCGCGATCGGCATGACGATCCGGCTGGCGGCGCTGGTGACGCTGCTGGCCGGTGCGCTGGTGCTGGGCGGGGCGGTCGCCGCCGATTACCGGCGCCGTGTCTACGAGGCGGTGGTGCTCAAGGTGCTGGGCGCGACTCGGCGGACGATCGCCGCCTCCTTCCTCGTCGAATACGGGCTGATGGGCCTGGTCGGCGGGGCGATCGCGGCGGTCCTCGGGACGCTTATCGCCTGGCTGCTCGTCACTGGTCCGCTCGATGCGGATTGGCATTTCGCGCCGGCGCCGCTCACCGCGCTGCTGGGCGCGGCCGTCGCCGTGACGATGGCGCTCGGCTTCGCCGGCACCTGGCGCGTGCTCGGCGCTTCCGCCGCACCGCAATTGCGCCACGAGTGATGACAACGATTTAATTCGGCGCGGTTCCACGGGCCTCCGCGCTTTGCTTGAAAACCCTACGGATTGTGCCATATTGGCAGCGGTGAGGAGTGGGTCCTCGCACTTTCCTGGAGGCTTCTATGGCCTATGGCTCGCAGCCCCGCTGGACCGATCGGTCCGCGGCAACGCAAGTCGACATCGATGTCGGCCTGCGCGATTACATGCTGCGTATCTACAACTACATGGCTTCGGCGCTCGCTCTCACCGGCATCGTCGCCTATGTGTTCGCCAATAGCGGCATGTACATGTCGATCGCCCGCACGCCGCTGATCTACGTGGTGATGCTGGCGCCGCTCGGCCTCGTGATGCTGCTGTCGTTCGGCATCAACAAGCTTTCTGCCGCCGCTGCACAGGCGATCTTCTGGGCATACGCCGGGTTGATGGGCATCTCGCTGGCATCGGTCTTCCTGGTCTTTACCGGGGCGAGCGTGGCGCGGGTTTTCTTCATCACCGCCGGGACCTTCGCGGCGATGAGCCTTTACGGCTACACGACGAAGCGCGATCTGTCGCAGCTCGGCTCCTTCCTGTTCATGGGGCTGATCGGCATCGTCATCGCCTCGGTGGTCAACATCTTCATCGGCTCGACCGCGCTGCAGTTCGCGATCTCGGTGATCGGCGTCCTGGTGTTCACCGGCCTGACCGCCTACGACACGCAGACGATCAAGGAGACCTATTACGAAGGCGCCGGACACGAGGTCGCCACCAAGACCGCGATCATGGGCGCGCTGCGGCTCTACCTCGACTTCGTCAATCTGTTCATGATGCTGATCCAGCTGCTCGGCGTGCGCCGCGACTAGGCGTCCCGACAGTCTCAAGCGACACGCGGTCGGCCGGGCTCTGGCAAGAGCCCGGCCGATTTCGTTTATGACGGTTTCGCTTAAGCAAACCGCTAGGCGGCCTTTGGTTTATGAGATATTTTCATCAAGTATCCGAACCTCGCTGAAGCGGGGATAGTCAGAAGGCGGCGTCAATCCGCATCATGGCATGGAACAGGAGAGCGATCGGCCCGGCGGATAGGCGGGTACGCACATTGCGAGGCTTCACCAAAGGTCGGTTCAACATCGTTTCGCCGCCGTTGCTCCCGTAGAGTCGCCTTGCACGTGCCTGCCTGTCGTCACCGGAACCGGTCGACGAAGGGGAGGACGCATGATTGAACGCCTGGAGCAGCAGACCAAACTGACCAGCAACCAATGGAAGCTGATCTGCACGGCGAATGTCGCCGATTTGCTGGATTTCTTCGATTTCTTTCTGATCGGCTACGTCACCGCGGCGCTGACCAAGGAATGGTCGCTCACCTATTGGCAGGGCGGCGCGATCCTGCTGGCGTCCGGCCTCGGCGCGGTGCCCGGCGCGTTCGTCTGGGGATGGCTCGGCGACAAGATCGGCCGGCGCACCGTATTCATCTGGTCGGCGGTCACGATCTCGCTGGCGACCGGCATCATGGTGTTCACGCCAGGACCGAACGCGATCGTTCCGGGTTGGCTGTTCCTGGTGTTTTTCCGCGTCTTTGTCGGGCTCGGCAATGCCGGCATCTTTACAATCGACCTGCCGCTGGTCCAGGAGTTCATCCCCAGCCATAAGCGTGGCTGGGTCAGCGCGCTGGTGACGACGCTGCTGCCTGCCGGCAGTCTCCTGGCCGGCATCATCGCCGCCACGCTGCTGCCGGTCATCGGCTGGCGCGGCCTGTTCCTGGTCGGCCTGTCGCCGCTCGTCCTGGTGTTCATGATCCGCTATTGGGTGCCCGAATCGCCGCGCTGGCTCATGCGCATGGGCCGGATGGAAGAAGCGCGCAAGGCTTTGGCCTGGGCGCTGATGATCGATCCCAACGAGATCGCGCTACCGGCCGCGTTGCCGAACGTCGAGAAGACCCGCTGGATCGAGCTGTTCAAGTATCCGCGGCTGGTCGCCGCCGGCTGCATGACCGGCCTCACGCAGACAGGTGGCGCCTCGCTGGGCCTGTGGGGCGCGACGCTGCTCGTAGTGGTGTTGAATGTCAGCCCGGCGCACGCGGCGTTCTTGATGATCTTTGTCAACCTCGCCGGGATTGTCGGCCGGTTCAGCGTAACCGCGCTGATCGAGCCGATGGGGCGGCGGGGCTCCGGCACGCTCTACGCCCTTATGTCGGCGGTGCTGATCGTCGCGGCGGGATACGTCTACGACGTCTACATCGGTACTTGGTCGCTCTTCTATGTGCTGCTCGTCGCGCAGGGGTTCTTCGGCAGCGCCATCTACACGGTGGTCGGTCCCTATATGACCGAGATCTGGCCGTCGCGTCTGCGCAGCAGCGGCATGGGCTTGAGTTACGGCGTCGGCAATCTCGGCGGCAAGGTGTTGGGACCGCTCGGCTTGGCGATCATCATGGGTGCCGGCGACATCATCAAGCCGGCGGCGCCCAATCTCAAGATGCTGGGGCCGGCCTTCATCTACTTCGCCTCCTGGTACGTCCTGGGCATCATCGGCTTCCTGGTCTTTGGACCGGAAACCAAGGGCCGCAGCTTTGAGGAGATCGACCACGCGCTCGACGGCGCGCCGGCTGGGTCGACCGCCCGCGCCGGAGCTGCCGCTCAGTAAACGCGCGACAATAGTGGAACAACGTCGTCATCGCCGGATCGGGAGCTTCCCGGTCCGGTGATCGGCGTTTCGGCATGCTAAAAATCATGAATCCATAAGAATCCGATAGTTTCTGGCTCGCGTCTCCCCCGGCTGCCAGTTTCGGCGGCTCAGGGAGGCCCATCGCATGCTCGATCTGCTGGAAAAACAGCAAAAGCTGACGGCAAACCAATGGAAGATCGCCGGCGCCGCGACGCTCGGCGACATGCTCGATTTCTTCGACTTCTACCTCATCAGCTTCGTGCTCGCTTTCGTGGTCAAGAATTGGCACCTGACCTACGGGCAGTCGGGCGCGATCCTGCTGGCTTCGGGTGTCAGCGCGCCGTTCGGCTCGCTGCTCTATGGCTGGATGGCCGACAAGGTCGGGCGGCGGACGGCTCTGGTCACGGCCGTGCTCAACGTGTCGATCGCCACGGGGGCGATGGCGCTGACGCCGGAAGGTGCGTGGATGTACCTCGTCGCCTGCCGCTTCCTGGTCGGCTTCGGGGTGACCGGCCTCTATTCGGTCGACATCACGCTGATGCAGGAGTTCTCGCCGGCGCATAAGCGCGGCTGGTTCACCGGACTGACGACGACGATGCTGCCGGCGGGCGGTCTGCTGGCGGGCTTGCTGGGTGCCTTCGCGGCGCCCTATATCGGCTGGCGCGGCATGGTCGCGCTCGGCTTGGCGCCCGCTTTGCTCTGCCTCTATATCCGTGCCTTTGTCCCCGAATTGCCGCATTGGCTGTTACGCCGCGGGCGCGTCGATGAGGCGCGCAAATCGCTGGCCTGGGCGCTGATGATCGACCCGGCGAAAATCTCCTTGCCGGAGCGCTTGCCGCCGGTCGAGCACACTAGGTGGCTGGAGATCTTCAAATACCCGCGCAGCATCTTCACCGGCTGCCTGGTCGGTCTGACCCAGACCGGCGGTGTCGGCCTCTCGTTGTGGCAGGTGACGCTGTTTGTGATGGTGCTTGGGATCACCCCGCCCGAGGCGTCGAAGCTGGTGGTGTGGGTCAGCCTGTCGGCGATAGTCGGCCGCTTCTTCTGCTCGTGGATTTCGGATGCCTGGGGGCGCCGCGCGTCGGGGATTTTTGCCTGCGTCATCGCCGCCTTCTTCATGTTCATGGCGGGCTATCTGCACAGCGTGTTCGTCGGCGGCGTCTCGCTGTTTTTCCTGATGATCCTGCCGCAGAACTTTTTCGGCAGCGGCAATTATTCGATCGTCGGCCCCTATATGGGCGAGATGTGGCCGGCCCGGCTGCGCGGCAGCGGCATGGGCTTTGTCTACGGCGTCGGCAATCTCGGAAAATTCATCGGCCCGGCCGGTCTAGCGTGGATCGCCGGCTCGTCGAATTATGTGAAGCCCGCCGCGACGCTCAACGCGCTGGTGCCCGGCTTTACCTATTTCGCCGCCTGGTATCTGCTCGGCGCATTGGCCTTCTGGCTCATCGGCATGGAAACGCGCGGCCGGACGATCGACGAGATCGACGCGCAGATGACCCGCGGGGCGGCCCCCGGGACCCAGCCGATCAGAGCTCCGGCGGAATAGACGAGCGTGCTGCCACGGCAAACGGCCGGCCTCACGCCGGCCGTTTTTCGTTGGGTAAAACCCGGTTGTCCGACCCTTTACGCTTTCGCATATCTGATATACTTATACGTAAGTCCTCATCGAAGGGCTGAACAAACCGGCGGGAATCCACCCGCTTTTGAACAGGGACGGGGTCGGTCGAGGCGGTACGCCGCGGTCGCGCCTGCGAGGCTTCGGAAACGCGTCTTTCCCTGCCGCGTGGGCGCCGCCGCCGTTTGTCCTCCGCCGACCGGCAGGAGGCCGCAAAATGCTCGAACGCTTGGAGCGCCAGGAAAAGCTCACCGGCAATCAGTGGAAGATCATCGCCACGGCCGGCGTCGGCGACATGCTCGATTTCTTCGATTTCTTCCTGATCGGCTACGTGCTGGCCTTCATCCTGAAGGAATGGCACCTGACCTATGGCCAATCCGCCATCATCCTGGTCTCGGCGGGCTTGGGCGCGGTTCCGGGCGCGCTATTCTGGGGTTGGATGGGCGACGTGATCGGCCGCCGGAAGGTATTCATCCTGACCGCGCTCAACGTCGCGTTCGCCACCGGCGTGATGTACTTCACGCCCGGTCCCGAGGGATGGGTGCCGGGCTGGCTGTTCCTGATGTTCTTCCGCTTCTTTGTCGGCTTCGGCAATGCCGGGTTGATCGCGGTCGACATCCCGCTGGTGCAGGAATTCGTACCGACCTACAAGCGCGGCTGGGTCGCCGGCCTGACGACCGTGTTGCTGCCCGCCGGCAACGTGCTTGGCGCGATCTGCGGCGCCTACCTCGCGCCAAAGATCGGCTGGCGCGGCCTGTTCCTGGTCGGCCTGACACCGGCACTGTTGGTGGTGATGATCCGCTACTGGATCCCGGAATCGCCACGCTTTCTGATGCGCGTGGGGCGGGTTGACGAGGCGCGCAAGGCGCTCGCCTGGGCCTTGCAGTGCGAGCCAAAGGAAATCGAGCTCCCGGCTAACTTCGCCGCCGAGGTCGCGATCGAGAGGACCTCGTGGATCGAATTGTTCCGCTACCCGCGCAGCATGTTCACCGCGTGTGCGGTGGCGCTGAGCCAGACTGGCGGCGTCGGCATCCTGATGTGGATCACCGCGTTGTTCGTGATGGTGCTGAAGATCACCCCGGCCGACGCATCGTTCCTGATGATCTGGGTCGGCCTGCTCGGGATCGTCGGGCGAGGGGTTGCCTCGTGGATGTCGGACGCGTTCGGGCGGCGCTGGTCGGGGTTCCTGATCGGTGCCGGCGGTGCGGTTTCGATGGCGCTCGCCGGTTATCTGCACGATGTCTATATTGGGACGGTCTCGGTGTTCTTCCTGCTGATCATGGTCCAGCGCTTCTTTGGCGATGCCAGTTACGCGATCATCGGGCCGTATCTGGCGGAGGTGTGGCCGGCGCGGCTGCGCGCCAGCGGCATGGGCTTCTGCTACGGCGTCGGCAATCTGGGCAAGATCATCGGGCCGCTGGGGTTGGCGCTGGTCATCGGCACCTCCGACTATGTCACCCCGAAGGCGACGCTCGACGCGATCTTCCCGGCTCTGCTGTTCCTCGCCTTCTGGTACGGTCAGGCGGCCGTCGTCTTTCTCTTCTTCGCGGTCGAGACCAAGGGCGTCTCGATAGAGCAGATGGAGAGCACGATCTCCGGCCGCCGGCCGAAGCCGGCGCTCGCGACTGTGAGCAACGCCGGCGGCGACTGAGCGGGGCGCCAGAATTGCGATCAACATAAGCCGGGCTCTCCGCGTTCGCGGCGGCCCCCACCCATTTGCAACTCCCGCTGCAAATCTCCCTCCCCCGTGGCCACGGGGGAGGGTTGGGGAGGGGGCCGGCACCGGAGCCAGCAAATCGCTCCGACTGATCATGCGGAGGGTTGGCAAAGGTGGTGCACCTCGCGGGCGGTTTCTGGTATTTGTCGCGGCGACAGGATGGCGACCAGGAGGCGGGTATGCGCCGGGAAGATCAGATCGTCGAGGCGCGCAAGCTGTTCACCTATCTCGACAAGCGCACCACGGCGCTCGCCGACGGCATCTATCGCAATCCCGTCACCGACTACACGTGCGAGAAGCAGGCTGCGATCGAGCGCGAGCGGTTCTTCCGCAAGGGGGCGTTCAATATCGGCCTGTCGGCGCTGCTGCCCCATCCGGGTGACTGGATGACGCACGACTATGCCGGCGTGCCGCTGCTGCTGGCGCGCGACAAGGACGGCAAGCTCGGCGGCTTTCTCAATGTCTGCCGCCATCGCGGCGCGCGGGTGGCCGAAGGCAGCGGCAGCGGCGAGCGCGATTTTCGCTGCCCGTATCACGGTTGGTGCTACGGGCTCGACGGCGCGCTGATCGCCCGGCCCGACGAAGCTTCCTTCGCCGCCGCCGAGCGTGCGACACACGGGTTGACGCGGGTGCCGATGGTCGAGAAATACGGGATGATCTGGGCCAGCCCCGACCCCAACGGCAGCATCGATGTCGACCGGATGCTCGGCGGGCTGGGCGGCGACTTGACCGCCTACGGGCTCGACACCTACCACCATTACGAGACCCGCGTGCTGCGCCGCAAGATGAACTGGAAGCTTGGCGTCGACACGTTCGGCGAGACCTATCACCTGCAGCATCTGCACCCCGAGACCGTCGACCCGCTGTTCTACAGCAACCGATGCACATTCGACGCGTTCGGCCCGAACCACCGGATGGTCGCCGCGCGCAAAACCTTCAACGATCTGCGCGGCGTCCCCGAAGAGCAGTGGGACGTGTTCGACAACACGGTCGTCATCTGCGTGCTGTTCCCCAACACGGTCTTCACCTTTCAGCGCGATCACGTCGAGACCTGGCATTTCTTCCCCGGCGACACGGTCGACGAGATGGTGAACTACGTCTCGCTCTACATCCCCGAGCCGGTGACCAACCCCAAGGCCAAGGAGCATTGGGACCGCAACTTCGACCTGCTGATGGCGACGGTCGAGATGGAGGATTTCCCGACCTGCGAAGGCATGCAGAAGGGATTCGCCTCGGGCGCGCAGGACGCGATCACCTTCGGCCGCAACGAGCCGGCACTGCAGCATTTCCACAAGAGCATCAAGGCGGCGCTAGCGACGGCTTAAAATTTGCCACTGGATGGCGTTAGCGTCCTTCGAGACGCCGGCTTTGCCGGCTCCTCAGGATGAGGGTTGTTCTTAATGTCTTTAAAGGTCTACCTCATCCTGAGGTGCCTCGCCCAGCGAGGCCTCGAAGGACGCACGGACGCCTTTGCAGCTTCCAACTGATCGCATGGACCTGTCGATCGTCATCCCGGTCAAGAACGAGGCCGGCAATATCGCGCCGCTCGTCGCCGAGATCGGCGCGGCGCTCGACGGCAGGGGCGTCGCGTACGAGATCGTCTATGTCGACGACGGCAGCGATGACGGCACCGCCGCCGAACTAGCGCGGCTGCGCGCAACGAACCCGCGGCTGCGCATCGTGACGCATGCCGCAAGCTGCGGGCAGAGCGCGGCGATCCGCAGCGGCGTGCGCGCCGCGCGCGCCGCGTGGATCGCGACGCTCGACGGCGACGGGCAGAACGACCCCGCCGATCTGCCCTCGCTGTGGCAGATCGCCCAAGGATACAGCGAGGCGGCCGCACCCGCCGAGCCGCCGCTGCTGATCGCCGGCCACCGCGCGCGCCGGCAGGACAGCTGGTCGAAGCGCCGCGCGTCGAAAATCGCCAATGCGATTCGTCGCCGCATGCTGCACGACGACACCCCCGACACCGGCTGCGGCCTGAAGCTATTCCCGCGCGCATTGTTTCTCGACCTGCCCTATTTCGACCATATCCACCGTTTTCTGCCGGCGCTGGTGCTGCGCGAGGGCGGGGTAGTGCGCTCGTTGCCAGTCAACCACCGGCCGCGCGAGCGGGGTGTGTCGAAATACGGTGTGTTCGACCGGCTGTGGGTCGGGATCAGCGACCTTTTCGGGGTGATGTGGCTGCGTCGCCGCCAGCGCCTGCCGACGGTGATCGGCGAGGATGTCCCCGAACCCGCGGCGGTGCGGCGGGCGGCGCCGGCGGACCCGGTCGCATGAGCGAAGCCAAATTGGAAGAGGCGCCGCTCCTCGGCAATCTGCGGCGGGCCGGCCAGGGGCTGGTCGCGCTCTGTGTCGTCGCGGCCGCGGCGGCGGCATGGCGCTGGCGCCACGAGTTCGACCCGGCGACGCTGGCCGAGCTGATGCGCACCCACCCGGCGGCGCCGCTGGTGTTCTTGGCGCTGCATATCGTCGCCAGCCTGACCTTTGTGCCGCGGACGATCCTGGGTTTTGCCGCCGGCATCGTCTTTGGCGTGTGGTGGGGGCTGCTCTGGGTGGCGCTCGGCGGGGTAGTCGGCGCGGTCGTCGCGTTTGCCGTCGCGCGCTACGTCCATGCCGGGTTGTTCGATCGGGCACGCTGGTCTCGCCTGACCGCGCTGCTCGACCGGGCGGGGCGCGGTGGCTGGCGCGGGGTCACGTTGATCCGCCTCGTGCCGGTGTTGCCGCACAGCCTGGTCAATTACGCGCTCGGGCTCACCCGGGTGCGGCTCGGCGACTACGCGCTGGGGACGCTGCTCGGCCAGCTGCCGATGACGGTGGCCGTGGTCGATCTCGGCGCCGCCGGCGAGCGGGCGATGCGCGGCGCGGGAGACTGGTTGCCGCCGACCGCAGTCGGGCTCGGCGCGCTGGCGCTGACGGTCATCATCCCGGCGCTGCTGCGACGCCGGCAAGCGACGGCGGAATAGGACCGCCGGTCGCCCAGTCGAGCAGCTCGACCGGGTGCACGACGGGGACCGGCGCGCCAGCCGCCAGTTGCGTGATGCAGCCGACATTGCCGGCGGCGACGACACGGGCGCCGGTCAGCGCGATGTTGGCGAGCTTGCGGTCGCGCAGTGCGCCGGCCAGTTCCGGCTGCAGCAGGTTGTAGGTGCCGCCCGAGCCGCAGCACAGATGTCCCTCCGGCACATCGACCGCATCGAAGCCCAACTCGGCGAGCAGCGCCTTGGGCTCGCGGTGCAGTTTCTGTCCGTGCTGCAGCGAGCAGGCGGAATGGTAGGCCACGCGCAATCCCCGCCCCTCGTCGGTCTGCCGGGTCAGGCCGAGCGAGGCCGCGACCTCGGAGATGTCGCGGGCGAGCGCGCTGACCCGCGCTGCCTTCGCGGCATAGGCAGGGTCTTCGCGCAGCATGAAGCCGTAATCCTTGACCGTGGTGCCGCAGCCCGAGGCGTTGACGACGATCGCATCGAGCCCGCCGGTTTCGCGCTCCCGTTCCCAGGCGTCGATATTCGCCTTGGCGAAGGCCAGCGCCGGCTCCTCCTGCCCGAGATGGTGGGACAGCGCGCCGCAACACAGGCTCCCCTCGGCAACCACCACCTCGCAGCCATGTCGGGTAAGCAGCCGGATCGTTGCTTCGTTGATCTGCGGCGTGACCACCCGCTGCGCGCAGCCGGTCAGCAGCGCGACGCGGCGGCGGCGCTCGCCAATCGCGGGGAAGATCTGCGGCCGGTCGACCGGCGAGGGTCTTGGCAGCCGCGTCGGGGCGAGGTCGAGCATCGCGCGCAGCCGCTGCGGCAGCAGCGCGGCGAAAGGCTTGGCGACGGCGGCGGCCCTTAACGCCATGCGGAACCAGTCCGGCCGGGCGAGCACCGCGCCCAGCGTCCGGCGCAGCAGCCGCTCGGCCAGCGGGCGGCGATAGTGCTGCTCGACATGCCGGCGGCCGTGGTCGACGAGATGCATGTAATTGACGCCTGACGGGCAGGTCGTCATGCAGGCGAGGCACGACAGGCAGCGGTCGATATGGGTGACGGTCTCCGGCGCGACCGGCCCGCCCGCCTCCAGCATGTTCTTGATCAGGTAGATGCGGCCGCGCGGGCTGTCGAGCTCGTCGCCGAGCAGCACGTATGTCGGGCAGGTCGCCGTACAGAACCCGCAATGCACGCAGGCGCGCAGGATCTTCTCCGACGCCTGCGTGTCGGGATCGAGCAACTGCGTGGGAGTGAAGTCGGTTCTCACGCGCCGCCCCTGCCGTTGCTGCCGCAAAACCCCCACCCCAACCCTCCCCCGCTAGCGGGGGAGGGAGCGCGGCTGCACCGTCGGTAGGTGTCATCTCCCTCCCCCGCTGGCGGGGGAGGGTTGGGGTGGGGGTGTGCGTGCGCCATGCCTACACCTCGACCATGCGGCCGGGGTTGAGAATATGGCGCGGATCGAAGCCCTCTTTGACGCGGCGCGACAATGCGGCGAGCGGCGCGGGTTGCGGCTGGAATACCGGCACGGCCGCACGCAGGCCAGGCGTGCCGCGCACCAGCGTCGCATGACCCTGGCCGGCAATCGCGGCGCGGATCACCGCGGCGCCGGCATCGCCGGGCTCGATAACGGCGAGCCAGATGAGCCCGCCGCCCCAGTCGAGAAACCAGACCGTATCGACCTGGCGCGCGATGCTCTGCGCGACCTCAACGCCGCGGCTCGGCGCGACCGAGACGCGCCAGACCGCGCGATCTGCCAGGCCGGCCAGCGGCGCGACATTGCCGATGTCACGCCACAGCGCCGCCGTGTCGTTGTCGCCCAGTGCCAGCTTCTCCGCTCCCTCCAGCTCAGCGAGCAGCGCGTCACGGCGAAACGCGACCGACGGCGCCGGCCCCTCGACACGCAGCGCGACGATGCCCGTTCCGGCGGGCAACGGCGCGACGTGTGGGGTAGCGGCGGGAATGTACGCGGCGCCCGACACTTCATGCGGCGAGCCGAGCGCCGCCGCCATCAGCCGCGCCGCATCCTCCGGCGCGACACCGGCAATGACTACCGTCGCGGCGGTTTCCGGGCGCGGCAGCACCTTGACCGTGACCTCGGCCAGCGCGGCGAGCGTGCCGTAGGAGCCGGCCATCAGCTTAGGCAGGTCGTAGCCCGTGACGTTCTTGACCACCTTGCCGCCGGCCTTGAAGATTTCGGCGCGGCCGCTGACCGCGTTGAAGCCAAGAAAATGGTCGCGCGCCGCGCCGGCCTTGATGCGCCGCGGCCCGGAGAGGTTGCAGGCGAGGATGCCGCCGAGGGTCGGCGAGCCATGCACCTGGCCGAGCAGCGCGCGCCAATCGGGCGGCTCGAAGGCGAGCATCTGCCCGGCGGCGTTGAGCGCCCGGTCGATCGCGGTGAGCGGCGTCGCCGCACCGGCGGTCAGCACGAGTTCGCTCGGCGCGTAGTCGCGAATGCCCGACAACCGGGTCAGGTCGACGAGATGCGGCGTCTGCAGCGGCCTTCCGAGACCGCGCTTGGTGCCGCCGGCGACCAGCTCGACCGGCTCCTCGGCGGCCAGCGCCGCGGCGATCGCTTCGCGCAATTCGTCGATCGAGGTCGGGACGAAGCGGGTCATACTGTGACTTAGCGCCTTACGACTGAAGGTGCCAAGAGGAGGTTCGGGATGACCGCAATCCACGGCACCTGCCTGTGCGGCGGCGTCAAGTTCGAGATCACCGGACCGCTGTTGCGGCCACTCAATTGCCATTGCTCGCTGTGCCGCAAGCAGCACGGCGCGGCGTTTCGCAGCCGCGCCCGGGTCAGCCGCAACGATTTCCACTGGCTGCAAGGCGAAGAGCTGGTCACGTATTACGAGGCAACGCCGGGATATCGGCGCGGCTTCTGCCGCGTCTGCGGCTCGCCGATTCTCAACCGGGCCGAGCCGCATTCGCGGCTGGCCATCGCCCATCCGCCGACGCTGAGCGAATTCGGGATCGCCCTCGCCACGCTCAACGGCGATCCGGGCGTGCAGCCGGAGAGCCATATCTTTGTCGGCAGCAAGGCGCCGTGGTTCGACATCACCGACGATCTGCCGCAATACGAGGGATACCCGCCGGCAGGCTAGAATCGCGGCAGGTCGGGGTGGGGGAGCGCGCCGTGATGGACGTGCAGCCGGCCCAATTCGGCGCAGCGATGCAGTTCGGGGAAGACCTTGCCGGGGTTGAGCAGCCCGTCGGGGTCGAAGGCGCATTTGAGCCGCTGCTGCTGCGCGAGGTCCGTCGCGTCGAACATCGTGCCCATCAGGTCGCGCTTTTCGACGCCGACCCCGTGCTCGCCGGTCAGCACGCCGCCGACCTCGACGCAGAGCCTCAGGATATCGGCGCCGAATTCCTCGGCGCGCTCGATCTCGCCCGGCGCGTTGGCGTCGTAGAGGATCAGCGGGTGCAGGTTGCCGTCGCCGGCATGGAAAACATTGGCGACACGCAGGCCGTGGTGATCGGATAGGCGCGAAATCTCGCGCAGCACCTCGGAGAGGCGGCCGCGCGGGATCGTGCCGTCCATGCAGTAATAATCGGGCGAGATGCGGCCGACCGCCGGGAAGGCGGCCTTGCGTCCGGCCCAAAAGCCGAGCCGCTCGGCTTCGTTGCGGCTGACCTTGAGCGAGACCGTGCGGTTCTCCTTGGCGAGCCGTTCGACGATCGCCAGCAGGTGGTCGACCTCGACCGCCGGCCCGTCGAGCTCGACGATCAGCAGCGCCTCGACATCGAGCGGATAGCCGGCTTGGGCATAAGCCTCGGCGGCGTGGATCGCCGGCCGGTCCATCATCTCCATGCCGCCGGGGATGATGCCGGCGCCGATGATCGCCGCGACGCAATCGCCGGCATCCTCGACGCGCGCGAAGCCGACCAGCACCGCGCGCGCGGTCGGCGGCCTCCTGAGGATGCGCACGGTGACCTCGGTCACCACCCCGAGCAGCCCCTCCGAGCCGGTGAGGATGCCGAGCAGGTCGTAGCCCTCGGCATCGAGGTGCTTGCCGCCGATGCGGATGATCTCGCCGTCGATCGTAACGAACTCGACGCCGAGCAGGTTGTTGGTGGTGAGGCCGTATTTCAGGCAGTGCACGCCGCCCGAATTCTCGGCGACATTGCCGCCGATGGTGCAGGCGATCTGGCTTGACGGGTCGGGGGCGTAATAAAAGCCGGCGGCCTCGACCGCCTGGCTGATGCCGAGATTGGTGACACCCGGCTGCACCACCGCGCAACGGTTCGCGTAATCGATGTCGAGCACCCGGTTGAACTTCGCCATGCCGAGCAGCACGCCGTCCGCCAGCGGCAGCGCGCCGCCGGACAGCGAGGTGCCGGCGCCGCGCGGCACGACCTTCAGCCCCTGCTGCTTGCAGTAGCGCAGCACGGCGGCGACCTCGGCGGTGGTCGACGGCAGCACCGCGACGAGCGGCGGCTGGCGGTAGGCGGTGAGACCGTCGCTCTCATAGGCGCGGCGCTCGGGCTCGGCCTCGATCACCGCCTGCGGCGCCACGAACTGCCGCAGCGCCGTGGCGATTTCGGCGCGGCGGGCGATTACCCCGGCATCGGGGAGCGGCATTTCCATGAGGCAGAGTCTGTCATCGCGAGCACGGTGGTGCAATCTCGCCGGCGCGGCGACACCCGCAAGCCTTGGCTGTTTTCGCTGTTATCTGCAGGAAATTTACAGCCAATCGCCACTGCGCCGGCGCCGGTCGGCCACGGTCTTCTACGACAGGAATGCGGCGGATTGACGGCGATGCGCGTCGCCGCGCGGGATCAGCCCTGGCGGGCCTTGAAGCGCGGGTTCTGCTTGTTGATCACAAAGACGCGCCCGCGGCGCCGCACGACACGGCAGTTCTTGTCGCGCTTCTTCAGCGTCTTGAGCGAATTGACGATCTTCATGCCCGGCTTCCTTGCGAAGGCGCGGAACATAGGGAGGGGGCCGGGGAAAGTCAAATACGGTTGGACAAGGCGCAACCCTATTCACATATCAACTAGCCCGGAAAATTCATCTGGCCGCATGAGAAGGTCGGCGGGAGCGGTATAAACCATTGGTTTCGTGTAAGATTTGGTTGCTGAAGCCGGATCAAACCGACACCAACGGAGTTCGCGCCCGCCATGGACGAAGGTACGGGGCTTCTGCCGGGTTTTCCAGTGGTCGCGGGCAAGCCGGTGCACATCGGCTTCGATGGCGGGCGGCTCAATTCGGATGCCAAGCAAGAAACTTCCTCATCTTCGATCTACGGGTGTCGAGCGCCTGTTGTTTTGGCTGGTCGTCGCCGCGCTTGACCCTCCATAGCCCGATCGCGGTCTCCGTCGTGCATCGAGATGCGACGACCGGCGCAGGCTTCGGCCGATCGGCCACGACGTACTCGACGAGCATGTCCTTGTCATCGGGCCGGCTCCTGATGAGCCGCACGTTGCGCCCACCGACTTCGAGGGCCTCGCCGGGTTGTCGAATGATCGTGGTGACTGCGAAGGAATCCCGGTAGGGGCCTACTGTGCGGGTAGTCGACGGTGCGTTGATCTGCATACGCACCGCATCGAACTCGGCTTGCCATTGACCGAGAATGACCAGAGACAAATCGTTCGCGGTTTTCTGGTCGACGCCCTTCTTGAACTTGTGGACTTGCGGTTTTTTGCCGAGGATCGACTGCAACTCGATCGGCACACGTCGACGGCAGATGAAGCGCTGTGAATCGCTATCCCAATGGACATGTGGCATCTTCGCGACCAGCATCCGTGCCCCCCAATGTGTCCCGTGGGAGGCGCGGAAGGGGGCAGAGACGCTGGATTTACCGGAATCATTGCCATTGGCAAGCCGAAGATGGCCGGATCAAGTCCGTGGGCTGAAGGCCCACGGGTCAAGCCCGGCCAAGGCGACACATAAACGTGACAGGAGACACACTCAGGGAGAGTCGCCATGGCGCATACGCGGACTCACATCAAGCGCGAACGGGCGGAGTTGCGCGCCTACTCGCAAGCGGTGATCACCGAGGGCGGCCGCACGATCTGGCTCGCCGGCCAGGTTGCGATCCAGGATGCCGCCGGCAAATCGCTGGTGGGGGATTTCGAGGGCCAGGTGCGTGAAATTTTTCGCCTGCTCGGCGAGACCCTGAAGGAAGCCGGCGGCAAGCTCGGCGACATGGTCACGATGACCGTGTTCATCACCGACCAGCGCTACGGCGACCGTTTCACCGAGCTGCGCAAGGCGATTTTCGGCGGCGACTTCCCGGCCAGCGCGCTGATCACCTGCCGGGCGCTGGCGCGTCCGGAAATGCTGGTCGAGGTGCAGGGGATCGCCGTCGTTGGGTGATTTCGCGGTTACTCGTTGGGCTTTGGTCGCGTTGGCGGCGACCTGTAGAGAGGCTCTTCCGTCGCCCCTCTCTTCGGTCGCCGACCGCGACGGATGAGTTTTCCACCCTGGTATAGATCAGCTTGGCGAAACCATTCCCGGGTCAACTCGGGGCATCGTCTGGATCAATCCAGGGTTCAGAGGCCGGATGGTCTTGATGGTTGCTCATTCCAACCCTCGTCATGGCCGGGCTTGACTCGGCCATCTATGTCTTACCTCGCAGAAAATGTGAGCCGTGGATGCCCGGAACAAGTCCGGGCATGACGAAGGTAAGACGCGGTCAAGCTCAGTGCTTGAACCCGAACAGTTTCTGCGCGTTGTGGTGCAGCACCTTGTCGGTCACCGATTTGGGCAGGCCCAGCCGCTCGATATAGGCGAAGGTTTCGGTGTAGCTCTCGAAATCCTGCAGCACCGGGTAGTCGCTGCCGGTGACGAGCTTGTCCTCGCCGAACGCTTCCAGCGCGCAGCAGAAGCCCGCCTTCGAGCCGTAGCACACCGTGTCGTACCAGAATTTCTTCGCCGTCACCGACGGCGCTTCGGCCAGGTTTGGGTGATGGCGCGGGCTCTGCCCCTGCGCGTCGAGCCGGTTCAAGAGCATCGGGATCGGCCCGCCCAGATGCGGCACGATAAACCGGATGTTCGGGTACCGATGCGGGATCTGCTTGGCGATCATGTGCAGTACAAAGCTGGCGTCTTCGAGCGAGGTCCCCACCGGCGCGGTGAATTTGTAGTCGTTGATGAAGGGCGAGCAGATGCCGTTGGTCGACGGGTGCACGAAGAGGATCGCGCCGCGCCGGTTGAGCTCGGCATAGATCGGCTCGAACTCGGTCTCGGCCACCGAGCGGTCAAAGCAGGAGATATGCATGTTGACGCCGACGCAGCCGAGCTGGTCGAGCCCGCGCTCCATCTCCTTGAGGCTCGCGTCGATATGCGGCAGCGGCAACATGACGTAAGACGAGATGCGGTCGGGGTGCTTGTGCGCCAGCTCGGCGTAGCCGTCGTTGAGCAGGTGGATCGCCTTCACCCCTTCGGCCTCGTCCGGCAGGTAGGGTGGGCGGTGCGGCGACAGCACCTGCTTCTCGACGCCGGCCGCGTCCATCAGCTCCAGCCGCCCGACGATGTCGGTCGCCGAATCCGAAACCGGGTGCTTGGCGATCCCTTCCTTGACCTTGACCGCCGGTCCGACGCGCGGCCCCCAGCGATCGCCCATGAAATCGCCAAAGCCCTGCGGAATGTAGTGTGCGTGGACATCGCAGATCATCGGGTTTTCTCCATCAAATGCGGTCGGGCAAATGCGGTCGGGCAAGTGCGGTCGGGCATACGCCCGACCTTTCGGCGCGGAGGCGCCGCTTATTTCGCAGACGCAAGGCTTGGCCGAAATAACGGTGCGGCGGCCGGCGGGCGGAACGTCAGCGCAATTGCGACACCGCCGAGCCCGATCGCGCATGAGGCGATGTAAAGCCAGAAATAGCCGCCGAGATTGTCGTAGATCCAGCCGCCGGCCCACGGTCCGACGGCCATGCCGACGGTCGACAACATCGCCACCGCGCCGAACACGGTGCCCATGATCGCCGCGCCGAAATACTCGCGCACCAGCGTCGCGTAGAGCGGCATGATCCCGCCATAGGCCATGCCGAACATGACGCTGAGCGCATAGAACGCGCCGAGATCGCGCACCACTAGGTAAAGGCTTATCGCGACGGCCTGGACCACGAGCCCGGCGATCAGTACCTCCTTGGCGCCGAACCGGTCGGCAAAAAGCCCGCACAGCACGCGTCCCCCGACGGAGGACAGCCCGGCGACACCGATCACCGTCGCCGCCGCCATCGGCGCGACACCGCACTCGATCGCCTCGGTCACCATGTGGAAGATCGGCCCGGAATGCGCGATGCAGCAGGCCATATGGGTCAGCGCGATCGCGGCGAATTGCGGCGTGCGGAATGCCTGCGCGGCGGTGAATTCACGCTTGACGGCGGTGGCCCCGGCGAGTGGAAACGACGGCGGACGCCGCAGCAGCAAGCCGGCGCCTATAATCAGCACCCAGGCGATAACGCCCAGCACCAACAGCGCGGTGCGCCAGTCATAAGCGCTGATCAGCCAGCGGGCGAGCGGCGCGATCGTCGTCGAGCCGAGACCGATGCCGGCCGATACCAGGGCCACCGCCAGGCTGCGGTGCTCGACAAACCAGCGCGTCGCCATCGCGGTCAGCGGCGCATAGAAGCTGCCCGCCGCCATCCCGATAAAGGCAAAGGCGAGCAGGAACTGCCCGACCGAATTCACCCGGCTGGCGGCGACCAGGCCGAGTCCGAGCAGCGCGCCGCCGGAAATCACCACCAGCCGGGTGCCGATCTTGTCGGACAGCGCGCCCCAGAATAGCGAGGCCAGCCCCATGCACAAAAAGTCGATCATCGCCGCGCTGGAGATGGCGGAGCGCGACCAGCCGGTCGCCACCGACATCGGCTGCAGGAAGACGCCGAGCGACAGCGCCGTGCCAAACCCGATGCAGGTGATGACGATGCCGGCGCCGACCACGACCCAGCCGTAGTAGGGCTTCATGCGCTTCTCTCCCGTTGCGGCCTATACTGCCCCGGATGGGCTGCGGGGGCCGATCTAAATTTCAGTGTCGTCATTCCCGCGAAAGCGGGAATCCAGGGCAAGCGTTCAGTCGCCAGAACCGTGTCGGGCTAAGTGGAATTGCAGACGCTGTTGCCGGCCCGGCACATGCGGTTCGATCTAATCCGATCATGCTCTAGCCCTGGCCTCCGCCTCTTCGCGGGGGTGACGAGAAAAACTCGATCCCCTTGGTTACGTTTTGAGTCAGGCTCTTAGGACAATGGCGCGAAACCGAACATGACCGAAGCCGAAAGACGGGCGTCAGGCTGGCTGCAAGTCTGGGACAGCCAAGGCATCCACCGCACCGGCACGGCAGGTGACGCGGCGGGCGCTGAATGGCTCGCGGCCAAAGCCCGCGCGCTCGGCGCCGAGACCGCGATCGAGGAATTCGCCTTCGACCGTCTCGACCCGGTGGCCGCCTGCCTGGAAATCGCGGGGCGGCGCATCGACGGCGTACCGGTCTTCGATGCGCCGCCGACCGACGCCGCCGGCATCACCGGCGCGCTCGGTCCGGAGATCGCCGTCGTCGAGTTGCCGCCGCGCGCCGTCTACAGCGGCGCGTTCCAGCATCTGCGCCGTGAGGGCAAGCATCGCGGGCTGGTCGTCGTCTGCCAAGGCGACGCGCCGGGGCTGGGCCTCATCAACGCCGAGGATTTCCCTCGCTCGTACGGCGCGCCGGCGATCCATGTATCGAGTGAGGCGCACGACATCGTCTTGGCCGCGGCCCGTGACGGCGCGCCGGCCCGCCTCGTCTCGCACAGCCGTTGCACCCCGGCGCACGGCGTCAATATCGTCGTCGCCCTCAAAGCCGCCGACCCCGGCAAGCCGCCGCTCGTGGTGATGACCCCGCGCAGCTCGTGGTGGCAGTCGACCGCCGAACGCGGCGGCGGCCTCGTCTGCTGGCTGGAAAGCCTGCGCGCGCTGCTCGCCGACCCGCCCGGCCGCGATGTAGTCCTAACCGCCAATACCGGCCACGAGCTCGGCCATCTCGGGCTCGACGATTTTGTCGCGCGGCGGCCGGGCTGGGACCATCCCGGCGGCGCGACCTGGCTGCATTACGGCGCCAATCTCGGCGCGGCGGGCGGCTGGCTGTCGCTCGTCTCGAACCAGGATGACCTGCGCAGCCTCGGCCTGGCCGCGCTGGCCGAGACCGGCCAGCCGCCCGACGACATCCCCTGGCCGACCCAGCCGCCGAGCGGCGAGACCCGCGACATCCACAAAGCCGGCGGCCGCTATCTGACCCTGGTCGGCACCAACCCGCTCTTCCACCTGCCGCAGGACCGCTGGCCGCACGCGGTCGATGTCCGTGCCGTCACCTGCATCGCCACCGCCGCGGCGCAGATGGCGCTCCGGCTGAGCCGGTAGATCGCGTCAGATTATGGAATCACGGCGTTGCTGCCGGCCCCCTCCCCAACCCTCCCCCGTGTCCACGGGGGAGGAGACTTGCAGCGCCAGCTGCAAGTGGGTGGGGGCCGGCACCGGCGCTTCGGCCTAAACTGTAAATCACATCGTATCCGGCAACGGCTTGCCGTTGGTCTCCGGCAAAAACGGCGCCGCGACGACGCCGAGAATGAAGAACAGCCCGACGAGCGTCGCCGCCGGACCATAGCCGCCAAGGCCGACGATCAGCGTCCCGGCGATCAGCGGCCCGACGCAGGAGACAAAACGCGGTGCGTTGAAGGTAAAGGCGATCGCCGTGCCGCGCATCCGCGTCGGAAACAGCTCCGGCAGCCAGATCGGCGCCCAGGCCCAAATCCCCAGCGTGAAAAAACCGAAGATGCCGACGCAGACCATCAGCACGGTGATGTCCTGCGCCCACAGATACACCACCGGCGTGAGCAGCAGGCAGGCGGCGTACCACAGCATGACCGTCGGTTTGCGCCCGATCGCGTCGGCAAGGAAGCCCAGTGCGATAAACCCGGCCGTCCCGAAGAGATTGGTGATCAGCGAGGCGTATCCCGCCAGCACGGGAGCGGTGAGACCGGCCTTGGTCGCCACGCTGCCGACATAAGTCGGGATAAAGGTGGCGACGCCCCAGAACGCGAAGGTCACCGACAGCATCATCAGAAACGACGCGATCAGCGGCCGCCGCAACGAGCGGTCGGCGAACAGGTCGACGACGGTGAAACGGGCGAGGGCGGCGTGTTCACCCGCCAGCGTCTCACCGCGGCTGCGCCGGTTGCGGGCTTCGCTGCGGCGCTCGTTCGTCCGCTCCCAGCGCGGCGATTTGGGGATATTGCGGCGAATCCACAAACACAGCAGCGCCGGCAGCACGCCGATCAGGTACATCCAACGCCAGGCGTTCGGCCCGCTGCTGCCGATCAGCAGCCAGAGGCCGGATGCCAGGATGCCGCCGAGCCCGGCGCCGCATTGCAGCAGCCCACCGCCCTTGCCGCGCGAATGATCCGGCCACAACTCGGAGACGATCGAGGCGCCGGTCGCCCATTCCGAGCCGATCCCGACGCCGACCAGGAAGCGCAGCACCGCGAACGATTGCCAATCCCAGGCGCAGGCGCTGAGGCCCGTGGTTACCGAGTAGACGAGGATCGCCAGCATCATCGTGCGCTTGCGCCCGATATAATCGGCGACGATGCCGCCGATCACCCCGCCGGTCGCCCAGCCGAGAACCGTCGTCGCCAGGATGTAGCCGGCGTATTTCGGGATCGCCGCGTATTGCGACGGGTCGAGCAGCTGATGCAGCGCAAACCCGACGGTCACGAACAGCGCGAAAATTTCGAAGCCGTCGAACAGCCAACCGAGGTTCGAGGCCAGCAGCACCTTCCACTGCGCGGCGTTGAGCGAGCGGTACCACGGCGACGATACGACAATCGCGCTGTCGGTCATTAGTGCCTCCCGTTCATCTCGCGGCCTCGTCCGCATGCGGCGGGCCGGTTATTGAATGGAAAGCACTCTACCCCTGCCGTTCAACTCTCGCCACGGCTTCAATTTGCTCGCCTCCCCCGGGCTTTGACCCGGGGGTCCACGGACAGCCTCAACCTATTCATGGATGCCCACGGATCAAGTCCGGCCAAGGCGTTTCCGAAATCCAAGGATTCTGCGCGATTCCGCGACCCCATTGGGACGTATGTGTCCCGCGAAGTGTCCCGCGCCGGATCGCGTCGTGCAATACGGAAAAGCGTTGAGACTGCATGATGTCGTCTCCTGGCCGGCGGAAAGTCGTGGTCGCTCGCGACGAGCCCGGTAGATACGGACATGACCATCGACAACCTTATCAGGTTCGGCATACCGGGCCTCCAGGATGGGTGTATTCCACCGCCGCGCCGAGCTAGCTGGACGCCGTCCACCGTAGAGCTATTCCGAGAAGAGTACCGCGCCGACTGTCTCCGGATCGTTTCGGAAAACTACGACCGGACGATGGCGATCAACCTCGATCGCGAACTCTCGGAGATGTTCTCGAATAGCTCTCTCCCGCCGAGGTTCTTGGTGCTCAAGCAAGCCGACGAGGTCTGCGGGTTCGGCTGCTACACGACCTCGTGGATGCAATACGGGTCTTCGAGATCAGTTGGATCAACGTAGACCGCCGCCATCAGGGACGGGGTCTCGGCACCTTTCTGGTGTCGCGTATCCTTGAAGAACTCCGGGATGAGCGCGCCCTTACGATTTTGCTGTTCGCGAGCAAGGCGGTGTCTCTGTACGAGCGGTTAGGCTTCGTCAAGTTGACCGAGTGCGGTGGCGACTGGCTGATGGCGCTCAAGACCGATCAACCGGTACACGCTTTTCTGGCCTGACCCGCGTCTGCCCTCCTACGCTGCGCAGTTCGTCATGCGGCAGGCGGGAGATGCAAAAGGGTCGGGGCGGCATGGGATCGCGCAAACACGGCATCAGCGGGCGCGCCGGCAAAAGTCCGGCAACCCGCCTATGGCTCGATATGCAAGCGCGTCTGGATGAACGGAAACCTCGGAGCCGCAAACTACGCTTCACGAGTGTTCAGGAGGCTTTTAAGAAGGATCGTCCACGCCGATGATTGACCCGCCCGATCTCCTAATCTTCGACTGCGACGGCGTTCTCGTTGACAGCGAGATCATAGCCAATGGCGTCATGGCCGAATGTCTGAACGAAGCCGGCAGCCGTTCCCGCGCTACGACCGAGAACGCTTCCTCTCGGACAATGAAATTCGGTGGTTTTGGCAGGCGAGCGCCGACATGGGATACCCGTATGGGACGATTGCGCGGTTGCTCCTGTTGACGGGTCAGCGGCGCGGCGAGATCGCCAACATGGCGAAGCATCAGATCGACCGCGCCGGCCGCATGCTGACCATCCCGATCCGCTCCACCAAGAGCCGGCGCGGTCATTTGGTACCGCTCTCCGATCTCGCGATGGACGTGTTGAACGAGGTACCTCGTCTCCCCGGTCGGGTGGCGGTCTTCGGCCGCGATGGTGTGAAGCCGCCGGGCTCGGCGAGCTTCTATGAGGCCAATCAGCGTCTCAATCGTCGTATGCGGGAGATTTGCCGCGCCGAGGTCGCGGCGACTGGTGGCGATCTCGATGACGCCAATGTCGAGTATCTGACGTATCACGATTTGCGCCGCACGGCGGCGACCGTGATGTGCCGGCTCGGACATCCGGTCGAGTTTGTTGATCGGGTCATGCACCACGCGGGCGGCAGGACGGGTATCGGCCGAACCGTCAATGCCTGCACGCGGATTTACGTCAAACACGAGTTCATGGATCAGCGCCGCGCTGCGCTCCGTGACTTGGGCACGTACATCGAGAAGCTCGTGGGGGGGCTGCACGGAAAACCGTTGACTTGCAAACGGCACGGAAAAGTGTTGACTAGGGTTTCCGAGCGTGGCCAATCGACCCGGACTTCTCGTTTGAACTTGTCGTCTCGTGGCGACCGATCGCTGCCGGTTGGAGCGTCAGGACACACCCAGGCGAGTGTATTGCAAGTCATTGATTCATAAGGCGCGCGTTTGAACGCGACGCACGAGGTCACCGACGCGATTGAGGACGTGTTTAACGCGGTCGTCAGTCAAAGGGCCTGGGTGCCCTCCTTGTGGCGGCTGGAAGTCGCCAACGGGCTAACGCTAGCGGTTCGCCGTGGCCGGATCGCCGCGACGCTTCGGTCGGCCTCTCTTGCAGATTTAGCGTCCGCACCGATTTCGATCGATACCGATACGGATCAACAAGCATGGCACACGACACTCCAGCTGGCCGATCGCTTCCGACTGACGCTTTATGATGCAGCGTATCTTGAACTGGCACACCGGCGGTCCCTGCCGCTCGCTTCTCTCGACAACGATCTGCGCGATGGTGCGAACCGTTTGTGCATCCCACTACTCGGCAGCTAACGTTACTTCGCGGCCTGCATCCTCTGGGCGCGGCGGAGGTCGGCGGTGTCGTTGCGGCCGGCGAGGAAGGCCTTGATGTTGCGGGTCGCCTGGCGCAGCCGCTGGCGGTTTTCGACGAGGGCGATGCGGACAAAGCCTTCGCCGTGCTCGCCGAAGCCGACACCCGGCGAGACCGCGACATTGGCACGCTCCAAGAGCAGCTTGGAGAAGGCGAGGCTGCCGAGGCTCTTGAATTCCTCGGGCACCGGGGCCCAGGCGAACATCGTCGCCGGCGGCGCCGGGATGTCCCAGCCGGCCTGCCGCAGGCCGTCGACCAGCACGTCGCGCCGCGCCTTGTACCGCTCGCGGATTTCGCCGATGCAGTCCTGCGGGCCGTTGAGCGCGGCGGTCGCGGCGACCTGGATCGGGGTGAAGGCGCCGTAGTCGAGATAGGACTTCACCCGGGTCAGCGCCGCGATCAGCCGCTGGTTGCCGACCGCGAAGCCGATGCGCCAGCCGGCCATCGAATAGGTCTTGCTGAGCGAGGTGAACTCGACCGCGATGTCCCTCGCCCCCGGCACCTCGAAGATCGAAGGCGGCGGCTGGTCGTCGAAATAGATCTCGGCATAGGCGAGGTCGGAGAGGATCCAGATGTTGTGGTGGCGGCAGAAATCGACGATCTCGCCGTAGAAATCGAGGTCGACCGTCATCGCCGTCGGGTTGGCCGGGAAATTGAGCACGATCGCCAGCGGCGCCGGGATCGAGTGCTTGACGGCCTTTTTCAGCTCGTCGAGGAAGTCGATGCCGGGGCCGATCGGCACGTGGCGCACCGCGGCGCCGGCCATGATGAAGCCGAAGGAATGGATCGGGTAGCTCGGGTTCGGCACGATCACCGTGTCTCCCGGCGCGGTGATCGCCTGCGCCAAGTTGGCGAAGCCCTCCTTCGAGCCGAGGGTGACGACGATCTCGCGCTCGGGGTCGAGCTCGACATTGAAGCGCCGGGCATAATAGGCGGCATAGGCGCGGCGCAGACCGGGAATGCCCTTCGACGCCGAATAGCCGTGCGCCTTGGGGTTCTGCACCGCCTCGATCAGCTTGGCGACGATATGCGGCGGCGTGGCGCCGTCGGGATTGCCCATGCCGAGATCGATCACGTCATGCCCGGCGGCTCGCCCGGTCGCCTTCAGCGCGTTGACTTCCGCGAAGACGTACGGGGGGAGGCGCCTGATGCGATAGAATTCTTCGGGCATGGCGGTTCTGCTGGTGGATGGTTGAGTTGGCGATAGTAAACGCCGCGGATCGCGTTTGCGAGCGCGGATGCTTTACAGCATGGCAGCGGCACCCGATGCTGCGCCAATTTTGTGCAAGGAGAGCCGCCAATGAGCGAGATCAAGGCCCTGGTGCATGACGTGTTCGGCACGGTCGTCGATTGGCGCGGGGCGGTCAGCGCCGACGGCGAGGAGTTGGGGCGGCGCAACGGGATTTCCGGCGTCGACTGGCAGGAATTCGCCGATCAGTGGCGCGGGCTCTACGCGCCGTCGATGAACAAGGTGCGCACCGGCGAGCTGCCGTGGACCAATCTCGACGCGCTGCACCGGATGGCGCTCGACGCGCTGCTCGACAAGTTCGGCATCGCCGGCAAGCTGTCGGAAGAGGACAAAATCTGCTTCAACCTGACGTGGCATCGGCTGAAGCCGTGGCCCGATTCGGTGCCGGGCCTCACTCGGATCAAAAAGAAATTCATCATCGCGACGCTGTCGAACGGCACGGTGCGGCTGCTGACCGACATGGCGAAGCATTGCGCGCTGCCGTGGGACACGGTGCTCGGCTCCGATCTGGTCCGGGCCTACAAGCCCGATGCGGCGATGTATCAGTCGGCGATCGAGTTTCTCGGCTCGGGCGAGCCCGGCGCGGTAATGATGACGGCGGCGCACAACAACGACCTCGTTGCCGCCGCGAAGCACGGGATGAAGACCGCCTACGTCAACCGCCCCTACGAGCACGGCGCCAAGCAGAGCCGCGACTTCAAGGCCGAGCACGATTTCACCTACGTCGCCGAAAGCTTCGAGGATCTGGCGACGCAGCTGGGGTGCTGACCCTCACCCGTCTCCGCGCTGCGCCCGGAGCCACCCTCTCCCGCAAGCGGGAGAGGGGTTATCTGGCGCCGTCGTAAACCCCTCTCCCGCTTGCGGGAGAGGGAGGGGCCCATCGCGGCAGCGATGGGAGGGTGAGGGTTTACGTCGGCTGCCGATACCCGATCAGCCCGCCGGCGACCTTCGGCGGGTGGGCGCGGATTGCGTCTTCGTTGGGTTCGCAACCCCAGCCGGGGCGGTCCGGCACCGCGAGATAGCCGTTCTCGAAGACCGGCTCGTGGCTGAACAGCTCGCGATCCCATTCGAGGCGGTCGACGTCGATCTCCATGATGCGGAGGTTCGGCACCGCGGCGGCGAAATGCAGGTTCATGAACGAGGCGAGGTGGCCGTAGAAATTATGCGGCGCGATGTTGACCTCGAAGACCTCGGCCGCGGCGGCGATCTTCATCGATTGCCACACCCCGTTCCACACCGCGTCGACGATCGCGACATCCATCGACTGGGCGCGGAAATAGGGCAGGAATTCGCGCAGGCCGAGGAGGGTCTCGCAGGACGAGATCGGGTGCGGGCTGTGGCCGCGGATATAGGCCAGCGCCTCGGCGTTGTAGCTGTCGATCTCGACCCAGAACATGTCGAGATCGGCGATCGCGCGGAGGATTTTGAGATAGCCCTCGGTCTTGGCGTTGAAGTTGAGGTCGAGCAGCAGATCGACATCGGGGCCGGCGCCATCGCGGATCGCTTCGAGATGGGTGACGAGGTTGCGCAGCACGCGCTTCTCGACATTGAGCTCGGGATGGAACGGCACCCCGAAGCCCGGCCGCCAGCCGTGCAGCGGCTTCTGGTCGTGCAGGAAGATGTTTGTTTTCAGGCCGGTGAAACCGCGCTCGCGGACCTCGGCACCGATCTTCTTGACGCCGTCGAGATCGGTGATCGCCGGCTTGAACAGATGCGGGTGGTTGATCCGCCAGGTCGCGCAATGCGACCAGTACACGCGGACCCTGTCGCGCACCTTGCCGCCGAGCAGCGCATAGCACGGCACGCCGAGCGCCTTGGCCTTGGCGTCGAGCAGCGCGTTCTCGATCGCGCCGAGACCTTCGGCAACGACGCTGCCGGCGGCGGGCCGGGTGGTGCAGTACAGCTCGGCGAAGATGCGCTCGTGGTTCATCGCGTCCTGGCCGACGACCTTGGGCGTGAGCCGCTCGATGACCGCCGAGATGCCGGGCGAGCCGAAGCCTTCGTCAAACTCGCTCCAGCCGGTGATCCCGTCATCGGTGGTGAGTTTCAGGAAGTAGTAATTGCGCCAGCCGGCGTCGGCGCGCAGCACCTCAAGGCCCGTGACCTTCATCGCTTTCCTCCCGCGCATATCGGCGTCAACATAGCCGATAAGGATCACCCCGGCGAAGGCCGGGGCCTATTCCTCCATGGTTTCGAGCGGTTGAAGCATGGGTCCCGGCCTTCGCCGGGATGGAGTATCAAGGGAGGCGCAACCGGTGAAGAAACTCGGGCTGATCGTCGTCGATCCGGGGCATTTCCATGCCGCGCTGGCGCAGAAGGAGATGTACCCGAACGTCGCCGAGACGGTGCGGGTCTACGCGCCGGTCGGGCTCGACCTGGTCGACTATCTGATGCGGATCGCTCGCTTCAACACGCGGGCCGATGCGCCGACGACGTGGCGGCTCGATATCCGGGCCGGCGACGATTTCCTAGACCGCATGGCGGGCGAGAAGGCGGGTGACGCGGCGATCTTCGCCGGACGAAATCACGAGAAGATCGGCATGATCGCGCGGGCGGTCGAGGCGGGGCTGCATGTGCTCGCCGACAAGCCGATGATCATCCGCCGCGACCAGCTGCCGGCGCTGGCGGCGGTGCTCGACGCGGCGGCGGGCCAGGGGCTGGTCATCCAGGACATGATGGGCGGGCGACAGGAGGTCACCCGCTCGCTGACCCGGCTGCTGCACGCCGACCGCGAGGTGTTCGGCGAGCAGCTGCCCGGCACGCCAGCCGAGCCGGGTGTCGAGATGACCAGCCTGCACCATCTGATGAAGATGGTCTCGGGTGTGCCGAACCCGCGCCCGCCCTGGTATTTCGACGTGCGCCAGCAGGGCGACGCGCTGGCCGATATCGGCACCCATCTGGTCGACCGGGTGCACGGCACGCTGTTCCCGGAGGCGGCGCTCGATCATGGGCGCGATATCGCGATCGACAGCGTGCGACGCTGGTCGACCATGATGGACCGCGGCCAATTCCGCCAGGTAACCGGCGCGATGGATTGGCCCGCCTATCTTGCCGGCGATGTGGCGGGCGATACGCTCGCCTATCGGTGCAACACGCATCTCGACTATGCGGTGCGCGACATTCATGTCGGGCTCGACATGGTCTGGGAGTGGCTGGAGCCGGCCGGCGGCGGCGACACTCATACCGAGACCTGGCGCGGTACCCGCGCCCGCATCGAATTGCGCCACGGGCCGGACGAGGGATGGCGGCCGCAGCTTTATGTCGTGCCGCTCGCCGATATCGGCGGCGCGCTTGGCCGGCGCGTCGCGGCGCTCGCCGAGACGTATCCCGGGCTCGGCCTCGAAGAGCGCGCCGGCGAATGGCGGATCGTCATTCCCGACGCTTTGCGCATCGGCCATGACGCGCATTTCCGCGAGCTGACCAAGAGCTTTCTCGCTCGCGTCGAGCAACGCCAAGGGCTGACCGCCGCCGAGCGGGCGAATTTGCTGGTGAAATATTACGTGACGACGGCGGCGCAAGCGGCCAAGGGGGAGGACGACAAATGATCTGCGATGTCCATGCGCATTACCTGCCGCGCAGCTTCAGCGACTATATGGGCGAGCGGTATTGGCCGCCGGTGGGCAAGCCGACGCGTACCGGCCTCGCGTGCCACCCGTTCTCCGACCTGCCCGAAGACATCAGCGGCCGGTTCGACCTGATGGATGCCGCCGGGGTCGGCCGGCAGGTGCTGTCGCCGCACTGGCCGCCCTATCTGCCCGACGAAGCGCAGGGCGTGCACGCGATCAAGCTGCTCAACGACGGCTATGCCGAGCTGGCGCGCAAATACCCGGACCGCATCTCGTCCTATGTGATGCTGCCGCTGCCGCACATCGACTCGAGCCTCAAGGAGATGGCGCGCGGCTTTGACGAGCTCGGCTGCGTCGGGGTCAACATGAACATCGTCTGCCTCGGCGACTCGATCGGCCACGAGAAGTTCGAGCCGATCTACGCCGAGATGAACCGGCGCAGTGCGATCCTCTTCGTCCATCCCGCGGGCAGCGGCATCCAGTCGCCGCTGATCAACGACTGGAACTATCGCGCCTCGGTCGGCACCTCGATGGAGGACGCGGTCTTTGTGCTGCATATGATCGCGCGGCAAATCCCGCACCGCTATCCGAACATCAAGTTCATCGTGCCGCATCTCGGCGGGCCGATCCCGATGCTGCTCAGCCGGCTCGACCAGCAAGGGCAGCGCGACCATCCGAACCTCGCCGAGGCGCCCAGCGTGACGGCCAAGAAATTTTACTACGACACGGTGTGCTACGGCTCGAAAGCGGGATTCTGCTGCGCGCTCGAGGCGTTCGGCGAGGACCATCTCGTCACCGGCAGCGACTATCCGGTGCTGCAGGATTACGAGAGCTACACCGAGACCTTCGCCTATATCGAGCGGCTGGGGCTGCCGAAGACCGTCACCGACAAGGTGCTGCACCACAACGCGCAAAGGCTGTTCGGCTTCAACCATTAGAAGGGTTGGCTGGCTGGAGTCACCTCCCGGTCGCCTTGGCCGGGCGTGACCCGTGGGCCTTCAGCCCACGGACTTGATCCGTGGGCATCCACGTCTCCACGTTCTGGCTTTCGCGGCTGAAGACGTGGCCCCCCGGGTCAAGCCGGGGGAGGCGAAGTTTCAAATATCTCCGTTAATGGATCGGCCCTCTAGCGATTGAATGCCGGCATCACCTCGCGGGCGAACCATTGCAGCTGCTCGGTGAATTCGGCGGGCGACAGCCCCTCGGCCCAGTGGATCATAAAGTCTTCGAGGCCGGGATACTTCGCCTCGATCGACTTGATGCCGGCGATGACCTCGTCGGGCCGGCCGCAGAACCAAGCCTTCTGCTTGACCCCTTCGCGCAGCGACGGGATCGTCGCCGGCGCGCCGGGGCTGCCCCAGGTGCGGCCGTGCTCGTCGGCGTAGCGCACAAAACCGAACGGGGCGAACCATTTGTAGCGCTCGTCATGCGCCGGTTCGAGGCGGCGGATCGCCTCTTCCTGGCTGTCGGCGAGATAGATGCCGGCGCCCCACACCATGCCCTGGCCGATCGGCCCCGGACGGCCGTGCTTCTCGCAGGCCTGGTGGAAGGCCTGGACCACATCGTCGAGGATCTTCTCGCCGTTGAGCGTCACCATCGCCTTGAGACCCTTGCGCGCCATCAGGTCGATCGTCCGGCCGCTGGCGATCGGCATGTAGATCTCGACCGGCAGGTGCTTCGGCCGCGGCACGCAGGTGATCTCCTTGAGGTCGTAGCCGCGATACGGCACGTAGGGCGGCGCGGTAAAATATTTGCCCTCGTGGCGGAAGCTCTCCTCGTTGAAGCATTTGAGCATCAGGTCGAGGCCTTCCTCGAAGATCTCGCGATTGGCATCGGCATCGAGCAGCGGCGCGCCGAAGGTCTCGACCTCGCGCGTGTGGTAGCCGCGGCCGACACCCATCACCACCCGCCCGTCGGTGACGATGTCGGCCATCGCGTAGTCCTCGGCGAGGCGGATCGGATGCCACATCGGCAGTATGTTGAAACCGCAGCCGAATTTGAGCTGCCTGGTCTGCGTCGCGAGCCACAGCCCCCATTGCACGAGGTTGGGGATGCACTCGTAACCTTCGTGCTGGAAATGATGCTCGGCCGCCCAGAAGCAGTAATAGCCAAGCTCGTCCATCGCCCGGGCGACGCGGCGTGAGGTCTCGAACACTTCGATCAGGCGCTCGTTCGGGTAGCGCCGCTCATTGGCCGGGGTGCCGCTGAGCCCGACATTGTCGAGATCGATCTGGCCGACATAAAGCGCATGAAACCGTTTGATCATCGTCCCACACCTCACCGATCCGTGACCGCAGCATAACCCTGGCCGCGGCGTCAACGCGAGGCGCAGGAGCAATCGCCGCTATCGCTTATGAAGCTGAATGTCGTAGGTGCAGCCACCGGACCGGGCAACGCCGGTAATATCGGAGCCCTTCACCTTTCCCTGGAAGCCGACCCCACCGTCATTGCTCGATGCGAAGGCGGCGATTGAACCATCGCCTTTGACCGGGCCGGCCACATTCAACATGGCGCCAGCCGCCGCGTACGGCATTGAGAACTGCCCGCCATTGATGCTGGCCCGCTGATTGTCCTTCGTCGGTATGCAGTGCAATGGGAGCTGGCTCCAGTCGGCGGTTGTTGTGCCGTGCCCTTGCCGACATAGTTGCCGTCAAACGATTGAGCCTGGGCGATCACAGGTATTGCCGCCGGCAAAATGAGCATCAGGAATGAGGTGCTGAGCTTCATGTCAATAGACCCACGCAGTCGGAAGAAGTTTTCTCGCGATTGAGTAAGCGTCTCAACAATCGTACAACTTTTGCTATAGGAGACAAGTAAATGCAGCTTGGATGCAATATGCCGGTCGGCGATATCGGCACCGGCCCCGCCGTGATCCGCGATTACGCGCAGGCTACCGAGGGGCTCGGTTTCGCGTATCTGCTGGCGCCCGACCATGTGCTCGGCGGCAACCCGGACGCCGATTACGGCGGGCGGCGGGTCGGCACCACGGCGACCGCCTATCACGACCCGTTTGTGCTGTTTGCGTTTCTCGCCGGCTGCACCAAAAACATCGGCTTCGCCTCGGGCGTCATCATCCTGGCGCAGCGCCAGGCGGCGCTGGTCGCCAAGCAGGCGGCCTCGCTCGACGTGCTGTGCGGCGGCAACGGGCGGTTCCGGCTCGGCATCGGGGTGGGCTGGAACGAGGTCGAGTTCACCGGCCTCGGCATGGATTTCCATACCCGCGGCGTGCGCTCGGCCGACCAGGTGCGGGTGATGCAGGCGCTGTGGGCCGAACCGCACGTCAAATACCAGAGCGACTACCACCATCTCGACGATGCCGGGATCAACCCGCGGCCGGCATCGGGGCGCGTGCCGATCTGGTATGGCGGCCACGCCGAGGCGACTTTCCGCCGCGCCGCGCGCTACGGCGACGGTTTCATGCCGCTGGCCTATCCGGCGGGCGACCAGGCGCTCGCCGCGTTCGACAAGCTGCGCGGATTGCTGCGCGAAAACGGCCGCGATCCGGCGACGTTCGGGCTCGAGGTGTGGCTCTCGCCCGGCACCGGCAACGAAGACGATTGGCGCAAGGAGATCGCCTTCTGGAAGAACGCCGGCGTCACCCACGCCACGGTCCACACCACCTATGTCAGCAACCACCACAAGCGCATCGCCGGCAAGACCGCGGCCGAGCATCTCGATGCCGTCACCCGCTACAAGCAGGCGGTCGAAGACCTGTTGTAGCGCGAGCAGCGTCCTTCGAGACGCCCGCTTCGCGGGCTCCTCAGGATGACGGAAGTCAGCGGATGGCAACGACCGACACCGTCATCCTGAGAGCCTGGCCTGAAATTACCTCTGTCATTCCGGGGCGGCCCGCAGGGCCGAACCCGGAACCCATGAACACGGGCTTGGCCGATGGGGGTTGCGGCGTCGGAACGCGCTTTTCGAGGTCCGTGTGCATGGGTTCCGGGTTCATCGCTGCGCGATGCCCGGAATGACGAGGAAAACATCTGCGAGCGTCTCAAGCGCATTTCGGGCCAGGCTCTGAGGAAGCCGCGCAGCGGCTGTCTCGAAGGACGCACGTAGCCCGCTTTCGCACCGCTCTCTATACTGCCGCCAGCCAATTCCGGGGAGGATCACCATGCCGACCACGACGCTTGCCGATGCCCAGAGGAGCGCCAAGACTCACGAGGTCCGGGTCGAGGATGTCGAATACCAGCGCCAGGGCGGCAAGGCGATGCTCGCCCGGCTCTACCGGCCGAGTGGGACCGGCCCCTTTCCGGCGGCGCTGCAGGTGCATGGCGGCGCCTGGGTCAACAAGGACCGCATCGACAACGATTTCATGGCGAAGGCGCTGGCCGAGAGCGGCATCCTCGTCGCCTCGATCGATTTCCGCATGCCGCCCGACGGCGGCTATCCGGCGTCGCTGCAGGACATCAACCTCGCCATCCGCTGGCTCAAGGCGCGGGCGCGGCTCTACGGCAGCCGGCCGGATTGGGTCGGCAGCTTCGGCACGTCGAGCGGCGGGCACCAGGTGCTGCTCGCGGCGATGCGGCCGGAAGACGAGCGCTACAGCGCGCTGGCGCTCCCCGAGGCGCCGGAGATCGATGCGCGCCAGGCCTGGGTGATCTCGGGCTGGGGTGTGCTCGACCCGCTGCTGCGCTATCACCTCGCCAAGAAGGCCGGCAATGCCGAGCTGATGGAAAACCACCACGCCTTCTGGGGCACCGAGACGGTGATGAGCGAGGGCAGCATCCCGGCGATCCTCGATCGCGGCGAGAAGGTCCATCTGCCGCCGGCGCTGGTGTTCGGTGGCGATGTCGACGAGTGGGTGCCGGTCGAGGTCACCGAGCGCGTCGTCGCCGGCTGGCGCAAGGCCGGCGGCGAGATCGAGGCCGAGTTCTACAAGGGCGCCAATCACGGCTTTATGACCGGCAAGCCCGACGCGCCCTACGCCGCCCGCGCGCTCGACCGGATGAAGGCGTTCATCCGCAAGCGCACGGCCTAGGCGACACACCACCCCAGCGGAGGCTGGGGCCCATTGTTCAAACGCACCAGAGGCTGAAGGATGGGTCCCGGCCTTCGCCGGGATGGGTCGCAAAAGCGGAGGAAGCGATGAGAGAAAATCGGGTGAAGCGCGTCCTCAATGACGGCGGGCTGGCGCTCGGCACGCATGTCGGCGGCATCGCCGATCCGCAGATCGTCGAGATCATCGGCCTCGCCGGGTTCGACGCGGCGTTTATCGACATGGAGCACACAAGCTTCGATCTGCGCGACATCCAGCTGATGGTGATGGCCGCCGAGCGGGTGGGTGTCACGCCGATCGTGCGCACGCCCGGCTTCGACCCGGCCTTTATCCTGCGGCTGCTCGACATGGGGGTGCAGGGTGTGCAGGTGCCGCATGTATCGAGCGCCGACACCGCGCGCGAAGCGGTGAAGGCGGTGCGCTACCCGCCGCAGGGCGAGCGCGGCATGGCGGCCGCGAGCCGCGCCGCCGATTTCGGCAAGACCAAGCTGCTCGACCACATGGCCGCATCGAACAGGGAGATCACGCTCGCCTGCATGATCGAGGACATGGAGGCGGTGGAGAATATCGACGCGATCGCCGCGGTCGAAGGCGTCGACCTGCTGGCGGTCGGGCCGTCGGATTTGTCGCGCTCGCTAGGCGTCAGCGGCCACCCCGACCATCCGCGGCTGGTCGCGGCGATCGACCGGGTGCGCGAGGCGGTGCGCAAGAGCAATACCGGCGTGCGCCTGGCGCTGCCGCTCGCCCACGCCGCCTTCCCGCGCGATGCCGCGCAGCTCAAGGCGCTCGGCGCCGGCTACACCAACTGCGCGCCGACCCCGGAGGTGCGGCTGCTCAAATCGTTGCAGGACCAGGCTGCCGAGGCTCGGAAGCTGCTCAGCTAATTCTCGGCGTCGTCCCCGCGAAGGCGGGCCCTGGGCGACCGAAATACCGCTTGCCCTGAATTCCCGCTTGCGCGGGAATGACGACAGAAACTTACCCCTCTCAGAAGGAACCCTCGATGGCTGATCCGAAACTGGTTGCCGAACTCGCTCCGACCGGTGTGCTGCGCGCCGCGATCAATATGGGCAATTTCCTGCTGGTCACCGGCAAGGCGCCGAACGGCGACCCGACCGGTGTGTCGCCGAGCATGGCCGCGGCGATCGCCGAGCGGCTCGGCGTGCCGCTGAAACTGCTGCAATACGCGCGGCCCGGCGAGATCGCCGACGACGCCGAGAAGGGTCTCTGGGACATCGGCAATATCGGCGCCGAGCCGCAGCGCGCCGCGGTCATCAGCTTTACCGCGGCCTATGCCGAGATCGAGGCCACCTACCTCGTGCCGGCCGGCTCGCCGCTCAAGGCGATCGCCGAGGTCGACCAACCGGGCAAGCGGCTCGCGGTGACCGCGCGCAGCGCCTACGGGCTGTGGCTGGAAAACAATTACGTCCGCGGCGAGCTGGTGCAGTTCGACAACGCCGCCGACGCGCTGAAGGCGTTCGACGGCGGCGGGTTCGACGCCTATGCCGGGCTGCGCCCCGGCCTCATCGACGAGCACGCCAAGCGCTCCGGCTCGCGCATTCTCGAAGGCCAGTTCACCGCCGTGCAGCAGGCAGTGGGCACGCCGAAGAAGAACGTCCTGGCGAGCAACTTCCTGCACGATTTTGTCGAGGACGCGAAGCTCAACGGCCTCGTGCAGAAATTTATCGAGCAGCATGGCGTGGTCGGCCGGCTCTCGGTAGCGCCGCCGGCTTAGCCTCTACCCCAACCCTCCCCCGCTTGCGGGGGAGGGCCTTTGCCGCCATCAATCTGTCATCCACCGGTTGTAGAAGCGCCATAGAATGGCGGCTAAATCTGGTGGGAACCGATGACCTTCGCAAATTGTGCGGCGGGCTTTTGCGTCCTCGCGACCAGTCTCCAGGTGATCGGTTGTGCGATCGCCGCGGTGCGTTGCCGCGCGCGGGCTCTGCCATTGCCGCCGCCCGCCAACACACCGCTAACGACGATCGTGCGGCCGGTCTGCGGCGTCGATAATTTTGCCCGCGAGACGCTGGGCTCGACCTTCCGCCTCGACTACCCGAATTACGAGGTCATCTTCTGCGTCGCGCGCGAGGACGACCCCGTGGTCGCGCTCGTCCGCGAATTGATCGGGGCGCATCCGGAAGTGCGCGCCCGGCTGCTGATCGGCGACGACCGCGTCGGCCCCAACCCCAAGCTCAACAATGTGGTGAAGGGCTTCGAGGCGGCGCGCGGCGAATGGCAGATCATGGCCGACAGCAACGTGCTGATGCCGCGCGATTACATTCAGCGGCTGCTGGCGCGGTGGCGGGCGGACAGCGGTTGCGTCGTCTCGGTGCCGATCGCCTCGCGCCCGGCGAATTTCTGGGCGGAGGTCGAATGCGCCTTCCTCAACACCTTCGAGGCGCGCTGGGAATATGTCAGCGACACGCTGGGTCACGGCTTTGCGCAGGGCAAGAACATGCTGTTCCGGCGCGACCTGCTCGCGGCAATCGGCGGCGTCCGCGCGCTGGGCGAGGAGATCGCCGAGGATGCCGCCACCACCAAACTGATGCGGGCGATCGGCAAGCGCATCCATGTGATGGACAGTCCGTTCGAGCAGCCCTTGGCGCGGCGCGACGCGGGCGAGGTCTGGGCCCGGCAGCTGCGCTGGGCGCGGCTGCGGCGCATCACCTTTCCGCTGCTCTATACGCCGGAAGTCCTGACCGGCTGCTTCTTTCCGCTGCTCGCCGGTGTTTATGCCGCGGCGGCGAACGACGTGAGCGTCGCGCTGACGGCCGCGCTGATCCTGGCGATCTGGTTCGCCGCCGAGGCGGCGTTGGCGCGCTGCGCGGCCTGGCATTTCTCGTGGCGGATGCCGCTGGCGCTGGTGATCCGCGACCTGATGCTGCCGCCGCTCTTCGTCGCGGCGTGGCTGGGCGACGAGGTCAAATGGCGCGGCAGCACGGTCAGCGAAGCCCGGTTGCGCGGCTTCCGGATGCGCGAATTCACCGAGACGCCGGCTTACGCCTATGCCCGCCGGCTCACCGACCGCTACCGCCAGCGGCGGCGCAGCCGTTGAGTCACCAGCCGCCGTCGACGCCGATCGCCTGGCCGGTGACGAACCCCGCCTCGTCGGAAGCGAGGTAAGCGATCATCGAGGCGACCTCGTCGGGTTCGCCAAAGCGGCCGACGGGGATCGCCTTCGACCGCTCACGGAAGCCGGTTTCGAGGTCGGCACCGTATTCGCGGCGGTTGGTGCTGATCGCGCGCGACGTGCGGATCGGGCCGGGGCAGACTGCGTTGACGGTGATCCCAAACGGCGCGAGGTCGAGCGCCAGCGATTTGGTGAAGCCGATGATCGCCGCTTTCGACGCGGCATAGGTCGCGCGCTTGGGACCGGGGCGGAACGCGGCTTTTGACGAGACGCTGACGATGCGGCCCCATTTCGCCCTGCGCATCGCCGGCACCGCGGCGCGCGACATCAGGAAGGCACCCTTGGCATTGACGCCCAACGTCAGATCCCAAGCCGCGACCGGTACGTTCTCGATCTCATTGCGGTCGGCGCCCTGCGGCGCGCCGGCATTGTTGACCAGGATGTCGAGCCGGCCGTGGCGCGCCAGCACCTCGGCGACCATGCGGTTGGCGTCGTCCTCCTGGCTGACATCGCCAAGCACAGCCGAGGCCTTGCCGCCCGCCGCGACGATCTGCTCGACCAGTGTATCGACGCCGCCCCAGTTCGTGTCGGTGTCTTCCGGCGCGTTGAACTCATTGGCGACGCCGGCCGGCCGCACATCGGAGACGACGACCGTCACGCCCTTTGCGGCCAGGGCGCGCGCGGTCGAACTGCCGATGCCGATCGATTTGCCGCAACCGGTGATCAAGGCGACGCGGTCGGATTGAGGCATGGTGTTCCTCCCTTGTTTATTGCCCCTCGCCCGCTTGCGGGAGAGGGAGGGACCCATCGCGACAGCGATGGGAGGGTGAGGGTCTCTTGGCCGGCAACCCTCACCCGTCTCGCGCCTTCCGGCGCGATCCACCCTCTCCCGCAAGCGGGAGAGGGGTTTAGCTTAAACCGGTCGGGTGCCCTTGAGCTGGGTGCGGTGCATCAGGCGGCGGACGGTGGGGTCGAAGGCGTCGCGGCGGTGCATCGCGCAGCGATTGTCCCACCAGATCAGGTCGCCGACCTGCCAGTCCTGCCGCCAGGTGTATTTGTCCTGCACCATGTGCGCCCACAGCTCGTCGAGCAGTTCGTCGCTTTCCTCGACCGGGAGGCCGATCACATAGGCGTTGATGCGGCGGCCGAGGAACAGCGACTTCTTGCCGGTCTCGGGGTGGGTGCGGACCATCGGCTGGTGCGCGCCCGGCACTTTCGACACATCCTCGACGGTCTCGAATCCCTTATGCGCCTTGCCGCCGGAGGAATGCGTCGCGGCGTGGATCATCATCAGCCCGTCGATGCGCTTCTTGGTCTCGGCGGGCAGGTCGTCATAGGCGCTGTAGCAGTTGAGGAAATAGGTCGAGCCGCCGGCCGAAGGCGGCGGGCACTCGAGCGAACGCAGCAGGCTGGCGGCCGGCGGCACATCGACAAAGGATGAGTCGGTGTGCCAGAACGCCTCGCCGTCGCCGAGCCCCCCGATCGCCTTGCCGCCCTCGATGATGTTCGAGATCACCGAGATTTCCGGCGGGATTTCGCTCTTGCGGCCGTCGGTCTGGGTGCTGACCCCGTATTTCATCTCGATCAGCTTGGCCGGGTTGAACTCCAGCTCGCCGAACTGGCGGGTAAAGGCCATGTGCTGCGCGTCGGTCATCGGCGCGCCGTGGAAGCGCAGCACCAAATTGTCGAGCCAAGCCTTGCGGATCGCGTCGCGGTCCGCGGTGGAGAGCGGCTCGCGGATGTCGACGCCGCTGATCTCGGCGCCGCAGCCGGCGGCAAAGGGCTGAACTTCTACGGTCATGGGTTACTCCTGTTTCAACTCACACCCGCCAGTTTTACTCCGCGGCTTCGTCGAGGGCCTCGACGCCAAAGTCATTGATCGAGACGCGCCAGTGGATGCGGTCTTCCTCGGGCGGGTAGTCGCCGGCGGCCTTGTGATAGGAGCAGCGATTGTCCCAGATCACGATGTCGCCCTTGCGCCAGACATGATGGTATTCGGCGTCGGGGGTAACCATCGCCTGGCTCAGCTCGGCGATGATGTCGTCGCCCTCGCCGCGCTCGATACCGACAAAATCGACGATCTTGCCGGGGTCGAAGTAAAGCGACTTGCGGCCCGTCTCGGGATGGACACGGAAGATCGGATGGTAGACCGAAGCCCAATCCTGGTCTTCGGGGTTCAACAGCCGGGCCTTGCCGCGCCGCCCGCCATACGCAAACGCGCCGACGACGCCGTCGAGCCGCTCCTTCAAGCGCTGGGGAAGCGCGTCGTAGGCGGCATAGGCGTTGCAGAACAGCGTGTTGCCGCCGCGGCTTGGCACCGCCAGCGCGTAGAGCTGGGTCGCCTTGAACGGGGCCTGGTTGTAGGCGCCGTCGGTATGCCAGCCCTCGGCGCCGCGGCGGTAGATTTCGTCGCGCAGCTCGCCGTCGGCGCCGTATTTGTTGATCCCGAGCATGGTGATCTTGGCGTAGTCGGGGTGACGGGTCGATTTCGACGGGTGCGGCGTCACCGGGCCAAACCGCTCGCTGTAGCGGATGAAGTCGGGGATCGTCAGGTCCTGGTCGCGCACGCACATGATGTTGTGGTCGAGCCAGGCCTGGTAGATCTGCCGCCACTCCGCGTCGCTCATGGTCTTGACGTCGATCCCGCTGATCTCGACGCCGATCTGCGGACCCATCTTGCGGATTTGGAGCATCGCGCGACCTCTTTCTTCATTGGCCCTAAGCCTGGCTTATTGTCGCTCCAGACAGGGAATGGCTGTCAACCGCCAGATCGGCGGGGCCGCATGCCGAGAACGCAACAGAGATCTCTTTGCAACCGGACGGCGGACGGAGCCGTATGTTTTGAAACAGATTTAGAAAAATCCGCGCTGTCGCGCGTATAGTCCCTCTCCGCAGGGAGGAGCGATGCAGCACATTCGGTGCCTGATGCTGGTGTCGACGATATTGGCGTTGACAGCCCCGCCGGTCAGCGCCGCCCCGCTGTCGGTTTTGGGTGCGAAAAACCCGACAGTTATCACCCGCGTCAACGGCCCGGGGATGGGCGGAGGAGGAGGTGGCGGCTTCCACGGCGGTGGTGGCGGCGGTTTTGGCGGTGGCGTGGCGACCGGGATAGCGGTCGGCGCTCTGCTAGGCGGCATTGCCTCGCAGTCCTCGGGCCCAGCCTATGGACCGCCGCCGCAAAACTATCCGCCCTCGCCGCAGTACTACCCGCCACCACCGCAATACGGCGTGCCGCTGCCGCCGCCAGCGCCGCCGCCGACCTACAGTGCCGCCCCGCCGCCAGCGCCGGTTGCCGACATACCGGTCTCCGACCCGGCGCCGGCCCGGCAGCCCTCACCCAGCTACACGCCGCCGGCGCAGATCATGACGACATCGGCGCCGCAAACGCTCGATGCGACGTGCGAGGCAACACCGGCGCCCAAGCCGGAGCCGGCGCCGGCGCCGGCCCCAGCGCCCGAAGCGGGCCATCCCGTGACCTATAGCTGGGTGGTGCGCGAGCCGATATCGACCGGCAGTTATGACGTCGATGCGCTTCACGTTTATACGCTCGGTTTGTTTGGCAAGGCGCCGGTGCAGACCTGGTCCGACCCGCAACCGGTGGTTAAAAGCATCACCCAGGATTCCCGCCTCCCGCCACCGCCTGAGGCGACGGGAGGGCCGCCGTTTCTGCGGCAATTGTACCAGCGCATGGATGATGACGGGGTCATACGCGCCAAACCGGGCAACTGACTCTGATCGCGGTCCTCGTCGGTCCTGGATGGAGGCATAGAATGCGGAGTGGCCGGCGCCTTGAATTGACCATCGCAATCGTGGCGATGGCAGCGATGCCGGCCGCGGCGATGTCGCTGTCGCCGTCGCCGTCGCCGTCGCCGGGGAAATCGGGTGCGATCGTTCCCGTCAACGGCCCGGGGATGGGCGGCGGGGGTGGCGGCGGAGGCGGAGGCGGAGGCTTCCACGGTGGTGGGGGCGGCGGCTTTGGTGGCGGCGTCGGCACCGGCATCGCGATTGGCGCGCTGCTTGGCGCGGTCGCGTCGCAGCCGCCAAATTCGCCCTATCAGCCGGGCTATCCCGCGCCACCGCAATACGGGGTGCCGCTGCCGCCCCCGCAATATGCGGCGCCGCCTCCGCCGCCGCCAATGTACAGCGCCGCCCCCGCGTCACCGGCGCCGGCGGATATGCCGCAATCCGATGCGGACCCGCCGCGCCGCGCGCGGCCGGCGCCGCAGCCCGACCCTGTGCCACAAGTCATGCCCTCTTCGGCAGCGGCGACGCTCGACACGACCTGCACCGCACCGCCGCCGCCCGACAACCGGTCACTGCAGCAGATCATCGACGACCAGAAAAAGGTCGACGAGGTCGTAGAGCGGACGACGCTGATCATGCAGCTTGTCGCGAGAAGGCTCGATCCCGAGGTTCAGGCGCAGGAGGCCGCGTACGATGCCCGGCTGAAGGCGCAGCTTGACGGTTTCAAGCGTGAGCAACAGTACCGAGAGAGCACGCTGCGGCTGATGGACCCCGAGTACGACAAGCATCAAGCCGAAAAGGCGGCAGAAAAGCAGGCGCAGGACGCCCAATACGAAAACGAGGTGCGCATCAAGTGGGGGCTGCCGCCGAAAGCCGTGCCCGCCCGGCCGACCGGGAAGGACGTCAGGAAGGGCGTTCTTAACGACCTCAACAATCTACTGAAATAGCGAGGCCGGGAATGGTTTGGCGCGAATTCTTCCGGTCGGCCGCGAGCCCGTTGCTGATCGGCCTGCTGTTGGTTGGCGCGGCGATTCCCGCGGCGGAGGCGCAGAAGCTGCCGCCGGCGGTCGCCGCCGCGGCGAACCCGATCAATGACGGGCAGGCGCTGGTCAAGCAGGGGAAATTCGCCGAGGCGCTGGCAAAGTTCGGCGAGGCGCAGGGCGCGGCGGCGGGGATTTCCCAGCCGACGCTGAAGCTGTTCTACCAGGTCACCGCGCGGCTCGGTTCGGCCACCGCGCTCGACGGCATGCAGCGCTATGACGCCGCGCTCGAACACGCGGCTTGGGCCAACCAGACCCTGGCGACCCCGCAGGCCAAGCAACTGCCCGATGCGCTGAAGGCCGCGGTGCATCATATGAGCGGGGTCATCTACTACCACCTGAAGCGCCCGGACGACGCCAAGACGATGTTCGATCAGGCGGGGCAGGAAGGTGACAAGACCGCGGCGGATTGGCAGAAGACGATCAACACGCCGGCGGTGTCGATGAAGCCGGCGGACCTCGTCGTCCGCGCCGACGAGGCGGCACAGGGCGGCAGACTGGGCGAGGCGCTGCTGCTCTACATGATCGCGCTCGAACATTACGACGCGCTGGGCGACAAGGCCGCCGCCGTCATGGACCGCGCGCTGGCGGTCGCGCTGCGCATGGACCCGCCGGCACCCATCCCGGAAGGCTCCGGCGACCGGCTCAATGCCGCCGACGCGGCGCTGCAGAGCGGCACGCCAGCCGCGCTCGATGACGCGCGCGACTTGATGACCCAGTCGGTGATCGTCGTGCCGTGGTGGGGCGAGGGCTGGAAGCGCCTCGCCGATGTCAACGAGAAGCTCGGCGACCTGCCGGCGGCGCGGGGGGCATTGCGGTATTATCTCAAGGCGACGCCCAAGGCGACCGACCTCGACGCCGTCGAGCAGCACATCGCCAGTCTCGGCCAGCGCATCGCGTCGGGTGGCGCGGCGCCAGCACCCGCCAATTCAGCCGCGCTGGCCGCGGCGGCCGGGGCCGGGCCAGCCGCTCCCGCTGCGGCCGCGACCGACATCGGCGGCAATTGGAGCACAACCGACGGGCGGATCATCGCGGTCAAGCAGAACGGCAACCAGGTGAGCTGGGCCTCGTGCTGCAAGCCGGGGCACGAGGACCTGGTGGTCAACGTCTCAGGCACGTTCGACGGCAAGAACCTGGTCGGCACCTACCACTATCGCGAGGGCCAGGCCGAGGGCCGCGGCACCGCGACCTACACGCTCAATGGCGACCGACTGGAGGGGGTGTGGAAGACTCCGGACGGCAAAACTCTGCCCACCGCCCTCGTCCGGCATCCGGGCGAAGCGCCGGGCAACCTCGCCGGCAAATGGACCACCGCGATCGGCCGCACCGTCAGCCTGACGCAGACTGGCGACAAGGTCGCGTGGACCACCTGCTGCCGGCAGGCGCATCCCAACTGGACCGCCGATATCTCGGCGACGTTTGACGGCAAGAACCTGGTCGGCACCTATCACTGGCGCGACGGCGGCCAGCAGGGCAATGGCACGGTGATGTACGCGCTCAACGGCAACCAGCTCGAAGGCACGCTGGAGCGGCCGGGCAAGGACCCCTATCACTCGGTGCTGACGCGCCAGGCCGATGGCAGCCTCGCCGGCAAGTGGACCTCTTCGACGGGTAGTACGGTGACGCTGAGCCAAAAGGGCAACGACGTCACCGGCACGAATTGCTGCCGGCCCGATCACCCGAACTATACCGGGGATGTGTCGGGCGCGTTCGACGGCAAGAATTTTGTCGGCGTCTTCCGCTACCGCGACGGCGACACGCAGGGGATGGGGACTTTTATCTACGTGCTCAATGACGGCCGGCTGGAAGGCAGCTTCAAACCGGCCGGCGGAGAGGAAGTGAAGTCGGTGCTGACGCGGCAATAGTGCTTAGGTGGCAGCCCACCCCAGCTCACGGATCAAGAAGCCCACGGAATTTAGGGCGAGTTCGGCATCAGCCTCCATCGGGGGGCGGACCTGGTACCGCTCTTGCTCGTTGGGTTTTACTCGGGAGTGAAGTCTTTGAATGATCTGCGCCGCGCTCAAAGCGACCATCTTCCGCTTCGCGCCGATCACGGATAACAGTCGGCCCAAATCCTCCTGCAGCAGCTCGGCGTTCCCGAATTCCGACGCTGCCCAGGTCGCTAAACACCACTGAGTCGCGTCGCGTGCTCTGTCGATTATCGCCTCCGGCAACTCACGATTTGCTGCATCGACCAGCTTATCCAAAGTCTCGTTGACTTTTTCCTTTTCTCGTTCGGGAAGAGCTTGCTGATTTATCTCCGGCAAAATGCCAAAAGCATGTCTCGCTTTCAGTGTGAATAAAAGTTCACCAGTGCTAATCCGCTCAGGTACGCCAATAACCCTCCATAGCGAATCGGTAGATCCCAGCGCCGCTAATTTCGGCAGCTTTGACTGTCCGGTGAGCTGGTACTGAACGAAGGTAAACATATCCCGAGGGCGCGGATTACGCTCATATTCCTCGACTGTCCGGGGCACCACTCCGCATCGAGAAGGTTGGCTTCCACTGCTTAAATAAAAGCGCCCTCTTCGGAGACGAGAGGTGAGATTATAATCGTCTTCTCGGAAGACACATTTTGCCATCAAAAGATCAAAAGAAAATTGAGCTGGCAATAACGGATCGAGAATGGCTTCGCATATCATCGGGGCCGGGGTTATATGACGATATACCGTGCCCATGTTCTCATAGGCATCAGCAAATTGAACATCAACGCCGAGCATTCGCATGTCGTTTTAACCACCCTTATCTGTATCTGATCTCGACCACCTCGATCGGCTCGATGCCGTGCGGGGTGCGCAGCTCGACGACGTCGCCTTCCTGCGCCTTTATCAGTGCACGGGCGATCGGCGAAACCCACGAGACGCGGCCGTTGTCGGCGTCGACCTCGTCGACCCCGACGATGGTGATGGTGCGCTCCTCGCCGGCGGTGTTGGCGTAAGTGACGGTGGCGCCGAAGAACACCCGGTCGAGATGCGCCTGGCGCGCCGGGTCGACCACCTCGGCGCTCTCCAGCCGCTTCAGCAGAAACCGGGTGCGGCGGTCGATCTCGCGCAGACGCTGCTTGCCGTAGATATAGTCGCCGTTTTCCGAGCGGTCGCCGTTGCCCGCCGCCCAGGCGACGATCTCGACGACGCGCGGCCGCTCGTGTTGCTGAAGCTGCTTCAGCTCTTCCTGCATGCGGCGGAAGCCGGCCGGCGTGATATAATTCTTCGTGCCCGCGGGCAACGGCGCCGGCTCGTCGGGCAGCGCCTCGTCAAGCTCGGTATCTTCTTTGGTGAACGCCTTGCTCATCGCAGCCGAGTACCCGGGCAAATCTTCTTCGCCTGCTGCCGAAACGGGTACACGAACTGGCGGATGATCCCTTTCGGCAATGGGATGCCGATCGTGCCGTATCTGTGTGGCCACGCACTGCTGTCGCGCGGCATGTAGAACGTGCCGAAGATCCAGTCGATCGCCGGCAGGTGCGCGACATAGTTCTTGTCGATCGCCGCGTCGTCGCTCGAATGGTGCCAATGGTGGTAGCGCGGCGAGCAGAAGACGTATTTAAGCGGACCCAAATCCCAGCGAATGTTTGAATGGATGAGCCCGGCCTGGAAGCCGGCGAAGATGATGTAGATGGTGAGCGGTTCCTTGGCGATGCCGAGGATGAAAGCCGGGATCAGCACCAGCGTGCGGGTCACCAGCGGTTCGAGGAAATGCAGCCGCGAACCGGCAAGCCAATCCATATGCTCGACCGAGTGGTGTACCGCGTGGATCGGCCAGAAGAATTTGACCTCGTGCATCGCGCGGTGGATCGCGTATTCGACAAGGTCGGCCAGCACGATCGCCATAAAGAACTGGATCACCCAGGGCAGCGACGAGACGAAGACCTGGACGTCATGGTTGATCGCCCAGGAAAAGAAGGCCGGTGCGAACATCGTCGCGGCGAATGCGTAGACGCCGATCAACAGGTGGTTCATCAGGAAATAGCGCAAGTCGTGCCAGAAATCGGGGCGCAGGATCGCCTGCTCGCGGATATGCGGCCACAGCTTTTCGAGGAAGATAAAGATCATCGCCGACAGCAGCAGGTCGAGGATGAACCAATCGAGACCGATATAGCCCGGCGCGTCGTAACGGGGCCCGACCTGGACGCTGGCGCCGCCTCCCCACATCGCCAACAAGCTCAGGGAGATGCCGATCGCGCCCATCACCTTGTGGCGGTTCAGCACAAAGGTCACCAGACCGAACGCCGCGGAAAACACCATTCCCGCGCCGAGCAGGTAGCGCATCTCCTCAACCGTGTAGGCGGCGCGGAGCTGCGGCGTCGTCAGATAATCGGGGAAATGAAAACACAGGATGCCGAGAACGCTCAGCGCCCCCAGCACGACCGAAATCCAGCCGCTGATCTTGCCTTCGCCGACGCGGAAATATGGTTCGGACGTTTGGTCGCTCATCCCGCGAGTTTAGCACGCGGTGGCGGCGGCGCGTGCAAACCGGTTAGTCTCCAGGAAAGCGCGACACCGTGATGATGGCCGCAAAAGACGGGAGGTGACCGATGAGGCTGGTGCTGTTCGAGAGCGTGGGGCACCCGGAGCCGGTGCCGGGGCTGCTGACCGAGCGCGGCATCGTCAGCCTCGCGCCGGCGGTCGAGCGGCAATACACGCCGCAGCTGACGATGCAGTGGATCATCGACCATTTCGAGCCGCTGCGCCCGCAGTTCGAGCGGCTGGCGGTGGAGGGGCAGGCCTATCCCGAGCATTCGCTGCGGCTGCGCGCGCCGCTGCCGCGGCCGGGGAAGATCCTCTGCTGCATCGCCAATTACTGGGAGCATGCGCAGCGCGAGGCGCGCGCGCTCAACATGTTCCTCAAGAACCCGGAAGCGGTAGTCGGCCCCGGCGACACCATCGTGCTGCCGAAGATGACCGAGCCGTGGATCTTTATGCACGAGGCCGAGCTGGCGCTGGTCATCAAGGGCCCGGCCAAGGAGGTCGCGCAAAAGGACTGGCGCAGCGCCGTGTTCGGCTATACCGGCCTGATCGACGTGTCGGCGCGCGGCGAGGGGCGGCGTACCTGGAAGGCGGGGAGCTGGCTCGGCAAGTCGTTCGACACCTTTGCGCCGATCGGCCCGTGCATCACCACCGCCGACGAAATCCCCGAGCCCAACGACGTGATCGTGCGCTTCTGGAACGACGGGCAGCTGCGCCACAACTACAACACCGACGACATGGAGCACCGGGTGCCGGAGCTGATCGAGTTCGCCTCGACGGTGATGACGCTGAACTCCGGGGACATCATCGCCTGCGGCACCAACCATGAAGGGCTCGGCGCGGTGCAGGACGGCGAGACGGTCGAAATCGAGGTCCAGCATGTCGGCCGGATGGCGCTGAAGGTCTCCGACCCGCTCAAGCGCGGCTGGGAGCGCGGCGTCTATATGGGCGCCGACTTCGACCAACCCCGAGGCGGTCAAACGCCATCGGCCGCAGGGCCAGACATGATTTCCGACACCTCCCTCTTCGTCATGCCCGGACTTGATCCGGGTATCCAATCGGCGTGTCGGCCGTTCGGACGGTGGCCGTTGCCAGTTGGATGGCCGGGTCAAGCCCGGCCATGACGATCATCGGGGATTTCACGTTATGAAGCTCGGCGTGCTGCAATTCTTCAGTTGGCCGGAGCGGCGGACGGCGTTGCCGACCGTGTTCGACCGCGCGCTGGAGCGGATCGAGATCATGGACCGCACCGGCTACGACGCGGTGTGGCTCGCCGAGCATCATTTCTCGGATTTCAGCGTGTGCCCGTCGGTGCACATGATGGGGACGCTGGCGGCGGCGCGCACCAAGCGGCTGCGCATCGGCACCGCGGTGTCGCTGGCGCCGTTCTATCATCCGCTGCGCCTCGCCGAGGAGGTCGCGCTGCTCGACATGCTGTCGGGCGGGCGGGTCAATTGGGGCGTCGGGCGCGGCTTCGCGCGGGTCGAGTTCACCGCCTTCGGCGTACCGCCCGAGGAAAGCACGTCGCGCTTTCGCGAGGCGGTCGAGATCGTGCTGCGCGCCTGGCGCGACGAGCCTTTGACCTTTCGCGGCGAGCATTACCAGTTCGACGCGATCGACGTGCTGCCCAAGCCGCTGCAGCAGCCGCATCCGCCGGTATGGATGGCCGCGACCTCGGACGGCGCGCTCGAATGGGCCGCGGCGCGCGGTTTCTCGATCCTGATGGACCCGCATGCCGGTCACGGCGATATCGGCCGCAAGCGCCGGTTCTATGCCGAAAAACTGGCGGCGGCCGGGCATTCCATTGCAGAGCGGGAGCTGCCGGTGGCGCGGTTGGTGGCGATCGCGGAGACGGCGGCGAAAGCGGCGGAGGTGGCGCGCACCGGCGCACGATGGATTTGCGACTCGTATTTCGGCGTGCAGCACAACCCGGTCGGCTTTACCGACCCGAACAAGCGCGGCCTCGATCCGGTGCAGCGCTATCTCGACGAGGTGATCCTGCACGGCACGCCGGACGGGGTGCTCGAGCAGGTGCTGCGGCTGCGCGAGGAGATCGGGCTCGACTACCTGCTCGCCGCCCCGCTGAGTTACGAGAGCTTCATGCTGCTGACCGACAAGGTTCTGCCGCGATTGCCGTAAAAGGCTGCATGACGGTCGCGACGGTCGCTCCGCGCCTTCCTCCGGATGACGTTGATTTGGGGATGGCATGAAGAACGGTCATCCTGAGAGCCTGGCCCGAAATGCGCTTGAGACGCTCGCAGATGTTTTTCTCGTCATTCCGGGGCATCGCGCGGCGATGAACCCGGAACCCATGCACACGGACCTCGAAAAGCGCGTTCCGACGCCGCACCCCCCATCGGCCAAGCCCGTGTTCATGGGTTCCGGGTTCGGCCCTGCGGGCCGCCCCGGAATGACGAGGGCAATTTCAGGCCAGGCTCTCAGGAGCGCCCAAAGGGGGCGTCTCGAAGGACGCAGGATAGTGATGCAGCAATGAGTGGAATGGACTTGCGCTGGCATCGCTGGGACGAATTGTCGACCGTGGCGCTCTATGAGTTGCTGCAGTTCCGCCAGGCGATCTTTATCGTCGAGCAGGCCTCGCCCTATCCGGACCTTGACGGCCGCGACAGCGAGGCGCGGCATCTGACGCTGCACCGCGACGGCGCCTTGATCGGCTATTTGCGGCTCATCGCGCCCGGCGAGCACGACCAGAAGCTGGTGCGGATCGGCCGCGTTTCGATCGCGGTGGACGATCGCGGCCATGGCTATGCCCGGCAGATGATGGACGAGGCGCTGCGCCTGGCGGGCGAACTCTATCCGACCAACGATATCGAGATCGGCGCCCAAACCCATCTCGAATCCTTCTATCAAAGCTTCGGCTTCACGCCGTGCTCCTCGCCTTATGACGATTTCGGGGTGCCGCACATCGATCTGGTACTGCGGCGCGGCTAACCCCCAGCCCAACTCTCCCCCGCCCGGGGGGAGGGTTAGGGTTGGGGGTAGGGCTGACAGCGGCAAAACGCACAGCTTGCGGCGGAAAGGCCCGCCTACAATCCACCAATGAGTGAAACCGGCGGGGGAACCGCCCGCCCCGCCGCCCGCGGCAATTGGCCGATCCTGGCCGGCGCCTTCACCGCGTTCACCATCGGCGCGGGGATGATGCACTCCTACACCATCTTCCTCGTCGCCTTTATCGAGGATTTCGGCTGGAGCCGCGGCGAGACCTCGATCGCCTATTCGGTGTCGCAGATGATCGCCGGCGTCAGCTCGCCGCTGGTCGGCGTGCTGGTCGACCGGCTCGGTCCGCGTCGCCTCCTGCTGCTCGGCGGCGGGCTCCTGGTGCTGGGGCTCTTGGGCAGCGCCTTTATCTCGCGGCTGTGGCAGATCGTCGTCCTCTACGGCATCGTGATGACCTTTGGCGCCAACTGCCTAGGCCTCGTCGTCTTCGTGCCGATCCTGTCGCGCGTCTTCGTGCGCCATCGCGGCATGGCGATCTCGATCGTGCAATCGGCCAACGGGTTCGCGCGGGCGCTTTCCGCGCCGGTGGTGCAGTTTCTGATCTCCGGCGTGGGCTGGCGCTCGACCTACCTGATCGAGGGCGCGTTCATGGCGGCGACAGTCTTTCCCCTCGCCGCCTGGTTTCGCCGCGCCGACCCGTCGCGCGCACAAACGCCGCCGCGCGCGGCGGAAACCGCACCGGCTGAGTCACCGGCGATCGCCCCGCGCGGCGGCTGGACGCTGTCCGAGGCGATGCGCACCCCGCATTTCTGGCTGCTCTTCGCGGTATATATGTTTACGGGCCTCGGCAGCTTCTTTGTCTCGCTGCATCAGCTCGCCTTCGCGGTCAGCCGCGGTTTCGACCGGCTCTACGCCGCCGAAGTGCTCGGCATGGGCGCGTTTCTCGCGGTTTTCGGCACCATCATCACCGGCACGCTATCCGATTACATCGGCCGCGAGCTGTCGGCGATCCTGGCCTACGGCTTCTCGATCCTCGGGGTGATCTTCGCGCTGTTCATCACCGACGCGAGCCAGGGCTGGCTACTGTGGCTGCATGCCTGTCTGTTCGGACTGACCTGGGGCGCGCGCGGTCCGGCGATCACCGCCAAGACCGCCGACCTCTTTCCCGGTACGCAGCTGGGCGCGATCCTCGGCGTCATCACCATCGGCAGCGGGCTCGGCTCGGCGATCGGCTCGTGGGGCGCCGGGGTGATCTTCGACCTCTCGGGCAGCTACGAGTTCGCCTTTATCCTGTCGATCATCTCGTATCTGTGCGGCGTGGTCGCGTTCTGGGCGCTGCGCCGGCCGCCGGTGCGCCGCTCTGCCTAGCTGGCGGCGAGGCTGTCGAGACCGGAAAAGTCGCGGTAATGCGTCCGCTCCGGCGGCAGCACGATGGTGACGGTCGTGCCTTTGCCGAGTTCGCTGTCGAGCGTCATCGTGCCGCCATGCAGCTCGACCAGGCGCTGTGCCAGGGGCAGGCCGAGCCCGGTGCCGCCATGCGGCCGCGCTAGCGAATTGTCGATCTGCCCGAACGGCTGCAAGGCGCGCGGAATGTCTTCAGCCGCCATGCCGATCCCGGTGTCCGCGACCGAGATCATCGTCTCGCCGGACAGCGCGAGCGAGGCCGAGACGCAGATGCGCCCGCCGGTCGGCGTGAACTTGACCGCATTGGAGACCAGGTTCAGCAGCACCTGCTCAAGGCGCAGTTCGTCGACGTTGACCACGAGATCGCCCGTGCGGAAGTCGAGGTCGATCCCCGCCGCGGCGGCGCGGTCGCTGACCATGCGGCGGCAGGTCTCGAACAGCGTGTCGATGCGCACCGGCACATCGTGCAGCTCGAGACGGCCCGCCTCGACCTTCGATAGATCCAGGAGGTCGTTGATGATGCGCAGCAGGTGATGGCCCGAGCCATGGATATCCTGCGCGTAATCGCGGTAGCGGGCGTCGAGCGGTCCGAACAGGGCCGACGAGATAACCTCGGAAAAACCGATGATCGCATTGAGCGGTGTGCGCAGCTCGTGGCTCATATTGGCGAGGAACTGGCTCTTCGCGCGGTTGGCGCTTTCGGCGAGATCGCGCGCCGTGCGCATCTCCTGCTCGATATGGCGCCGCGCCGTGGCGTCGCGCGCGACCGTGAACAGATATTCCTGGTCGCCGAACCGGATGAGGCTCGCGGTGAAGTCCACCGGGATCGTTCGCCCCTCCTTGGTGCGGCGGTACCCCTCGAAGCTGCGCGACCCCGCCTGCCGGTACCACTCCCAGCGCTCGCGCCAGTTGGCGGGTTCGGCCTGCACGGAGATGTCGAACACCGTCATGGTCATCAGCTCTTCGCGGCTGAATCCGCTTTGACGACAGGTCGCGTCGTTGACCTTGAGGTAGCGGCCGTCGCGGTCGACCAGGCAGATTGCTTCCGACGAGGTGTCCATCGCCAGTTGCGTCAGCCGCAGGTCCTCTTCGGTGCTGCGCCGGACCGCGACCTCGCGCCGCAGGTTTTGGGCAAGCTGGCGGAGCCGATCGGCGCGCACCCGGCTGGTGATCAGGTACAGCACCAACAGGCCGGTCATCGCCAAGCCGCAGCACAGCTCGAACCAGCCGACGCCAGCGAGCCGCTCGGCGACGAGCTGCGGCGTCGGCCGAAGGATCATCGTGTAATCGCGCCCGGCGAAGCTGAACGACGAGCCCCAATAAGGCGGGACGAGGGCCTTTGCCTCGTCGCCGGCAGCAGCGTCGATCCGGCCGCCGCCCGCCGGACGATCGTAGACGAGGCGCTGTCCCCGCGGCGCCGCATCGTCGACGACATAAAGATCGATCCCGGCCGGCGCCGGCTCGAAAGCGGAAATGATGGCATCGACGGCGGCGCCGATCGACAGACGGAACGCCAGCAGGCCCACCGGCTGCGCGCCCTCTGCGGCCTTTTCCATATTCGGATAGACCGGAACGAACAGCAGGCCGGAATCGGGGCCGTAAACCATATGCATGGTCGGTGTCGCGGTCGTCCTGCCGGTCGCCATCGCCTGGCGCGCCGCCGCCACATGCGTCAAATCGAGGCCGAGCGGCGCGTTTTGCTTTTCCGGCTCGACGTAGCGCAGCGGGTAGTATTCGGACTTTGGCGGCGCCGGTACGGCGGTGCCGGCGGCGGTCTTGCTGAGGATCGTGAATTCGTCGTGGCGCTCCAGCCGCGCCGCGGCCTCGAAAACCGCACGCTCGCCTTCGGTCACCCGCGGCGCCCAGGACAGCGTCCCGAACCCGGACTGTAATACGCTACTGGCAAGAAAGACGCTTTTCGCATAGCTGCGGAACTGCGCGGCGTCGAGGTGCTGGTAGGGAAAGGTCGCGGCGAACCCTTCGATCGTGCCCTCGTAGTGGCTCAGCACTTCCTGAAGATCACGCGCCCGGCTTTGGGCCTGGACCGTGAATTCGGCCGAAACCCGATCCTCGGCCGCCTTTCTGGCATGGTCGAACAGCGACAGCGAGGCGACGATGCCCAGCATCGCCGCCAGCGCGGCCGGCCAGTGCCTGTGTACGCGAACCCAATCCATCAAGCGCGGACCCTCGTCCCTCCGCCGGGGCAGAGGGAGAGGATGCGCCCGATATTGTTGAATAAGGGTAAAGTAGCGAAGCGTTAACCGTCGGCACGCTATCCCACCGCCCGATGGTCCAGGCTACACGTCGCCGCTCGTTGCGGCGCTCGATCCGCGCCGTTGCGCTGACCGTTTTGGCGGTCGGCTGGGTGCCTGCGGCGTCGGCCGGGTCGCTCGACGACATCCGTGCCCGCGGTACGCTGGTCGTCGGCACCAAGGCCGACTATCAGCCATTCGGATTTCGCAATGATGCCGGTGCCATTGTCGGGTTCGAGCCCGATCTCGCCGCCGAGGTCGCCGCCGCGCTCGGGGTCGGGCTGAAGCTGGTCCCGGTCGTCGCGACAACCCGCATCGTCCTGCTGCAGGCCGGCGATATCGACCTCGTGATCGCGACGATGAACGACACGCCCGAACGCCGCAAACAGGCCGATTTCGTTGAGCCGAGCTATTACGCCTCGGGTGTCAATGTGCTGGCGCCCAAATCCATGCGCCTGCATGTCTGGCAGGAACTGCGCGGCAAACCGGTCTGCACGGTCGAGGGCTCGTTCTACGTCGACGAGCTCAAGGAGCGCTACGACCCCGATCTTCGGCTCTACAAGGACACCAACCAGGTCTATGCGGCTCTCAAAGCCGGCGATTGCATCGCGGCCTACGACGATGCCGCGATCGTCGGACAAATGCAGAAACCGGAATGGCGCGACTACGAGATGCCGCTGCGCTCGATCCTGCCGCAGCCCTGGGGCATGGCGGTGAAATCGGGCAACACGGATTTGGCGGCGTTCGTCGGCACCCTGATCAAGACATGGCATCGCTCCGGCCATATCGAGGCGCTGGAAAAGACCTGGCACATCCCGCCTTCGGTCTTCGCCCAGGAAATGCACCGCCGCTACGCCGACGCGGATTAGATGTTTAGTCCCGGCATTTGCTGGAGCGGATTGAAGGTGAAGCGGTCGGGTGTCTTTGTCCAGGCATTGCAGATGAACTCGTAAGGCGTGAGGCCTTTCAGCGTCTTGAGTTTTTTGGCGAAGTTGTAAGCCGCGACGAAGTCGGTGAGGTGGTTGCGGAGCTGGTCGTGGGTCTCGTAGTAGAAGCGCCTGACCGTGGCCTCTTTGATCGTGCGGTTCATGCGCTCGACCTGTCCGTTGGTCCACGGATGCTTGGGCTTAGTCAGCCGATGGTCGATGTTTGCAAGGGCGCAGGCGTATTCGAAGGCGTGCGCGCGAAACGGCTGCTTTTGGTCGATCATCTGCTTGATCTCAGCAGGGCTCCAGGTTTCGCCCCGCGGATCGGTGAAGTGCGTGCCGTTGTCGGTCAGCACGGTGTGGACCTTGTACGGCACGGCCTTGAGGAGGGCGTGCAGGAAGTCGGCGGCGATGCGCGTGGTGGCTTTTGCATGCAGTTCGACGAAGGCGAACTTGGAGGTCCGGTCGATTGCGACAAACAGATAGAGCCGGCCTTCGGCGGTCTGCACTTCGGCAATGTCGATGTGAAAGTAGCCGATCGGATAGGACTTGAACTTGCGCTTACTCGGTGTGTTGTCCTCGACGTCTGGCAGGCGAGAAATGCCGTGGCGTTGCAGGCAGCGATGGAGCGAGGATCGCGTCAAATACGGGATCGTCGCCTGCAGCGCGTAGAGACAATCGTCGAGCGGCAGCAGCGTGTGCCGGCGGAAGGCGAGGACGATCGCCTCGTCTTCGACGGTTAGTACCGTCGACTTCGCCTCTTTCGGCCCGGTTGGCAGATCGGCAACCGAGGGGCGCTTCTTCCACTTGGCAACGGTCTTCGGGTTGATCCCATGGCGCTTGGCGATGCTACCTCAGGCTCTCTTGTGAGCTGTGATCTGCTCTAGTGGACTTGCCCCGCTTTAGTGGAGAGGGATTGGCTCATTTGGCGGCCGTTTTTTCGAACTGAGCCGGGCTTGTGAAGTCGAGGGCGGAATGGCGCCGGACGGGATTGTAGAACCCGTCGATATAGCGGCCAATGGCCTGGTCGGCTTCTTGGCGGGTGTAGAAGACGGTCCGCCAGACGAGCTCGGATTTCAGGGTCTTGAAGAACGTTTCCACCATGGCGTTGTCGTAGCAATTTCCCTTGCCGGACATTGAGATCATGATGCCGTGCTTGCGCAGCTCGGCCTGATAATCGATCGAGCAATACTGGCTGCCACGGTCTGAATGGTGGACCAGCCCGGCTGCCGGACGACGCATGGTCAGGGATTTGCGCAGAGCAGACAGAGCCAGGTCCCGATGCAACCGGTCGCCGGTTGCCCAGCCGACGACCCGACGAGCGAACAGGTCGATGACAACCGCGAGGTACAACCAGCCTTCGCGGGTCCACACGTAGGAGATGTCGGCACCCCACTTCTTATCGGGGCCGGTTGCCGTGAAGTCCTGATCAAGCAGGTTCGGCGCGACCGGCCAAGCGTGATGGCTGTCCGTGGTCCGCTTGAACCGCCGCTTCTGCCGAGCCTGCAGGCCGTTGTCGCGCATCAGCCGGGCGATCCGGCGACGACCGACCACTAGGCCGATATCCCGCAGTTCCCGTGTCATTCGGGGACTGCCATAGGTGCTGTTCGACAAGGCAAAGGCCGACCGGACATGCGCCAGCAGCACCATGTCGTCGCGTTGGCGGTGGCAGGCCAGCCGACCTCTCCAGGCAAAATAACCGCTTTGGCTGACACCAAGCACGCAACAAAGGCGATGGACGGGGAATGCCGCTTTCGCCCCATCGATGAGCGCGAACCTCATCGACTTCCCTCCCGGGCGAAAAAAGCGGTGGCCTTCTTCAGGATGTCCCGCTCCTGGCGAAGGATCTCGTTCTCCCGGCGCAGCCGCTCCAGCTCGGCTGTGACATCACTCTCCGCCGCCGCGGGGTCGACAGCGTGCCGATCCCGGCTCCGCCCGATCCAGCGGACCAGCGTCGATAGCCCAATTCCCAGATCACCGGCGATCTCGCGCTGCGTTCGCCCGCTGGTCTGCACCAAGCGGACCGCTTCCTCCGCAAATTCCTTCGTAAACCGTCGCTGCTGCATCGTCGAGTTCCTCCTAAATCATCGGGGAACTCTCCACTTTTCCGAAGCAAGTCCATAGTGCCTCTCTCCATGCCGGCGAGAAAACTGCACCATCAAAGTCTGGGATCAAACAGAGCGCTACGGGCAGCCAACCCGGCCCTGCGCAGCCGCCAGAGTTTTTACTACGACGTGCAGTCGCTCGTCGGGAACGCGATCGTGGCCTATCACCGACATGCACCCGCAACCGGAGCGATGCCCGAGCAATATGCGATGGTGGCAATCAATTTTGGCCAGTCCTCGGGGCAAATTAGCCTGCCGTTCCCGGCGGCCGGGGTATGGACGGAAGCGGTCGATGCCACCACGCGCAAAAGCAAGCGTGAGCCACCGCTTTTGGTGACGATCCCCAATGACGGAGATTTTGCGACAGTGACTGTGCCGTCGAATTACGGATACGTGTTTCTACTGTGATGCACGATCTGCAAGGTCAAGGGCCGACCCGAGAAGTTCCTCGACATCGCGCAGTCGATCTTTGCCGAAGAAGATTTCCTCGCCGACAAAGAAAGTCGGTGAGCCGAAGGTACCGCGCGCGACCGAGCGTTGTGTGTTGGCGAGCAGGGTCGCCTTGATCCCGGAATCCTGAACGAGCGCCGCGAACTGCGGCGCGTCAAGGCCCGCCGCGGCGAGCACGCTTCGCCATACCTCGGGGTCATCCATTTTCTTCGGATCCGCCCACATGTGCCGGAACATCTCCTCGACGTAGTGCTCAAAGACCCCTAGCCGCTGCGCCGCAATGGCTCCACGCATGAGCGTCAGCGTATTGACGGGGAAGAACGGATTGCGGCGGAAATTGCTGATCCCTTGCTGCTTAACGAAGCGTTCGGTCTCCAGCTGCGCGTATTCGGGCTTGTTCTTGATCCCGGCGAAAGCTTCGGCGGGGGACCGGTTGCCGGTGAGCTTAAAGACGCCGCCCAGCAGCACCGGGACGTACTCAAACTTAGCACCGGTGCGCTGCTTGATCCCCGGGATCACCAGATGCGCCAGATAGGCATTCGGACTGCCAAAATCGAAGTGAAACTCAACGGCGGTCATCGGTTCACCATCTCTCGCCGAAAGGACGAATTTCGCGTTCGAACGACCAGGCGTCGCGTGGCTCCTGGTAGATCTGCCAATAGGTTTCTGCGACAGCCGACGGACGCATCAGCCGGTTCGGGTCGAGATTGGCAAGTGCCGCCTCACCCTCTCGCGCCTTGATGCGCTCGCGCACCCATTCCGTGTCGACGCCTGCGTCGATGATCAAATGGGCAACGTGAATGCCCTTTGGCCCGAGCTCGCGTGCGGCGCTCTCCGCGACAGCGCGCAAGCCGAACTTGGCGCTAGCAAAGGCGGCATAACCGATCCCGCCGCGCAAGCTAGCCGTCGCGCCGGTGAAAAAGATGCAGCCCCGCTCACGCGGGACCATCAATGCCGCGGCCTCACGCGCACTCAGGAAGCCGGCATAACAGGCGAGTTCCCAGACCTTGCGAAATACCCGTTCCGTGGTCTCAAGGAGGGGAAAATTGACGTTCGCGCCAATGTTAAAAATGCAGGCATCCAACGGGGCGACTGCTTCGGCGTCTCGGAGGAACGCGGCGACATCATCCTCCCTGCGGGCGTCGAGCGAGCGGCCAACGATCTGTCCACCGGCTGCCTCGACTTCGGCGACCAGCGGCGCAAGCTTCTCGCCTCGCCGCCGGCCAGCGAACACGCTGAAGCCTTCGGCCGCGAATTTCTTGGCGATAGCGGCGCCAATATAATCACCCGCGCCAATAACGGCGACCGAGCGGTGCAGTGGTGCCATGACGGCTCTCCCGCCGTCAGAAGGCTTCAACCCAGGGCCGCAGATCGACTTCGTGCGACCAGGCGCTGCGCGGTTGCCGCAAGACCTCGAGATAACTCTGGGCGATCGCGTCGGGGTGAAGGGTGCTGTCGGGCCGATCGGCGGCATCGGGATGCCGCGGGCCACGCACGCCGCCATCGATGATAAAATGCGCGACATGGATCCCTTTGGGCCCCAACTCACGAGCCGTGCTTTGGGCTAGGCCGCGCAGGGCGAACTTGCCCATCGCGAATGCCGCCGAGTGTGGGTAGCCCTTGATACTGGCACTGGCGCCGGTCAGAAGGATCGCGCCATTGCCACGAGGGATCATGCGTCGCGCCGCCTGCTGGACGACGAGAAAACCGCCAAATGCCGATATCTCGACAGCCTTGCGGACCGCCCCGGGGTCCAGTTCGGCGATCGGCCCGTGCGCTCGCGCGCTTGCGTTGTACAGGACTACGTCAGGAATTCCGATGCGGGAGTTGGCTTCTTCGAAAAGGCGGGTTACGGCCGCTGGATCCGTGGCGTCGGCAGCAAACCGTTCCGCTTCTATCTCTTGTGCGAGTGGGGCCAATTTCTCGATGTTTCGAGCGGCCATGCCTACCTTCAGCCCGGCCGCGGCCAGGCCACGCGCCACCGATGCGCTGATGCCTGGGCCCGCGCCAACGATGAGCGCCACCTGATAGGGAAAGTTGGTCACGGTCCGCTCCTGGTTTTGGAAGACGCGGCGCATATGAGAGCATATGCACTTATTTTCAACTGGGTTCTTCCATTATTGACCCAGGGACGCCACAGCGGGCGTCCATGCGGTGGGCTTATTCCGGTGTCACGAGATCGAGATGGCTCACCCCGAGTACCGTGGCCAGCTCGTAGATCGTAACAATGGTGGGGTTCCGCCGCCCCTGTTCCAGCCCGCTGATATACTGCTGGCTGAAGCCTGAGCGCTCGGCGAGCTGCTCCTGAGTCAGCCCTCTGGCCAGCCTTATCCGCCTGACGTTCTGGCCGACGACCTCGCGCATGTCCATGCGCGCAAGGTCGGCAAAGTAGCTGGTGGCGATTTATCAACTATAGTATGTATTTCTATCTCGACGACGCGCGTTGCCCCCGGCGCAGCTTGGTCTGTGAGAGGGGCGATGAAAGAACAATACGTCGGCGACGAGAACGATTACCGAAAGTACGCGCTGCTTCGCCACTTCGCGGCAGAGGGGAGTTTGCGCATCGGCGTCTGCTGGATGCTGACACCCGCCGATGGGCGCCGCAACGGCAACTTGACCACCTACCTCGATGCGCCACCCCTCTGCGATGACGAGCAACTGTTCGCGCAGCTCAAGCAGATAGCGCAGGTCGAGGGATCGCGGCGTCTGCACTTGGTCGAGCGCGACAAGCTGATCCCCGGCGCGATTTACTTCGACGAGTTCATTTCAGACAGGGCTGGGTTGAGGCGGGCCTTCTTCGAGAGCGCGCTCGACAGCCTTGGTCGCGCCGATCTCATCTTCTTCGACCCGGACAACGGCGTCGCTCCTCGATCGGTCGCGAGAGGCGCTCCTAATTCCGGCAAGTACATCTACCGCGACGAGATTCACGACGCCTACATCGCCGGCCATTCGGTTCTGGTCTATCAGCACTTCATCAGGGAGGAGAGGCCGGCCCACATCGAGCGCTTGGCGATCGATCTGGCGGTCTGTGCGCCTGCCGCTCAACTCTGGTGCTTCTGGACAACGCGCACCGCGTTCTTCCTGATGATCCACCCGCGGCACGTCCTAAAGCTCGCACCCGCCGCGACCAACGCCTTAAAACGGTGGAACGCGGGCTTCATTTCCGGCAAGCACATCGCCGCACTGATGTAGATGGTGCCGGCCTCGGATGGCCCCGCCGTGCCCCACTCGCGGCCTCCGAGTAGGGTGAGCCGGCGGCAGGCGCCCGATGCCGCCCCGGTTAGCAGGGCCCACCGTCGGCGCTCGGCCGCGATCCGTCATGTGCATCACCGGGGCATCAACCGCCGCCGTCGCTGCGGCGGCCGAGCGGCCGCTTTCGGTTCAGTCAACGGACATTTACCAAGGCGCGGCGGAGGTCTCTAAGGCGCCGACTCCGGACGTTAACCGCGAACTGCGCAATGCCGGGGCCGCAGTCGGGTCCTTCGAAAGCAGCAGCGGAGAGTAGCACTGGCCATTAAAAGGGGACAGGTTCCACCTGCTGACTGGCCCCTCGCGTTTGCCGGAGCTCACGGTGGCCCCCCAACCCGAAACTAA
>CAVZUA010000020.1:0-92429 GCA_963778385.1 uncultured Alphaproteobacteria bacterium | reverse complement strand
CAGTCATCCAATGGGGTCGAGAGGACGAATGTTCTCCGCGATCGTCGCCAGGACTGGAGCAGGCTCTGTTGATTTACTTTGTGCTGCTCGCGAAGCTGCTGCTCTTGCTCTGCATCGCGCACGGCTTGCCTGTCATAGCCAAGAGGATCTGCGGCACAAGGTTTTCCCAACCGATCGACGGCGGCCTCAGGTTTTTCGATGGATACCCCCTGTTTGGCACATCGAAGACAGTACGGGGCCTGCTGGTCTCCATTGCGGCGACCACCGCTGCAGCTCCGGTGCTTGGTCTCGAATTCACGATTGGCGCTGTCGTTGCGGGTTCAGCAATGGTCGGTGATCTTTTCTCCAGTTTTCTGAAGCGGCGTCTCAGTCTTCCGGCAAGCAGCCGGGCAACGGGTATTGACCAGATCCCGGAGTCGCTGCTTCCGCTGCTTGCCTGCTTGTGCCTGCTGCCGCTGACGCTGCCCGACGTTCTTGTCGGCGTTACCGTCTTCCTGATCGGCGAGATCTTACTATCCCGGATGCTTTACCGCCTCGGCGTCCGCGACCGACCTTACTAGGCGTGGTTAGTCTCCAGCCGGTGCAGGGTAATCGTCGGCGGGCAGTTGAACCGAACCGGAACTACGCACGACCCGGCACCAACGGAAGTGTAACCGGCCATCTCATGGTATCGCCACGCCCCTGACCCCAGACGGCGCGGCAAAGTGGAGTCGAGGGTTATCGGGATAGATCCCGGCAAGCAAATCTGCCCGCCGTGAGTGTGGCCACTGAGCAGCAAATTGAAGCCTGCATGAGCGGCCTGTCGATAAACCTCAGGCGTGTGCGACAGCAGGATCGAAAACCCGTCTTCGGGGATCTGAGACGCGGATTTTTCAATATTATCGACGCGGTGGTAATGTGCATCGTCGATCCCTGCGAGATGAATCGACTTATCACCGCGCGTAATCGGGTCGCTCTCGTTGAGCAGCATCTTGATCCCCATCGCCTCTAGCCCGCGAACCATCTTGATCGTGTCGTGGTTGCCCAATACCCCGTAAATCGGTCTGGTGATGCGAGAGCGCACTCGGGCGACCCCCGCAAGGGCGGCGTCGAAGGGACCAAATGTCTTTGCGCGATAGTCCCCGGTCAGAACGCAGATGTCATAGGTCAACTCCGGGAGCAGCTTAATGACCCGGTTCATCGCGCCGTCGCTTATCTCGACGTGCATGTCGCTGATGTGGAGGATGGTAAAGCCGTCGAACGCTCCTGGTAGCTTGGACGAGCGAACGGTATTTGACCGAACTTCGACGCGTTCGGCGTTTCTTCGTCCGCGGCTATAGAGGCCGACGAGGCGTAACGAATTGCGAATTAGCCAAGGGGACTGCCGCCAGTTTTCGATGTGGAAAAAGTTCAGCCCACCCCCGAACACACGAGCTTCGTGGTCGCGCTCTATTCCCAGGCGTTGCCTCGCGTGGACACGCCCCATTCGGCGTTCCAGGTATTCGACTTCCCCGTTATCCATACTCGATCAACGCCTTTGCCCCCAACGCGCCGACATGTAGCATAACGACGGTAGCGGTTGGTTTAATCGTCCCTCGGGCTTGGCCCGATCGGCTGCGAGGAACAGAGGTCAGCTTCAAGGGTTCCCCGTGCCCGAGGGGAACGCAGATCAGCTTTTTGGGAATTCGTCGCAGCCCGGTGTACCTCCGAGATGCTGAGACGAACAGCCGAAAGCGAGTTCAGTCGGGGATTCAACTGACCCAATTAAGCAGGCACAATTCCTCGACATGCCCATGCGACACACGCGAAAGACCGTAGGCCATCAGGCTTGTGGGCAAGATACGCACGTCGCACATGGTCCGTGAGCGCTGCACGGGTGGGGGTCCTGACAAGCTGGCGACAAGCTGTCCTGGTGGTCCCTCACCTTGGGTGAATGGCGTCCAGTAGTCGTCGAAGCAGGCAAACTCCATACGGATTGGAAGACTGGTCTGCTCGACCTCAAGGAGACCAAGCTCGCGCCAAAGCGCTGCCATCTCGTTGGGCGCAGTCAATGGCCTCAATAAGTGCTTCCTCTCGACAGTTGGATCGAGCACGGCGGCGATATCAAAAACCAATCGGATATGAGGCTGACCGCCAAAGCTGTCCCACACCGCCGCCGTGACCGCGCCCCCGGGCCGCACGACACGACGCATTTCAGCGACTGCACGGGGCGCATCGGGGATGAATTGCAGCACCAGCATCGGAAAGCCCGATCGAAAGAGTTAGCCTCGAACGGCAGGAGGCGGGCATCGGCTGATTGGAAACTGAGCCGAGGATCGGTGTTGCGGGCACGCGCGAACTCCACATAGGGTTCGGTCAAATCGACTCCGATAACGGCCCCGACATTCGCGACCTGTGGCAGGGCGAATGTCAGGCTGCCGGTTCCACAACCCACGTCGAGAACGCGGTCGCCGTCCGAAAGCCCACCAAATCGAATGAGCAGTGGGGCAAGCCGACAACTCCACCTTCCCATAACCTGTTCCGAGCTTGTGTTGTTGACACTCAACAAGCATGATTTTCATAAGTTGTATAAACGCGCCCGTCAGGGTGACGAAGCCGCGTTCGCCGAGCTTGACTCACTGTGGAACCCGTACCGGGATCAATCGCTGCCGTGCTTTTTGTGTGACAGCGAAGTGACTTTTCCGGTCGCAACGATCATGCTGCCCGAGCATAAACAGTCACAAACCCATCATCGCCGCACCGCTGTGCCAGCCGTGTGCGGACCTGCCGCATGGGACCAAATGGAACCGCGCGATCAAAATGCTCAGGCAAATGTACAAGCACAAAGATGGAAAACAGGTGCATTTCACTTTCGGCCCGCGTGCACCGGCACTGAGTCTGTCACCTTTTCCGTCACCTTCAAATAGTCACTTTTGTCGGGAACAGTACTTAACGCCTTGAAAATCCATTGGTTCGAGTCAAGAGTTGGCATAGGTTCGCCAAACTAAAGTATGCAATTGTTACAAGTTGGTGATCCTGCGGTACGGTGTTTGGAAAGAAGTAACTTTTGCTTCAGCTCACGATAGACAATATTGTGTCATGCTGAAAAAAGACTCGACTTTCTTCGAAACGCGTGGTTTTGTGCTGTCGACCGCACTGCTAAGGCGGCATGACGCGCACCCCGAGAGATACCCGAGCTTCCTCGCGTCGTTCGGCGTTGCGTGATCGCAACACCTGACAGCGCGTCCAGGGCTTAGCAGGCCAAGGGCGCGAGGGAGACTTTATGTCTGGCGACAAGCCGATCACCACCGAACTGGACAAGCTGCCGGACCTGATCCAGCGGGCGATGGCGACCCTAGAGGCCGCGCAAAGCTCAGCCGAGGTACTCGACGCCCGCGACGCCGCGACCTACGCCTATGACGCGGCTAAGGCAGCGGAACGGCTGGCCAAGGCGAGGGGCGCGCATGATGCGATACTCGCCGCCTGCTATAAGACCCAGGCCGAGGCGCTGTTGATCGAGTCACGCGCCAAGATACGGCTGGCCGAGGAATACACCGCCGCCCAGGAACGCGGCGAGGTGGCCAAGCGCGGGGACATTGGACGCGGGCAAAATAGAAGTTCCAGACCGGAACATCTATCGACCGCCGCCGATGTCGGTCTTACCGGCAAGCAGGTCCACGAAGCGCGCCAGCTACTCGACGGTGAGCGCCGGATACCCGGTGTCATCAAAAGGACCCTAGAGGCGATGGTCGACGCCGGTAAGGCACCGACGCGCGCCGCTGTCGAACGCGCGGTGAGGCCTAAACCGCCACCGCCACAGTCGCCGCAAGCAAAACCCGATCCCAGCGTATGGGCCGAGCAGGTCAAAGACCTGTCGGGTGCACCGGACACAAACACGCGGCAGGCCGCGCCTAGCGCCGCTCTACAGGCGGAAATCGACAAGCTGAAGGCGGAAATCGACAAGCTCAAGGCGGAAAACGCCAGCCTCAAAAACACCAAAGGCGACGCCGCCCTGCGCAAGGAAGTCGAGAAGCTCCGCAAGGAACTCGCCGAGGCTCACCGCGAACTCGATGGTGTGGTGGCAAAAGAAACAGCCACCGGCAGGTCATTCCTTGATTCCGAAGGGCGTCTGAGACTTCCGCGCTTGCCATCTATCGAGGAGGTGGCGCGGTCGCGCGGTGCCGAGATACGGCGGCTGGAGCGGGAACTCGACAACACCCGCGCGGCGAGCGGTATTGGAAAAGACATCGAGGCCGCGATCGGCAAGCTCAACACCGAGGTGGCGAAAGTCACCGCCGAGCGTGACAAGGTCAAGGAACAGGTCACCAAGCTTGAGGCGACACTCGCCGATGATCCCGGTGAGGCTGCCAAGCTGTTGACGCACTGCAACGCCTTACGGACCCGTGTGCGGAACCTCAAGCGCGCCGCCGACGCCAACCCCGCCGCGATCACCCGGAGTGACTGGCGCACGCTCCAGAAGGCGATCCAGCCCAAGAGCAACCCGACCGAGCCGGTAAGGACCGAAGCCGCGAAAATCTTCGGCAATCTCAAGCTCAACATCATCGAATGAAAAGTGACCACCAATGCCCGCGCTGACTCAACATTGGGGGTAGACGGGGTAGACGGGGTAGACACCGTGGTGAACAGCGGATGAACAAGGAGGGAATGCGATCTAAACCACGAAAGCAAGACAGACACATATGGATGAAGAGCGAACCATGTCCAGTGACCCTGAATCAAAAACTCGGAGTGAACCAACCCCCCAGAGACGAATCCATACCGGCGAGTGAGGACCGAGACAATGACCAAAATTGTGACAGAGCTACGCGACGACCCGGAACTAGCGGCGTCGCTCAAGTTCATCGAGGCCGAGGCCGCGCGGCACGGTTACGATCTCAGCGAATTCTACCGCGCGCTCACCGCCGCGTAGGAGGCCGGATGTGCGGCTGGAAAGGCCCGCCAATGGGCCGCAGACGCGATGAACCCGGATGACCTGACGTACACCACGCGCCAGCGCAGCCCGCCGCAGAGGCACTGAGGAAAGGCCCATGACGTGACACGCAGCCGCCGCAAGCCCGCCGCCCGGCACCACCCGCGTGTTCTGATCGAGCACCACCCGCGTGTTCTGATCGAGTGGCGAAGCAAAGGGCCGATGCCCGCACCGTGGAAGTACGAAGTTGCTACCCGGAACCGCAATCGCGCGGGCCAATTGTCACAAGAGGGAACACCGGTGCGAATGGTCACCGACGCCCCCGCCAACTACACCACCGTCCGGGACGTTATGGCGATTTTTGACAGCTTGCCGGGACGGGTGCGGCGGGCGTTGACCGACGCCGCGCATCCTTGGGCACCGCATTGGGCGGATGAGGTGCTGCAAGAATGGTCGATAGACGATGTGGTCGAACGGCTGCGCCGCGCCGATGAACTGGAAGCCAAAGCCTACAATCACCAGTTGCTGCGCGGCACCGAGTCACAAAAGACCCCCGGCGGGAGTGAGCCGCCGGTCACGCTTTTTGCATCTCTTACCTAGGTCAGTTAGCCGACGAGCCGCAGTTCCGCCGCTGCGAGTTGCGCCTGATCGTCTTCCGGGGTCACCAGTAGGTGGCCATAAACGTCTAGTGTCATTTTGATCGACGCGTGGCCAAGCCAAGTCTGGATTTTTTTCACCGGCAGACCGCTATCGATCCAATGCGAGGCACAGAAATGACGCAGCGAATGGAGTCCATATTTTGCCCCACCGCTCTCGGTCACGATCCCCGCCTTGCGTTGCAGTGGGTAGAAAGCCAGATTCGCGATGTTGCCGTGTAACTGCGGTGTACCGACCTGGGTCGGGAACACCAACCCATCCTTGGGAGACTTTACCCGCCACTCCTTCAGGGTGTTCAACACCATCGGTGACAGCGGGATGGTCCGTTGACCGGCGCGCGACTTGGGCAAGCCGATAACGTTGAACCGATCCACCCGCTGCTTGACGGTGAGGGTCTTCTTGTCAAAATCCACATCACACCAGCGCAGGCCCCGCAGTTCGCTGGCGCGCATCCCGGTATAAACGGCGGTGATGAGGAACGGTCTGAACCGCCCGCTGGCGGCAGCGATCAGGGTTCTGATCTCCTCCCGGCTGGGGATGTCGGTGCCGACTTCCAGGTTGCGCTTCTCGCGCTCCCGATCCTTGAACTTGACCGACAACGCGACGTTCTGGCCGACAAGGCCGCGCTCTTGTGCCTGGGCGAGCACGCTGCGCAAGACACTGACCAGCTTGCGGGCGGTCTGCCGGGTGGCGGTCTGCAACAATTCATCCCGGAACGCGGCAACCCGTGGCGTGGTCAAATGGGCGAGCCGCACCCGACCCAACAACGGGATCAGGTAGCGATCCAGGTGGCCGCGATAGTTCCGCAGGGTGGCGGCTTCGAGTTCCTTCGGCGACGTTGTGCTTGTACCAAATCTCGCAGGCCTCTTTGACGGTGATCGAGGCCGAAGCCGGGGTATGGGTTCCCGCCTGGACTTCGCCTTGAATCTTGATCAGGGCGGCATCGGCATCCCGTTTGAGCCGGAACGTCTTCCAGTGTCTTTTGCCTTGACGGTCGGCATAATCGACGACCCAAGCTTGCCGAGTCACTCCACCGGACTCCCAGGTTCTTTTGCGTACCACAGCCATGTGCTTGCTCCTTGCCGGTAACTCGGTCGGTTCGATGGCCGAGTTATCCTTCCGGGAACCCCTTTCGGGAACCCGAAAAGTAACGTAGCGCCAGCGTGGCAAAATGGCAATAACCTAGCGATATCAATGTCATTCATAATCAGGTCGAGATGCTCTTCGCCCACCTCAAACGCATCCTCAAACTGGATCGTCTCCGATTACGCGGCCCGTGCGGCGCCCGCGATGAGTTCCACCTCGCCGCCACCGCACAGAACCTCCGTAAACTGGCCAAACTGATCCCCGCACCGGAGATAATCGAGGCGGCGTGAGCCGCCCCGCGCTCTCAACCTCCGTGCCGGCCGCTACTGGGATCGACCAAAAAACCGACTTCTTCAACACAATCGGGCAAGAAGAGTAGTTCCGAGGCCCGAAGCCAAGCGCCTCTCATTGATTTTGATTCGAAAGCGGTCCACCGCGATTGATGATTTGGCCGCAGGGGGCTTTTCGGCCGGGCTACCAAGTTGGCGAAGGCGCCGGCGGGTCCGTTGTTCGGACCGCAGGCCAGCAACGCGGGCATCTTCACCGACCAAATCCTTTTGACACCCATGCTTCTCTCGCTGTTCGCTATCGCGAGCAATCCCTCAAGCCTAATCGGGAGGGTCGATGGACCTGCGAATGAACGGCAAGACCGCGCTCGTCACCGGCGCGAGCGAAGGCATCGGCAAGGCGATCGCCCTAGCGCTGGCGCGGGAGGGCGTCGACGTGGCGATCTGCGCGCGCCACCAGGGGCCGCTCGACGCGACGGCGGCTGAAATCACGCGTGCTACTAACCGCAAGATCGTGGCGATCCCCGCCGATCTAACCAAGCCGGAAGATGCGGAGAACTTTGTCGAGCAGAGCCGCGCCGCCCTGGGGCGGATCGACATCCTCGTCAACAACGCAGGTTCGTCGCCTGGCGGGGTTCTCGAGTTCCTGACCGAGGAGCATTGGGCGCAGTCGCTGCAGCTCAAATTCATGGGCTATGTGCGCTGCCTCAGGCACGTATTGCCGATCATGCAGCGGCAAGGCGGCGGCCGCGTCGTCAACCTGATCGGCAATGACGGGGTCAAGACCTCGTATTGGGAGATCGCGCCGGGCGCCGCCAACGCCGCCGGGCAGAACCTGACGCTGGCGCTATCGGCGCAGTATGGCAGGGACAATATCAGCTTTGTCGCGGTCAACCCCGGGCCGGTACGCACCGAACGGTGGGCCGGGTTGGTCGACGCGATGGCACGCGACATGAAAATTTCGCGCGAAGAAGCGGATACCCTTGCCCCGCGCAGCATTCCCTTAGGGCGGATCGCCGAATGCGAGGAAGTCGCAAACCTCGTCACCTATCTCGCCTCCGACCTCGCGCATTTTGTCAACGGCACGATGATCGAAATCGATGGCGGACAGCAGAAACCATTGATGGACCGTTTTCGCGACCGCTAGTCCGCCAGCAACACGTGCAGCCGCACTGGCGTGATCGGCAAGCGGCGGACCGCGCCCGGCTGGCCGATCGCATCGTCGACCGCGGCGGCAATCGCCGCGCCCGCCGCGTTGATGCCGGCTTCGCCCGCGCCCTTGACGCCTAGCGGGTTGAGCGAGGTCGGCGCGTCCTCGCACAGCATCACCTCGATCACCGGGATTTCCGCTGCCGTCGGCATCAGGTAGTCGGATAGCGTTACCGCGAGAGGCTCCCCGGCGGCGTCATAGACAAATGCCTCCATCAAGGCTGCGCCAATACCCTGCGCCGCACCGCCGGTGATCTGGCCCTCGACGAGCATCGGGTTGACTGCGCGGCCGATGTCGTAGCCGACAAAAAACCGCTCGACAACGATCGCCCGGCTGTCGCGCTCAACACGCACCTGAGCGACGTGCACGCCGTAGGGATAGGTCATGTGCGACGTCGTAAATGTGGCGTCGGCCGCAATCTCGCCGCCGGCCGCTTGGGCGACCGCCGCAAGGGTGAGCGACGGACCGTCATGCGCGTCACGGACCACGACCCGGTCGCAGGCAATGTCGAGCCGCTCGGGCTCAGTTTGCAGCAACGGCGCGGCGGTCGTGAGCACCGCCGCTTTGAGCCTTTTCGCCGCTATCGACACGGCTGCGCCGGTCATCACCGTGACACGCGAGGCAAAGGCACCCATGCCGCGAGCGATGCGGTCCGTCTGGCCGTGGATGACCCTGACGCGATCGAGATCGCTGCCCAGGACATCGGCGCAAATCTGCGCCATCACGGTCTCGACACCCTGGCCGAGCGACGCGGCGCCGGTGATGACCTCGACCGCGCCGTCACTGTTCAGCGTGACGCGGACATCGTCAAACGGGCCGAGCCCGCTTTTCTCGACAAAAAAACCAAGCCCCAGCCCGATCGCCTCGCCCCCTGCGCGGCGCCGCACCGCCTCGGCGCGCAACGCAGGCCAGCCGATATGGGCGAGAAACTTGTCGAGCAAGCCTCCGTAATCGCCGGTATCGTAGATGATGTCGGTGCCGAGCGTGCTGAGCTCGCGGCGATACGGCATGGCGGTCGGGGCAATGAAATTGCGCCGCCGCACCGCGATCGTGTCGAGGTTGAGCCGCGCGGCGATCGCGTCGACCAGCCGCTCGCGCACAAAACTGCCCTCAAACCGACCCGGCGCGCGATAAGTGCCGCATGGCGTCTTGTTGGTCAGCCGTACGTGCCCGACCGACCGGAAGGCCGGGATGACATACGGTCCGGCGAGCATCGCCGCGGTGAGGTCGGTGACGGTGACGCCGTGAGTGCGGATATAGGCGCCCTGGTCGAACCAGAACTCGTCGTCGAGCCCAAGGATAAAACCTGTCTCGTCGACGGCGGCGCGCACGCGATGGACCTGTCCGCGCGACTGGTTAGCCGCCATCAGATGCTCGTGGCGATCCTCGATCCATTTCACCGGGCGGCCAAGCCGCAGCGCCGCGGCGCAGGCCAGTACATCCTCGGAGTAGAGCTCGCCGCGAATACCGAAGCCGCCGCCGACATGGCCCTCGTGCAGGTGGATGCCGCCCGACGGCAGGCCGAGCATCGTCTCGATGGCTTGGCGGTTGAAATGCGGCACCTTGGCCGCGCCGTGCATGCGCAAGACGCCACTTTCCCTATCCGGAACGGCAATCGCGCCGCGGGTTTCGAGCGGCACGCCGCTATGCCGGTCGGTGACGAGCTCCAGTTCGATCACGCTATGTGCGGCGGCGAACGCAGCGGGAAGATCGCCGTAAGCCTTGGTGATGACGGCTGCTTCGGTGCCGAGGCCGGGGGCAAATTCCGCCGGCGGCGCGGTCGGATCGAGGCAGGGTGGCAATGTTTCGATATCGGGCGAGATAAGGTCGGTGATGTCCTCGGCGACGTAAGGATCGGCGGCGAAGACCAGCGCGATCGGCTCGCCGACATAGCGGACATGGGCTTGCGCCAGCACGGGCTGGCGGTACGGTTCGAGGCCCGGGACGGGCGATAAGCGAAAGCCGATCGGTGGGATATCGGCGACATCGGCGCCGGTCCAGATCGCCATTGTGCCGGGGTGCGCGCGCGCCTCGCTCAGATCGAATCCGTTCAGCCGGCCATGCGCCACGGGCGAGCGCACGACCCGCATCCAGATCATGCCGGGGAACTTGAGGTCGGCGGCGAAGCGGCCGGCACCGGTCAGCAGCGGCCGGTCTTCCAGACGCCTGACCGACTGGCCGATAAAGCTCATTTGCGCATGGCCCTGGCGGCGGCGAGCACCGACTTGAGGATGTTCTGGTATCCGGTGCAGCGGCACAAATTCGACGACAGCGCCTCGCGCAGCCGCGCCTCGTCGATGTCGGGGTCGCGTTCGAGCACGCCGACCGCGAGCATCAAAAAGCCCGGCGTACAGAAGCCGCATTGCAGCCCGTGATTGTCCCAGAATGCCTGCTGCAGCGGATGCAGTTCATCACCATCCGCGAGGCCCTCGACGGTGCGGATTCGCGTGCCTTCGGCTTGCACGGCGAACATCAGGCAAGAGCGCACCGGCGCGTCGTCGACCAACACCGTGCAGGCGCCACAGACGCCGTGCTCGCAGCCGAGATGGGTTCCGGTCAGGCCACAATCCTCGCGCAGCGTGTCACCCAGCGTGCGCCGCGGCTCAACACTCACCGTGCGCAGCGCGCCGTTGACCGTAAAGCTGACTTCGATTTTTGCCGTCATGATCGATTCCGGATTTCGCTCAGCTTTTCGAAAAGGCGCTGCGGGGTGATCGGCATCTCGAAAATCTCGACCCCGAACGGACGGAGCGCGTCGACAATCGCGTTGAGCACGGCGCCCGGCGCGCCGATCGCGCCGCCCTCGCCGACGCCCTTGACGCCGGTGATGCTGGCGTCGGTGACCGTTTCGCGGTGGTGGATTTCGAGATCGGGGATTTCGGCCATCGTCGGCACCAGGTAGTCGGCGAGCGAGCCGGTCAGGATGTTGCCGGCCTCGTCGTAGACGACCTCTTCGTAGAGCGCATTGGCGATGCCCTGCGCCACCCCGCCATGGATCTGGCCCTCGACGATCGTGGGGTTGATCAGCACGCCCGCATCCTCAACGACGACGAACCGCTCGATCTTGACGCCTCCCGTTGCGATGTCGACCTCGACGATCGCAACGTGGCAGGCGTTGGAGAATGTGCCGGCCGGGTCGTAGGTCGCCACGGCCGAGAGCCCGGTTTCCATGATCGCCGGAAAGCGGTGGCTTTCGTGATGGGCGGCGCGGGCAAGGCGCGAGATCTCGACGCCGAGATCGGTGCCGCGGACGATGGCGCGCCCGTCGCTGATCTCGATGTCGGACACAGCGGCCTCCAATGTCTGCGCCGCAACCTCGGCGAGGCGCTCGCGCAGCTTGATGCCGGCGAGCTTGCACGCGCCGCCGGCAAGCACCGCGGCGCGGCTGGCGAAGGTGCCCCAACCATAGGGGGTGCGGTCGGTGTCGCCCGAGATGACGCGAACCTGGTCCGGCGTCACGCCGATTTCGTCGGCGAGCAGTTGCGCGAGCGTCGTCTTCAAGCCCTGGCCGTGTGGCGAGGCGCCGATCCGCGCCTCGACGAAGCCGGAAGGATCCATCAGCAGCTCGACGCGCTCCCAACCAGGCGTGACCTCCATCTTGCGGGCCGAGAAGGTTGGCGTGCCGTAACCCGTGCGCTCGGCAAAGACCGAAAAGCCAATACCCAGATAGCGGCCTTGGGCGCACGCGGCCTCCTGCCGAATGCGGAACGCTGGCAAATCGACGACCACCGCAGCGTCTTCCATCGCCTCGCGATAGCTGCCGGCGTCCTGCACCATGCCGGTCACCGAATGATGCGGGAAGGAGGAGATGAGATTGCGGCGGCGTACCTCCAGCGGGTCGAGGCCAAGCCGCTCGGCGGCGGTGTCCATCAGCCGCTCCATCGCCGTGGTGATGACCGGGCGCGATACGCCGCGATAGGGCGCCATCGGACAGGTGTTGGTGGTGATGCCGCGGGCGCGCACCTTGTAGGCGCGCAGATCGTAGGGTCCCGGCAACTCGGTCATCGCCATCAGCGGCTCGACCGCGGCGGTGATCGGCACATTCCCGTAAGCGCCGATATTGCACAGGATGTCGGCATCGATCGCGAGCAGTCTGCCATCGGCCGCAAACGCGCTGCGCAGCGCGAGGCGCTGGTCGCGCGAATGGAATGACGCGGTGAGGTTCTCCAGGCGGTCCTCGATCCATGCGACGGCGCAGCGGAACCGCCGCGCCGCCCAGACGGCGATGATATGCTCGGGGATCGTCGGCATTTTTTGGCCAAAGCCGCCGCCCACATCGGGCGCGATGACGCGCAACTCGGCTTCCGGCATGCCGAGCGCATCGGCGACGCCGGTGCGCACCATATGCGGGGCCTGCGCCGAGATCGACAACGTGACGCGCCCGGTGCTGGGATCGAAGCTGGCCAACGCGGCGCGCGCCTCAAGCGGCATTGCCGATTGGCGTCGCGAGACAAAGGTGAATTCGACGATTTCGGCGGCAGCCGCGAACGCCCCGGCGACATTGCCAATGTCGAGACCGGTGTCGACCACCGTGTTGTTGCGGGCGATGCCATGGACCAGCGGCGCGCCGGGGGCCAAGGCCTGGTCGAGCGTGACGACCGGCGTTTCGGGGTCAATGTCGACCGCGACCGCTTCGGCAATATCCTCGGCCTCGGCGGCGCTGGCGGCAATGACCGCGGCGATCGGCTCGCCGACATACGCGACGCACCCGCTCGCGAGGACCCGCTGCTCGATCGGCACGAAATCAGGGCGGAGCAGCCGCGGGCAGAGCGGCTTCACCTCGGCGAGATGGGCGGCGGTAATGACCCGCGCGCCCGGCGGCGCCGCGATCGCGCGAATGACGCCACGCGCCACCGGGCTGCGGACAAAGCGCATCGCCAGCGCACCGCGCGCCAGATCAGCGACATAGCGGCCATCGCCCCGCAACAGCACCGGGTCTTCGTAGCGCGGCAGCCGGCGGCCGACCCAACTCATGAGGCGGCCTGAAGGCTTATGGCTTGCACGATTGCCCGGTCGACCATCGCCCGGACCAGTTGCCGGCGAAAATCGCCGCTGACCTGCATGTCCTCTAGCGGCTCGATCGTGTCGGCGGCGATCCGGCCGGCCTCGCGGCGGATCTCGGCAGCACCATCGCTCCCGACAAGCAGCGCCTCGGCGGCGGCGATGCGCACCGGCCGATCAGAGGCGCCGCCCACGCCGATCCGGGCCTCGGCGACGCGACCGTCCTCGATGCGCAGCACCGCGGCGCACATCGCCAGCGCGTAGTCGCCGGCGCGCCGGCTGAACTCGGCAAAGCCGGTGCGCCACCCGGTGCCGAGCAGCGGCAACCGTACCTCGGTCAGCAGCTCGTCCGGCTTCATCGTGGTGGTCAGCGCGGTTACGAAATACCCGTTCGGACGCAGGCGGCGCGTGCCTCGGCGGCTGGCGACGACCAACTCGGCGTCGAGTGTCGTGGCCACCAGGCACCATTCGGACGCTGGGTCGGCATGCGCGACGCTGCCGCAGAATGTGCCGCGCGTGCGGATCGGCAGATGTGCGATGTGACGCGCGACGCGGGGAAAAAACGCGCCGAGCGCGTCGCCCGCGACCGGCGTCTCGAAGCGCGCGTGCCGGGCGAGCGCGCCGATGCACAACGCGCCGTTCTCTTCGCGCGCGTAGTCAAGCGCGGCGACGCGGTTGATGTCGATCAGCGCGGTTGGCCGCGCTAGCCGGAAATTCATCGCCGGGACGAGGCTTTGCCCGCCGGCGAGGATCTTGCCGTCCTCGCCATGCTCGGCTAGGAGATCGAGCGCGTGCTCGACACTGCGCGGCGCGAAATAGTCGAACGCTGCAGGCTTCATCGGCGATCAGCGGAGACCGGTATGCCTATCCCGTGGTCGATGCGGTCCGATGTTAGCGGTCGCCAGTCGAAAGATGGCGTGCGTCCCGATACGGCCTGGATGCCGCTGCCGCCCTCGAATAGGTACACATGCGGGTGGACCTTGCGCATCCATGGCGCTTCAAGCCACAGCCGTAGCAAATGCCGACGCCGATCTTCCTCCTCGAAATCCTCGAATGCCGTGCGGGCGTGGAGGACGGTGTAGTTGTTAAGGAAATACATCTCGCCCGGCTGCAGCGTGAATGGGAGCATCAGTTCGGGGCGCTTTGAGATTTCCTCGAAGCGGTCGAGGACCGCAAGTTCTGCTTCGCCCATGCGCCGCCCGACGGCGGTCTCGCCCGCCTCGACGTAGGAGCGGACGTAGCGCACCGAGACCGCGCCGTCGATCTGCGAATAGACCGGCACGCGGTAGGGTGTATAGGGCAAATCACCCGGCTGCTCCTCCCCGCGCCGATGGAAGACATAGCCGCGATAGAGTCGCTCCAAGAGGTCCGGGCATTCGGCGAGCATCACATTGTGGATCGAGACGGCGCTGGTGAGGCGCGACACACCGCCCGACATCGCATCGCGCAGACAGGCGAGCCCGACAAGATCGGAGAGATCGGTATGCGGCGACAATTCCTGCTTGTTGCGATAGGCGCGGGCGAGCGGATCTTCGCGGCTGAAATCTTTGACGTGGCCGAGCCGGTCACCCATCACGCTTTGCGACACGCCGCGACCGAGATGCGTGCCGATCCCCCAGAAGATCATGCCGATCTCGTCCTTCGAATATTCTTCGACCGGCAGCCGGCGCAACACGACAAAGCCGCGGCCATCTTTGATCTGACGCCGGATTTCGTCGATTACCGGCTGCATCGACGGCAGGTCGAAGTGCTCGCGCTGTAGCACGCCGAGCGTGAGGCCAGCTTCCTTGATACGCCGCATCGCGCGCTCAATATCGCGCAGATGGCGGGGCTCAAGCTCCGTCGTGTAATCAGCTGCGCTGTCGAAATCGACAACCTTCCAAGCACTCGGATGGTCGATCGGAGCGCGGTAAACCGGCGTTGGCGGCGCGGCGCTGTCGGGTGTGATGCTCGATTGGAGAGCCGCGGCCATTGTCTCGCCCCTTATTGCTGCGGTCAGTAGCACCCTGCAGTGAAAGTAAGCGCCGTCCGTCGACCGGTTGCAATAGTTGTACCCCTTGCTCTCAGCCGCTCTCCAACGACTGCTTGAACGCCCGCGCCTGCATTGTCACGGTAACGGGTTGAGAGTTGAAGGGCGGCCCCAGGCAGGCAACTGGGGTTTCACGCGGCGATGGCCGCCTGCCATTGCGCGGACGCTTCGGCTCGAAAGGTCCGGAGTCTCGATCGGGAAATAAGGTGGCGCTGAAGGTTGAAATTGTTATGGGCGGCGGCGTGCGTGCTGAGGAAGCGCCGTGCAGACCCTGCGGACTTGAAGCGTTGCATTTTACGTTCTCGTCGCCGCACGGGTTGATGGGAGTTCTCGGCGCGATTGTTCTTCCTGAGCCCTTGCTCATGAGGGCAGGCTAGGCGGAGTTGCCGGAACGCTGCCGCATAGGAGCCGAGCTTGTCGGTCGTCAGCAATTTCGGCACGAAACCCAGTTTGCGGAGCAGCTTGCGCATCAGCCGCAACGCCGCCCGCCTGTTGCGCCGGCGCTCTCGAGGACCTCGCCCTCGGCATCGACGGCGTGCCACAGGTACATATGCTTGCCCGAAATCCGCACCACCATTTCGTCGAGATGCCATCGATCGCTCGGACGCGAGTGGCGCCGCCGCAGATTTCGCGCGATCATCGGTCCGAATTTGAGCACCCAGCGTCGCACTGTCTCAAACGAGACATCGAGCCCGCGCTCGGCCAGGAGGTCCTCAACGTCCCGTTAGCTGAGCGTGAACCGGAGATACAGCCAAATCGCGTGTTGGATGACCGGTGGTGGAAAGCGATGTCGGCGATAGGAAAGTCGGGTCATCCCCAATCCTACCCGACCCGCCCGCTCCTGCGGATACCCTTCCCGTGACAATGCCGTTCATCACACGCGATTTGATGAGCCCCAACAGCATCATCATGTAAAAAGGCGCGAGCGCGCCGAGTACCAACTCCCAACGCACATATCCCGATAATCCGATGCCGGCCGCAAACACTGCGTATTCGAGGATGTCGGTTGTGTTGTCGAGAAAGAACCCGTAGGCCGGTCGCTCGATGCCGCCGGCCGGATTATGCTTGCTTGCGTTACGCAACCAATTCCAATTTCGCTGTATTGCCGTCATCCCGGGAAGCGACGGCCCGATCTTTGGGGAGGCGACATGGGGCTCGATGCGCATCTGATAAATTGCCAACTCGCCGACGGGCGGCTGGTAGATATCGGGGTCGAAGCGGGCCGTATTGTCGCTATCGGCGAGAGCGAAACGGCGCTTCGATCCAATACCGTCCCGGTCTTGGATATTGGCGGCGACCTCGTGTTGCCCGGCCTGGTCGACGGCCATATGCATCTCGACAAGACGCTGACGGGATTGCCATGGATGCCGCATGCAGCCGGACCGACGCGGATGAGCCGCATCGAGACCGATAAAAAGATCCTGCCCTATCTGCCAGCTTCGACCGAAGAACGCGCCGGCAACCTCATTCGCGAATGCGTGGCACAAGGCACCGCGCATCTGCGCACCTATGTCGATATCGACCTGGAGAGCGGGCTCCTCAAGCTCGAAGGGGTGCTGGCGGCACGTGATCGTCATCGCCATCAGGTCAGCCTCCAGATCGTGGCCTTTCCACAGAGCGGCGTGATGCGTTGTCCCGGTGTGCTCGATTTGCTCGACCAGGCGGTGTGCGCCGGCGCCGATCTCGTGGGCGGCATCGATCCGCTGGAGATCGACCGCGATCCGAAGGGACAGCTCGACGGCATCTTCGCCATCGGCGCGCGGCATGGCGTCGGGCTCGATATCCACCTGCACGAGCCGGGTGAAATGGGCCTTTTCAATGTGCAGGAGATTTGCGCGCGCACCAAAGCGCTGGGCCTCGGCGGCAAGGTCACGATCAGCCATGGCTTCTGCCTCGGCCAAGTCACCGAACGACAGGCCGGCACCGCCGCCGAGATGATGGCCGCTGCCGGCGTCTCGCTGGTGACGCATGGGGCTGGTGGGTTGCCACTGCCGCCGGTCGAGATGCTGCGCGCCGCGGGCGTACTGGTATTCGCCGGCAACGACGACATCCGCGATACCTGGTCGCCATACGGCACCGGCGATCTGCTGGAACGGGTGGCAATCATCGGGTGGAAAGGAGATTTCCGCCGTGACGATCAGGTCGAAACCGTGTTCGACCTGGTCAGCACCGCCGGAGCCAAGGCGCTCGGGATTGCCGATTACGGTCTTGCGGTCGGCGCGCCCGCGACATTGTTCACGCTTGCCGCGAGCGGCGTTCCGGAGGCCGTCGCGGCGCACCCGACCCGCAGCCTGGTCCTTTTCGACGGCAAGATCGTCGCGCGCGGCGGAGCCGCGCTGCCGGCCCCGATAGCGATCGCGTGAGCCGCAGGATGGCTCATCACGTCCTGCCGGCCAGCGCCGAGACCGCGCACCGGGCGTGTGAGCGCGAGCCTACTTGCCCCGCGCCATTGCCATCTCGCCGCGCAGGCTCGCCGTCGCCGCCGCGTCGACGCAGCCTTCACCGTTCAGCACCACGCCATAGTCGCGCCGCGCCGCCGCGGCGGCGACAAATCCGTCTGCGACGTCGTCAGCCACCGCCTCCGGGTTGCGGCGCAAGGGATCGCCGTAACCGCCGCCGGCGGGGCCGATGCAGGTAAACCGTTCTCCGGCGAGAACGCGCATATGCGGTACCTTCGACGGCAGCGGTTCGACGGCACCGTTGCGGCGGACAAAACGCAGCTCGGCGGGTCGACCCTCGCCGCCGCCATCGAAGGCCCAGGGTGCGAATTCGTGTCCGTCAGCCTCAACCGACGCACCGCCATCGTCGAGATATTCGAACTCACGCACCGAACCGAGACCGCCGCGCCATTCCCCCGCGCCCGATGCGTCCTCCCGCAGCTCATAGCGGCGGATGCGCAGCGGGAGATGGGTCTCGATGTCCTCGATCGGGTTGTTGCGGGTATTGGCGTAGAGCGTATCGACCGCATCCATGCCGTCGAGACCGCAGCGACCGCCATAGCTGCCCTCGAAAATCTCCATGTGCACCCAATGCCCGGTGCCGCGCATGCCGGAAAAGGCGATGACCTTGAGATTGCCGATGCCGGCCGAGACCTGGGCCGGCACCGCCTGCGCCAACGCCTTCATGACCGTGTCGGCAACCGCGTTTCCGGTGCAGAAGCGGGCGATTGTCGGCGCCGGAAAGATCGGGTTCGCCAGTGTGCCGAGCGGCGCGGTGATCTTGATGGGACGCAGCAGGCCGTCATTGACCGGAATATGGCCGCGTACCGCGGTGTCGACCAGCACCGAACGGATCGTCAACCACACCGCGACATCGACCGTACCCTCGAACGGCATGTTGATCGGCCGGTCGGAGATTTGCGGCGCGGTGCCGGTTAGGTCGACTTCGATCTCGTCACCCTTGACCTTGACCGTCGCGACGATCGGCAGGTGGCGTTTTGTCGGGTCGGGACTGTTGGCGAAGCCGTCGATCTTGGTCTCTGCCCGGTATTCGCCATCGGGCAGCGCGGCGATCGCTTGCCGCATGAGCCGCTCGGCATAATCCATCACCGCTTCGCAAGCCGCCTTGAAACGCCGATAGCCGTGCTGGCCGATCAGCGCCGTGAGGCGTTGGGCGCCGATCCGCGCGGCAGCGATCTGCGCCTCCATATCGCCGACCACGAGGTCGGAAACGCGGATGTTGTCGCGCAGCAGCTGCCACACCGCGTCATTGCGGATGCCGCGGTCGTAGACCTTGATGGCCTTGAATTGCAGCCCCTCGGCAAAGGCGTCGATCGCATCGACGATACCGCAGCTGCCGGGTGACAGGGCACCGATGTCGAGATGGTGCGCGGTCGTGCAAGCAAACGCGACGAGCTTCCCTTCATCGAAGACGGGCACCGCGAACCCGACATCGGGGCCGTGACTGGCGCCGGAATAGGCGTCGTTGTGCATAATGACGTCGCCCGGTCGCACCTCATCGCCGCGCCCTTTCAACGTTTTCAGAATGCCGCGGATATACCCGGGGATCGGCCCCGATTGCAGCGGCGTCGATTGCGCCAACTCCGCGAGGCCACGCCCCTCGGCATCAACCAGCGCCGCCCCAAAATCCTCCAACTCACGGGTGATCGATGAGTACGACATTCGCATCAGCTTGTAGCCCATCTCGACCGCGATATTCTCGAGCGCGCCCTGGATGACGCTCGCGGTGATGCTGTCGATGGTTTCCGTCATGGCCGCTCCAGCCGTAGAAGCAAGTTGCCGCCGCGATCGGCCCGAACCGTCGCGCCGGGCGGGACAACGGTCGTCGAGTCGGTCTGCAAGATGATCGCCGGCCCAGCGATCGGCGTGTCGAGGGGCAATCGATCGCGACGGTAAAACTGCGTTGCGAGCGTATCGAGCCGGTCGCCGACGCGAAACGCACAGGGGGCCGTCTTCACCAGCGCGGCGTCGAGACTGCCGCCTTCCGGTGGTCGTGGCGGTGCGATCTTCGGCATATGGCCGGTTGCGGTGACCCGGATGTTGACGATTTCGATCGGACTGCCGGGAAAGATGTGGCCGTATTCGGCACGATGCAGCTCGCCAAAACGCGCGAAGGCCGCGGCGAGATCGGCGGCGTCGAGTGGACCATCGGCAAACGGCACACGCAGTTCGTAGCCCTGGCCGACATAGCGCAAATCACCTGCGCGCTGGAAAGCGGTGTCTTCCTGCGGCACGCCGTCAGCGGTCAGCTGGCACGCCAATTCACTCTGCATCGCGCCAAAATCGGCGTTGAGCCGGGCGAGATCGACCGCGTCTCCGGCTTGAAATTCGGTGCGCACCGCGTTGTATTTAAGATCGGTCGTAAGCAGCCCGACCGCCGAGGTGATGCCCGGGTACGCTGGCACCACTACCTCCGGAATGCCCAGCGCGCGCGCTACGTCGGCCCCGTGCAGCGGCCCCGCGCCGCCGAACGCGACGAGCATGAAATCGCGCGGATCGAGCCCCTTCTGCACCGTGCGCGAGCTGATCGCATTCGCCATATTGGCGTTGACGATGGTCAGAATGCCTTCCGCGGCCGCCTCCAGCGGCAGGCCGAGCCGACCGGCAAGACCGGCGATAGCACGCCGCGCGGCTTCAACGTCGAGCCGCATCGCGCCGCCGAGAAAATTGTCGGCGTCCAGCCGGCCGAGCACAAGATTGGCGTCGGTCACGGTTGGCTCCCCTCCCCCATTGCCGTATGCGGCGGGACCCGGCCGCGCGCCGGCGCTCCTTGGCCCGACGCGGAACGCACCGCCTTCGTCGATATAGGCGATGGAGCCACCACCGGCGCCGATCGTGTAGATATCGATCATCGGCGCCAAGACCGGGAAGCCGCCGATCCAGGTATCGCGGGCCGTCGCTTCGGCGAACCGCCCGTCGATCGCGATACCGATATCGGCCGAGGTGCCACCGACATCGAAAGTGATCAGTTGCTTGCGACCCGACAGCTCACCCGACCACGCGCCGCCGAGCACGCCGGCCGCCGGGCCGGAAAGCAAGGTCAGTACCGGGGTCTGTGCGACGGTCGCGGGGGTCGCGACTCCGCCGTTCGAGCACATCACATGGAGGTCGGCGGCAAGCCCCGCCTCGCCGAGATCTCCATCGAGCCGCCCGACATAGGCCTTGAGCCGCGGACCGACAAAGGCGTTGAGCAGCGCGGTCGTGAAACGCTCGAATTCGCGAAATTGCGGCGAGACCCCCGATGAAGTGCAGACAAACGCCTCCGGCCATTCCCCGCGCACGAGGCGCGCGCCGCGGCGCGCGCCTCGTGCGCGGGGTTGAGGTAGGAAAACAGAAAGCACACCGCGACGGCCTCGACCCCGGCGTCGCGCAGGGTTCGCGCCGCTTCACGCACCGCCGCCTCATCGAGCGGCACAAGCACGTCGCCCCTGGGTGGCACGACACGCTCGGCGACGGTCAACCGGTGGCGACGTTTGGCGAGCGGCCGATCTTGCCAGGGCACTTCCTGGCGGATCGAATAATGCTGCGGCCGCTGGTGCCGGCCGATGTGGGTGATGTCGCGATAGCCGGCTGTCGTGATCATGCCGGTGACCGCGCCCTTGTGCTCGAGAATGGCGTTGGTGCCAATCGTCGTGCCGTGCAACACGTGGTCTATCTCGGCGCGCGGGATGCCCTCGCGCTCGCACATCTCGACGATGCCGGCGATGACACCGCGCGCCGGGTCATCGGGCGTCGTCGGCACCTTGTGGATTAGGTTACGGCCGCTTTCGGTGTCGGCGAAGACGATGTCGGTAAAGGTCCCGCCGACATCGACGCCGATCAGCTGCATCGGGTAACTCCCTCTCGGCTTGGTGTTGCGGCATCCGAAACCGGCCGAGGCACATTAGTCCCCGCGCAAGGCATGGGCCAGAACAGGGTGCTGTGCCAATTACCCTCGGCGAGCGATCATGGCGATCGGTCCCCCGCCGTCCGGCCCTTGATGCTCGGCGCCGCCCGATACGAACAGTTCGGTAAACCCGACCGCGGCAGCGACGACACCCCCGACCAGCGCTCGCGCGTGGCGCGTCGAATGGATGTCGCTGTCGTCATTCATGATGTGGCGCGCGCCGCGGATCAAACCGCTCCTGGAAGCTTCCGACTTCGTCAAGACGGCATCAAGCCGTGCCGCCAAAAGGCCGTCGATCTGCCCTGCCCCGTCGAACCCAAGGTCTCGCAACACGCCGCTAACCGCCGGCAGGTCGATCGCGTCGCGCATCACGCCATGGCTGATGATCCTGTCGCCCGCCCAGGCCTCACTGTTGCCAAGGACGACGATCTCACTGTTCATCAGCTCAATCCCGGCGGAGCAGCTCGCACGGCTCGACCACAGTTCGAAATCGCCGGCGATCGCACCGTCATCGACGGCGGCCGCATCGATTTCGCCGAGCGCGACGGCGACCCCCAGCGCACTGGCGCCGCGCGACAGGCCCATTGACGCGTAGGCATCTGTCGTCGCGACGTTGCTGCCCCTTGCCCGCGCATTGGCAACGCGCTCATTGGTCAGCAGTGGACACTTGATCTGCACCCAGTGGACGTCGCTCGGATCGGCAATGTGAGCGTATTCCATCGCCGTGCGGACCGCCTTCGCGGTGGCGGTCACTTGCGCGAGGCGTCCGACTTGTTCCGGCTGGAAGGCGGCCGTCGATGCGGCGCCGATCGCCAGCGCCTTCCGCCTCCCTGGCTTCGGCGCGTCACCCGATTTGACGGCAAGGACCAGGAAATGTGGCGATAAGCCACCCTCGGTGCCCCCCGACATCACCATTGTGATGCGCGCCGGCACAGCCTCAGCCGCGAGTCCGAGCCGAGGGGCCAACGCCGCTGACAAGGCGTGGACCGCATAGGCTCGCGTGAAATCATTGACGCAGCCATTTCCTTCGGTCTTGCCAAAGATCGCGACGATCGAGTTGGCGGCAAGCGTGCCCGAAACAATCAGCTGCACAACGGACGAAACATCGCCGGGATGGCGCATCGGCACGCGGTAGACGACGCATTCCCGGGCCATGTTTCACTGTCCAAGCGCGGCGGTGACCGCCGGCTCGCCTCGCGCCTTCGTTAGCTGTGCGGCAGGCTCGATGAAGGCACCGATTTCGCGCCAGCGCCGGCAGGCGATTGCGTGCCCGTTGCTTTCCTCCAGGGCGGGCGCGGTTTCGCGGCAGGCCGCTTCGGCATAGGCACAGCGCGAGGAAAAGACGCAGCCGGGCGGCAACCGCGCCGCGCTCGGGGGCTCCCCTTGCAGCACTGTGTGCCGCCAATGCGGGTCAGGATCGAGACGCGGCACGGCATCCAGCAGCGCCCGGGTATAGGGATGGCGCGGCGCCGCGAATAGCTGGGCAGCGGGCGCCATCTCGACAATGCGCCCCAAATACATGATGGCTACGCGGTCGCAAAACCGCCGCACGACGGACAGGTCGTCCGAGATGAACAGGTAGGTCAGACCGAAGCGTTTGCGCAATTCCAGCAACAGGTTGAGGACGGTAGCTTGAACCGACATATCAAGACCGGAGGTCGGCTCGTCAAGGATCACGAAGCGCGGGCGCAGCAGCAGGATGCGGGCGAGCGCGACGCGCCGCAGCTGTCCGCCCGACAGCTCGTGCGGGTAGCGCTTCCCGGCCAGCGTGTCGAGCCCGACCGCTTCGAGCATCTCCTCGACCCGCGCCTTGCGCTCGTCCGGACTCATGACCGCGTGGATGCGCAGCCCCTCCTGCAGCGTGCGGCCGATACTCCACCACGGGTCGAGCGCGGCCGCCGCGTCCTGGTGCACATAGTGGATCGCCCGGCGCTGGCGGCGCGCGAGACGGGGCGCGAGGCCGCTCACGACCGATCCGTGCAGGCGGATTTCGCCCGATGTCTCGCGCTGCAGTCCGAGCAGCGTACGGCCCAGCGTGGTCTTGCCGCAGCCCGACTCGCCGACCAGCCCGACGATCTCGCCGGCCTGTATCGTCATGCTCACGCCACCAACGGCACGCACCGGCGGCACGGGCTTGCGCAGCCAGCGCCGTTCGCCACCAAGCAGCACGGTGACATCCTGCATCTCGACAATGTTGCCGGCCGCGGTCATGCAACCATTGTCGGATGGTCGAAGAGCGCGCAGTCGACGCGGCGGCCCGCCGGATCGGCCGCGAGACGGGGCGGGCGGCGCGTGCATATCTCGCGCACCTCGATGCAGCGCGGCGCGAAGCGGCACCCCGAACCGGGCCGCAACGGCGACGGCACCGTGCCCGGAATGCCGCTGAACGCCTCGGCCCGATCGGGATGGCAGGCGAGAAGCGCCTTCGTATAGGGATGCCGCGGCTGGGCGAGGATGTCGGCAGTATTGCCGCTCTCGACCGTTTGCCCGGCGTAGATCACGCAGAGATCGTCGCAAAGTTGCCCGACGACGCCAAGATCGTGCGTGACAAACAGCATCGAGAGGCCGAATTCCTCGGCAAGGTCGCGCAGCAGATCGAGGATTTGCTGTTGGGTCGTGACGTCGAGTGCCGTTGTCGGTTCGTCGGCGATGACCAGCGCGGGTGCGGTTGCCAGCGCCGCGGCGATCACCAACCGTTGCCGCTGGCCACCGGAGAACTGATGTGGATAGCGCTCCAGCGCCCCTTCGGGGTCGGGCAGCTGCACGCGCCGCAGCAGACCGAGAATGCGCTCGCGGTGCCGCTGGGCGCGGCCATGGCGGTCGCCTCCGTCGGCCGGCGCGTGCCAGCGCATGATCTCCATCAGCTGAGTCCCGACCTTGAAGACCGGATTGAGCGCGAGATACGGGTCCTGGGGAATGAAGCCGATGCGGCTGCCACGGATGCGGGTGTTGAGAACGTGCTCGTCAAGATGCAGCAGGTCCTCGCCGTCAAAGCTGATGGTACCGGCCTCGACCCGCGCGCCGCCGGGCAGAATACCGATGATCGCGCGGATAATCGTCGATTTACCGCAACCGGACTCGCCGACCAGCCCCAGGATACGGCCGCGCTGCAGCCCGAAATCGATATGGTCGAGGATTTTTGCGACGCCCTCATCGCCGCCGATCGACAGCTTGAGACCACGAACTTCGAGGATCGCGCCAGAGAGAGGCAGCAGCTCCGCCATCACCGCGACCGCCGCAGGCGCGGGTCGACAAGATCGCGCAGCCCGTCGCCCAAGAGGTTGAAGCCAAGCACCGCAACAAAGATCGCCATGCCGGGAAAGGTCGCGTACCACCACGCATCGGGCAGGTAGTTGCGGCTTTCCGAGATCGTCAGCCCCCAATCGGGCTGCGGCGGCGTGGCGCCGACGCCGAGGAAACCCAGCACCGCCGCGACGAGGATCGTAAAGCCAAGACCGATCGTCGCGCGCACAATGACCGGCGAGATCGCGTTCGGAAGGATGTGCGCGAAGACGATGCGCGCCGTGCTGGCGCCGATCCCCTGCAGTGCGTCAACAAAGAGCGATGCGCGCAGCCGCCGCGTCTCGGCGAAGACCAGCCGGGTGAAAAATGGCCAATACGTCAGCGCCAAGGCCAGCATCGCGGTTTCGAGCGACGGGTGCAGCAGCTGAGCCAAAGCCAGCGCCAGCACAAGCTGCGGTAGCGACAGGAACACGTCGGTGACGCGCATGATCGTCTCCGACACCCAACCGACCGTATACCCGGCAATGAGACCGAGCGGCACGCCGATCGCCGCGGCGATCGCCACCACGGTCAGTGCCACTTCCAGCGCACCGCGCGTGCCGAGGATCACGCGCGAGAAGATGTCTCGCCCAAGATTGTCGGTGCCAAACGGAAACCGCTCGCTCGGCGGTTTCAGCCGCTGCAATAGATGCGAGGCGACGATATCGCCGGGATGCGGCGCTATCCACGGACCGAAGATCGCGATCAGCACGGCGAAGACGACGATGACAAGTCCAATCAACGCCGGGATGTCGCGCAGGAATTTCCGCAGGATCAGCATCTACAACTGCTCCCACAATCGCGGGTCAAGCAGCCCGTGCACGAGGTCGGTGAGAATGTTGACGACCGTATAGACAACGCCGATCAGCAGCGTCACCGCGAGCATGACCTTGGAGTCGGCAGTAAGGATTGCCTGCACCGCGTAATTGCCGATCCCCGGCCAATCGAAAATCGACTCGACGACCACCGCGCCCGCGATTAGCGCGCCGAACAGCAGGCCGATCTGCGTCACCGCGGTGATGACCGAATTGCGCAGAACGTAAATCCAGATCAGCCGGCGACGCGGATAGCCGACGGCGCGCTCGTAAAGCACAAAGTCCTTCTGCATCGTTTCGAGTACGCCGGCGCGGGTAAAGCGCGCGATCGTCGCCAGCGCGCCGAGCGACAACGTGATCGCCGGCATGATCAGGTGGCCGAGCGCGTCCCCGAACGCATCGAACCGTCGGGCGATCAGGCTGTCGATCAGCAGCGAGCCGGTGATCTCAGGCGGCAGGACCATCCCCGAACCGGTGCGGCCGCGCAGCGGCAGCCAGTCGAGCTGCATCGAAAACAGCAGCTGCAGCATGATCGCGAACCAGAACGCGGCGACCGCCACACCGGCGATTGAAAACAGGCGCAGCGCGAAATCCGGCCATCGGTTGTGATTGACGCCGGCGATTACCCCGAGCGGGATGCCGATAACGATTGCAGTGAACAAGGCCGCAAAGGTCAATTCCAATGTCGCCGGCAGACGCTGTCGGATATCGAGCCCGACCGGACGGTGCGAGTACTGGCTCTCGCCGAAATTGAACCGGATCACTTGGCCCATATAAAGCACCAGCTGCTCGTATATCGGACGGTCGAGACCATATTGGTGGCGGATTTCGGCAATCTGCTGCGGCGTCGCATTGTCGCCGGCGAGTGCCGCCGCGGGGTCGGCAGGCACAATACGGATCAGCAAGAACGTGATGACCATCAGTCCGAACAGCGACGGGATCGCCGACAACACCCGCCGCAGGATGAAGCGCAACATCGACGCGTCCTCTCGCGCGGCTAGGCCGACAGGTGCATCCACCGCATCTCGCCGCCGCTGCCGACCGGGCAGTGACGGAAGCCCTGAACGCGGTTCGATACGCCGCACACCTCGATCATGTTGTAGATCCAGATGTCGGGGCAGTCGGCGAGGATCAGCCGAGACGCCTTGTCGTAAAGCGGTGCACGGTCTTCTTGTTCGGTGGTGAAGCGCGCTTTGGCCAGCAATTCATCGACCTGCGGGTTCTTGTACCAGCACGACGCCTTCCAGGTGCCTTGGTAGCGGCTGTCGTACATCTGGCCGATCCAGTTATCGGGATCGAGGTAATAGGCGCTGACCCAATGGATCCACATATCGGGCGTCGTATCGGCCTTGGACGCGTTGGTCACCAGGTTGGCGAAGGTGTTGTTTACCAGCTTGAGATCGACGCCGACCGTCACCAGATCGCTTTGGTACAATTGACCGGCCTGGACGGTCTGCTCGAGCGGCTGCTGGACATGCAGTTCGATCGCACGTTTGACCGGAGCGCCCTCGGCGGCGGCTTTCTTGAGGTAATCCTTGGCCTTGTCCAGGTCGTACTCGTAGCCTTTCACATCCTTCGGAAAGCCCCAGATGTTGTTGGGGATGGGCACCGGGTCGCGCACCGCGTTGCCCTTGACGATCTCATCGATGAACCCGCCGTAATTGAAGGCGTGAGCAAAGGCCTTGCGTGTGTTCAAATTGTCAAAGGGCGGCTTGGTGTTATTCATGCGGATGACGAGCAGGCGCATCGTTACGTTCTTGGCGACATGCGCGTTTGCCGACTTATCGATGCGCTCAACCTGATCCACCGGCAGAAAGCTGTCGGTCATGTCGAGCGTGCCGTTCAGCAGCGCGAGCACGCGGGTCGAGGTCACCTTGGCTGGCCGCCATTCGATCTTCTGGATCGCCTGCGGGTTGTCGCTCCAGCCCATGAAATGGTCGTCGTTCTTGACAAGATCGGCTTTTTCCAACGGCACGTAGCTGTCTGCGATTAGCTTGTAGGCGCCCGATCCGGCGTGGTTCGAGGCGAGCCACTTCGCACCCCAATCGCCGTTCTCCTCATGGGGTTTGACGACGCGTGGGTTGACGATCGCGATCATGGGGATCATCGCGAAAAACGGTCCGTAGGGTTGCCCCAACGTAAAGCGGACGGTGTATTTGTCGGGCGCCGTGACCGATTCCTGCTTGATGATGGGTTTGAACGGCGCCGCCGGTGCGCGGTTGATGGCGAGCAGGCGCTGCACCGTATAGACGACATCCTCGGCGATGATCTCGCTGCCGTCAGGGAACTTGGCGCCTTGGCGCAGCTTGAAGTCCCAGACGAGACCGTCCGGCGAAACCGTGTATTCCGTCGCCAGCCATGGCTGCATCTTCGCCGGATTGCCCTCGTAGCGGTACAGGTTGTCATAGGCATTGAGGGCCCATTGAGTTGCCTGCACGTCGAGGGTCTGCGCCGGATCGAGTGTCGCCGGCAGGTCCATGCCCGTCACGAACACGCTTGGGTCCGACGCGACGGCACGCCGTGACCTGAACGCCAGTGCCGCTGCGGCGAGCGCGCCAAATTCGCGTCGTGAAAGGTGCATCGTCGGTCTTCCCTTCGGGGGCTGAGGCGCGGCCCCGGAGAGGGCGGCCGTACGGGCAACTTGTGCAAGCGCTGTGCCGGCACGGGCGTTGGTCGCCGCCGGGGGAGTGCCGGACCTGCGGAAGCGCGTCTCTCGACGCGTCTTTGGTCACGGGAAGCACGACCGGCGAGCGAAGGGGCTGGTCGGGACGGCTGCCCGGCGCGCGGGCAGGTGCGATACCCGGCACGGCGCTTGCTTCACTCGGCTTCTGGAGCGCGCGCATCGATCGAGCCAACACATCGGCCAGGTGAAAAATGAGACCCTTTGACCTGGTGATCGCCGGCGGCCGGGTCGTGTCGCCTGAGAGCGTCGTCGACGCGGATATCGCGGTCGCCGGTGACACCATTGTCGCCATCGGCGCAGGTCTTGCGGCGCTCGGGGCGCGCGAAGTGATCCCGGCAGCAGGCCGTTACGTGCTCCCCGGCGCGATCGACAGCCACGTCCATTTCCGCGAGCCGGGTTACATCCATAAGGAGGACTGGCAATCCGGCACCGCGGCGGCGGCGGTCGGCGGCGTGACCGCGGTCTTCGAAATGCCGAACACCAATCCGCCGACCGGGACGGTCGACGCGCTGCGCCTCAAGCAAGACGCCGCGGCCCGCCAGGCGCATGTCGATTACGGCATCTACGGGCTGCTCGACGAGCACAATATCGACCAGCTCGAAACGCTGATCGCGCATGGTGTGGCCGGCTTCAAATGCTTCATGGGCAACACATTCGGCAATCTGCCCGCGCCGAGCGACGGGGCGATGCTGGAGGGGTTCGAGATTCTCGCCCGACGCGGATTGCGCTGCGTCGTCCACGCCGAGAACCCCTCGATCATGGCGCGCCGTCAGGCCCGGATGGAGGCGGCCGGCCGCACCGATCCGCATGCTCATCTCGCGGCGCGGCCGGAGGTCTGCGAGATCGAGGCGATCGGCCGCGCGACCGTCTTCGCCGAATGGACCGGCGCGCGCCTGCATATCGCGCATCACAGCGCGAAGGACTCGCTCTACCTCGTGCGCGCGGCTAAGGCGCGCCGCGTCGACGTGACGGTGGAGACGTGCCCGCAATACCTGCTACTCGACACCAACGACGTCGACCGGTTGGGCGGATTGCTTCGGGTCAACCCACCGATCCGCGCGCCGGGCCACGCGGAGGCGTTATGGAAAGCGCTACACGACGGTACCATCGACATGATCGCCACCGACCACGCTCCGCACGCGCCGGAGGAGAAACTTCACGGCAATATCTGGGACTGCGATTGCGGCTTTCCGGGGGTCGAGACGCAGATGCCGATCATGCTCACCGAGGTCAATCGCGGTCGCATGACGATCAGCGATTATGTCCGGTGGAGTGCGGTCAATCCGGCCAAGGCGTGGGATCTCTTCCCGCGCAAAGGCGCGCTGCAGGTCGGGTCCGACGCCGACATCGTCGTTGCCGATCTTGCCTGCGACGGCGTCATAGACCAGCGCGAGCTGCATTCCCGCAGCAAGATCTCGCCCTGGCACGGGCGGGTGATCACCGGTCGTCCCCGCCACACCATCGTGCGCGGCCGCGTTGTCGTTCGCGACGGAAGGCTGGTCGGCGAGCCGGGATGGGGCCGACCGGTCCGGCAGAACATCGCGGCCGCGAACCCGCGCAACACGGACAAGACGATGGCCGCCATCTTGCGAGGTCGTTGACGGCGTCAGAACGAAGGCGGTGACAATGGAACTCAATGGCCGGGTCGCGGTGATCACGGGGCCGGCGAAAGGCATGGGAGCGGCAATCACCACCGCGCTCGCTGGCGAGGGCGCGGACCTTGTGCTCGCGGGCCGCGACACCGATGCGATCGAGCTGGTCGCCGCGGAGGTCCGGGCGCTCGGCCGCCGGGCCCTGATCGTCCCCTGCGATGTCACCAAGACGGCGGATGTCGACGCCATGGCGGCGCGCGCCGACGAATTCGGCGGTGGCCGGGTTGATATCCTGGTCAATGTCGCCGGCGGCAGCGGATTTATCGAAAAGCCGTCTTGGGAGACCACGTCGGACGAGTTCGATCAGATCGTCGAGCTCAACATGAAAGGCTGCTTTCTGACGATGCGTGCGGTGCTGCCGGTAATGATGGCGCAGCGCTACGGAAAAATCGTCAATGTCGGCGGCACGTTCGGCTTGCGCGGCCGCGCCCTGCGCATGGCCTATAGCGCCAGCAAGTGGGGTCTGCGCGGCATAACCAAGAGCGCCGCGCTCGAGGCCGGCCCTTACGGCATTAACATCAACACCGTCTGTCCCGGCATGGTCGATGGCCCGCGGTTCGACCGCATTTGCCGCGAGAACGCCCGGCGCCTTGACATCAGCGTCGAGGAGGCCCGCGAACGTCACGCCCAGGAGTACGCGTTGCGCCGGGTCTCGACCGGGGAAGACGTGGCCAATGCGGTGGTGTTCCTAGTCAGCGAACGCTCCCGACAGATCACCGGACAGGACCTGGCGGTCGACGGTGGCTGGGTGATTTAGCGAACGGCGGGGGTCGAGTCCGGCCCAACAAGCCCGCCGCCGGCTGCTCTTGTCCGAGAGCTGTCTCTTCATGCTGAGACTGGAAGCTGCGGGCTACCTAACTCCTAAAGTTGAGCGCCGGTGGGCGGGGAAGATTCAATTGACTGGTGAATGGCTGGGGCACAGTCAGCTGACTGAAGCGGCCAGTGGGCGAAGCCGGGGCGCCCGCCGGCTGAGTCCCTGCGACAAGCGCAACGTCGTCCCTGGCTTGCTCGTAGGTCAGACCCAAGGCGGGCAGATACATTTCCTTCAAACCGGGCATCGCTGCACCGGGAGCGCGGCGCTGGCGCGACACCCGCGGCTCGCCCAGCAAGGCGCGGATCCTTTGCGGCGACATGCCGAAACGCAGCGAGCCAGCGCCTTTGAGCGGCAGGATATTCCAATCCAAGATCGGTCTCCCTTTGATAAGGGTCTGCCCGCCCTAATCGCCGCACCTGTCGAGTGTCAACTAGCGGTAAGGCTGATGCGGACGCCGAATTTGCTGACGAGCTGATCGAACGGATTTTGGTTGATCATCGGGAGCGGCCCACCGTTGCGATCGCCACCGGTGAGGCGCAGTCGGAGCCGAATTTTGTCGCCCGCCACCGGAGTCACCGCGATAATATCGGTATAGATCGTTGTTCGTTCCGCTCCTTTCGACACGATCATCGTGCGCGTCGGTGGGCTGCTCCGCGGTGCGGCAAAGATGACATGGATGAACTTGGCATCTGCGGGCCGATCCCCACCGCAGCCGTTCGACCATGTTCCGATCAAGCCGAAATCCTTCAGCGTCGAGCCGGCGCTTTCGGCAGCTGCCGGTGCCGAGGCAAACAGCGCGGTGGCGATCAGACACAGGATTTTTCCCATGGTCCGGCCGCGTCTCCCGATATGGCCCAATCATTTTTGTACTGCACAGCTCGCACCATTAAGCTTAGTGCGAATGACCCATTTCTACCCTTCTGAGCCTGCTGGATCCGAGTCTCACCATCCATGAAACGCGGCGGGCTCACGCTTTGGCTGATTCTGGCCGCCGCGGCGGGCGTTTCATATCCTCCCCTGAGGGTGCTGGTCGACGAAGTGACCGGCCACCCGGTGCCGGAGTTGAACCCGCTGTTTATCGGCGCGGTCATGCTGTTCTGGCTCCTGATCGTGTGGGTTCCCGTCGCAATCTGCATCGCGGTGCCGCGCCGGTTCGTCAGGATTCCCGTCCTCGTGCTGCTGCTGGTGCCGTATGTCGCCTGGCTCCAGCAACTGGGGGATCAAGGCTTCTTCTGGTCGCTCATTCGGCCGGACATGGCGACCGGCGAGGGCTATTTTGACACAAAGCCGGAACGCGACCTGGCGGCCGCGATCGTCGCGTGCGACTTTCACGACGAGCCGCCGAAATGCGATTTCCCCAGGGTCGACGCGCTGGCGCGGGCGGCGAACGTCAATACGATCGGTCATCGCGGCAGGAGTTTCATGGATCTCGCGCTCGAGGCCGGCGGATTTCCCGAAATCGTCGGATCCTTGCGGCGCGCCGGCGAGACCGCGGGCGACGCGCAGCGTATGGCGATACATTACGCGTGCGAGCAAGTTAAGCCGGAGCTGGCCCGCGCCGTCCTGGCCGCGGGCGTCGACCCAAACCTGCGTGAGGCAAACGGCAGACCCTACATGATCCTGGCCGCCGTAATGCCCAACGGCCTCGCGGCATTTCTCGATGCGGGGGCCGACCCCAATGCCGAAACGTTGGACGGCTGGACCGCGCTGATGGAGGCGGTTCAAAGCATGCAATTCAATTCCGTAGCGCTGCTGCTGGCGCATGGCGCGCGGGAGGATCAGGTTGCAAAGGACGGAACGACACTCGACAAGCTAATGACCGATGTCGCACCCGAAATGCTCAAAAATCTGCCGCCGGACGTGGATGCGTTCGTGAAGCGGCATCAGCCGCGGTAGGGGTTTCACGTGATCTGTTCAACATCAGGCCGCGAGGGGTGGAGACGGCTTTCAGACCTTCGCGACCTATCGGGGCAGTGACGCGAGTAGACGAAGCGAACCGGCCGGTTCACGGTACCCTGGGTGGCGTCTGTCCGTCCCGTCGACTAAGCAAGCATGCGGCGACCAGGCCGATCATCGCCCCGGCGGCGGGGCCGAAGATAAATATCAACAATATCCGCCGAAAGCGGTCAAAAACCTGAGCGAAGCTTTCAGCAGGGGCGCGGCGCTAGATCTCCGGTAATCCGGCTGAGCTTCTGCCGGGCGTGCGCAAGGACCGGTTTCCTTGACCGGGGCCAAAGGAACTCTGCAATCTTCAATTACCCGAAGAGCGCGGGACGCGAAGCGCCACGGAGGGGAAATGGCCGACCAATCAACCGCCGGGATTTGGTGAGGGTATGGCTCGATAAGTAACCAAAATCAAAAATAACGGCAAAACAAAGAACCGGAACAGGGAGACAGGGAATGATTTTGAAATACAGAAGGCTAACCAGCTTCGTGGTGGGTGTGGCGTTAGTGACCGCGCTGCCGGCACTCGCCGACGAGGCGCCAAAGCGCGGTGGTACTCTGACCTATTTGATTCCCGCCGACGCGCCGCCGAGCTTTGACGGCCACCGCGAGGGAACCTACGCGACCGTGCATATGACGGCGCCCTTTTACAGCGTGCTGGTCCGCGTCAACCCGCAAAACCCGTCCTCGACGACGGATTTCGTATGCGATCTGTGCACCGAGATGCCGAAGCCGACCAATGACGGGAAGATTTACACATTCAAAATTCGCGACGGGGTGAAGTTCCACGACGGCACCCCGCTGACGGCGGCCGATGTCGCGGCAAGCTGGCAGGAGATTATCGATCCGCCCGAAGGCAAAATCAGCGCGCGGCAGGCGTTTTACGCGATGGTAGACAGGGTTGAGGCCAGTGGCCCGACAACCGTCGTCTTCCGCCTCAAATACGCGACCAGCGCGTTCCTTCCGGCGCTCGCCGATCCCTTCGCCTATATCTACAGCAAGGCCAAGCTCGATAAAGATCCACATTGGTACGAAAAGAACATCATGGGATCCGGCCCCTTCAAGTTCGTCAGCTTTGAGGCCGGGCAGTCGATCAAGGGCGAACGCAACCCCGCATACTATCATCAGGGCTTACCCTATCTCGACGAATTTGTGGGCATTTTTGCGCCGAAATTGGCGACCCGTATCGACGCGATCCGCAGCGACCGTGCGGCGATGGAATTTCGCAGTGAGCCGCCTTCGGCCCGCGACCAGCTCGTCAACGAGTTGGGCGACAAGGTCTCGGTGCAGGAAAGCGACTGGAACTGCGGCAACCTGGTTACCTACAATCACCGGTACAAGCCGCTCGGCGACGTCCGGGTGCGGCGTGCGCTATCGCTGGCGATCGATCAATGGAAGGGTGCGCCGGCGCTCGCCAAGATCGCGATCGTGCGCACGGTTGGCGGTATCGTGTTTCCCGGTTCACCGCTCGCCGCGACTAAAGAGGAGCTGGAGCAAATCGCCGGGTTCTGGCCCGACATCAAAAAATCGCGTGCGGAGGCCAAGCGCTTGCTGAAAGAGGCCGGGGCCGAAAACCTTAGCTTCGAGATGCTCAACCGTGATGTCGACCAGCCATACAAATACATCGGCACGTTTGCCGTGGATGAGTGGAGCAAGATTGGCGTTAAGGTGACGCAGAAAGTCGTGCCGACTGGCCCGTGGATTGAGACCATGCGCACCGGCAACTTCGCGGTCACGATGGAGGCGAACTGTCAAAGTGTGGTCAACCCACCTCTCGATGTCGCTAAATACCTGCCGTACACGGTATTCTCCGACAATTACGGCGGGTACGAAGACCAACACGAGATCGATCTCTATGAGAAGATGCTGCGCGAAACCGACCCAGTGAAACAGCGGGTGGCGATGCGTGACTTCGAGAAATATGTCGTCGACACGCAGGCGCATGAATTGCCGCTCACCTTCTGGTATCGGATCGTGCCTTCCCGCTCATATGTGAAAGGCTGGAAGATCAGCCCGAGCCACTACATCAACCAGGATTTGGCCACCGTCTGGCTCGACAAATAACAAGCCCTTCCAAGAAGAACGGAGGTGCGAGGAGCCACCGTTCAGCTCAGTCTTCGTTCCGAAGACAAGCCGACTGGAGAATGTCTCGCGACACGGCACGGCGGCTCCGCGATGACGCACTTGGGCAATAATGCGCGCCCGATCGATCACAGCAGGGTGGCTCAATCGCGCCGGGTATGGTCACTAGTACCGCCGTGATCAATCCCCAGGCTCGGCTCGGTTGCGGCACGGAGCTTGGTGCAGCTAGCTACAGGCGAGGCTGTCGGCAAAGGCGTCCGGGTCCGGGTCCCGGAGGCCCACCGCGTCGCTATGTGGCGCCAGCCATGCGTTTGCAGTATAGCGCCCCTACAAAACAACGGGTACGGCGTTTCGGCGGACGAAAGCTGCAAGTATGAACAGGCAGGCTTCAATGCCCGAAACTGCCATTGGCGTCTCGCCAGGCACCATTGATCCATCCGGGCGTCCGTCGAAAAGGAGCTACATGGTAGTGGTGGGCGCGACCGACCGCCTTGATCAGGCTGGGATCGGGTTTCGCGGGCAGTGCGAACGGATCGGTGTGGTCGATTACCAGGAGCTGGGGCGGCAAGCCGGTGGGCAGAGGCGCGCTCTATTGGATGCTGCGGAACCGCATCTACCGCCGCGAGATCGTCCACAAGGACGCGGCGTATCCTGGCGAGCATGAGGCGATCAATGCCCGACAGAGATATTCCGGCACTGCGGCGCGCTCGGCGACCCTCTCCGGGCTCTCTGCTCCGATGACTGGCAGTAGCGGTCGCCGCAAACCGCCGGGAACGGCGCCAGTTTCGGCCCCACCCCGCGTGATCCTGAAATACAGTAATACCTATCACTTACGGTGGCTGGGGGACTAGGATTCGAACCTAGACTGGCGGAGTCAGAGTTTTACAGCCCCCGCCGTCATGCACCGACAGGGAATCCATGTCGGCACCGAATTTATTTAAATCGCTTGTGTTTTCTCCGACACAATCCGACAATCGCCGTCACCAGTTCGAATAGCGGTGCCGACATGGGGCCGACATAGATTCGAATCGGCGGACTCAGCGCAGGTTGGCGATGCAAGCAAAGATCACCAAGCGGATTGTTGATGCGGCTCACCCGCAAACCGCGACCTATCTGATCCGTGACACCGAGATTAAAGGATTCGCGCTGGTCGTGACGCCGGCCGGGGCGAAGTCTTACGCGATCGACTACCGGGCCGGCTCCGGCCGTGGAGCGCCGAAACGGCGTTTCGTTATTGGCAAGCACGGCGCCCTGACGCCGGAGACAGCAAGAAACGAGGCGCGACGGTTGCTCGGCGCCGTTGCAGCCGGCAGCGACCCGGCGGAAGCGCGGTCGGCCGAGAGACGCGCGCTCAACATTTCAGAGCTGTGCGATCTTTATCTGGCGGAGGGCGTGGCGCACAAGAAAGCGTCGACGTTACGAGCCGACCGTGGGCGGATCGTTCATCACATCAAACCGCTGCTCGGTCGCAAGCGCATCGATCAAGTGACCCGTGCCGATATCGAGCGGCTGCTGATCGACGTGAAATCGGGCAAGACCGCAGTGCCGGTGCCGCCCAAGGGGGCGCGCGCATCCGGTAGCCTGCCGAGCGGAGGGGCTGGTGCCGCCGCGCAATGCGTGACGCTAATGGGGACGCTGCTTGCCTTCGCAGTACAACGCGGACTACGCTCTGATAACCCCGCCTATGGTATCAAGAAGCCGCCCGTCCGTAGGATGGAGCGGTTCCTTTCCGAAACGGAGATCGCCCGGCTCGCCGAAGCGCTCGACGCCGATGCGGCACACTCAAGCAATCCTTATCCATGCGCCGCGATCAAGCTGCTGCTGCTGACAGGCTGCCGGCGCGCCGAGATCATCAGATTGCAGTGGGCGCATGTCGATTTCGAATGGCAATGCCTACGCCTTCCTGACAGTAAGACCCGCGAGAAAGTGATCTACCTCAACCCGCCCGCGTTGGCGCTGCTGACCGGACTGCCGCGAATTGCCGGCAACCCTTATGTGATTGCCGGCGAGCGCGCCGGACTGCCATTCGGCGGGATCGACAAGGTTTGGTTTCGGGTGCGCAAAACGGCCGGGCTTAATGACGTTCGGCTCCATGATCTGCGGCACAGCTTCGCCAGCGTTGGCGCGGGCGGCGGGCTCAGTCTGCCGATCATCGGCGCCTTGCTCGGGCACAAACACGCGGCGACGACGGCTCGCTATGCGCATCTGTCAGCCGATCCTCTGCGCGCCGCCAACGATGCGGTGGGTGCGAAAATCGCCGCCGCAATGGGCCGCAATGCGGGAGCCACGGCGGAGGTTGTGGACCTGCGCCGACAGAGTGCGCGAGGCTCATCGCATAGTGACTGACGCACGCGATGGCCGATCAGCCGTCCAAAACTGGGGCGACCAACCCAAAGGCCGTGCCCCTTCCCGGTCCGGTTCTTGTTGCGCTTTCTTATCCGGGGATAGACTTCACTCGGTTCGGGGCGGTGATTGAAGCGTTCGGGCCGCTGCCAATTGATGGGCAGGTGGAGGTCGCCAATCGGCTGATCGGCGCACGCGGCCAATATCTAGCTCATCGCATGTGGGACTGTGATACCGAACTGGCGCAAGCAGTGGTTCGGAAGCGCCTGAGGGCAATAAGCAAAGCCGCCGGCAGACTGCTACGGTTGCTCCACAGACATAAGGCAGCCCCGCAGCCTGAGAACCTTCATCCAGGGATTACGCTCGCTCTCCCCCACCTATGTCGTGTCGCTTCCGAGCAACATCCAAATCAGGTCTGGGATCCTCCTCAAGGGTTGAGCTTGCTGGGGGCTATGCTGACGGATCTCGCCCAGGTTGGCGCCGATTCCGATGCCATCTTTCCGTCGCAGTTTCCGAAAACGCAGGGCGGGGAGCGGCGCCAAGGCCGTACCGCTGCAACAGATCTCGTGCATCAGTTGATTGAGATCTACGACGATATGCGCGCGCGGTTTCCCAAAAGCGGACCCGCGCTAGCATTTGGCCCTCGAATCATAAAGTTCGTGCGTGCGGGCCTCGCTTTTACTGTGAGCATGCCCCCCGAGATGATGGCCTCCGATGGCAAGCGCTATCAATTAAAAGAGGCTATGTTTCTAGAAGCCGATTTAACGAAAGATTTTAGGGTTACCAATAGTGCGATCCGGGGAATATTCGACCGCCGAAATTCACAGACCAAAGTCAATTCATAGTTTGATTTGAGCGTTTCGGGGGTACGCACGCCGACGTAGGCTGCCTCGCACCGCCAGAAGGCGTGCGAGAGAAAATGCTCACCGACCTCTTTGATCTTCTGCTCTCACAACGCGAATACGCGGAGATCCGTCGTTGTTCAGAGCGCACAATCGAACGCGAGCGAGCGTCCGGGACGGGGTGCCGTTACGTAAAAATCGGCCGCGGTGTCCGCTATAGACGTGCAGACATCATCGCTTTCATCGAGCGTCACACTCGCCAAAGCACAAGCGAGCCGGCGCGATGAACGCGGCCGAGCGCTTCGTCGCCACGCCAGACATCCGCGCTGCCCTCGCAGAATGTGAAATCGACGTTCTGGACAAGCTCGGCATCGATTGGCGCGCAGGAAATCCACATATCCTCTGCCCCTACAGAGATCATCTCGATCGCAACCCAAGTTGGCGCTGGGACGAAAAGAAAGCTCGGGCACACTGCACCTGCTCCAACAGTGACAGCATCCTCGATGTTATCAAAAAGGTCCGTGGGCTTTCCTTCGACGCTGCCAAGATGAAAGCAGCCGAAATTCTCGGCCGCAACGACTTGATCCGTGTCAACGACAGTAAAGGAAAGCGTCAATCGACCGATGCGCACTCACTGTTGAATGCACCGGACGCCGATCGCGACGACAGTTTACCAATACGATATCTCGCACATCGTCTAGGCGTCCCCGCCGAAGCCGTGCCAGTACCGAGTACGCGCATCGTCGGCCTGAAGGCGCACGGCTATTTCGACCCACCGCCGCCAGGTTCGAGAGTGAAGCCAAGGCATGTCGGCGATTTCCCTGCTTGCATATTCGAGACCCGCGATGCGACGGGCAATATCCACGCCCACCGCATCTATGTTGCTGAAAACGGTCTCGGCAAAGCGGAGCTTGGAAAGGGACCGAGCGGCCGGCCGCGCCCTCCAAAGAAATCCGCCAGGGTCGTCAGCAACGATAACACGGCGGGACGCGCTGTCCTTTGGGGTGACCCGAACCGCGCACCGGATCAATTACTATTTGAAGGCATTGAGAACGCTGCTGCGGTCGCCTTCGCGTTCAAGGCGGAGATCGCGGTCGGCGACGTGGCGGTCGCTGCGGCGATTACAGCAACCGGTGTCGAGGCGTATCAGCCGTATCCGGCGACAAAGCGCATCACAGTCGGTGCCGATCGCGATGAGGCTGGCGCCGGTAATCGTGCCGGCGAAAACGCCGCCCGGTCCTTCGGTCTGAAGCACTATCATCAATTACAGATCCAGATCGCTCTGCCGGGCGAACCAGGGACCAAGGTTGATTGGCTCGACGTCTTACGCCGCGAGGGGGTTGAGGCGGTACGCGCCGGGATTATGGGTGGTATCGCGTTCGCGCCAACACGCCAAGAGCTCGACGCGACCGAGGAGGCTAAGGGTCGCGCTGCCGAAATGAAACGGGTTGCCGAGACCTATCCGCTGCCGGCGATGGACAATCTGCGGCTCGAATACGCATACACCGCGGCCGGGGCCCTCCGGATACACAAGGTCTCCGAAGTAAAGGGTAAGACGATTCAAACACCGATCACGACGCCGTTCGGGGTGACCGCGCGGTTGCGTCTCGCAGATCAGGCCGACGCGTATGGCCTTCGAGTCCTGGTGCAAGATATGAACGGCCAACCGCGCCCCCTGGATTTCGACCGAGGTGAGCTTGCGCGACTACACGGCAGTGAAATTCGAGCTGCCCTGCTCAGGGCTGGTCTCCGCACCGAGGCGGATGGTGAGCAGGTTGCGTTGGCGATACTCAAAGCCGCCGATCCAAAAAGCGAAATCGTGACCGTGGGTCGGCCTGGCTGGCACGATCTTGGAGGGTGCGCCGAGCCGCTGTTCATCGCGCCCAGCGGTGAGGTCATCGGCGATGTACTCGACGCCGGGATCGAGCTGTCAGTCGCCGCGCGTCTCGCTCCGGACATCGCTCGAGCTGGGACCCTCGAAGGCTGGCGCGCGGCGATGGCGGCGGCGCTCTCTACGCCGAGTTGCCCTCATTGGATTCTTGGTATTGTCGCAGGGTTTTGCGGCGTGGTCACGTCTCTGGCCGGACTCGACACCGCCGGCATCAACCTTTCGGGATTATCGTCGTCTGGGAAGACCACGGCGCAGCGGCTCGCCGTCTCCGCCTGGTCCTCGCCTGATCTGCGACGGCCGGGCCTGATGCAATCGGCCAGGGCGACGGATAACGCCGTTGAGGGGCTTGCGCAGCGCGCGTCGGGCACCGTCTTGGCGTTGGATGAGCTGGCGCATGTGCCCGGCAAAGTCGCAGCTAAGCTGGTGTACTTGATAGCGGCTGGCGTCGGCAAAACGCGCATGATGCAAGACACATCACTGCGCGACAGCCATACCTGGTCAACGTTCGCGGTTCTCTCAGGCGAGAACAGCCTTGCAGAGAAGATCCGCGCCGACGGGGGCGAGTGGTCGGCGGGCATGGCGGCACGCATCCTCGACATCGACGTTCGCGATGTGAATCGGCAGGTCGCTGGCGAAACCCTGCAGGCCATTAACGAGATTGACCGACACTTCGGCCATGCTGGTCTGGCCTTCGTGCGGGCGCTGGTCGAGAGCGGCGAATATCGCCGGCATCGCGAACTGCGCGACGAGATTAAAAATCTGGCGCGAGAACTAGCTGGCCCGGGCGCTGATGGTGCTCTCGTGCGCGCGGCGGAGCCCCTAGCAATCCTCTGGGCAGCGGGCGTGCTGGCCATCAGCTTCGGAGTAATTCCGGGCAACGCCGACGACGTGATCCATGCGGTCCGCTGGGCGTGGATGAACTTCCGTGCCTCCAGTGATGCCGAACCGCTCGATGCCGAGCGTCAGGCCATTAATCACCTCCGCACCTGGGCTGCAGAGCGCTGGAACGTCACGGTTTGCAACATCCAGTGCGAGCCGCGCCATCAAAAGGCCGAAGCATGGTTTGACGACCAAGCGGTCTATATCCCTAAAGGCCGTCTTGTAGAGGCTGGCGGTGGCATGCTCCGTCAAAGCCAGATCGCAGCAATTCTGTTGCGCGGCGGCATGCTCATAAAGCGAGGCGATCGTATGTACGCCCGTTACGTGCCAGGCGTCGGCCGTCTTGATGCTTATGCGATCAGGCTCGAGCTATTCGAACAGCTGGCCGGACAAACAAATCTCCGAGTGTACGAGGGGCGGCGCGCATGACTGATATCGTCGCGCTATTGCGGGCTTCTGCAGCCAAATACAATAAAAACGGAAATGCCAGTGCCTCCGCGTTGAGCCAATCAGGCGGGGTTTTCCACTCCGATCCGCGAATGGAAAACAATTTGGCGACGCCCAAAGGCGCAGAGAGCCTGGAGTTTTTCCACGTTTCCCAGATTTACCACGTTGAGAGAGGTCCGCACGACGCTCACGATAGCGACGGGATTTCAAACACTGATTTGACTGCTGGCAGAAGAGATGCCGCTGCGCCCCGCGCGCGCGCAAATCCCATGCTGGAAGCGGGAAAGTGGAGAATCTGGAAAATTCCGCAGTTCCCGGCGGGCCTAACGTTTCCATTTCGGAATCCCAAAATGGAAAAAATGGAAAAAGTGAGGCTCAGCCAACGGTCGAACCACTACCAGCTGTTCCTGAACCGCTGTTGCTGTCGGACGGGCGCCGGATCTGGCGCATCCGTGCCGACGCCATCCCGGATCGCGGCAGCGACGATGTTCGGAATATAGCCGACCAGGCTAGTCGGCCGAGTTGTTCATAGTGCGGGGTACAACCTGCTCAGTTTGACCCGCGCGTCGGCGGTGGTGAACTGCCAATTCGCCTTGGCGTGCTTCCTGTTGCGGTCAGCTTCCCATGCCTCGACTTCGTCCTTCAACACCCGCTGATCGGGGATGCGGCGGTCGAGGCATTGGGAGGAGAGAACGCTGAGTTCAGATTCCGCCATGTCGAGCCAACTCCCGTGTTTTGGTGTGTAGTGCCACTCGAACCGTTCGACGAGCCGGCGGGCTTCGGCGGGGGGAAAGGCTTCGTACAGCGAAGCTGGCTTGTGCGTGTTCAGGTTGTCCTGGACGAGCACGATTTTTGCTGAACCGGGGAAGTGCGTGTCGGATAATTCCTTGAGCACCTGGGCATAATCCATCGCCGTGTGACGGTCGGTGACCTTGACGTGCCGCCAGCCTTCCAGTGGCGCGAACATCATGAACAGATTGGCCGTCCCATTGCGTCGGTATTCGTAATCGTGCCGGCCGGGCCGTCCGGGTTTCGCCGCGATCGGCACGCGCGTTTCGGCAATGAGTTGCTTTGAGGTCTCGTCGAGGCAGACCAGGGGACGTTGCCGATCATAGGGCCGTTGATAAACCTCCAAGACGTCTTCCATGGCGGCAACAAAGGCGGCGTTGGCGTCCGGCGGGATGACCCATTGCTGCTTCAGATGCGGCTTGAGAGTGTTTTTTTCAGCGTCCGCCCGATCGTGTTGTCGCTGGCCCGTTCGACGATCTTCAGTTCGACGACCGCCTCTTCCAACAGTTGCAATGTCCAGCGTGCGCGGCCGGCCGGCGGTTTGGAACAGGCCAACGCGATTAACCTGGCCTCGGCCGCCCCATCGAAGATCCGCCGCCTCGCCGAATTCGCCGAATGCTTGCGAATCAGGGCCGCCTCCAACCCCTCTTCGACCAGCCGCTGGCGCGTCCTGGCAACCGTGGCGACACTGGTCTCGAGCGCCGCTGCAATCTCGCTGTCGCTCCAGCCTTCACCACCGTCCGAGGTATCGGCTTTCAACAGAATGCGGGCCTTCAGCAGCTTTTGTGCCGGATGTTTCCCGCTATGGATAAGGGCGTTGAGCTTCTCCCGCTCCGTATCGCTGAGTGTCACAATGTATTTCTTTACTGCGCTCTCTTTGCTGCCCACGTCTCCGCTCCGTCGCTGGTGACGCGGACATCGATTTAGAGAACCCTCACAAAATCAATGACGGAAGCGACTAGGTGGCTCGGATGCGTGCTCGTCGCAGACGGTTGCGAGCTAATCCTTGTCGAGCCAAGGCTGTCGAAACTGCCTGACCAACTGCGAGCGGCGCTAACGTCGAATGCAGGAGCGGTCATTGCTCTGTTACTTCGAGAAAGCCGCCTGCGATGCGGATCAACATGAACAACGGCGATTCACTTATGGGTATGAGACGCAAAGCGGCAAAGTCGCCGCCCCCGCCGTTCGCTCCTCGTGTCAACATCCGGTCCGTAGACCGTGGGCAGGCGATCGAACCGGCGCCTGACGCAGGAATGAGCGGCGCCGACTTCCGCGACGCATTTCTTGGCGCCTTCGGGACGAAAGACGAGATCGTTGCGCAAGCTCTGTACGAACAGCTTTTCAACGCTCTGCACGCAGCATCCGGCGAACCGGTGAACAATGCCACCGCCGATCTTGCATTGGCGTTGATGCATGAGATTGGTCCAAAGGACGTGGTCGAGGCGATGCTCGCCTGCCAGATGGTCCTCGCGCATTTCGCCAGTATGGACGCAGCTCGTCGAACGTTTCACGCTGAACAAACCGCCGGGGGACGACAGGTTTATACAGCTTTGGCGCGACGACTGATGATGCTCTACACGGCACAGATGGATGCTCTGAGCCGGCACCGGGGCAAGACAACGGTCCAGAAGGTCATCGTAGAGAAGGTGCTCGTAGCACCTGGCGGTCAAGCCATCGTCGGCGCTGTCGCAAGCGGGGGGCGGGGGGATGGGGGATAATCCAAGCGACCAACCTCGCGTTCCCGGCTGGCTGCGAGGTCTTGAAGCCGCGCGAGCGGCATCCCGCTGTGGAGCACGGACGAGACGGGGGACGATCTGTCGAGGTCCAGCGATGCCGAATGGGAGATGCAAGACCCATGGCGGACGCTCTCCCGGAGCACCACGGGGTGAGCGCAACGGCAGTTGGCGCGATGGCTTTCATACCCTGGAAGCACGGGCGGAACGACGACGTCTCCGCGAGCTGATCCGACAAATGAGAACCGTCATGGACGAACTGCCGTGAGCGAGACAAAGACACGAGAGCCGCTGTTCGCGCCCCTGGATGACGCGCCCGAGGATAACCTCCCCGAGCCTGTCGCTTTGACGCTTGAGCAAATCGCCGCTCAGACCGAGGCAGAGGAGCGGGATCGGCAGCGTAGGCTCGAATGGGCGGCGACCAGCCAAGCGCTTCGCGAAAATTCGATGGCCGTGTTTCGAGCGATGCGGAAGTTTCGGCATGAGGGCGAGGAGGAATACGTCAAGCGTGTGCTGACCAGCTTTGAAGATGGTCGGTTCCTCATCAACCGGCTCGGCGCCGAGTGCGTTCTCGACCAAGACCTCGCTGTCGTGCTGCTCGATCTCCGACGTCGGCTCATGGACGAGTACGGGAACGCCCCAGCGGCGGTAATGCTGACCGATCGTGTGGTGTCGGCCTACCAGGATTTCATACGGGTCACCGGGTGGGTGGGCAATCTCGCGATCCACATTGAGCACGAATTTTTTGGTCTAGCCGGGCCGAGCGCAGACTTTCGGGATCGCTATGGCCGAGAGGGTCGGGCAAGTCCAGGGTCTCTCTGTGGAGGAGCACCTAGCCCATTTGCGCGAGGACCTGCTCCCGCTCACCGAGCGGTGTGGCCGGGTCATGCGCGAGGCTCTAGCGGCGCTGGAGGTGCTACACGCCACCCCGAGCCATTCGGTTGAGCGATCGAAGCCCATTAGGGTATCGGTCATGTTCGGGTCTACCGAATAAAGGGAGCTTGATCGGCTCCGGTAGCCGTGATTTTCCGGGCCGAGGTGCCCTCAGTGTACAGGCCCTGTTCCATGGAACAAAATCCGGATCATGCTCACGACGAGCGAACGTCGCCCATCAAGTCTCTATGGCCGACCGGGGAAAATCTGTTCCATGGAACTCTCGCGGCGCGCTGGACCCTGAGATGGCTTTATTTTCGAGGGAAATTCTCCCTGATAAAATTCGCCCGATATTCGGTGTTCTTCCAGGTCGCAAAATTGTTCACGCAGCGACCTACCGCGACCGCCGTTCCATGGAACACCGCACCCAGACCCTTCAGTCTTTTCCGGCCGAAATTCCCTCGCCCGCCCAAGCCGTGTTCCATGGAACCAAAATCCGGCCTGTTCCATGGAACCAAAACCCGGCGCCAGGGCGGCCACGGGATCACTATGGCGGGGACGGAATTAGGACGACCGGCGGAGCAATCTGCCTCAACGGCGGGTCTCGATCAGTAAGCGGACCTATTTACGCTCGTCTCGTTTTCAGCAGAGCAGCGGCGAACGGCTCGGGGCGGATAGGCTCAATTTGCCCCCAAGCGGCCATTCTCCAGGAATCTCTTGCGCTTTCTCGAGCGCGCTCGTTCACACATCGAGCACGCGCTCTGAGGGGAAACCGGGACCTACAGCCGCGGGAACAGGCGGAAGAAGTCATCCTCCTGGATGCTGAAGTAATGCGCGACTAGGCGGTCTTCCGCTGGCAGCACCGCATGGAGATTGGAAATCGGCACCTCGTTCTGCGCAAAAAGGCCCATTTGCAGGCCGGGAATCGCACCCAGGGTCAGCCATAGCGCGACCTCATCGAGCAGCCAGGTATTGCTCGACGGGTAGGGCAGCGCGGCGAGGGTGCCGACCTGTTCCCCAGTGGTTGACGCAGCCGTTGCGCCGGCCAGCAGTCGGGCCGCAGTTTCCAGGAACCATGGCCTCAGCGCCAGCAGCCGGGGACACATCATTGTGTGCATCAGCATGATGCCGGTGTTGAATGGCGGCAGCACGGCAAGTCCCAGCGCAGAACTCAGCGCCGCAACTCGATCCTCATCCAGATAAGACGGATCATACCAGTTGCCGAAGGCCCGGCTGCCCACCTCGGCGCAGGCATAGAAATGATTGGTCCGGTAGCGTCGAAACAATATCGCCGGGTCCGCGAACCAATAGGTATCGCAATCCATGTACAGCAGCTGCTCGACATCATCGAGCGGCAGCCGATCGAGGCAGAGAAATTTATGCAGCGTGGGAAAGGCCCTTAGGCTGTCCAAGCCGGGGGCGTAGTTTTCGAGCAAATTGATATATTCCGGGACTTGGTGCACCGTCACTTGGTTTCGCTCGGATTCTTCCTCAATCTGCTGAGAAACTTCGCCGCAATGAAGCAAATGCACCGCGATCTCGGGGTTGAAGCGCCGCAGGCTGCGCAGGCTTTGGGCCAATTGCCGCGGCAAACGGCCACCGGGATCCGGCGCAATGACATAATAGATCAGCTGCTTTCCGGCGTTCATCGCCTGCTTCCACCGTGATAGGAGCCAATTACATCGATTTCAGACGGTTTATTTGCCGGGGGCAATGCAAGTTGCAAACGGACCACGGCAAGTTTCCGGGGAAGCCTAGCGGAAATCCATTATTGCACGAAACGGTGGTATAAGATTATGGTAGAGTTGTAAGAAACACGTTAGCAGCGGAAGTTGGGTGGCGTCGCGGCGATCCTAACCCTTGTCGGGAATGAGCTGGTGTTGCGGGGCACCCGGTGACTGGTCGAGCCAAGGCGGAGGAATAGGATGCGAACCTCGATAACCGCTTCCGATCCAGGCCAGCCGGATCCTCCGCCACTCCCGCCGGTCAATCCGCCACTCACCCCGGTCCATCCACCACTGACGCCGGTGCACCCGCCGCTGGCGCCAATCCAGCCCCCACTGACACCGGTTCATCCGCCGCTCACCCCGGTCCACCCGCCGCTGGTGCCAATCCAGCCGCCACTGACGCCGGTGCACCCACCACTGACGCCGGTCCACCCGCCGCTGGTGCCAATCCAGCCGCCACTGACGCCGGTGCACCCACCACTGACGCCGGTCCACCCGCCGCTGGTGCCAATCCAGCCGCCACTGACGCCGGTGCACCCACCACTGACGCCGGTCCACCCGCCGCTGGTGCCAATCCAGCCGCCACTGACGCCGGTGCACCCACCACTGACGCCGGTCCACCCGCCGCTGGTGCCAATCCAGCCGCCACTGACGCCGGTGCACCCACCACTGACGCCGGTTCATCCGCCGCTGCAGCCAATCCATCCGCCGGTGCTGCCAATCCAGCCACCGCTGGTCCCGCTGGTGCCGGTCCACCCGCCGCTGCAGCCAATCCATCCGCCGGTGCTGCCAATCCAGCCGCCCCTACTGCCACCTCTCGAGCCGCCGATCATCGACCCCGGCGGACCGGTCGAGCAGCCAGGCCGCCCCGGCGGCTAGTCCATTCGGCCGAGCGAAGGCGGCATGGACCTGGGCACGCCCGCGGGCGACGTCTGGGACCCGATGCTCCCAGCCGCGCTCGCCGTATCGCGGATCTGGGCCGCGGGGGGCTATCAGGCCATCACCGGCTTTATCAGCCCGGAATGGCTCGAGCTGCTGCGCACCGAGGCCGTAGCGGTGCGCGCGACCGGCACGCGCGCCTTGGTGGCGCATTCGGATGCCACCGAGAGCCGCGGCGGCAGCCCGGCCCGTGCCTTCCGCTCGGCCGCCGGCGGCGCCTGCCACTGGGGCCTCCATAGCTCGTCCCAGATGATCGAGGCGCTGGGCAACCTCTGCAACATCGCCGTCACCCCCTCGGGGGCCGGCACCTATTCCTTTTACGAGGAACCCGGCGATTTTCTGGCTCTGCACCGCGACGTTCTGAGATGCGACCTCACTATCGTCACCTGCCTGTCGCAGCATCTGGTCGACGACACCGGCGGCGGTCTGCTTCTCTACCCCAGCCGTGTGCCGCAAAAACTGTCGGCGGCCCGGGCAGCCGGCCGGTCGGTCGGCGTGCCCGTCCCGCTGCGGCCGGGCGAGACCGCCCTGCTGCTCGGCGGCCTGGTGCCGCACGAGGTGACGCCCGTCGCGGCCGGGCAGGACCGGATCGTCGCGATCCATTGCTACCAGCTGGGTGAGGCGTCACCGGCGGCTGTGGCGTAGGGCAGCCGGCGCGCAGGTCACGCACTTTCGGCGCGCTCTCGATCAGCCCGGCTGCCGAGCGGTGAGCACGTGCTACTACCTTACTCAGCGGCGCAGCGAACGGCCGCCCTCGAGCGACGGAGCCGGCTCAGAATGCGCCATGGACCTCACCTCGTCGACCTATGACCCCGCCTTGCGCAGCAGCCCGGAGCCGCAACAACGGCAGGAAGCGCTCCGCAGTGAGCGCCTTGCGTGTAACCCGCCGAACCCGGCGGTTGTGCTGGACGATTACACCAGATAGTCATTGTTGTCATCGGGCCTGCGATTCTCCCCGAAAGTGGGCTTTGAAAATTCCCTAGTTGGCATTTGTCCAACCATTCAGCCAGGGCGCGCCCCGGCTGAATGGTTGAGCCGCCATCGGTGCCATCCCCGTCTCGGGGGAGGCGGCGCCGATGGTCCAACTTGGAGAACTGATGATGATCCTGGAACTGCATCGACAAGGGCTGTCGGTCAGGGCGATCGCGCGGCGGACGGGGCGCGACCCCAAGACCGTGCGCAAATATGTCGAGCGCGGCATCGAGGCGCCGGCTTACGGGCCGCGCTCGGTGGGCCGGCCCAGTAAGCTCGCCCCGTTCATGGGATTTCTGCGCGAGCGGCTGATCGCTTTCCCCGATCTGAGTGCCGCTCGGCTGACCCGGGAGGTTCGCGAGCTCGGCTACGCCGGCGCCTATACCGCGGTGAAGCGCTTCCTCGCTGCAATCCGGCCCGAGAACGGACCCAAGCCCTACGAGGTGCGCTTCGAGACCCCGCCGGGCCTCCAGGCCCAGGTCGATTTTGCGCGCTTCGTGGTGAACTTCACCGACGACCCCGGCACCAGCCGCGTCGTCTGGCTGTTCAGCCTGGTGCTCGGCCACTCGCGCTTTCTGTTCGCGCGCTACGTTCTCCACCAGGATTTGCAGACGCTGCTGCGCTGTCATATCCAGGCTTTCGAGGCGATCGGCGGCGTGCCGATCGAGATCCTCTACGACCGCATGAAGACGGCGGTGACCGGCGAGGACGACCAGGGCCACATCGCCTACAACCGATCGCTGCTCGCGCTGGCGCGGCACTACCGCTTTCAGCCGCGTGCCTGCCGCCCCTATCGGGCGAAAACCAAGGGGAAAGTCGAGCGGCCGTTCAGCTATATCCGCCAGGACTTCTTTCTCGGCCGCAGCTTCCGCAATCTCGACGATCTCAACGCCCAGCTCATTGGCTGGCTCGATACCGTCGCCAATATCCGCGTTCACGGCACCACCCAACGGGTTGTCGCCGAGGCGTTCGCTGCCGAGCAGCCCGAGCTGCAGACGCTGCCCGAACATCGCTTTGACGCAGTGCTCAAGTTGGAGCGCCGCGTCAGCCACGACGGCTTCGTCGCGATCGGCGGCAACTTTTACAGCGTCCCTGATCGCACCCGCAGGGTTGTCGAGGTCCAGCAGCTCCCCGATCTGATCCGCATCCTCGATCTCGGCACCGTCGTCGCCGAGCATCCCATTCTCGAAGGCCGAAAGCAGTACCGCATCGATCGTCGTCACCGCACCGGCGGCAGCGCGAAACGCAAGACCAACACACCGAGCGGGGTCATCATTGGCCGCATCGGTGATCATGTGCCGCTCCGGTCGCTCGCCATCTACCAGGCGATCGGCGAGCAGCTCGCGAACGCGGGCCGGCCATGACGTTCGCCTCCGCATCCTCGCGCGTCGACAATATCCGCCACAGCCTGGTCGGCTTGAAGATGCCGCGCGCGCTCGAAATGCTCGACGCCACGCTGCGCCGCATCGAGCAGGGCGAGATCGACGGCATCGAGGCGATCGACGATCTGCTCGCCGAGGAACTCATCTTGCGCGAGAACCGCCGGGTCAAGGCGGCATTGCGCATGGCCAGGTTGCCAATCCTCAAGACGCTGGCCGGCTTCGACTTCTCGTTCCAGCCCTCGCTCGACCGCAATCGGATCACGGCGCTCGCCGGGCTCGACTTCATCAACCGGGCCGAGGTCATCCACCTGCTCGGGCCGCCCGGCACCGGCAAATCCCATCTCGCCACGGCACTTGCCGTCGAGGCCGTTCGCGCCGGCAAAAGCGTCTACTTCATCCCGCTGGCCGATCTCGTCGCCATCCTCGCCAAGGCCGAACGCGAGGGCACGCTGCGCGAGAAAATCCGCTTCCTGTGCCGTTGTTCGCTGCTCGTCGTCGACGAAATCGGCTACCTGCCGGTCACCACTGGCGGCGGCAACCTGTTCTTCCAGCTCGTCAACGCCCGCTACGAAAAGGGCGCGATGATCCTCACTTCCAACCGCGGCTTTGCCGAATGGGGCGACGTCTTCGGTGATCCGGTTGTCGCCACGGCGCTGCTCGATCGGCTGCTCCATCATGCCGTCGTCGTTCAGATCGAGGGCTCCAGCTATCGCATGCGCCAGCATGCCGACCTCGTTCCCGACCACGTCAGATCAAACTCACCCCTCAATCCGCCACCCCCACCAAAACGGCGCGGCCGACCGCCCCGCCAGCCTAGGGAATTTTAAGTGCCCACTTCCGCGGAAACTTCGGTGCCCGTTGACAATTGTCGACCCTGACAGCGATCAAAACCTGCCTCAGCGCTACTCGCGTGGGCTTCGCGACCAGCCTGACGATTGCGCCGATGTCGAGGAGAAGTCCGGTTTCGGCGCATCTTCCGCATTGCCATCGGTGCCGGGGAATGTCTCCTTTCTGAACCTACAACCGACGCTCAGCCCAAGTGCCGGGAACCGCTCAAAGTGCCCCTTAACCGACCTTTGCCGGTGGGACTCAAACTGGCTCAGTTGGGTGAAGAGCTGACCTTTAGGGTGACGTGCCCGGACGCTGGATCGCATATCCAACGAGGCCGCGAACGGTTTCCCCCGAGGCTGCACTTCTAAAAGACGATTTGGGTAATTATGGCCTCGATTAGCGGAATGCCAGCTGAGTAGTTTCCGATCCTGTCGGTGCTTGGACGCGACCCCTAGTGTAGGATCCGAAATGCGAAGGGGCGCGATGCCCCATTACGGTTTTTGTCGAGAACTATGGCACTCCAGCCGAGGGCGCTAATTCCTATCGAAGGCAGTTGAGAGGCACGCGACTTGTTGGTTAGCCGCCATCTTAGTTGTTGCGACAGGAATAGTCATGATGGCCGTGATACTGATCGTCGAAGATGATGTGTTTACCCGCGATTTGGCGGAGATGATGATTCAAGACTGGGGTCACCAGACACTCTTGGCGAGCGACGTGGGCGAAGCACTCTCACTCCTACGCTCCCCCCAGCACATCGACGCGCTTTTTACCGATATCTACCTCAAGACGGCGGTCCTTGGCGGGTGCGATCTAGCACGCCAGGCGATCAAGCTTCGGCCCGAATTGCGTGTGCTCTACACGACCGGCAATACCGTTACCGACCAAATGAAAGCCCTGTTTGTCAAAGGCACGCGCTGCCTGGTCAAGCCGTATGCGGAGCATCAGCTCCAAGCTTCTGTTGAAAACCTACTAGCGGCGTAATTTTCAGCTCGCGCAATCTACGAGGAAATAATGCCCATGTCGGATATTGCTCCAGCAAAAAAAGCCGTGTCCGATATTGCTGCGAGCGACATTGTTGAGACCGTCCCCAGCGCGCTGATCATTCTCGACAGAAATCTAAACATCACCTCCGCCAATCGCGCGTTCTACCAGACGTTCCGCACCAGCCGCGCCGAGACCGAGGGATGTCATATTTATGAACTCGGCAACCGGCAGTGGGATATCCCCGCACTTCGCAGCTTGCTTGAGAGTGTGATCCCGCATCGTGCGTCGGTTGAAGGTTTTGAGGTTGAACACGACTTTCCGACCATTGGCCGGCGCATCATGCTGGTCAATGCCCGGAAGATTTTTCGCCCCGGCGACCACGACGGATACATTCTGCTCGCTATCGAGGATGTTAGTGAGGAGCGCGCGGCGCGGGCCGAGAGCAGGCGCGCCTGGCAACTGACCCAAAGTATCGTCGACACGATCCGCGATCCCCTGGTCGTCCTTGAGCAGGACATGACGATCGTCACCGCGAGCAAGGCGTTTTTGACGATGTTCGGGATTACTGAGGCGGAGGCGCAGGGTCGGCGCGTTGCCGAACTCGGCCAGCATCAGTGGGACGTGCCGGGGCTCCGCAATTTGATGGAGAAGGTGCTTCCGGAAGACAAACCGATCGAAAGTTTTGAGATCGAGGACGATTTTCCGGGTCTCGGCCGCCGTGTCTTCAACTTGAACGCCCGGAAAATCTGGCAGCCGGGAAACCATACGCATCGGATGCTTCTCGTCTTCGAAGACATCACCGACCGCAAGCAGCGCGAGCGTGACGCGCAGGTGTTGACGAACGAAATTTCGCACCGGATCAAGAATAATTTGCAGATCGTCGTCGGCTTGATCGCCTTCGAAGCTCGATCGACGGCAGCGCAGTGCGTGCCAGGTTATAAAGCCATGCAGGCACGCATCGGAGCGATTGCCCAGCTTTACGACCTGATATCCCAATCGAGCCGCGGCAGGACCATCGCTGTGGACGCATATCTCAGGGAAATCGCCGAGACCATGTCAGCGAGCCTCCTCGGAAACATGTCGGGCATCACAATAGAGGTGAAGGCCGAGGCGTTGGATATCGACCCTGACCGCGCCGTACCCTTCGGCCTGTTGGTCAACGAGTTGGCGACGAACGCGATCAAGCATGCTTTTCCTAGCGGGACAGGACGTGTCTTGCTGAGCGTGGAACAGATCGGCGACCAAATTGAGCTGACCGTCGCTGATGACGGTGTGGGCATGAAGGACAAGGATTTGGCGAAGGTTCCAGAGAAACGCGGCGCCGACTACGTGGCCATCTTCGTGCGTCAGCTCGGCGGCACGCTCGCCCTGTCGGAATCCGAAGGAATTGGAACGACCGTCAGAATACGACTTCCCTTGCTTCTGGTGCCACCGGGGGGTGTAGAGCGCGTAGCGGCATAGCGCGCCGCTTTCGGGCCGGGGCGTTCAAATGCTGAGGGTCCTCATAGCGGAAGATCAGCTGATAATGGCGGAGCTGCTCGAAATGGTACTTACCGAGAGCGGCTACGATGTTTGTGGTATCGCCAGTACCGTCGATGAAGCCGTGGCGCTTGGCGAATTGCATAAGCCCGACCTCGCTGTTCTTGACGTGCAGCTCGCGAGGGGTGGCTACAGCCCCGAGATCGCTCGGCGGCTAAACAGCCGAGGAAAATTCGGCATCCTCTACACGTCGGGCGAAGACGCCCGGATCAGCATGCTTACGCCAGCAGATGGGGAAGCTGCGATCACAAAACCGTATAGCGCTGAGGACCTCGTGCGCGCGTTGGAAATCGTCCGGGAGATCGCGACCGGCGGAACCCCTACACCGCCATTTCCGCCGCGTTTCCGTTTGTTGTCGGCGGCCGCTCTCGTCTGATTGTTTTGACGAGGGAGTTGTTCGCTTAACCATCCCGTCATCGCACCAAGCGTAACGCTTCGCCGGCGCCGGTCAGGCGCTTCCTTCGGGGCGTCACAGAGGCCTTCACCGGGGGGCGGGATGGTGGGCACAGATGCGGCCATCAGGGGCAAGGCGAACTCAACGGGGAAGGGCTGCTTAGGGTCGATCCCAGCCGCTTCCTTTCCACTCAACGAATGCCCGCTTTCGGCGCACAGGCGCCAACGCTCACTGAGCCGGAGTGATCCGCGGTCCTGCTCATCACGGGCTTTTGGCGATGTCGGCTTACCGCTCGTGACCCGACCTTCGCTGACGGGCAATAGTGCCCTCATTGGCACGCCCGTCTCGGAGGGCAGTCGCGGCAGCTCGTGCCCCTGACCTGCCGTTCAGGACGTTACCAGCGAATGGGTAGGCTAGGCGGTTATCATGCTTTGCCTCGACGCGACCGGCCGAAAAGGATGCCGCGATGCCGGCTCGACCCCGGACGAGGCAGCCTAGGCTTTACGCTTCGCTTTCAACATTGGCAGCAGCATTTCCGGGACCGCCAAGGGCTCGAACGGCGTCTGGCAGTTCTTGATGCTGAGATACAGCACGCCCGCGCATAACGAACCCATGAGTAGCGCCAAGGGGATCAGCAGCCAGTTGTTATCTCGCCACAAGTCCGACGAAAATAACTGAAAGATTATCAGCCCGATAAAGGTGGCGGTGAAAGCTGCGCTGACGGCGATCTGGATTGTGCGCTTCAGCTCGGCCCGTATATGAAGTCGATCCGGGCACGCCGCTCCGGCCCGAGTTGGTCGAAAAACGCTGACAGAAAGGCTCGGTATTCGAGCGCGTCGTCGTAATGATTGGCGTCGTTGGTGACCTCGACCCGCAGCCTCGTCTCGTCGCGGAAGACGATGTCGCACTGAGCAAACGGATTGTCGCCGTCAATCTCCGTCTCCATCTTGATCGAGGCGATGTCGTCGAAAGCACGGCGCCGCGGACCGTCACGGCCCCCCCCCAGGCGAGCGCCGCGTCCTCCAGCACAAGGCCGCGTTCGCGGCTGTCCAATCCCGAGTGCGGCAGGTTAAATTCCCGGCGGAGCCTCTCCGGCATGAGCGGATGATGCCACATAGCATGCGCTGTGATCGATGCTGGACGAGGCAGCCTAGGCTAAAATATCGCCTTGGCCGGGCTTGACCTCGTTTGTCGCGCTACGGCGCTCGGCTCTCCGTCATGACTGACGGCGCTAACTTCCCGCTGAGCCACGGGCGCTGATCGAAAGCGCTAATCAGGTTCTTGCCATCACCGAATGTGCGGTGCGGGGGGCGGCGCTACGCGGGCCGCATTCTCAGATTTGCGCGGCGCCGCCATCCACAAACAGTTCGATTCCTGAGATGTAGGCGCTGTCGTCGGAAGCAAGGAACACCGCCGCCTTGGCAAGATCGTCGGGGTTGCCCATTCGGGCGAGCGGGACGGAAGCGGCGAGCGAGGTTTTTTCTTGGTCGGTCAAGAATTGGGAGAGTCCCGGCGTGTCGGTGTATCCGGGGCTCAACACATTCACCCTAATGTTCCGCCCCTTGAGATCGACGATCCAGGTGCGGGCGAAGGAGCGCACCGCCGCTTTTGAGGCGTTATAGACCGAGCAGGCGGCGAAGCCCTTGATCGATACCATCGAGCCCAGGAGGATCACGGACGAACCCCTGGAGAGCAGCGGCAGTGCTTTCTGCACGGTGAAGAGCGTGCCGCGGACGTTCGTGTTGAACGTCTTGTCAAAATGCTCCTCGGTGATCTCGCCGATAGTGCCGAATTCGTAGAACCCGGCATTCGCCGCCAGCACATCGATGCGTCCCGCCTGATCCTGGATATGCGCGAATATGCGATCGAGATCGGCGATGTCCGACACGTCGCCCTGAACCGCCGCCGCATTGCCGCCGATCGAGGTGACGGCCTTGTCGAGCTCCGCTGGCCGGCGGCCGGTGATAAAGATGCGGGCGCCTTCCTCCGCGAAACGTTTGGCGATGCCGAGACCGATCCCGGCGCTGCCGCCGGTAACGAGAGCGACTTTGTTTGCAAGCTTTCCCGTCATCGTGAGCTCCTCCTGGATTACTGCGCGCCAATCGCGGCGCTCACGAATGTGCGTTCAGGTGCCGCTGGCCTAGCGCGGCGGCACGTTCGCCAAGAGGGGGCCGAGCCCCTCCGCCATCGTCAGATGCGCGATCACGGCGTCGCGCAATCGCTGGTACGGCAACCCCGCCAGCATTGCGGTCTGCACCGCAGCCATGACCTCGCCGGCCTCCGAGCCGATCATCGCGAAGCCGAGAATGCGGTCGTCCGCACCGACGAGTACCTTCATGAAGCCCTGCGTTTCGTCGGTCGCCTCGGTGCGCAGCACATTGCTCATCGGCAATCGTCCGACGCGCACAGCAATCCCCCGATCGCGAGCTTCGTTTTCACTGAGGCCGACGCGCGCCAGCGGCGGGTCGGTGAACATGCAATAGGGAACGAGGCGGTCGCTTGTGCTGCGATTGCCGCCCGCGAGATTGTCGCGAATGATCCGGAAATCGTCGACCGAGACGTGGGTGAATTGCGGGCTGCCGGCGCATTCGCCGATCGCCCAGACATCGGGTGCGGTCGTCTCCAGCCGCTCGTTGACGCGGATATAGCCGCGCTCACCCAACTCGACCCCGGCCAATTCGAGCCCGATGCCGTCGGTGTTGGGCACGCGACCGGTGGCGACCAGGATGTCGCTGACTTCAATCGTCTGTTCGCCGGCCTGCGTGCGCACGGTAATCCCGACATCCTCGCCGGATCGGCCGCGCACCCGGGTGACCTCCGCCGCGAGCACAAGCTGCATGCTTCCGGCACGGAGGATACGCTGCAGTTCGTCGGCAACGTCAGGATCCTCGCGGCTCATGATCCTCGGTCCCGGCTCAATGATTGTCACCCGGCTGCCGAACCGACGATAGGCCTGCGCCATCTCGAGCCCGACATAACCGCCGCCTAGCACGATCAGATGCGATGGGAGATAGTCGAGTTCGAGCGCCTCGATATGGGTGAGCGGCCTTGCCGCCGCGAGGCCGGGGATGTTGGGGACGGCCGCATGCGTCCCGATATTGAGGAATACCTTTTCGCCGGCGAGGATGCGGGTGCCGCCGTCGTTGAGGTGTACCTCGATCGTCTTCGGCGCGACGAAACGCCCGGAGCCCATGATGAGCTCCGCTCCCGTCGCTCGAAAGTTTTGCAGGTGAAGCTCGACCTCGCGGTTCACCATGTCGGATTTGCGCTGACGCACCGTCGCCATATCGGTCTCGACGGGCCCGGCGATGATGCCGAATTGGCCGGCGTGATGCGCCAGATGGGCAACGCGGGCGCCCCAGACCTCGTTTTTGCTCGGCATGCAGGCGATGTTGGGACAGGATCCGCCAATCCAACGGCGTTCGACCACCGCTGTGCGCTTCCCCGATCGAGCCATATCCCAGGCAAGCAATTTGCCACCCTGACCACTACCAAGGATGAGAATGTCGACTTGTTCGGCGGACATGTACTTCTCCCTTCCACGCTGCCATGGGGGTATCGATCAAGCTGCCTCAGGGCCGGCGGCGGTCTGACGCTTAACGGTCAGCTCTGCGCCGGCTCACGGATGGCGGAGCCAGGCAGCGACCGCTGGACGTCCTGCTCCAGCAGATAAAGCGACACCGCAAGGAGCACGACGTCCTTCATCAGGAACGGGACGTTGCCGGTCATCGCCGGAAAGCCGCCGGCAGCCGCGTCCCAACCCTCCGGCATGAACGGGATGATCGTCACGGTGCCGATGAAAGTGGCAGTCGAGCCCAAGGCCCCGAGGATCCCGAGCGGCTTGCTCCAAAAACCAAGCAACAGCAGCGTGCCAAACGTCCATTCCGACGTGCCCAGGAACAAGGCAGCGCCGCGCGTGCCGAACGCCGGATAGAGCCAGAAGATCAGCGGCCCGTTGCTGATAAACGGAATTAGCCGCTGCGCCTCATACGCGAACCATTTCTGGTAGCCAAAGAACAAGAAGATGATCACCATCGCGGCGCGCAGCAGATGATAGTCGGCGTCGTGCCGCAGCAGGCCCAGCTTGGCCAGCGCAGTTGCAAGCAGCTCGATCGGACGCCGGAGAGCCGGATATGCCGTGGTTCGGTCATCGACCGGAGTAGTTCTATTCAGGAGCGGGTTCATCGGATGTCTCCTCCTGCCCAGAGCTCTGTTCACTGGCGGTCTTGTTGGGATCGATGCGATTGGCCTCCGCCTCCAAATCTTCCGCCGTGAACAGACGTGACTCCCATATGACGGGATTAGCCGCCCGCGCGGCCAAGGCTCGATACCAATCAGCCAGCTCGCGCAGCATCCGCGCTTTGACGGTGGGTTCGGCGTCGGTGGCGCAGACCTGCTCGACGGCTTCGCTGATCCGGCGGGGGCGTGTGCTTTCGGGAGGGGCGGCCGTTGACCGGACCATCGATGCTCTCCCTCGGTTGCCCCGATATAGTCGCGAGTAGAGCCCGCTCGGGTAGCCGCTACAGCGGATTAACGTTTATGCTGGCACGGAATGAGCGCCGCCTGCTCGCTGCGAGAACACAGGCTGCGACGCAACTCGTTGCACCGCCGTTTCTGCTAATCTCGCTGAAAGCGTGCCGTTACTGCCGCGAGTAAATGACGATGGATCGCCTAGCTGCGATGGAGACTTTTGTCCGGGTCGTCGAAGCAGGTTCGTTCTCTGGCGCTGCAAAGCAGCTTAGGGTCGGCCAGCCGGCGGTCTCCAAGACGATTGCGCAGCTTGAGGATCGGCTCGGTGTGCGGCTGCTACTTCGGTCCACGCACGGTCTGACCCCAACCGAGGCGGGTCGAAATTTCTACGAACGCGCCAAACGGTCGATCGAGGAAGCCGAGGAAGCGGAGCTCGCCGCGCGCGGCGCCGCGGCGACGCTTAAGGGCCGGCTGCGGATTTCTGCGCCGGTGACGTTCGGGCGGCTTCAGATAGTGCCGCGGCTGACCACGTTCTTCGCCGAATATCCGGGTCTCGAGGTGGATTTGGTTCTTGAAGACCGAGAGGTGAACTCGATAGCGGAAGGTATCGACGTGGCTCTTTGGATCGGCCCTCTCGCCGATTCTCAGCTGGTCGCCCGCAAGATCGGGGTGTGCCGAAGAGTCGTCGTTGGCATCCCCGCATATTTCGCTGACCGGGGCGTTCCCTGCCACCCGAGCGATCTACTCGGACATCAGGCTGTCATTTACGACCAGCGTCAGGGCGGCCAGAGCTGGACCTTTCGTCAAGGATCGGAGGAGGTTTCCGTAACGGTTAGCGGCAGGTTTCGCGCGAGCGCGGCCGAGGGTATCAGGGAAGCGGTGTTTGCCGGACTTGGCCTTTCCATCGGTGGATCGGAATGGATGTTCACGCCTGAACTGAAGTCAGGAGCGGTCAAAATCGTGCTGGACGATTGGTCATTGCCGCCGGGCGAACTTTGGGCAGGGTTTCCGACTGGGCGACAAGCAAGCGCCAAGGCCCGCGCCTTCACAGCTTTTATGGAAAGCCAGCTGGCCAACGGCAGTACATCTTCATAACGGCAGGCGTTGTTAAGATTGCCGACCCGCTCACGATCGACCATGCAGCGCCTAATCGGGAAAGAAGACGAAGGCTTGCCCATACAACCGGGGAAATCGCACGGTGGCGCCGAGACAGCGACCGGTTATGAAATCGAACCCGACCACTGCGTCTCGGGCAACGCAATAGAGGTTGCCATTTGGGCCGAAGCGCAAGCCACGCGGCTTCTGAAACGCCGCGATCCCATTGGCCGAGAACACGCGGACGAGCTGCCCGCTTTCTTGGTCATATTCCCGAAGGGTGGTCACGGCATCGGGTGCGCCGAACGGATGCTCACTGGAGACCACGATATTGCCGTTTGGCGCCACGATGAGATCGAGCGGGCTAAGCTCGGGATCATTCTCGACCAACCGCTTCGGCTGCGCGCGGTCCGCAGGAGCGAAAGCGATGATGGCGTCGTCGCCTTCCCCATCCGGACCAATGCCCGAGGCAAGGAACAGCCTGCCCTCGGCATCGAAGCCGAAGCCGCGCGGAAAGGGGACGATTCCGGCGGGCAGCACATGTTCGCCGGCGCTCTTCAAATCGGGCGGCAGCGCCAAGATCGTTCGCGCGCTCCTTAGGCCGGCATAATACCGGCCGTCCGGTCCAAAGGTCCCGCCCCCAGGGTTCAGTCCGGCGATCAGCCCGGTATCGCGTACGACCTTGCCCGCAGCATCGAGCGCCAATACCCGATCGGCGCTGTTGAGGAACAACAGCTGCCGTTCCGGCTCGACCGCCAAACCGCGGGGATCGATGATGCGGCTATCTTTGCTGAAGACCCCCAGGAGCCCACCGTCGTCACCAAAAGCGAGCAGCGTGCCACGTCCGTTTCCGTTAGCGCCGAACGCGCTCGTAACCAGCAGCGGCATGCAAGTACCTCTTTTGTCGTCGCATCTCATCTCGCCTGGGTGCGAAGATGCCTGCCCAGGGCCCGTTTCTCATCCCGCCGTGTTCGACTTTGCTTTATTCCGTGGTGGAATATCGAGCGGGCTGCTCGCGGCGCATCCCGCCCTGCTGTCGGGCGCTCTGACGAAGGTCGGAAATCGGCGCGATGCCGCCGTTAACCGGCGCTCCTGCGAAGGTCGCCTTACCCGAGAATAGCGGTCGCTCAGCCTTGGCAGCAGGGCGTCGCAAGTTGCCCCACAACTGCCGTTCGTGACGACGCCCGATGCAAAGTGATGGGCCCCAGTCAGGCGAGCCGTCAGCGGATCCCGCGGATCTGCATCCCACCGAGTTCCAAATCTTCGACGAATGGCCGGCTACGGCGAAGTTGTCGGCCGAGCAAGAGAGCACGACCTTCGGCTCACGGCCCGAGCTGACCCCCCGCGAAGACAACCAGGATCGGGAGAAAGTGGCAAGCAGACCTCGGTGCGCTGTCCGTCAAGGTCTGAGCCGCGCCCATAGCCGTAACCGTTTGGCGCTCGTGCCTTAATGCAGTTATCCGCTTATGGGGCAAGTAAGTGCGATGAACCGGCAATGTCAGCCGTCGCAACCGATCCGACGTGACTAGTCGCTTCCGTCATTGATTTTGTGAGGGTTCTCTGAATCGATGTCCGCGTCACCAGCGACGGAGCGGAGACGTGGGCAGCAAAGAGAGCGCAGTAAAGAAATACATTGTGACACTCAGCGATACGGAGCGGGAGAAGCTCAACGCCCTTATCCATAGCGGGAAACATCCGGCACAAAAGCTGCTGAAGGCCCGCATTCTGTTGAAAGCCGATACCTCGGACGGTGGTGAAGGCTGGAGCGACAGCGAGATTGCAGCGGCGCTCGAGACCAGTGTCGCCACGGTTGCCAGGACGCGCCAGCGGCTGGTCGAAGAGGGGTTGGAGGCGGCCCTGATTCGCAAGCATTCGGCGAATTCGGCGAGGCGGCGGATCTTCGATGGGGCGGCCGAGGCCAGGTTAATCGCGTTGGCCTGTTCCAAACCGCCGGCCGGCCGCGCACGCTGGACATTGCAACTGTTGGAAGAGGCGGTCGTCGAACTGAAGATCGTCGAACGGGCCAGCGACAACACGATCGGGCGGACGCTGAAAAAAACACTCTCAAGCCGCATCTGAAGCAGCAATGGGTCATCCCGCCGGACGCCAACGCCGCCTTTGTTGCCGCCATGGAAGACGTCTTGGAGGTTTATCAACGGCCCTATGATCGGCAACGTCCCCTGGTCTGCCTCGACGAGACCTCAAAGCAACTCATTGCCGAAACGCGCGTGCCGATCGCGGCGAAACCCGGACGGCCCGGCCGGCACGATTACGAATACCGACGCAATGGGACGGCCAATCTGTTCATGATGTTCGCGCCACTGGAAGGCTGGCGGCACGTCAAGGTCACCGACCGTCACACGGCGATGGATTATGCCCAGGTGCTCAAGGAATTATCCGACACGCACTTCCCCGGTTCAGCAAAAATCGTGCTCGTCCAGGACAACCTGAACACGCACAAGCCAGCTTCGCTGTACGAAGCCTTTCCCCCCGCCGAAGCCCGCCGGCTCGTCGAACGGTTCGAGTGGCACTACACACCAAAACACGGGAGTTGGCTCGACATGGCGGAATCTGAACTCAGCGTTCTCTCCTCCCAATGCCTCGACCGCCGCATCCCCGATCAGCGGGTGTTGAAGGACGAAGTCGAGGCATGGGAAGCTGACCGCAACAGGAAGCACGCCAAGGCGAATTGGCAGTTCACCACCGCCGACGCGCGGGTCAAACTGAGCAGGTTGTACCCCGCACTATGAACGACTCGGCCGACTAGCATATTCATTCGCCACCCAGTCGATGAACACGCGGACCCGCAGGCTGAGCTGGCGACTGCGCGGGTAGAGCACGTAGACCGACGTCGGCGAGGGCGGGGTGTCGGGCAAGCATTCCACCAGCGTGCCGTCGGCTAGGTCCTGCTCGATGGAATAGCGGGGCGTCTGAATTAAGCCGAGGCCCTGCGACGCGGCTGCCCTATAAGTGTCGGCGGCATTGACCGACAGAACGGAGGGCAGCGCTACGGTCCTGCGAACACCGTTCACCATGAACTCGAGCGGCAAGACACCGCCGGTCGCCGAGGAGCGAAAGCCAATCATCCGATGGCCGTCCAGCGCGTCCCACCGTCGTGGCATGCCGAAGCGGCCGACGTACTCGGCCGATGCCACGGTCGTCAGGGGGAAAATGGCGACACGGCGCGCGATCAGGTCGCTCTCCTTCGGTTCGCCGGCGCGCAACACGCAGTCGATGCCCTCGCGGACGAGATCGACGAAGCGGTCGCCCTCTCCCAGGAACAGTTCCAGATCCGGATAGGCAGTGAAAAACCGGGGTAGCGCGGGCACGATGAGTTGCCGCACCTGGAAGCCCTGGACATCGACGCGCAGCAGGCCGCGCGGCCGGGCGCCGCGGAAGGCGCTTTCGGCTTCCTCGATATCGTCGAGGATCGCCAGGCAGCGCCGGTAATACGCCTCTCCATCGAGCGTCGCGCGCACCTGCCGCGTTGTGCGCTCCAACAGCCGTACCCCGAGCCGTGCTTCAAGCTGCTTGACGGCGTCGGTGGCTGTCGACGCGGGCAGGCGGAGGTCTTCGGCGCCGCGAACAAAACTGCCGCGCTCCACGATCCGCGCGAACACCCGCATGGCGTCGATCCGGTCCATTACTCCCAATTTTCGGATAGTGATCGCGAAAAATGCCAAATTATCTGAAAATCGTAAAGAGTTATCTATCGCGCATCCAAAACGGTCGGTCGAATATCGAGTAGGAGAGGTATGATGACGAACAGCACGAAAATCGCCCTGGTGACCGGCGCCAGTCGGGGCCTCGGGCGCAACATGGCGATCGCACTCGCGCGCAGGGGCGTCGACGTGATCGGCACCTATCACAGCAACAAGGCCGAGGCCGACGCGAGCGTCGCGGCCATCGAGGCGCTCGGCCGCAAGGCGCTGATGTTCCAGCTCGACACTGGCACGACCGCCGGCTTCGCCGCCTTCGCTGTCGATCTGAGACAGGCGCTCGCGGCCACTTGGAACCGCGCGACGTTCGACTACCTCATCAACAATGCCGGCATCGGTATCAACGCGCCGTTCGCCGAGACGACGGAAGCCGACTTCGATCGGCTGATGAACATCCACCTCAAGGGCGTGTTCTTCCTGACCCAGACGCTGCTGCCGCTGATCGCCGATGGCGGCCGTCTCGTGAACCTATCGAGTGGCCTCGCCCGCTTCAGCCTGCCCGGCTATGCCGCCTATGGGGCGATGAAGGGCGCGGTCGAAGTGCTGACGCGCTATCTCGCGAAGGAGTTGGGGCCGCGCGGTATCGCCGTGAACACTGTCGCCCCTGGCGCGATCGAGACCGATTTCGCCGGCGGCGCTGTACGCGACAACAAAGAGGTTAATGCGTTCATCGCGAGCGTGACTGCGCTCGGCCGCCCCGGCCTGCCCGATGACATTGGTCCGGCGGTCGCCGCGCTGCTGAGCGAGGACAACCGCTGGATCAACGCCCAGCGGATCGAGGTCTCGGGCGGCATGTTCGTCTGAGCCGGACCCGGAACCGCCTGAAGCGTTCACCTTCATTCAAGGAGAAGTTCGATGCCCTTTGCCAACATCAAAGTACCGCAGGCCGCGCTGTCGAAGGCTCAGAAGGAAGAGATTGTGCATCGCGTCACCAACATGTTTGTCGAGTATTTCAGCGAAACGGCGCGCCCGCACACGATGGTCCTGATCGAGGAAGTACCGGATGGCGGCTACGGCCGGGCGGACGAAGTGTTCGTCATCCCCGGCGCGTACCGGGCGACAGACTAGGACTGGCAACGGTCGGGCGCCTGAGCAGCATCCTGCCGTTTAGTTTTCAGCGCATCGGACCCGTGCTGAGCGCCCCGGTTAGAGGCGGCTAACTGAGCCGATAGCCGACGCTCAATCCCGGGGCGCGGACTACTCTTCGTGCCCCACATACGTCATTCGAGCGCACGCTGTCGAACGGCTCAGTCGAGTGGAGAGCGGCCGTTCCGCGACCAATGTGTCCACGGATCGCGCGGCAGGGCTGGCGGCGTCAATTTCTAATCGCTTTCTCGGCGTCGCCGCAGCAGGTAGGGTCACGCCCTCGTCGAGAAAAGGATGAAACGGGGGATGGGGCAGCGCCGCCTTATCGTTGAGTTGATTAAGCCGTCACATTACGACGACGATGGCTATGTCATCCAATGGATGCGCTCGTGGATCCCATCGAATTCACTCGCCTGCGTTTACGCCCTTGCCCAGGACATCGCGGCGCGGCAGGCGCTCGGCGCCGATGTTGCGATCGAAATCAACGCCTATGACGAGTGCCATACCGTGATCCCGATAAAGCGGATCGCGCGGCGACTCAAAAGAGCCGATGCCGGGCTTGTCTGTCTAGTCGGAGTGCAGTCAAACCAGTTCCCACGGGCCATGGACATCGCCCGCCAGTTCCGCGCGGACGGCATGCAGGTTGCGATCGGCGGGTTCCACGTGTCGGGTTGTCTTGCCATGCTACCAGCGCTACCGCCGGACCTGGTAGAGGCACAGCAGACCGGGGTCAGCCTCTTTGCCGGCGAGGCCGAGAGGCGCCTCGGCGAGGTCTTCGCCGACGCGCTCGTCGGAGCGCTGAAGCCGCTCTACAACTACATGGACGACCTGCCCGGTTTGCAGCAAGCGGTCACCCCGTTCCTACCGATTGATATTGTGCGCCGCTACGGCGATCGCCAAGGCGCGTTCGATGCCGGGCGCGGTTGCCCGTTCCAATGCAGCTTCTGCACGATTATCAACGTTCAGGGCCGCAAATCGCGCTGGCGCGATGCCGACGATGTAGAACAGCTGGTCCGCGTAAGTCTCGCCCAGGGTGTTCACCGGTTTTTCATCACTGATGACAATTTCGCCCGCAACCGTAATTGGGAGGCAATTTTTGATCGATTGATCGAGATGCGCGAGCGCGACGGGATTGATGTCCATTTGGTAATTCAGGTCGACACGCTGTGCTACCGCATCCCCCGTTTCATCTCAAAGGCGGCGCAGGCCGGCGTTAAGCGCGTGTTCATCGGGCTCGAAAACATCAACCCGGACAATCTGCTGCAAGCAAAGAAGAAGCAGAACCGAGTGCACGAGTACCGCAAGCTGTTCCTCGAGTGGCGCGCGCACGGGGTGATCACCTTTGCGGGCTATATTCTCGGTTTCCCGAACGACACGCCGGATCGGATCGCCCGTGACATCAAGACGGTCCAGGAACAGCTGCCCGTCGATATGCTCGAATTTTTTATTCTGACCCCGCTGCCGGGCTCGGAGGATCACCAGAAGTTGCATAAGGCTGGGGTATGGATGGACCCCGACATGAACAAATACGATGTCGAGCACGTCGCCACTGGCCATGCGCTGATGAGCAAATCCGAGTGGGAAGGTGCCTACCGCTCCGCCTGGGAACTGTATTATTCGCCCGAACACATCGAGCGCATCCTGCGCCGCGGCAAGGCGTCGGGCATCAGGACCTCGCGGCTGGTCAACCACGTAATGCAGTTCTCCTTCACCTTCCGGCAGGAGAAGGTGCATCCGCTACAGGGTGGGTTCCTCCGTCGCAAATTGCGGCGCCACCGGCGCTTCGGCCTACCCCGTGAAAGCCCGCTGCGCTTCTATCCGCGCCGGGTGTGGGAAGTGCTGGACACGAATGTACGCCTTCTCGCCTTTTTCGTTCATCTCCAGTGGTTGCGCCGCCGGATCGAACGCGACCCGACACCCTATGTCGACGCGGCTTTGATCATGCCAGATGCCGAGACTGACAACTCTGCATTTTCGGCGCCGGCCAAAAAGGCGGCAGCCGCCGCAGCCTGAGCCAGCCTGACAATCCGTTTGGCGCGATTACCAAGGGCAGCTCAGGGCGGCTTAATCGCGGCCCCGGGGAGGTCGGTTATCGGCGCAACCCAGCCGCTCGTCAACCGTCTGGCAAGGGTCTGCTGCTTGAGGAAAAGCGGTCCCTTTTCGTAAGCCCGCTACTTGCTTTGCTTGTGAGCCCGCTGGAAAGTCACCATGATCCGCGTCGATTTTGGCCCAAAGGACGGCCCAATTGGACACGGGTTGGCGGAGATCGAAGCCACATGAAACGCAGCACCGATCGGATTCTTACGACGCATACCGGCAGTCTGCCGCGCACCCCCAAGGTGGTCGAACTCTTGCTCGCCGAACGGCAAAATCCTGGGGCGCGCAGGGCCGAGCTCAACACCGCGGTCGGCGAGGCGATTGCCCATGTGGTGCAGAAGCAGATCGAAAGCGGCATCGATGTTATCAACGACGGCGAACAGGGTCGTACCGACTATACCGTGCACGTGCTCGACCGGCTCGCCGGATTTGACGGAGAGAGCACGCCGCCCCTCGGCACCGGCGATGCAGAATTCCCCGAACTCGCCAAGTTGCTCTCGCATTTCGCCTCGCCGTTTCAGTATCGGCCATCCTGCACCGGTGAGGTGACCTGGAAGGACTGGGCCGCCGCGCAGGCCGACATCGATTTGTCCAAGGAAGTGATGCGGGGCGCGAACGCCACCGAATTGTTCATGACGGCGCCGTCACCCGGGCAGATTGCGCGCTATCTCAAGAACAAACACTACGAAACAGAAGAGGCCTATGTGTATGCGCTTGCGAATACCATGAAGCGCGAATACGAGGCGATTGTCGACGCGGGCTTTATCCTTCAGCTTGATTGTCCCGACCTCGCGATGCTTCGCCACACCGTGTATCTCGATAAGAGCCTTACCGATTTCCGTAAGATCATCGCGGTGAATGTCGCTGCCCTCAATCAAGCGGTCGCCGATATTCCGGCTGACCGAATGCGCATGCACGTTTGCTGGGGCTCAACTATGGCACCGCGTCACACAGACGTGCCACTCAGGGACATCATTGACATCGTGCTCTCGGCAAAGCCGGTAGCGGTATCGTTTCCTGCCGCCAACGGGCGGCACGAGCACGAATGGAAAATCTGGCGCGAGGTGAAGTTGCCCGCCGGAAAGGCGATCATTCCGGGCGTTATCGATTTGACGGTGAATACCGTGGAGCATCCGGAGGTCGTCGCCGATCGTATCCTGAATTTTGCCAACGTGGTTGGGCGCGAAAACGTCATCGCTGGAGTTGATTGCGGCTTCGGAACCTTCGCGGGCCGCGTTCAGGTTGACACCAAGATCGTCTGGCTCAAACTGCAATCGCTCGCCGAAGGTGCCCGCCTCGCCTCCGGGCAGCTATGGGCAAAGGCGGCTTAGTTAGCGGGCCGGTTAGTCGGTAGCTTAATTCCTGTCCCTGCTCGATCGGTATATCGGCCAACTAGGAGGCGGGGATGCGTCGGTCAGCGCGGCCTTCGGTGTCTCGCTTTCGTTGCGCTGGCGGTGCTTTCGGTCAGCAGATGCTGTGCTTCATCCCGCTCTACCTGCGCCATGGCGAGTTGGCGTTGGAAATCCTCGATGGTCGGTTGAAGGTCGGCCGTGGCACCACCGCCAGGCGTTAGGCTCATCTAGGGCCTCGTTCGTCGTGTTGCCAATTCGATCATGCCGAATCATTGGCCGGGCCAAAGGCTCGCACAGCACCGGCGATTGCAAAATCACAACGGCCGTTTCCGGCGCACAGGGGCCAACGCTCACTGAGCCGGAGTGATCCGCGGTCCTGCTCATCACGGGCTTTTGGCGATGTCGGCTTACCGCTCGTGACCCGACCTTCGCTGACGGGCAATAGTGCCCTCATTGGCACGCCCGTCTCGGAGGGCAGTCGCGGCAGCTCGTGCCCCAAAGCGGACCATGGTGCGGACAGCTTGGACAGCTCGGTCGGGTGAGACGCCGATCTCTCCGTTCGCACCGACTGCCGTGCGCTCGTGGGCAGAAGTGCAGGCTTGGCAGACCCAAGACATGCCGGAATTGGCGACCTATGCCGACGTGGAAAGGTTCATCGGTCGAGCCGGTGCCACCGCAGGGCTGACACAGGCGTTTCCATTCGTGATTACAGCCCGGCCGGAACTGATCGATTTTCACATTGTCAACGCAACGCCCGATACCCCATCGGGCATGGAAGCCCACCAGAAAATCCAAATCCCATTCGAGCTACGTGATCAGGATGTGAAGCTCGTTGGTTTCTGGTCGAACCGGCACCAAGGTGTCTTTACCCCGATCGGGATGGATATCCATACGCACTTCCAGACGATGGACAACAAAGTCTCGGGTCATGTGCAGGGTCTCAGGCTCGGGCAGGGCATGACCCTGAATTTGCCGAAGGGGTGATGGACGAATTCGATAACGACAGCCTGGAGCGATTGTTCGGTGCCCGTCCGGTGCACGTGCTCGTCCGTGACGAGCCGCTGTTCCGACAAGGCGAACCAGCGTCGGCGATATTCCACATCTTGCGCGGGCGTCTCCGCATGGTTCGGCATCTCGCCTCCGGTGACCGAATGACGATTTACACCGGTCGAACGGGCGAGCTTTTCGCCGAGGGAGCGCTGTTTTCCGATGTCTATCAGTGCGACGCCATTGCCGCCGAGCCGACATGGGTCCGCTCTTGCAGTAAAGCCGAGATGCTTGCGGTGGTGGCCAACTCGCCGGCGACCATGCTCGCGCTGCTCCAACAGGTGACTCACCTACTTCATCATGCGCGGGCGATGCGTGAGTTGCGAAACATCCGATCGGCGAATGATCGCGTGCTGCACCACCTGTACCTGACGGCATCGAAGGACGGGGCAGTCGCCTTTGATCGGCCGCTGCTCGAAGTCGCTGAAGACCTCGGACTTACCCATGAGGCGTACTATCGAGCGCTGGCGGCCTTGGCGCGTGCAGGCGCTATCCAGCGCAAGGGTCGGGCGATCCGGCTAATCAGCTCCGGCTAAATGTCGCCTGTCCACCCCACGCCGCGGTTCGCTGCCCTGAGGCTGAAGGGTGTTTATCGCCAATATAGCTGCCGTCAAGCCGCCCAGTCGGGGCGGCTCGGTTCGACCCGAGGCGGTCCTTCGCGGGGGCGGCGGGCCGTTTAGGAACAGCTCTAAACGGGGGTTAAGCCGCCATTCGATGGCGAACGTTCCGTGGCCTGACTTGGTATCCGTACCCACCCGGCCGTTCCGCTGTGAAATGAGACATTAGTGATGGGGGTGCCAGCTTGGATGAGCGCCGATATGAAAGTCGGGCGGCAATGTTCCTAAAACACTGGCCACTACCAGCATCAGCAGCCCGAGGGTCTGCTCGACCCCAACTGTCCACAGTAGCGCGGCCACTCCAGTCGATGGCGTTGCTTCACAATAAATCCTGGGGGTCAGAATCCAGCGGTTAACCGCGGCGACGCAGACCAGCATGGCGAAGAGCAAGATTTTAAGGAGCAGCAACCGGCCGTAAAGTGTCCCAACGAGACCGCCGATGCTTCCGACTAATATCACCGTGTTGCTCAAGCCGGTCACGGCAACGAAGAAGACGGCGATATATCCCATGAAGGAGAACTCCGGCAGCGTACGCCGAAGCAGGACCAACCATGCATCACCATCCGGCTGGAGAGCGCGTGCGACGAGCCATCCTAACGGCACCAGCCCGCCAAGCCATATCCCGGCCGCGAGCAAGTGGACGGACTGATTGATCTCGTGGCCGAGCGGGATTGGACCCGGCTCCGCCGCGACGTGTCCGGCCCAACCGAGGCTCCCCAGCAAAACGACTGAGATTGCCACTCGGTAGGCCGGTAGAACTTGCCGGATCGCGCAGGCCGACACGAGTAGAGCCGCGATCAGCAGATGCCAGCGCCAGACCCGCCCGAAGTTCGTGTCGAGCAGCGCTGCCGAAATAGTGTTCCAATCGAGCGCCGCGGCCTCCGATCCGGCCATCCTGCCGGCCACGAGCGGGACGAGCAGCAACGCCGATAGGAGCGCAAGGACAGCGGCAACGAGCAGCAGAAGCCGCAATCGCGCATCCAGCGGCGCGAAAAGCCTTTCATCGCTTGGTCCGACCGCGTAAAGCCGAAACGCGCCGCCGCCGAAGGCTACCATCGCCGAGGTAAGATGGATCAGCCGGCAGGCGACATATGCCTCATCCATGGTGCCGGATCACGGCTTAACCTCGAAGACGTAGTCGCCTTCGCTGCGATGCGTGTCGGTCGAGACCACATGCCACCTGACCCGGTATCGGCCGGGAGCGAGGGAAGGCACCTGCAGAACAAGCTGCGTGTTGTTAATCCGATCAGTCGCCGCGGCAGGTGTCTTGATCGATTGATCCTCCGCGGTGGAGAGCTCGATTCCCGAGAAGGCGGGCTCGATCCCTTCAGTGAACGTAAGCCGTATCTCTCGGGGAGGGACCGAAACGACGGCGCCGACTGCGGGAACCGCTTTGTCGAGGAAGGCGTGCGCCTTGGCGACGGACACTCCCGTCAGATTCATGACAACGCCGGCCAACAACGACGTAATGAGGGTCCGCATGTATCACTCCATTAGCTCACGCAACGGTCCGCGAGACTGCGCGATCGGGCTGCCCAAAACCCCAGAGAGGGCACGATTATCCATTGCAAAACGGGCGATAGACCTAGGGCAAACCCGAACAGCCGCAGCACCGGCATGCGCCCGGAATAGGCCCAAGTCTGTCGCGCGGCTACGTTCAGCCACTCGCTGAAGATCGTATAAGCGACGCCGATGACGATCGCGGCAAAGGCGGCGCGCCAGTACCGGCTGACTGGCCAGCGAAGGTCGCCGACGATAATTATGGCGGAGATCAAGCTGATGAACGCGATCAGGATGTCGCCGCCCGTGCAGTGAAGGACGGCGAACACCTTCTCGCCCAGCGTTCCCGTACGCCACAAGGTATAGAGCGGGAGGTGGAGGCTCTCCCAGGCGAGATCGCCGGCGGCGATCACCGCGAGATAGATCGTCAGGGTTCGCCGGCGGAAACGCGCTGACCCGCGGAATGCTGAAACGGTCACCGGAAAAACAGGTACTTGACCAATGCGGCGATCCCGACGACGAGCAGGACGACAACGAGCAGCCAGACGAGGCCCATTCCGGTCATCATCCAGCCCATCATGTCGTGCATCATGGGTCACCTCCTCAGACGAGCTTCTGGCGTCTGATACGAAGGCTGTTGCCGACCACGCTCACGCTCGAAATCGCCATCGCGCCGGCGGCGATCATCGGGTTGAGCAGCCCCAGCGCGGCGAGCGGGATAGCGGCAATATTGTAAAAGAATGCCAGAACAGATTTTGCTTGATCGTCCGGAAGGTGATCCGCGACAGCTTCAACGCCTCGATGATCTTCAAGGGACTGCCCTTCACCAGCACAATGTTGCCGGCCTCGATGGCAATGTCCGTACCGGTGCCGATCGCGATGCCGAGATCGGCCTGGGCCAGCGCCGGCGCATCGTTGATGCCGTCGCCGACGAAGGCAACGCGCCGGCCGCCTCCTTGTAGCCGCTTCACCTGTTCGGCCTTGTCCTGGGGGAGAACCTCGGCGAACACCTCGTTAATTCCCACCTGATCGGCGATAGCCTTTGCGGTCTTGGCGTTGTCGCCGGTGATCATCGCTGTCGCGATGCCTTTGGAGTGCAACGCCTCGATCGCCTGCCGGGCGTCATTCTTTAGCGCGTCGGCAACCGAGATGATGCCGATCAGCTCGCCGTTTTCGGCGACAGCCATTGCGGTCTCGGCGCGGCTTTCTCGAGCTTCGATCTGTGCCGCAGCGGCTTTGACATCGACACCTTGCTCCCGCATCAGGCGGATGTTTCCGACGATCACCGGTGCATTGCCAAGCGTTCCGCGAACGCCCTTACCGGCGATGTTCTCGAATTCCTGCACCTCCGCTAGCGCTACGTGCCGGTCGCTCGCAGCACGGACAATCGCCTGACCGAGCGGATGTTCCGATAACCTCTCCAGGCTGGCGGCAATCCGCAGAACCTCGTCCTCGGTGACGCCGACCCTGACCGCGATGATGCCCGTGACGGCCGGCCGGCCTTCGGTCAGCGTTCCGGTCTTGTCGAACAGCACGACATCGATCTTGCGGCCGCGCTCCAGCGCCTCGCCGTTCTTGATGAGGATGCCACGCCGCGCGCCGACACCGGTGCCGACCATGATCGCGGTAGGGGTGGCGAGGCCAAGCGAGCACGGGCAGGCGATCAGCAGCACCGCCACGGCCGGCACGAAACTCCGCGCGATGTCGCCCGTGCCGAAATACCAGCCGATCGCGGTCACCAGCGCGATCCCGAGGACGATCGGCACGAAGATCCCGGAGACCCGGTCGGCAAGCTTTTGGATCGGCGCCTTGTTACCCTGAGCCTCCGAGACCATGCGGACAATCTGCGCCAGAACGGTGTCTTCGCCGATTTTGGTCGCGGTCATCTGAAAGGCGCCCGAGACATTGATGGTCGCCCCGAACACATCGTCGCCCGCCGCCTTGGCGGCCGGCATGCTTTCGCCGGTCAGCATCGACTCATCGATGCGAGATGACCCGGACGATACCTTGCCGTCGACCGGCACCTTCTCGCCCGGCCGCACTTGCAGGAGGTCGCCGACCTGGACCTGTTCGATCGGAATGTCCTGCTCGTGCCCGTCGCGGATCACGCGCGCGGTCTTCGCGCCAAGCTCCATCAATTTCTCGATCGCGTCGCCGGCCTGTCCCCGGCTGCGCGCCTCGAAGTAGCGGCCGAGCAGAATGAGCGCCGCGATCACCGCACCCGTCTCGAAATAGAGCTGCTGACTACCGACAATCATCCCGTACAGGCTGTAGAAGAGCGCGGCCAGCGTGCCGAGTGAGATCAGCGTGTCCATGTTCGCGGTGAGATTCCGGGCCTGCATCAGCATGCCGCGATGGAAGTCCCGTCCGAGCCCGAGGATGACGACGGTGCTGAGCACTGCCTCGATCCACGCGCTGGCATTGCGGCCGAGATAGCTCCAGGGTAGCGCGATACCCGACATCGCCAACAGCACGACGGGAGCGGCTAGGACGATCGCGGTTGCCGCGCGCCAGCGCGCCGTTTGCACCTCTTCGCGCAGCAATTGCCGGTGATCCGCCGCGTCGTCGTCGAGGACTTCATAGCCATTGTCGACGACCGCTTCACGCAAAGCCGCTTCCGACACGGCGGTTTCGTCGAACTCGACGCGCGCGCGCCTTGTGCCGAGATTGACGTTGGCCTCCCGCACACCAGGGGTCTTCAACAGGGTTCTTTCGTTGCGCACGGCGCAGGCGGCGCAATGCATGCCGCCGATCGCGAAGGTGGTTGTGGTCATAGCGGGTGCTCCATATCGCGATGTGTCAGCCGGGTTCCTTGGCGACGACGGTGAATTTCGATCCGCGCGTCATCATCCCCATGCCGCAGTTGAAGGCGAACTCCCCGGTCTGCTGCGGCGTGAAGGCGATAACCGTCGTGCCGTCGGAGGAGAGCAGCTTGCGAATGCCGAGCCCTGGCGAATAGAGGCCGCGGCCGCAGCCCGCTGCGTCGCGCCCGTCATCCGCTATGAGCGCCAACACCCCGGCGAGATGATCCACCTCGTCATCAAGAAGCTCGGCCGGTTCGATCGGGTCGGTCACCGCATCACCGGCGACCGCACCGGCCAGAGCAACAGCCGCGGCATCGGCTGGGAGTTCGTCCACGTCGCCATCGACGATGCCTCGCGCATCGCCTTCTGCCGGATCATGCCCGATGAGAAGAAGGCGAGCGCCGTCGCCTTCCTGAAGGCCGCCTCGGCCTACTACGGGAGCCTGGGCATCGGCGTTGCCCGGGTGATGACCGATAATGGCTCCTGCTACAGGGCGTTCGACTTTCGCGACGCCTGCCGCGATCGCGGGCTCAAGCACATCCGCACCAAGCCCTACACCCCGAAGACCAACGGCAAGGCCGAGCGCTTCATCCAGACCGCGCTGCGCGAATGGGCTTATGCCCAGGCCTACCCCACCTCAAATCACCGAGCCGACGAACTGCCCATATGGCTGCATCGATACAACTGGCATCGACCACACGGCGGGATAAAATCACAAACACCCATCAGCCGCCTCGGCCTAACCGAGGACAACCTGTTGAGGCTCCACATCTAGCTCACCTGATGGGTGACCCCCTACTAGGTGCCGGCCCCCTCTACCACCCTATTCTGGTCGAGGCCGCGCGAGCTGTCAGCTTTCCCTTTCATGCTCGTCGGCGTCAAATGCCACAGGTCGGGGCGTTCTGTCGCTGATTGGTACTGGGTGGAACACATTGAGGGCGCGGGTGGTACGTTCGCCAAAGCGCACAGCCTGTTACCATGGGCCGCGGTGGAGCGGGTCGCCGATACATCCCCTGATCGTTTCGCGCGCCGCGCAGCTAGGCGCGCCTCAGCCTGACCGCGCGCTATGACCGTTGGCATCCGCTGTTGGAGGCGGAGACCGCGCTTGTCGGTCGCAGCGGCGCCTGCTTTTCGCCTATCGGACGGCGTTCGAGGGCAACCTCATCATAGCTTTCCGCAGGCGGGCAGCCCCCCAACCGGGAGCCGACGATCGCGACTACGCTAATTCTGGCGCCCCTGCTGTTTGCAGTTGCGCTTGTCCTGACCGACAGCTCCGTTATCCTGACGACAGTCCTGGCGGGTGTCCCGGCGATCCTGGCGCCGATCCATTCCGTTGGTCTGGGCGATGACGAATGAGCGGTCAGTTGATGCCGCCTCATCCACCGCCTTGCCGGTTTCCGCATTCGCCGAGACGGAGATGCCGACGACCATGCCGAAAATCAACATGGATGCTCTAGAGACGTATTTCGATGTCATGTCTTGGTCCTCCTTCGGGGTCGCCGCTATCAGCCGCCCTGTGACGCAAGGGTGATCTCCACGCGACGGTTTTCCGCGCGCCCGGCCGGCGTCGTATTCGGCGCGATCGGGTCGGCCTCTCCGTACCCCTTGGCCGAGAGCAGATCGGGTTTAACGCCGTGCGCAGTGAGGAATTGCATGACGGCGTCGGCGCGCTTTTGCGACAGTTCGAGGTTGGACGTCACGCCGCGTTTCTTCAGTGCCGCCCCTACCGGTGCATCGTCTGTATAGCCCTTGACGACAAGCGGGTTCTGCTGGGTCGACGCGAGCTGGGAGGCCATCTTTGCCATAATCTGCTCGCCAGCCGGCGCGATGTCCCAACTACCCGACTTAAACAGCAGATCGCTGTTCAGCGTGTACTTGATAGCACCTTGCAGCCGGGTGACCTGCGCACGCTGGGCACTCACCTGCGACTGCAGCTGCTGATTTTGCGTCTGCAGTTGCTGGTTCTGCGCCTGCAGCGCGTCGTACGCGCTTTGCGAGACACAAGCGGAGAGGGAAAAGAGCGCCGCAATCGGCAGCACCGGCGCAAAGCGGCGTTTCAGACATTGCAGCGTCATCGTTGGGAACCACGTCTTGGGGGGGCCCCTTTATCGCATGACGCGATCGGCTTGTTTGTTCAATTAACGCATGGCTGCACGGACACCGCGACAATCGGGAGCGCGCGACGCGCTAGGCGCTGGTAGCCCAGCCATTTTAGGGATCGGAATAGCGTCTCCCCATGCCGCGCCATCCGTCAATCCACGACCAATGCGGGGCGCGAGTCAGGAACGGGCCGCCGTGAGGCGGTTCCCCATTCAGCTCTCGGCCGGGCGGGGCTTGAGCTCCATCGGGTTTTCTTGATTCAGGCGGCCGCGCAGCTCCTTGCCGGTCTTGAAGTGCGGGGCGTGCTTCTCGCTTACCGCGATCTTGTCGCCGGTGCGCGGATTGCGGCTGGTGCGCGCGTCGCGCTTCTTGACAGAGAATGCGCCGAAGCCGCGCAACTCGACCCGGTCGCCGCGCGACAGCGCCGCGGTGATCTCGTCGAAGATCGCGGTGACGATGATCTCGACGTCGCGCAGTTGAAGATGCGGATTGGCCTCCGCGAGCCGTTGGACGAGCTTTGTTTTCGTCATCGCGGCCGCCGTTCGTTTTTGTTTGGGCCTGCGCTACCGTGCCAATCTGGCGAACCTCAAGCAAGCCCCTGTTCGGAAAATGCACTTCTGTGAGTCCAACGCGACTGCCGCGCGCGAGCGGCCTGTTGACGACGCGCTGGCCGAAGCGCGCTCGACGTGCCAGGCGCGGTGGAGCGCGTGGACGTACGCTATACACGCGACGCCCGTTCCGCGCGCCACGCAGCGGCGGGAACGTCACTCGTGGCGTCGATTGCGGCCGGCAATTCGGCGCCTCACTTGGCGCTCCAAAAGGTCCGCGTCACGTTCAAGCGCGTCGATCTCCATTTGAAACGCCAGCGCTTGCGTGTAGTCCATCGCCACAAGGGCAGCTCTCAACCGCTCTCGAAGAGGGGGGATTTGGCGCCTTATCGCCAGAAGCCGCTCACCCAGTTCCTCAGGGGTCATCCTGCCCGTCCGGCGCCCCAGCCTCGCGCTCAAGCTTCTCCGCGAGTTTGAGGAGCTCACGATCTGCGCAGTGCCCGCCCTCGGTTGGGATGCTCGCCAGTCTCCTGCACAAGTCGGCGAGCTGCTCGCGGTCCATTCGGCTACCACCAGCCGTTTCGTCGGCTGTAATCTTAATGAAACAATTCCGTTTGCCTAGCGCGGCATTATCGACCGGGCCCGGTCCGATGACGTGGTGAGCCGGGAACAACGATCCGTCGCTGATCGAGTGGGCTGCGCTTGCGGGTAGCGCCACCCACGGTGTGCGTGCATGCGCTCACCTTTTCGTATTACGCGAAACAGCGGCGGCCGTTTTCTGGTATTCATGACGCATGTTCGTCAAGTGGAGCAGCCGCCGCAACCGCAACCGCATAGGTGGCGTGCTCATCGCCCAGCTTGTCAAAAGCAAGCGCGTCAATGGCAAGGCCCGCTTGCGCCTACTTGCCCACCTCGGCACCTGCCGCGAGCCGGTCGACACGCCCCGGCATCGCCTCTGGTTCTACGAGCGCTGCGAACAGGTGCTGGACCGCCTTGCCCTTGCCCCCGAAGATCGCGCCAAAGTCGACGCCCAGCTCGCCGCCCGTATCCCGCGCCCCAGCGATGAGGAGCACGCGCAGCGGCAGTGCGAGAGGGCTATCTTGATGGCCAGATTCGGCCGCCCCGACGGCTTCGCGCTCGTTAGAGGGTGGAACGCCGCCAATGAAGAAGAGCGACGCCGCTTCCTCGACGAGCTCCGCAAAACCGAAGAAGCTACGCCCTGGACTTGCTTCGGAAAAGTGGAGAGTTCCCCGATGATTTAGGAGGAACTCGACGATGCAGCAGCGACGGTTTACGAAGGAATTTGCGGAGGAAGCGGTCCGCTTGGTGCAGACCAGCGGGCGAACGCAGCGCGAGATCGCCGGTGATCTGGGAATTGGGCTATCGACGCTGGTCCGCTGGATCGGGCGGAGCCGGGATCGGCACGCTGTCGACCCCGCGGCGGCGGAGAGTGATGTCACAGCCGAGCTGGAGCGGCTGCGCCGGGAGAACGAGATCCTTCGCCAGGAGCGGGACATCCTGAAGAAGGCCACCGCTTTTTTCGCCCGGGAGGGAAGTCGATGAGGTTCGCGCTCATCGATGGGGCGAAAGCGGCATTCCCCGTCCATCGCCTTTGTTGCGTGCTTGGTGTCAGCCAAAGCGGTTATTTTGCCTGGAGAGGTCGGCTGGCCTGCCACCGCCAACGCGACGACATGGTGCTGCTGGCGCATGTCCGGTCGGCCTTTGCCTTGTCGAACAGCACCTATGGCAGTCCCCGAATGACACGGGAACTGCGGGATATCGGCCTAGTGGTCGGTCGTCGCCGGATCGCCCGGCTGATGCGCGACAACGGCCTGCAGGCTCGGCAGAAGCGGCGGTTCAAGCGGACCACGGACAGCCATCACGCTTGGCCGGTCGCGCCGAACCTGCTTGATCAGGACTTCACGGCAACCGGCCCCGATAAGAAGTGGGGTGCCGACATCTCCTACGTGTGGACCCGCGAAGGCTGGTTGTACCTCGCGGTTGTCATCGACCTGTTCGCTCGTCGGGTCGTCGGCTGGGCAACCGGCGACCGGTTGCATCGGGACCTGGCTCTGTCTGCTCTGCGCAAATCCCTGACCATGCGTCGTCCGGCAGCCGGGCTGGTCCACCATTCAGACCGTGGCAGCCAGGGCGGATTCAAGCGGTTGTCGCAACACCATGACGAAGGAGGTTGCGATGACCATTCGAAAGCGGCGATCGGATCGATCTGGGAGGGGGCCATTGCGGTCCCCAGGTCGACCGCCAGTGGCAGGACGAGATGAGCGGCGACGGTTCTGGGCAGCCATCGCGGCCGGCATGGCGAGTGAGGTTGCTGCGATCGGAGCCGGTGTGCCGCAGGCTGTCGGACTTCTGACGGGGCGTGGGCATGGCGCCGTGGCCCCCTGAGGAGCCTATCCTTCCGAGGGAAGCGAAGCCGCTCCCACCTTTCACGACGCGTCGAATGCCCATGGCCGCCGAGCCGGAAGCGCGCGCCCGATGGCTTCTAATTCTGTTTGCGGTAACGGCGCTATTTGGGCTCATCATTGGAGGCGGCTATTGGCTGAGCGAGCGAGACCGGACATCGGTCTCGGTGAAGGCAGCAAAACCTCCCGGCCCGCTTGCCGAACCCGCTCCGGCCACTACTGCTGCGACTGGTCCCCCTCTAGCACCGCAACTGCCTGTCTCACCGGACCAGACCGCAACTGCACCAGAGACGCCACAACCTGAAGCGGCGCCCAGCCAATCTCCGACATTAGCTGTTGGCTTGCGGCCGATAGCCGATCCGCCTCCGCCGATCCCGCCCACACCGGTAACGGAGACCCCAGCCACGAGCGAAGCACCAAAATCAATTGCCCAACCGGCAAGGCCGACAGGAAAGCATTCGGGACCCCGGCCACCGTCCAACGCACCGTCAGCGCGATCCCCGGCTATCGTCAAGTTTTGATCCCATTTCCCGGTATTGGCCACACAGAAGCCGGCAACCATGCACGAGGTCGCGGCGAGCTACGGTATGCGGAAGGCCGGTAGAATTTTTTCACCAAAATTTTTCGAGTGTGAGCTGGGTTACATTCGCTTGCGGCTGGCCGGCATATCTTTGACCAACGGTTGCGGAGATGCGGCCATGTCGACAAGTCGTCCGTGCCGTTGGAGCGAAACCGCAGAAGCTCGGCAGTTCTACCAGGCGGCCATGTTTGACCAACCGCTGACCCTGACGAAGAACCCGCATCCTCGTCTCGGCGATTTGATCACCAAATTTTCATGCTTCCGACGCGCTGCTAACCGAGAGCTGCTCTCTGACCGTGACCGGAGCTCGGTAGTTGCGTGAGAAGCGGCGCAACAGCCATTAGCGAGGAGCGCGGGACGCCGCTAATTGGCCGCGCAATGAGGGCAATCTCGTGTATTTCGCCCTGATCGCGGCGAGGTCGCTGTTGTAAGTCTCACGCTGGCTAGCTGTTCAGTCCCGAAGTGTAATGGTGCATTCTTGAACCGTCAGGGGGAGGATGCACTTTGGCAACAGGTCTTCACGGCGCGCCCCGCAGGACGCCGCGTGTTCGAGCCGAGCTCCAAGCGTCGAAAGAGAGCACCCGCGCCCTGGTCGCCCGCTACGACTTGAATGCCAAGACGGTTGCCAAGTGGCGCAACCGCGCGTCGACCGCTGACCAGTCGATGGGGCCGAGTAAGCCAAAGAGCTCTGAGCTGATCGAGATGGACCACGCGGCGTTTCGACCGCCGACAATGAGGCCGGCTCCTGAATGGCACTTGCAAAACTCGCGGCTTTCGTCGAGCCAAGCCGCTAACCAATCCGTCAAAACGGCTCAATAACAGCCACATAAAACGCTGATCAGTCCAGTATCCGAGACCCGCTCGCGGCCGGCCAATCGCCAAAATCCGCGACCTCGACATCCTCTTTCCAACCCGTTAGGAAGAGGGAGCGCCCCGTTCCAAATTGGATTTAAAAGGGAGTGCATGATGCAAGGATTCCGCTCGCAGCAGACGATGCCCGAGGACCGGGCAGGCTGGCACCACATCGATGCCGGGCCATACCTAGAAGTACTGTTCCATCCCAACCGACAGCCCGGTGGCAGGGAGCCGGACCAGATCGAACGGCCCTCTATCGTGGTTGCCGTGGCCGGCAAGCGGGAGCAGGCACTGCGTTTCGACCCATTCAGTATGGGCGCCCACTATCACATCCGCCCGGGTCTCGCCGAACAGATCCCACTTCCGGTCGCAGAGGGGTGGAGGCCGCTCGATGCCACCATGGCATTTTTTGAAAAGCCGCTTCGGTTCCGGGGACTTCTTGCCCTCGCCGAAGAGGACGACGTGGCATCGAAGCTGCGCGACGATGAGTTGAAGAACGCCGCCATCCAGATACGCGCTCTCAGTGTCGCCGCTCGGACCGGCGAGGCCAGCTAATTGGCGGTAACCCGGCCGTCGTCGGTGCCTAAGCAAAGAAGGCAGGGAGAATATTAATGTTCGATATCGAACGCTTTGCCGCCGATTGTCGTGCCGCTCTTGCGGAACGCGGAAGTGATGCAATTCGCGAGGTCCTTTGCCGTGCGGTCTCCGAACCGGGCGAAATCATCGCCGCACTTGGCGAACAGACGAGTGCATTCGCCGACATCTTGGTGCGTACCCCCGACCTAACCATCCTTAACGTTGTATGGGGCTGCCGGCAATGGACCCTGCCGCACAACCACCATCACCGCGCCATCATCGGTATGTACGGTGGCGGGGAAGACAACATTTACTGGCGACGGCTGCCCGACGGTGCAAAGGGGCGAGTGGAGGGCGGCAGGTGCAGCCTCGCTTCGCGACGGTGAAGTCACGGTGCTGGGGCGCGACATCATTCATTCGGTCACCAACCCGTTGGACAAGCTCTCATACGCGCTGCATGTCTACGATGGCGATTTCCTCTCTGCAGAGGGGAAGAGTTGCTGGGACGCGGAGACGCTTATTGAATTACCCTACGACGCCGCAGCGGTATCGCCCATGTTCGGTCAGGCGCTCGCGAGCAAATAAAAGCAAAGCTTCGTCAGTCGCCATTCGCTTAGCTAGATAGCTACCCGCTCGAAGCACTCGCCGAGTTTGGCCAGCTGAGCCGCGAGTTTCCCGGAAGCGCATATGATCAGCTGGCCGTCGACGGGCCGTCACGCCGCAGATTCTCCACAGCAGCAAGGGTGCCCGCGTTTTTACACCTGATGGCGAATTGGGTTTAGCCAAAAGGAACAAATCCTCTACGCCTGACCGGCATCCCGCTCGGCCGGACGTAACGCTGCGGGAGCGACGCGGGCGGCGTTTTGGTCATGGGGGCTGGCGGGCACTGCCAGCAGCGCCATTCCCATCGAAACCGGTGGGTCCGGTATGTCGGGTGGGTCGCCGCACTGCGCATATCGCCGAAGGCCGTTTGCTGGCCTGTAAACCTATGTGTTCGGCACCGGAACGAGCGGCGCCCGCCGCCGTTGCCTAAGCGACCTTCCCATGTCCCAGAGGACGAATGTCCGACCGCGATCCTCTCACGGCAGTTGTGCGGCTGTCCGCGAGTGACGAATTAGGCGAGGCCATGCGCAGGCTGCGCATATGGCTCGACGGCGAGAAAATCCAGCCAGCGGTCTTCGCGACAGGGGCAGATGCTGCTGGCTATACGTTCACGATCGGCTTTCGCAGTGCTCAAGACGCCAACCGCTTCAGGACGGGTTGGCTCTCAATCTCTGCAGCCTCCCGCTCTAGCTGATCGGCCATGGCAAGTAGGACCCGGTCCTCATGACGGCCTCCCGCCGTGGGGACACTCGCCATCCGCCTGCAAAGCAAGGCCATTTGCCGGAGATCGGCTGCTTGGGAGGTCGCTCGTTCGGTCGGCGTCATACGATTGTCATATACCGGGGAGCGCGAAGCGGCTGCAAGAAGAGTTGGGTAAATGTTCGGTAACGAACAGTGACCGGCGGACGGACTTGCCGCCGCCGGTGCTTTTGCGAGGCGGCGCTTATGGTGATCCTCAGGCTGGAAAAGGTCCGCGACCAGCTGGCGAAGTGTTGAGGGAAACCGCCGCCGACTGAACGAACCTGTGCGTCCCGCCTGCCAAACACTCACGGTCCTGGCGATCGTCGTCGTGGTCGCCTTCTTGATCGGCTGCTCGGTTTGGCGCGACGGAAGGCGGGCCGAACATCAGCGGTGGCAATTAGAGCGCCTGACCGAATTGCTGCTGAAAATCATTGAGCTGAGGATCGTCAGCATTAGGGAAACTGATGCTGATAACGACGTTTTCCATCTTCGCCGCTCACATGGCTGAACCGTGAGGGATGGCATCTCGCACGATCCAACCATTCGCGCATGGCGTTGAGTGTCTCGGCAAAATTGGCTTGGGAGACTCGTATCTCGATGGTCGAGCGCATGACCGTGCTCCCTACATTCGGCGGGAGCATGCCTGTCTCTCAGCCACCGGAGCCGATGCTGCGACCGGTGATCGAAGCATCGTAGACCTTAAACCTAGCTTACGTCTGTATCACAGCGGACATAGTGAGCCTGCGTCGGGATATCGTTCCATGCCGCTGGGAGTTAAGGCGGCGCGCAGTTAACGGCCCCTTGAGGACTACGCCGCATTGCACATTTAGCGGGAAGAGGCATAGCGGCATAGCTGAGGTAGGCGATGCCCAACAACGGCGCCATCACGCTCGACGATTGCCGGCGGCACGGCATCCGCATGCTCGAGATCGACTGCGCCAAGTGCGACCGCCACCGCCTCTATAGGCTCGACAAGCTGCTCGCTGCGTTCGGCCCGAATTGCAGTCTCCCGGCGCTCGCGAAGTTCGCATCATGGGACTGCTCCCGCCGCAGCATCCCGTCAATCCCTGACCAATGCGGGGCGCGAGTCGGAACGGGCCCCCGCTATGAGTTCGAGAACAGGGTGCGCGACTTGCGCAGGCTTTCTCGTCGGTCAGGTCGAGGCGATCACTCAACCCGGTCGAACTCGGCGGGGCTTTTCGCCGCTCTGCGCCGCCCCTGTCTCTATATCGCGATGACCGATAGCCGCAGCGAGGTCGCCGCCGGTCCATGGATGATCTCACCGAAGAAGAGCGCGAGGCAGTGATCGTCGCGCTGCGCAGATACATTGAAGGCGACGGCTATCATTACGCGCCGCGTCTCCAACCCTTCCACTCGGCGCTGGCGAAGCTCACCGGAACCGTGTCATCGCCGCGGCCGGTGGAGCGGCCGCCCTTGCCGAAAGCGCCGATGCGGTCGCGCGGCGGCAATCGGGTGCGTCGCTAGTCGCTGCGGGAGACGATCACGGTCTCCGTGGTCCGCTCGCCGCTAAGCTGGCTCCGATCGGTTCTGAGCCGCAGCACGGTAATCGTAAAGCCCTGCGTCCGGCCGCAACGTTGGCGGCGCATCCGGCATTGCAGGTCGTAGATCAGCGTGTCGGAGGGGACGCGGCGCCGGCGTTGCAACTCGCCTGGACCGAATGACACGTTGCCGTGCTCGCACGGACACCGGATGACGATCGTTTCGTCGCGGGCCAGGTCGAACAACCGCCACAGCCGCGGATCGCCGGGCCGCTCACGCATCCATACGTCGTGACCAATGAGAACGTAAGAGAAACACCGTTGTTGGCGTCAAGCCCGAATTTGAGGCATGATCGCTATTGAGCGGAGGGCCAGGCATGTGCGGTCGGGTGAAGCTTGAGGGCGATTTCAGCCAGCTCAAGACGACGTTCAATATCCCGGACGACTACCCGGCGCCGAACTACGCGCCGAGCTGGAATGTCGCGCCCACCGACGGCCTGCCGATCGTCCGCTACAACCCGAAGACCGCGGCGCGCACGCTCGACCTGATGCGATGGGGCTTGGTCCCTTATTGGGCGAAGGACGTTAAAGTCAGCTTCGCGAACATCAACGCGATGGCGGAGACAGTCGACACCAAGCCGGCATTCAAAGCGGCGTTTGCCAAGCGCCGGTGCCTGGTGCCAATCGAGGCTTTTTATGAATGGAAGAAGCTGGGGCCGACGGAAAAGCAGCCCTACGCCATCGCACTAGCCGATCGCGACATCATGGCCCTGGCCGGGCTGTGGGAGAACTGGAAGTCACCGGCGGGCGAGTGGGTGCGGAGCTTCACGATCGTCACCACCATGCCGAACGAGCTGTGCGCGCCGATCCACAACCGAATGCCGGTGATCCTGCCGTCGTCGGCGTGGCCGCTGTGGATCGGGGAGGACGCTGCGGAGCCGGAACAGTTAAAGGCGGTGCTGCGGCCTTACCCGGCGGAAGACATGACGTGCTGGCCGGTGAGCGCGCGCGTCGGGAACGTGAGGAACAATGATCCGTCGCTTATCGAGCCGATCTCGGCGTAGCGCCGATAGTGGTCAGGCATCGACGCGCTCGCCGTACGCCGCGTGAGGATCAGGGCCACCAGTGGCCGCGACCGGTGCGGCGGGCGCTTCCGTGGCTGTCACCAGGGTGATCGGCACTATGCAGAGCAGATACTTTGTCATCGCTCGGCCTCCTTAAATCCAGGCCCCGCGGCGCGAGAAGCTTGCGGCGGGCGCGGGCGCCTTGCAAGATGCTTTAAACCGCGCGCTCCATCCAAGCGGACGACTGACCGCGCGGGCGTTGAGAAGAACTTTTTTCTTCTAACGGGAGCAGCGCGATGAATAAGAAACCTGCCGTTTTACTGGTGACCGGACTGCTGTTCGCCTGTGCGCCGCCACCGCCTCCGCAACCTGCGGCAGTCCCGGCCCCCGCAGCTCCCGCCCCCGCCGCGGCGCCGGCGCCGGCGCCAGCTCCGGTCAACCATTTCGTCAGCATTCAGGGAGCGCGGTGCGGCGCGTTGCTGGCGCTGCAGCCCGACGATCGCCAGGATGCGTCGATGTTCTACGTCGGCTATTCGGTGCGGCGCTTCGGCTCCGGCGCGATCAATGTCGGGATGGTCCCCAGCATCATCAGCGTCGCGCTCAGTTATTGCGAAGCCGAGCCCAACCGGACTGTCGCCAGCGCGTTTAATGAGGCCTACGTAGAGATGCGACGGTGGTGACCGGGTTTTCGGTGCGCCATGGAGGAAAAGGCCAAATGTGGCTGATCCGCCGAGAGCAGTACCGTAAGCAGTCTGGAATGGCCGCGCGAAGGGGTACGGCAGTTCCAAGACAGCCCGTAATCCAGCAATGCCGCCCGAGACTATCTACGAAGGCCCGCACGAGGCGACCATCTACCTCCGAACAACAGGCTATGTTCGATTGGGCTTCAGCGATCCGCTCGGCCAGCAGCGCAAATTCGGCCTGCTGCTCGACCTGGTCGAGCCGCTCGCGCAGCTGCTCGGCCAGACGCACCGGGTCGATCGGCTCGCTAATGACGGGCTGGCCAGGTGGAGAAAGATGGTCCGCCCCACAATTCATCTGGATACCAGGTGTTTGGGCGCTGATCATGCGTTAGCAAATCTCCACCTGCCCCCACAGTCGTTAAGGTGGAAGAAATTCAAGCCCAATGAACCGAGGGAGGCCGCACCGATGACTTAATGTCGGCTCTACATGGCGCCGATCGCCTTGATCGGGTTGATGGCTACACCGGCGCCGGCCGCCCCAGCTCTGTCGAATGGCGCTATGACGCGCATTATCGCTGTAGCGCCAGCGGAGAGGATAGATGCGCCGCTGGTGCTCGTGCGCGGCGGCGGCGGTGGTCGGGGCGGTGGCGGCGGTGGCGGGGCGCGCAGTGGCGGCGGGAATGCCGGCGGCGGGGCTAGCCGAGGCGGAGGAAGTTGGAGTGGGGTATCCGGGGGTAACCGCGCTAACGTCAACAGCAGCAACGTCAACCGCGGGAACATCAACACCGGCAATGTCAACGTCAACCGAAACGTCAACGTCTCCGGCACGGGTTATGGTGGATCAGGTTGGGGTGGCGTCGCCGCCGGCGTCGCAGTAGGAGCGGTAGTCGGTGCTGCCGCTGCCAACACGACGGCCCCGGCAGCTCCATCTTGCCCATACCCAAATTACCCGAACTGTGGGCTTTGACCGGTTCGCCCTATGCCGCCGCGACCCCAAAGCGGCCGATATGACCCTCGGGCTACGAGTTACGAAGCGTGCAATCGGCAGAGATCTGGTGGGCCGATGATGGGACGGCTTCGGCTCCGGCCTATAGACCTCCCTTCGCCGCGGTCATTCCTGGTAGATTGTCGCGGCCAATTCAACCGTTGCGATACGCCAGCGCGGGGAGAGAACCATGGACAGCGACATCGGGCGTCGGATTGCCGCCGAGTTCTTCGGGACGTTTTGGCTGGTGTTCGGCGGGTGCGGCGCTGCCGTGCTCGCCGCCGGGTTTCCCAATCTCGGGATCGGCTTGCTCGGTGTCGCGTTCGCCTTCGGCCTGACCGTGCTGACCATGGCCTATGCGGTCGGCCATGTGTCGGGCGGGCATTTCAACCCTGCGGTTACGATCGGCTTGTGGGCGGCCGGTCGTTGCGCCAGCAGTTACCCCTCTCACGCAAATCGATTTTTCCCGTTGGGCGGTGATGGGTGCGGAGGCGGAGGGCCACACGTTAAAGCATTGCATTTTCCTGCATAGCACAATATCTTGCGCCCGGCCTTCCCCAGATAGCCCCCTAATATGGCCCGTGATCATTTTGTTGCGCAAACCTGCCTAAAGCATTTCGCCGGTAACGACGGGAAACTGCGCGCTTATCGTAAGTCAGACGGCCTGAGCTTTCCTTGCCACCCAAGGGATATTTGCCACGAGTGGGACGGCGACCTCGTGCGGGATTTCCGCAGGGACGAGGCACTGCTCGGCGGCTATCGCAAGATATTCGAGCCTGCGTGGGATCGCGCTATCGTCGACCTCGTCGATGGTGTCGAAGTCCCCTCCGTCAAGTTGGCCGTTGCGGGATATTGGGCGAACCTTATGGTGTGCACGCCTGCCTGGACGCGCGTCGGGGCGAAGATTTAAGAGTACGACACCATGCGCACCGTTCGTGCGCACGATGTCCTGACGACGCGGGTCGGCAAGCCCGATCCAAAACTCAAGGCGATGCTCGCCGCGTTCGATGCAGGGCATTACCGGATCGAGGCCGAGCGAGACGCCATTCGCGCGATGACGCGGCACACCTCTCGCATCACGCGTGGCAACTCTACAACGCCGACTGGATCGTCCTGCAAAGCGACAGCGAAGTCGACTTTATTACGAGCGACAATCCTGTGGCGTTCGATGACCCCGGCCCGTGGCGCGGCGGTGAAGGTGGACTGCCAAGATACCTTCCGGTGACGTCGCGTCTTTGCATCTACGGGCTGATGGACCCACGTGCTCCACGCGACGAGCCCGATTTCACCCGCTCGCCGAGAGGCTCGGTCCGTCGCGCCACGGTCCCGCTGCGTGGAGTTGAACGCGTCAATCGCGCTGTCGCCCAATGCGCCGAGGAATTAGTGTGTGATCCGGCGTGGAAGATTGACCCCTGTTGAGGGGTAATCGGCGTCCAATATTGACCCCCCTTTGCGCAGTGAGGCGCAGGTTGACCCGCTGGGGATGCGAGCGGGTGGCGGGGGATGTTGGTTGTGGAGACGATCGGTCGGATCAGGCGGGAGCACCTTGTTAAAGGTAGGTCGATCAAGGAGATCGTTCGCGCGCTGAAGGTGTCGCGGAACACGGTGCGCAAGATACTGCGATCGGGCGCGACCTCTTTCGATACCAGCGGTTCGTGCAGCCGCGGCCGAAGCTGGGAGCCTGGCACGACGATCTGGACCGGATGCTGCTGGCGAACGAGGGGAAGTCGGCGCGCGAGCGGCTGACGCTGATCCGGGTGTTCGAGGAGCTGCGCGGGCTGGGCTATCAGGGCAGCTACGACGCGGTTCGGCGTTACGCCAAGAAGTGGCGGGTCGAACGGGGCGCGGCGATGGCGGAGGCCTATGTGCGGTTGAGCTTTGCGCCGGGTGAGGCCTACCAGTTCGACTGGTCGCACGAGATCGTGCTGATCAACGGCACGACGGTGACCGTGAAGGTGGCGCATGTCCGGCTGTGCCACAGCCGGATGCTGTTTGTGCGGGCCTATCCGCGCGAGACCCAGGAGATGGTGTTCGACGCGCACAACCGGGCCTTCGCCTTCTTCAAGGGCACCTGCACACGCGGCATCTACGACAACATGAAGACGGCGGTAGAGACCGTGTTCATCGGCAAGGACCGCCAATACAACCGCCGCTTCGCGCGGATGTGTGGGCATTACCTGGTCGATCCGGTCGCCTGTACGCCGGCCTCGGGCTGGGAGAAGGGCCAGGTCAAGAACCAGGTAGGGCTGGTGCGCGAGCGCTTCTTCACGCCGCGGCTGCGGGTGGCGAGCTATGAGGAGCTGAACGCCTGGCTGCTCGACCGCTGCGTCGCCTACGCCAGGGTGCACAAGCATCCCGAGCTTATCGACCGCACGATCTGGTCGATGTTCGAGGCCGAGCGCGCACAGCTGGTACCGATCGGCGGCGCTTTCGACGGGTTCCACGCGACCCAGGCCTCGGTCTCCAAGACCTGCCTCGTTCGCTTCGACAACAACAGATACTCGGTCAGCTCGCATGAGATAGGCCGGCCGGTCGAGATCCAGGCCTACGCCGACCGCATCGTCATCCGCCAGGATGGCGCGATCGTCGGCGAGCACCGCCGCTGCTTCGGGCGCGGCGAGACGATCTACGACCCCTGGCATTATGTGCCGGTGCTTGCTCGCAAGCCCGGCGCGCTGCGCAACGGAGACACATTCAAGGACTGGCTATTGCCGGCCAGCCTGGAGCAGGGTTCGGCGCAAGCTGAAGGGCTCGGACGACGGCGACCGCCAGATGGTGAAGGTTCTCGCCGCGGTGCTGACCGACGGCCTGGCCGCGGTCGAGGCCGCTTGCGGCGAGGCGCTCGGCGACGGGGTTCATTCGGCCGATGTCGTCCTCAACATCCTGGCCCGCCGGCGGGACCCGGGGCCGGCGGCGACAATCCTGACCCCGGAAGCATTGCGGCTGCACCACGCGCCGATCGCTGATTGCGCCCGCTATGACCGGCTGCGGAGAGCGTCCTGATGGAACGCACCGAGGTTCTCGAGCTGATGGCCACGCTCAAGCTTTACGGCATGCGGGCGGCCTACGACGAGGTGATGGCGACCGGCATCAAGCGCCGGCACGAGCCGCCGCGCATCGTCGCCAGCCTGCTCAGCGCCGAGATCGCCGAGAAGCAGGCCCGCTCGATCAAGTACCAGCTCCACCATCGCCAAGCTGCCGCTGGCCAAAGACATCGACAACTTCGACTTTACCGGCACGCCGGTGAATAAGTCGCTCGTCCGCGACCTGGCGACCGGCGCTTTCATCGCCGAGCAGCGCAACGCCGTGCTGATCGGCGGCACCGGGACCGGCAAAAGCCATCTTGCCATCGCCATTGCTCGCGCCTGCATTCGCGGCGGTGCGCGCGGCCGCTTCTACACCGTCGTCGACCTCGTCAACCGGCTGGAAAGCGAGGCCCGCGCCGGCCGCCAGGGCCGGCTCGCCGATTATCTGACCCGCCTCGACTTCGTCGTGCTCGATGAGCTCGGCTACCTGCCGTTCGCCCAGACCGGCGGTCAGCTGCTCTTCCACCTGATCAGCCGGCTCTACGGGCGCCACTTCCCGTCGTCACCACCAACCTGGCCTTCGGCGAGTGGCCGAGCGTCTTCGGCGACGCCAAGATGACCACCGCGCTGCTCGACCGACTGACCCATCACTGTGAGATCATCGAGACCGGAAACGAGAGCTGGCGCTTCAAGCACCGCGCCTGATCGTTACGAAATCCCCCGCCCCGGACCCCACCCCCTGGGCTTGCCCCGGTGGGCAAACAGGTACCTCCCGCGCTGCGCTGCGTCAAACTCGTGGCGGTCACTCCGCTCCGCGCGGGTCCCTCCTGTTCGCTACCGGGACAAGCCCTAGCCAGCGCCGAGAGTAGGGAACATTGGACGCCGATCCAGGGTCAAACTTGGACGCCGATTGACAATTAGTGATCACATCGAGGATAGACCCCGCCGTCGAGGCACTGGTCGCCCAATGTGCGCGGTTCCAGGTGGATGCCGAATATATCGATCTGCGGATGCGGCCCGACGAGTTTCTCTTCGGCAACCGCACACGGGTGTGCGAGCGGCCACCAGAAGCCACACCAAGGCCGGCGACGTAGCAGATGGCCTCGCGAGGCTTTCACCGACCAGATCGAGTTGGAAGTGCACAATCACAGGCTCTCCGGGCTCGTCCGAGGGCCAAAGCGGTATTTGCGCTATTTCGCGCCGTAATGAGCCGCGATCCGTTTTAGCATCGCCTCGAAGGACCTTCTCTGTGCCTGGCTCGGTGGCGACGCCGGTTCAAAGTCAATTTGGCCTGGGTATCCGGTCTTGCTGTTAATGACCAAGAAGGTGATATCGGGTCTATCGGCGGTTAATTCCTCGCTTGCAATCAGGTCAAGTATTTTCTTCCACGGGCCACGGGCCGGGATGCCAACACGGGCCCCGAACTCGCCATAAGTAAGGCAACGCAGCGGCACTTCTTTCGCGAGCGCTGTGAGTTCGTTGCGTATTAGGTCTTTTTTATCGAGATAGTGGATCGACACCGTCGGTAAGCTACCTATCGCCCGTTGTGTCGTCAAAGGCTCACGCTGCGCGCCAACGGAGGAACGCCCGGCTTGATCGTTCCTATCGCCACATCTTGGATAATTGTGCCCCATACCATTGCGATGATTTGATTCCCGGGAACTTTTTCGTGTCCGCGGATCATGATTATCGACCTCAGCTTCGCCTCCGGCGACCTCCGCATCCGGACCCGCTTCGACCCCCGCCGTCCGCCATGCCGTCGACCTCGCCCGCGCCGTTCTCGCGCTCGGCACCGACGGCCACCTGACCGTCCGCCGCTCGACCAAACTGCCGGAGATCGAGTTCGACGACCGCTACAACTCACGCCAGGCGATTGAGGAGATCATGCGCTGGACCACGCTCTTCGAAACCGAGGAGGGACTGTCGGGGCTCGTGCGCCGGGTGCGGCGCGACGCGAAGCTGCCGCAACGACAGCGAAAACAACTCATCAAGGCTATCGCGCCGACGCTGGTAGTCGGGCTCAACAAATAGGTGGTGCGACTGCCGCAGCGGCTACCCCTGGCACGTGGGACGGGAACGGACGTTTCAGAAATATAGGGGGAGGGGGTCTGCAGTGTCGCGCAGTCACCGCAAGGTCGATTGGCCGCCTACCCCCTCCCCGTACTCTCTCGACGTCCGTTCCCGTTCGCCGTGCCTACGAGCATCCGCGGTATTACCCCTGCTGATCCGGCCCTGAAGCCAGCGTCCTTCAGACGCTTGCGAGCAGTTGCGAGTTGGTCGTCATTGAACACCAGTCCTCCTGGATTACGAGCGCTTCGACGCTCAGATCGAGGCGGCCCAGTTGCCGAACTTCACCAAAACCGTCGGAAGGCTTCCCCGCGAGCAGAGCATTTGCTGTACCGAGCGATCCCCGATCTTTGAGCATCTGCAGGAAGAACGACGGACGGTAGTCACACTCGGATACCGCCCTGGAATATATGTCGGCCATCGCCTTCTCGAACTTCTTCCCGGTCGCTCGCGTCGCGCCTTCGAGAAGGCTGTGGATCAAGATGTCCATCGGAGAACAACGTCTTACCGTGAAATGCCAGTACGCCGGTAGACGCTCCACACCGTCGCCGCCCGGATCACCTCGGCAGGAGCGAGCCCGAGCGCCGAAGGCCGGCTGTGGAGCGCACGTCGCCGTTGCCACTGATTTACCTAACTGCCGGTGGGGGACGATCCTCGGCGCTGTCCGAGGTCGGATCACGAGGGTGAGAGCGTTCGTCCATTCGCATTGTCGCGGTCAGGAGAGGAAGATTTGTATCAAGATCGCTCTCTTGTAACGTCACGGTTAAAAAATATTACAGCATTTTACATGAACTCGCACGTCTATTTTACTGTTTGCGGAGAATCTGAAACATTTCTGGGGTGATCTTTTATGCCTATATTACTCTGGTTTCTGGGTGTTCCCTTGTCGGTCGTCCTCGTTCTTTGGATGTTTCACATAGTCTGAAGGCGGACACGAGGTGCGCGATTGACTGCTTGGCCTCCGAAATCCCACGATATCCGCGCTGCACCCGGCAGGATCGATCTTTGCGGGGTGCAGCGCTATCCCAACCAAGCATAAGAACGCGAGACACCAATGAACGTGCTGCAAAAGCCGAGAGACCCAAGCGGCACTCGCCAAGTCTTACCCGAGTACTGACGATAGAAGAGCAGCCGCCGCGGCACGAGGCGCAGCGGAAGCGCTCTTCCGATCGAAGTCAGCCAACGAGGTAAGAGCGTGGTTCGAACAAGGTCGTCGATCGCGCGTGTTGAGCGCGAAGTCGGGGCCACGATGAAAATCGCACAAGTATCACCGCTAGTCGAAGCCGTTCCGCCCAAGCTTTACGGAGGAACGGAGCGTATCGTCGCCTATCCTAACGGCTCGGTGCCGGAGGTCATCGAGGATGGAGTGACCGGGTTCATTGTCGACGGTGAAGAACCTGCGGCCAGGGCGATCAACATGCTGCGCCGCCTCGATCGTTCCCAAATCAGACGTACATTCGAAAAGCGTTTCACTGCGCGGCGAATGGCTGAGGATTACCTGAGGGTTTACCGGCGCGCCATCTCCCTCAACCGTCCGCTTCAACAGGCTGTT
>CAVZUA010000019.1:0-110457 GCA_963778385.1 uncultured Alphaproteobacteria bacterium | reverse complement strand
GGCCCGACTGCTTGGGCTTGGCGATGCGCGTCTTCCACCCCCCAGCGTCGAGGGTCTTCAAGACCGCACGCGAGTGATACCCTTTGTCCGCGACGAGTTCGCTCGGCTTTTGCTTGGTCGGTGCGGCGCTCATCGGCGCCAGGTTGTTCTCCACCGCCGTCAGCGTGCCCTCGATCGTCGTTGTGTCACCTTGGTCGGCAGGATGTAGCACCGCCGCGACGATGATGCCGGTGTCGAGATCGACCGCGTGCTCGGGCTTGTAGGCGAGATGGGTGCGACCGTCTTTCAGCTTGGCGATCTTGGCCTGTGGATCGGTCTTGCTCACCCAATCTTCGTTCGACAACTTCTTGCCCGTGCGGGCGCGGTCGAGCCGAACCAGATCATCCGCCGTCGGCGTCTCGATGCCGCTCTGCTTGGCCATCTGGGTCAGCATTTCGCGATAGGTCCGGCCATGTTACTGATCGAACCGGATGTTCTAGCGATTACAATGGGTTCCCGTCGCTGTCGGTGGCTCGACCAGAATGGGGTAGTATCTGGGATAGTAACCTGCAAATTTCGCATAGCGCGACGGTGGAGACACCCTAGCCCGGCAGTCACCCACCGCAAGGCCCACATTACGTCGTGCTGGACATTACGCCGTGCTGGCCATTGCGGGCCGGTTTCGGCTATGAAAGGCACGGGTTCGGAACGCTGGGGGGCGGCATCTGAAAGGATGCTGACCCATGACGAAGGATCGCCCAGAGCGTGGGCTTGTAGCGTGGGATAGTCCAACGCTAGAGGTCGATCTCGGTGATAGCTTCAGCGAGGTGGCCACCGAGGTGCTGCGGTGCGGCGAGGCCGCACTGATCCAGGTCCGCAAGTCGCTGGATCACTGGATCGCGTCCGGTGCCGCCTGGAAGACCCTCCAGCTTGGCGCGATGCACCGCTCCAATAGTAACGAGCCGTCCGGCAGGCGTTACGCCGCCGCCTACAGCCTACTGATCCACCCTTACCCGGAACTGGCGCGTATCGACCGCAAGACCCGCAATGACGCCATCTGGCTCTTCGAGAACCAGGAACCGGTCAAAGACTGGCTCCAGACCCTGCCACAGAAGCGCCAGGACCGCGTCAATCACCCGACCCGGGTACGGGAGCACTTTGAGAAACGCCACCCGGCGCGTGCTTCCAAGCGATCCACCGTCAAGCGCCCGCGTCCCGCACCGCGTGTCATCCTGCTGCGACCACTCGGCGAGGCCACCCGCGAAGACCTCGAACTGATTGTCGGCGAGTTGCAATCGCGGCTCGATGCGCGTGATCAGGAACTCCTGACACTCAGCGCGGAGCTTGCCGAGCGCGACCGCGAGATTGCCCGGCTGAAAAATGACCTCGCCTGGGAACGCGCCGAGCGGCGGCAGCTTGAGGGTCTGGTCGCCCCGGCTGCCGCAACGGTCGTGCGCCCCGATGGCGAGACGGTCGAGATCATCCACGCCGTCAGCCGTGACAGCTACGAAGTGCCGGTACCATCGGCTTATGGGCAACCCGACTTTGCCGCCTGGGCAAGGCTGGTGAAAGTCCGCATCGCCGAACTGTCGCTCCGCGAACTCGACTGGTTGTTGCAGGACAACCGCGAGAGCCTCGACGCGGTAGAGGGGTTCCAACAAGGTGCCGGTAGCGGGCTGACCCAACGCATCCGCCAGCGGATCGAAGAACTCGCCGACAAGGAAGCCGAGGCGGAACCTACAGCCTAGCCGTGCCCACTGGCGGCCCGTGGTGCGTGCGAAGGCTTCGAGCTAGGTCGCGGTATCGGGAGCACCCGCTTCGTGGCGTCCTGGGGCTGCCGCACGGTCGTTGCTGCCCGCCGCCTCATCAGTGTCGATGCCGGGGTCTTCGAGCATCATCACACGATGCTTATGGGGTGCCCTTGGGAGAGCCAGCCGAAGGTCCAGCCCTTTCTGGGTGATCCGCCGGTTGACCGGCGGCCCCGTCTCGCCCTGCCGCCAGACGATCCAGTGGAACCACCAGCGCGGGCTTCCCTTGGTGTCGGGTATCCAGCGCGCCCGCCAACAGCAAGTCCACTCGTCTGCCGCCCGGTTGAAGACCCCCAACCGGTTCACCGTGGCGACCGAGTTGGCGCGCTGGAGAAATACGACCGCCGACAGATGGCCATCGTCGAGTAACGACATGGCGCGCCGGAGAAACGGATCGAGTAGCCCGGAGCGGCCAAACGGCGGGTTGGTGATCAGCACCGCTCCGCGTGTTGTCGCCGAAGGCGGATCGTTGAGGAAATCGAGCCGCGCAATCCCGCGCCGCTGCGGCTCGATGTCGGTGGCGATCACCTCCCGACCGGCGGCCTCTAGTGCATCGACCAGCATGCCATCGCCCGCGCCGCACTCCCAGACCACACCCTGCGGCAGAGTCGGTAACACATACTGGATGAGCGCGGCGGCAAGAGCGGGTTCGGTGCGCCAGAAATCGTTCCCGACTCGGAGCGGTGACCGCCGCCGACTGGCCTTATCCTTGCTGGCGGTTTCGAGTAACTGCTGCTTGCGGAGCTTTTTCTTCCGGTACCGCTGTTTCTTTTCCTTCTCGCGCTCCGTCCGTGACTTCGGGCTGGGTGGTCTGCCGGGACCGCGACTATTTTTGGTGGACATTTTCCGTCCACCAATTGTGGGCGGACAATGGCATTCGATACGAACCCAGCGAGAAGAATAAGAGTGACATTTACATCGAGTTTTTGAGTCTGCTGTCCTCGCGTAGGGTGCGGTTGCTGGACCACCCGCAGGCGATCAATCAGTTAGTATCGCTCGAACGCCGCACGTCCCGAGGCACCGGTCGCGACATCGTTGACCACCCGCCGCGCATGCATGATGACGCTGCGAACGTTTTGGCAGCGGCGTTGTTGACGGTCGTCGGTGGCCTCGATGACAGTGCTCTACGTAGTTTGATTGTCAGACGATATTTGCTAGGCTCGCGTGCGGCCTAGTCCCCGGCTCTAGAGAATTCGCAGTCATATTGGGCGCGGTGCCCCAAATTCATTCCGCGAACTTCCAGGTGCCATCCGGTAATTGGCAACTGGTAAAAACATAGCTTCGCCGTGCGGACGGAGGCTCTCTCATGGCGTACTGTATCCGCTCGCAGGGCATGGTCTGGCGAGTGGACTTACTGAGCAGCGTCACCGTGCCAGAATGTCCCTCGCTGGCGTTGTTCCAAGTGGCGACCGTTCCGACTGGCTTGCCATGAATTTGCTGTTGGACGGTGCTGGTGATGGCTTCCCGGTCTTGTGTAGTCAACGGTGTTTGCTCGCTCCAGAGCTTGGTTAGTCCCTGAGCTTGCGCCGAGCCTGCAATCAGCAATAAGGCGAAGCTGGCGGTGAAGATGGACTGCCTAATCATAGACGGTTCTCCGATTCTGAGGACACACACGGGATCATTTTAGATCGGCCTTTCCGACAAAGCCTACGTGCTGATCGGCACCAGGACTAAGTCGGACATCACCTACTGTTTTCTTTCGCCATCTTCGTGCTGTCGGTGGCCGATGCCCGCCGACGAACCCAAGGCGGGTAGTTCCCCGCCTCGGCGAAGGGGCGGGGAAGCTTGCCGCTTGGTTCCTCCTACTTCGGCGTGGCCGGTAAGCGCGCCCGTGGCAGCGCCAGTCTTTTTCACGGCTAACCCGTGCCTCCCGAAGGTCACGGCAGCAGCGATGCAAACCGCTCCTGAAAACGCTCGGCCTCGTGTTCGTCGCGAAAACTGATTTCAAACCCGAGGCCAACTTTGCCGACGACCGCTTTGAACTCGACCGGCTCGATTCGCTCGCTGTCGAGCCAAATGCGGATATCCCTCATCGTTTCAGTGAGGGGCATATCCCTGACGGTTTTCGGTCTCACGCTCCACGCCATGCGGCGCTCCTTAAGCTGTTTCGGGCTGAGGTGGGGGATGCTAGCGACGCCCAATGTGAGTTTGACGACGCCTCGCTGCTGATCCGGTAGTATCGACGCACCCCCAATCGCCTCGCCAGACAGCATAACCGATTGCATCGGCGGGGTGGCGGGCCTCCCAAAGGCGGGCTGCCTCGAACCGGGCCTCCTCGGTCGTTTGGCGCGCAAAACCTTATAGGAACCCGCAGGGAGCGCCGAATTCTTCCGGCCCATCGTCCTCCCCTTCGTCTAGTCATCGGACGGGTAGCGAAGCTCGAATCGGTAGGCGCAGATCGAGGGGCATTGGTGACATCGGTCTGGATGACGCTGCTCATGTCGGAGCCGCATTTTTGCCACCAACGCCCGTCCTTCGGTTTCGCGGCCACCGGCAGCGACAACACAAGCGAATGGCAGCGCGACATCGCGAGACAGCGGCTAACGAAGCCGCCAGCCGGAAGACCGATGTTGGGCTTCGAGCGTTTTCCCGTCGACCTCGACCGATTTCGCTACGATCCAGCTTACGACCACGAATTTGGCCGAAAACCCGAAACGATCCAGGGCATGCCTAGAATAGCAACGGCGATGAGAACGATGTCCGTCGTTCGGGAGAGCGGCGGGGGCAGTGGTTGTGCATTTTCTGACGACGGCGGACTGATTATGTAGGCGCATGTCCAAAACACCAGCCATAGCACCGCCAAGCCTATCCCAAGCCGCATGAATCCTCGGCGAAGATTCATGTCGCCCGATGTCGCTCGACGGTTTCGCGGATCAGCGAATTGGTGGCTTGCCAGATGTCGAAGTCGCGGATCATTCCGTCGTCCTGCTCGGGTGAATTCATCACGACGACAAATACCATCCGGTCAATTCCCGGCGGCGATCTAGGTTCGCCATATTCATCACCTCGATCCTTGACCATCATTTAGGCTCCGCTCGCCCGTCGGCAACGCCCCTTGCCCGCGTGATTTCGACCCAGGAGGTGCAAGATCTACGACCGCGATTTTACTATGGCGGCGGGTGCGGCTGACCCACACTGACCTTGCCCGTATATTTGCGGTCGCGGTCGAGCCGATGACGAGCTAGGAACGTGGAATGAACTTGGAAGAGGCCGTCGCGGTCGCGCAGGAGGTCAACGACTGGTTTGCGCCCGAGGCCTCCGAAAGAGTCGGATCGGTTCTGTCCGTCAGGGATCAGCAGCCATGCAGAAGGGTCGCGGCGGCATGGGGTCGCGCAAACACGGTGTTTCGGGGCGATCCGGGAAGGGACCGGCGACGCGCCTTTATCTCGACATGATGGCCCGCAAAGACGAGCGAAAATCGAAGACGAAGCCGCTGCGCTTTGCCGGTGTCAAGAAAGCCTTGGAGAAGGAAGCAGGGCCATTTTCCGCAACCGGTCGTCTTGAACGCGGGCGTCGGCGGTCGCGAGATTGTCGGCTGGCGCACGAGCGAATACGCGACCTGGAAGGCGGCACTGCCGGAGCGGCAGGCCAAGCCGATTGCCGAGAAGGCCTACACCAAGCGGTGGCGCAAGAAGCTGCGGCGGCCCGAATAATAAGCACACGGCGGCTATCTGACCCGATACGAGGACACTCGGTGCTGGGGTCGCGCTCATCGGCCCTGCGTGGCTCCGGCGGCAACTTCCATCAGCCGACCGAGCTGGTCGTGGCCCAATTCGGAAACTCGATACCTATAGTCAAGGACCGCTGACAGCCCCAAAACGGTCCGCGTATCGCCGCTGACATATTCGGAAGGGTGTGCCGCCTAAGAGACCTAGCCGTCGGCTCGCGCGTCGGGCCATTAGCCGACAACGCGCCAGATCATTCGATTACCTCGTCGGCGCGAAGTAGTATGGTAGGTGCAACAGTAAGCCCGATGGCTGATGCCGTTTTCAAATTGACGATTAACTCGAAAACAGTCGCTTGTTGAACGGGTAAATTACCGACTTTTTCGCCTTTTAAGAGCCTATCCAGATAATCTGCGGCTTGTTCAAACAAAATAGAAAGGTTGGCTCCATAAATGAATAGGCCCCCAACATTAGCGTATTCTCTAAACGGATAGATCGCAGGGATACGTTGTTCGGCCATAAAATCCGCTATTTCCTTTCGTTTGCTCAACAATTGGGTGTCAGCAGCGAGTAACGCCGCATCTGGATGTGACTCCTTTATTTGGGCGAGGGCACCATCAACGTCTGTGACACGTTTCGCTTCGACAACTTCGATTTTTACTGCCAGCTTTTCCGCAGCTTTGCGCGCGTTATCCAAGTTGACGCGGACCAGCGGATTACCCGGGTTTGCGAGTACGACGACCCGCGACAATCCTGGGATAGCCTCCTTGAGCAATTCCAAGCGTTTGCTTTCCAAATCCGCGTTTAGTGCAACAAATCCGGTAAGGTTTGCATCTGGTCGAGACAGATTAGAAATAAGGCCGGTATTCACGACATCGCCCGCTACACCAATCAAAATCGGGATCGTGGTGGTAGCGCGCTTAGCAGCCAAAGCTGCGGGATTCCCCCAAACCACGATGACATCCACCGGCATCGAGACGAGTTCGGCTGCAAATTCTGGGAAGCGGTCATCTCTTCCCTCCCCGTATCTATATTCGATGATGAGGTTCTTACCTTCGGCCCAGCCGAGCTTCAGTAATTTTTCACGAAATCTCTCGACCGGCGGAAGCGGCAAATTGGCTATTAAGCCGATACGCTTCGCAGCTTGATTTTGCTGCGCATATGCAAAGGTCGGCCACGGTGCGACTGTTCCGGCGAGTTGGCTTAAAAATTCGCGGCGCTTCATGAATTCTCCCCCTTGAGCGCCACTGTAGGCGCACGGTGGGGAGAAAAGCCCGTCCCACTTTGATTTGCCAACTGGAACAGCCCATTCGATGTCTGCTCCGGTTCGACTTCCGTGCGGCTCGATCACTACTCCACGAATGGCGGGGATCGGCGCTACCCCCGCCATCCACGTGTGTTGCGGCGCAGGTCTCATACCAGCGAGTTATGACGCGACCTTTGTGATCCAGGGATAGGCGCAGAGGAAGCCGATGCGCTCGGCTGGGCATTCGCCGCGCGGTCCAGAGTCAACATCAATCGCTCGGCGGTATCAATCCCCCCTGGGCGGACCTCTGGAAGAGGTGCGCGCCAAGGATGGGGTCGCGTTTGTTGGCGCAACGCGGTGTCGAGTTGCCTGCTCGTAGGCATAGGCCAGTTCGATCAGGATCGGGTCGGACCATGGCCTCCCCAGTAGCTGTAAGCCGCTGGGTAGGCTCTCATGGCTGTAACTCATCGGCACTACGGCAACAGGCCAACGCAGCGCGGACGCAATTTGGTGTACTGTTGGGTGTAGCTGTGTTCGGGCTTGTCGCTACGACACGGATTTGCGGCGACGCATCGCCATCAGTCCCGCCAGCGCCGTCCCCAGCAATACTAGGGTGCCGGGTTCAGGCACGGAGGTCGGCGGGGTCGCAGTGAAGGAGAGGTCCAGGATTAGCTTGTCGTTTAGAAGCGGGGCATCGCCAGTGACATCAACCTGGATCTCGTTGTTGCTGAGCAGTTCCAAACCTAAATGTGTGTGGCCCTGGAAGGTACCCGAAACCGGCAGGAAGTCGGGAGCCGAGCTAAAATTAGCTGTCACGCCAAGGATGTTTTCACCAGTGAACTTGAAGTCAAACCCGTTGATCACGTCCGGGCACGCGGTTCCCACGCCTACGTCCGCGAAGCAAAACGGGGAGCTGCTTGAATTCGTAATTACGATCTGGGTGTCCGCGATGGCGACGGCGAATCCGTCGTTGCTCTGGTTCGGATAGTTCACCGGCGCGGCAAGTAATGTTGGGTCAGAAATGCTTCCGCCCTCGGGGATCAATCCTAGGGGGAAAGCGGTGCCGTTGAGGTACATTGCCTGCACCGTGTTTCCAGCGCCGAACAGTCCAGCATGAGCGTATTGCGGAATCAAACTAGCCAGCCCAAAGATCGCTCCCGATGCGAACAGCAATTTACTCGGGTTCGTCATCACCTCCGCTCCTTGAAGTGCCGAGCGACCGTCGCCCAGCGCACAGCATCCAAATTTCACGCATAAAAGGCAGTTTATTTCCTTTTGCGTTGAGGTTGTCAGATTTTGACCATAGAAGAAAGCGGGTTTACGTCGTCACGGGCCGCTAGTCACGGGCGCTAGTCAAATGCACCCCTCAATCATCAGGCACCGCTAGTCAACTGCACCTAATAGAGCGCCGAGTAGCAATAGACGATGGGGGCCGGGTATGGAACGCCCCCGGCGAGCGGTGAAAACTCCCGCATCCAATCCTCCGAGCTGGGATGAGCTGCCCGACCGGCGCGTGCAACAATGCCTCGACGGCCACGACCTCTTCCACGACCCGCTCGTGCAGGTGCATGTGCCCTTTGACGCCCAATGAATAATATTTTCATCCCGGCCTCGGATCGACCCTCTACCGCCATATCGCGCGCGCGTACTGATCAGGCGCACCAGTCAAGCACAATGCGACTTTTTAACAGCCACTTTCAATAACATGACCATTTCAGGGCGCACCCAAAGACACCGCAACGGCACCAGCATCAGCTCCTGAGGCATGCCACTGGCATGAGGCATCAGCATACTGAGACTGCAAACAGAGGACTGCGTGCCGCTGATCAATAGTATGAGCGCGCTTGATACTAAGGGACCGAAGGGAACGTTGACGATGCTGTCGCATGACTATGACGACGAGCGCGCCCGCGACTTCGTGGCGTTTACGTTCCGCCACCCCGACGAGCACAGGTCGAGCGATGGACTGCGTTCGATCCAAAGGTATCCTTGCTATAGGCCAGTCAGAGGTGGATCGTGACTCCGCAAGAGCCACGCTAGTGCTGCCCCCGAAGTGGCTGCCACTTGCAGTGAACGTAGGGGATAAGCGGTTGGTGTAATAACGAACTTCGGAAGCGGGACACTAATTCAAAAACTTCGGGAGGGGTAATGCCGCGAGTTTTGCTGGTGGGCTACGACCCGGAAACGGTGGACTTCTCCAATCCCGCCCTTCCTCCAGGTATGACCATTGAGAAGATACGCGCCGGTATCGCGGCAACGCTGGAGCAGATGACAGACCGAGGATGGGAGGCCGACGTTTGTCTGATCCGTCCTGATGAAACGGCGGGGCAGACGGTGGAACGACATTTGGCTTCCGCGAGCTGCGACTGTGTCGTAATCGGCGCTGGCGTCCGCCTCCCTCCGCAGGGCCTTGCACTGTTCGAGGCGGTCGTCACGCGGTCCACAGGGCGGCCCCGGCTGCCACGATTGCTTTCAACACGCGGCCCGAGGACAGCGCCGATGCTGCTGCCCGATGGTTGCCGCCCGGCTGAGTGTTTACCGAGCATCGCCCCCAGACTGAACCCACCAAACACGCCCATGAACGTGCCAACAAACCGCCCGATTCCACCGGCAGGCGCGAGAACAGAAACCTATTACAGCTTGATTACAACCGCGCTCCGAGTTGAGCCGCCTACCCAGGGCGGCGCGGCAGCACCGCCGGGCCTTACGGAATTGACTACTGGGCAGGGTCTGGGTCAGCCATATTAACCCGGCGGGTCATCCGGCCTGCATTGGCCAGTCGGGCGGCAGATCGGCCACTAATCTTTTTCCGACGCCCGCCTCTACGATGTTCTCCGCTCTCTGCGCCGCCCGTCGGGCCATGCACACCAATACCTAATTAACTCCGACCCCGCGAGGCCGAGCGCCGCGACGGTTTTGGCTCTCAACGGGCGGGCCGATACTTTTGCGGCAAGCCTCGCCGAGACCGGAAAATCCCGCCCGATGGGCCGGGAATCCGGGGATGTCGGTTTAGAGGAAACGGACGGCAAGCAGGATCAGCATCCAACTCGTCAATGACAAGATAATCATGACTGGCAGGCAGACCGACCAAGGCAACCGATTATCCCGTTGCCGGGTCGTATCGCGGTCGATAGATCTACTCATTCGACCTCCCGTTTTTGGTTCCGGGGGCGCAAATAAAGGCTAACGATCATTTAACATCTGTAAAGTAACGTATTGTAAAAGCGGCCAATAATTGGAGGATATGTCCTAATTATCAATGCATTAGAGCGCCTCGACGGCCAACCTTAAATTGAGTAATATATGGAGATGCTTCGTATCTTGGTTGGCTGACGACGAAGAATTGGCAAGAATTGTTTCGCCATAAAAAGTGCAAATTTTTTACGCATACCTGAGCAACCATAGCGACGATATCGGCGTATACGGTTCAACGTCAAAACGACTGATGCCGGAGGGACCGTCCATGGTCGGGGGGGCGTGGTGGCCGTATTCGGAGCGGCCATGGTTTGAGCGGTTCGGCGATCTGGTTATCGCTTGTGGGCTAATCGCTTTTTTCCTCCCACTGATGATCGTCGTGGCTATCGCGATAAAATGCGACAGCAGCGGCCCTGTCTTGATTTGGGAACAGCGAGCGGGCCGACACGGTCGACAGTTCTGGGCGCTAAAGTTCCGCACCATGCATGGATCAGGCGCTTACTTTTACGATGAACCGGAAGCCACTTTTGTCGGCGGCATCATCCACCCTCTCCGCCTCGACACCCTGCCGCAACTTGTCAACGTTCTGCGTGGAGAGATGACGTGCCTTCGTTTTGATCCTGGCCTCCGCTTTTTTCTCGAATAGGCGTTTTCGTTGCGTCGTCTACATTTTCTAAGCCGGGTCGTAAGTCGGGCCACCCCACCCCGTTGCTGTGGCGTCGGCGCGATATCTATGCAGTTGATGATGTGACCGCGAAGGCCGAGCTGAGGCAGTGTATCGCACTCACGCATCTCAGAGGACGTCGACGATCTTCGACCTTTGCGACAGCACGGGAAGATCGATTTACGAACCTACGAAAAGGAACCCATTTAATGTTGGCCGCCAACGACGATAGCGGAACCCTAAACAGGGCCTCCTGCGCGAACCTTCCAATCCTGGCGTTATGAGATCAGGCCCCGATCAGCGATCTCGCGGTCGCTTTAATCCAAACCGGCCATCCCATCAGCCGCCGCGAGGGCAACAATACAATCAGACGTTCAGCACTCATGGCCCTGGCGAGCGTCTCCGAGGAAGCGCCTTCCAGATGTACCAACGTTACCTCACGCTGGCGCAGGAAGCGGCGAGACGTGATGATCGGATCGCCGCCGAAAATTACTACCAGCACGCGGAGCACTATTTCCGCGTCAACAACGAAAGTCACGGTGGCAACTTGGCGGGCACATCGCACCCGATTGACCGAGACACCGCCGATGCTGCCGCCATGCACGAGCCGAGCGAAACTGCGATAGCTCAGGCACAACCTCAAACGGATGGCGATCAGTCGTGGCCCGCCACCGACCTCGACCGCTGACTTTGGTGGATTGTCACGGATCAGTAGCCATGCAGAAGGGTCGCGGCGGCATGGGGTCGCGCAAACACGGTGTTTCGGGGCGATCCGGGAAGGGACCGGCGACGCGCCTTTATCTCGACATGATGGCCCGCAAAGACGAGCGAAAATCGAAGACGAAGCCGCTGCGCTTTGCCGGTGTCAAGAAAGCCTTGGAGAAGGACAAACTCAGCAAATAAGAAGGCGCGGCTATGTCTGAGCGGTGGTGCCGCAGGTCGATGGGCTACGGGATCAGATCTTGCCCCAATCGCTCCCTGACCCGCAATTTCGCGTCCCCACGATCTCGATCCGAGACATAGATCAACCCGGCGACCCGGCGGATAAGGCCGTCTTCATCGCCGGTGAGCACGCCATCCGAATAGGCGACATCCCAAAGCATCTCGATAACGCCAATGCGCTCATCTTCGCTGAAATTGTTGACCACGACCTGGGTGAATTGAAACAGGTCCGTCGCCCGAAGCGCCCCTTCTTCTGCTGCTTTGACAAGTCGGGTGACCTCGCTCTGATCTAGGTCGAAGCGGCGGGCTAGCGCGCGCTCGATGACGCCTTCCTCATGATCCACGACGCTGTCGTCGCTGCGCGCAACATCGATGAGCAGCACGGCGAGGGCGAAGGCCGAGTCGTTTTCTTTGGCGGCTCGGTTGGGTTGATCGAGGCCGGTCAGTAGGCGGTGCAGGGTGTCAAACATGCTGCTCCTAAAAGGGCTGAAGATCACGGTTTCGCTCATCAACTGCCCCCGGCCCGCCGATTAAGCAAGCGTCGATCTGCGCAGCCGCGATATATCGGGGTTATGGACCCCCTTTCAACTTTCGGCCTGTTCGCGATCACCGCCATGCTGGTCTGCTATGCCCTGGAACAACGCAGCCGGTGGTTCATCCTGGCGTTCGCGGCCTCTTGTGGCCTCGGATCATTGTATGGGTTCGTCCAGGGCGCATGGCCGTTCGGGCTGATCGAGGCGATATGGGCGTTAGTGGCGCTGCGCCGCTGGCACCACGCGCGATCTCGGCACGGCTTTCGGCGTGGGCGCTAATTTTTTCGTGCGACGATGCGTCTGATCAACCTGCCCGATGAGACGCTGCTGACCTGCTCGTTGAGCAGCACTGCGTGTAGCGCGACAATCAGGATGGGAATGCAGCGACAATCAGGATGAGAAGCCGGGCGTCGCGGCGGTGTGATGATCGCCGCGTCGTTATTGTCGCGCAAGAGGGCCCGCGTCATTTTGATTGACGCGGCGCGACAATCGGGCGGCGGTGTTGAATGTCGTGCGGGCCGCCGTCAGCCTGGTCCACGCTTGCGTTCGAGGGCGGTTCGGCGGCGATAGCTCTCGACGTTCATCTCGAAGATCGTGGCGTGATGAACGAGGCGATCGACGACGGCGAGGGTCATTGCCTGGTCTGGGAAGATCTTCCCCCATTGGCCGAAGGGCTGGTTGGCGGTGACCAGCAGGGATCGCCGCTCGTATCGGGCGCCGATGAGTTCGAACAAGACGCTGGTTTCGGCCTGATCCTTGGTGAGGTAGGCCAGATCGTCGAGGATCAGCAGGTGGTACTTGTCGAGTTTGGCGATGGCGGGTTCGAGGGTGAGTTCGCGTCGGGCGATTTGGAGCCGCTGGACGAGATCGGTGGTTCGGGTGAACAGGATGCGCCAGCCTGCTTCGACGAGGGCCAAGCCGAGAGCTGCCGCCAAGTGGCTCTTTCCGGCGCCGGGCGGGCCGAACAGGATTAGATTGGCGCCCCTGCCCAACCAGGCATCGCCGGCGGCGAGCGCCATGACCTGGGCCTTGCTGACCACCGGGACGGCTTCGAAGTCGAAGGTGTCGATGGTCTTGCCGGGCGGCAACTTGGCTTCGGCGAGATGGCGTTCGATGCGGCGTCGGCTGCGCTCGGCCATCTCGTGCTCGGCCAAGAGCGCAAGGAAGCGTGCGGCCGGCCACCCCTCCTTGTCGGCCTGGGCGGCGAGATCAGGCCAGACCAGCTTGACCGCGGGCAGCCGCAGCTCGGCGAGGAGCAGCGCGAGGCGGGCGACGTCGACGGGATTGGTCGTCTTCATGCTGCACCCCCGGCCCGGACGGTGCCGAGTTCGTCGTAAAGATGCAGCGGCACCAGCTCGACAGTGATGTCGGGAATGGCGGCGGGATTGGGCGCGAAGCGCCGGCCGAGGCAATCGAGATCGGGCAATCTGCCGGCATCGAGCTCGGCCTCGATGGCTTGAGCGAGTTCGGCCTCGCAAGCACGATCATGGGCCAGCGCCAGCAGCCCGACCATGGTGCGGCACGCCCGCTTCTCGCCGTCGCCTGCCAGCATTGCCTCGAAGGCGCGCTGATAAGCGTGGCGCGGGAAGAGCTGCTCGCGATAGACCAGGTTGAGCAAAGCCATGGGCTTTCGGCGCAGGGCGTGGATGACGTGGCGGTAATCGACGACATGGCCATGCTTGCGGTCGGCGTGCGGGCGGCCGCGGCGCAGGGTCATCAATGCGGTCGCGCCGAGGAAGCATTCGAGCCGGTCGTCGTAGAGGCGTACCCGGAGCCGGTGACTGATCAGGCGCGAGGGCACCGAATAGAACACCCGCTTGAGAATGAACCCGCTGGTCGAGGTGACGGTGACGATTGTCTCCTCGTAATCGGTTGTCCGGCGCGCCGGCAGCGATTGCAGGGCGTGGCGCTCGAGATCGAGCCGCTTGGCGTTGCGCGCATTGCGCCGGCCGACGATCTCGTCGACGAAGCGGCGGTATGCGTCGAGCGTGTCGAACTCGCGCGAGCCGCGCAGCAGCAGCGCATCTTCGAGCGCCTGCTTGAGATGGCCGTGTGGGCTTTCGATCGAACCGTTCTCGTGCGCCACGCCGCGATTGTTGCGGGTCGGCTCCATGCCGTAATGCAGGCACAGCGCTTCGTAGCGGCGCGTCTGATCCTCCTGCGCATCACGATCGAGGTTGCGGAAGGCGGCCGACAGGCTGTCGCTGCGATGCTGCAGCGGCGCGCGGCCGAGCGCCCACAGCGCATTCTGTAATCCTTCGGCCAGCGCTACGAAGCTCTCCCCGCCGAGCACGACATGGGCGTGTTCCCAGCCCGAGAAAGCCAGGCGGAAGTGATAGAGCCGATGATCGAGCGGCACATCGGCGATACAGACGCGGTGATCGTGCATATCGGTGAAATCGGACAGACCGAGCCGCCCCGGCGGATGCTCCTGCCGGAAGATGACGTCCTGCTCGGCGCCGTTGAGCGCCCGCCACGTGCGGATGCGCCGCTCCAGGGTACGCCGAATACCGGGGCCGATCTCGGGATGGCGCCGCCGGACCTCGTCGAAAATGGCGATCGGCCGCAGGCCCGGGGTGCTCTTGAGCAACGGCACCACCTCGCCGTACCAGACAGCGCCAAGCGGATCGCGCCGTCGACGCTCGCGCGGCGCTTTCTTCTGCGACGGGAGCCGATGATCCTCCTCGATGCGGTAGGCGGTGGCGGTGCTGAACCCGGCCTTGGCCGCGGCGATGACCGGCGGCTCGGTGTGACGGAAACTCATGTATAGCCTCATCTGGCAATCGGTGATGTGGCGGCCGGGCAAGGGGCGGTTCCTCATCGCATGAAGAACCCGCTTCCTATCCGGCCGGTCGCGACCGCCAGCAAACGCGCCCCCTCCGGGGGCACGCCGTTCGCCGGATTCGCAACGTCACTCGGGCTACGCCCTCCTGACGTCACCAATCCGGCGACACTTTCTCATCCTGGTTGACGTGCGATTCTCACTCTGTTTGCCGCGCCGCAACTGCGGTCGCTAGTCCCAAGTGCCGCCGTCTGGCGCGTTGGGCGAAGGCGGCGGCGGGCACCGAAGGCGAGACTAATCCCGACCTGACTTGGCGCTGACTTCGGGTTGGTTTTCACGAGGAAGGCCTGCTTGGGGTCGGCGTGTCAATTGCTAATCAGGTTCGTCTGAGTTGGACTACCCCGCACCAACCCGCCGTCAATTGGCGGCCCCATAATGGGGCGGTATCAGAGCGGCGGATCCCTAACGGAGATCTATCTTGCCGCTCAGAGTTGACCGGGTATGGTGTCTTTCCAGCGCGAATGGGGGAACGCAAAATGCCCGATGAGCACCAACTGCAACTCGCGACCGCAATTGTTTCCGCCTATGTCGGGCGCAATCAGGTCGCCGCCGATCAGCTTCCATCCTTGATCTCGACCGTTCATCAGGCGCTTGGTCAACTCGGCACACCGGCAACAGAACCCGTCGTCGAGCGAACTCCTGCGGTGCCTGTCCGTCAATCGGTTCGCCGTGACTATGTCGTGTGCCTCGATTGCGGCTACCGAGCGAAAATGCTTCGCCGACACCTTGCCACTATTCATGGTCTGAGCGTCGAACAGTATCGAGGACGCTGGAGCCTCCGGGCCGACCATCCCGTGACGGCACCCGCTTACAGCGATCATCGATCCACGATGGCAAAGCAACTTGGTTGGGGTCGGCCCCGTGGGGCGTCCATCGAAACGACGGCGATGCAGGAAACGGAACCCGCGACAGCACCGCAGCCGAAGCGACGGGGACGCCCGAGATCAGCAGCGGAGTAAGCCCGAACTCAGCCAGATTAGCATGACGAACTTGCATTGGGCGTCGGCATTCAGCGGCGTGGGCTGCTTGTCATGATCTTGACGAAAAAAGCGCGGCTTTTGGAGAAACCGATGAATCAGAGTGAACCAAATCTCATCCATTCAGGTTTGTCCGGGACGGTGACAAAGGATGACGTGACAGTCCGGGTCTATATTGTTCGGCTAAAAACGAACCCGGTTGGTCGCTCAAAGTGGTAAACTCATCTACAACTTCGATTGTTTGGGACGACCTGTTTTCGAGCGATCAGGCAGCTTATGCGGAATTCCAGCGCACAATCGATGAGGAAGGGATTCAGTCGTTGTCAGACACGGGAAATGTCATCCCGTTTAAACGGTGAGTCAGTTCCAGGAAATCTCGGCGTAAAGGCGCTCCGCCAGCCATCATCCACATACTGATCAGAATGACGAGCGTGGATCAGCATGGCGAAATATCGGATGGACATTTTTTAAGCCGGGCCGTAAGCCGGGCCACCCCGTTGCTGTGGCCTCGGCGCGATATCTACGCATTTGATGATGCGACCGCGAAAGCCACGCTGAGGAAGTGCGTCGCGCTCACGCATCTCAGAGGACGTTGACGATCTTCGATCTTTGCGACAGCGCGGGAAGATCGATTTACGAACCTACGAAAAAGGAACCCATTTGATGTTGGCCTCCAACGACGATAGCGAAATCCTAGACAGGGCTTCCTGCGCGAACAGTGCGAACCTCGCGATCCTGACGTTATGAGATCGGGACCCGAGCAGCGATCTCGCGGTCGCTTTAATCCAGACCGGCCATCCCATCAGCAGCCGCGAGGGCAACAGCACAATCAGGCGCTCAGCACTCATGGCCCTGGCGAGCGTCTCCGAGGAAGCGCCTCCCAGATTTACCAGCGTTACCTCACGCTGGCACAGGAAGCGGCGAGAGGTGATGATCGGATCGCCGCCGAGAATTACTACCAGCACGCGGAGCACTATTTCCGCGTCAACAACGAAAGTCGCGGTGGCAATCTGGCGGGCACATCGCACCCGATTGACCGAGACACCGCCCATACTGCGGTCGTGCACGAGCCGAGCGAAACTGCGATAGCTCAGGCGCAACCTCAAACGGATGGCGATCAGCCGTGGCCCGCCACCGACCCCGACCACTGACTTTCGTGGATTGATATCACGACTGAAACGACGGGTGGGCCGTGATCACAAGGCTCGTGGCCAATCGCGGTTCGAGCGCCGACGCAGTAGAAGAGCTTGTCATCGTCATAGACGACCTTCATACCGAACTCAGGGAGCAGCCTGCCGTAGAAGGCGCGGGCCAAATCGAACTGGCTCACTGTGAGAATGACATGGGCCATGCCGTTGATGTCGATCATGATGAGACCCCGCTGGCTGATGGTGCGCTCGCGCTAACCCGATTGACGGAGGCCACGATGCCAAAAGCCTACATAATGGTGATGTATCGGTCGTCCCCAGAACCGACCACATTCGCCCAATATGGCGAATTGGCAATCCCTGCGGTGCACGCGGGCGGTGGAAGAATCCTGGCGCGCGGTGCCCTCCAGGACATATGAAGCGGGGATGAACGAGCGCGTAACTCTCGTCGAGTTCGACTCGCTGGAGCAAGCGATCAGCGCGCGCGAGAGCGCCGCCTATTTGGCCGCTTTCGCTAAGCTTGGTGGTGTTGTGCGGGACGTGCGGGTGATCGAAGGATCGTAACGCGGCCATCCTCACGTCCAACAGGGGAGAACAGCATGCGGGTTTTGTCTGCCGCGCGTTAGAACGTCAGGGCGCAGACGGGGATTTCAGAAAGGGAGGATACAGACATGCCGATCCGAGTTGTTGAAATCCATCATCAAGGGATACGCATAGACGGTGATGAGGCCGGTCTGGCTGCCAATCTGGATTTCTACCAAGGGCTACTTGGTCTCACACCTGATAGTGGCCGACCGGCATTTCCGGGCATCCCCGGCTTTTGGATGAACGTCGGAGAAACCGGCCAACTTCATCTCATTGGCGGGGACCAACCGTCGCCATTTGCCAAAGGTCCCGACCAAGACCCCGCGTTGCCGCATGTCGCGCTGGCGGTCGCCGATGTCGTCGAGGCCAAGGCCGAACTCGACCGCAGAGGGACGCCCTACTGGTCACTGATGGGCGTAACCGGCCCCCAGGCCGAGCAATTATTCCTGCGCGATCCCTACGGGAACATGGTTGAGCTACATCAGGTCGATCAATGTCGCTGTCGGGTGGCTAATCGTCGATAGACGGGTCGCTCTGTACCCGGAGACTGCTCACCGCAGTGAAGGCCACTGTCGGACATTCGCGTTCCCCTTGCCGCACGAACAAGGAGACGAGCCGTGGCTGACCATCAGGTAGTGACCATCCGAGGTTCTGGCCTCACCGACTCGGTCCTTCAGGAGTTGCTGGTCAACGACTTCAAGGCATCGCTCCAGGGTATGCTGATGTCTTCCGGCGATCCTGGTTACGACGACGCGCGCCAAATTTGGAACGGGATGATCGACAAACATCCCGCCCTGATCGCCCGCTGTCGTGGGGTCGCCGACATTATCAATTCGGTCAATTTCGCTCGCACACACGATCTTTTGGTGGCGGTGCGGGGTGGGGGTCACAATGTCGCCGGTCAGGCGACCGCTGGGCGTACTTCTACTGTCTGATCAGTCGGTTAGGGGATTATCGGGTCTTGCTGACGGGGAGGTTATCAGCAGTTTGTCAGCAGATCGCAGGGCTGGGATGCGCCCCGGCTGGCGGCTTGGCTCAAAGCCCTTTCGCCTGCTTGATCAGCGCCGCGCCGGTTTGCCGCACGTCGGCGATCTGCTTGGGCAACTGGTCCTGCGCTCTCTGGAGGGCGCGGTAGGCTGCAGCCCGCTTCGCGGCTCACCTTCTCCGCTAGGACAACGCGCGTTCTTTTTAAGGCTGCCGCTGCCGATTAATCTCGTCGTAATGCTCCTTTATCTCCCGAAGGCACTGCACAAGTTTGTCACCCTCAAAATTATCAATACACTCCTGTTCCATCATGGAGTGCTGCGACTTATTGACCTTGGCGTTTGTGTTATAAAGGTACGCGAGATAATAATACCACTCCGCTGCCCCAGACTTGGTCGGAATTTTAGAAATCTTGCACTCCTTGGGAACCTCCCCTTCACCGGGGGAGTGGTCGTGTTTGGCACTGTCGTAACCTGCCTGCCTCAAACAATTTCTTTTGGTCGGGGTAAAAAGGGACACAGTCTTGACCCATCTGGCGCGTTCTGTTGCCTCATATTGCTCCCAATATTGCGGGGTATGGCAGGCTTCTTTAACGCCACGGCTACAGACGTCTTCGGCCTGCTGTTTGCTGGTGGACACCAGATTGTCGATCGCCCGTTGCTCGAATACTGGTAGTGGCTCATCCGCAAGGGCGGCACCGCTGATTACGGCGGCTACCGCAATGGCGACGAGGCGAACCTTGAGCATCGTCGTCTCCTCGCCCGTCACAGGAGGGTTCGCCGATCCATCCCAGTGGGCTTGCCAGCATATTCTCGATGCAGTCGGGCAGCAATCGCCGGTTGTTTGATAGGGTTCCGGCCAGAAAATTGACAACGCCCGCCGAGCGGCCCAACCCCCGTTGCTGGAATGCCCGCAGGGGCGGATGCGGAGGCCGTACAGCGCGGGAAGGCGGTTCGCGGTAGGGTTGTCTAGCCGACCGCCCTTTGCGCTCACTGGTGGGCCTCCTACGCGGGCGGATTTTGTCGAGCGAGGGCCTCGGCGGCGGCGCGCTCCTCAGGCGTCAGGAGCTTCACGCGCTGTCGCTGGACTGCCGCCGAGACCGACGAGAAGACCGGCGAGCCGGTGCCGCCGCCGACACCGGTCACGATGCGCCCGGTCTCGGCATCAGCGATCCGGGTGAGCCTGCCGACACCGCCCCGTCGCTGTCCCCCGAGGCGCAGCGCGAGGCGGAGGACATCATTAGTGTTATTCCGAGGCACAAGGCGCAACGCCGTTAGTGAAGCTTAAGGTGTTGATTTCGGCGGCATATAAACCGGCACCGCGCTTCGTCTGATGTAGGCAGGCACGTCTTCTGGATTGGCTTCAATGATCATTCGATGGGTAAACACGTTCACAAAGCCGATTGCGTTTTTTCTAGCGGCAGTGTCGCTATACCCTTTCGACTTCAGGTAGTCGATCATTGGACTTATGCAACTGATGACAGCTTGATCACTTCGTGAAGTTTCGACGCATTGAGTGATTTTATCCTGCATCGGTTTCGGTGGCATGGCTATGTCGAGTTTTATTGGGGGTTCAGGTGCAACTGGCACCGTGTGAAACGTTCTGCCCATTGGGGGTTGACCGCAGCCGTCACTGTAAGGTTGATATAAGCAGGCTTCGGGCCGACCGTTTACTATGGCTTGAGCGTGTGCACTGCCGATGAACGCTGCGGTGCCGAAGGCGATCGCGGTGAGGGTGGTCTTGAACATCGCATCTCTCCTTGTTCTAGGGGGCGTGCGGTTTCCCGCCCTAATGTTTGCCCAAGGGAGGGCCGTGGCCGATGACGCCACAGGCAGTGACTGCTTGACGGCGTTCATCGACGATCTCCTCGAAGCCGTGCGGGCGACGGCGTAGAACTTGTGACCCTGATATGGGGCGTTGCCGGGTATGTCCGCTTGATAATCCCGGCCAGAAAATTGATAGTGTTATCGCACCCGCTCCGCCCCGCAGGGGCGCGTGCGGAGGCCGCTGAGCGCAGGAAGGCGGTTCAGCCGACCGCCCTCTGCGCGCATCCTGGGGCCTTCTACGCGGGCGGATTTTGTCGAGCGAGGGCTTCGGCGGCACGCCGGGCACGCTGGGCCTTCTGGCGAGCCGTCAGGAACACCGGGCGCGCCGAGCGCTCTGGCGGTGTGACCGGGCTGGGCGGCGGGGGCGGCGGGCTGGGCGGTGGTGTGACCGGGCTGGGCAGCGGTGCAGCCGGATCATCATCCGCCGCGTCATCCGCGTCATCGGCAGCGGCGGCGATATCGACATCATCGGCGAGAGCCGGTAATCCGCGACGCGCCCGCCATTTGCGCAGGATGGTCCTGGCAAGCGCCACCGCCCGCTGGTCGTCGCCCGCCAGTAGATACTCGGCGACCTCCTCGATACTGTCGTGCCACACATCGGAACCGGGATGCCATTCGCTGTTGGCGTCGCGCAGCGCCTCGGTGAATTGCTGCACCGCCTCTTGGCCGTGGATGCCGCCATAGATCGCCTGGAAATTCTCGGCGCTATCGAGCACCAATTGGGTGGCGCGGTAGGCCGTATCGGACATGACGAGACCGCATTCGATCACCGGAACGTCGAATACACCTTTATGAGCATCGGGCAGTGCGCCGACCAGAGCGAGTCCGAAGCTTGCACGCGATGGGCGCGCGAATTCTGGGAGGCTATGCAGCCCTATTCGACTGGCGGCGTCTACGTGAACTACCTGGGCCAAGAAGCAGACGAAGGGGCTGACCGGATCAAAGCCGCCTATGGCCCGGAGAAGTATCAGAAGCTCACGGCACTGAAGACCAAATACGATCCCGCCAACATGTTCCGGTTGAACCAGAATATCAGACCGAGGTGATCCTCCAAGGCCAACGCGGTCACGAGTCCCCTGCGACGAGCCTCTACTGGGCAGAGAGCATTGAGCTGCTGATGTCGATGCATCCCGTCTCTCTACGACGCGGGCGACCACTCACTGACCAGGAGTTGATCCAGTCACTGGCCGAGCTGGAGGCGATGGCCAATGCCGCGGGCATCTTTGAAGTGACCGAAGACAAGACACCGCCGCGCACCATACTGAAGAGGCCGACATGAGCACGTGACGATCCCCAGATATCAAGCAGGGACGCCGCGTTCAAATGAGCAGGAGCATCTCGCGGCAAAAGCGGCAAGTTCGCCACAGCGGGCGGCGGGCAAAGCCTTCGGTCTTGCGATGGCCCGGCTCTCAGCATGAAACGCTGTCAAGCCGCGCGCTGATCAACATATGATCGATCAGGGAGGACAACCCGAAGGGTCCGCTAGTGAACCCGCCACCTGATAGCGCGTTAGCCGATCCGCATCAGCTCATTGCCGATCTCCAGCGCGAACTGGCCGAGAGCACCCGCGAGCGCGACAGGCTCCAACGCGATCTCGCCGATGCACATGATCAGCAGACCGCAACTGCCGAAGTGCTGGGCGTCATCAACGCCTCGCCGGGCGATCTCGGCCCCGTGTTCGACGCGATGCTCGATAAGGCGATGCGGCTCTGCGGAGCCGCGTTCGGGGAGCTACAAACCTACAACGGCGAACATTTCGAGATGGCCGCCATACACGGGCTGCCTCCGCGCTATGCCGAGTTCAGGATGAGCAGGACCCACGTTTACGGGTCGGGGACCATTCCCGCTCGGCTTCTCGCCGGAGAGCGGCTTATCCAGGTACTCGATATAACGGACGAGGACGCTTATCGGGACGGAGAACCCAACCGTCTTGCCCTTGCTGATCTCGGGGGTGCCCGCACGGTGCTGGCAGTTCCGCTCGTTAAGGACGATGCCCTACTGGGTTTTATTGTTGTCTACCGCCAGGAAGTTCGCTCGTTCTCAGACAAACAGATCGCACTGCTGGAGAACTTCGCCCAGCAGGCGGTGATCGCAATGGAGAATGCGCGCCTGATCACTGAGACGCGCGAGGCGCTGGAACAGCAAACGGCGACCGCCGAAGTCTTGCAGGTCATCAATTCCTCGCCGGGGGACCTCGCTCCGGTGTTCGACGCGATGTTGGAAAAGGCTTTAAGCCTCTGTCAGGCCGTCTTCGGTGCACTTTGGACTTATGATGGCTCCTACCTACATTTGGCCGCCTGTAGAGGCGATCTTCCAATACCCGAGGAGCTTATCGGGACGGGAATTCCAACCGATGCGAAGAGCCACGACGCATCGGGTCGGCTATTACGGGGCGAGCCAATCATCCACATAACCGATATCCTCGAAGACCATCCCGATGCGTCTGCCAACCAGCTCCGCCGTATTCTTATCGACGCTGGAGGACGCACCTTGCTGGCGGTGCCGCTGTGGAAGGATCGCGTCTTTCTAGGCTACTTCGCGATATATCGAAGGGAGGTACGGCCCTTCTCCGACAAGCAGATCGCCCTGTTGCAGAACTTCGCCGCGCAGGCCGTTATCGCAATGGAGAACGCGCGGCTGATCACCGAGACGCGCGAGGCATTGGAGCAGCAGACCGCGACCGCCGAAGTGTTGGGCGTCATCAACGCCTCGCCCGGCGATCTCGCCCCAGTGTTCGACGCGATGCTGGATAAGGCGACGCGACTGTGCGGAGCCGCTTATGGGCACCTCTGGACCTATGATGGCGAGTTCCTTCATCCCTTCGTAAGCCGAGGCGAGGCGCATGTGGCGGCATGGTTCCAGCGAGGCGGCCCAAGGCGGCCCAAGCCGAATGAACCACTGGGCAAGGTGCTCGCCGGTGCGGAATTCCTTCAAGTCGTCGATGCCCTTCTGGACGAGGGATATCAAGCCGTACCAGATATTTACGAGCAGCTGAAGCTCAACAACATCCGAACGATCCTCCTGATGCCCTTGCGCAAGGAAGATGTGCCGCTCGGCATGTTTGTCGTCTACCGACAGGAGGTCCGGCCATTCACCGACAAGCAGATCGCGCTGTTGCAGAACTTCGCGGCGCAAGCGGTGATCGCCATCGAGAATGCGCGGCTGCTCGACGAGGTCCGCCAGCGCCAAGCCGAGTTGCGGGTCACCTTCGACAACATGGCAGATGGCGTAGTCATGTTCGACGAGGACCTACGGTTGGCTGCTTGGAACCGTAATTTCCAGGAATTGCTCGACCTACCCGACGCGGTTCTAGCCGAGCGTCCGAGTTATGCCGATTACCTGCGCATCCTCGCCGAGCGCGGGGAGTTCGGGACAGAGGACATCGAAGCGGAACTTGGTCGGCGGCTTCAAGATACCGACCAGGAGCTGCGCCTGGAACGCGCGCGGCCCGATGGCCGGGTGATCGAGGTGCGCCGCAACGCCGTGCCTGATGGCGGGTTTGTGCTGATCTACAGCGACATCACCGAGCGCAAGCGGTCGGAAGCGGAAATACGGGCTGCTCGGGATGCAGCCGAGGCGGCCTACGCCGATCTGAAGGCCGCCCAAGCCAATCTAATCCAGGCTGAGAAGATGGCCTCGCTCGGCCAGCTTACCGCAGGCATCGCCCACGAGATCAAGAACCCGCTCAACTTCGTCAACAACTTCGCCAGCCTGTCAAATGAGCTGCTCGATGAGCTGAAGGACGAAGCCGAACCAGCACTAGCAACCCTCGCTGACGACAAGCGGGCAGAGATAGACGAGACGCTGGTGATGCTGTCGGGCAACCTTGAGAAGATCGCCGAGCACGGCAAGCGCGCCGACAACATCGTCAAAAGCATGCTGGAGCACTCGCGCGGCGTCAGCGGCGAGCGGCGTGAGGTGGACCTCAACAATCTGATCGAGGAGGCGCTCAACCTCGCCTATCACGGCGCGCGCGCCCAGAACCAGGATTTCAACATCACCCTCGAACGGGATTACGCGGCAAGCCTCAAGCCCATCGGACTGGCCCCCCAGGAGATCACGCGCGTCTTCCTCAACCTCTTTGGCAATGGGTTCTACGCCGCCAACAAGCGGGCACGTGCGAACGGCGACGGGTCGTTCCATCCCGTCCTCGCCGTGGCGACCTGCGAGGCCGAAGATGCCATCGAGGTCAGGGTGCGCGACAACGGCACCGGCATCGCGCCCGAGATCAGAGACAAGCTATTCCAGCCGTTCTTCACCACCAAGCCGACTGGCGAGGGCACGGGGCTGGGTCTGTCGATCAGCTACGACATCGTTACGCAACAACATGGCGGCACGATCACCGTGGAAAGCGAGCCGGGGTTATTCACGGAGTTCACCGTCCGCCTGCCACGGCACTAGCCGAACCGCAGCACCTTGGGGGATTGAATGAGCGTCAGCATCCTTGTGGTTGATGATGAGCCGGATGTCGCCGACCTCTTTCGCCAACGCTTTCGCCGTGAGGTGCGCGACGGCACTTATGTGATCCACTTTGCCAACTCCGGCGAAGACGCCCTTCAGCAGTTGGGCAATGGGATCGAGCCGCAACTGATCGTGATCCTATCGGACATCAACATGCCAGGGATGGACGGTTTGCATCTGCTTGGCGAGATCAAGCAGCGGTTCCGCGACATCCCGGTGATGATGGTGACCGCCTACGGCGACGACGCGCGCCGCCGCCGTGCTAGCGACCTCGGTGCCTGCGAGTTCCTCGCCAAGCCGGTCGACTTCAACGCGCTCAAGGCGCAGCTACGGCAGTTTTCCGCCGCACCATAGACCGAAGGCATCGGTCACGGCGGATCAGCCATGGTGCGAGGTGTCGGCTCCAACGCCCATTATCTTCTCGTAGGGTTTGGCGTTTTGGAATCCTGCTGCTGTGCCTGTGTTCGCGGTCGATGGCTCGTCGCTCGTAGAAGTCCTCTAGGTTCACCCGACCCTCACGTTCCTGGGGTCGGAGGAGCGCGCGCCCCGTAATGGGCGAAAGGCGACCGCGATCACCCCGACTTCGGGTTCCCATTGGGCTTGCGGGCACAAGATGCCCAAAATTGCCGTACACCGTTCATTACGTGACGAGCCCTGCGCGTTTGCAAACGGGGAGATGTACATGTCGTACGGTATGTCCAGGTTCGGGCGCGCGTTTTGCTCCAGCGTGGCTGTGATCTACGGGTTGTTCCTGACATCGTCGGTCGCATTCGCGCAGAAATTTGAGGTGACGTCGGTTGCCGAGAAGAAGGTATCGCAGCTACCGCCAGGCACGCTGTATTGGCGCATCGAGACGTTCCCCACGCTCGCCAAAGCGCAGGGCGCAGCAGGCCCAACTGGGCTTGCCGCCGAAGTGGACGGCAAGGCTTGGCTGTTTACGCTGGATGCACCAGGGGGATTATCCCCTGGTGGCACCAAGGTCGCGGAGATCGGCCCAGTGCCGCCCATCTCTGCTCCCGAATATCTATTGCGCATCAACAGCGCGGGTGGCCCGCCGGGCGTCAAAACGCCGATACACATGCATCCGGGATCAGAGAGTTTCTACGTGCTAACGGGCGAACTTAGCCAAAAGACACCAATCGGCGTACGTCATGTTGACGCCGGTCATTCAATGCCCGGAAATAACCCCGATACGCCGATGGAGGTTTCGAGCAGTGGTACCAGCGACTTGAAGGCCCTGGTCATGTTTGTCGCCGATGCCACCAAGCCGTTCTCGTCCCCAGCCACGATGCAGTGAGACGCGACCCGTCGATATGCTCGATGCCGGGCCGACGCTCGCCGCCTCTTCGTGGGTAAGAGGCCGAGATTAACGACGGCGTGGCGGACACCGAGCGCCCAGACGTCAGCGAGTTGCCGTTCGGTTGGTTGACCTCACGTGGTCGCCCGGTGCCACCGATCAGTCGAACCACATGCGGTTTGTCACGCTGGCGGCGGGGACCTCCTGTTGCCTGCGCGGCGCTTGGTTGATCCCGCTTGGTATTGGGACAACTGCGGCAGACAAGTCAGGGCATGCATGCGACCGCGCAGGCATCAGCGACGGCGTCGCTCGCGCCCGGAAGGCTCAACAGCCACAGCGAAAGCGCCAACCCGGTGAGCGGCAACAGCAAAATATCAACCAGCCGGTCTTCGTTTGCGCGGTGCCAAATTCGCCACAACCGCGCGACGGGATGGCGTGAGTAGGCGATGTGCGCAGCGCGGCGAAGGTGCGCTACGGGTTCTATGCTCATCCTCAGCCCCCTACGGTCGATCGCATGGGGAGAGTACGAACCGAACCGCGAAACCGAATGTGACGCTGCTCACAGTGCTGCGAAAAAAACTTCCGGCGACGCGAACGATCATTTAGATCGGATTATCAAGCGGGAGAAACGCTAGTGCTGGGGCGACACGCTATCGGCGAGCGCGTCGTATTTCGCCGCCAGCTCCAATAGGTCGGACTTTGCCTTGTCGGTTTCGTCCTCCGCCATCGCGCGAAGTTCTGTTGCCTGCTGGCGATAGTGCGCCGCCCTTACCTGGGCGGATTTCAACATCAAGTCTCGCATCGGCGTGCGCCAGAGGTCGTCGGCCATCGTTCCGCATCGTACAACAGACGTTGCCCCTCATTGGGCAACCCCGGGGTAGCGGGCGCGGTTCCCTTTAGGCTCATCACAGTCAAGTCAGTACGGATGAACGGAATTGTGTCGAGTGGCGCGAGCGATCAACATTTTGGCCGGAATTATCAGGCGGGCGTAGCTGGCGACTCATATCTTTCTGAGCGGCGCGGTCCTTCTGACCGCGTCATTTAAGAACCTTATAGTGCGTACCGGTCCCGCTCGGCTCGATCCGGGCGGGGCTTTTTACTGTCAGAAGCACCCCGGTACAGCAGCGATCCTGCGCCGCCCGTTCACCGCGTGAAGCGTCATACGCGCATTTTAGCGGCTATTGCCGCTGCCAGACCGCAGTAAGAACACAGCCGGTATCACCAAGACTGACGCTGCCAGTGGCTTTACCGCTCGGGTCGATTTTGCCGGTTAAGTTGTGCGCGAACATATCCCACATGCTGAAATCGCCTTTGGCGGAAACGTCGCCGTCAAAGACGACGTTGCCAGTAGAAAAACCGCCGCCTGTAAATTGAGCGATGCCGTTGTGAATCATCAATGGCCGGGGCATGGGATTAAACGGATTGCAGGCTGAACCGGTGCCAGTCGCGGTATTTGAGACGCCCATGTAAGTGCCATCGAAACCCGGTTTGGATTGTCCGACGACGATGCTTGGGAAGGCCATCGTCAGTGAGATGACGCAAAATGTACCGAACGCCTCGTTCATTTGTGCCTCCCAGCGCCGATTGGGCATACGAGCGGCGGCAACGGCGGCTAAACTCGAACCTGCGTTTATGAGGAGGGTCTCGAAATGACCCGGACGGCAGGTTGATCAAGCACCCGGTACACACTAGCTCGGCCAATCCTCAGGCGTTTGGGTATTTCCGTCGCACCCAAACCTTGCTTTCTCAGCTCTCTCACCTTGTCGAGATTGATGCTCGGCTTCCGGCCTTTGTAGACCCCGGCAACCTTGGCTTTGGCAATCCCCTCCATCCGGCGTTCACGTCGAAGGTTGGTCTCGAACTCGGGAAAGACGCCCAGCATATCTAGGAAGCACTTCCCTGCTGCCGTGCTGGTGTCGATGGGCTGCTCCGTGGCCTTAAGCGTGGCCCCCTTGGCCTTCAGTCCTCTGACGATGTCTTGGAGATCGCCGATTGACCCGGCCAACCGGTCGATACGGGTGACGACCAGCGTGTCGCCCTCGCGGACGAAGTCGAGCAGGATCGCAGCTCCGTCCGGCCCTCCCTGCTCGTGCCGCAAACCTTCTCCGACCTGATGGTCTGGCACCCAGCAGCTTTGAGGGCGTCCTCCTGAACAGCGAGGTTCTGGTCGGTCGAACTTACGCGGCATAGCTGTACAGCATCAAGCAGTCCCCTGCCGTCTTCTTTGGATTCATGTATCGTAATCCGCTTTTTCGGCGCGGTGCTGCTGGGAGCGGTGCTCAGCATCTCCATGGAGCTGACGCAATATTACGATGTCGGGCGCGATACCGAGGCGACTGATGTCGCCGAGGCGACTGATGTCTATGCGAATGTACTCGGCACCATCCTTGGAGCTATCCCTGGGGTTGTGTCCCGAGGTGATCACCGCTGGCTGTTGGTTCGCCAAATCGCCGCCAATCGCATACCCACTCTGCTTGTTTTGGCTTGGTTAGCCTACCGGCTCTATCCTTACGTGCCGACAATCGACCTTCACAAATACTGGGATACGCTCAAGCCAATTGTTTTGACGCCAAAACTTTCGGCTTACGATTTATTCCGCCACACCGCGATCTGGCTGACGGTTTATACACTCGTTTCGAGGATCACGACGATACTGCGCCCCTGGCTGCTCATACCACTCTTCGCAGTCGGAGTTCTATTCTCGAAAATTCTTATCATCTCGACGAGCCTGAGCGTTGCTGAGATAGCGGGGGCGCTTGTCGCCTATCTGATTTGGATCGTATTCCGCCCTCTCTCCAAAACGTGCCTCGGCACCACGATCATCATGTTTGGTCTAATGGTCGTTGCCCAGAGACTGGAACCATTTCTATTCGTGATGCCTCCGGTACCATTCGGCTGGATACCGTTTCGCAGTTTCATGCAAGGTTCGATTGAGGTCGACGTCTTATCGTTTCTCGAGAAGTTCTTTCTGTACGGCAGCTTGATATGGCTGTTGATGGAGGGGAGGTTCAGGCGGTCCGTAGCGACGACTCTCGTGGCGGCTACGCTGCTCGTGACGAGTATCGCCGAAATGTATCTTCCAGGCCGCTCTGCCGAGATTACCGATAGCCTGATGGCCATCGCCATCGCGGTCGTCTTCGCATTTGTGACGAGGGGCGACGATACAGCGCGGGCTTCACCTGAACTGTACCAAGTTGTGCCTAGATAGCCTCCCTTTACGGTCAAGCATCAGCGAAGGGTTAAGCTCGACCATTAAAATGGAAGGCAGAAATTCGACCGAAGGCAACCGAATATGAAGCACCTTCCACTAATCCTGCTAGCACTAACAGCTACACCGGCTATAGCCCAGCAACCACCCCGACCAAAAGAGCAACCCTACTCATGCCAGCTCTACTACGAGGCCCAACGCAAATGCTCCTATAACACGGTCGGCCCCTGTTATGTGCAGCATGAGGTTAACCGGTTGCGCCAGCAATGCATCCGGGAAGGGGGCCGGGTGTAGAGCCAATGGCATCAAGGATTTGTTTACATATTTCACGCGAAGATTAGGAACCTTGGGCGTGAGCCTCGCAATTCACGCCGAAACGAAGGACACTGACGCATAATCACATTTCTTTTCTCGATACAACCACAACTGAAATGGAAGAAGGCCTTCCCCGGTCTCAGGAGAGACAGATGAAACCACAAGACGTGGCGCAACACGTTTACCTAGCCATCTGGCATATAGCGCAAGGTACAGGCGATATGCACTGCGAGGATTTCTATGATGCGATCACCGCAGGTATTGCTCAGGCCATTAACGAGATAAGCACCGAACGAGCAGACCTGCGGGCATCAATCCGATCGTTATCTCATTCGGGCGGATGCACAATACAGGCCTGGATTTCCGGGTAATGAGTTAAACAAACGGAGCATTTTAGACCCTACCATCGGAGCCGTTATCGGGACGGCACTTAGCCATTCCAAGGGGTTCCGCCCTTGGGCTTGCCCTAAACCGGGAATCCCGGTCAAACTGAGTAGCCGTCCCGAGGATTGTGGGTCGCATCCCCAAAAATGTCTCACCCACCTATTCCGATGTCCCCAACAGTTCACCGGGAGCCTTCCTTGGGGCGGTACTTACCGATTGCGGGATTCTGAACAAGCCTCGATTCCCTTGGGCCTGTCACGAATTTGAATTTTCAGACAAACTGCCCACCGCCGCCTCAAGGGGCGTCGTGGGTGTCCACTCCCCAGTCTGCACCCACTGTTCTGGGTGGCTTGGAACGACCATCCGGAACTGGTCCTTGGGGCGGCATTTATATCGGCTCAGTGCGGTATCGTAGAAATACGAAACCAAAACCGCCGCCCGAAAATGAACAGCCTTCAGGCTTGCCCTAAATCAAGAATCCCGCGCAGACTGACCAGCCGCCCCGAGTGATTTGTGGGTGTCAGGTCCCCATCTCCACCTACGGCTTCCGATGTTCCCGACAGTGCACCGGCAGCCGTCCTTGGGGCGGTATTTCCAACCAAGATTCTACCGGCATAGGGCAGGAAGCATGCTCCTTCCGGTTGTTAGCGATTATGTTAGCAATAACCAATCTATATCTCCGGCGTATCGGATAATCTGTTGTAATTACACTAGAGATTTTGGATCATTGTTTCATCGCGGAGCTTCTCAATCGCCGCCAGCTCCTTGTCCACCTTGCGGAGTAGTTCGAGCGATGGCGGCAGGATCGAGATCTGCTCGCGCTGGACGAGCTGCTTCACCCACCAGTCAGGATCGTATTCCTGACCGAGATACGGGAGGGGTTTACCGGCCCCCGGCAGGTTGTCGAAGGCTCCCTGTTCCCTGACGACACTGATCTGCGCTTCGATCCATGTCTCCCAGTTCGTCCCCGGAGGCTTGCGCTCAGTCATGGTCCTCCAGCTCCTCGTCAGTCCGGCCTTTTGCACTCAACGGTCAGAGTTCGTCATTCGCGGCGGTTCGTGAGACCGCGCGGATTGGCAACCGGTGACGGTCGGGTCGCCCAGAACAGAAAAGCCTCAATAACCAAGAACGCGACGACCGGAACGAGCGCACCGACGAAGCCGCCGACATCGTAACCGATCCGGGCCGCCACGTAGAGCAGGACAATCATGCTGAGCGCCATACCGGGTGCCCCGAGGCCCCGCATCGCGCCTATCGGACCTTGGGCTGATCGGCCAGTTTCACAAATCAGCCAGTTTTCTCACTTCCAAAGGGGCCGAGAACTTCACCGGCAGGACCTAACGGCGCCTCAGTCGCTGCAATTCCTGCGCGTTGAGACGATCTGAGGAATTCTACGTCTGCCTCGGCTGCATTAGGCGCTACTTTATTGACGAGCGGAACGGGAGGCTCCGGTGCGGGTGGGCTGCTTTGAGCGCCATTGTAGATATTCCACCCGCGCCGATACTCAGGATCAGACTTTCGTCTAACGTCTATAGGGGCGAAGCGGGTCCTAGCTGCTTCGCAGCCGGATACGAACTCTGGGCTGGCGAGCTCTGCTCCGGTACAAGACCCAGGGTTTGCCACGTTGCGTCTAGCTGCCCACCAATCTACCCCACGCCGGAAATCGCCAGTTAAACCGGCAACCCATTGCTCCGTTGTGGCACGATCAGCGACCCCTTGCTGAAATGGGTCCACCGCAGGCAAGGGAGGATTTTTGTTATCGACGGCGCCGATCGGTCTAACCCGCATGTCGTCTGGTCGCGGCGGATTAATAATCCAGATATACCCGTCTGCGGGTCGCCATTGACCTTCTATCGGCCCGGTTACGATGTTGGGATAGCGGCGCGATGTCGTGTTGGGTATCCATCTGACAGACTTGTTGTTGGGATTATTCGGAAATAGCCATTCATAGCCGTCTTCTGGCTCCCATTTACCCTCGGTATCTGAAGCCAGGACGTGGGAATTTTTCCGGGAGGATTTACCCTGAAGCCAGCGGACGCTCGCATGGCTTGCATCCGACCAGTCATAGCCGTCCTCGGGTTGCCATTGCCCACTCGAACCGACTTCCACGTGCGGAGGTAACTTTGGCGCAGTAACCGGAGGGGGTGTAGCCGGGGCTGGAACAGGTGTAATCGGAGCCGGGGCTGGCGCTCGAACCGGCTGTGGCACGGGATATGAAGGGTGTTTCGAATAGGAATAGTTTAAAATCAGGATCAATCCTCCGATCCCGATAATCCCCAACCAAATAATGCCGCGCTTACCCTTGGGAGTTGTGGTCGTGGTGGTGACCGGAATTGATCGACGCACCGCAATAACGGATGTTGCGCGTGCATCGGCCTCCGCCTGAGCCAGATCGTTCGCTGCCTGCTCCGCTTGAGCGAGCAAGTTCCTTCTTCTTGTGATGATGTGATGGCTGCTGACCGTTAGCTTTGATAGGCCCTCATTGAGTTTGCGTTCGAGATCAAACCGTTCGGTAAGCATCTGTCGCTCAACCGCATTTCTCGCTGCCGGATCAACCCCTTTATTTGGATCGTAGCGGAATCGCCTCTCCTGTTGACCGCGCCAATTCCTTAGATTGTTGAGGGCGGCAGGGCCAAAGCCCGGCACCGCTAAGACGCGTCGGTCCGCGATGTCAGCAGCAGTTTCAATGCCGTATGACTGCAGAATTGTTTTACGCGCGTCGCCAATCCCTTTGATGCGCGCATGAGAGATACGACACGCGTCCAAATGCGCGTGTAGTTGTAATCTTTGTCTATTCGCTTCTAGATTTTGTAACGCTTGCAGTCGTTTTTGGGTAAGTGCTTCGTATTGGCTCCGCAATTGATGTAGAGATTTCAGTTGATCGTCAAAATCCGTTCCAGAAGTATAATTTGACCAGTTCGTTTGGAGATTTTGCCATTTCGTTCGAGAATTAACAGATTTTTCTAAAATTTCTTTCTTCAAAGTTCGAATACGCGTTGCTTCTCCTATGGGTGCAAATAGGTTCGATTTAAGTTTGACTGCCCAGGTCGCCTGTTGAATTTCAAGCGCGGTGGGAGACAGGCTGACGGATCGACCCTCGACCCTTGGAAGGGCGGGCGGTGGACCAGGGTTGGCAACCGATGTCACCTTGCCCCAGAAGTCCGCAAGCGTGAATCCCGTCTGTGCTGATCCTACGAATATCACTTGGAACAGCGGAACTCCGGTCGCTGCCTCTATCTCGCACCAAGGACATTTGGCAAGACTATCCACGAACTGGTGGAGAGGATTAACCGCGCACTTCTTCAGGTGGGCTTCGAGGTCCTGAAGCGCCGTCACCCACTCGCGTGCGGTGGGTCGCCCATTGGGTTGCGATCCCTGCCGGGAGAATGCGCGTTCAAACAACAGGGCCGCATCTCTTGTCACCCCGTTCAAACCAAGGCTTGCTGGCGGAGGCTGCATCTGCATAGCAGCCGCGCGTGAGCCGTAAGCGAACCGATACTCGCTGATGGCGCGCTCCATCGGCATCTCGCCAGAGCCGAGGTATCTGCCCGAGAATGGATGACGAGCCATAAAAAGCATCTGAAAGATAATAACAGCGAGGCCGAAGTTGTCGTGATTGGCGGTTCTTACTATGCCCTTGTAAGATTTAATGTTTTGAAGCTCGGGCGGTTGATGAGTTGGGATTCCGACCTCGCAAAACCACCGAGAGCCATTTATTGTAATCTGATAAGAGTCGCAATCAATTAGGCGGACTGTAGCGCGATCCCCTACGAATAGATTGCCGTGGTTGACATCGCCAATTACGTGGCCGTTCTCGTGAATTACTGCGAACGCGCGGGCCGCGTTTGCGGCGCTGCGAATGATGAATTGCCAACTCGCCCTCGGAAATTCTTTTAACCGAAGCTTCGGGCTATACAGGCTGAACGCCTGCTTGTGGCCCGTGATTTTTGGCATCGTGAAGCCAACGACAGCTCCGTTTCCTACGCCGAGACGTATGGGTTCTGTAGGCCAAGCCGTCAGCTTTAGCAGCCTTTCACTAGCCGCCTTTGACATATGGGCAATCTTCGCAGCTTTCTCCGGTTCGAGGCTCTTGTGATAGAGCTTCACCACTAGATCAGCGCGATCCCGAAGCTCAAAGACTGCTCCCTCTCCGCCTAGGCCAAGCTGGGGGCCGAGTTGCAGAGGGCGTCCCGCCGTATCAAGCAGTGGTGGTCTGGTCTGCATCTACGGTAGTCGCTTTTGCGTCCGGTATTTGCCGACGCGAAGCCAATATCAAGGTCTTATCGTCATCTGTCCGATCATTAATTTGGCTTAATCTCAAATAGTTATCGAGAACGGGAGATGCGGCTATCGTCGTGTCTATTGGGTCCGGTTCAGTCTTTATGAGCCAACCGAATAAAGTTCGAAAGAATGGCTGATGGGCTGTCTTTTCTCCCAGATCAAGGACAAGCCGTTCTAGTCCGTCTGTGAATATAGCAACTTCGTCTATACAACGTTCCTCCAGTTCGAATACCAGAACGTCATGTGCATTTTCCTGAGTAATGAAGTTAGTCTGATTAGCGAATTCGCCGTGTTGTGGCCAAAAAACCCACCCATAATCATTCGGTTCTGATCGGTTTGAGACCACAATCGCCCCGTCGCCGATCTGGAAAAATGCGGCTCGATCTTCCCCAATGATCGCAGCTAAGACGGTGCAGGCAAATTCTCTTGCATTAAGGTCTTCGGCATCGGCGCGATCTTTGATCTCGGCGCGAAGACAAGATAGCCAATCCAGGACGGACCTCTTTGTGACTTCTTCGAAACCAGATCGTTTGGTGGCTTCGCCGAACCCGTCAAGAAAGCGTGTAACTGCAAGGTTCGCTCCATCGAGCGATCGGGTCGCACTGCCCGCTCCATCGCAAGCGACGGCGAGCAGGATTGGGCGTCCCGCGGGATCAGCCACCGTCCGGCAACCCCCGGCGTCTTGGCAGGGCATCCCGGTTTTCTCATGCGAAGTCCCAATGATTGAGTTGTAGGCTAGTCGCCACTCAACATTAGACACTTGCCCAACCCGATGGCCCAGTTGGAGGTGGCAGCAAAACTTGCGTGCCGGGATTTGACCGGGATACCCCGCCGAGCGAACTGGAGAGCCAAGCGAACAGATCGCGGAAACGTAGGCCCTGAAGCTTCAGAGGCTCACGGCGGCTGATCTGTGCCAGGGTCTCCATGTTCGCGCCTTGGACGCCTACGGTGAAAAAGGAAAAACTTTTCCTCTCATCGTTATCGCCCGCGTGGACCAGCGAGGCGGCATTTCGCCAGCCATCAGTCGGTCCGCCGTCTGTGATAAGGAACACCCAGGGCCGGTAGTAGGTTATGCCGCTATGCCGGTAGATCTGCTTGCGAGCTTCAAGCATCTGCAAGCCCCGCTCAATCGCGGCACCCATCGGGGTATCACCGCTGGCGCTGAGAAGCGGTGGGGTCCAGTGCGGCGCGGCAAACAGAGTGAGAATCGCACGTCAACCAGGATGAGAAAGTGTCGCCGGATTGGTGACGTCAGGAGGGCGTAGCCCGAGTGACGTTGCGAATCCGGCGAACGGCGTGCCCCCGGAGGGGGCGCGTTTGCTGGCGGTCGCGACCGGCCGGATAGGAAGCGGGTTCTTCATGCGATGAGGAACCGCCCCTTGCCCGGCCGCCACATCACCGATTGCCAGATGAGGCTATACATGAGTTTCCGTCACACCGAGCCGCCGGTCATCGCCGCGGCCAAGGCCGGGTTCAGCACCGCCACCGCCTACCGCATCGAGGAGGATCATCGGCTCCCGTCGCAGAAGAAAGCGCCGCGCGAGCGTCGACGGCGCGATCCGCTTGGCGCTGTCTGGTACGGCGAGGTGGTGCCGTTGCTCAAGAGCACCCCGGGCCTGCGGCCGATCGCCATTTTCGACGAGGTCCGGCGGCGCCATCCCGAGATCGGCCCCGGTATTCGGCGTACCCTGGAGCGGCGCATCCGCACGTGGCGGGCGCTCAACGGCGCCGAGCAGGACGTCATCTTCCGGCAGGAGCATCCGCCGGGGCGGCTCGGTCTGTCCGATTTCACCGATATGCACGATCACCGCGTCTGTATCGCCGATGTGCCGCTCGATCATCGGCTCTATCACTTCCGCCTGGCTTTCTCGGGCTGGGAACACGCCCATGTCGTGCTCGGCGGGGAGAGCTTCGTAGCGCTGGCCGAAGGATTACAGAATGCGCTGTGGGCGCTCGGCCGCGCGCCGCTGCAGCATCGCAGCGACAGCCTGTCGGCCGCCTTCCGCAACCTCGATCGTGATGCGCAGGAGGATCAGACGCGCCGCTACGAAGCGCTGTGCCTGCATTACGGCATGGAGCCGACCCGCAACAATCGCGGCGTGGCGCACGAGAACGGTTCGATCGAAAGCCCACACGGCCATCTCAAGCAGGCGCTCGAAGATGCGCTGCTGCTGCGCGGCTCGCGCGAGTTCGACACGCTCGACGCATACCGCCGCTTCGTCGACGAGATCGTCGGCCGGCGCAATGCGCGCAACGCCAAGCGGCTCGATCTCGAGCGCCACGCCCTGCAATCGCTGCCGGCGCGCCGGACAACCGATTACGAGGAGACAATCGTCACCGTCACCTCGACCAGCGGGTTCATTCTCAAGCGGGTGTTCTATTCGGTGCCCTCGCGCCTGATCAGTCACCGGCTCCGGGTACGCCTCTACGACGACCGGCTCGAATGCTTCCTCGGCGCGACCGCATTGATGACCCTGCGCCGCGGCCGCCCGCACGCCGACCGCAAGCATGGCCATGTCGTCGATTACCGCCACGTCATCCACGCCCTGCGCCGAAAGCCCATGGCTTTGCTCAACCTGGTCTATCGCGAGCAGCTCTTCCCGCGCCACGCTTATCAGCGCGCCTTCGAGGCAATGCTGGCAGGCGACGGCGAGAAGCGGGCGTGCCGCACCATGGTCGGGCTGCTGGCGCTGGCCCATGATCGTGCTTGCGAGGCCGAACTCGCTCAAGCCATCGAGGCCGAGCTCGATGCCGGCAGATTGCCCGATCTCGATTGCCTCGGCCGGCGCTTCGCGCCCAATCCCGCCGCCATTCCCGACATCACTGTCGAGCTGGTGCCGCTGCATCTTTACGACGAACTCGGCACCGTCCGGGCCGGGGGTGCAGCATGAAGACGACCAATCCCGTCGACGTCGCCCGCCTCGCGCTGCTCCTCGCCGAGCTGCGGCTGCCCGCGGTCAAGCTGGTCTGGCCTGATCTCGCCGCCCAGGCCGACAAGGAGGGGTGGCCGGCCGCACGCTTCCTTGCGCTCTTGGCCGAGCACGAGATGGCCGAGCGCAGCCGACGCCGCATCGAACGCCATCTCGCCGAAGCCAAGTTGCCGCCCGGCAAGACCATCGACACCTTCGACTTCGAAGCCGTCCCGGTGGTCAGCAAGGCCCAGGTCATGGCGCTCGCCGCCGGCGATGCCTGGTTGGGCAGGGGCGCCAATCTAATCCTGTTCGGCCCGCCCGGCGCCGGAAAGAGCCACTTGGCGGCAGCTCTCGGCTTGGCCCTCGTCGAAGCAGGCTGGCGCATCCTGTTCACCCGAACCACCGATCTCGTCCAGCGGCTCCAAATCGCCCGACGCGAACTCACCCTCGAACCCGCCATCGCCAAACTCGACAAGTACCACCTGCTGATCCTCGACGATCTGGCCTACCTCACCAAGGATCAGGCCGAAACCAGCGTCTTGTTCGAACTCATCGGCGCCCGATACGAGCGGCGATCCCTGCTGGTCACCGCCAACCAGCCCTTCGGCCAATGGGGGAAGATCTTCCCAGACCAGGCAATGACCCTCGCCGTCGTCGATCGCCTCGTTCATCACGCCACGATCTTCGAGATGAACGTCGAGAGCTATCGCCGCCGAACCGCCCTCGAACGCAAGCGTGGACCAGGCTGACGGCGGCCCGCACGACATTCAACACCGCCGCCCGATTGTCGCGCCGCGTCAATCAAAATGACGCGGGCCCTCTTGCGCGACAATAACGACGCGGCGATCATCACACCGCCGCGACGCCGGGCTTCTCATCCTGATTGTCGCTGCATTCCCATCCTGATTGTCGCGCTACAAACCAGGCCGCGACCGCCTGCGACGGTGCGATGCAGGCCCACATCGATAGGTTGATCGAGCCGAGATCGGCGGCTTGCGACGGTGCCGAGGCAAAGGCCGCGACGAGCGTCGCCGGCACGCCGACCACGACGCCGACTGCAGCAGCGCGGCCGATGCTTTTGTGCATCGGTACACCGGATAACACCATCACTACGTTGGTCAGGATGCCACCGCCGACGCCAGCGAACCCCGAGACCAGACCGATCCCGATACCGGCGATACGGCGGAAATTGCCCTTGGGCGGTTGCTCGAACAGCGGACGAAACCTGCCCGGCGCCGCAAAGCGGACCGCCGCCATCAACGTGAACAGACCGAAAGTCGCGGTCATGAAGCTACCGCGCAAATGCGACGCGATGAGCTGCGCCGCGATAACACCGATTGCGATGCCCGGCCCCCATTGGCGCAGGAACGCTATATCGGTGTTCCCGGCCCGCCAATGGCCGATTGAGGAGGCAAGCGCGGCGGGCAGGATCGCGGCAAGCGAGGTGGCGACCGCGACATGCGCCGCTTGGTCGGGAGAAGCCCCGGCACTGAGCAGCCCGTAATACATGACCGGAACGATGACGATGCCGCCGCCGATCCCGATCAGCCCGGCGAGCAGCCCAGCACCGGCGCCGGCAACCAAGCCGAGGCAAATCAGCCACGTCACGCTCATCGGGGCTCCCCGAGTGAGAGGGCAAGCCGTACCGGCGGCTTAAAAAAAGAGGTAGGGCGCAATGTCGTATCGGTCGACGCGGGTGATGCCGGTCAGCTCCCAGGCGGACGGGCAGGCCAAGCGTACGGCCGGACAAAACGCAAAGAGCCGCTTCAGCAGGTCGGTGACAGGATGCGCTAGTTGGCACGCTGTTTCGGGGGAAACCGATTTCGCGACGACGAAATCCGCCGGCGTGCGCGGCTTCGGCGCCAGAAACCTGAGTGCAGACGAGTGCAGCGGGTTCGCTTGGATTATCATCATCCTTCCCACCCCATCGGTCTCAACGTCGTTGCGTTGCTTCGAGAGAGCACGGTCCAAGCTCTCGATTTCGATGCTGGACGCTAAGGCCGACGCCGCTTTAAGGTCTTGGTTTAAGGGTCTAAAAATTTCGGACCCGGCGCGTAGTTTCAGTGGAGCCGATGGACCACGAGGAGATCAGCTTCGGCCCCTTTGCGCTCGATCTGACACGCCCCGAATTACGGCGCGATGGTCAGCCGGTGCCGATTCGCCGGCGCGCGCTTGGTATCCTCTGTGCCCTGGCCCAGGCTAAGGGCGAGATCGTCAGCAGGGACGAACTGATGACGCGGCTATGGCCCGGGCGCGTCGTCGATGAGGGAAACCTTCACGTCGAGGTTTCAGCACTACGCAAGGCGCTGGATCAGGATGGCGGAGGGCACAGTCTTGTCGCCACTGTTCCAGGCCGCGGTTACCGGCTTGCAGGTCTGAGCCCCGAGCCCGAGGAGGCATATTCCGCCGACGGCATCAGCCTTGGGCGTTTCCGGCTCGACCTAAGCCGCCGCGAGTTGTTGCGCGGTGGTCAGCCTGTGCGAATTCACCGGCGGGCGCTTGGCATGCTCTGCGCCCTGGCCGAGGCCAAGGGCGAGATCGTCAGCAAGGACGAGCTGCTCGCGCGGCTATGGCCTGATCGCATTGTCGAAGAGGGAAACCTCCACGTCCATGTCTCGGCACTGCGCAAGGCGCTTGACGAGCATGACGGAGGACCCAGCCTTGTCGCCACCGTTCCGGGCCGCGGTTACCGACTCGCTAATCAGACCATCTTGCGGCCGCCTCAAGTGGCCGAAGCTCCCTTACCGCCGCAACTGCCGCTGCCCGATAAGCCCTCGATTGCCGTGATGCCGTTACAGAATTTGGGCAACGATCCTGACCAGGAATATTTCGCAGACGGCATGGTCGAGGAAATCATCACCGCGCTCTCGCGCATCCGATGGCTGTTCGTGATCGCCCGAAACTCCAGCTTCACTTACAAGGGCCGCGCGGTTGACCAGAAGCAGGTGGGCCGCGAACTTGGCGTACGATACGTGTTGGAAGGCTCGGTCAGGAAAGGCGGAGACCGGGTCCGCATCACCGCTCAGTTGATCGAGGCCGAGACCGGCGCGCATCTCTGGGCCGACCGCTTTGACGGCTCGCTTGAAGACATTCTCGATCTGCAAGACCAGGTGGCGATCAGTGTCGCTGGGGTCATTGAGCCAGCATTGCGGGCCGCGGAAGTCCGACGAGCGGTGGAACGGCCAAGGCCCGATCCGACGGCTTACGATCTTTATCTACGCGCGGTTGGGGCATCCGACACGTGGGAGAAGAAGGATTATATTGAGGCGCTGGATCGGTTGAACCAGGCTATCCAACAGGACGCTACCTACGCCCCGGCCCTCGCGTTATCCGCGCTGTGCCATATGGCATTCTACAATAACGGTTGGACCGATGATCCTGAGGCGACCCGGCAAAAGGGTATCTCGCTGGCCCGCCGTGCCGTTCGCTACGCTGGCGACGATGCCGAGGCGCTCGGTCGAGCCGCATATGTCCTCGCCCGCGGCGAGGATATTGATATAGCAACAGCCCTCATCGGTCGGTCATTAGGTATCAATCCGAGCTCCGCCCAGGGATGGCGATGGAGCGCGTGGTTAAGATTATGGGCGGGCTCGCCCGACGTCGCGATCGATCATATCGAGAGAGCGTTGCGGCTAGATCCACGCGATCCTAAAGGCGGCACATTGTTGCCGAAGGGCATAGCCCATTTTTTCGCGCGGGACCTGGACCAGGCGCGGACCATGTTGTTGCTGTCATTACAACAGCACCCGGATTGGGTCCCGACGAACCGATTTCTCGCTGCTTGTTACGCGCACCTAGGCCAATTGGACGAGGCGAAAATGATCATCACACGGCTGCGCGCCCTGACGCCGATTGTGCTGCCGAAGGCGGATCATTGGCGCGATCCCAAGCAGCGCGAGTTCTTCCTGTCGGGCCTCCGGTTGGCGATGGGCGAGACGGATTAGGTCGCTTCGCGAGCGCAATGACCGGTTTGGGGCATGGAACGAACCCGCTCTCGCGGGAGGGGCGCGCGTCACCGCCGGTGCGCCGTAGAGGAGACGAGCAGTAAGGCGTGACGATCGGGGCACCCGATCCCGAGATCGGCTGGCGCAGCTGACAGCGGCTGAAAAAGCGGGCGTCGATGTTTATTGGGTCATCAGAACATTGCGCCGAAACTGCATCCTAGCAGCGCGCCGCGGGGACACGGCCGCGGCCAATCGGGCGGCCGAGCTGATCGGCAAGCACCTCAACATGTTCGTCGACCGGAAAGAGTTACAAATCAATTTCGTAGACGATAGCGACGAGTACCTCGCCAGGATCCTGGAGATCGTCAACGCCAAGGTCATCGACCATGAGCCAGCGCTGCAGCAAGTCGACAGTGATGGGGCTAGGTATGGGTCAGACGACCAGGCCAATGGCATTACCGTTGATGCCATTGAGGAAACCAGCTGAGTTAGGCGGGTGTTACCGCCATTACATCGCGTCCACATACTATGTTGGTGCACTCATCTCCGATCCGGCAGCAACACCAATATGTTAACGTAACTTCACGGCTGGTCTGGTGTCAGCCTTGGTGCCAGGTGGTGGTGCATGAATGGTAGCACTTAAACGCTATCGATGATCACCATATCGCACTCAACCCTTTGTCCGCGCCATGCGGCGGAGGTCGACCTCTAGTTGGGCGATGATCGAGGCGTCGGGGAAATCCGCCGCTTCGACCGCATTGATGAGCGCAATCTTTGGTTCGAGGAGACGGGCGATGACTATTCGTCGTTGTCTGCGCGCACCCTTTCGTGGGCACACCGACAATCCATCCCCTCAAACGCCGCCTCCTCCTCTGCCTCGTCGGCGGTAAACTCGATCGTGATCCTGCGGATATCGGGGCCAGCGACCTCGACAAAAACCGGATAAGAGGCGTCAGAGTCATGGGCGCTCAGAATAAGCGCGCGGGCACCGTCTTCCCGCTTCGATGCCCGCTGGATGCGGAACGGGCCCCACCAATGGGGCGGCCTGATCGGGTCGATATGTTTCTCCAGAAACGCGTCGAATCCGATCGCGCCGAGTGGGGTGCTGATCACTTGTAGCGGATCACCGAGAAGCAGCAGGCCGTGTTTGATCGCAACAACGCCGACGAAATGTCGGCGGATCGGCCGTTGTGCGTTCTTGTCCAACATGACCAAAGCTCCGTTTTAGAGCGTTCGTGCCGGGTAGCGCGGCAGCAAGGGAGCCTCAAGTATAAGTAAAATTTGGGGGTAACGGTCAAGAACTTTCTATGAATGTGAAATTGATTTTTAAACAATGGAGGCAATTTAATTAGTTTGATCTGACATTTTCTCATTTTATTTAACCAGAAAGACAGCGCCTTGTTCGAAAACCACTGCTGTTTTGTTGGAAGGCCGAACCTCGAAACCGAGGATGCCTCCAGATGTTGGCGACAAAGGTCGGCAACGGGGCTGCGTGAGATCGTGCCAGCTCAGGCGACCACACGAGCACGACGGCCAGGTCGCGACGATCCGTTCCAATGTCCGCTGGTGCTCCGACGCACTGGAGTTCACCTGCTGGAACGGCGAGGTGGTGCGCGTCGCCTTCGCCCTCGATTGCCACGATCGCGAGGTGATCGGTTGGGGCGCGACAACCGCCGGCATCTCCGGCGAGATGATCCGTGACATGCGCTGCGTCGAGCAACGGTTCGGCGACATCCGTGCGGCCGCACCCAGTGCAATGGCTGTCGGACAACGGCTCGGTCTTTGCGGCCTACAAAACCATCGATATCGCCGTCGCTCTCAACCTTGTGCCGTGCTTCACGCCGGTCGAAAGCCCGGAAAGCAACGGCATGGCCGAGGCCTTCGTCAAAACCCTCAAGCGCGACTACGTCCGCGTCAGCCCGAGCCCGAACGCCGCGTCAGCCCTCAATCTCATCGATAGCTGGACTACAACACCGTGCACCCGCATTCCCGTCTCGGCTACCGCTCGCCTCGGGAATACATCATGCTCTCAACTCAACCCGCCGCGTGTACGGTCTAACGGGCTCAACTCCAAGACTGCACTTCTGCACTGTAGTGATGAGGTTCCTGGAAGAATGAAATCCGCTGATGGACGCGGTCTTCTGGGGCCAGCGATTTGGGTTGCTGGTTTTTCCCAACTTTTTGCGAGACAGCAGTCTCAATCTAGGCGCGTCCGGTTCAACCGGCTGATCATGCTGTGATGGACGTTGTAGGAGCGGGCGATGTCCACCAGCGTCTCGCCCGCCTCGCGCCGCGCCAGGGCCTCCCGCCGCTGGTGAGGTGTCAACTTGGGCTTGCGCCCGAACACCACGCCTTTGGCCTTGGCGCGATCCCGGCCCTCGCCGGTGCGCTCGACAATCAATTCGCGCTCAAATTCAGCCAGTCCGCCAAGGACCGTCAACATCAGCCGCCCATGGGCAGTGGTGGTGTCGGCCCACGCATCCTTTAGCGATTTGAACGTGGCACCGGCGTCGGCAATTTGCCTGATCACGTTGAGCAGATCCCGCGTTGACCGTGCCAGCCGGTCCAACCGGGTAATGATCACCACGTCGCCCTCGGCAAGCCCCTTGAGCATGCGGTCAAGCTGCGGACGATCGCGGCCCTTGCCGCTCAGCTTCTCCTGAAAGATCCTTGTACAACCGGCGGCTTTAAGCGCGACCAGTTGCCCGGCCAGCGACTGGTCCGCGGTGCTGACCCTCGCATATCCGTAAACAGTCATTTTAGTCTGCCATTTTGCACATAAGTTTCGCACAAAATAAAAGCAACGAAATCAACGGTCAACGATCTTGTGCGAAAGTTATAATATTCGCACAGAGAGGCTCAAATATATGAGACGTGATGGGCGCCGTGGGCGTCTCCGGTGCGCCCGAAAATGGAGCAGAACCTAAAAGAGACGATTGGGCTGTCTCAAGCCGCTGTCTCGTCGGACTATACCCATACAGAACCAACGGAACTCCGGGGGGCCGATCAATAACCAGGCCCCGCGTCTGACCGCCATTGATGACCCGCTAATGGGCGCCGCTGCGGCGACAATGTGCTACGCTGACTGGCACGGTCATCCCCCAGGCCGGTACGGGCGCCAGGCCCAGATCCGTCGTGGGGGGACGTCATGGATGACATCAGCCCGGTTGTCCGCCGGATGACCGACGCGGAGCTCAACGGCCGCCGCCATCGCACCATGAACGTTGTTTACTGGCGGGAAGGCCGTGCGGAGACGGTGAATGCGTCATCCGACGCCCAGCCGGCGCTGCGGGTCATCGAGGGAGGCCGGAACCAGCTCGTCGGTGACATCGACCCTCCGGCGATGCGACGCTGCGCGGTGTGCGGCGAGGGCGCGTCCTACGGCTTCGGCCCGCCGGGCTTCTCGCTGCAACCCGCCGAGGCCTGGTACTGCGGCGCGCACCGCCATGAGGGCGAGCGGGTGTGGGCGGCGCGGTATCGACCCGGCGCGGCGTGACAGATAACCGCCGTGGTGCCGACTTCCTGACGGCGCTGCTCGAAGTTCTGGCCAATGACGGCGCGGGCGTCGCCATCGCCGCCGTTGTCGTCGGCGCGATCATCCTGTTTGCGCTCTGGTGGGCCACATGACGGTCGACGGCGGGGCGGGGCAGGTTCATCCGGCTGCAATAGAAGCGCCGCATTCTGGTTGCCATGCGACAGCGGCGAAAAGCGGCGCGGCCCGCGCTGGGGGTCATCGAGGGCGGGCGCGACCACGTCATCGATCTCAGGGCTGTCCTCGACGAACTGCGCGAGGCGCGGGAGCAGATCGAACAGCAGCTCGAGCGTGAGCGCGAGCGGGCGGTACGGGCCGAGGAGCGCGCCGAGGAGGCGCTGACGGCGGAGCGGATCGCCCGCGAAGAAGCCGGTTGGCTGCGCGCCCGGCTCGAGGCGCGGCAACGGAGGCGCTGGCGCTGGCTCCTCTGGCGCATCTGAGGGTAGAGCGCGGCTTCGGCGAAGTCCTGGCTATTGCCTCTGCCAGACGAGAGTGAGGACGCAGCCGGGATCGCCAAAATTAACGCTTCCAGTGGCCTTGCCGCTGGGGTCGATTTTGCCGGTGAGGATGTGCGCGACCATGTCCAACATTTTGAGATCGCCTTGGGGGGAGACGTCACCCTCGAAGAGGTCAATCGAGCCGCCCCAGTATTGGGCAACGCCATTGCTGACCGTCAATGGTCGGGGCACGGGCCTAAACGGGTTGCATTCGGGACCACCGCCAGTCGCCGTATTTGAGACCCCCGCATAGGTGCCATCAAAAGCCGTGTTGGATTGCGCGAAGACGACGCTCGGGCTGGCGATCGTGAGCAAGACGACGCCGAATGTGCGAAACGCCACGTTCAATTTGTCCTCCCTCGCTCGCGGGGGCCCAGTTGCCGCGAAGTATGAGGAAGAAAGACGCATTCGCCGCACTACTCTTAACTGGCGGTGTCTCGACGACGACGGTGTCTTCAGCCCGCCGGACTTCCCGCTGCACCGGCTGACGGGTGGTATTGCGGCACGCACTGGCATGAAGGCGAGCGGCTTGGGCGGCCCACACCCCCGTGAGGGACCGCCTCGCCTATCTGCGACGCCAACTCTGTACGCCGGTTCCGGTGATCATTTGGTTTTTTCTCGTCTTCTGCGCGCTAGCCTTTCTCGGCTGGCCCTTTAGCCTCATCGGCTTCCTCTCGCTTCTCACCGTCTATCTGTGGGTGCTGTGGGGCGCGCCGCCTTGATCTGCGGCCTCGGCGGGTGGATTCGCTCAAAATGCCGCCCGCGTTGGTGCCACAGTCGCATCGCGATGCCTATGATCGAGCTTCAAGACGACGAACTGGCGGCGGTGATCGCCGCGGTGAAGGAAATGACTGGCCCTCGCGAGGTGGTCCAAAAAACTTTCTTGCGGACGCCCCAGGCACGACCGCGAAGGGTTCGGACCAAGAGCCCGCGACCACTTTAATAAAAACTGAACGATTAGGTTAAACCGAGACCGCTTCGTGAGCGTAATGGTGGTTCGAGTGATCCGCCTGACGGCAGGAGGCAGCTATGACCACTATCGCTACCGTTCATGTCAATTTCCGCCCCCTTTCGGGAAACTGGGACGGCGAACATTGGGACGCACAACTTGCCCGTTGCAGTAACAACTTTTTGAGCGGCCCGACGCCCGCAGTTCCGCCCGCCGGGGCCAGCAGCATAGAGTGGCAAATAGTCGGCGCGAGCAACCCGGACGACATTGTTTTCAACGTCTCCGTCGATCTTCCCGGAGATGACGAGGTTATTTTCACCGGTGTACGGAATAATACGGTGACGACCTATTTGCCCACTCCGGCAACTGATGCCGTAGGCCAAGATGGAACGCCGTTCCATAACGGACATCGGGTCGATCAGTACTACAGTCGTGGAATCTACATCGCTAGCGTGTCTGGGGCGTCTGCGCCCTTCACGGTCAATGTCGTTCCGGCCATGCCTGCGCGCTTGGCCGCAATAGGGAACGTTGTTGGCGTGCGCACCGCAACTCAACTGCGTTGACTGTACTGCGCTGCGTCTCCCCGGTTCCCGGCCTCTAGTCCCGAGTTAGTAAGAGGCCGGATCCGGTACTGCTGACGGGTGATGGCTGATCGACGGTGCCGCCACCGGCGCGTTCGACTTCGGCTTCAGTCAGCTAGGCACTTTCGTCGCCAGCCAAATAACGTGGCGCGAACCGCTATGGCACCCATTGGCTCGGACGCGATGCTCTTCCACGCTGTAGCCTACCGCTCGAAGTCTTTGCGTGAATGCCGGATCGAGCGTCGGCGACCAAACGGCGAGGATGCCGCCCGGTAGAAGGGCCTTGTGTGCTCCGCGCAAGCCGTAGTCGTCGTATAGATCATCGTTCGCCGCGCGCATCAGAGCCACGGGTCCGTTGTCGACATCCAGCAGGATCGCGTCGTAGCCCGATTGAACGCCGCCAATCATTTCGCCAACATCGCCTTTGAAAATTTTCAGGCGCGGGTCGGACAGGCTTTTACCGTAGATAGCGGCAAGCGGCCCGCGCGCCCAGGCCACCACCTCCGGAACGAGTTCGGCGACGGTAATGGTGGCGTTCGGCCCAAGCGCCGCGAGGGCGCTGCGCAGGGTGAAGCCCATACCCAGCCCTCCGATCAGGATGTGTGGCCGTGGTCGTTTCAGCACCCTCGCGCAGGTCATCGACGCAAGCGCCTCTTCGGATCCGCTGAGCCGACTACTCATCAATTCGATCGATCCTGCGAAGATCGAGAACTCCAAACCCCGTTGCATGAGCCGTAATTCGCCGCCACCCCCGGGGACGCTCGCCGTATCAAGTTGTACCCAACGGATCATGTTCGCCGCTCAATCCGCGCAAGTGCCGCCCGGACCGATTGCCGCCTGCGAGCGAGCGTGTCGCGCCAAAATGCGCGTTCTCCTGGCCATAAATTGTTAGTGCGGTATCTACAGATGGGAAGCCGGCTTCCCGTAAGTGGCTCGCGATAGTCCGCTCTGCGTCGAACGTTGCCGCTCGTTATTGGTCTAGGGAATGGCCGGAATCGGCGCAACTGCGTCATCGCTGGGCGTTCCGGCGAAGGTCCGCTTACCGAGCCTTCAGCCACCACTCGTTCTCTGTAGCCGGGACTACTCTTGATGCCCCGAAGCAGCCGCTCCAATCCTGGGTGAGGTGACATGCGACACCGGTGGAACCGGTCCGCCGTTCCGGGCCTATTCATTCGTGATCTGTACGACGCCGTTGAGATTGTCGTTGCCGTTGCCGTTGACCGCGTTCGTCTTGTAGCTGCTGACGACGCCGCCGCCGGAGGCTTGCCAGCCTGTGCCGTTCCCGGATATCTGCGTGCGATCGACAAACACCTGCACATTGTTGCTGCCGAACAGCCCGCCTAGGCCGTTGTTAAGCAGTTTGGCGCCGGTCACCATGACCACTGGCTTTGCCTTGCCAAAGATCGAGGACACCTCAATTCCCACGTTACCGTTGGCCGTGGCAACGACGTTGAGGGTCGCTTTGATCGTGCAATCGCGGATCGTCACCGATTTGGCGGAGTTGATATCGACCCCGTCGCCGCTGGTGGCGCCGGAGATCAACGTGAGCCCGCGGATCGTCACGACATCGCCGGCACCGGCGTTGACAATGATTCCGGTCGGCGTCGCGACGCTCGAGGTAATCGAAGCTTCGATGCCAATGGCCGTGATTGTTATCGCCTTGCTGATTGTGATCGTGCCGTAACCGGCGCTGTCGAGCGCGACGACTTCGCCGCCGGCGCTAACCACGTTGTGTGCCTGCTGGAATGAGCGGCACGGCGCGGCGAGGCTGCACGGGTTGGCGTCCGAGCCATTCCCAGAAACGAAGGTGCGCGTGGCCTGCGCCAGTGCCGGCGTGGCGGCAAACCCGAAGACGATGGCGATGAGGTAAGGTGCGATCCGCTTCATCGAGAGAACTCCCTGGTCGGTTGGCGAAATCTACCGCAATTGCACCAGGGAGCGCCGTTGCATCGCCTAGTGCCGACCCGGCCGCCAATCGGACCGCTCTAGCGGCCTCTAGAGGTGATAGAGGCCTATCGGGTCTATCGGCCAGCCCCGCGAAACCGATGCACGAAGTAGCGCGAAACGCGGCGCGATACACCGCACCTGGGCCCGGGACGAGCCGCGGGCGGGCAAGGGGCGTGGTCGCCCGACCGTCGGCGCCAACTCCTGCTTACGGCGGATATTGTTGAAAAAGTCGGCCAGTATTTTTATGTAGAAATATTATGTCCTGATTAGAAGCGAGGTCAGCGTGATTTGTTCAATCATGCCAGCGTCCTTAAATCATTATTTCTAAAATTGGTCGAAATTTTTCGAGCGGCGACTTTTTCAACAATATCGGCGCGCAACCGACCTCCGCCAGGTACTGCTCGATCGGCGGCTTTGCGGCCCAAGAGATCCCATGGGCGTCAGGATAGCGACCGGCGCTCGGACAGAGTGAGGTTGCTAAACCCACCCACTCTGGAGACGACCATGCAAGTTGTAGCTGAGCGCGCCGAAGCGCCGACCGTTATCCAAACGGATCTTCGTGCAATCTTCGTTTCTTTAGAACTCAGCCGATCGACCTGGCTGGTCACGTCGCTATCGCCGGGCGGCGGGGAGAAGATGTCGAGGCATTCGGTTCAGGCCGGCGATATCGCCGGCTTGCTCAGACGGTTCGCTCAGCTCAAGGAGAAAGCGCGGGTGCGGACCGGCCGGGACTTCCCGATTATCGTCATCCAGGAGGCCGGTCTGGATGGCTTCTGGATCCACCGAGTACTGCAGTCCGAAGGAATCGAGAGCCACGTGGTCGACGCCGCGTCGATCCTGACCTCGCGCCGGCGTCGGCGGGCGAAGACCGACCGGATCGATGGCGAGACCCTGGTGCGCACCCTGATGGCCTTCAAGCGTGGCGAGCCGCGGGTATGTTCGATGGCCAGGGCGCCGACGCCGCAGGAGGAGGACCGCCGGCGTGTCTGCCGCGAGCGCAAGACGCTGGTGGGCGAGCGGGTGAGGCACGTCAACCGGATCAAAGGGCTACTCTTCGCCCAGGGGGTGTTTGGCTACGAGCCGCTGCGCAAGGGTCGGCGTGAGCGGCTGGAGGAGCTGCGGACAGGCGACGGCCGGCCCCTGCCGGAGCACCTGAAGGCGCAGCTCATCCGCGAGCTGGATCGGCTCGAGGTCCTGCTGGAGCAGCTGAAGAGCGTCGAGGCGGAACGGGACGCCTTGCTCAAGCCGGCGACTGACGAGGCGACCTCGCCGGCGGCCATGCTGACGCGGTTGAAGGGCATCGGCCCCGAGACCGCCACCGTCCTCTGGTCGGAAGGCCTGTTCCGCCAGTTCGACAACCGCAGGCAGGTGGCCGCCTACGCTGGTCTGGCGCCGACGCCATGGCAGAGCGGCTCGATCGATCACGAGCAGGGTGTGTCCAAGGCGGGCAACCCGCGGCTGAGGACAACAATGGTCGAGCTGGCCTGGCTATGGCTACAGAACCAGCCGACCTCGGCGCTCAGCCTGTGGTTCCACGAGCGGGTCCGGCGCCTTGGCGGGCGGATGCGCAAGACGACCATCGTCGCCCTGGCGCGCAAGCTCCTGATCGCCCTGTGGCGGTACACTACCGCCGGCGTCGTAATCGAGGGGGCCGTGATGAAGGCGGCGCCAGCGACGATCTGACCCCATCCGCAAGGACCTGATCAGTCCTGCCGGATCCAGGTGGCCGAACCGAAGTGACCGTTGGCCTCGACAGCCGACCGATAGAATGGTCCCGGCCTCCTGAGCCCCACCCGCCGAACGCGGGATGTTGGTGCAGCCGCAAACCAGGCGGCGACCGTATGTGAGCTTGATCTGGTGCAGCACACCATCAGGTCATGAAAGCGGGCTCAGACCTTGGATTCGAAATAACGACCGGAGAACTGCCCATGAACCCCTAAACTTCACCCTTGACTGCGAACATGCCCATGTGAGCGGTCATTCGGCGAGAGTACAGGGAATGACGCAATAGCGCCGATAGCGTCCTTCTCGGAGACCCCACATCTGACCTCGAAGCGGCTGCTTATCCTCGGCCGGCGAAGTAAATTGCTCGCATACTTAAGCCGAATGGGGAGCGCCATGAGATATGATCCAACAACGTCAGCGCTGACGCATCCGGAGAAGCAGCCGCCGCTCGGACCGGATTGGCCGTGGAACGAAGCCGCCCTCCTCGCGGAGTGCGCACGGCTCGCGTATATCCGCTTCGAGGCTGACCGCAAGGCCGAGGCGACGCTAAAGACTGCCCTAGCGGCCTTCGGCTACGATAACTTTGCCGGCTTTGTGGATGGCAAAAACGACACTCAAGCATTCGCCGTGGTTTCGGCCACGCGCACAGCTCTCGTCGTGTTCCGCGGTACGCAATCCGATTCCCCCCGCGACATTTGGAACGACCTGCGGTTCTTACCTACCAATTGGGCGGGCAAGGGCAACGTACACAAAGGCTTCTGGGCGTCTTTGCAGGGAGTGCTCCGCCGCATCCAGGTGTGGTTGGACAACGAGCGCCCGACGCGCCTGATCGTCACCGGCCACAGTCTTGGCGCGGCCCAAGCTGCCCTGCTCGCAGGGATACGCGAGGAAGCTGAGCTTGTAACATTTGGCTCGCCGCGTGTCGGTGATCCTGAATTCGCCGCATCCTTCTCCGGGCGGAAGATGGAGCGCTATGTCGACTGCCTGGACTTCGTTACCCGAGTACCGCCGCTGATCTTCACGCATTTGGACGGGCTTCAATACATCGATCGCCATGGCAAGGTCCATTCCGGCGGGTTGAGTGTGGCGGGCGAAATAGCCGATCGAAGCGCTGCCGCGGCCTCCTACGTGCGGCTCCTTAGCCCGCAAAATTGCCTCTCCCGCGATCTCGCCGATCACGCGCCCATCAACTATGTTTCCGCGCTTCTCGGCGTTCGCACAGAATACTGACGCCTGTTCGTGCGTCTTGCACCAGCTGGCATCGCAATATGTCGCGCGGGCGAAAGGCGCGATCGCTCACCGACCCCGCTGGACAAAGAGCAAACCGCTTGAACGCGCTATTGGGCCGCTTAGGGGCAGAGAACGAACCCGCTCTCGCGGGAGGGCGCGCGTCACCGCCGGTGCGTTATCGGCGAGGCGGTGAGCGGTAGGGCGTGACGATCGGGGCATCCGATCCCGAGCATCGAAGGTCCAGCAACCTTCGGCTCGAGAGAGGAACCCCCGATGCCCTCCAATCTTTCCGACCGCCGCGTCAGCCCGCTGCGCGCCCGCATGATCGAGGACATGACGGTGCGCGGCTTCACCGAGAAGACGCGCCAGGACTACGTCCGGCATGTGCAAGCGTTTGCCGCCTTCATCGGCCGCTCACCAGCGACAGCGACGCCGGAGGATATACGCGGCTTCCAGCTGCACCAGCGGCAGAGCGGCATGCAGCCGCCGAGCATCAACACGGCGGTCTCGGCCCTGCGCTTCCTGTTCACCGTGACGCTCGACCGCCCGGAGCTTGCCCGGCGTCTCACGGTGGTGCGCCAACCGCGCCGGCTGCCGTCGGTGCTGAGCGTCGAGGAGGTCGCGCTGCTGCTGCAGGCGGCGCCGGGGCCGAAGTACAAGGCGGCATTCGCCACCGCCTACGGCGCCGGTCTGCGCGTCTCCGAGGTCGTCGCCCTCAAGGTCGGCGATATCGACTCCGAGCGCATGCTGCTGCGGGTCGAGCAGGGCAAGGGCCGCAAGGACCGCCACGCCATGCTGTCGCCGCAACTGCTCGAACGGCTGCGCGAGTGGTGGCGCGAGGGCCGACGGCTCGGTGCATTGCTGCCGGGAGGCTGGCTGTTTCCCGGGCCGCAATCCGGTCGAGCCGCTATCGACCCGCCAGCTCAACCGCGCCGTTCACGCCGCCGCCGAGGCCGCCGGGATCAAGAAGCGGGTGTCGCCGCATACCCTGCGGCACAGCTTCGCCACCCACCTGCTCGAACAGGACACCGACATCCGCATCATCCAGGTGCTGCTCGGCCACGCCAAGCTCGACACCACGGCCCGTTACACCCGTGTCGCCAACACCACGATCCGCACCGTGACCAGCCCGCTCGACAGGCTCGCGCCGCTGACCGAAGGGAGACCGAGAGCCGGAGTGTAGCCGGCGGCCGTGCGCCGCCCGAGGCTGGAGGTCGCAGACATCTTCCATCGCCACGGGGCCGCCTGGCGGCGAGCCAATGCCGGGCATGTCAGCCTCGGCCAGCTCCAGGTGATGTCGGCCATCGAGAACTGCCGCTCGGCCGTCCTCGGCGGTCATGTCGAGCGCTGCGAGGACTGCGGCCACCGCCGGATCGCCTACAACTCTTGCCGCAACCGCCATTGCCCCAAGTGCCAGGGCGCGGCGGCGCGGGACTGGCTTGCCGCGCGCGAGGCCGATCTGCTGCCGGTCGGCTACTTCCACCTGGTCTTCACCCTGCCGGCCGAGATCGGCGCCATCGCCTACCAGAACAAGGCGGTGGTCTACGACCTGCTGTTCCGCACGGCGGCCGAGACGCTGCTCACCATCGCCGCCGATCCCAAGCACCTCGGCGCCCGCATCGGCGCCACCGCCGTGCTCCACAGCTGGGGCTCGGCGATGACCCACCATCCGCATGTCCACATGATCGTGCCGGGCGGCGGGATATCGCTCGACGGCACGCACTGGGTGCGCTGCCGACCCGGCTTCCTGTTGCCGGTGCGGGTGCTGTCCCGCCTGTTCCGGCGGCTCTTCCTGGCCGGCCTCGCCGACGCCCACGCGGCAGGCCGGCTGGCGTTCTTCGGCGAGCTCGATGGCCTGCGCGAGCCGGACGGCCTTCGCCGCCCATCTCGCGCCGCTGCGGAAGGAAGAACTGGTTCGTCTACGCCAAGCCGCCCTTCGCCGGGCCCGAGGCGGTGCTCGCCTATCTCGCCCGCTACACCCACCGCGTCGCCATCTCGAACAGCCGCCTCGTCGGCCTCGACGAGCGCGGCGTCACCTTCCGCTACAAGGACTACCGCCGCAACGGGCAGGCGCGGTATCGCACGATGACGCTCGCGCCCGACGAGTTCATCAGGCGCTTCCTGCTCCACGTCCTGCCCAAGGGGTTCCATCGCATCCGCCACTACGGGCTGCTCGCCAGCGCCGCCTGCAAAGCCAATATCGCGCGTGCCAGAGAGCTGATCGCCGCGCCCGTGCCGCCGACCGATCCGCCGGTAGAGCACGACGACGCCGACCAGGCCGCCAGCGTCGCGGACAGACCATCGCCCGCCATGCCCTTGTTGCGGCGGCCGCATGATCATCGTCGAGATCTTCGAGCGCAGCGGCGCACCACGCGGCCCGCCACCGGCCGAGGTCCCCGCGTCAGGAGCCGCGACACCATGACCACCGTCACCACCTCATCGCACCCATCCGCCCGCCGGGGAAGCTTGCTTCCGGCGCCGCACCACTGTCGCCCCGGCGCTTCCAAACGCCGATCGCATGCCGCCGATCATGCCAAAATCGCCCCGTCGACGGCAGCAGCGGCGACAAATTCGTCGACCGCGATCGTCGATCCGCCGCCGACTACGCCGGCCAGCGCTACCCGCTCGCAAGGTCGCCGCCCCATCAAATCCCCATAGACGGCAACCGCCCACCAAGCCCCCGCGGGTTCCTTCCCTGGAGGCTTTCGGACGCCGGCCCTCAGTGCCGGCTGATAGATCGCGAATGGGCCGGCATCCGAAACCCTTCACATGAGCAGTGGTCCCCACGGTCCCGGCTGAGCGACCGCTAGTGCCGGGAAAAGTAGACCTGCGCCAAACCGCGCCGCGCTGGCCGAGACGCGCCGTTTCCGGACGTTTCGCGAAAGATCGAGGCCGAACGGCTGATTAGAGTTCGTGGAGCGGTGCGTATTTTACACTGCCGGAAATTCAGAAAGGCGGCGGACCGATAATCTCCCAGCCGTGTCTTTCCGCGATCCTGACAAACTCGCCGTCATCGAGAGTCGGCGAGACTTCGGTATGGCCCGCTAGCTCCTCGAAAAGGCCGCCGGCGCGGCCCGGCATGTAAAGAAACAGCACGCGGCCAGTCTCGCTCCCGGTGCTCTTCCAGGCATGCGGAACGTCGCGGGGCATGAAGGCGCTCGTTCCGGGCCCGCCGATCGTGACCTGGTCGCCGATCTTGAACGTGATCTCCCCGCTCAGGACGTAGGCCACCTCATCGCTGTCGTGATGAAGGTGTATCGGGGTCACGGTGCCGACCGGCGCCGTTTCCTCGAACATCATCACGCTATGTTCGGTATCGTTGTTCTGCAGCTTGAGGACGGATTTCCGTCCCGGCTCCATCGACCACGCCGGCCCCATCCCGGGCATTACGACCAAACCGTTCGCACTCATCGCTGCCTCCCTGTGTTTCCCGAGTTTCTGGAGAGGACAGGATCGGACACCGCGCGATTGCTGTCCTGCACGTTTTCGCCGCCCGCTTTGCATAAATCGACCAAGTGAGCGATCACACGCCTTAGCTACGTCGGCTCTTCCGATAGGCCGCCGGGGTCGTGCCACGCGCCCGCTTAAACAGCCGGGTTAGGTGCTCCTGATTGGAAAACCCGCAAGCGGCGGCGATTTCGGCAATGCTCGTCGTGGTCTCGACCAGCCCACGCTCAGCCTGCGCGATCCGCCGCTGCATCAGGTATTGATGCGGCGCCTGGCCGACCGTCGATCCGAATTGGCGGGCAAAATGCGTCGGGCTAAGACCGGCAGCATTGGCGATCTCCGGCAAGCCGATATGCCGATCGAGGTTGGCCTCGATGAAATCGACAGCTTTTTGGAGCCGTTCGCTCGCCATCGGAGGGCGCGCGGCGTCGATGTAGTCGGTGCGTGAAATCGAAGAATGCCGTCGCACCAGACGAGCCGCGATAGCGCGCGCTAGATAATCGACGTAAGGTGTCGCGGTGGGATCGTCATCGTGGAGAGTGTCACGCACCGCAAGCAGTAGGCGCTCGACCAACGGGTCGTTGTCGCCGAACCGCGGCAGAATCTCGATATTCCTCAAATCGCGATCGAGGATGTCACGGGCGACTTCGCCGATCACGGACTGCCGCAGATACAGGTGAAGCGTACGAATTGTCCCGCCCACCCGAACGGCGAAATCCATGCCGCCGGGCATCATGAACATGCCCCCCGTCGGTACGAGGCGAGAATCCTCACCTTTGCGGGTGCGACGGTGGACCATTGCCGGATCGAGATGAAGGACGATCAGCTGATCATCGACGGCATCGAATGCTTGCTCGAACGGGAGCTCTCGTTGCAGTGAGGCGTACACTGAGGACCAGCCGCGGTTGTCGCTTGAGGCGCGGATTTTGACGCCGGGGCGCCGTAGCATCCCGTGTGTCTCGGCTACCGTAAAGGTGGGTGCAGACATGCGGCATCCTCCCTTAGATCGGAACACGCCTCGGCAAACGCCTACCTAATTCGATACGACCTCAGCCTCATGGCATGTCACCCGACCGACCGCAAGCCTAGCGTGACTGCTTCGGGGCATGGAACGAACCCGCTCTCGCGGGATTTTCGCCTGTCGTGGTCGGTGTGTTTTTGGGCGGTGGTAGTGAGTGGATAAGCGGTAAGGGGTGACGATCGTGGCACCCGATCCCGAGCATTGAAGGTCTAGCAACCTTCAGCTCGAGAGGAACCCCCGATGACCTCCCATTCCGCCCGGCCGGTCAGCGCGCTGCGTGCACGTATGATCGAAGACATGACGGTGCGCGGCTTCACCGAGGAGACGCGCAACAACTACATTCGCGAGGTGCGGGCGTTGGCGGCCTTCATCCGCCGGCCTCCCGATACGGCGACGGCGGAGGATTTGCGCCGCTTCCAGCTGCAACAGACGCAGAGCGGCATGCAGCCGCCGAGCATCAACAGTGCGGTCTCCGCCTTGCGCTTCTTCTTCACGGTGACGCTCGACCGGCCGGAGCTTGCCCGGCGGCTCACGGTGGTGCGCCAGTCGCGCCGGCTGCCGGCGGTGCTGAGCGTGGAGGAGATTGCGCTTCTGCTCCAGGCGGCGCCGGGGCCCAAGTACAAGGCGGCATTCGCCACCGCCTACGGCGCTGGGCTGCGCGTCTCCGAGGTGGTCGCGCTCAAGGTCGGCGATATCGACTCCGAGCGCATGCTGTTGCGGGTCGAGCAGGGCAAAGGACGCAAAGACCGCGACGCCATGCTGTCGCCGCAGCTGCTTGAGCTGCTACGCGACTGGTGGGTGGAGGGCCGGCGCCGCGGCGTGTTGCTGCCGCGCGGCTGGCTGTTCCCGGGTCGCAACCCGATCGAGCCGCTCTCGACCCGTCAGCTCAACCGCGCCGTCCACGCCGCAGCCGATGCCGCCGGGATCAAGAAGCGAGTATCGCCGCATACGCTGCGGCACAGCTTCGCCACACACCTGCTGGAACAGGATACCGATATCCGTGTCATCCAGGTGCTGCTCGGCCATGCCAAGCTCGACACCACGGCCCGTTACACCCGTGTCGCCAACACCACGATCCGCAACGTGACCAGCCCGCTCGACCGGCTCGCGCCACGATCTGAGGGCAGGCCAAGACCCGGAGCTTAGCCCGGCGGCGGTGAGCCGCCCGAGGCTGGAGGTCGCAGACGTCTTTCATCGCTACGGAGCTGGCTGGCGCCGCGCCAATGCCGGGCATCTCAGCCTCGGCCAGCTCCAGGTGATGTCGGCCGTCGAGAGCTGCCGCTCGGCCGCCCTCGGCGGGCACGTCGAGCGCTGCGAAGATTGCGGCCACAGCCGGATCGCTTACAACTCGTGCCGCAACCGCCATTGCCCCAAGTGCCAGGGCGCGGCGGCACGGGACTGGCTTGCCGCGCGCGAGGCCGATCTGCTGCCGGTCGGTTACTTCCACCTGGTCTTCACCCTCCCGGCCGAGATCGCCCCGATCGCCTACCAGAACAAGGCGGTGGTCTATGACCTGCTGTTCCGCACCGCAGCGGAGACGCTGCTCACCATTGCCGCCGATCCCCGACACCTCGGGGCCCGCATCGGCGCCACCGCCGTGCTTCATAGCTGGGGCTCGGCAATGACCCACCATCCGCATGTCCACATGATCGTGCCGGGCGGCGGAATATCGCTCGATGGCACGCGGTGGGTGTCCTGTCGACCCGGCTTCCTGCTGCCGGTGCGGGTGCTCTCCCGCCTGTTCCGGCGGCTCTTTCTGGCCGGCCTCGCCGACGCCCACGCGGCGGGCCGGCTGGCATTCTTCGGCGAGGTCGAGGGCCTGCGCGACCGGACGGCCTTCGACGCCCATCTCGCGCCGCTGCAACGCAAGGACTGGTTCGTCTATGCCAAACCGCGCTTCGCCGGGCCCGAGGCGGTGCTCGCCTATCTCGCCCGCTACATCCACCGTGTCGCCATCTCGAACAGCCGGCTAATCGGCCTCGACGAGCGCGGCGTGACCTTCCGCTACAAGGACTACCGCCGCAACGGGCAGGCGCGATATCGCACGATGACGCTGGCGCCCCACGAGTTCATCAGGCGCTTTCTGCTCCACGTCCTGCCCAAAGGGTTCCATCGCATCCGTCACTACGGGCTGCTCGCCAGCGCCGGCTGCAAGGCCAATATCGCGCGCGCCATCGAGCTGATCGCCGCTCCGGCCCCGCCGAAAGAGACGCCGGCAGAGCACGACAATGCCAGCACCACAGGCATTGGCGCCGACCATCGCCCGCCATGCCCCTGCTGTGGTGGCCGGATGATTATCATCGAGACCTTCGAGCGATGCGGCGCACCCCGAGCCCCGCCATCATCCGACGCCGGGGTCAGGAGCGCGACGCCATGACCACCGTCACCACCTCGCCGCAGCACCATCTGCCCGCTGGAGAAACTTGCTTCCGGCACCGCACTACTGTCGCCCCAGTGCTTCCAAACGCCGATCGCATCCCGCCGAGCATTCTAAAATCACCGCGACAATGGCAGCAGCGGCGAAGAGTTCTCGACCCCGATCGTCGATCCGCCGTCGAATGCGCCGGCCCGCGCTGCCCGCGCCGCGGTCGCTGCCCGATAAAATCCCCATAGACCCCAAGCCGCCCACCAAGCCCCCGCGGGTTCCTTCCCTGAAGGCTTTCGGACACCGGCCCTCAGCACCGGCGGATAGATCATCAACGGGCCGGTATCCGAAACCCTGCACATCAGCGGTAGTCATTGCCGCCGCCGGCGAACGCCCGCTTTCGGTTCAGTCAACGGACCTTCGCCGAAGGCGTGGCGGAGGTCTCTAAAGCGCCGATTCCGGCCGTTCGCCATCAAGTATGCAAACTGCTGGGGCGACGTCGTTGGCGTCCGGCGCTCGGTCAGCCCCTGGCCCGAGCCCCCGCCTACCTCAGTCGCAACATCCCCGCGCGCAGCCGGATTCGAGCATAGATGCTGGAAAATGGTGTGATGAGCCAGCCAGTAACGCCGGCGGCGGTGCCCGCGACCGCGTCCTCCTGTGCCGATACAATGACAATGGGCACCTCGGTCGCATAGGTATCGGCCGTCATGCGGATCGCGCGGCAAGCGCCGAGCCCGTCCATTCCGGGCAGATTATGCTCCAACGCAACCAGCGACGGCCGGTCCGAAAGGGCCGCCTGCACTGCAGACTCGGCATCGGTCACTAGCCGCACGCGTATCCCCTCCGCCTTCACCACGCCAACGAGCAGGCCAGCCAAAGCCCTGTCCGAGATCCCCAACACCACCAGGTGGTCAGAAAGATTTGGCGAGACGGGGGTTAGCGCGGAGAATTGCTCGACCTTGGGCTCCGCAGGCTTGCCGATCGCGGGTTCCAGCTCCAGGACCGGGCCTTCCGCTGCGGCGAAGACGCTGGGCGCCCCCGCCTTTCCTATCAAGGTGCTGCGGATTTTCTCGACGAGATCGTCTATGCCATCGTCGTCCCGCAACGGGTCGTGATGTGTTAGTGCGATCGCTTTCACGCCCGCGATGCGGCCGATTTCGACCGCATATTCCGCCGTACTATGGCCCCAGCCGATCTTTCCCAGGTATTCGCCGACGGTATATTGGGCATCGTGGATGACCAAATCGGCGCCGGCGAGGAAATCGACGTGCCATTGGTCCTGGCGGTTTGGTTCGCCGAGCCCGACCGCCATCTGTCGAGAATAGGGCTCATGATCGCAAGCATAGACAACGGTAGCGCCGTCCGCCTCGAGCCGGTAGCCGAGTGTCAGTGCAGGATGATTTAAGTAGTGCGTTTTGACCTTGATGTCGCCGATCGTGAAAACGCCCTCGACCAGCTCATGGTAGCGAATAGTTGCACTGAGATGTTCCAGTAAAACCGGGAAATAGGCGTACTGCATCTGTCCGGCAAGCGTTTCTTGCACCGTCTCCGTGAGACCGTGGGGCGCATAGATGTCCCATTCGTTGCCGGACACAAACAGCGGAGCAAAGAATGGCCAGCCCTGGATGTGGTCCCAATGCGTGTGGCTGATCAGCATGTGGCCGCGCAGTGGCCATGGTTCGGTCTCCATGAGCGTTTTGCCGAACTCATGAGCGCCCGTCCCGCAGTCTATCACGATAAGGGTGCCGGCTGCCGATCGTACTTCGACGCAGGATGTGTTTCCGCCGTACCGAATGGTGCCGGGGCCAGGCTTGGCTATAGAGCCCCGGGTACCCCAGAAGCGAACATGCATAACCAACGCTCCTCCGGGGAATTTGTGATCATTGGCATCTGGCCTAGGTCGTCCCAGGCTGCCAGTCAGACGAAGTTACGCCTGTCATCCATCGGCCAGCAAATGACCGTTTTTAGCTGAAACCATCGCCGTCCCGATAATTCGGGATAGCCACCTCTCGCCCAACCTACCGATGAGGCAATGTCCAGGTCTGGATTGGGGCATGAAGAGCATTCCCGTCGCCGAGATCGAGTGCCGGCTTTGTGTTCGTCAAGCCGACCTTCGCCGTGACACGCGGCAACGGGCGAAATGCGCCGTAAGTGGCCCTATTAATGGCCTTCTAACAACGGCCTATCCCCATCGCCTCGACCTTTCGCTTTAGCAACACCGGACTTGGAACCGGCTCGCGCTTTAGGGCCGACGCAGCGAGCCGATGCCTAGGCCGCTTTGCGGGGCGAGGAGCGGGTTCGGCGCCGGCGGCGCGACCCGCCGCAAGGTGTTGGTGTCGTGGTGATTGAACGCCGGTGTCTTACCGCGCACCGCCAGCTCGGTCCGCGTCAGGTAAGTCCAGCTGCCGTCGGCATCGAAGGTGATATCGATGCGGTAAAAGTCGGTGCGAAACGCCTCTTCGAGGAAAGTGGTCGAGCAGATCCCGAACCGCGTATCGCCGCGCCGCGCCTCGACCGAAATATGGTCGTCGTCGGGCTTTGCCGTGCCGCCCGCCAGCACTGACTGCCCGCGAGGAATGGCGATTGTCTGCATGATGAGGCCGGTCGCCGGCTCCCACAGCCAATAGCCGACCTGGTCGTGGAAGGTAATCGCTTCCTCGGCCGTGTTGATATGGATGTGGTAGCGCAGCCCGTAGAGCAACTGCGGCCCGTTGGTCTGCGGGTCGATCGGCTCCATCCGAATGTGTTCGCGAAAGACACGCCGCTCGGGCCCCTGCGCCTTGGGGCTGACATCGACCCCCTGATCGGATTCCCACACGCCTGCAAGGCGGCGCAGCGGGCCGAGATTGGCCAACGTCTCCAGCGAGAACTCGGGTTCGGTGAAGATGTCGTCGGGGATGTTCGGCATGGGTTCCCCTACGCTGCGAGGTTCGCCGAGAGTGCGTGTTCGCCGCCGCGCTGACAAGCCCGCGCCCGTAGCCGTCGACCTGCAACCGAAGGCAGCGCCCGATGCGGCCACTTTCCACCGTTTCCGGCCGGCCGACTTCCGCATATCCTCTATATCGGCAATGGGGCATGAGCAGGAGCTCTTGCTGCCGCGGTCGAGCGGCTGCTTTCGGTTCAGTCAACGGACCTTCGACGAAGGCGCGCCGAAGGTCTCGACGGCGCGTGAGCGGACCTGAGTTCCCCCCTCGTTAGCGCTATTCCGGACTAAACTTTTGTGCGTCACATTTCGATCGTTGCACGCCTGATGACGAAGCGTTCGCGCCCACGCACTCGCCGCCGCGTCGGCTCTGTGACCTATCCTCAACTGCTTATGCCGAAGGGTGCAGCGCCCGAAGCAGCTGGAACAGACGATCCGGTGTCATCGGCAATTCGAAAATCTCGCCACCCAGCGGGGCGAGCGCATCGGCGAGGGCATTGGCGATGGCTGCCGGCGCACCGATTGTGCCGCCTTCGCCCATGCCGCGGAACCCGCCCACCGTCGAGGGCGACTCGGTGTCGAGATGGACCGTTTCGATCATCGGCACCTCGCTCGCGGTCGGGATCAAATAGTCTGTGAGGCTGGCAGTTATCAGCTGCCCAGCCGCGTCATACACGATCTCCTCGTACAGCGCAGCGCCGATGCCTTGCGCGACGCCACCGTGCACCTGACCCTCCACGATCATCGGATTGATGACGCGGCCGCAATCCTCGGCAACAACATAACGGTCGATCGTGACCTTGCAGGTGGCCGGGTCGATCTCCACCGCGGCGATGTGCGTCGCCGAGCTGGTGGTGCCGAACACGGGGTCGTAGACCTTGGTGACCTCCAGCTCCTCGCGGACATCGACTGGCAGGCGTCCCATTTGCGAGTACACCGCCTTGGCGAGCTCACGAAAACTCATCGAACGGTCGGTGCCGACGACGAAAGCTCGACCGTCTGCGGTGTCGATGTCCTCGGCGGCAGCCTCTAACAGATGCGCGGCGGCCCGCACGATCTTCTCTTTCAACAGGCGCCCGGCGACGATCGCGGCGCCGCCCGCCAGCACCGCGCTGCGACTGGCGTAAGTTCCGGTCCCATGGGCGACGACAGCGCTGTCGCCCTGTAGGATCTCGATGTCATCAAGCCTGGTGCCGAGCGCGTCGGCAACGACCTGGGCGAGGCTGGTCTCGAGCCCCTGGCCGTGCGAGGCGATACCGAAGCTTGCTGTCACAGAGCCGGTCGAATCGAGCCGCAGCGTTGCGGTCTCGGTGCCGGTGTTGATCGGCATCCCTGGTGCCGCCGAGATGCGCGAACCGATCCCGGTCAGCTCGGCATAGGTGGCAACGCCGATCCCGTAATACCGTCCCTGCGCCCGGAGGAGCGCCTGCCGTTCGCGCAAACTCTCGTACTCGATCGCAGCACAGGCGGCGTCGAGCGTTTCGCGAAACCCCGAGCGGTCCCAGACGATGCCGGACGCGGTTCGGTACGGAAATTCTTCCGGGCGGACCAGGTTGCGCCGGCGCAACTCCACCGGATCAAGCGATAGCCGCCGAGCGGCCATGTCGATCAGCCGCTCCATGACGAAAGTCGACACCGGTCGGCCGACCCCGCGGTAAGGGCCCATTGGCGTCTTGTTGGTGGCCACACCGCGAACGTTGGCGCGATAGGCTGGTACCCGGTAGGGCCCGGGCAAGAAGCTCACCACCTGGACCGGCTCCAGCGCCGCGGTCCAGGGGTAGATCGAATAAGCGCCAACATCGCCGATCACATCGGCAGTCAGCGCGACGATGCTGCCCTCAGCATCCATGCCGAGCTCGGCGTCGACGATCTCATCGAAGCCGTGGCTGGTGGCCAGGAGATCTTCAAGCCGATCGCCGGTCCATCGCACCGCCCGGCCGAGCTTGCGTGCCAGGACGCTGACCAACAGCTCTTCAGGGTAGAGCGACGCCTTGCCGCCAAACCCGCCACCGACATCGGGGGCGACGACACGAATGCTATGCCCCGGCATGTCCAGCATGTCGGCAAGCAGGTCGCGCACGATGCCCGGAATTTGCGTCGATATTGTCAGGGTCAGCGCCCGCCGGCCGCGGTCGTATTCGGCGAGGCAGGCGCGGTTCTCGATGGCGAGCGGTGCCTTCCGGTGGAAGCGGAAGCGGCCGCCGACACGCAACGTCGCCTCGGCCATATCGGCTGCCGCGTCGCCGCGCGCGAACTCGCGGGAGAGCAGGACGTTACTACCCGCTTCTTCGTGCAGCACTTGAGTGCCGTCCCGCACTGCCGCTTCCGGCTCTGCTACTGCCGGGAGCGGCTCGTATCCGATCTCGATCAGGTCGAGGGCGTCCTCGGCGATGTAGCGGTTCTCGGCAAGGACTGCGGCAACCGGCTCGCCGACGTACCGCACCTTACCGCGGGCCAGCGGATAGAGCGCGGTTGCATGGTAGTTCCGCATTCGCGAGGTGGCGCGCACCGGCTCGATCAGGCTCTCGAGATCATTGGCGGTGTAGATCGCGAAAACGCCGGGTAGCGCAGCCGCGGCTGCAGTCTCGATCCGGGCGATCTTGGCATGGGCATGCTCGCTGCGACGAAACGCGACATGAAGCACACCGGCCACCGCGCGGTCGGCCGTGAAAGAACCTTGGCCGGTCAGAAGCCGCGGGTCCTCGCGCCGCCTGACCGGCTCGCCGACATGTTTCGGCCGTAGCGTCATCGCTGTGCTGGGACCGCCGGAACGGAAGAGATCAGGGACCGGGCACATTGATTGGCGGCGGCTGCCTGGCTCAGCCGCCAGTGCTCAACAAGTGGAACCGACGATGTCAATTAAACGCCTGCTCACGGTTTTTGTTCAAGCGGACCGTCCAAGTTTGGACATCGCCGCTCGCGAGGCCGGGGCCAGCGCGCGACGAAGACCACGGCGCAGATCGGGCTGTTGACGTAGACCGCGACTGCATCGTCCAGCAGGCTTTCCATGTTTGCTAAGCACGACGGTTAGAGGCCGGTGCCCTCCGTTCGGGCCGCCAGCCGGTCGTATTCTTCGGCCAGCTTCAAAAGCTCACCTTGGATTACGCTGCCGTGTGTTTCCTTGGCCGCCATCGCACGAAGTTGGGCCGCCTGCTCGCGGTAATGGAGGATGCGATTTGAGCGGCTTTCCATGGCCAATTAGAAACGCTAGATAGCGTAATTCGGTTCGCGGCAAACCATTGGTCACTCAATTATCTTTCGGAGCGGCCGCCGCGCAGGCCGGCTATGTTCGGTCAGGGGCAGACCGCCAGGTGAGTTAGAGCCTATGGTAACCGATCATCGGTCCTAACCATTGGCCCCGGTGGCGCTGAGAAAGTTAAGCGCTCCCGCCAAGTTTAAGGCTGTGGAGCGCGCTCGTGCGAACCATCAAGATTTGCGTTGACCAAACCGGTTTTGCCGACCTTCTCAATGCTATGCGCGAGTGGCTGGACCGCGAAAGGTGCCACCTCTCGTACTTTCGTCATGTGACCGGCGACGATGGAAGCGTCGTCATCAGCGCTGGTTTTGCGAACGATTACGATCCCCGTATCGATGCATTTCAACGACAATTCGGGGGAGCGGACTAAGCGGGAACGTCGGCTGTGGCCGATGAGGTCCGTCGGATTGGCGTTGGTCGTCGGAGCGCGGCGTCGGTGCCGCATAGATTTGATCTGCAAACCTGCGATGCCATGCTGATCGTAATCGGCTTGCCAGCCAGTTAATTCTTCATTGGATAGCATGTACCGCACACGCGCTTCGGCAGCAGAGAGCGTGCCGTTCAGGATAGCGCGGACTACGCCCACCTTTCTGTTGGCGGACCATCGCTTGTGGCCTGCGGGAAGCAGCGTCACGATCAAACCTCAAGGTGCAAGAGACTGGGCTTCTGCCCACGAGCAAATGCCGCAACTGGCTTTCTCTGCGGGTAAGCCGATCTTACAAAGGTCATTCTCGCCGACTGCGGGTTTTAAGATGCGACCGAGTGCGCTTTCGACGGTATCCGTTGTGCCCAGAGCCGTCTTATGGATGCTCCCACCACGTTTAGGGCAGTTCGTCGCCATCGGCGGCGTCCAATATCCGAAGGGGACGATATCAGTCCCCGCGGATATTCCATTCTAGCGACGCTCACTAGAGCTTGGGGGCTTGACACATACGAGCGCGAATACCTGTTCAATAAAGCACACCTCAACGTGACCAAGATCACGCTACCGGATGGTCAGTCGCTCACCACTGAGCCGGTGGTCCGCTCTGCAAACGAGGCCAAGATCGATCACCGCGAAGGCAAGACCTTCATAAATTGCCAAGCGCGCGGCGGCGGCATGTTTGAGTGCGCTCGAATTTCCCAAGGAGGCCGCTCGGCCCCGCTCTAACCCCTTTCCCAACCCGGCGTGGCAATCGACGGTTTTGCCGGGCCGGGCGCAACGTGACCGCCCTTCATCGACGGCATTACGGGTCGACCCCGCCCATGTCACGGTCGCAAGTTCCACGTCGTTCGCCCGCACGACTTCGAGGGGATCGTCCGATGAACGCTATCAAGCTAGTCACCGCCGCCGCTGCCGTCGCGCTTTGCGCGACGTCGGCTCCCCCAGCACACGCGGCTGACACCTACGTTTATATCTGTCGGGTGCCGAAAGACGGTCAGTCGTATCCCGTTATAGTCAATGAGGGCGATCACACGCTGTCGTGGCGCGGCGTGGTGTTCCACAACCTCCAACAGGTCGAAGGTTGCAGGGTAAAATGGCAAGCCACTAGCGGTGGCCTTACCGCCGAACTCTGCACAGCAACCAAAGGCTATGCTGATTTGAGTATCGGCGAAGCGTCGTTCGACTGTGAATTGGTGCGCCGATGAACAAGCTGATCATGGGCCTCCCCGTTGCTGCCTTCGCCTTCTGCGCGATAGTTTCCACACCCGCGCAGGCCGAGGTCACCATGACGCCGATGGACGACCGAGGGCGCGTGGTCATCGTCAAGCCGTGGGAGGGGATGAGCGAGGATGAGAAGATCGATCAGTTACGCTCGCTCAGCACCGCGCGGTGTTTTCCGTACCAGCATCTGGAACAGCGCAGCGGCGGCCCGGTATGCGTGGAAAACCGCAGGCGGTGAGCGGGGGGTCTACAGGAGGACGCGGGCGCCGCCGGAGCGACTGGCAACACCGTCAGAGGTTTAATCGTTCACTTTTCTCCATGCGACGGTGACATGCGACTTTCTAGGAGGCGTCGCATTGTCCGGACGCCACGTCTTCCCTTGATCGTACGAAATGATCGGCTTGCCTTCGGTACTCATTGAAGTAATCATCTGAAAAATCTCTGTTTCATAGTGACAATACTTGCTCCCAAGTGGTGCGGTTCCCCAGTCACAATCATGTGGTCTTTTGTCCACTGTAACCTCATCGAGGTCAACACCGTATTCCACCGAATACCTTACTGAGCTATGCCAACCATCGAACATGAAAAGCCAAACGGCCACTCCAAGTATCAAAATAACAGATAAGCAACCCCAACCGACTGCATTATCCCCCATGTTGACCGCATCTCCCTCCCTTAAGATGTCGCCCTACGCAGCTTATCAATAGTGCTAACGATCAGGGCCACAGCCTGCCGTGCTTTCTCCGGAGTATCACACGATGATGCCGGAATTCGTTCGAGCCGTGCGTTCTCGTCGGTCAAGAATTTGAGGCGTGCATGCGCGGCTGCTGGCGTCTCTGAGTGGTACATATCCCCGTCAATCTCGACAATCATCGTTATGCCGTCCGTGAAGATCAGAAAGTCCGGCTCGACCCTGTGATAGGTCAAGCCGCCCTTTACTACGACCGCCAATGGGGCAAAGGGCACGCCTGCGCTCTTTAGAGCGTTGTAGAAATACACTTCCGGTCGCGATCGAAACAGCAACCCGTCGTGTTCACGTGCCGCGATGTTCTCGGATCGGACGCGACCTTGGTTATTGATCCCTTCGCCTGAGAGGAACTGCCGTCCTTTTATCCGCCAGTCGGGATCGTCTTCCAGGCGGGTCTGTATCCAGCAGGTGAGGAAATCACGATCCGATATCGCCTTCATGACCACGGAAAGCGCCGCGTCGATGTCGGTCTTTATCGTGTCAACATCTTCAAGTGCATAGTAAACCTCGACCGGTATCGCCAGATCGAGGGACCAATAATCTTGTCCCCCGTCCCAGTTGTCGTGATCTCTGTATGAAAGCGACGCCTCGGCATTGACCAAGATTGATAAGGCTCTGACGTGACGTTTTGCTGCGAGCGATTTCGCCGTCGTCGAGAGGATCGCGCCGAGCCCTTCGTTCATCCACTCTTTGTTGTTGATCATGCGCTTTGGCCCCGAAGCTGAAAACTGCACAAGGCGTCTTTGTATACCAGAGTTCTAGATGTTCGTGATTTGTTGCGGAGCCGAGTACCTGCGTCGAGAACCGCAGGCGCGAACCCATCATCCGTGCACGAGCGCCGAGCCGCTGAGTTTCGCGCGTCGCCTAGCCGCAAGGGCTACTGCGCCCAGTCAGACTGGCCCCCGGCCGCCGTTAGATAGCGGTCGGCCCCCGTATGGGGCGTTACGCTGCAGGGAGAGGCCGCGGAGCCTGGGCGTTATATCTCGTCGCAAAACGAGACATAGACACATGCGTGCAAGGGCTCGGCTGGGTCCTCCGATATGCGTTCGGGATCGGCATCTTGTGCCACATCGGTAACCACGTATCGGGTTAACCGGCCGCGCCAATGCGAGGAAGGAAGACACAGGTGATCATCTTCCACGGGGAGTTTCGTAAATTTGAATACTCCAAGGCCCTTGTGCCGCCTGACAAAGATTTCCACAACCGTTGCCGCTATCAAATCTCTCTCCTCAGCATAGGCCGTCGGTCTTCGTTATTGGGTAGGCCCCAAAATTTGTCTAGGACCTCGCCAGAAAATGAACTGCGGCTTTGCGATAAGCTCGACAAGAACTGCGCCTAAGTTCACTCAGCCCAATCGATTCGTTCAATTCATCGCGGCCGGGTGTGGCCCGCCTTGCTCTTCCGGGAACATCATACAATTCAGACTAACGTGCCGCGTGGGGCGCAAGACCCTAGGACGAGGCCGAGTCTTCGGCGGCTGGGAATACAGTTATCCTGGGGGCCACCCTCAGCCTTGTGTAGGCGCAGCTTAGCCGCGATTGCGGCGTAGTCGTCGACGATCGCCATGTGCTAGCGAAGCAGCGGCGCTCTATGCCTTATCGGGGAGTTTGTGCGAGGAGCGCGCCAGCAATTTCCAGCCGTCGTTCTGCTTCTGCCAGACCTGCATAACGCCGATCTTGGTGTCGGTGACCTTGCCGTCAAGCTCGGTTTGTGACACCCAAAGGTGGCGCACGATCGCGGTGTTGCCAGAGATCTGGACGGTCATGTCGGGGTACTCCAGCGACTTGACGGTCGCCTTTCGAGCCATGACGCCACTTATAAATTTCTCTCTGTCCTCGATCCGGGCATCCGAATGACTGTAGGTCAGCTGAGGCAAGGTCATTGCCTCAAGCTTCGCCTTGTCCTGCTTCAGGTATGCAACTTTCATCTCCTCGACGGCCGCTTTGACCGCAGCTTCGTCGGCGGCATCAGCTCGTGCCGTTCCCATAAAGGCGGCTGCTCCCAGAGCGAGCACGCCGGCAGCAGCCAGATCACGACGAGTTAGAGCCATGGCTTCCTCCCTTTCGTCCAAGACCTATTCTTCTGGCATTCGCCAGATCCCGGCGCCGAGGTCTAGGATCATGCTAACGGATTACGGCTGTAAAGACGGACCTCCCCTGTGAGTAGCCAATTTAAGGGCCACTTAATTCGATTGTTCGCCAAAAGCCACAGACAATACCTCGCTTTGTCGCAACTCGACTATCTTCAGGCCCGTACTTGCGGGCCAGAAACTCGACGCATGTCGCGTCGAGCGCTCTTCCAAGGAGCACGGTCATGGCCCAACCCACGAACTGGAGCCTTGCAGGCTCAGGCATCTTCGTTCGCTACTCTGTTGCCGGCCCGCACATGCATTTTCAGCACGGGACGGTGATCCGCGATTTCTCGGGCAGTCAGATCACCGTCAATGAAGTCCCGGCGCTCGGGGAATTGGTGAGCGTGACGCTCGCGATAGTCCCCGACAGCGGCTCGACCACATTCACGCTCTTTCTCCCGCGCGTGAACCTACCGAACCCACCGGCCCAGCCTGTTGCAGTGCCGGTTACTACCGAGGGCGTTACGACGAATCATCACACCTCGATCGCCCCGCAAACCTTGCATGGACAACTGGACTTCTACACCGTCACTACGCTTCGAGGGACGGCCAACTAGTCCACCTCATTTGCAAGGATGAGGACGGCGCTGGCCTGGCCTTCTAACATCCCAGCGCCGTTCTGCGCCGCGGGGCGCTGCACCATAGGCAAGCAATCGAACCACCAGAAGCTCGGATCAAGGCCACGCGCGAAACCCTAAAGATGGTCTCGTCTAAAAGCGCCCTAGGTGACGGGACCGGCTGGCCGGAGGGCCTTGGACAGCCCCCGGGCCGGCGGCGGAGGGCGAGGCGACGGAGGTACATGCGCCCAGAAGCAGTCAAGAAACTAAGGCCGAGAAGAAGCTGATCATCGCAGTGCGCGGCAGATAAACCGTCCCCTGATCGATATGCGGTATCGACAACGCAGGGCGTGCGGACGTGCCATCGGTTATTTGCTGTGCAGCGGCACCACTACATTGGCGGCGGCAACTGCAGGGATGTCGAGCATCGCCGCCCTCGCGAGTTCGTCCGCATGCGCGCCGATGTAACGGCTATAGCTGCGTTCGATCATTTGGATCGAGGTGTCGTGCTGAACGGCGACAACCCTTACCGGGACGTTGCGCAGTAATTGCCTGACGATGTTGGTGTGCCGTAGCGCGTACATGGAAACCTCTTCGGGATCGAGGCGCGCAGCGCGCACCACCCGGGCGAACGGCCGTGCCTGATCGCTTTTTCGCCACGGGCTGCCCGATGGCTTGATCAACAGCGGCGCCGTCGGTGGCCGGTCGGCAGCGGCGGCGCGCAGCCGGGACGCAAGGTCGGCGCTGATCGGCACCGTGAGGCTGGGCACCGCCTTCGTCCCCCTTCCCTTTTTGCTGACCGGGATATTCAACCGCGGTGCAGCCCCGAGCATCAAATCCTGGACCTCGATGCGGATGATTTGGCTGATGCGGGCGCCGGAAACCGCCGCGACTTCGACCAGCAACCCAAACTCGGGGCCGAGAGCGCGCGCCTTGGTGACGATGTCGCGCACCGCGGGCTCGGGGAGGATGACATTGCGGGCGGTCTCGGCACCCGGCAACGTCGCGGCGCCGATTTCCCAAGCTCGGCGGTTCGCAATCCGCTCGTCCTGTTCCGCCGCCAGGTTCAGCGCGGCCTTGAGGATGGTGGCCAACCGGTTGACGGTCGCCGCCTGAAGCCGTTTCGCGAGACCATCGCGCCATCTGCGCAATTCGGCGGTCCCCAACAGCGCCACCGGCTGTAGCAGCAGGGCTTTGCTCAAGTGCCCGCGCAGGCGTGAGGCGTTTCCCTGGTCGCCGCCGCGAGTGCTTAAATCCGCCCGGTAGCGGTCGAGCGCGTCGCTCACCGTGGCGATTTGCGCCGGCTGCTGTGGCGTGTTGCCATCGACGTCGAGCTTTCGCGCCTTGGCTTGCGCTTGCCAGTAGGTCAGCACGTCGATGTCGTTTGCGTCGGCGTAATCGTCCGCGATGCCGATGTTTCGGACGGCGTAACGGCGCTGACCCGGCTTGATGATGCGCACGACCCAAGTACCGGCAGTGCTGTTGCGGCGATAGCCGAGGCCAAGACCAGGAGCGAGCGACACCCAGTGCGGGTTGCTGGTGATCGGCAGCTTAAGACGGGCTGTGCGGCTTTCGACGCCGCTGCGGATATTGCGGGCCATAAGGGGTTGAGTGTAACCTCAGTATAACCGATGTGAGTAAACTGCTATAGACGTCTATGGAACGAAAAACAAGGAGATACTGGTATCTACGCGGGTTCCGTGTACCTCTATAGAGGCCAGTAGACAATTGTCTCGGCCCTCTCACGGCGGTAACAGGGGTTCGAATCCCCTAGGGGACGCCATTTATATCAATGAGTTAGGGTACCTCCCCGTCGCTCAAAAAGGCGAGTGTACGGCAAATATACGGCACGGATGCTCCCGGACGTGGCTGGACGAACTGCGACACTGAGCGCGCTTTGCTCAGGCACCGCCGCCGAGATCGTGCCGCTGATGCCAGCGTCAAGGGGAGCCTGATCATCCCCACCTGGTCTGTTCCACGTGGAACAGACTTACCCCGCTGGGATGACGACTTGGCGCTGACGTGAAGGAGTTGCCCCAGGTTAGTTGCCGGCGCGACGCCGTTCTAGGGTCTGTACTCAAATAAGAAAGTGTGATTCAAGCTCCTTGGGAGGGCTTGGATCATGCCGGATAATTTTTGGCTGAGCGACGGACAGTGGGCGGCGTTGGCGCCGCACCTGCCGATGGTGCATACCGGGCCGGCGCGGCAGGACGATCGGCGGATCATCAGTGGCATCGTGCACCGTCTGCGCGAGGGTTGCCGCTGGCGCGCCTTGGCTGACAGCTCTCGCAGCCGCTCTTCAACATCGAAAAACTCCGGCTCGCCCCGCATCCGCCACCCCCATCGCGAATGCCCTTATCGAATCACGAACCGTCCAAAAGCGCGAGGTTCTTGGAGGCCTCCAGCTTTCAATTACCCACAACTCCGGCAAGGGTGGCGCCAAGCTTGATGTCGGTCAGTCGTGCGAGACCGCGCCACATTAGTAAGCGTTGCAGCGACACCATTGCGGTCGAAGCTTGACGGTTCGCGACAGCCCTCCGTGAGGGCGCGAGCGGGTGGGTCGGCGGCGTTTGCTGGGCTGGCGGGGCGGGATGCTTCGGCGGCGCGATAGGGATTGCAGATGGCGCGGACGGCAGCGACGGCCTGGGCGATCTGCTCGTGCGCGGTGCCCTGGCGCTGACGCTTTTCGGTGGCCGGCATTTCGGGCAAGAGGACGCCTCGAATTACCCGGTCTTTGAGCATCCGAGGGGCCGATTGCGGGGTTTGGGCTCGCGGTTTTTGGTCCCGGCTGGCCTGCTGATCTGCGAGTTGCGGTCGGCCGCGGCCCCCGCATCGGGGTCTGGCGTCATGCGGGCGCGGTTTGCCCCTTAAGCCAGGCCAGGCGGGTGAAATTGTAGACGAGATTAGCCATGCCGATCTTGGCGCGGGCGCGGACCATGCCGACGGTGCGCACGACCAGCCCGAGGCGGCATTTCTGTGCGGCAAAGACATGTTCGACACGGGCCCGTATTCGCGCCCCTCAAGCATGACCGAGATCATGATCGGCTTCGAACGCTCAGTCGTCGCGGCAACGAGCTATTCATTTGGCGTGTCACAGCGGCTGGGTCCGCCGTTTTCTGCGTGACACGAGTTGGCGGATGTGGCCATAGCGCAATGTCAGCGAAGCTGCAGCCAGACCCAAGCCTGGTGCTAGGAGGCGGGGTCGTCGGGGCGATGTCGGTGGCAACTTCCGTTCCACGTGGAACAGGCTCCTGTCGATCTCCACCGCAGTCTCGACATCACCACGAGCGTGGCACGCGAGGGCAAAATTTGTATTAATTCAGACTTGTTCTGACAGACGGTGTTGGCTGTTTGAGCCTTTGTAAGTGTCGCCTGTCGTCAAGCAGCCATGATTTTCTCCTTCGCCAGAGGCAGCGCGTCAAGGAAAGTGTGCATCGGGGTTTTGCCGAAGCACCATCGGCCCTGGTGGGGCCGTTGCTCATTGTATTCGACCATCCAGGCATCGAGGTCGGCCTGCAGCTCGTCGATTGTCCGATAGATTTTCTTGCGGAACGCCACCCGGTAAAACTCGTCGAGCACGGTGCGATGGAAACGCTCGCAGATGCCGTTAGTCTGCGGGCTCTTGGCCTTGGTGCGGGAGTGGTCGATGTCCTCGACCGCTAGGTAGAGCTCGTATTCGTGGCTCTCGCTGCCGCAGAACTCGGTGCCGCGATCGGTCAGCACCCGGCAGAGCCGGATCGCGTGCTCGTCGTAGAACGGCACCACCCGGTCATTGAGGATCTCGGCCGCGGTGATCGGTGTCTTGCGGTCGTAGAGCTTGGCGAAGGCGACTTTGGCGTAGGTGTCGATGAAACTCTGCTGGTAGACCCGCCCGACACCCTTCAGCGTGCCGACATAGAAGGTGTCCTGCGCCCCGCAGTAGCCGGGGCACTCGCTCTCGAACTCGCCATGCGCTTCCTTGTCGGCTTTGGCCTTCTCGAGCGCGGCGATCTGGGCCTCGGTCAAGAGAATGCCGTCCTGTGCCACCTTGGCCTCGAGCGCCTTGAGACGCTGCTTCATCGAGGCCAGATCGTGGCGCTGCCACACGCAGCGCACACCAGCGGGCGAAATCGACAGCCCGCGCCGTTTGAGCGCATCCGACACCCGTACCTGGCCCCAGGCCGGCTGTTCGATCGCCAGCGCCACTGCCGCTTCCTCGATCTCGATCGGCGTGCGGTTCTTCAGGATCGGCTTGCGGCGGCTGATCTCCTGCAAGGCCAGTTCGCCACCTTTGTCGTACAGCTCCTTGAACCGGTAGAAGCTGTCGCGGCTGTACCCCATCATCTTGCAGGCTTGGCTGACGTTGCCGAGTTGCTTGGCCAATTCCAGCAGCCCAGCCTTCACTCGGATGATCTTCTGTTCCTGGGTCATATCATAATCTCCGTCCCGCCGGAGGGCGGGCCGCGGTCCCAGCTCTGGGGTGAGAACCGCGACCCGCCCTCCGGCTCCGCTTCGGAAACCAACAACGACTGTCAGAGTAAGTTCGAGCTAATACACAAAATTCGATAGCCGGCTCCTGTTCCACGTGGAACGGCACCCGTCAGTTCTGCAAAATGCGCGATCGTCACGGGGGACGGCATCAAGAACCATAGTACCCGCGTGCGACCTTAATAAGACGCCGGAACTCCCGCATCCCCTTAATTCGGGCTTTGGAGTAACGACCGTGGATCCAATTGCCGTGCCGGCGATGGGGGACATCCGCAAAGCCCGAAATGCGGCCCAGCCGGTCGGGGCGTTCGATCGCGCTCTCATATCGGCTCTTCGCGCTCGGGTCATAGAGAATCTCCAGTGGCAGCGAGATGAGGGGCTGTTTCCAGGAACCGGGTCACCGCCCAAGCAATGGCCCGTTTGTCTCGATTACCGGTGTCCAGGAGGGCCAACCGCTCCAGTGCGGATAGCTGTTGCGGTGCTACCTCTATAGGCACCAACTTGCGCCCATGCCGACGCCGCTCGCGATATGCCTCGCTGCGCTCGCGTGCCCGCTCCCTAGTTTCCTGCCTCACCGTCATCGCGTCACGCTTTTACCTCGATTCGCTCGCTGCGCTCAGGTCACACCATCGCGGTCCCCGAACCTCATCGCGACGAACGACTAGGACTTCTTGATGCCGCGGAAGCTCACGCCTCGGGCTACCGCCACCCTCTCGACTTCGACCAACAGGTTGTTGATTGCCTTATGGGAGTGGGACGACACACCGACGCGCTTGCCGCGGGTGAGCATTTCTATGACAGCATGAGAGGCGAGGAACGTCTTCCCGGCACCAGGAGGTCCCTGAACCATCAGATGGCTACGATCCAAACGCCCGATCGCATCGATTGCTCGCGCGACCTCATCGGGATCATTGCCAGTGCCGGTCGAAATTATGAAGCGCGGATAGTCGCGGCGCAGGATGCCGGTCAGTGCTGCGTATAGGTCAACGTTCCCTTTTAGCACCGACCCGACCACGCGGGCGATGGCGGCTTGAAGCACGTTATCGCCAAGCGGACCTTGGGCGGAGTTGCGAGTAGTGCCGCATGCATCGATGGCGATCTCTCCGAATGTGACGGTAGCGGTCGACCAAACCATAGACAAAAGACCATGATCAACCGTCCTAATTCACCGCCGCGCCAGGCTACTGTTTTTCATAAACAAGCTAGAGGCAGCGCGTCGTCAGCTTAATGTCGCTATCCGCATGACATTCGTTGATGAAGACGAACTGGCGATTTACACGGTCTCCGCAGCCGCCTACAGGATCCTTCACGCTGGTGTCGGTCGTCACGAAGTCGGCCAGTTCGTCGGGCGCGTCCTCACACCAGTCTTTCAGTCGAGCGAATAGCTTCATGAAGGTCGTGTCCCTTGGGGTGGTGTAGGAGCTGTGGGTGAGTAGCCCGCCGCAACGACCGCCATGCGTTCTGGCGGCGACGGGCTACTTACCACGGCGGTGGTCATCGCAGGACATCGGTAGGGTTTCGGTTGGCCCCTTCCACCGAACCGAGGACCCGACGATGACCGACGAGATGATGAGCCTTCAGGCGCTTTTGGAGAAGAGTTCGGATACTGATCTGCTGCGTGAGATGATCGGCTTCGCCGCGCAGCGTTTGATGGAGCTGGAGATCGAGGGCCGGACTGGCGCGGGCCACGGCGAACGCAGCATCGATCGGCTCACCCAGCGCAATGGGTATCGCGATCGCGATTGGGAGACGCGCGCCGGGACGGTCGAGTTGCGCATCCCGAAGCTGCGCAAGGGCAGCTACTTCCCGGCTTTCTGGAGCCGCGCCGAATGGCGGAGAAGGCGCTGACCGCGGTGATCCAGGAAGCCTACATCCAAGGCGTCTCGACGCGCTCGGTCGACGAGTTGGTCAAGGCGATGGGGATGACCGGCATCTCCAAGAGCCAGGTGAGCCGGTTGTGCGGTGAGATCGACGGCAAGATTGCGGCCTTCCTCGACCGGCCCCTGGAGGGCGAGTGGCCCTATCTCTGGCTGGACGCGACCTATGTGAAGGCGCGGCGCGACGGTCGCATCGTCTCGGTCGCGGTGATCGTCGCGGTCGGTGTCAACGGCGACGGCAGGCGCGAGGTGCTGGGCTTGGCGATCGGCGCGTCGGAGGCCGAGACCTTCTGGACCGACTTCCTGCGCAAGCTCGCGCGGCGCGGTCTGCGCGGCGTCAAACTCGTCATCTCGGATGCCCATGAGGGGTTGAAGGCCGCCATCGCCAAGGTTCTGAACTCTTCGTGGCAACGCTGTCGCGTTCACTTCATGCGCAACGTGCTGGCCCATGCCGGCAAACAGGGCCGCCGCGTCGTCTCGGCTTTCATCGGCACCGCCTTCGCCCAGGACGACGCCGAGGCTGCCAGGACCCAGTGGCGACAGGTCGCCGACCAACTGCGCCCGAGGGTCAAGAAGCTCGCCGAGTTGATGGATCAGGCCGAGAGCGACGTGCTCGCCTACATGAGCTTCCCGCCGGCGCACCGCACCAAGTTGCATTCGACCAATCCGATCGAGCGCGTCAACGGCGAAATCAAGCGCCGCACCGAGGTCGTCGGCATCTTCCCCAACGACGAGGCCATCATCCGGCTCGTCGGCGCCATCCTCCTGGAACAAAACGATGAGTGGGCGGTTCAGCGCGCCCGCTACATGACGCTGGAAACCATGGCACCTTTGAGCGACGATCCCTTCGTCAAGCTGCCCGCCGTGGCCGCCTGACAAAACCGGCCAACCCTGCCGGAGACCTGGAGCGACCCCGCGCTCCTACACCACCCCATGGGGCACGATCTTCATGAATTCGATAACCTCGACCGAATCCTTGGCGCCTTGGCTCATTTTGCCGCCTCCAGTGCCTTACGCGAGCTATGCCTCAGCAACGGCCCTGACCGATTGTACAGGCCGCGGGCTAATCGGCGGCAGGCCAGTAACGAGCTTCGGGGGCCGGTCGGGGGGTGCCACTGGCGCTGCTGGTACGCCGGCGCGCTCGGTTTCGGTGAGGTCATGAAGCTGGGGCTCATCTCCGCTATTTTGTCTGAGAACAAACCAAACCGTTGCCAAAACAGGCGCTAAACGTCGGCGTCGTTATCTTCGTCAACGGGTTCAACCGTCCCATTTGTATTGAGCACAGCAGCCGGGATAAGGAACTCGCGATAGCCTTTCTCCCCTTCCTCGACCCATTCGAAGGTCGCTAATCCGTCGTCGGGGACATCGAGTGCGATCCGCAACAACGCATCACCATGGGCACCCTCCCGTGAATTGAGCGGGTAATTCGAAACCCACACACCTGTGTGCAAGTGCTCCGTCATATATTTTCCCGTAGCATCGCGGAAACCTTCCCGTAGGATCGCGTTGGCGGCAGTACTGGATGTGCGGTGGTAGACGATCACGGGTTTCACCTCTCAGGGATTTGTGGATCGGCGACGCTCATCGCCAAAATCTTACAATGGCAAGGCAAGCGCGGTCATAGGCTGGCGGTCTTGCCCATTGGGTGGAACCCTGATTCAGCAGTCTCCCCGATTATCGTTTCCTCGCAAGCCGCTCGATCTGTGTCCGTCGCTTCTGATCCGTCCCAGCCGTCTACTCGATCAGAAACGCCACGCCGCTGACGAGGACAACCGCGGCGACGAGCCGTGAGAAAGACCGGGCGCTGAGGCGATACACGACGCGATCGCCGACCCAAGAACCGAGGAGGACGACGGGCAAGCCAACGGCAAGGAGCAGAAGGGTCGAACCGCCGTAGAAGCCGTAGCTTCCATATCCCCGAGGCTGTTGTCGCCTGAAGAATTAAACGTGGTTGAATTTGCTCTGCGGCTCATCTCCCGGGCTACGCGGCTACTGCCGGAATGTGACACGGAGTGCCTGGATGAAGGCGCACCGGAAGGTTGAACGTGACTGGCGCCCGCGCACGGACGTTATGGCGTGGCCACATTAGCTTAGCCGGTGGGCCACGATCGTAGCGTGCTCGGTTGCGACGGCCGCTCAGCCATGTACAAGCTATGGGAGTTGCTGCTCCGCAGGACGTCGGTGACGACGGTCGTATGGTTTTCTCGGACGACGTTTGCGTGCCCGCCGCGCTCCTTCAGGTGAAGCGGCAGAACCTAATGGACATTGCCAAACTTTTCGGCTGGGTCGTCCAGAAGCATGAGGATGTGACGCGTCTTAAGGAACGTTTGGCGAAGATGACCCCGGACGAGCGGGCGCGGGAGGCGGAGCGGGACTTTGCGCAGGCGCGACAGGCGCTTGTGGAGTACCGCGCCAGGGCGGTAGCAGCGTGCCGCGGTCGACGCCTGACGGAGCCGTATTTCGAGGAATATCTGGGCGCCGATCCGCTCGGCACGGTGGTCTCGCTGAACCTTGCACGACGGCATTTGACGGAGGTGCAGCGGGCGACAGCAGCGGCGAAAGTCACCAACAATGCGGCATGGCGCCGCCGCCCAGGAGAAGACTACACGGCGCCGCGCTGGTCACTTGAGCTGATCGGCGACCTTATCGAGGCCGGCCTTGACGCAGGCCTCGTCCTTTTCACCGCCGGGCGCGCCGGAGACACCGGCCGCGCCGATCACCTCGTCGCCGATCTTGATCGGCAAAGCCCCTTGCGCCGCGACGATGCCGGTTAGGTGGACTGCGCCGGTGGTCGGATTGTCCTTGACCCGCTGCGCAAACTCGCCTGACGGGATGCGGAACGTACGCGAGGTGTAGGCCTTCTTCTGGCTGTTCTCGATCGTGTGCGGCGGCGCCTCGTCCCCACGCAGCTGCACGATGATCTGGCCTTCGCGGCCGACGATCGTCGCCGACACACGGTAGCCATTGCCCTTGCAAGTTTCGATGGCGGTCGTCGCGATCGTCAACGCGGTGGCCAGCGACAGATCCTTGTGGTTCAGCAATTGCGCGCTGGCCGGCGTTGCTAACAATGCCGCCAGACCAAATCCGGCAAGACGATATGCAGTGCTCATGGTTCCCTCCCTTTGTCGAACTCAAAATCGGCGCTTCAATGCGGGTTTCGACGTGCGCACAGTATTGCGCAGCATGATCTCATGCAGCCAGCTTGGTGGGATACGGCTACGGGTGACCGCTCAGGGGGCACCGCAATCGTCGGGCACGGCGATCTCGCCATCGATGATCAGTTCGTGACCGCTCGGCGGCGAGGCGGCCGAAGGGCGCACCGAGAGCTTCCGTCCGATTGTGCCCGTTGCGGCTGATCAGCCGCAGGCGCCCGCCATCGTCGATGAAGGCGACCAGGCGATGGCCGTCATGCTTGATCTCGTGCAGCCAGTTCTCGCCAACCGGCGGCGCCGGGCTCGGTGTCACGATCCGTAGGCGCATCTCTGTGGGCTGGCGCGCCGGCGACGCGCCTTCGGGCAAGACAAAGTTCGGCATTTTCCTAAAGATGGCGTCGAGCAGCGGCCGTATTAACGGCCGTCGTCATGAACACGATCAGCTAATTTCGGATGTTGATGGACAAGCCGGTCATCCTGCCAAACCTCGAAACTGGTCGCCGCAGTATGCGGCGATGCATTCCTGCTGTGGGCCTCTGCGATGGCTTCGGCGTCGCTATCGTACATGGCGCGTACCGTGCGGTAGATGTCGACGACCTCGGTGCGGCGCTTGATTTCGCCGTTCACGCGCTCGATCGGATTGGTCGAATGCAACTTGGGGCGATGCGCCGGCGGGAACCTCATGTAGGCGAGCACGTCGCTCTCGGCCTCGTCCATCAACTCTGCGAGCTTTTTGACCCTTGGGCGCAGCTGGTCGGCGACCTGTCGCCACTGGGTCCTGGCGGCCTCGGCATCGTCCTGGGCAAAGGCGGTGCCGATGAAGGCCGCGACGACGCGACGGCCCTGCTTGCCGGCATGGGCCAGCACGTTGCGCATGAAGTGGACGCGGCAGCGCTGCCACGAAGAGTTCAGAACCTTGGCGATGGCAGCCTTCAGCCCTTCATGGGCATCCGAGACGACCAGCTTGACGCCGCGCAGGCCGCGCCGGGCGAGCTTGCGCAGGAAGTCGGTCCAGAAGGTCTCGGCCTCCGACGCGCCGATCGCCAGGCCCAGCACCTCGCGCCTGCCAAAGGTGTCCACCAATGCGGGGGAGGCTCACCTCGGCCTTTGAGCGATCCGAAGGATACGGCAAGTGGCACCGCCGCAATAACCCACGCCGTGGGCGGAGCAGCGGCAAAGGTGAGCGAGGTTGCGCGCGAAGCGGGGAGCAGGCTCGTACCCGTTGGTCCGCGAACCCAAACGTCATCGCGAACCTGTCGCATCGAACACGATCTGATCGTACTCCCAGAACTGCTCGATAATCCTGCGGGCCTGCTCATCACCATCCGGTCCCGCGGCCGTCCGCAGGATCTCGGTGATAGAGCGTCTGCCGTCAATTGCGGCGTAGATTCGCTGCTGCGCTGGGTCGATTGGGAGGGCGAGATCTGGATAGGTGTGGGCCCGATTGATCAGGACGGCCACGGAGCCGGAGGGGACCCGGTCGCGAATGCACAGGGTCCACGGCAGCCGCAAAGGAACATATTCCCGCCAGGCATCACCGTCGAAGGTAATCGGCTGGTTCTCGCCGAGGCGATCGTCGCGATAGGCGATGAAGTTGTGCTTAGCCATCGTCCCGCGCAGCAACTCGACCGCGGCGTGCTGCAATGGCGGCGAGAGCGAGACGAGACACCCGGCATGTGGCGTCCTCGCGATTGCCCCGCATTGCGGCAGATAGGGAGCCTGCTCGAACCAGCGCCCGAACGATAGTCCGCACCGCTCCAACCAGGCATAGAGCTGCGGCACTGTATAGGCGCGATCCCGAGGGTGAAGCAGCACATCGGCGAGCGCATCCGGATTTCTGAAGTCCTTCGCCCGCCTTGACACACCGGCGATCGGATGGTCGGCAGACAGCGCACCGATCGTGGTGCCGAGGTCCCGCAACGCCGCCTCCGTGGTGCCGACCCCGAGCAGGCGACAGTATTCCTGCATCATGTATATGCCGGCACGCCCGTAGGGCGCGTAGACCATCAAGTGCACTGCACCACTGGGCGCAAGAACATCGCGCAGCGATCGAAGGCCGAGATCCGGGTCGGGCAGATGGTGAAGCACGCCGGTACAAACGATTTGGTCGAATGTCTGGTCGAGCTCTCGGACCTGCTCGATCGCGAGCCGATGGAGATCAAGGTTTCGCAAGCCATATTTTTGCTGAAGATCGCGCGTATGGCGCAAGCTGGTTTCGCTGACGTCGATTGCCGTCACACGAGCATCCGGCTCGCGCAGAGCATGGATAGCAGCCTGGGATGTTCCGCAGCCGGCGATCAGGATCTCTCGGTTTGCGCGCTGCGTCTCAGTTGGCCACAGCAGAAGTGATGCTGCCCGACGCCGATCCGGGTTCCGATAGAGCTCACGATGCCGATCGAGGTTGTAGATCGGCGCCGGATACGGGTGGCTTTCGTAAAAGGCCTGCACCTCATCGGCCTTATCGGTGGGCGCGGGTGTTCTCGTCTCTTCCCAAGCCATTTGCGTCTGTCCGCGCCTTTCCTCCATTGGCCACTCTAGCTACCGAACTGGGCGGCCGCCCTGGGAAGCCGAGCCGCCGCCCTATCCGATTCGGCTAAATTACGAGTGTTTGTTCTCCTGCAGACTGCGGAGCACGTCGTCGAGGTTGAAGCTGGCGGCCTTCTGGCGCTGCGGATATTCCCTGAATGTCTGCAGGAATTCGCCGATATAGGCCTGCGCCGGTACCATCAAGAAGACATGATCGACCAGCCAATCATAGTATGTCACCGATGTGATGTCGGCGCGCTCGAAGGGGTCGGTGCGGAGATTGAACAGCTTTGGTACGCGAAGGGTGACGAACGGCTCGGACCAGACGCGCATCGTACCGGGCTCCCGCTGTTCCGCGAACACTAGCTTCCAATTGTCGTACCGCAGTCCGACGACCTGCTGGTCGTCGTTGCAGTAGATGAACGAGACCCGCGGGCTCTTCTGCACTTCACCGGTCAAATATGGCAGCAGATTGTAGCCGTCGAGGTGGACCTTGTAGGTCATGTCCCCGATCGTGTAGCCCGTCAGCAGCTTGTCGGTGACCTCCACGTCGCCGGCCACAGCCAGGAATGTCGGCAGCCAGTCATGATGCGCGACCATCTCGTTCGAAACGGTGCCCGGCTTGATCTTGCCAGGCCAGCGGACCACGCAAGGCACCCGGTAGGCTCCCTCCCAATTGGTGTTCTTTTCGTTCCGGAATGGGGTCATAGCCCCGTCCGGCCATGAGAACATATTTGGACCGTTATCGGTGCTGTACATGACAAAGGTGTTGTCGGCGATGCCGGCATCGTCGAGCGCCTTCAACACGGTGCCGACGTTCTTGTCGTGATCGATCATCACGTCGTGGTATTCGCTCTGCCAGCGGCCCGACTGACCCCGGCTCTCCGGCTTCACATGCGTGCGGAAATGCATATGCGTGAAGTTCACCCACAGGAAGAAGGGTTGGCTGGCCTGAGCCTGCCGCCTGATGTAGTCGACGGCGCGGCCGGCAATGTCGTCGTCGATCGTTTCCATGCGCTTTTTCGTCAGCGGGCCGGTATCGTTGATTGTCTGCTTGCCGACCCTGCCGAAGCGCGGGTCAACTGCCGCATCATCAGTGTCGGTAGCCTTGCAGTCCAAGAACTCCGCGTGGACCAAATCTCTCGTGAAAGTGCGGAAAATCCGACCCCTTTGGGTAGTCGGGCAGCTCCGGCTCTTCCTCGGCGTTCAGGTGGTACAAATTGCCGTAAAACTCGTCGAAGCCGTGCACCGTCGGTAGATATTCGTTACGATCGCCGAGGTGGTTCTTGCCGATCTGCGCGGTAGCGTAGCCCAAAGGCTTGAGCACTTCGGCGATGGTTGGATCTTCCTTGTGGAGGCCAACGGGGGCGGCTGGCAGGCCGACTTTGGTCAAGCCGGTGCGCAATCCGTGCTGACCGGTGATGAATGACGATCGTCCGGCCGTGCAGCTTTGCTCGGCGTAGCAGTCGGTGAAACGCATGCCCTCCTGGGCGATGCGGTCAATATTGGGGGTGCGGTAGCCCATTAACCCGTCGCTGTAGCAACTCAGGTTCGTAATGCCGATATCATCACCCCAGATGACGACGATGTTCGGCTTGGCTGCTGCTCTGGATCTAGCCATATCGATCTCCTTTCGGGTTGTGTCGAAAGTGCTTATTAGTCTCGGCTGTTCGACCTTGAGGCTAGCGCGCAGCCACCGGCAGAAGATTCAGTTGCTCGCGAACCGGTCCGAGTGCAAGCCGCTGAATTGGAGGCGAACGACAACGCGCGGTGTGTACCTTTTGATAGTTTGAGCGCTAGGTGAGGCGAAACAACACTGCAAAAAAGGCGAAGAGCCCGATGCCGATTAGGAGGATGGCGACTGCAATAACCGGCGATTGCATTCCCTCCTTCGTCATTCCGGCGATGGGCGCGAACGATCCGCCCCACAGATAACGAACCGCCCAAAAGTACTGCCAAAGCGAAATAACAAGCGCTAGGATGCCGCACGAAATCAGCGCGAGCCCAAGATACTCCGGCGTGGTTGGACGATAGGCTGGGCGGGTGCCGGGAAGCTGTTGCAGGTGGTTCAAATACTGGACAATGGCGAAACCGAAGCCGACAAGCGACACGGCTGTACGCTGCCAAGACATCATCGTGCGCTCGACGCTAAGGCGGGTTCGGATCCAGCCAAAGTGACTGTCCGCCGTTGCTCTTACTTCGAACCTTTCCGCGCCTGGGGCGCTGCGTGGATCTGACATACCCGGTCCCCTTCTGCCGACGGTTCGTGTTCTGTGATTTCACGAGGTTTGATGCGGGGATGCGCGGTGCCGCCGGCGCGCGACGCGCGCGGCTGGCCCGCGGATGATCACATACGGGATAAACGCGAACAGCAAAGCGACAATAACCGCCTCGGTCGGATAGAACCGCTTCAGCACGATGATCTGGTAGATCACGTCCATCACGAGGCCGAGAAGGATGATCCTGGCGGTTGCGTTCAATCCCTCCTCCAGCCGTTCGACGCGCTCGCGTGGGTTACCCAACATGGTCCAAAAATACGGTGAGCGGCCGGTCCGCGCGTCCCTTAGGCCAGCCAGGATCGCGGCGATGGCCGCCATCAACGGCTGCAGGATGAAGCGGAACCTCATCGGAGCATCCGCTCGCTCGATGAGCTGGTGCCAGATGCGTTTGAAGGTTTCGATCGAAACGCCGTACCATACGACGCCAGCGACGATCAGCACGAGGATAGACGCAAACACCAGTTTCGCCAGGAAGCTCAGTTTCTGTGACTCGGCGGTGGTCATGCCTCGCTTCCCTTTGCCTCCCGTCAGGCTCGTACAACGCAGCGGAAGCCGACGTGAACTCATTCCCGAATCGATTGGCTGCGCGTGGCGCGCGGCCGGGCGATAGCGCCGGCAATAATTGGGTGCACAAAGAAAGGAGCCACCCTTGACGACCTTGCGTGGAATCCGCACGGAAGAGCTGCACTCGTCGTAGCTGTCAGCCTCACGTCCGCCTCGGGGATTTTCTGGGATGCAGCATGCCTTCGGCGCTTCCGCAGTGTGCCGGGTCGAGAACCAATCCCCGGTCCATTCCCAGACGTTGCCGATCATGTCGGAGAGGCCATAGCCGTTGGGCGGAAACGCTCCGACCGGCGAGGTGCGCGTATAACCGTCAGCAGCGAGGTTTTCTTGAGGAAACGCTCCCTGCCAAGTATTTGCCATGTGACGGCCGCCTGGCGTCAATTCATCACCCCAGGCAAATTCAGCCCCGACGAGGCCGCCGCACGCGGCGTGTTCCCATTCGGCTTCCGTCGGTAGGTCCTTGCCCGCCCAAACGGCATAGGCTTCGGCATCTCTGTAAGCGACATGCACCACAGGGTGATCGTCGAGGCCCCGGTTGGAGCGACCCCGACCGTTCGGTCGGCGCCAGTTCGCGCCGAATTCGAACCTCCACCATTGCGACCAGTCCCGAAGGTCCACCGGGTACCGGGGCGGCGTGAATACGAGCGAGCCCGGCTTCAACATGTGCGGCAATGCGCCTGGATAGTCCTTCGGGTCAGGCGCGATCTCGGCGACAGTAACATAGCCTGTCGCCTCGACGAACTGGCGGAACTGGCGGTTCGTGACCGGCGTGCGATCAATCCAGAATGGACTGACCGTCACCCAATGAACTGGCGCTTCTTCCGGATAATGTCTGTCCGAACCCATTTGAAACGTACCGCCGGAGAGCCGTACCATGTCCCGCGCCACCGGGGTCGGATCATCTGCAGGCCGTTCAGTCCGCACTTCAGAACTCACCAGTTCCGTCTCCTCTGATCCAGTCCCACCGAGCGAGAGCGAGGGTGCCTGCTGGGTCAACTGCAGCCCCGCCGCTCGCTGGTGTCGCTCAGGTTTTTACACCAGCCTTTGAGGTGCCCGAGGTACACCTATTCCTCGAATTTCCAGGATGTCGTGGTCATGCCTTCTCTTAGCGCCTATTGCCGCTGCCAGACCGCAGTAAGAACACAGCCGGTATTGTCAACACTGACGCTGCCAGTGGCCCTACCGCTCGGGTCGATTTTGCCGGATACTTTGTCTGCGAACATATCCCACATGCTCAAATCGCCTTGGGCGGAGACCGCGCCATCAAAGGCGAGGTCGCCAGTAGAAAACCCGCCGCCTGTGAATCGAGCAATACCGTTGCAAATCGTCAATGGTCCGGGCATGGGGTTAAACGTATTGCAGGCTGGACCGGTGCCGGTCGCGGTATTTGAGACGCCCGTGTAGGTGCCGTCGAAACCGGTGTTGGATTGCGCGGCGACGATGCTCGGGACGGCCATCGTGAGTGAGACGACGCAGAATGTGCGAAACGCTTTGTTCATTTGTGCCTCCCACACTTAACGCAGAGCGGCTCGGAGCGGCGGCAGCATAGGGAAGTTATCAACTCGACACGCCCGGCGGTCAAAACCGGAAGGTTGCGCCAAGGATTGGGCCGTACATGTTCACGTAGAGGTTGGAGCGCGGAAGACTGTAATTGAAGCCCATGTCGCGGAATCCGGCGTGCAGGTCGACCCAGTCTTTTACCGCGTAGTCGATGGTCCCCAGCACCTGCCAATCGATATGCGCGCCGACCCCAAAGCCGCCAACATCGCCATAGACAGTTGCGCCAAAACCGTTTCCCAGATCGCGATGGTAGCGCGCGCCAATCAGCGGGTCCGCCCAGGCGGTGCCGCGGGTGACGGGGAAGCTCGGCAGCAGCCCCTGGTTCAGCGTAATGCCCCCGTCTAGGCCCCAGGCTCGCAGGCCCAGGCCAACGTCGACATACTGTTCGGGCTGCGCAAGCGCGCGGTAGAGGAACATCGCGGTCCCGGCATCGATCGTCACGCCTCCGGTGCCGCCGCTGAATACGATGTTCTTGGTGTTGACCCCCGCGCGTAACGGCGCGTGGATGTAATCGGTGATGACCCCAAATGGCCCGTCACGAAACTCGACCTCGCCCATGAACGGCACCCAGGTGAGGTGAGTAAAAAGCTGGCCGAAATCGACGGTGCCGGATGCGCTGGATATTCGTGTGTCGGACGGTTTGACCCCGACATTGGTCCACGGCATCCAGAAATACGGCGTCGCGAGAACCTCAATTCCCGCCAAGGGGCTTGGCGGCGGCATGGGCTCGGCAGTCGGTGCTTGACCGAGTTGGGTCATCCCCGGCGGCAGGGCCTCACCGGATGCCGGCTGTCCCGGCTGCACGTAAGTCATCTGCGCGCGCGCGGGAAAAGCGCACAGGCCGATCAGCATGATGGTGGCCACGACACGCGATAACGTCATCTCGGACCTCATGGTCGCCCCCTGCCATCAAACAAAATGGCATTGCTAAGCCAGTCCGATCCCTTAGGGGTCATGCCGGTCGCAGTCGCCCACTGGTGCCCGCACCGACGAACTACGCGTGACACACGCCCATTTCCTGGAGACGCGTACGAAGTTGAACCCCCCACGCCTCGAACACGTGGTGGACGTCACGCCAATTATCGAGGGTGTTCGCGATAACGGCCGTGGTCCCGCCACGCTTGTCGACCGCCTCCCACAACAAGGTTCCGTTGACCGAGTTGGTAACGTAGCCTTCCCCCGTTGCAGTGCCGGAGAAATAGCCGACGCCTTTGTTGAATTCGAAGGACGCCACGCTGTATGCGGTGCTGATGCCGTACGGCGCGTAGGTCGCGACCGTGTTGAGGACCGCGTTCGGCTCCTTCGTATCGACCAGCGCAAAATGAAAGCGCATGGTGTCGGGCGACGCGCTCTCCACCATCGTGCAATGCCCTTTGAGAGCGCCGTAGATATCGGAATAGGCGACGTTCGCCAGAGCCCGCTGCTGATCGGCGGGCACGCTGTTCAGCGCGGAATGCGGACTGGCCCAGATCGTCACCGGATCGATCATGACCTTCTTATAGGTCGCCATACGCACATTCGGGTTGAGATAGACAAGAGCAGCCCGTCCAGGCCCGCCCGGCGCAAGCAACTCCGGCTGTGGCAGAAACCCGCCGACCGGCTGCACACCTGCGGTCATCTCCTTGGTGCCGCCGCCAATGATCTGCGCCGTTTGAAATGTCGCGTTGGGTTGCTGAACGATAGGATTTGGCGTCGTACCCCAGGGCATGGAGTTGCAGGCCGCGAGGGTCGCGCTGACCGCCATCGCCATGAGCGGCCGAAGGATGGGCTGCTCCCGTTCACTGGTGTGCATAGCTCTGCCCCCTTTTTTCTCAATCATCGTGCGGGGAAGTTGAGCCAGCACGCTATTCACTTTCGGCAGAAATGCCGATAAGTCAGCGATGATCCACGGCTACTCGGCTGCGCGAGCGAGTATGGTCGATGGCGACTCCCCGAAAAGCGCTTTGTATTTGCCGGCGAACCGCCCGAATTGCCAGAAGCCGTAGCGCGTGGCGATCTCGGTTACGGTTGTCGCGTCTGGTACGCTCGCGCGTAGGGTCTGTCGTGCGAGGTGCAACCGGCGCAATAGTAGATATCGCTTGGGGCTCATTCCCAGGTATTCCTGACAGCACACCCTCAAGGTCCGCTCCGATACCCCGATTGCCACACAGAGTTCCGGGATAAAGAGCGCCTCATCGGGCCGTTCGGCGATCGTCCGATAAAACTTGCGCAAGATCATAGTGTGCTTCCGCAGCGCCGCCCTGTCTTCGGCAACCTCCCCATTTCCGAGGCAGCCGATCATGGCTTCGATCAACGCCTGCTCGAGGCCGCGCGCCGCCCCAGGATGGGTAATCACCGCGGAAGCGTGTTCAGCCAGATCTCCGGCAGCCGCGTGTAGACGCTGAAGCTTGGCCATTGCAGCGGGCGGCGGCGTAACGCTCAGCGCATCATTTGGCGGCGTCACATCGCACCCAGCAAATGCGGCGCCAATGACAGCCAACTGCTCCACCGGCAGGGACATTACTCCCCACCTCGCGAACCCTTCCGACTTTTGGAAATGGCTCGCCTCACTGCCGCGCCAGATGAGGTTTGGCATCGCCATTTCCACGCCGTCTCTAACGAGGCTTGGGCCCGGGTGGGTGCGGAATGAGACGACAGCCTGCCCGGCGATATCGGTCGAGTGGGCAATCCGCGGCAGATCGTCGGATAGCCGCCTCATCTGCAGCTGTCCCAGATTTATACGGATAAGCTTAGCCCGAAATTGTCCACGTTTCGGGATCGTCAGATCGACATTGGCGCCGAGGATCGATGCCGCATAATCGTCAGGGTCGGTAAAGGCTTGAACCGAACTTGAGGGCATGGCACCGCTCCCACTCAAGAAATAGGTTCCTAACGCATCAAGCCGCCCCGCCCCGGTTATGATTGAGATGAGCGCGTCACAAAATCTTCATTTGCGCTGTCGCTTTTTTGCACAACCTATAATCGCACTATTGACTGATCTCGGGCTCGCCGCAAGGTCGTTGATGGCGACTCGCCAAACGCGGCTTGGTAGATGACGGCAAACCGGCCGGGCTGACGGAAGCCGTGACGCCGTGCGATCTCAGCTACTGTCGCCGTCTCGGCGCCGTTGTGTCGCAAGGCGCGGCGCGCCAGCGACATCCGACGCCGGCGATCGTAGGTGATCGGGCTCATACCCAGATGCTCGACGCAAAGGCTGCGCAGCAGCCGCTGTGAGACACCGAGCGCGCCGCAGATCTCCGTGACGTGCATATCCCGATCAGGCTGGGTCTGAAGCAAACGCTCAAATCGGGCCATGATGTCCCGGTGCCGGCGCGCAGCGGCGCCACCAACGTCCGCCGGTTCCTCCGACAGGCAATGGACGATGGCAAGGATCAATTGCTGCTCCAGCCCGCGCGCGGCTTGGGCGTCGACAACCACTTGGGGTCGAATAACGGCCATTCGGGTCGCCGCCGCGTGGAGGCTGCGCAGATCTCGCCCGGCCGCCGGTGGTGGTCGCCAACGTTGTGCGACGGGCGGAATGCTGAAAGGGGCTCCGGTTAAGGCGCAGCCATATTCGACCAACTCTGCCATCGGCAACAAGATGACGCCCCAATGGCGTCGGCCCTCGGTTCGCGCATGCATGTGCTCGCCCGGTCCGAGGGTCATAATCTCACCGATCCGCATCTGGAGTCCCCCGTAGACGGGCAAAGACCCATTCCCGATCGGAAACGAGATCAGCACCATACCGGCAGGCACCGCGATGAAGGCGATACGCGACAATCGTTCGTCTCCGGCCAATAAGCGGAAGGATTGGAGCGTGATCTGGGTTAGCCGCGCCTGAAACTGACCAGACCCGGTGACCACCAGGCTGAGACAGCCTTCCGAGCGCAAGGCGGCCTCGAAATCCTCCGGTTCGGTGAATGTTGCCGTGACGCTGCCCGGCATCGTTGTTCTTCAAAGTGCTGCTCCGGGACGCGACTTCACGCCTAGCCGGTCGAAATACCTACGCTGAAGACAGCAATTGGCTGCGGTCTATAAATTCAGGCGACACCGGGTTAGCCGGGCTTTGCGGGGCAGCCAGTGAAACAGCCTGTCACTAATAGCAAGCTGGATAGGGGTAATAGCCGCACAGGGGCCGGTAATAGGGCGATGGGTAGGTTGAGGCTGCAGCAGCACCCACGGCTGCGCCAACGGCCACACCTGCGGCGGCTGCGCCGTAAGGATGAGCCACGCCGCCGTAGTAGGTATTACCGTGGTAGGCCGTGCCGCCATAGGCACCATGTGCCGCCCATGGTCCATTGCTTCCCGAGGCCGTACCGCCGCGATAGCCGTTGGCGTTCCAACTGCCGTGACTGTTTCCGGAGGCTGTACTGCCTCTTGGACCTTCTGCGGCCCAGTTGCCTCCCGGTCCTTTTACGGCCGCGCCCCCATAGGCGCCGTGGTAGACGCCGCCTCCACCACCGCCGCGCCAGGCAAGAGCGTCGGGAATTGCGGAAAGCGTCAGCACGCTCACCAAGCAGCCATATATTATTTTATTCATCGTGTGGCTCCTTTCGCTTTGGCGGGCGGAGCCGCGGCCGCCTTCAATTCAACCTGCTTTGCTCCTTCCGGTGGCTGAAAGGTGAAGTCGGCGTCGGTCGGCGCAACCGAGAAATTCCAATTGGAAAACTCGGCGATGAAGTTTGGTTGACCCGGAACCGTCCGATAGGTGATGAAGATGCGATCCGGCAGCGCTTGATCGGTTTTTGCCAGCCAAAGCTCCAGCTCAAGACCCGGAGGCTGAAAGAGAGTGAAGTGATTGGTGGCGGCACCGTCGATCGTCACTTCGTTGACGATCTTGGCATCGGTGACGCCGGACAGAACCGCCTTGTCGGGGGCTGGGCTCGAAGAAATCCTCGAGGGGAAAGTCGAGACCCAAGCGCGTCCCCCCTTCCTTTAGCATGCCGTCAATAGTGTTGGGCACCGGAATGCTGACGTATTCCTTCTCACCCGGTCGATACACGATGAGCGTCTTGCCGTCATAGAAGAGCCGAGTGGCGCCATCATCCCCGTCTATATCGACGCGCATCCGATCCGGCCGCCGGACCAGCACTTTCAAGGTATGCCCGATGTGGAGGAACCGGCCGTCGGTGTCCGCATAGACGCGTAGCGTCCGCGCCTGAAACGAGAATTGCTTGCCGAGCAAGGCCTGACCCATTTGCGCAAGGGCCGCGCTCGCCTCCGCGGTGATTGTTGGCTTCGCCGCGGGCGAAGCGCCGAATGCCGGGAACATAACGGTAAAGGATAGGAGGGCCGCGGAAAGCCAGCGGACGCCTGACATGCCGCTTCTGATGGATGCCGCTGTTGACATGGCAGATCTCTCCTAGCCGGAAACCACTATTAGAGGGCGGACTGGCGCCATCTACTCGCCAACGCGGCGACGAGGTAAGCTCGTATGATGTTCTAGAGCTCGCCGAACCCGCTATTCAGTTTCGGCAGAAATGCGAATGACGAGTAACTTTTTTCGCCCTGGGCCAATCTACGACCTGCGATCGATGGCGGACATCACCACGAGCGATATTGATCGCCAGAGTCCGGCCCAGTCCCGGCCATTGGAGGACGCCGGCCCAAAGGCCCCAAGAGAGGTTGATACCGGCCTGTCCCCACTTGGGATCCACTGTTCGTCGCCGCGCTGATAGCCGTTATTCGGGCGACCACGCGCTGTCCTTGGCCGCGGTATCGTTGACTCCGCTGTCGCTCCCGGCGAAGTTGATCCACCATCTTCAAAGGGAAGGGGCCGCCTATGCCCCGCGCGACCACGAAGGCAATCGCCGCCATTTGTTACGTCGTGGGCGCTCTTCTCATTGCCGTCCTCTTAGGCCGGTCGACTTCAGCCGCCGCGGCGGATCTCAATCCGCTTGCTCCTGTGGATACCTCCAGTCCCAGAGCAACATTTCGGGGCTTCACTGCAATCGTCGACGAGGCCTACCGCCGGATGAAGGAGTTGAGGGAATTGTATTTTGCGACCGACAGGCTCTATCTGACGCCCGAAGAGCGCCAGATACAAATCGAGACTATCAAAGGCGCAGCGACGGCTGCTGAATATCTTGACCTTTCGCTGGTGGCACCGGTGCTCAAACGCACCGTCGCCTTTGAACGAATACTCCAGCTCAATGAAATTCTCGATCGCATCGACGTTCCGCCGTTTGATCAGATTCCAGATCGGGAGGAGATGGCCCGGAGCGGAGCCAAGAAATGGCGGCTGCCGAACACCGAAATCGATGTCACGCTTGTCGAGAGTGGGCCGCGCGCCGGGAATTATCTCGTATCCGCCGAAACGATCGATCGGCTGCCGGAATTTTATGAACGCGTCATGGCCCTGCCCTATAAACCCGGTCCTGCGAAAGAGCTTGCCGACGGCATTCGCGCCATCAGCTCCGACAAGACGCTGACAATCTTTGGTGCCTTTTCGAGTTCTCCACTCGGTTTGGACCGCATCATCCCCACCCGTTGGATGATGCAGCTGCCGGGCTGGGCCCGAATCTCGGTCGCCGGTGTCACAGCATGGCAGTGGCTGGGTTTCATCCTCGGTCTCCTCGTCGGCGGGCTGTTCATCTTTGGCGCAAATCGGCTCGCACGCCGCCTCACCGGCCGCAAGGAGGATGATGCGGGTGCCGGTTGGCCCGCCTTGCTGACCCCCTCGGCCATCATCCTCATTGCGGCGTTCCTTCTCCCGCTGGTGGCGCTCGTCATGCGCATCGGCGGCACCCCACGCCTTGTTATTGCCTTCGTCGAGACCGGCGTCCTGTACCTGAGTGCGGCGTGGCTTGCCGCCGTCGCTGGCAGGACCCTCGGCGACGTGATCACGGCGTCAGAGCACCTAAGTCGCCGCAGCTTGGACAGCCAACTGATCAGGTTAGGTACACGGCTCGCCGGGATCGTGATTGGGATCGGCTTTTTGATACAAGGGGCCAACGAGCTTGGTTTCCCGGCCTATTCCGTGCTCGCCGGACTCGGGGTCGGCGGCCTCGCCTTCGCCTTGGCGGCGCGGGACAGCTTGGCAAACCTGCTGGGCTCAATGCTGATCATGATCGAGAAACCGTTCCGCGTCGGTCATTTCATCAGAGTAGGCGGGAGCGAAGGAACGGTGGAGGAAGTCGGCTTTCGCAGCACCCGTATCCGGACTGCCGATAACTCCCTGATATCGATCCCCAACAATGCTGTCGTCAACGCGACCGTCGAAAATCTCAGCCTGCGACCAAGGCGTCGCCAACGCTTTTTTGTTCAGCTTACCTACGACACCCCGCGCGAGAAGGTGGAAGAGGTCGCGAGCCGCATCAAACAGCTCCTCATCGATCATCCCGCCACTGAGGAAACCAGTATCCAGGTGCGGTTTAATGATTTCGCCGAGAGCAGCCTCAATATTCTCGTACAATTCCATCTCAATGTTGCGGACGCTCCCTCAGAACTAAAGGAGCGTGAGGATATACTCTTGCAGATAATGGATCTCACCAAGGAGATCGGCGTCGAATTTGCTTTCCCAACGCGGACGTTAATAGTCGAGGCGCCACCAATAGATAGTAAGTATGATCGTTCGTCATCGCCTAAGCCTGGCAGACCGAAATTGACGCCGGTTTCATGAATCAGCTTGCGGCTGGTCAGCAGCATGCGTTGCTGCTGGGCACCTATTTAGCGTCTTCACCGGCACTGGCTTGAACAAGCCAACCCGCACTATTTGCGCGATCCCGCGCCCGTCGTTGCGGTCCGAGAAGTAAGGGCCACGACTGTGCCGACGCCGGGAACGGTCATTTCATTAGCCGATGCAGACGGGAGCTCGCCATGCCAACTGTCGGCATAGGCGAATCAAGCCACTCGAATTGCTCCATCAGAGCCGACCTCGAAGAGAAGCGAGAGCCCCGTTGGCTGGACGCGCGGCGCGCAACGCGGGTTGACCTCCATGAGCCCCAGTTCCGGCCGACAAGCCTACTTGGGCGTTCATGAGAGGCGCGACGTCCGCTCCTACGTTCCCCATTTCTGCCGAAACTGAATAGCGGCCGCCGCTGTCAAATTGTGATCCTTACACGGGCGGCGGCAGCGCGTGCCATAAAGGGGGCTCGGACGCCGGATCCCAGTGCGCAGATTTGACATCCCTTGTTACCCATCCGCTGGGCTCCGCGTGTGTCGTAGCGGGGCCTGCTCCCGTGTGATCCGCCAAAATTATAGCGCCAACACGCGAACTGGCTGCCGCGCCTACCGAACCGCTTCGTTTGATCCTTGACACGTCAGGCGGGCGTCGCCGGGGGGAGTAACCCGCGACTTCGCGCCTCTAACGATTCCCAAAGATTCGCCGAAAGTGGATATCGGTCTACCCTAGCTCGGGTGCAAGCTCGTGCAGGGTGTAACCGCCAATCGTCCCGAGATGCCGAGACCAGATGACGGTTTCCGCACAGCCTAAGGCAGATCGCGTCGCACTTCGGCGGCACCCGCAAGGCCTCGCAATCTCCTGGCCCGCTCGTATCAAGGGCGCTCGTAGGGATCAAAGCAGGATTATCTGATGAGCCAGAACCACTTCACGCTCCGGTTTCCCCTGAAGACGCCCGCGGACGCGACGGCGCTAGCGGATCAGCTTCCACCGCTGATGCCGGGGCTGTTCCGAGCGGCTGATGTCATCAACACGATACACGCTTCACGCTTCACGATTCTGGACGATGAGACGCTACTTTTTCTGGGAGATTTTGACGGGGAATTCGGTGAACTCATGAGCCAACTGGCCAGGAATGCTGGGCCAGTGTTCGATGCGATCTTCCCGCACGTGGAGAACCCGCCGCCCACACCGGTGGCCAACAACACAGACGCTTTTGTTGAATGGACTGCAGAGCACCTTCTCCGGGCGGCGACACTCTTCAGCGCCTACCCGGACGTATCCGTCAAGGAGATCAAGGCCCTGTCGGAGGCAGCAGGCGTCACTGGCGCCAGCAAACAGCTCCCCTTCCTGGTGATTTTGCCGATCAAATCGCGCCTTGCCTACGTCGAGGTGGAACTGCTCTTGCATACGAGAACCCATCGGACCCAAAGAGATCTGGCCACAGTCGGCACGCCTCACTTCGCCCAGTTCGTGCCGCTAGAAAACAATCGGATCGGGTTTTTCACCGTCTACGACGGCTCATTCGAAAAATACATCCAAGATTTTACCAAATACATCGGACCAGTGTTCGATCTTATATTTAAATTCACTAAAGATCCGCCCCCTTCTCCCTGCAGAAAGTACGTCCAGGAATTCATTGATTTTGCGGCGGGAGCAAATCGTGCTCCTATCGGATTTTATCAGGCATATCCAGGCCTGACGGTTCAGGACATCCACGCCATGATCGCCGACAGCAAGTCAGGAGGCGAGCAGTGAGCCAGGAGGAAACCCGGGCACAGGCGCCGCAGCAAAAGGAGGGCGGCGGGCTCCTTCATCGTCTGTTCGGGCGGGACGGACATGAGCGCCCCCCTGATGCCCATTCCGGAGCGGGTACGCGGAGCACACTGGATCTCGATGATATCCAGGGCTTCATCCTCCGCGGTTATCGGATGCCGATGGTACGGCATTTTCTGCTGACGGTTGGCGTTCCCGCGGCCGCACGCAAGCTACTTGGACGGCTCGTCAGCGGCGACGAAGCCGACGCACCGCAACTTACGAGTGCCGCAGACTGGCATGTCGGGTTTGAGCCAGGACCACGGGACAATCCAGATGATCCCCCGCGTCGAAAACCCGATTATTGCCTCAACCTCGGTATTACCTGGTCCGGGCTAGTCGCGCTGGAGCTAAAAGATCGCGTCCCGACGCTTTCCTTCAAGTCGTTCGGTGCGTTCATCGCTGGAGCCGCCGAGCGTGCAGGCTTAGTGGGCGACACCGGGCCAAGCGGGCCAGAGAACTGGACCGGCGGCTTTGGGACAGGAAGCGACCACATTCTGGTAACCCTGCATGCCATCAGCCCGGAGGCATTGGCGAGCTATAGCGACCGGCTATTAGGTCTGTTCGCCGAGGAGAATGCCTCTCGCGTGAGTTGGCAGACAGACGGGATGGCATTGATGGAGATAAAGGACGGCACGCCCGTCCCCACGACCAAGGTCCACTTCGGTTACACCGACGGCATCAGCATGACCACAATTCGCGGTGGTCCGGAAAAATACCCACCGGATCACCAGGAGCCATGCGATCCCTGGCTGTTCGTACTGCAGGACGAGGCTGAGAACTACTTCGTACCGGAGCCTCGAGAACTTGGTATGAACGGCAGCTTCGCCGTCTTCAAGATGATCATAACCGACGTTGTCAGGTTCGAGAACTTCCTGCAATCGAACAAGGACAAGATCGATCCCGAACTCCTCGCCGCCAAGATGTGCGGCCGATGGCGAAACGGCGTCCCACTCGCGCTATCACCTGACACCGATAGCCCTCCGGGAGGGATCTCGCCCGAGCAGCTCAACAACTTCGAATATGTGAACGCCGATGGGTCGGGCGACCCAAGGGGATTGCGCTGTCCAGTCGGTGCCCACATACGCCGCGCGAACCCTCGAGGACAGCCGATCACCGGTCAGGGTCACCCCGGTGGTAGCAATAATTCTCACCGGCTGATCCGTCGTGGCATGCCGTATGGCCCCGCCTACGATCCCAGGCAACCCTACGACGGCATCGAGCGAGGGCTCCTCGGCTACTTCATCAACTCAAGCATCGAGAATCAGTATGAGTTCGTACTGAGCCAATGGGTCAATGACAGTGAATTCGCCGGAGCCGTCCGTCTCGATCCTAAATCGAAAGACCCGATGATCGGAACTCAGGATCCAATCGACAGCGTTTTTGTGATTCCTCAAGGCAGTGATGCACCACCGATCAAGATCACGGGGCTGTCGAGCTTCATTTCGACAAAGGCGGCCGCGTATTGCTTTCTGCCAAGCGTCACCGCCTTCAAGTTCATTTCCAAGTTGAGGTGAATCCTGTGATCCGGCGTTGCGGAGCTGACGGCACCCGCGAACCGCCCCGAGACATGGGGGACCAGGTGCCACCCCGGGACAGTGCCATGCTGTTCCTGACCCGATGGTTCGGCATAACCGGCAGCGACGCTGAGCGTGACCTCGGTGCAGAGCAGGCCTGCATCGAAGAAATTGTCGAGAAAGTCCGCTTGATGCAGACGAATGCCGCCGCCCGACAACACCGCCCACTCAGCCGCGGGACTCACGCAAAAGGTATCTGCGTCCAGGCCCAGTTCGAAGTATTTGATGTTGCCGTCGGCCCCGACCCGGCACTGGCGGCGCGGCTCGCCAAGGGCATTTTCGCCACGCCCGGCATCTATCCGGCGATCGTCCGGTTTGCCAATTCCGATCCGCATCGAAATTCAGATTTCCAGGCGGACGTCCGCTCGCTGTCCTTCTCCGTCGACCTCACTTGCGATGGCACGGTTGTTCCGACGGTCGGTGTTGAACGACAGGATTTCTCGCTGCAAAGCGCACCAACTCTCCCCATAAACGACGCTCCAGCGTTCCTGGCAACAATGAAGCTGCTAACGGTGTCACACCCGGCCAAAGGCCTCTGGTCGCTGTCGCTCCAGGACAAGTTAAGAGTGCTGAGAACACTGGTGTTGGCGCGGCTACAATCACATAAGCCACGCAAACCGTATCAACAGCTGCGCTACTGGAGCACCGTCCCATTTCGTCACGGACCGACCGCCGTGGTTAAGCAATCAGCCATGCCGTCGCCGGCCAATCCCTCACGTCCTTTGCAGAGGAACAACTCAGATGCCCTGCAAGACGAGCTGGGCCGCCACGTTCAGAACGACCGGCCAACAAGCAGTTTCGACTTCGCGCTCCAATTCCTCGACACCGCCAAGATGACCTATTGGGGCAAGCATCAGGACGCTGGCTTCTGGATAGAAAATGCGAGTGTCGAGTGGAAGGAAGCACAAGCACCCTTCCACTCGGTTGCCCGGCTCACCCTCCTATCGAAGTCGCAGCTTCACCACGATGTGAGCGAAGCGACATATTTCGATGTCACGGGCAACTCGGCGCCTGAGAGCAAGCCGATCGGGAGCATCAATCGCGCCCGTTGGCCTGGTGAGGTGGCTAGTCGTAAGGCGCGTATGCCCGTTTCGACGAGGCACACCGGCGACGAGGGAACCGTTGCTGTCATCCGCAAAGCATCAGCAACGTGAAAACATCGGATGTTCGTTACCGTGAAGAGTATCGGATGCCGGTCGGTCGTGGGCCGTGTTGAGGGCCGGCGTCCGAAGTCCTCCGAAAAAGGAAACCGCGGGTCTTCGTTGTGGCCGGCAAAGGGGCGTACTCTATATCTGCCGCCCTCAGTCGGGGGAAATTGAACCTCAACGAGACACTAATTATCGAGCGCCTCCGCATTTATGCCGAAAATGCATAGCGTGTGGAGCGAAGAAGACCGACAAGTCGCTTTGCGAAGGCAGCCTCTAATTCGGGCTTTGTCGCACAACGTGAAATAAGTGATGAGGCCACTGGGCCTATGTTCGCATTCGGGTGACGACCAACCAAATTGGCTCCTCTAGCCGATGCCACCGATTAGACCGCCGAGATCAGAGAGCAACGCGACGATGGCTAGCCAGCGCCAATCCCAAGCCGGAACACGACCCAATATCGCCAGGCCCGGCGCCTCGCGTGCCGAAATCGGTCGCCGGATAGGTGCCTGGGTACTGCGGGAACTTCGCGAAATGGTGGCTCCGACGCTCTTTTTCTTTGTCGGCTTTAACTTGATCCTTCTTACGACCAATCTAATCCTGGCGGACTACTCCGCCAGTTCGGCGGGCACTTTCATGCTCGCCACCGCGTCGGCGCTGTTCGTCGGAAAATCGGTACTGATCGCCGACGCGATACCATTTCTGCGCCGCTATGACGATCGGGCTCGGCTGATCCAACCGATCCTTTTCAAGGTGGTCATTTATTCGGTGGTTGTGGCTTTGGTTCGTGTGCTGGAGCATTTCATCGAATTTTCGCTTGTCGACCATCATCCTATGCAAGATTTCATGCAGCACCTGATCTCGACGTTCTTATGGCATCGCTTTACCGCCGTCCAAATTTGGATAACGGTTTTATTTTTTATCTTTGTAACAGGATCCGAGTGCAACGATGTCCTCGGCAAGGGCGAATTACTGCGTCTTCTATTTAGCCGACAGCGTTCGGAGATGCAGTTCAGACGACAGCGCCAAGCCTAGCGGATGGCGCACCACACCGCTGGTTTCGCATTTTGCCGAAACTGAATAGCACGGCGGTTCAACCTACGCGCAGGCTGCCCGCGATCTTCACGACGAACTCTATCAAAAATTGTCCAAATCCCATAACGACCGCGCCGCGGTACATCGACGACAGGCTCTTGCCCCGACCTTGTCGCTGACCGCTCACGCTGGCAAGGCCCGGTCAGGGTCGACTTCGGCGGTACGTCGCTCTCGCGCCGATGACCGCTAACGGCGGATATTGTTCTCTAATGGGTCAAGGGCGACGGCTCGGTGGTGAGCGATATCGACGCTGTCGGGTGTCTGCGTTCTCTACGTGCTCAATGGGGCACTTCATGGGGTCAGCGGGGTGCGGAGCGGCTCGGTTGAAATCGCAGTCGGCCTTGGCCGCATGCTACAGAATCCACGCCGTCATCTGCTCCCTCCCTCGGGCGTCGCTCCGCTCGGGAGCTCGGTTCGACCTCCTGTCCGGTAGCGCAGCTATGCTGGTTTGAACTCGGTGCCGTGCCGTAGCATGGCGTGCATGATAATGGCCAGGCGTCGGGCGAGCGCGGTCCGCGCCTTGCGCATCGTCGATCGTTTGGCGATCGCGAAGGCCCAATCCTTGAGCTTGAGCGACCCCTTGTAGCGTGTCAGCATGACGTTTGCGGCCTCATACAAGAGCGTCCTCATCCGCCGATCGCCGCACTTCGAGATGCTGCCGGTGTAGTCAACCTCGCCCGACTGATAGCGCCGCGGCACCAAGCCAAGATAAGCGCCGATGTCGCGAGATTGCCGGAAGCGGCCCGGATCGTCAATCGCGGCGGTGAAGGCGAGAGCGGTGAGTTGGCCGACACCAGGGATGCTCATCAGCCGTCGGCAAGCATTGGACGCCCTGACCATCCGTCTTATGTCCGCATCGATGGCCACGACGGCGCTGAGCACGGCGGCACGCGCCGCGATCAGGCCGCGCACGGCCGCGGACAGACCGGTAATACCCTCGCTCGCCTGCAGCGCCTGCCGGATGAATGCCGCGGTCAACGCGTGCGGCAGCCGCACGCCGAACACCACGGCAAGACCGCGGATCTGGTTCTCGAGAGTGACCCGCTGGCCGACCAGCTTCTTGCGAGCGATGATCAGCGACCGGACGGCATGGGCCGGCAGCGACTTCACGCCGGTGCGAGCGAGATGTGCCAGGCACAAGCCAGCCGCTGGCTGCTGCCGGCGACCCCTTCACTCTTCACTCTTCAGTCTTCACCTTCGGCGGGTCCTTGCGCGGGACCCTGCTGATCGGCACAGACAGCTTCTCCCGGAGATTGAAACCCCGTCGCTCAAGCGCGCTCAGGGCCTTCGATGCGGCTTTGCCCGATAGACGCGCGAGCTTTTCTAGCTGTGTCTCTTCTTCCATGCCGCACAGTGGCACGGCGAGCGGCGCTTTGAAACCATTCAGGGTTAAAAGCGGTGGTGGATCATTTTCGCGCGTGGAAGATGCCACGAGCCGGAAATGAAGGATTGCGCCTGAACCGCACTTCTGTAAAGCCGGCGGTTTTTAGCAGTGCTTCCATACATGCCGGGTTGGGACCCCACCAATTGGATGGATCGCCAACGAGCTCGTCGCCTGGATAATATCGCATCGCCGGGTATAGCAAATCATCCAAATCTAAATGCGTTTCCACCACGAGCCAAGTGTCGGCGATTTCGGAGGCGCGGCGCAAAATACTTATTGGTTCATGAAGATGATAAAACACGCCTAAAAACAAGACAATATCGAACCTGCCGACCGCTTCTACGCAAATTTCTGAGATGTCGTGGATTTTGTATTCGACATCCAATCCGAGGTCGCGGCGAACATAAAGAAATTTCTCGAATCCGTTTACCCGGGTGTTGGTCCAAGTGAGATAGTCGGTCGCAAGCACGCGCGCTGCCCCCCGCCTTTTCGCCTCGAACGAGAAGGCACCATTCCAGGCACCAATATCAAGGACGGTTCGGTCCTGCATGGGAAGCGGCGATAAGATCAAATCGAACTCGGCTTCAAGGGAGGCGAGCGATTTGTTCCCTTTCACCAATGTACCGTCAGATAATTCAAACGAGTGATGCCACCACCTCTCGCCAAGCCTTGGCAGCGCCTCTGCCGGTGACCCCAGAGTAGATATAAATTCAATCACCTTCCGTGTAAATCCCTCCTTATCAAATAGTATTATATCCTGAGGTATTATTGTAAAATACTTCCGCCGAAACTCGTCACTGCTTACAAATTCCATGCACACGCGATGAGTGGTTAATCTTTTTTATTTGACCTCGACCAACCAAGCGTTAATTTCCGCCGAAGTCGGCTCTCTTTCCAGAATCATTCGATAGGAATTCTTGATGTCTTCTCTAGAGGCGATCATAAAACTCTCCTCGGTGGGTAATTCGTCCAGGATGAGCCGACATGCGCCTGCCGGTCGTTGCTAACTGTTGTCGAAAGACCTCGCCAAGCGCGTCGGAAAGCAAGAATCTTCGAATTAGCCATAGCCAGCGGTATCATCTTCGATTCCCATCAAGGCTTCATACGACTGATATTTTTCCTTGACCGGGCGGATCTCAAAGGCGCCGCCGAGGCAGGCGGGTGCGGCGCTAGGGGAGCCGGAGGGAGCTGCGGGCAATGGACGATCAAACCGACATTCTCCGGATTCCGAGCCTGTCTGACCTGACAACCAGACAATTCCACCGTGCTTCAAGCACGCCCACGTGATCTGGACCCGGTCCGCGAACTCCCATACAGGCCGGCAGCACACATCGCTGCATTAGAGGCCGGACAGATGGCAGCATCCGACTACGCGCAAGTACGTCCTGAAGTTTTCCCTTGCCTGGGAGGGGCCGTCCACAGATGGAACGAGTACTTGGCGGACCACAGCGGCTGAGCCTATCCGAGCGCCTTGCACACAAGTGTGCCACAGCGTTGCGCCTTTCGCGCTCACAATTCGCGCTCACCCTTCGGTGCGCCTTCATCCAAGCACTCCGTGCCACATTCCGGCAGTAGCCGCGTGGCCCTGGAGATGAGCCGCAGAGCAAATTCAACCACGTTTAATTCTTCAGGCGACAACAGCCTCGGGTCGAATTTGGGCTTGTTTATGTCCGGCTCTGTTCGCGGATCATAGTCTTTCGGTCGGCCCCAGGAGATTTCCCATAGGGCCTTTGATGCCACGGTCGCAATTTGCTCATCGCTGCTCTCGCGGAGTTCGATCAAACGCTCGATTGAACGTCTTGACGTCTCGCGGGCGAGTTTTAGCGCTTCGTGATAATCACCGCCCTTGCCGCTAGGATTTGGCGCCTGGCCCTTCTGCCATGGCCGTGCTCCAATCGGCACGACGCCTGGCTTCCATCGCCCATCCGCCGTTCGTTGTTCGCGTCGTTGCGACGGCAGAACGTCCACATTTCTCTCCATGCCTAATCCCCGACAGCACCTTTCTGTTCCGCGTGGAACAGGGGAGCGGACTTGGCATCGCAAACACATCGGGGACGGCGCGCGCCTTCCGGATAGGAAGGAGGGACAGAGGCAAGGAAGGTAGCTACCGGATAGGGAGAGGAAGGAAGGTAGCTACCGGATAGGAAGGAAAAGGCAAGGAAGGTAGCTACCATAGTGTAAGTCGTTTTTGCCTTAAGTTCTTGATATGGCTTCGGCATCGGTGACGCACCGCGCTCACGGCAAATAACCGTTGCGAACGCCGTTTCCATTGTCTCGCGGGTGCGATCTTCGTCTCGCTCCTGCACCACGAAACTATCATGGATGGGCATCGCGACGACGCCCTGGCGCCTAAGATCGTGCAGCACCCGCTCGGCTATATCGCTGTCGCGCCGCTGGAGCCAGCCGCCCGCACCGCTGTGGAAATATCGGGCGATCGGTGCGTGCTTGCGCTTGACCTCGCGGATCAGGTGCGCGGCCTCGGCGCCGCTGATGCCGTAGCGATGGATGAGTGCGCCGATCGCGCTTCTCATCGTGTCTGCGTTGATGAGGATCAGCATCGCGCGCTTGACGATCTCGCGCTCCCAACCGGCCAGATCATAGGGATTGCGCGCCAGCGGCAGACCCTCGAGGGCGCAGAGGATCCGGAGATGATGGGCCGGATAGTCGGGCTCGGCGACAGGCTCCCCGTTGATCGTAAGCTGCCGCCGGATCTCCTTGGGCAGGCTTTGCACGTAGTGCCCGTAAAGCCGTCCGCCGTGCTGCCAGTCCTCGTTGAAGACACGGTAAAGGCTGATGTTGCCCAGGTTAACGCAGCTGTCGCCGATCGTCAGAAGATCGTCGAAACGCTCCCCCGTCTCGGGCAGCCCGATCACTAAGGGGCTAATCGCCTCATTGATCTCGGCCACATTGTGGGCCATGCGAGTTGTTCGCTCGGTATCGCGAAAGTCGATCAACTGCTTGTTTTTGTCCCGCAGCCGGATCAACGCACGCCGCTTGGGTTTTGCCACCGGGGGCGGGGTTTTGCCCAGTGCCTCGGCTAGCGTCGGCGCGGCGCGGAACTTTGACTGCCAACCGCAGTGCGGGTTGTTCGGCGCGATGATGTTTTCGAGGAAGCCGGCGGCGGCAAGAGCGTCGACGGCAGGCGGGATGGCGGCGTAGGAGTAAAGCTCGGGGCGCTCGTCATACCGCGAGCCGCGCCGCGCATAGTGGTTCTTGTTCCGGCTATACGAAACCCAAGGCAACTGATCGCGCATCACATCGAGCGCGATGGCGGCGATCTGCTCGCGTGCCCGCTCGTGCCGGGATGCGGCGGCCGGCAGGCCAAGTGGCTTCAGCCAGTTGATTGGCGCGAGATATCGTAGGACAAGGGGATGATCGCGATCCTCGGTGCCGTCCCAGCGATCAATCGGGTCCCGCGTGCTCATCGCGCGCCACCGCCGGCACGCGCGGCCGCGACTTTCCTGGCGACGGAGGCGGGCTCTAGCGCTGGCCTCGGCGTAGGGTCGATCTGGGAGCTCGGGGAGACATACGGACTCGCAGCGAGCCATGCCTCGTAATCCGCTTTGAGGACGCGTGTCAGCCGCCCAAGCTTGACGGCGGCTAGGCGGCCGGCTCGAATTTCCTCGTAGACGAAGGAGCGACCTACCTTGGAACGCTGACAAATGGTGGCGATGTCGAGGGCGTCGAGATCGTTGTCGCCAAGCGTACATACGGGCATTTGGGATTGACCTTCAAAGAGGCCGATCCCATCGCAAGCGCGGCGACGCTATCGGATGAGCTTCCTCCCTCCCCCGGGGGAGAGCGGTGCTGTCCGGACAATAACGGACAGCGGGAATTTACACCTATCCTGGGCAAGCGGCAAGATTAACGGGTGGCCGCGATCAGCACTAGGTTGGTCGGTTCGACGATCCCCAGCGTGCCAAACGCCGCACGGACCGTGTCCGCAACATAGCCGGGTGACAGGTGGCCATAATGCTTCTCGACCATGCGCGTGTCGCTATGACCCAACTGCGTCGCGATCACCGCGAGCGGGACGCCACGCATCGCGAGCCGGCTGGCGTAGCTGTGTCGAAGGGCGTGAAAATTGGCAGGTGGATCGATCTGCGCTGTCTTGCATGCCAGGACGAGCGGGCGTTGTTGCTCCGATTTTCCCCAGGGTCTTCCGTTACTGTGGAGAAATAGGCGAGCGCTCCCTAGGTTTCCCGCTGTCAGACCGGAGACGAAGTCGCGACCCTCCTGCGTCAGTACCACGTGGCGCGGCTTGCCGCTCTTGCTAGTGCGCACCCTGACCGTCCCCGCATCGGGATTGAAGTCATCGACGGTCATTGCCGTAAGCTCGCCGTACCGGCAGCCGGTCAGCAGCGCCGCCGTTACTAGGGCGCGGAAGTCGGGCGGGCAGGCATTCGTCAGTCGTCGGGATTCGTCATCCGAGAGATAGCGCAGCCGAGAAGCGTCAGCTTCACGGAACGCGCGCGCGGTGCGCCATGCGTCATCGCTGGCGCACTTGCCCTCTCGGAGCGCGTGGTTGAGCGCTCCCTTCAGGATCGTCAGCAACCGGTTCGCTGTCGATCGGCGGCGGCGGACACCTTCGACGCTGGTGTCGGCTTCCTGATGCTTCTGTGCCACGCCGGCCTTGGTGCGCAGCCGTGGCGGTGTCTCGGCGATCTTCTGATGCCAACCGACGATCCGCGCTTTGGTCAAGCGGTGCAGGGGCAACGGGCCCAACTCCGGGGTAATCCAGGCCGCTGCTGACCAGTCGAATCGGTCAACCGTCTTGCCGCCTCGCCGTAAATAGTCTGCACGGTAGTCGGCGAGCGCATCGGCGACAGTATAGGGGCGATCGAGCGGCGCAAACCCGCCGGCAGCCTCCCTTGCCATCCGCTGGAACCAGTCGCGCGCCCGCTCTTGGGCTTGTGCAAAGCTGAAGACGCTGAGTCCGTCCGCGTCACGGGCATCATCGGCAGCACCGAGCGCTTCAAGGCTTCGCTTGCTATCCTCATCGCGGAATTTGGCAATCCAGGTTCCGCCTTTGGCACCGCGCCGATACCCAAGCGCGCAGCCTTCTGAGATCACCGTCCAATATGGCTCGCGGCGCTCGGCCAGTTTCGTGCGTGCGGAGCGGCTGTCGATCTTCGGGTTGCGAACGGTACGGGCCATCGGTCCCCTGTAAGTGCCGTTTCAACGTACGGCAAATATACGGCACGGATGCAGCCAAACAAGGGCGGACGCTCTCGGATCAGAAAGATGATATTTCAGTTAGTTGACCTGTCCACCAACGTCCGTCGATGTACGTAAATGGTGACATTGCCCCTCTCTCATGGCGGTAACAGGGGTTCGAATCCCCTAGGGGACGCCAATTATATCAAGTAATTACGAACTTTAAGCGGAAACGGGGGCCTCGGAGACGCTTCCTCGTGCCGATCGACATGCCGCCGATACTGGGTGAATAATTTGCTCGTTTCGGCCCGCGCGATGGGGCTCCGTGGTGCAAGGCGCGCGCTCCAACCGGGCACCCGATGCCGTCGTCCCAATCCTCATATTGCCTCGTACGGCGCCGACATTTCTGCGTTCTTCGTCACGGCGCGTGGCTTTGCCATTATTCATCCTCCCTACCGGCAGGGATGGTTAATGCGGAACTGCTCGACCTCAAGCTCTGGGGCGAAGACGAGGTGAGTTGACCGGCACAATAACTTGTCGCCTGATATTTTTTGGGCTGCACGGTCGAGCAATGCGGCGATCGCGTGCCGGGTCCTCAATGCGTCGGGCGGCCGTTCATCAAATCGAAGAGGATACCCTCGCGCACGCCGCGGTCGGCAACGCGTAGCTGGCCGACCGGCCAGGTGGCGCAGATCGCATCGAGGATCGCGCACCCGCTGAGCACCAAGTCGGCGCGCTCGCGGCCGACGCAAGGACTGGCGGCACGGCCGGCGAGATCAAGCCCCGCGAGGTGCCGCGACACCTTGTCGATTTGCGCGAAGGTCAGCGTGCTGCCGTCGACCAGCGCTCGGATATAGCGCGGCAGTGCCAGATGGATGCCGGCAAGCGTTGTGACCGTGCCCGAGCTGCCGATCATCTGCACCCGGCGCGCGGCGATGTGATGGCGGATGCGGTGCACGCGCTCGAACGGCGCGAGCGCGGCCTCGGCCTCGTCGACCATCGCGCGATAGACCGCCGGCGTCACTTCGACCCCGCCGAACCGCTCGGTAAAGGTGACGACGCCGAACGGCAGCGAGGTCGAGCCATGGATTTCCGGCCGCGGCGGCCGGCCATGCGCGGCATGCGCGCGGCGCAGAAAGACGATCTCGGTCGAGCCGCCGCCGATATCGAAGACGATCGCATAGGGCATCCGCGGGTGGAGCAGCGGTGCGCAGCCGGATACGACGAGCCGCGCCTCCTCGGCGGTGGAGATGATCTCGAGCTCGATCCCCACCTCGTCGCGAACGCGGCCGAGAAACGTGCCGCAATTGGTCGCGCGGCGGCACGCTTCGGTGGCGACCGAGCGAGTTGCGACGACCCGGCGCTGGGCGATCTTCGCGGCGCAGACCTTGAGCGCGTCGAGCGTACGGTCCATCGCCGCCTCGCTGAGCGCGCCGGTCGCCTCCAGCCCCTCGCCGAGCCGGACGATGCGGGAGAATGCATCGACCACGCGAAAGCCGCCGACGGGAACCGGCCGTGCGACCAGCAGCCGGCAATTATTGGTGCCGAGATCGAGCGCGGCAAAATTCGGCGCAAGCGCCCGTGTGCCCGTGGTCGCGTGCGGCGACGAGCCCGCCCGCTCGCGCGGGCGCGGCGCTTCGCCGCTAACGCCCATCATGACCTGCCGCCCTGCTCATCACCGATGTACTTTATCGCACCGGCCGAGGCACCGATAGTCCGCGGCGGGTTCCGCCCAAGCCGAAGTGCCCAACCTGGCTACCAAACGCTCACGACGTGTGGTATCAGCAAGGCGCGTCGAGAGACAACGGCGCGGCCCCACTGGTGGGGGATCGTCTAACGGTAGGACAGCGGACTCTGACTCCGCCAGTCTAGGTTCGAATCCTAGTCCCCCAGCCATTATTTTCAATATGTTACAGACTGACATGGGCGGTTGATGGGGTTCATATCGGCCCTATGTCGGCACGCGGGCTCATCCGAGCAGGATTGCGCCGGGCGCTGTCGTCCTAATCTGTGTGTCGACCAAACCGATAACCGACGACGCGGCGTGACCAGGCATCGAGGATTGCCGCCAGATAGACGAAGCCGGCAGTGATCGCGATATAGAAGACCCTTTCTCTAAAGCGCCGATCAGTACCTTTACTCGACCGACTTCTCGATGAAACCGAGTGTGTTGGCGTTCTCGACCAATGTTCGTACCTTGGCTCGATCAAGCCCCGAAGGGACGTCAGCCTCGATCTCGAGCCTGAGCTTCACCTTGCTGCCCGGCAGCGTAGTTAGCTGTTCGACGATCGCTTCGACAATCTGATGCATGTCCCTTGCCGGGCGTTCCGGCGAGATCATCACGGTGCCGGTGAACCGAGTTGGCTTCCTTTCTGGCGGAGGCGACGTGGGCGGACCGCCCGCAGGTTGCCCCCCAGTCTCCGGCGCCTTGTCACTGGGTCCAGCCGGTGTGCCGCCGGTTCCAGGTTGGGGCGGTGCAGGTCTGTGCGCCTCGGCCACGTCCGGCCTGACGATAACGCTGTCGCTATCGATGACAACCGCCGCATTGCCGGCTCGCTCAATCGCAAGCCCCAGGTAGGTGTCTGACTTCTCGTCCCATCGCTCGGCATAGGCGAACGGGCCGGGCAGCATGCCGCTCACGGCCGCCTGCACGGCCTTGACCAGGACCTCCTGGTTCTTCAGGCGAGGCAGATAGGTGTACCGGTTGAGGTATTCCCGCAGGTCTTTCAGCGACAGATGCGGCTTGCCGTTCCAGATGTATTTCTGAAGATCGCGATCAAGGCGCGTCGGTCCGAGCTCCGTAAGCAGCCCTTCCTCAGCCACGAGCTTCTTGCTGGCCCGCGCCAGCAGTCCGTCCTGCGCCGGAATTTTGCCCGACACCCATTCGACATCGGCTTGGGCGCTCTCCTGCGCGGGATAGTGCAGATAGCGGCCCGCACATGTCCTACGTTCCTCGAACGCGCTGGATCGGAGGGCGTTTGCCGATCTCATATTCCGTTGCCTCGATATCCTCAGTATGTGGCGCGCCAGCACATCGGGATCACTTTTGGCGTGGCGGTAGATCGCATCGGCGATCAATCTTACTTAGGAGCGCACCGCGATCGTCAGACGTCATCAATCTCCGCGCGCTGATCAATTACATCCTCGTCGCACGGCACCGCCCCATCACAGCAGCTGGCGATTGGCTGCCGTCGCAAGTCGGGCAGGGCGTGAAGCTCGACGCATTACCCACCACAACTATGAAACCTGGCTGATCTGAATGCTGGCAAGTCGGGCAGATCATGGGCGCCCTCCTGGGCCGATTGCGGTCGGGAAATTCTACCATGCGCCACCACTGTTTTGCGCCACGCGACACACGCGTTTCGTCACGGGCGAGAGCGGTTTGACGCTGGCCGCGGCGCAGACCTATCGTCGCTGCATGAGCAATGGCTCAAACTACCTCGATCCGAACCGGCCACCGGGAATGAGTGGTGAAATGCACAGCCGCCTCGGTGCGTTCCGGAGGGTTGGAGGTTCATATGCTGAGAGGGATTGCCGGCGCATTTGGATCAATAATTCTCATCGCGATTATCGCCGTCTGGTGGAACTCACACTCGAATGGCGGACTAATTCGCGCGCTGGGCGGGTGACCTCAGCAGAGCTGGCTGCGGAGGTCGCAACGCATCCCGGTCCGGTAGGACCTCCAGGCCCCCCGGGCAATCCTGGCCGGCAGGCCCCCTCCCGATGTTCTCGCTAACGATGCACCCCGTAGAGGTTGATAAATCGGGGCCGGTGCCGGGAAGCGAGGCCGCCACTTTTTGCACGCTCTCGAAGATTGTTTTGCGCCGTTATGTTTCACATCCCGATCGATCGTGTGAGATATCACCTGGAGCCCAGCGAAATGATCCGTGGCGGGTATCGTCGATGGCGCTGTGTGCGGCGTGTCGTGTTTCACCTTGGGGCCAAAAAGTGAGAGATTTTCTGGATATCCCGATATCCTGTTTCTTCGCGGATTTGGGCCCGGACAGGGTTGAGACGGACGCCGAGAAAAGCGTCCGCTGTAAGGGTAGTCCCTGCTCCGCCCGCCCGGCGCCGTGTAAAAGCCGTATCTTGGCCGTCGATGACGCCCAAGACCGAGACGCCATATCTTGACGCCGATGGCTTTCGGATGCGGGATCGGCCGCCTTCAGGATCAACGCGCAACGAGTACGAGGACCGATCGCGTGCGTCGACTACTCCTCGCCAGCCTTTTGAGCGTCATGACCTCAGCGCTCATCATCGGCCCCGCCCTCGCATGGGGGCCGGTAGGGCACGCAATAATCGCGGAGATCGCCGAAGCGCGCCTGACTCCGCCGCCGCCCAGGCGGTTGCCCAACTCCTAAGCCAGGACGGTGCTCAGCACCTCGACCAAATCGCCTCCTGGGCCGACGCGATCCGGCCCTCGACCCCGAAACCGGCCCGTGGCACTTCGTCGATATCCCGCTCTCCGCTCAGGGCTACAACGCCGCCCGCGACTGCCCCGGTGGAAAC
>CAVZUA010000018.1:0-61548 GCA_963778385.1 uncultured Alphaproteobacteria bacterium | reverse complement strand
AAGGTAGGACCATCCGGTTGTGCAGAGTTGCGCTGGGTTGCCGGTCTAGATAAATATGGCTGAACTACGGGCGTTTATGGTTGCCGATCGTTGATCGGCGTTGCGTCAGTTTGCGCCATCGTGTTACCTAAATGGTACCTAGGGTGGGCCGAGGTAACATCAAGCGGGACGGCGATGGGCAAGCGGAAGCGGATCGGATTGCGCGAGGTGCGGGCGCTCATGCCGGGCGCAGAGGTATGGGATGCCGCGGTGCCCGGCTTCGGCGCGCGCCGGCAGCGGAGCGAAGCGGTGTCATATGTGCTGATGTACCGTACGCGCGCGGGGCGACAACGGCGGTACACGATCGGCCGCCACGGTGCGCCCTGGACACCGGACAGCGCCCGCGAGGAAGCCCGCCAGTTGCTCGGCGAAGTGGTGAGGGGCGCGGACCCAGCCGCAAACAAGCGCGAGGCGCGCGAGGCAATGAAGGTCGCGGAATTGTGCGATCTGTATCTCGCGGACGCCCAAGCCGGCCGGCTGCTGACGCGGCGCAGGCAGGCGAAAAAGACCAGTACGCTCGAAATCGACAAGGGCCGGATCGAACGGCATATAAAGCCATTGCTCGGCCGTATGGCGGTTAGTGCAGTGGATCGCGCCGACATCGAGCGCTTCATGCACAGCGTCGCTGAAGGCGAGACAGCCGGGCACTTCAAGACGGGCCGCTACGGACTGGCGCGCGTTACCGGCGGCAAGGGAACTGCAACCCGCACCGTAGGGCTGCTTGGCGCGATATTCACCTATGGTGTGCGCAAAGGTATGCGGACAGACAATCCGGCGCATGGGGTCGTGCGCTATGCCGATGGGCAGCGCGAGCGCCGGCTCTCGGACGACGAGTACGCAGCGCTCGGGAGCGCGCTGCGCGAGGCTGAGACGCAAGGAAAGACTTGGCCGGTAGCAATAGCCATGGCCCGGTTCCTCGCGCTGACGGGCTGGCGCAGCGGTGAGGCGCAGGGATTGCGTTGGTCGGAACTCGACCTAGCTCGCCGCACGGCGACCCTCGCCGACAGCAAGACCGGCCGCAGCATCCGCCCGCTGTCGCACGCGACGTGTAACGTGCTGCGGAGCTTGCCTCGCTTGGAGGCTGAGCGGGTGTTCCCGGCGACCCGCGGCGACGGCCCGATGGTCGGCTTCAAAAAGTTCTGGCCGAAGATCGCCAAGCTCCGCAAGTTGCCAGCCGATATCACACCACACGTGTTGCGGCATTCATTTGCGTCGCTCGCCGCCGACCTCGGCTATTCAGAGCCGACGATCGCCGCGCTGGTCGGGCATAAAGGACGGTCAATAACCAGCCGATATGTGCACAGCGCCGACGCGGTGTTGCTTGCAGCGGCTGATGCAGTAGCCAACAGGACAGCAGAGCTAATGGGCGATGTTAGCCCCACCCCTAAGGTGGTGGAATTGCTCGGCGCGATAGCTCTTCATCCGGTCGCGGGATAATTCTCTGAATTCGTATGCATTCGGCCTGAAGTAAGGAACCCGGTGAAAACGACTTGGGATCAAGAAGCCCGCCGGTGGGTTCCTCTGACACCGGAAATACAAGGCCAGCGCTTACGCGGGGCATCGGCATGTTTGGAACCGAAAAATTCGCCGCAAATAAGGCGCACAGCCAAGGTCGAGAACATCATCAAAGCGCGGCGGAAGGTGCTGAAGTCCGAGTGCGCAAAGGCTTGGCCAGAAGGCGTGGACCTGCCTTTTCGGGCCGAACTCATCGATGAACTTCTCGGTGTTACAAACCTCAGCAAAACCGATCCACAGTTCGAGAAAGTCGTCCGCTCACTTGAATGGATCATTGCGCACAGCAGAATGATGACAGCGAGTGATCTCTCTGCCTCGGCAGTCGTCAAGAGATTGAGAACTATAGAGGTGGCGGCAAGAACCTCCCGGTTATCCGAAAAACTGTGGGACAATCTTCCGGCGCAAGTTCAGCATGCCATTTGGTCAGCGGCCTCCGACGAAGGGGTAGCTGACCCCGACGACCTGACGCATCGGATTGTGAGCGAGGGGCAAGATGGGATCGAAGGCATTCGTCGATGGGCAAGTAGAGCCGCTGCCTTTAAGCGTTCCGAGGCCGAGATCGCCGGTATGTTAAAGGCTCGCCGGATCGTTGACGAAATTATTTCAGAAATACTTATGATATGGACTAAGACACTCGGCCGTCAAATTTCATGGTCTAGGACCTTTGGTGTCGCATCGGGCCCGCTAATTCGATTTGTAATGGTTTTCCTACGTATTGTGAAAGATGAGATCGAGTCGACTTTTAAACTTGAACCTAACGCGATCGCTCAACGCATCCAAGGACTGCTTAATGACGCCGGATACCGCCGCGCCCGCTCCAAGATGCTAAATTGTTAGCTGCCTCGAACAAACTATGAAGCGACCACCGGCAATCTGGTGGCGATCATCCTGCGCCCCGGCAAGACGCCGGATGGCGGCGAGGTGAGGTGGTGCTGCGCCGTGTAATAGGCCATATCCGCGCCCGCTGGCCGGCGGTCGACATCGTGGCGCGCGGCGACGGTCATTTCGCTCGGCCCGAGGTCATGGCGTGGTGCGAGCGTCAGCGCGTCGGCTACATCTTCAGCCTCTCCTGCAACCCGGTGCTGCTGCGCCAGGTCGGCCCGCCCGCCGAGGACGCGGCGCTTCGCCCGCCTCGCGGTCGAAGCGGTCACCCGCACCAAAATCGCCCTGGCGAGCGCCTTCCCCTATCAGGCCGGCTTCGCCGATCTCGCGGGCCGTATCGCCAAACTGAACACCGTGGGCCAAGGGGCGGGGATGCTCCAGCACCAACCCATCGGACGGCACCTCAAGAGTGATCACCCTCGTCACAGACGGCACCAAACATCGCGCCCTGGGTCCGCACAGCATTCCTCTGAATGGGGCGGTCTAAGTTGCGCCATGAAATCCAAAAATGTTCATGGTGATCGCCGCTTGCTCTTTAACAATCATTAGCCATCGTCATCAAATGGACGTATGCGATGGCAATTCCGACCAACAACGAAGCGCGTTTAACACGCAAAGCACTTGCATGCGCTTTAACTGAGGCAGGTTACCCGACAGCGCCAGCGACCTTGGCCACCAAAGCATGCCGCGGGGGTGGGCCGCCATTCCGACGTTACGGTCGCGTGCCGCTCTACCAGTGGGGTGATGCGCTTGATTGGGCTCGGTCACGTCTTGGGCCCATCATTCGCAATACCGCCGAAGCTGATCTGTCGGCGCCATGACGAAGGGCAACCGACTGTCTCGCGGCTCTCAAGCGGCAAGTGGCCGCCCCGATGCGCGGTTGGATTGCATGGGCCTGGTGCCGCTGCTCGACCGCTGCGAGGTCGTCAGCGTCGATGAGCACGGCGCCGACCTGAGGACGAACACCGGCGACCGGCGGTGCTTCGATCGCCGCCCGTTGCCTGCCGCCGCGATAAGCCTGTGGGAGTTGAGCCGGTGACGCCGCCGCAGGCGGTACCTCCGGCTGGCGAATCGCTGCCGATCGCCGGCATCCGCATCGGGCCGCGGCACCGTCGCGAGTTTGGCGACATTGCATCGCTCGCCCGCAGCATCGAGGAGGTCGGGCTTCTGCACGCCGTGGTCGTGACACCCGCCGGTGATCTCGTCGCCGGTGAGCGCCGCTTGCGCGCGGTCCAGATGCTCGGCCGGGATTCCATCCCCGTTAGGGTGGTGGATTTGGATTCAATCGTACGGGGCGAGCACGCGGAGAACACCTACCGCAAAGATTTCACCTTGTCGGAGGGCTGTCGCGATCGCCGAGGCACTCGAACCGCTCGAACGTGCCGCAGCGGCGGAGCGACAGCGCATTCACGGGCACACCGCACCGGGCCGGAACACTCGTGACAATTCTACCACAGTGAAGGGCCGCGCGCTCGACAGGGTAGGCCAGGCCGTCGGCCGCAGCCGCGACACGCTCACCAAGGCCAAGGCCATCGTCAGCGCGGCCGCGGCCGAGCCCGAGCGCTTCGGTAAGCTCCTCGCCGACATGGACCGCACCGGCCGGGCAAATGGCCCCTACAAGCGCCTGCGCGTCATCCAGCAGGCCGAACAGATTCGTGCCGAGCCGCCACCCCTGCCCGGTGGCCCGTACCGGGTCATTGTCGCTGACCCGCCCTGGCCCTACGAAAAGGGCGACGAGGACCCGGCGCACCGCGGTGTCTACGATTACCCGGCCATGAGCATCGCGGCAATCTGCGCCATGCCGGTGGGCGCCATGGCCGCCGACGATTCCATCCTCTGGCTGTGGGCGACGAATTACCACCTGCGCGAGGCGTTCGATGTCGTTGACGCCTGGGGATTCGAGCAGAGAACGATCCTCACTTGGGCCAAGAATGTGATGGGCCAAGGAGATTGGCTGCGCGGGCAGACTGAGCACTGCCTACTGGCGGTGCGCGGGAAGCCGACCGTCACGCTGACCAACCAGGCCACGCTGCTATCCGGCCAGGTGCGCGCCCATTCCCAGAAACCCGAGGCGTTCTATGCGCTGGTGGAGGGGCTCTGCCCAGCGCCGCGCTATGTCGAGCTATTTTCCCGCCAGCAGCGCGCAGGCTGGGACCCCTGGGGCAACCAGATCGCACCCGAAGCCTGGCTCGAACAGGACGCGATTGGCTCCTACTATGCCGGTATCGCCGAGATCGGCAAGCAGGTCCACGCCGGCGAGCCGGTGCCGGAGTTCCTGCTGTCCAAGCGCGACGGCGGGGCGCCATGACGCCGCTCGACCCCGAGGATGTCCGCTGGATCGCATGGCGCAACGAGCCGCGCGGCAAGGAAGGGAAGCCGACCAAGGTCCCATACGGGCGCGGCGGCCGACCCGCCAAGGCCGACGATGAAGCAACTTGGCTCGTCCGCGCCGAGGCGGAAAACCTCGCGCGCCGCATCGTCAACGGCGTGGGCGGCGGGGTCGGCTACGAGTTGGGCGACGTCGGCAACGACCTGTTCATCGCCGGTATCGATCTTGATAGCTGCTTGAAGGACGGCGTCCTCGCCCCCTGGGCGGCGGCTATCCTCGACCTGGCCGCCACCTATGCCGAGGTCAGCCCCAGCGGTCACGGGGTCAAGGCATTCTTCTACCTCGGTGCCGAAGATGTCCGCTGGTTCCTTGACCTGGTCGGTGTACCAGCCGGCGGCTGGGGTTGCCGCCGTGGCATCCCCGGCGAGGACGCCCGCGACCATGGGCCGGCGATCGAGGTCTACTGCAAGGCGCGCTACTTCGCGGTCACCGAGAATCGCTGGCCCAGCGCGCCCGATCGGCTGCGGGTGCTCGGACGTGCCGACCTCGAACGCCTTGCGCGGCTGATACCGCCGGCAAAGACGGCCAGTTCCGGCAAGAGCGCGGGCGGTGACAACAGCCGCAGCGCCGCCGCCTTCCGCAAGGGCGCCGCCATGCGGCGCGCCGGCAAGACATTCGAGGAGTTCGTCGAGGCGCTGCGAGCCGACCCCGAAACGGCCGCCTGGTGCCGCGAGAAAGGAGAGGCCAACGGCGGCCGGGAACTGCGGCGCATCTGGGACAAGGTTGAAGCAGAAGCGGCCGGTGTAACGCTCGCCGATTTCCACGCCTACATGCCGGAGCACAGCTACATCTTCACCCCGACGCGCGCGCTGTGGCCGGCCGCCAGCGTCAATGCCCGCTTTCCGCCAATAAAGGTTGGGGCGGATGACGAGATCAAGGCGAGCACCTGGCTCGACCGGAACCGCCACGTCGAGCAAATGACATGGGCGCCCGGCTTGCCTGAAATCATCGAGGACCGGCTGCTCTACGAAGGCGGCTGGCTCGACCATCACGGCGTCCGCTGTTTCAACCAATACCGCACGCCGACGATCATCCCAGGCGATGCGCGGCGCGCCGACCGATGGCTCGACCATGTGCACCTGGTCTACCCCGACGATGCCGGACACCTTCTTTGCTGGCTCGCGCATCGCATCCAGCGGCCGCACGAGAAGATCAATCATGCGCTCGTACTCGGCGGCGAGCAGGGCATCGGCAAGGACACGCTGCTTGAGCCGGTGAAGTGCGCGATCGGGCCGTGGAATTTTCAGGAGGCTTCGCCGCAACAGGTTCTCGGCAGGTTCAATGGCTTCCTAAAGGCCGTCATCTTGCGGATCAGCGAGGCGCGCGATCTCGGCGAGTTCGACCGGTTTAAGCTCTACGACCACATGAAGTCTTACACCGCGTCGCCGCCCGACACGCTGCGGGTCGACGAAAAGCACCTGCGCGAATACCCGATCCTCAATGTCTGCGGCGTGGTGATCACCACCAATCACCGGACGGACGGCATCTACCTGCCCGCCGAGGACCGTCGGCATTTTGTCGCCTGGTCCGACCGGACGAAGGAGGACGACTGCTTCGCCGACGATTATTGGCGGCGGATCTACGCCTACTTCGAGGACGGCGGGGCGGAAGCGGTTGCCGCCTACCTCGGGCAGCTCGACATCAGCACCTTCGATCCTAAGGCGCCGCCGCCGAAGACCCCCGCATTCTGGGCAATCGTCGACGCGAACCGCTCACCCGAAGAACCGGAGATAGCCGACGTGCTCGACCTGATGGACCGCCCCAAAGCCTTTACCCTTGCGACGCTCATACACAGGGCCGAGACGCAACCCGGCGGCACCGAGGGCGACTTTATCGACTGGTTGAAGGAGCGCAAGAACCGCCGCGTCATCCCGCACCGGCTCGAAAAATGCGGCTATGTCCCGGTGCGCAACCCCGACGCCGAGAGCGACGGCCAATGGTCGATCGCAGGCAGGCGGCAGACTGTCTACGCGCAGAAAAACCTATCGCTGCTCGACCAGATCGCGGCAGCCCAGGGGCTGCAACCGCGGTTTTGATGCCGGTGATGTCGGTGATGTCGGTGATTTTCCATTGTGCCTATTTTTCTCTCTTCCCCCCTACACCAACAACCGGATTGTTCACAAAAGGCGCGCGCGAGAGAGAAAAATCCGTGCAATGGAAAATCACCGACATCACCGACACCACCGACATCGCTGCTGTCGTCGCCGATGGGAAGGCGCCTCTCCCCGCCGACGCGGTTTCGCTCGGCACAATCCAGGAAGAGGCGAAGTTGGTGTCTCTGCGGGAGCGAGAGTTTCGGCGCCTGGATCACCGACCGGCAGCACCGGTAGGCTGTCCCGGCACAGCTGGAGCGCTTCTGCCAGCCCGCGCCGCGGGCTGCCGCCGCCGCGCGGCGCTGCGAATGGTTCATCCCCGACGGCCCCGGCAAGCTCCGTCACTGCGGTGTGGAGATCGATCCGGGCATGCAGTGGTGCCCCGAGCACATCCGGCACTCGGCATCAATCACCGGCTATGGGCGGTCGGTGTCGACTGTGTCGATCCCATTCTTTGGTGATGATGCCGCCGAGGCGGCCGATTGATGCCGGTCGGCTGGAGGCTGTTAGAGGATCGCGATTTTTCGCTGGCCAGGGCGGCAACGCCCTGCGAATGCGCTCAGCGAAGGGCGCCGGAACGGTGTCAGGAGAGGTGGTTGGTGAGAGGCGCGTTCCTGCGGGCCGTCTCAAGTTACGCCGGGTGCTCGGGCGAACCGTTCGTCTTCGCTGAGAGCGGCCGGCGCGCGCCGATCTTTCCTACCCATTCTCGGGTTTAACAACACGAAGGGCTGGCTTCCTCGCAGCAGGCAGTTGGGGCATGGCCGGCGACTCACCGCTGCTGCTTCCGAGGGCCTGACTGCGGACCCATGTACCGGCGATTGTGTTCGATCGCGAAGATGTGGCTGTAGAGGGTCGCCGTCCATTGCTTGCCCTCCATGGTCATGCCGAGATAACGCAGCGCGTCGCCGATATAGGGCTCGATCCTGCTCCAATAAAATTGCGGATAGAGATCCACCATATCGGCGGGACTGCTATAGCCGAGCTTCTCGTGAACACCGGTCTCAACGAATTCGTGGTACAGCGCGTTCAGCTTGCGCGGATAGAGCGGATCACCCAATTGGCCGATGAGGTCCCCGGCCCTGACTAAGCCTGCTGCGGTATCGGTCGCGGCGTGGTCTTCATCGTCCGGCACAGGGAAACGCGTAAGCTCGATGGCCAAGGCGATGCGTTCCTCGTCTATGAAGGGAACCGGGGCGAAGCGCTCACGGACCACGATCTTGCCTCGTTCGACGTGATATGGCGCGAGGAAAGCGTCGGAAGCTCCGCGCGGTGGCGTCACCGTATTACCGGCCGGGTCGATGACGAATTGATCGGCCGTGTCGCCGGCGCAGATGCCGCGCACATAGCCGATGTCGTGAGTCAACGCGGCCAACATGATGTGGCACCAATCAATGGGGGTGACGATCTTTTCGAGGCGACGGCCACGCAAAATGTCCTGGACGCAGAGAGTAACAAGGGCTGTGTGTTCGCAATTGTGATAGAGCGCGTCGCTGCTGCCGATGCGCTCTATGATGAGCCGGGCGGCTTCGTCGAGGCCGGCGGCAATCCGTGGCTCTTGATCGCCATAAATTCTGCGGTAGGTCTCGGCGAGATTACGACCCAATGCATCCGCTAGAAGGCTCGTCGGGTTCAGCATAATCGCCTCCTGGAAGCATCGATTTAGAGGTGATGTTCTCGTAATAGGTGATCTTAGGCCCGCGCCATTGTGGCAGCCATGACAACTGATTGGCCACCCAGGTACTGCCTCACGGCATCGCACCGCGCTCGCGCCATCAATAGGCGCGGCGGCGGCGTCGCGAGGCGGAATTCAACGAAGCGCTTGCCGTCTGCTTCCGCGGCCTGCGCTTCTTCCGCGTAGCCGGCGATGACAGCCATCATCCGCTGTCCGACCCGGACGACGCGGCCGTTATCGACACCACAATGGTGTGCCGCCCAGTAAAAAAAGCCGCTCCGTTCGGCAAGAGTGCTGGGCCCGCGGCGTGGACGCCAGCGAGTAGCAAGATGGAGGCGGCAATCGCCCTCATCGTGCGCTTCTGTTTTGAGCCTACCGGTTGAACGTCCTGCCCCGCAGGCCATTCCTAACTTGGCCACCCCGTCAGGTCGCGTTCAGGATGATGTATTCTGCGCGTGGGATAGTCTCAAAATGTTGTGCTAGCGATGTCTTTTTGGAGGTATGTTCTGACCGCTGGCGATACTCATGGCCGTCAAAAATGTACTCATTGATGACGGCAGCGCCGTCATTTGATGACAACCAGAGTGACAACGGTTGAAAACGTGGGCGTTCTCATCAATGCGAAATGGGAAACCTTTTCTCAGCAGATCGCTCGGGGGAAGCCCGCGTCCGAAGCGTATGCATTAGCTGGGTTTAGCCCAAATCGAGCTAATGCCACGAGGCTACGTCTGCATGACAGCATCAAGGCGAGAGTGGCGGAATTGCTGGCTTTTAAAAAGGCTGCGGTTGAGGCTGAGACGCTGACAGCGGCTGAAAAAGCTGGCGTCAGCGCCTACTGGGTGCTGAGAAATCTGCGGACCAACGCTGTGATGGCGATGAGGCGCGGCGACCGGGCCGCCGCCGCGCGATCTTTAGAGCTTGTCGGTCGGCACCTCGGCCTGTTCGTCGACAAAAAAATGGTTGAAATCAATATGGTAGACGACAGCGACGAGTATTTGCGGCAGCTGATGGAGATCGTCAACGGCAGGACGCTCGACCACGAGCCGGCGCCGCTGCAGCTGGAGAACGGCCACGACGAGGAGGATGGGCCGGCCGAGCCGAGCTGAGCTGAGCTGAGCGCCCGGCTGCGACACAGGCTGCAACATGGTGGCGGAGGGCCGCAGGAATGCTGGCCTGACTATCGGATAACACATCCGTTGTTCGTGGTTCGCGTAGCGGTAGTAGCTGCGTGACTAGCTGAAAGAGACTGCGATCTCAATGGCATGCACGATGGATCTGCTGCTGTTCCATACTCGACTCCACCTAGTCTCGGCATCGCGTCGTTTAAACGGCATGGTCGAGCGGCTGGCGGCGGGCCGGCGCCGCCGGGTGCAGCCACAGGCTGCCAATAGGCAAAACCGATCCCCCCTGGCCGGTGCGCGAATTTTTGTACCCCCACAACCCCAGCAGCCCACAAATTCATAGCCTCCCTAAAATTTTATCAAACACACGCAGGGCGCTTCCGCTCAGAAAATCAGAAAATTTTTGGGACCGACCGGGCTCAAAATGGTGTCGGCTGTGGGATAATTACGCCCTGGGGTGGCTGGTCAGCGAGCTGCTTTCGACTGCTGCTGATATGCCGGTTTCGGCGCCGTGACCCGGCGGCGATCACGCCGGATAGGCATTGGCGACGCAAGCGTCTGCTGCCTGCTCGACAAGCAGGCCACCACAGGTGCGAGGAGGCGCCGATGCCGATCAGGGCTGAGATGCGATGGTTCTATCCGATCGACTGGCCGCGGATCAGCCGCCACGTGCGGTTCGAGCGCGCCGGCGGCAATTGCCAGGTTTGCGGCCGGCCGCATGGTGAAACCATTTGCTGTCTGCCGGATGGTACGACACCACTCGCCAAACCTGGCGCGACGGCCGCGGTCAGCCGGCACGCCGCCCCGATATCGAGGAGACAACCCGGCTGCGGCAGACCCGTGTCGTCCTCGCGGCCGCCCATCTCGATCACGATCCGGCTAACAACCGGCCGCGCAATTTGAAGAGCCTTTGCCAGCGCTGCCACCTGATCCACGACCGGCCGCACCACCAGGCGCGGCGGCGGATCACTTACCTGCTGCGCCGGGCGCATAACGAGAATTTTGTTCTCGTTTCGAGACGGAGGAGGCATTTCGGACATATGGGATATCAAAAGCGAAGCCCTTGGCTAGTTTTGTGATGTGACCGCCCCGGCGATCATCCATCAGCCACGGAGGGGGCAAAGGGGCAATATCGCCGGTGGGGGAACAGGCGGCGTCATGCCACCCGTTCCTCCCGGTGGCGAACGCAGACCCTGCACCGTGTTGAGAATTGCGGCGATGGCTGAGCCTTATTAGATGGCTTTCTTGGTTTTGCCTGGCTCCTTCGGCCAGCTGCCGCACACGAGCCTGCGCCTACTCGATCACTTCGTCGGCGTGGACGCTCGCTCTACTGACGGCGGAACCGGCGTCGGTGGTTCCGCGATCGGCCGCTGTGGGAAGGGGCTTGCGTTGGCGATCCTGCTCATAACAGGCGGCGCAAAGACCGCGCGTAAGGGCCAGGTGATTGGCCCCGCATTGTGCGCATTTTTTCAACATGCTTGCCTCTGCCGGACGGAAATCGGTCATTTGCCCGGTTGTATCGGTCACTGCTCTTTTGAGCCATATTCCCTGCTCGCCATCAGATCGTGAGGCCGAGCATGAGGCGGCGGGGGTTCTTCCAATTGGCCGCCGGTGCGACGATGACGTGGCCGTTCACGGCGCGTGCGCAGCAGCCGGGGATGCCGGTGATCGGCTATCTCAACTCGGCTACGCGATATGCGGGCTCCGTGGATGCATTCCAAAGCGGTCTGGCCGAAACCGGCTATCGCGAGGGCCAAAACGTAGTGATCGAATACCGGTGGGCAGAAGGACATTACGACCAACTCGCGGCCCTTGCAGCCGAGTTGGTTCGTCGCCCTGTAGATGTGATAGTCGCCTCGGGCGGATCTATCTCGGCGCTGGCGGCCAAGGCGGCGACGAACACGATTCCGATCGTAATTTTGAGCGGCGGTGATCCGGTCAAGCTTGGGTTGGTTACCAGTTTCAGCCGTCCTGGCGGCAACGTCACCGGTGTGGCGCAACTAGTGACCACGGTTGAGGAGAAGTGCTTCGAGTTCCTTCGCGAGCTGATGCCGACTGTTGCTACGATCGCTTATTTGGAGAACCCAACGAACCCCAATGCATCTCAGTCAACTCATAATATAGAATCCGCGGCTGGCCCGCTGGGAATAAAGATTTTTGTTCTGCGGGCAAGCAGTGAAGGCGAAATTGATGCGGCTTTTGCAACGATTGCTCAAAATCGAATCGGTGCATTGCTTGTTGGCTCGGACTCTTATTTTTTTATGCAGCGCGACCAACTCGCGAGGTTGTCCGCGCGCGACCGTGTGGCGACAATGTATTTCTTTCGTGAGTTCGTCGTAGCGGGCGGTCTGATTAGTTACGGCACAAGACTGCCCGACGGGTTTCACGCGGTCGGAGTATACACGGGCAAGATACTCCAGGGCGCCAAGCCCGCCGATCTACCGATCTTCCAGCAGTCAGGAAAAATCGAGCTGGTCATCAATCTTAAGGTGGCCAACGCTCTCGGCATCACCGTGCCGCAGTCGCTACTCGCGCGCGCCGATGAGGTGATTGAATAACCCGACAGTGGGCGGAGGGCACGCAGCCATGTCGCGGTTGGACAGAAAGGCCCCTCTTTGCGATGACCGCTACGGAACGCCAAGTCTGGCATCATTCCCTGATGAAAAGCTTATGCGCGTCGCCTCTCAAACCGCCGCGAGCGTCCACCCCTGTATTCGCGTTTTCTGATATCCAGCAGACGGTCTTGGAAGATCTACCATGAGGCGGCGGGATCTAGTCAGCCTGCTCGCCGGTTTGGCTGTTTCCCAGGGGTCGAAGGGCCACGCGCAGGAACTCGGGCGGGTCTACCGTTTAGGTGTGATGGTTCGGGGACCTCGCGAAAACGTGTTCTTTGTCGCGTTGCTCGACGGGCTGCGCCAATTGGGCTTTGTCGAGGGGCAGAATTTGCAGGTCGAGGGCCGCTTCTCGGCGCGCGAGGAAGACGCTTCCGAGGTCGCAATGGCGCTCGTAGCAGCGGGGGTCGACGCGATCCTGACCGGTTCCTATCACCGGACGCGGGCCGCGCAAAAGGCAACCCGGACAATCCCGATCGTCAGTGTTGCCGATGATTTGGTGCTCAGCGGTCTGGTGACCTCACTCGCGCGTCCCGGTGGCAATACCACTGGCGTCAGCATCCTGGCGACCGAGCTTGACGGGAAGCGGCAGGAACTCCTGATCGAGTTGGTTCCGACCGCGCGCCATATAGCGGCTCTCGCCAACCCCAGTGATACCGCGCCCAAGCAGCTGCAGGCCCTGGAGGATGCGGCGCGGGAGCGCGGCATCGAACTCTCGATCCACACGGCTTCAACACCGGAGGAGATCGTTGCGGCGCTCGATGCGGCAAAAACTCGGGGCGCCCAAGCACTCAACGTTCTGGCATCAGGATTGTTCAACCTCAGCCAGAGGTTGATCATCGAGCGCGTGAGCATGCTTCAGCTTCCCGCAATCTATCAGTGGTCTGACATCGCCGAAGCTGGTGGGTTAGCCTCTTACGGCCCGCGATACGACGACATCTGGCGACAACACGTCGCACGACAGCTCGTCAGAATTTTTCGGGGAGCCCAGGCCGGTGACATCCCGGTTGAGCAGCCGAGCAAATTCGAGCTGGTCATCAACCTCAAGACCGCCAAGGCGCTCGGGCTGACCGTGCCGCAATCGCTCCTCGCCCGCGCCGACGAGGTGATTGAATGAAGCGGCGGGACCTCCTGATTATCGGTGCCGGCGCAGCGGCATGCCCGCTCACCGTGCGCGCGCAGCAGAAGGCGATGCCGGTGATTGGCGTACTCAGCAGCGGCGTCGCTGCGTTCCAGGGACTTGCGTTTCGCCAGGGACTCGGCGAAAGCGGATATGTTGAGGGACAAAACGTCGTGATCGAATACCGCGTTGCGGAGGGTCGCTATGATCGGTTGCCCGCATTGGCAGCCGACCTCGTTGGCCACAAGGTCGACGTCATCGCGACGATCGGCATGCCTTCCGCACTGGCGGCGAAACGTGCGACCTCGACGATCCCGATCGTCTTCAACGTCGGCATCGACCCCGTCGCGGAGGGCCTGGTCGCCAGTCTCGCCCGACCGGGGGGCAACCTTACAGGCATCACCATCATGTCAAGTGAGCTGATTCCCAAGCGGCTCGAACTGCTATCCGAGCTAGTTCCCCAGGCCGGCGTGATTGCCCTGTTGGTGAATCCGAACAACGTGAGTGCCGAGCCTCAGTCGAGAGACATGCTGGAAGCGGCACGACACGCGAAGCGGGCGCAGTCGCCTATCCTGAAAGCCAGCACTGAAAGCGAGATCGCCGACGCTTTTACACTTCTTGTCCAGCAGCACACCAACGCGCTCGTCGTGGGCACGGACGTATTCTTCTACGACCAACGTGAGCAGCTCGCAGCGCTGGCAGCACACTACGCCATTCCGGTGATCTATGAGGGGCGCGACTTTGCGACGGCTGGGGGCCTGATCAGCTATGGACCAAGCCTAGCGGGCATGAACCGCCAGGTTGGGGCCTTTGTCGGCCGCGTTCTCGCTGGTGCGAAGCCTGCCGATCTGCCGGTCGAGCAACCGAGTAAATTGGAGCTGGTGATCAACCTCAAGACTGCGAACGCGCTCGGTCTCACGGTGCCACAATCGATGCTCCAGCGCGCCGACGAGGTAGTCGAGTGAGCGGCAGGCCGGCTCTGGCAGCAGGCGGGGCTGGATTGTGGTCGGTTTGAACAGCCCGATAGACGCCGGCGAGGGCCGCTCTCGGCGCATCTCCGCCGCTTTCCTCGGCGTCGGTGTAGGGAGGCTTACCGAAACCAAAGCCGGCGCTCGATCTCGGCGACGGGACTACTTTTCATGCCCCGAAGCGCCCTCAGAGCAGCACGGCCGAACCGCCGAGTCGTGGTGGAAAGCGGAAATTTCGCGCACTGCGGCGCACGCTGAGCCATATTCGTGCCCTCACTGTCGCTCGGGGTGTGCGATGAAGCGGGCTTGGTTTGCGCGGGCGCTGACAATCCTGCTGTTGGCCCCTTCGCTAGGGCTTCAGACGGCCAGCGCACAGCAGCGAGGCGGCATTCTCAAGGTCTACCACTGGGTCAGCCCCGCAAGCATGTCGATTCACGAGGAAGCGGGTTATTCGGCTTCCGTGTCTGGCATGGGGTGTTCAATAATCTCGTTCTTTACAAGCAAGACGTCCAGCAGAACAGTCTGGGATCAATCGTGCCGGAACTCGCCAGCGAATGGTCCTGGAACGACGACCGGACCGTACTGACGTTTTCGTTACGTTCCGACATCAAATGGCATGACGGTAAGCCGTTCACCGCCGATGATGTTAAATGCACCTGGGACATGTTGCTCGGCAACGTCAAACCGGGCTTCCGCCTCAATCCCCGCAAGGCCTGGTATCACAACCTGCGTGAGGTGACGAAGAACGGCGACAATGAGGTTGCGTTTCATCTGAACCGGCCACAGCCAGCCTTTATCGCGCTGCTCGCGGCCGGGGTGTCACCGGTTTATCCATGCCATGTGACGCCGGCGGAGATGCGCCTACATCCGGTCGGCACCGGTCCGTTTAAATTCGTCGAGTTCAAGCCGAACGAATCGATCAAGCTGGTCCGCAATCCGGATTGCTGGAAGCAGGGTAGGCCATACCTTGATGGGATCGAGTACACGATCATCCCGAACCGCTCGACGGCGTTACTGGCATTCGCCACCGGGAAGTTCGACATGACTTTCCCGTTTCAGGTTTCGCTTCCGTTGCTGAAGGATCTCAAGATCCAAGCGCCGCAGGCGATTTGCGAAGTGGCTCCGCTAAATGCGACGCGCGATATCATCATCAATAGAACGGCGGCGCCATTCGATAAGCCTGAGGCGCGGCGCGCCGTAGCGTTGGCGATCGACCGCAAGGCTTTCACCGATATCCTGCTGGAGGGCCGTAACAGCATTGGCGGCGCGATGATGCCGCCGCCCGAGGGTGTTTGGGGTTTGCCGCCGGAGATGCTGACGGCATTACCCGGCTATGATCCGGATATCGAGAAGAACCGCACGGAAGCCCGCAAGCTAATGCAGGGTATTGGTTATGGGTCGGAGAACCGGTTGAGCGTCAAACTCTCCACGCGCAATACTCCTCCTGATCGCAACTCCGCGGTCATTCTGACCGATCAGCTGAAACAAATTTATATCGACGCTGAGATCGAACCGATCGAGATCGCGAACTGGTTCCCCACGGTCGTTCGCAAGGCCTATACAATCGGGCTCAATACGACCCCGAACAGCGTCGACGACCCTGACCAAAATTTCTACGAAAACTATGCCTGCGGGTCCGATAACAACGTCACCGGGTACTGCAATCCTGAAGTCCAGAAACTGTTCGATCAGCAATCTGTTGAGGTTGAAGCCGGCCGGGGTGGCGGTTCGCCCGCTGGTCGGCTGTGATCTCTCCATAATCAGTTCGGCCGGGTCAAGCGGCGACGATATTCGGCGCCTTTTGCTTGCGTAAACTGTCGCCGCGCAGCTGGAGGCGGTGGGCGTTATGGACGATGCGGTCGAGGATGGCGTCGGCCAGGGTTGGCTCGCCGATCAAGTCATGCCAGCGATCGACCGGGATCTGGCTGGTGATCAGCGTGGCGCCGCGGCCGTAGCGGTCCTCGACGATCTCGAGCAGATCGTGGCGCTGCTCGGGCCCGAGCGGCTCCAGACCCCAATCGTCGAGGATCAAGAGCTTGACGCCGCCGAGCGCGCGCATCAAACGAGGGTAGCGGCCATCGCCGCGAGCGAGCGCGAGATCGCCGAACATCCGCGGCACGCGCTGATAGAGCACCGAGCGGTTGTCGCGGCAGGCCTTGTGGCCGAGTGCACAGGCCAGCCATGATTTGCCGACGCCGGCCGGCCCTTCGATGATCAGGTTCTGCGCCTGGTCGATCCAGCGGCCGGCGATCATCGCCTGGAATAATGAGCGGTCGAGGCCCCGCGCGGTGCGGTAGTCGACGTCCTCGACCGCAGCCTGGTGGCGCAGCCGGGCATAACGCAACCGTCCCCGCAGTCGGCGCTCGTCGCGCTCGGTGACTTCGCGATCGAGCAGCAAGCCGAGCCATTCGGCATGGGGGAGCTCGGTGCTCTGCGGGTTGGCCTCCAGCTCGGCGAACGCGCGCGCCATGCCGGCGAGCCCGAGCTGGTGCATCTGGTCGAGGGTCGGATGGGTCAGCATGATCAAGTCTCCTCAGTGGTAGTAGCGGGAGCCGCGGATGTTGGGATGATCGGGCAGCAACAGCTCGCCCTGCGGTGCCGGCTTGGGCGGCCGCCGATCGAGCCCGTGCTTGAGGATCGATTGGATCGAGCCGTAGGACCGAGCGCCGATGTCGAGACCGCGATCGCAGGCCGCTTCCAACCGCTCGGCGCCGTATTGCCGCGCCAGGCGCAGGATGCCCAGACAGGCGCGATATCCCTGCTCGGGGTGCGGCCGGCTCTCCAGGATCAAGGCGGCGAGCTTGGCGGTGCTCGGGCCGATTGCCGCCGCCGCGATGCCGATACGCTCGATCGTCCACTCGGCATAGCGGCGGTGGGAACTGGGCATATGTTCGGCGATCGTCGTATGCCGCCCGCGCCCGGCGCCGCGCATGTGGACCGCGACGCGCTCGCCCTTGCGGAACAGCTCGATGGTGCGTGCGGTGATGCGCGCGTCGAGCTGCTCGCGGATCAGTCGATGCGGCACCGAGTAGTAGTGGCCATCGATATCGACGTGGTAGTCGAGCCCGACCCGCCGTACCCGCCACTCGGCATATTCGTACGGCTCGACCGGCAGGGACTTGAGCGCCGGTTTATCGAGTTCAAGGAACAGGTCGCGGCGACTGACGCCAAGGCGGCGCATCGGCCGGGCATTGAGATCGGTGACCAGTTCGCCGATCGCCTGGTTCAGTTCGGCGAGCGAGAAGAACCGGCGGTTCCTGAGGCGCGCCAGAATCCAGCGTTCGACGACGAGCACGCCGACCTCGACCTTGGCCTTGTCGCGCGGCTTGCGCGGCCGCGCCGGCAGGATCGCGGTGCCATAATGGGTCGCCAGGTCGAGGTAGGTCCGGTTGAGCCCCGGCTCGTACCAGTTAGCGCGAGTGACGCCGACCTTCGGATTGTCGGGTACAAATTGCGCCGGCACGCCGCCCATGAAGGCGAGCGCACGGACATGCGAGCCGATCCAGTCCGGCAGCGTCTGCGTCCAGCTCGCCTCGGCGTAGGTGTAGCTGGAGGCGCCCATCACGGCGACAAAGATCTGCGCCGCTCTGATCTCGCCGGTGCGGCCGTCGATCAGTTCAACAGTCTGCCCGGCGTAATCGACGAACATGCGCTCGCCGGCGGGATGCGCCTGCCGCATTGTCGGCGACAGTCGGCCCTCCCAGCCGCGATACAGTTCGCACCAGCGGCTGTAGCCGTAGCCCTCAGGCTCGCTCTGCCGGTATTCCTCCCACAGCAGCATCAGTGTGACGCCGGGCCGCCGCAGCTCGTGATGGGTGTGCACCCAATCCGGTTCGGCCTTGCGCCGCATGCCTTGGGAGGCACCGGCGCCGGCGTACAGCATGGCCTCCAGAACCCGGTCGCTCAGCCCCGCCGGCAGCGGCCAGTGAAGCTCCGCCGCCATAAGCCGGCCAAGGGTCACGGCTACCGTGCTGCGCGCAATCCCCAACGATCGGGCGATCGTCCGGTCCGTCGCACCGCATTCGTGCTTGAGGCGCAGGATCTCTCGTATGCGTCGCATCGACATTCTCTCGGCTGGCATCGGTTCCCCCGCCCGTCATGGTTATGACGAGCAGAGAAACTCTCCCGCCCAGCGGTCGAGCGATCACCACCCCTTCGGGTGGCCGACTTCAAATCGGAATGGCCGAGTTCAGATCGGAATCAGTGGCCGACTTCATTCCGGAATCGGTGGCCGACTTCCTCCGGAATACGCACAGATGATATACAATGATGTCGGCCGGGCATTCCGATTGAAGCCGGCCACCTGTTCCGATTGAAGTCGGCCGGCCGTTCCGATTGACCAGAGTAAGCGGAAGCAGCTGGTGTGGGAAATCGATAAAAAGTTACAGGAAGATCAAGCACGACCAAGGTGGAAGCGGCAGCCGCATTACGACGGGTCCTCGGCAACTGGACGCCTCGAATTACCTGGTTTTAAGGTGCGATGGGCTACTTTGCGGATTCCGACAAAGCCCTGGTGTCAGCAGCCGAGCGCGTCGGCGTCGACGAGGAGTGGGTGTTGCGCAAGCTGCGCATGAATGCGGTGATGGCGATGCGCGCCGGCGACCGGGCCGCGGCGAACCGGTCGATTGAGTTGATCGGCAAGCACCTCGGCATGTTCATCGACCGTAAACAGATCGATATCGCCTACGTCGATGACGCCGATGAATACCTCGCCAAGCTCATGGAGCTGGTCAATGCCAAGGTAGTTGACCATGAGCCGCCGGCGATCGATTACGAGCCGGCCGAGGATGACGACAGCGTTCATTGACACCCAGAGGGTGGGTTGAATGACGAGGAGGAGGGGTCCAAGGATGCAGCACGTGACGTCCGGGCGGGACGAGATGACCAAGCCAACGATTCGTCGACCGTGGCTTTTCTATCACGGCGCCACGACGCTGCGCCTGGCACAAATCCGGCAGGGCAACGCGCTGCTTGTGTCCAAAACCAGCGACAAAAAAGTGGCTCTGACCGGCTCCCTTAACGACGGCAACACACCAGGGGCCGCGTGATGGCTGCGATCTTCGCCCGCGACAACGATATCGCAGTGAGACTTACCCCGCTCGCCAAGGTGCTAGAGCAGCAGGCTGAGACGAGCAGGAGTGTGGTTAATGACCTAGGGCAAATGACCGAGACGATCATTACCGCCGACAATGGCATGACTGCACTTGCCCAGCTCGCCGAGCAACAGGAGTGGATGGCCAAGACGATCAGAAACTTGTCCGATGAGCTGACAGATCAAACGATCCGACGGCGATCGTGGAAACGGCGAAACGAAATGATGGAAACGCTCAAGGGCTTGGCCGGTGAACAGGAGCTGATTGAGGAGACGCTCAGAGGCTTTGTCGACAAACTAGAGCGGATGGCCAAGACGATCAGAAACGATCACGGAAACGGCAACACGCCGGAACAGCTAGAGCGGATGGCCGAGACGCTCAGGGACTTGTATCAGGAGTAGGACCGACAAAGCGAGCTCCGCGCGGCTCTGCCTGGCGTCGCTGGGTGTGCTGACGTTGGCGGCCGCCTGTGTGGCACGCAACAGGTCTGCACCGCCGCTTTTTGGGCGGCTCACGCGATTGAGACTAACGCCCATCGCCTATATTTCTTCGTCCAACCTCCTCCGTGGCTTCGTCGCGCGAGACGGTGGGCGGCATCCTCGCTTTTACGCACGTCAATAATGTTACTTACACGTACTGCCAGCAGATCGTCGGACCGCTCAGTTAGCTCAGACGCCAGCGCTGTTTACATGCCCAGTTCGGCCTTGATGCGTTGCGCAACACTGACACCAACACCAACGGTCTTGGCCGCCTTTACGATGCCAGTGCCGCTGACGAGGAGCCGACGCACCGCTTCTTCTTTACGCCGCGGTATCGTTGGACGCCCCAAGCGCTTGCCCGCCGCTCGCGCTCGCGCCAAGCCGGCCTTGACGCGCTCGACAATCATCGCGCGCTCGAACTCGGCGAACACCCCCATCATCTGAAACATCGCCTTGCCAGCCGGCGTCGTCGTGTCGATCCCCTGCTGATGCAGATAGAGATCGATGCCCTTGGCATGCAATTCGCCGAGGAACGCGACAAGGTCCTGCAGCGACCGACCGAGCCGGTCGACAGACCAGGCAGCTACAATATCAAACTCTCGGCGCGCGATTCCCTTGCACAGGCGATCAAATGCTGGCCGCTTATCGCGCTGTTTGGTGCCGCTGATCCCTTCATCGGCGAACGTGGCGATAACCTGCCAGCCGTGACGCTCGGCAGCCACCTTGAGTTCACGCTGCTGGTTCTCAACGGTCTGCTCCGTCGTCGAAACTCGCAGATACAGCGCGACACGCTTCACAGTCCAACCTCCAACTTGAACCGGAAGTATATATCAGCGCTGGATACGGAAATCACCCATTAACAGGTATGGGCTGTGCGGTGTTCGAAAACGAGCGCAAATTCAATAGTCGACGATCACGCCAAACGAACCTGTTTTCCGTATACCCGGCTTCGCGTTGCAGGCCGACGGCACACCGCGGCGTCGGGAACGGCGGCTCAGGGCCTTTGGCCTCAGAAGGGCGCGTGGCCTCGGTATGTGGCGCTGCTGCTGCACACCAATTTCCTCGAAAGCGCCGAACGAGAGCCTTTCTTCGCCGAGCACCCGTTTGCCCGTATGTGGGTTCCGAGCCTGCGCCTGCCAATGATGCACCGGCACGGCTAGACCGGACCGCGAGCACCGAGCAACACCGCGCATGCTTGGTTTGTCTGGCACCGCAGCGCCACCCAGAAAAACATCGTCGGGCATTTCAATTGGAAAAAGCTGGATTTCGATTGGCGGAAGGTGGTTGCCGGTTCAGGGTCTGCCGCTGACGATCAAGGCGGCGCACATGAAGCTGTCGCACAGCCGCATGCCGTTCGTGCGCGCCTATTTCCGCGAGACGCAGGAACTGGTGTTCGACGCTCACGAGAAGGCGTTCGTCTTCTATGGCGGGGCGCGCCGGCGCGGCATCTACGACAACATGAAGACGGCGGTCGAGGCGATCTTCGTCGGTAAGGCGCGCCAGTACAATCGCCGCTTCCTGCAGATGTGCTCGCACCATCTGATCGAGCCGGTCGCCTGCACCCCGGCGTCGGGCTGGGAGAAGGGTCAGGTCGAGAACCAGGTCGGCAATCTGCGTGACCAGATGTTCCGCCCCAAGCCGCGGGTGAAGAGCCTGGCCGAGCTCAACGCCTGGCTGGAAGATCAGTGCATCGCCTACGCCAAGCGAACCAGGCATCCGGAGTTCAAGGACCGCACGATCTGGGAGGTATTCCAGGATGAACGGGTGAGCCTGACCCACCATTGCGATATCATCGAGACCGGCAATACCAGCTGGCGGTTCAAAAACCGCAGCTGACAAAACCCTCCCCCGGACCCCCACCCGGGCTTACCCACGTGGGCGCACAGGAACCTCCCACGGCCGTCACCGCCAGCGCTGCGGGACGCGCAGCGCCGGCCGCGGGTCCCTCCTATGCGTTACATGGATAAGCCCAATCCGAGCGCCTCACAGGGGTCGCGATTGAAAGCGAAATGGGGGTCGTGGTTGGAAGCGATTTGACATTCTTCTATGCCGGGGCGCGCTCGCTGCTGGTCTCACACTGGTCGGTGCCGTCGCAGGCGACCGTCAAATTGGTGACCGGAGCTTTCGACGAGCTGGCGAAGGACCCGTCGATCGGCCGGGCCGAGGCGCTGCGGCGTGCCGAGATGGCGATGCTTGATCCGGCAAATCCGCCGCAATTCGCCCATCCAATGATGTGGGCGCCGTTCGTGCTCGTAGGTGAAGGAGGGGCAGGGCGTTAGCTCGGGCCAGTGCGATTTTTGGACCGGACGACACCGGGTCAAGGGACCGGTGCCTGATCCGTGCGACAGAGCTGAACGATAGGACGTTGTCGGAACGGACGGCCAAGCCGCTCAGAATGAACAACTGTCAGAGCATGTCGTCGATCATATCGATCGATTTGATAGTGGGAGCGCGACGTGTTACCGCGTCAAAAACCGCGCGTGCGGAGGCCCTGAGTGCATGGGACGGCCGCCATTTTATGACTGTGCCAGCGAAATACCGGCTCGCCTTCGGTCCAAAATCCGACTCGTCAGTGTGGAAGGACGGACATGAGATGCGGCCACAACCCTGACACGCCCACGAAGATGAGATAGATCGCGACAACGTAGTTCAGGATCCGCGGAACGATAAGTATGAGAACGCCTGCGAGCAGGGCGACGAGTGGTTGAAGCATCGTTGCATTGAGAGTGAATGTCATAGGCTGACTCCGTTTTTTCGTCCGGCGAGCACAATCACCCTTCGATGAAGTGGCCGAATGGCTTTAGGGCTTCGATACGGTCGCAGATGATTTTGGTGACGGCGAGCATGGGAGTCGCAAGGATCGCTCCCGGCACACCCCACATCCAGTACCAGAATACGAGCGCGATGATGACGAGCACCGGGTTAATGGTGAACCGCCGCGCGAGCAACATCGGGGTAATCGTCTCGCCCTCCGTAATATGGATGCCGAGATAGAGGGCGGCGGGCATGACGGCGAGCCACAGGGTCTCGATCGTGAGCAGACCGGCTACCAGAAAAATCGCGACACCCAGCAACGGCCCGAGGATCGGCACGAAGTTGAGCAGAAACGCCACGCTTCCCCACAAGATGGGATCGCCCAACCCGCACAATGCCGCTGCGACGCCGGTGGCGATCCCTACGGCGACGTTCATCAAGGTGATTGTCATCAGGTAGGCTGAGATGTCGCTTTCGATCTGCTGGGAGATTTCCACTGCCTGTCGCTTGTTCTTGAAGCGGGGCAGAACCTCGACCAGCCGTCGTAAGAATGTATCGCCGGCCATGAGCAGGAAAAACAGGATGAGGACGATCTCGAGCATCCCACTCACTACAGCGCGCGTGCTGTCGAGCAGGCGCTCGGAAAGGCCTGCGCCCGCCAAGGTCACCGGAAGCGGACCCGACTGGGTCTTAAGTTGAGTGAAGCTTTCCGCCCGGCTCATCAGCCGTTGAAAGGCGGAGATCGGCTCACTCAAAAAGCTGAGCCGTTCCTGCAGCTTGGGAATACCAGACGGCAGCTTCTGCGCCCAACTCGCTGCCGGCCCGGACAACATCATGCCGGTGCCAGCCAGCGCTCCGAAGAAAACGAGAATGATGAAAATGGCCGCAACGAGGCGGGGGATGTGCGAGCGTTGCAACACCCGCATTGCGGGCTGCAGAACCAGCATCAATACGAAGGCGACGACAATCGGCAGTAGGATCGCTGCGGCGAGATAGCAAGCGACCAATGATGCCAATAGCAATAGCCCGCCAAGGAAGACGTTAGCGACGTCCGGTGCAGTGGGAAGGTCCTCCTCGACTGTCTCGGGAACTTCAACGTCCGAGGCGGAGCCCTCGCTATCTGCTGGCCGAGTCATGACCAGCGGGAAAACCTTTCCACCTGACACCGTCATACGGCCGAGACACCGAGTGTCCTTGGGCTAGCCGAAGGTCTGTAAGAAGGCGCTGCCGGCAAGCTCGGCTGATCAGTGTCGCCGTCCATCAGGCGGCGCAGCGCGCCTCGCCCACGCGAAAGGCGCGAGCGCACAGTGCCGACCGGGATCGCGAGCGCCGTCGCCACGTCGCAATAGGACATTCCCTCCAACCCAATCAGAAGGATCACCGCTCGCTGCTCCGCCGGCAGTCGGCCGAGCGCCCGGTCGAGATCGCGCAATTCGAGGTGCTTCTCTTGGGAAGCGGGAAGGCCCAGCGGCAGATCGGCGTGGTCGAATTCAACCGTTGTGACCGAGCGGATCGAACGGCGAACTCCGTTGACATACTGATTGTGCAGAAGCGTAAACAACCATGCGCGCAGACTGCTGCCCTCGCGCCAAAGGTGCAGTTTGGCAATCGCCCGGGTGAGACATTCCTGGACCAGGTCGTCCGCGGCGACGCCATCGCGGACCAGTGCCCGGGCGTAGCGGCGCAGATTCGGGATATGGACTGCAATCTCCTGATAAATGTCGCTCATGCGCCGCTCCGCCCGCTGTCCGGCTCCAGCGTGCAGGAACCGATTTGCAGGACCGTACCCGGGGGAAAGCGATCGGGGGAGACTCTGGAAACTACCTAACCGCGATCTCGAGTGTGCCCGTTCAAGCTAATAAAATATATTATCATTATAACGTTCTTATCAACGCGATAGCCAAACAAATTACCATGCATAACAACGCGATAATTTCTCCATGAGTAGTTTCCGATGGCTGACAGTGTCCCGTGCGTTTCCTTCATTTTCTATCGGTATTAGTTATTATAAAGACTACGTACGACAACTCGTCTTATCCAATACCCAGAAGGGCTGCACATATGCCGTAAGCAGCGCGCAGCGCATGACTGTTCTCGGCCCGACATGTAATCTTCGAGCACGATGTGATGGACCGCCTGATCGAACTTCAGACCTGCGAGCCAGCGGCGATGCAGCCTGGTCCAGGCCGGTCGGCCGTAATGGCACCCCTTGGCGCAACAGGAATCCGGAAAGCTGCTAGCGCGCACGGCGCAGGCTGTGCACCGCAACGAGCCGCGCTCGCACTAGATCGCGCATCGCGTCGTGCCGAATATCCGGACCCCACACTGCCGTCAGCTCGCCTGCCCGATGGAGTTTGGCCAGACTGACAGGATCTCGCCGGTCGGTCTTGACCCGGTCGCCCGCCCGCTTTGGATTCAGCGAGGGAGCGACCATGACGCATCCTGTCCCCGCGACGGTATTATTGCCGCCACGGAGATGATGCGGCCGCCGTCGCGCACTTTCAGCTGGGTGGCGTCGAGCCACAGATACGGCCACTGGCCCTTGATCGGCCGGTCGAGGAAAGGGTTGACCCTCTCGTCGATGTCCTTGCACAGCTTCGAGAACTCGAGGCTTGGCTCTTCGAGATGCCAGAAAGCCCTGTCGACTGTCACGCCCAAAACCGTCTTAAGGGTGTAGAGAGGGCTTGTCCCGATGTCACCAAAGCCAACGCCTAACACCGAAAAGGCCGAGCGCGGGAAGGCGCCAGAGATCGCCAGCCGCCCGATGATGGCGCCAGTGGCACCTGACACCGTGTATGGTGGCGATCGCTTCATCATTCCGCGGTTTTCAATTTTCAATCGTGGCGACCCTCGTGCCGAATTTATCGCAATGGGATCTGACAAGGCTCAGAGAAAGACCGGTTACGGCAGAGCACTTGGATCAGGCGCCTGGAGCGGGCGGGCCAAGCCCCTCAACAAGCCCCTCAAATTGACGGGTCCGAGCCATATGTTCATCAGCCCGCCCGTCCGGGCGGCCCTCTTGCGCCCACAGGGAGTGGGCGCGTTCCTGAAGATGCAGTTTCTGCGCACGGTGCCAATATTCGTCAGCCCGCCCCTCGGCACGCCCCTCCTGCTCCCAGAGCAGGTAGGCGCGGTCCCGAACGATCTGGTCGAGACTCATCTTCGTTTGGGCGAGAACGTGTCGGTCATCTCCAAAAGGCTCCAGCGGACCGCGACGGCTAATGTGCATGCTGGCGGTCAGGCTATGAAGCTCGCTGTCCGGCACCAATTTTTCGTAGGCTGCCGCCTCCAAGGCTTTCCTCTCATAAAAAGAGTCTGAGATCTCCAGGCCTTCGATCGTGATCGGGAACGTGTGTATTACAATCTTCCTGCTGTCCATCACATCAACCAAGCGTTCAGTCATCGGAATTATTCCTTACACCTTTGATGTACTTTTGGTCGTCATCATGACGAAAGAAAAATGTGGCAAACTGGGCGGGTATTACTGTTGGGGCAGATTGGGAGCCAATGGCAGCCAGGACGCCGTCCCCGCAGGAGCACTTCGTGGCGTGACGGCCAAGATCGCGGCGAGGGATTTTTGAAAATCGTCGAGAGGCAGTGGCTGTGCAACCCCTTGAGATCAGACCACCGTCTCGGCCGGCAAGGCCTCGCGGATCGCGAATTGGGCTACATCACCCCTAGGCACCGCACCCATCGGGATGCCTAGCCAGGATAGCAACTAGTACGTCGATCGCCTGCCGCTCTGCCTCGATCGTCTCGGCCGTGGTGTCGATTATAAGCGCGTCGTGTCCCTGTTTGGCTTGGGTGCTCGCCCTGCCGGCGTGTAGCTCATCGAGGTATCGTTGTCGTCGCACGCGCTCACGGTGGCAGAACTCTATGGTTTCCTGCATGGCCTGCATTCACATGTCCTCGCGCCCCCAAAATGGCGGCCGGGCGCGAGCCTGTCGGGGAGTAGACATGCGTCCGGCCGAGTATTCCGAGCCTATCGGGGGAGATTGCTCGGTACGGGTTGCCCTTAGTGTGCAGAGCTTGCTTCCTTACTTATCGACTACGGCCCGGTGCGGGTAGGGTCGGAATTTACCTGTGCTAGACCACATGCCCGCCTGAGCTACTCGACCACGACCTGGCCTTACGGCGCGCTGCTGTCAACCTGAGACACGGTCGGCCGGCGCGGCCCAGGCGTTTCGAATATTCTCTACGACGTCTCTGACGGGGCGCACGCGGCTCAGCGGGGTCGGACGTCCCCGACACCTGGCGCCACATTGCGCCCGCATCACACCCGGATCGGAAAGGCGTTCGGGGTGCGCTGCTCGTCTATTTTCACCAGCGGCAGCTGAGCTGGCTTCATAAAGACCTACTGAGACTGTCTGAGTAGTTTCCGAATCTACCGAGTGCGGTTACCGGCGACGTAGGCTTCGCGTGCGGAGATTCCGCTTATCTGCTCAACGGTGAGAACAATGCGATCCCATCCAGAAATAAAGCCCGCGGTATGGGGGGCAGTCGGCGGCGCTGTCATCATGTCGATCGTCGGGTTCTGGGCGCTGGGATGGACGCTCGGCAGCACTGCCGAGCGCATCGCCAGCAGCCGAGCTCAAACTGCGGTTATCGAGGCGCTTACACCAGTGTGCGTGGCGAGGTTCGAAGCACAAGCCGATGCCGCGGCCAAGCTGACGGAACTGAAAAAGATATCCATGTCGTGGGACCAGCGCTCATTCATCGAGAAGGGCGGCTGGGCGACGCCGCCGGGTAGCGCTGCGCCGAACTTAGAGGTGGCGACCGCATGCGCGGCAAAGCTTGGCAAAGCGACATGACGTTCGTCCAATCTATGGGGGCATCGGCATGACGCCCGAAGAGCTGCGCCTCGAATGTCTCAAGCTGGTGCTGCAAAGTGCTAATGCGAGCGGCGTCCCGCTGGTGGAGACGAGCCAGCTCATTTCGCGCGCTCGCGCCTACGCCGACTTTGTACTGAATCAGGGGGATCGCGGCAGCGTCGATAGCGCCAATGGTACGCCGGCTATAAGGATGCCGGTGGGAGACGGATTGCGAGATACCCCAATATCGTCTCCGCTTGAAGCGGGGTCGATATTGACCATCCGCGGGGAGCGGGCTAACGCCGGGTGATCAACGCGCGAACTCGCCGCGGCCGGGGCTCAGCGTTGTGATATCGTCGCTGCGCCGCGAGTGCCCCCCAGGAGAACCGCGGCGCGAAAGAAAATTGCCATGGCAATAGGAGACCGAAAGGGCGCCCTGCTTCGCCAGCAGTCCGGCCGACCGACGATGGCCGGACGCAGCTTACCCTTACAGGTGCCCCCTCCACGGATTGATTTTCCGATCGTCGCACTCGGCGCGTCGGCCGGTGGCCTCGACGCGTTTCGCAAGCTTTTCGACGCGCTGCCTGCCGGTAGCGGGATGGCTTTCATCCTGATCCAGCACCTCGACCCGACCCATGCCAGCATGATGGTCGATCTGCTGGCCGGCCATGCAACGATGGAAATACGGCAGGCAGCCGATGGGATGCCGCTGGAGCGGGAGCATGTCTACGTCATTCCTCCCGCGGCTTATCTCTCAATCCACGAAGGCAACTTCAAACTATCGGCGCCGCAGGAGCGCCATGGTGCGCGCCTGCCATTCGACTTTTTCTTGCGCTCGCTGGCGGCGGAGTATGGCGAGCGCGCGGTCTGCGTAATCCTGTCGGGAACCGGCGCCGACGGCAGCCTCGGGCTGAAGACCATCAAGGAGAAGGGTGGGCTCGTCATTGTGCAGAGCCCGGATGAGGCAGCCTATGACGGTATGCCGCGCAGTGCGATCATGACCGGCTTCGTCGATTTCGTGCTGCCGGTCGCGAAGATCCCGGAGGTCCTGATCGTCCATGCCGCTCGGAAACAGGCCGTGCCGCCGCGCCAAAGCATCGCTTCGAAAGGTGATACCCCGCCCTGGCTCGGCGAAGTCATCGATCTGCTGCGGACGCGAACGGCGCTTGACTTCACATCCTACAAGTTGGGCACGCTTCGGCGGCGGATCGAGCGGCGCATGGCAATGGGCGGCATTGTCGACGGCAGCCGATATCTCGACATTCTCAAGCAGGATTCCGCTGAGCTTGAACTTCTTGCGAGCGACGTGCTGATCAACGTCACCAATTTCTTCCGCGACCCTAAGTCATTCGAGCTACTGGCGGAGCAGATCGTTCCCGATCTCGTGCGCCGGCACGGGACGGACCGTCCGCTGCGGGTTTGGGTCGCCGGCTGCAGCACCGGCGAAGAGACCTATTCCATCGCGATGCTCTTCCTGGAGGAAATCGCAGCGACGAAGTCGGCGGTCACGCTGCAGGTCTTCGCCTCCGATGTCGATGCCGACGCGGTGGCGTTCGCCCGCGACGGGATTTATCCGGAATCGATCGCAGCGGACGTCTCACCAACGCGGCTTGCCCGCTTCTTTAGGAAGGAGGATCGCTCTTATCGAGTTGGCTCCGAGCTGCGCGACCTCATGGTGTTTGCCGTTCACGATGTCTTAACCGACCCACCTTTCTCTCGCCTCGACCTGATCTCCTGTCGGAACCTCCTTATCTACCTGCGCCCGGAAGCCCAGCAGAAGGTCCTCTTGTTGTTTGATTTTGCCCTCGTCAAGGGCGGTATTCTGGTCCTCGGCGGCGCCGAGACGGTAGCCAATGTCGGCGATCGGTTTGAGCCGCTCTCCAAGCCGCACCGGATCTACCGGCATATCGGTCGCGGCTGGACGGCTGCGGTGGGCTTTTCGCTCGGTGCGACGGGACGCATCCCATTGCCTGCCGGCCGGCGGGTGCTGCCGGGTGCAAGTCCACGCGACCTGACGCAGCGGGCACTGGTCGACGCCTATGCTCCGGCTTCGGTTCTCATCAATCGCAAGGGAGAGTGCCTCTATTACTCGGGCGCGACGGACCGCTATTTGCGGGTCGCTGCGGGCGAACCCAGCCGCGACCTGCTGGCCATGGTGCGCGACGGGTTGCGCGGGAAGCTCGGCGTGGCGATCCGGCAAGCCGGCGACGATCACACGCGCGCCATAGTCACCGGCGCGCGGGTGAGCCACGGCGCTGGCTCGGTCGCGGTGAGCATTGAGGTGCGACCGCTTCAGAGCGAGGGCGAACCCTTTCTGTTGGTCAGCTTCCTCGACGAACCCGAACGCGAGGGCGAGGAGCCGACCGGCGGGCCCGCCAGCCCTCCCGACTGGGCCTCCCGTATCGTCGAGCTCGAGCGCGAGCTCGACGCGACGCGCAAGGAACTGGATTGCGCCATCCACGATCTCGAGATTTCCGCCGCGGAGCAGTCGGCGATCAACGAAGAAGCGATGTCGGTGAACGAGGAGTTCCAGTCCACCAATGAGGAGCTGGTGACCTCGAAGGAGGAATTGCAAGCTCTCAACGAAGAACTCACCGCCCTCAACAGCCAGCTTCAGGAGACGCTGGAACGCCAACGCGACACGTCGAACGATTTGCATAACATCCTCGACAGCACCGGTGTCGCGACACTGTTTCTCGACAGCGATCTCAATATTCGCTTCTTCACGCCGGCGGCGAAATCGCTGTTCCGGGTCATCACCACCGATATCGGCCGGCCGCTCGCCGACCTCACCGCGCTCGCCACCGATCCGGATCTGATTGCGGATGCTCGGACGGTGCTTACCAGCTTCAGCCCGTTTGGGCGCGAGATAGTGGCCGAAAACGGCGCCTGGTACGTGCGCCGCATCCTGCCCTACCGCACCCAGGACAACCGCATCGAGGGGGTGGTCATCACCTTCGCCGACATCTCGGAGATGAAGGCTGCGGAAGGGGCGATCCAGGCCGCGCGAGCCTATTCCGAGAGTATCATCGATACCGTCCGCCAACCGCTCGTCGTGCTGGACAATGAACTCTGCGTTGTGTCCGCCAACCGTTCCTTTTGTCGCATGTTCGCGGTAGAGGCCGAGGGTGTTGCCGAGAGGCCGCTCGGGACGATCGCCGGCCATCACGCCGGCGCTTTGGGGCTGCGCGCCTTCCTCGCGGAGGTGCAGGCAGAGCCCTCTCACGTGGAGGACTACGAGATTGAGATCGAACTCCCGACCCTCGGCCGACGGCTCCTGCTGCTCAACGCCCGCAAGCTCCGCGATGGGCCTCACGGGAAACCCAGGATCCTGCTAGCGATCGACGACATTACCGAGCGGAGGCGGGTCGCGGAGGTACTGGGGGCGGCCAAACGCGCAGCCGAGCAGGCCAATCTCGGCAAATCCCGGTTTCTCGCCGCTGCCAGCCATGATTTGCGGCAACCCCTGCAGACGCTGAGTTTCCTGCAGGGCATCCTGGCGAAGAACGTTACAGACGAACGCGTGCTTCGGCTGGTCGACAGGCTCGACGAGACGGTGAAAGCGATGTCGGGGATGCTGGACACCCTTCTTGATATCAATCAGCTCGAAGCCGGGATCGTTCGCCGCGAGATCACGGATTTTCCGGTCAACCGAGTTCTTGACGAGCTACGCAGGCAGTTCACCCCTCAGGAAGCGGATGGTCGTCTCGACCTGCGCATTGTCCCCAGCAGCGTCAGCGTTCGCAGCGATCAGCGACTGCTCACGCAAATGATCGGCAATCTGGTCTCCAACGCAGTCAAATACACCGAAGCAGGCAAGGTCCTCCTCGGATGTCGGCGCTGCGGCAGCAGGCTGCGCATCGAGGTCTGGGACACCGGCATCGGCATTCCGTCAGAGGAGCTTTCGGCGATTTTTGAGGAGTTCCATCAACTCGACAATCCAGCACGCGAACGCGGCAAGGGCGTCGGTCTCGGTCTCTCGATCGTGCAACGTCTGGCCGACCTGCTGGGGCACGCCGTCGATGTCCGATCCCGGCCGGGCAAGGGCTCGGTGTTTTCGATCGAGGTGCCGATCGGCGCAAACGCGCCAGCCCCTTACCCTCAGCCCGAGCCCCGAGCGCACGCCGAAGCCGGCCGCGGGGGGATCATCCTCATCGTCGAGGACGAGCCCGCCGTGCGCGAGATGCTCACCCTCTTACTCGACGGCGAAGGTTACCACGCCGTCACCGCAGCGGATGGCGCGGCCGCACTCGAGTTGGCGAGACGAAGGTCGGTACGACCGGACCTTGTCCTCGCGGATTATAATCTCCCGAATGGACCGAATGGTCTTCAGGTTGTCGCCAGCCTTCAGGAGATGTTGGGTCACGACATCAAGTCGATCATCCTCAGCGGTGACATTTCAACCGGCACGTTGCGCGAGATTGCCCGAGCCGGCTGCGCTTATCTTGGGAAGCCAGTGACCGCGCCGGCACTGCTCGGCCTGATCCGCGAGCTGCTGACCGAGCTGGAGCCCGCGCCGGAAGCCGACGGTCGACCGGCTACCATCTTCGTGGTCGATGACGACAGGACGGTGCGCGAGACATTGCGCGACCTGCTCGACGCGGATGGAAAAACGGTTGAGGTCTTCGAGAGCTGCGAGGCGTTCCTAGACATCTATCGTCCTGGGCGGCAAGGCTGCCTCGTGGTCGACGCCCGACTGCCGGGCATGGACGGACTCGACCTGTTGCAGCGGCTCAAGGACGAACAGCACAGGCTGCCGGCGATCATGATCACCGGCCATGGCGACGTGCCGATGGCCGTCCGGGCGATGAGGGCCGGCGCGGCCGATTTCATCGAGAAACCGGTCGGCTACAAGGATCTGCTCGCCGCTGTCGAGCTTGCCCTGGAGCAGGCCGGCGACGCCACGAAGCTTTCCGCGCGGCGAGAAGCGGCAACCATATCCATCGCGGGTCTGACCACCCGCCAGCGCCAGGTCATGGACCTCGTGCTCGCCGGTCACCCGAGCAAGAATATTGCCACCGACCTCGGCGTCAGTCAGCGCACGGTCGAGAACCATCGAGCCGCGGTGATGAAAAAGACCGGCTCGCGATCGATCCCAGCGCTGATCCGTCTTGCCCTCGCGGCGACGCCCTGAAAGCCGCCATTAGGTAATTTCCGAGGCTGCCGCGGCCGCCACCGGAGAGGCTAGGGTTGCCCATGGTTCCGCAAACGCGGAACTGGCCGCAAACCCGCGGGGAACAACCGATGACAGAAATTCATAAGAGGATCGAAGCCGAGATTCCACGCCTGCGCCGCTATGCCCGAGCCCTGGTACGCGATGTCATAAGCGCGGATGACCTCGTTCAGGAGTGTCTCACCCGCGCGCTCTCGAAGCTCGATCTCTGGCGCGAGGGCACCGACCTGCGGGCGTGGTTGTTTACCATCCTGCACAATCAGTACGTCAACCAAGTCCGCCGCTCGATCCGTATCGGCGCACCTGTCAAATTCGACGACGACGCTCCGCAACTGAGCCAGCCGGCCAATCAGGAGAAGCGTCTCAAACTGCGCGATCTCGACCGGGCGCTCGGCCAGCTGTCCGCAGAGCAGCGTGCGGTGATTCTTCTCGTCGGATTGGAGGACCTGCCCTACGCCGAGGTCGGCACGATGCTCGGGATCCCGGTCGGGACCGTCCGTTCGCGCCTCTCGCGAGGGCGCCTGGTGCTGCGCCAGCTGATGGACGTCCAGCCCGTCCGGCGCTCTGCGATCAAGATCCGCGCACATCGCCGCGAAGCGACCCAGCTACCGATAAACGCGGCATCGCCAGCGCTTCCGGCAATCGTCGGGTAGCGGATTCGGCCGCCAGAATCGGCTGTGTCGCAGTGATGGAAGATCCGCTGATCATCCAACTTAATTTCGGCATTATCAGGAACTCCTGAAGCTCAATCGCCACACGGCCGAAACGCGCCAACGCCTGATCGAGCTGCTCGCCGAAGCACAGGCACAACGTCCCTTCGCCAGGGCCGCGACGCGCAGCCGAAATCGCTAAGCGTCTTCCATCCGCAAATCTCAAACATAGCGCAATATATTGGATATGAGTATTTTCCGATCGTAGAAAATATTATTTGAATATCCTAGATTAGGATCTCGTCGTTGGTCACAAAACAAAACAAGCGGCTATATGACGATTTCACCACGATCTGCTGAATACTCAGAAGGAATGTCACCATGTCATATTTTACCCACCCAATCGCAGTTCGCGCACCGTTTGTGCGCTCGGTCGCGATCGCTGCGCTGTTGGGCACCACGATGCTCGCGACCCCGCTTGTCGCAGCTTCGGCGCAAAACGCACCGGTGAAAACCGCGTCGGCTCCCGATGCTACCCAGACAAAGGGGGAGACCGTCGAGCAGCGCATCACGGCCCTTCACACCGCGATGAAGATCACGCCCGACGAGGAGACGAAATGGAACGGCGTCGCCCAGGCGATGCGCGAGAACGCCACCCAAATGGACAAGCTCCTCGCGTCCACGCGGACCACGCCGCCGCAGAGCATGAGCGCAGTGGACGATCTGAAAACCTACGAGAAATTCGCCCAGGCGCATGTCGATGGTCTGAAGAACCTGATATCGGCCTTCACCTCGCTCTACGACACCATGCCGGATGCGCAGAAGAAGGTCGCGGACAAAGTGTTCGATACGTCCGAGCGCGGGGCTGACACGACGCCGCCAGGCAAACAGGGCTAACGATCGCGCTTCGCGATCGTGACACCACACCGACTTTTAGGAGGTCGTTATGACCCGAAGCATTGACACCATGCCGAAACGCCGACTATCGGTGAAGCTCGGAGCGGGGCTCGCGATCTCCGCGATCCTCGCTCTCGGCAGTTTTGCGACACCGGCCAGCGCCGACTGGGACGGCTATAACCGAGACCACCACCACAACTGGAACGGCGGGTACTATCGTGCCCCGCCGGTGGTCTACGGCTCGCCCTATTACGGCGGTGGCTACTATGGCTCCCCGTACTACGCCCCGCCCGTTGTCTACGGTCCCGGCGTCGGCATCAATCTCGGCGGCGTCGGGATCGGCATTCGGTAAGTTTAATCCGGTCCCAAATGGCAACGGCCGGCAGCTGCCGGCCGTTCGCTGTCCACGCCGTGCCGGACTTTGGCGAGTACCTAAGTGAGAGCAGGCAATGACGAACAAGAACAGCGAGAGGGTGCATCTGAGCCCAGACGACCATCAGCGCTTGCGCGAGCTTCGCCGAGAGAAGCCGGGTCGACTGGGGCCGCAACACGCTCCATCGGCGGGGGCGTTGATCGCCGACTGGGTGGCAAAAACGGTAGGTTCATGGCGCTTTATCATCATCCAGAGCGTAATATTAGGCATCTGGATTATCCTGAACCTGATCGCGATCGTCGGTCATTGGGATCCCTATCCCTTTATCCTGCTTAACCTGGTCCTCTCCTTCCAGGCAGCCTATGCCGCGCCGATCATCATGATGAGTCAGAACCGCCAATCCGAGATCGATCGTCGGCATGCCGAACACGACTACCGCATCAACGTGAAATCGGAACTGGAAATCGAGCTGCTTCACAATAAGATCGACGCCTTGCGCGAACAGGAAATCCTTAAGCTGATCACTATCATCGAGCGCCTGTCCTCGCATCTTGCACCCGACCTTGTCGCTTCCATCGCCGCCGAAAGCGGCGGTGCCGCATAGGCGGCTCGTCTTGTGAAGCCGAGGCCAGCCGACGTGATAAAATCGTCACCGCCGCGAGGCGGTCCATCAACTAGGTACATCCCGAACCTTTTCGCAACCGTCCATCCTGGTAGGTTGAAACTTGCATGGGCGTAGAGGTTTGGCGGTGAGCTTGACGATCCAATACCGCAATCCACGGCGGCCCGACGAAGCTGGCATAAGCGTCGTCGCGGATCAGGCGAAGGCTGCGGCGATGAAGGACCAATTGGAGCACCGCGGCTATCTGGTCATCACGATTGTACCCGCGACCTTCGTCAAGGCCATGGTAGACACCTGATTTGTGTCAGAAGAGATGTCGGCCCGTAATAGTTTGGGATCTTGCCGCAGACGTGATGGATGTGGTGGCGCCAATATAGCCCGTCAGCCAATGCTTGGTGCGATAGTGGATTGCAAGCTCAGAGCCAATCTAAGTAGGTTCCGAACCTACAACCTTTGTCTTTCTCCCCTAACGTTGACTATGGATAATGCAAAGAATGTAACGAGGACAGGGATCGGCGTCTCCGAAGGCGCCGACAACACCGCGCGCAGGCAAGCGGAAGAGGCCCTAGTGTTTAAGGCGGGGGCCCTACAGAGCGCAATTTTCAACAGCGCCAATTTCTCGAGTATCGCGACCGACGCGAAGGGGGTCATTCAAATCTTCAATGTTGGGGCCGAGCGCATGCTGGGCTATACGGCCGCCGAAGTGACGAACAAGATCACCCCGGCCGACATTTCCGATCCACCTGAACTGATCGCGCGCGCCAAGGCGCTGAGTGTCGAGCTCGCGACCCCAATTACGCCAGGTTTCGAGGCCCTGGTGTTCAAGGCCTCGCGCGGGATCGAGGACATTTACGAGCTCACCTACATCCGCAAGGACGGAACCCGGTTCCCGGCGGTGGTATCCGTCACGGCGCTGCGAGACGCGCAGAACGCCATCATCGGATATCTACTCATTGGGACCGACAACACCGCGCGCAAGCTGGTAGAAGCCGAACAAAAGAAACTCGATCAACGGCTCCGAGACCAACAATTTTACACGCGCTCGCTAATTGAATCCAACATCGATGCGCTGGCGACCACCGACCCTTCCGGGATCATTACGGACGTCAATAAGCAGATGGAGGCACTCACGGGCTGCACGCGCGACGAGTTGATCGGCGCTCCGTTCAAAAGCTACTTCACCGATCCGGAGCGAGCCGAAGCGGGAATCAAGCTCGTGCTGAGTGAAAAGAAGGTGACCGACTACGAGCTGACGGCGTGCGCCCTCGACGGCAAGCAAACAGTGGTTTCCTATAACGCGACCACCTTTTACGACCGGGCCCGCACTCTGCAGGGCGTCTTCGCCGCGGCACGTGATGTTACGGAACGTAAGCGGGTGGAGGCGGAATTACAGCAAGCCAAGGCCGCGGCGGAAAGCGCGAGCCAGACCAAGTCGGCCTCGACAGCTACTGGGTCATGCGCCGGCTGCGCACCAATTCGGTGTTGTCGGCGCGACGGGGCGACATGGCTGCATCGAACCGGGCGGCTGAGCTGATCGGCAAGCATATCGGCATGTTCATCGACAAAAATAAAATAGATATCAATGTGATAGACGACAGCGACGAGTACCTGGCCAGACTGATGGAGATTGTTGGGGCCAAGGTGATCGACAACGAGCCGGCGCCGCTACAGCTGGAGAATGATGGGCTCAAAGATGGGTCAGACGAGGCGGCCTGATAACCGGGTTCTAATCGGCGGCGTAGCACACACATCTACGGCTCTGGCGATAACAGATGGCTATATCAATGGCTTAGTTCCGAGCCTGGCTAACGTTCCATACTTAGCCCCACTCATCACCTGGTCGAGGCGCAGCCTGCAGTTGGAGCCCGGCGCTCGGGTTGCAGGCAGTGGTTGCTGCTGACCTGGTGCTGCCTCAGCGCACCATGCCTATAGAAAGGTGAGGTATTGCCTAGCACTGCAGAAGCAGCAGCAGCGACAGCGTTTAAACGGCTCGGTCAGGCTGGCCGCGCCGGCCGCTGGCCTGGCCGAGCCGGCCGGGCGCTGGGCGCCGCCGCCGGTCAGGCAGGAGCTAACCAATAGGCAAATCGATCCCCCCTGGCGGGCGCGCGAATTTTTGTCCCCGCACAACCCCGACAACCCACAAATTCATAACCTCCCTAAAATTTTATCAAACACACGCAGGGCACTTCCGCTCAGAAAATCAAAAAATTTTTGGGGTCGCCGCCGAAATGGTGCGGGCCGCCAACGACAAGCAACAGCTGCTGCCGGTGCTGAACAAGATCGCGGCGTTACCCGACGCATTGGGCGACGTTGAAACTCTGCCGGCGGACAACGGCTATTTCAGCCGGCGAGTGTGACTGCCTGTGCCGCGGCGGGGATCAATCCGCTGGTCGCGATGGATCGCCAGCCGCATCATCCCTCGTTGGACGAGCGTTTTGCTCCTATACCGCCCGCTCCAGAGAACCCCACACCGGTCGAGGCCGTGGCGCACCAGTTGGTGACGCTAGCCGGCAAGAAGCTCTACGCCTTGCGCAAGCAGACGCCGGAGCCGGTGTTCGGCATCATCAAATCGGTGTTGGCCTTCCGGCATCCTGCTACGCGGTCTCGATCGCGTCCGAGGCGAGTGGAGCCTGGTGACCATGGCCTGAAACATGAAGCGGTTGTTCGCGCTGAACCCCGCGCGATGAGGCCGGGTGCAGACCGCCGGGGGAATCTTCGGTCAGCTGCCGCACACGAGCCTGCGCCTACTCGATCACCTCGTCGGCGTGGACGCTCGCTCTGCTGACGGCGGGACCGGCGTCGGTGGGCGGGTGAGAGCCCCAATGCGTTCCATATGACCGGCCGACGGTTTCGGCCTCTCGGCCGCCGCGGTGCCTGCCGCGCCTCGGCCGGTCGCGGCACCCGCAAGCTGAAAGAGCGCCGCGGTGAGTTATTTGGTTGCATTTTATCCTTTGCCTGCACCCATTCTCCGTAGCGGGCCGTACTGGTGGCATCAGTCACGCCGTTAATGGAGCGGCCGCCATGTTTAAGGGAAAAGCAGACCTGATCGACCCGGAAACGAAGAGCGTTGCCGCGGTCTTCCACGAGACCCAGTGCGACGACGGCACGACGAGCGCCACGGTGCGCCTGGCCAAGCCTGTTTTGCTGGAAGGGACGCAGCGCCTGGAGGTATTTGGCACGGTGACGGATCAGCCTATGATATCGGTCGGGGCGAGCGACCCTGATGGCACCGAAATTAATGAGTTCCATGGCTCCAGTGCTATTGGTCCCATCGCCGATAATGCCGGCGTTTCCTTGGTAAGAACGCCCGGCGGCAAACTTGGGACCCTTCTCGTTGTAATTGGTAACGGTACGGTGCACCGAACGCATTGAGAAAGCGCCTCAAAGGTCACCGCGACTCCAACGGCCTCGGCCAACGCAGCAGTCTACCGTCTTGCCGAGGCCACGAGCGACGGCAGAACCCCTCGGCCGCTGCTCCGAAGCGCCTAGCGATAGGCGTTGCCATATTTCATGTCAGACCAAACGGTTTAATGGACCCTCACAGCGAAGCACTTGATTTTGGATGCGAATATATAAGCCTGAGGTTGATCTGAAGAAGGTTAGCAATCTTGTCTTTAGACCACGAACACCCACAGGATGCCCTTTGCACAAAGAAACACAAACGGGACGTGATCGCGCGGTCATCATAAATCCCGGTGCTTCCCTCGGCCGTTAACCTGAGGAGGATTCCGCCATGGCGCACGAGTTCGACGATCGTAACGCGGTTCACGTCCATCGCGATGGCCAAGGCGTGGCCCGCGACCTGCTGCACGCCGACGAACCTTACATCAGCAGCGCACGAACACCGCAACTTGCGGCGCGCGAATATTTGGAGAAGTTCGGTCCAATGCTCGGCATCGAGCATGAGCAGCTCCAGCAGCTTGCTCTATCTCCCGAGCCGGAGCCAATCGAAGCGCAGGTGGAATACCGCTTCCTCGACGAGAAGGTGCAATTCGACACCACGACGCTGGTGTTCAACCAGACTTACCTCGGCTTGCCGATCCGGGAGGCCGGGCTCGCGATACATATGCGCCGCGAGCCGCTGCAGATCATCAGCGCGCAATCCACCCTGCATCCACACGTGCATCTAACTCCGCCGAGCGGCCGGGCGCTCGTCCGCCTGCGCAAGCTCGATCCAAAGACGCTGGCGCAAGGACTCGGGCTAGCCGAGGAGCATCACGGGTTCCAGGTGACGTCGTTGCACATCAAAAGTCTGCGGCTGATCGTTTATCGCTATGATGTCGGGAAGCGCGCGCCGCTGCCGGAAGACCCCACCTCCTTGCACGGTCACCCGGGCCTCGCGCTGCCACTGCCACCGGTGCCGGATGCGATTGAGGATGGCCGCCATTATGTCGCCGCGGAAGTCGTGTTCGTCCTTGGTACTGCACTGATCCCGGACCTGCACTGGACCGCCGTCGTAGAGGCCGAGACGCGGGCGGTGCTATTTGTCCGGCCGCTGATCGACGATGTCGACGGGCTGGTGTTCGAGCATGACCCGCTCACCGACAATGGCGGCCCGCTCCCGAACGCCGGTAACGCGCAGCTCAATCCGGTGCGAACGGCTGTGCTACTGCGTGGGCTCGCGCCGCCCGCCGGCGGCACCTATGCGCTCACGGGCGATCTTGTACAATTGCAGGACACCGAGACCCCGGCCGTGGCTGCGCCGACGGAGCCGGTCGGCACCGATTTCGATTTCGCCGCGCGGACGGACAATTTCGCCGCGGTAAACGCCTACTACCATTGCGATCGGTTCTTCCGCCTGGTGGGCGATCTTGGTTTCGACATCCCGACGTATTTCGGTGGCACGCTGTTTCCTTCCAGCGTCGATCACCGTGGCTCGATCACCAATCCGGGCGGACTGGAGATCAACGCGCATTGCCTCGGCAACGGCGCATTCGGCATCCTGCGCACCACGTTCATGTTGGCGGATCTCAGCAATACCGCAAATCCAATCGGCTTGGCGTGCGACTGGCGAGTCGTGCTGCACGAGCTTGGTGGCCACGGCGTTCTGTACAATCACGTCAACGGCCCAAATTTCGGCTTTGCTCATAGTGCGGGTGACAGCTTCGGGGCCGTGCTCAGCGATCCCGAGACGCAGGCGCCAGACCGGTACTTGACGTTTCCTTGGGTCGGCGGCGTCATCAACCGCCGCCATGACCGGCCGGTCGCGGGCGGCTGGGCTTGGGGCGGCGTGAACGACACCGGTGGTTACAATTCCGAACAGATCCTTTGCACCACGCATTTCCGCATCTACCGCGCGATCGGCGGCGACTCCACCGAAGTTCCGGAGCGCCACTTTGCCGCTCGACATCTGCCCTACCTGATACTGCGCGCCATCGGCACGCTGACGCCGGCCACCAATCCCTCCAACGCGCTGGGCTTCGCTACCGCCGAGATGACCGCCGCAATGGGCAACTGGGCGAGTGAGGGCGAACTGGGCGGGTACTACTGGAAGGTAATCCGCTGGGCCTATGAGAAGCAGGGTCTGTTCCAGCCACCCGGCGCGCCGGTGCCGGTGACGACGGTGGGTGCGCCGCCGTCGATCGATGTGTTCATCGATGATGGGAGACAGGGCGAATACCAATACGGCCCGGCGAACCAGTTTCCATGGCTCCAGCGTTTCTGGGAGACGACGGAGATATGGAATTGGCTGGAGCCGGACGGGCAGTCGGAGCACCAGACGCCGGTGGTCGGCCGGATCAACCATGCCTATGTTCGGATCCATAATCGCGGCACCCAGTCGGCAAATGGCGTGCGTGTACATGGCTACCACTGTCGCCCTTCGGCTGGGCTTGTGTGGCCGGACGACTGGCAGCCCATGACAACCGCGTCACTCACGGTGGCCGGCAGTATTCCGTCTGGCGGACAGGCACTGGTTGGACCGTTCGAGTGGCGGCCGCGCCATCGTGGCCACGAATGCATGTTCATGAGCGTGAGCGCCCCAGGTGACCGCGCCAACAATGACCCGACCTCCGCGATGCCCTGCGCCGCCGGCCCTGCGCCCCTGTGGCAGATGGTACCGTGCGACAACAACCTCGGCCTGCGCGCCGTGATCCCGGTGCCTGGTGGTGGGCGTCGCCGTGCCTTGGTGCGTGCCTTCCGCAAGCGCCGGTTCTGGGCCAGCAATCCGCTGTCGCGCACGGCAAAGATGGAGATTCGGCCGGTGCTGCCGACTTTCCTGGTGACGCGGGGATGGGCGATGGTATTTGACAACCCCGGGGGCGGCTCGTTCTCTCTGGGGCCGCGAGACACCCGGGTTATCCATCCGCGACTGATCAGCGGCCAGAGCTTCAGCGCCGCTGAAATTACAGCAGCCGGCACCGTGGCAATAATGATCGCGGTACTAGCGGACGGGCTCGTGGTAGGTGGACTGACTTTCGTGCTTGATCCCAAGCTGCATCATCCGCCTCCTGAGGAGGTGGAGAAGAAGCATGACGAGCATGAACACCACGACGAGCACCACGAACATCACGATGGACACCTTGATCACCGCCACAGGGCATGGGAGGGCGACCGACCGCGTCGCCTGCGACTGGAGATTGACTTCGACTGAGCCCGACATTTGGAGACGCAGATTTTCTAATTGCGCCGAATTCAAGTCAACCCAAAGCCATCGCGGTTGGGATTCGACCCCGCCGAAGGCTAGCGCAACAGCACCGCGACGGTTGAGGCTCAGATGCCAAACGAATGTCCTTGCCCTTCCCGCCGGCGGTCACGCGAGACCAACGCGGCGGCGGAAATTGGGGTCGTTTAGTCGTATCGATGAGATCCTCGCCACACGCACGAAGGCTATCGACAAAGCCACGGTGTCAGCAGCCGAGCGGGCCGGCGTTGATGCGTTCTGGGTGTTGCGCAATCTTCGCAGAAATGCGCTGCTGGCGATGCGGGCCGGCGACCGGGCCGCCGCCGCCAGGTCGATCGGCAAGCACCTTGGCTTGTTCATTGACAACAAGCAGATCGAGATCAGCTACATAGACGATGCCGACGAGTATCTGGCGAAGATCATGGCGATCGTCGATGGCAGGACGGTAGAGCACTAGCCGCTGGCGATCGACCATGAGCCGGCCGAGGACGACGACAGCGTGCATTGATTGCTGACCTTGTGCTGACACAGATCGAGGATGTGGCTGCTGCAAACCCAGGATTTGGGGTTCGTCTCCTCACAATAGGCGCGCAGGCTCATAGTTCCCGCTACGGGTAATCCTGGATGCCGCCGTAGCCGCGCTCCGGGACGGCATTCTACCCAGTGCAAACAGTATCGCGCATGCGCCAGCCAAGCCGGCGATTCCGATCACCAGCGTCGTTGCTCTCCAGGAGATCACGGCGATCAGACAGGCCGCGATGGCGGGCAAGGCGACCTTTCCCACGTCACCAGCGAAATTGTAAGTGCCGAGCGCATCCCTCGACCGCCGGCCCTCGTAGGCAGATGCGATCAGGCTGGAGCCAATCGGATGCTGGGTGCTCGACCCAATACCTCCCACGACAAGCGCCAGAGCCAGCGTCACGAGACCGCCCGCAGCCCCCAGACACATGTAGCCGGCTCCGACGACGGCTGTACCCGCAACAAGAATACTGACCTGCCCGACGCGACGGACCAAAGCGGCAGAAGGCACCTGCAACCCCGCCATCGAACCGGCGTAAAGCGCTCGCAGCATACCGACCGCCGCATAGTTGAGGCCGAACACGGTCTGGAAGATCGGGAGCAGCACGTACAACGTATCTGTCAGGCCGTCATGGACCGCATGGGCCGCGCAAGCGGCCAGGAGTACCCGCAACCGGCCGGGGCGAGGCCGCTCGGTTTCGAGGGAAATCGTTGATGCGGTCGTCATTTGCTGCCATCCCGACGTCAGGGTTCGGCGTTCATTTGAGGCCATGACGATTTTATGACAAACGACTTGTTCTGACCGGGGATGTGAGCTTTCCTCACATCGTGACGCGATCCCGGCTACCTCCGCTCAATGCAATCAAAGCCTTCGAGGCGGCGGCACGTCTTGGCAGCTTCTCGCGCGCAGCGGAGGAGTTGAGTGTCACCCACGGCGCGGTCAGCCGGCAAATCCGTTCGCTGGAGGACTGGCTCGGCGCGCCCCTGTTCCGACGCACGAGCCGCAACGCGGTACCTACTCAAGCCGGCGTCGAATTACTCGGCGAGGCGGGGCCGGCGCTTGATCGGCTCTCCAAGGGTGCAAGACGGGTCCGGGTCAGTTCGCTCGCACAGGGCGTGCTCAATGTTGCGACGCAGCCGACGTTTTCGATGCGGTGGTTGATCCCGCGACTGTCCGAGTTCCAGCGCGACCATCCGGGTCTCGAACTCCGCATCGTGACCGCGAGCACATCGACCGAGCGGTTCCAAATGGAAGCCGATGTCGTGGTCTCAGGCCCTTCTCCACGGCCGGGATGGGTCGGGACGCGGTTCATGGGCGAGGCGCTGCTGCCGCTTCTCAGCCCTGAACTAATGGGGAAATGTCCGCTTCATCGCCCTGAAGACCTCGCACGGCATACGCTGCTGCATTCTGCAACTCGGCGACGCGCCTGGATGCGATGGCTAGAGGTAGCCGCGATTCCTGACTTGAAGCCGGCCGGCGAACAGGTCTTCGAGCACTTCTACTTCGCGATCCAGGCTGCGCTTGCGGGCGTCGGCGTCGTCATGGGACCTCTCGCCCTCGTCGCGGAGGAAGTGCGAAGTGGGAGACTGCTGATGCCGATCGGGAGGCCGGCGGTGTCTTCGCGCGGTTATTTTGCCTATGCTCCGGCCGCGAGCAATGAGGCGCCCGCTATCGTCGCCCTCCGGAGGTGGCTCACCGACGCCGGGCAGGCCACCGAGGCCCTGCTTCCCGAACATCTCGGATGAGGTTGAGTGACTCTTTCGAGAGCGCACCATACGGGCATGATGCCAAACTCCGGGATGCCCAAAAGCGGGCCACGAAGCTCGAAACCCTGACGCCGTGGTCGCCCGGCCGATAGACAGCCGTTTTCGGCTTGATATCGGCGACTATCGGCGTATGGGACGTTTCACGAAAGGCTTGCCGGCCTACGCAGGGAGCAGCGGATGGACGTAACCCTCACCCTCGTCGATCTCGCTGGAACGATCGCGCTCCTCTTATGGGGCGTGCATATGGTGCAGACAGGCATCCAGCGCGCCTTTGGTCCTAATCTGCGTCGGCTTCTCGGCCGGACCCTCGGCGACCGCTGCCGTGCATTCGCCGCCGGGGTCGGGGTCACCGCAATCTTGCAAAGCAGTACGGCGACAGGCTTGATGGCGGCAAGTTTTGCCGCAGGCGGACTGGTCGATCTGGTGCCAGGGCTCGCAGTCATGCTCGGGGCCAACCTCGGGACCACACTGATTGTCCAGGTCCTCTCGTTCGACATCAGCAAGGTCGCACCTCTATTCATCCTACTCGGTGTCGTATTCTTTCGGCGTGGTCGGCAATCACGGCCTCGTGATCTAGGTCGGGTCGCGATCGGACTTGGCCTGATGCTGATCGCGCTGCAACAGCTTTTGTCGCTCGTTACCCCCTATGAGGACGTGCCGAGCCTGCGAATGCTGATGGGGGCGATTGCGACCCAACCGATCATCGACGTGATCCTCGCCGCCGTGCTGACCTGGGCGGCGCATTCGAGCGTTGCGACGGTTCTGTTGGTAGTCTCGTTGGCCGCGAAGGGTGTCGTCCCACCGGAAGCAGCATTTGCGCTCGTCCTGGGCGCCAATCTTGGCACCGCGCTGAACCCGCTCCTCGAAGGGGCAATCGGCGGTGATCCCGCATCGAAGCGGTTGCCGGTCGGCAATCTCGTCAACCGGTTAATCGGTGTCGGAGCCGCGCTTGCCTTGATGAATCGGATCGGGCCGCTGATGGTCACGATCGAACCTGACAATGCGCGTGCCGTCGCCGATTACCACACGCTGTTTAATCTGGCGACTGCGCTTCTGTTCCTGCCGGTGCTGGGTCCGTTCGCGCGGCTGCTCGTCAAAGCGATGCCAGCAGGCGCGTCCCCGGCTGATCCGTCAAAGCCCATCTACCTGGACGAGTCGGCGCGTGAGATGCCCGGCATTGCGCTTGCCGGCGCAGCCCGTGAGGCGCTGCGCATGGCAGACGTACTGGAAACGATGCTGCGCAATGCCCTGGACGCGCTTGATCGCGGCGACCGTAACGGTGTGAGTGCGACCAAGGGGTTGGACGACGTGTTGGACCGGCTCTGCCAGGAGATAAAAGACTATCTGACTGAGCTTGATCCCGACACTCTGGATGCGGCTGATAATCGCCGGCTTTCGGAGATTTTGACCTTCGTCACGAATGTCGAGCACGCAGGCGACATCGTCGAGAAGGGCCTCGTGGCTGTCGCCTCGAAGCGACTCAAGCGAGGTCTGTCGTTCTCGGTAGAAGGCCAGGCAGAAATCCGTGAGATGCTTGATCGATTGGCCGGCAATGTGACGGCTGCCGCCGCAGTCTTCATGACAGACGACGCACGCGCCGCACGCGCCTTGCTCGGTGAAAAGGAGGTCTTCCGTAACCTCGAAACGCAGGCGACCGAGACGCATTTCGCGCGCATTCGCGCGGGACGGGTCGAGAGTCGCGAGACGAGTTCGCTTCATCTCGACGTGCTACGCGACATGAAGCGCATCAACTCGCACATCGCCGCTGCGGCCTATCCAGTGTTGGAGCGCCAAGGCGAACTCCTGCCGAGTCGGCTTCGGCGTGACACCGATGCAGATGTGACCCAGATCGCTACTTCAGATGAACAACGTGATTGATCGCTCGGGTCCGGCGCTGCTCCCGCGTGTTCCTGCGGCAGTCGTCTTTGACATGGATGGCCTGCTCTTTGACACAGAAGCGCTGTACCAGGAGGCAATCCTGATCGCTGCCGCCGAGGGCGGGCATGCGGTCGAGGGCGACATCTTCAGCCGGACGATCGGCGTACCGTGGGCACAAAGTCGGCTGCTTTTTCTCTCGCATTTCGGCGAGATGTTCCCGGTCGACGAGTTCCAGGAGGCGTGGGTCCGTCATTTCTGGGTGATCGCGGAGACCCGCCTAGATTTGAAGCCGGGCGCGCTCGAATTACTCGACACGTTAGATCGGCTGGAACTCCCTCGGGCCATCGCCACGTCGTCCTCGCTCCGCACCGTCGAGCGCCATCTGACTGCTCATAATCTGATCGGTCGGTTCGACGCCATCGTCGGTCACGGCGATTACGCGAATGGGAAGCCCGCACCCGATCCCTTTCTGAAAGCCGCTGAGCGGCTCGGTGTCGAACCCCGTTCGTGTCTGGCGCTGGAAGACTCCCACAACGGCGTTCGGTCGGCTTCGTCGGCCGCCATGATGACGATCATGGTGCCGGACCTCCTTGAACCAACTGAGGAAATTCGGCGGCTCTGCGACTTTATCGTCCGCGACCTGCATGACGTGCGAAGCCTGATCCTGGCTGTCGTCGACCGCGAAGAGCCACGTTGTTGATCTCCACGGCATCCGACATCATCGCGTTCATGGACAGCCAGCCCGCGATGGTGGAGATACTCCGGACGGTGGAGGCGCTGAGCCTGCCGGATTGCTGGGTCGGGGCCGGGTTTGTCAGAAACCCGATCTGGGATACCTCGCATGGGCATGCGTGGTCGGCTTCATACACGATGTCGATGTGGTGTATTTCGACGCGACCGATATCGACACGAAGCGCGACGATGCGATCGAGGCCGAACTACGGGTCGCCATCCCTAAGGCGCCCTGGTCGGTCAAAAATCAGGCCCGGATGCACCTCCAAAAGGGTGATTCGCCGTATGCGAATACAGCCGACGCCATGCGGCATTGGCCAGAGACCTGCACAGCCGTCGCCGTTCGGACGTTTGGTTCCCGGGTAGGGTTCTGGCTCCATTCGGGGTTGACGATCTACTCGGCATGATCGTCAGGCTGACGCCGGCTTTCTCGAAGAAGCTCGACATCTATCGCGTACGGCTTGCGAGCAAGGCATGGTCAAAGTCCTGGCCGATGCTGAGCCAAACAGAGGCGTTGTGTGACGTGCGGTTGCTGCCGTCTTGACTTAGAAGGTCGGCCCATCATGCGAATGGAACTGGTAGGAGAGGAACTTCCCGCTGAGTTCGACACGGTCAGAACGGAAGCGCGGTCCCAGGGTCATCATTTTCTCGACCGGCTTGCCACTGAATGGGCCTCGGGGGCGATGCGGTTCAGTGAACCCGGCGAGGCTTTGATGGCGGCGTGTTCCGGCGAAGTACTTGCTGCCGTAGGTGGACTGACCGTCGATCCAAGTAGTGCCCGGTGCCCTTCGCATGAGGCGCTTTTATGTGCGGCAATCGTTTCGCCGCTCCGGCATCGGTCGATCTATCGCCCGGTTTCTGCTGGAGAGGGCGTTCAAGACGACAACTGTCGTGGCCCTCAATGCTGCGCTCGACAGTGTTCCGTTCTGGGAGTCGCTAGGGTTCGTGCCCGACCATGAGAGCGGACACACCCACATTCTTCGACGAGACCGAATCTCATGAGCATTGATCTCGTGATCTTCGACTGCGATGGCGTACTCGTGGACAGCGAGATCATTGCCAATGGCGTCATGGCCGAATGTCTGAACGAAGCAGGCGTCATGCTGAACGTCGAGCAAACAATGGTATTCGGTGTCGGGAAGAGTGCGACCGCCGTGGCCGCCGCCGTCAAAAACAGATTTCGGCGTCACTTTGCCCGCCAATTTCTTCGAGGACATGGGGGCGCGGATCATCGCCGCGTATCCCGGCAAGCTTAGACCGATGGATGGCATCCCGGAGCTTCTCGCGGCGCTCAAGCTGAAGCGCTGCGTCGCCTCCAATAGCCCGATCGCCCGAGTCCAGCTGGACTTGCCCCGCTTTAGTGGAGAGGGATTGGCTCATTTGGCGGCCGTTTTTTCGAACTGAGCCGGGCTTGTGAAGTCGAGGGCGGAATGGCGCCGGACGGGATTGTAGAACCCGTCGATATAGCGGCCAATGGCCTGGTCGGCTTCTTGGCGGGTGTAGAAGACGGTCCGCCAGACGAGCTCGGATTTCAGGGTCTTGAAGAACGTTTCCACCATGGCGTTGTCGTAGCAATTTCCCTTGCCGGACATTGAGATCATGATGCCGTGCTTGCGCAGCTCGGCCTGATAATCGATCGAGCAATACTGGCTGCCACGGTCTGAATGGTGGACCAGCCCGGCTGCCGGACGACGCATGGTCAGGGATTTGCGCAGAGCAGACAGAGCCAGGTCCCGATGCAACCGGTCGCCGGTTGCCCAGCCGACGACCCGACGAGCGAACAGGTCGATGACAACCGCGAGGTACAACCAGCCTTCGCGGGTCCACACGTAGGAGATGTCGGCACCCCACTTCTTATCGGGGCCGGTTGCCGTGAAGTCCTGATCGAGCAGGTTCGGCGCGACCGGCCAAGCGTGATGGCTGTCCGTGGTCCGCTTGAACCGCCGCTTCTGCCGAGCCTGCAGGCCGTTGTCGCGCATCAGCCGGGCGATCCGGCGGCGACCGACCACTAGGCCGATATCCCGCAGTTCCCGCGTCATTCGGGGACTGCCATAGGTGCTGTTCGACAAGGCAAAGGCCGACCGGACATGCGCCAGCAGCACCATGTCGTCGCGTTGGCGGCGGCAGGCCAGCCGACCTCTCCAGGCAAAATAACCGCTTTGGCTGACACCAAGCACGCAACAAAGGCGATGGACGGGGAATGCCGCTTTCGCCCCATCGATGAGCGCGAACCTCATCGACTTCCCTCCCGGGCGAAAAAAGCGGTGGCCTTCTTCAGGATGTCCCGCTCCTGGCGAAGGATCTCGTTCTCCCGGCGCAGCCGCTTCAGCTCGGCCGTGACATCACTCTCCGCCGCCGCGGGGTCGACAGCGTGCCGATCCCGGCTCCGCCCGATCCAGCGGACCAGCGTCGATAGCCCAATTCCCAGATCACCGGCGATCTCGCGCTGCGTTCGCCCGCTGGTCTGCACCAAGCGGACCGCTTCCTCCGCAAATTCCTTCGTAAACCGTCGCTGCTGCATCGTCGAGTTCCTCCTAAATCATCGGGGAACTCTCCACTTTTCCGAAGCAAGTCCAAGCAGGCTCTCACCGCGACCGGACTGATGCCGCATCTGGAGCCGCACATCTACAGCGCCGCGATGGTCGCGCGAAGGAAGGCCGGCCGAGCGATCCGCAGGCAGTGCGACGCCTGATCTTGGCCGGCGGTGAGGTCACCCGCTTCCACGATCCGAACCGGCCGCATCTACATCCCGAGGACATCGAGATCGCGCTCGATGTCGATCGCTACGATTTTGCGATCCGCGTGCAGATCGAGGACGGTCGTCCGGTCGGCTGCATGGAGAAATCCGCCTGACCTACAAGCGGCCGTCTCGATCTAGTCTTTGTCGATCGCGAGCGTCCAATGAGAATCCCGCACCCGACCACCTGCTCATATCCGGTGCGAAGCGGAAATGCAGTCCGCCCACTCGTTGACGGTATCGCGACGTTTCGGCGGATCGGCGAGGCGATAGACGCGGCTCGGCATAGCGAGACCGTTTGACGCGATGACAGATATCCCATGTGGTCCAGGCCCCACGCCGATCGCTGTCTGTTGTGGGAAAGGTTTTGATCGCGTCCACCGATGACGGGTAGGGCACAAGTGTCTTGTCGAATTTGGCCTCGTACCACAAACGCACGAGATGGACTCCTTTGCGCCGCATCGTTCATGTTCTTTTCGTAGGCCGGGGCATGGTGTTGCCTATCACTTGTTCTCGGTCTCGATTGGAGCCCCAAACGCGACGGCTCGGGGTCGATCCACTCACCAAACACGGCCGTGTGGGTGACGAGACCACCGTCCTGCCACAGATGCAGTCAGTAGCCTGCCGGCTCGAAATTGAAGCTGATTCGCGCGTCGGGGACCAGGTTCAAGCGTACCTGATGCGCCGTGCTGGGCGCTGTGCTGGCGATGGTCCCAGCGAAGCGGCGATCGATCGCACGGTGCAGATGGCCGCAGATGATCCGCTCGACATGCGGGTGACGAGCGACGATTGCGGCAAGCCCGGCGGCGTTGTCGAGCGCATAGCCGTCCATGTAGGTGATGCCCGTCGCGAACGGCGGGTGGTGCATCAGGATTGCAGTGGGCTGCTCAGGCCGTGCCGTCAGTGTTGCGTCGAGCCAGGCGAGCCGCTCAGGGCACAACATCCCGCCATGCCTGCCGGCGTCGAGTGTGTCGAGGGCGATCAGACGCAAGGGGTAGTCCTTGATGATGTATTGCAGATAACCCTCGCGCGGCAGATAGCCCGCATCCTGGACTGATCGCTGAGCATGGAGCTGAGGAGCATGGCGATCTGCGCCGGCTGATCGCGCATGATTGCCCGCGGATGCAGAACCCGTCCGTGTCGATCTATGACCGCTGCCGGGTGAAGTTTCCCGAGCTGCCGAAGTGGTTCTAGCCGTCGATCGCCTTTTCAGACGGCCTTGTTGCCCCAGCAGCCTTACCGGCCTTTTCCTCGTCTCGTATATGCGTCGCCGCGAGACGGAGCGCCGTCTTGATCACCTCGGTATCCGACAGACGATGCAGCGGAGCCGAAAGCCGGCGCTCGGCGATGTTGAGGCGATTGATGCCTTCGAGCCAGTCGCGCACCGTCTCGTAGTCCTCGCGCATCTCGTTCTTCAGCGTCACATCGATGCGCCGGCCCCCCTGGTCGCGATCCGCAGCGCGGCGCGCCTTGGCATGGCGGCGCGAATACTCGCGGCGCTGCGAGCGACGTAGTTCATCAAATCCGTCATCGGCCATGCGTGAGATTATAATACCGGAATACTTGCGACCAGGTCGGGTTCGGCGTAAAGCGGACCCAGCGGCTTCCCCCCGCCGTCACAGTGTCTGCGCCTCGGTCAGGCGCATGGAGGGGGATCATCTTCGTGGCATCAGACATCACGCTCGCGGCTGGCGATGGCAGCCGTCGCATAACCTATGTTGAACCGGCAGATCCTACGCGCGATCCTGCGATACGTGCGCTCGAACACGCGGTCGCGGGGCTGTGCGAGCAGCTTACCAAAGCAGAACAGCGTGCCGCCCTAGCTGAGCGCGATGCGGTGGCGCTACGCGGCGAGCTGGGAGGACTGCGCATCTCGGAGCGCGTTGCCGTCGCCGAGGTCGCCGTGCTGCATCAGCAGCTCGAAGTAACCGAACGGCAGGCTGGGGTGCTGCGCACCGAGCTGGCGGAGCTGCGGAAGACCGAGCAGACAGCGCTCGACTGGGCAAAAACCTCAGCCGCCGAAGCCAGCGATCTGCGCAAGAAGGCGGACGACGCCGCGGCGGCCGAGCGGATCGCCCGCGACGAGGCCGCCGGGCTGCGCGCCGAACTGGACGCCCGCCGGCAGTGGGGCCTCGGCCGCCGGTTGCGCTGGGCACTGGGGCGCAAGCGATGACGGCGCGCCGGCTGCAATGGGTCGCCATAGCAGCCTTGGGGTGTGTCGGCCTCGATGATGTTGCTGGCGATGACGCTCGGCTCCTGGGGCCGGAGGCCGCCTACCGCATCCAGATCGAGTGGCGGTCGACATTGCCGCTTGCCGGAACGATATGGCCGGTGCTGACGCCGCCATCCCTCGACGAGCCGTTCATGCCATCGCGCTCGGGCTGTCAAACCGGGGGCGACCGGGAAGGGCAGGGCTGATGCAAACGCTGTCTCCCTGGGCGACCAAGGCCGATGTCGAGGCCGCGCGCGAGGCGCTGAAGGCCGATATCGATGGGCTGCATGCCAATCTGACCGCGCTGCACGAGGACCTGCGGGCCGTTCAGGCTCTCCTGACCGAGCTGCGTGACCGGCGGCCAGGGTGGCGGCTGCGCTGGGCGCTGCGGCGGGGGCGGTGATGGTCAGCATATGCGACTGGCAAACGCTGATCGCTGGCCTTGGCGGTGGCTTGATCGGCGGCGGTCTCACCGTAGTCGCCGGCTTCCTCGCCTATCGTGGAGCCCTCCGCGCCGCGGACCAGCAAGTCGCTGCCGTCAAATCGCAAATAGCCGCCCTGCAGGCCGAGCGGGAGGAAACTGACGAGCGGCGGCGCAGCGTCGTCAAATGGGCTGTAAGGGCGGAAGGACAGTGGCTTGGAATAACGGCGGCGGCGATACTGCGCGCGTTGCCCTCACGACCGCAGCCTGCCGCCCGCTCCAGGGAGCAGCTCGTCATCGCTAGTAGTCCGCTCTTGCGTGGCGAGCGCGAGGACATCGCCTTGCTGGACGACCGAACGCGCGATCTGCTCGAAGAGGTTGCCGAAACCCTCAACGATTACAACTCGCGAATAACAACGGCCGCGCTGCCCGACGGCCTCCATCCGTTGATCGACCAAGAGGTGTTGGACTTGGTCGATCGCTTGACCCGGCTGGCAGCCGATCTCCAAAGCTGAGCGTCGCCGCGCCGCCTGTAATCTTCACGAACCATGCACGGCAGCGGATGACGCTGCGCGCCATCGAAGAAGCATGGGCTGAGGCGTGATCAACCACCCGAACACAGCGAACCCGACCCGCACGACCCGACGTTGACCCGTGCGTGGCGGCGCATCCCGGAGCGCGGCGATCTTTTTCTGCGGGTTGTTTTCCGCCGCAAACGAGGTGATGTCGTGGTGGTGTCTACCGTGTTCGATCGAGGAGCGCGCCGCCGATGGCTGCCGCGAGCCATCACCGCGAAGGCGACGTGCTCTTGATAGAGCGCTGGTCGTCGGGGCCGATGGTCCCGAGACCCGAGGTGAGGAGGTGTCGCCGGGGGCGATGCATCTCCACGACGGCGATGGCCGCCGCATCGCCATCGAGATCAGGGCGGCCAGCAAGACCCTCGGCCCTGGCGCTCGACAACCTGCCCGCGGTGGCGTGACGCTCAACCCGAGATGGCGGCGCACGTCAGGGTTGGAAGACTGTAGGTGCAGCGCGCGACGGTGTCGGTCATTGACCAAAGCCACATGAACCAACCGAGGTTCAAGACCAGAAAAACCGTTGCCAGGATCAGGATCGTCCGTTTGCCCAAGTTTCCATGGCCGCATGCCCGCGACGGGTTGCCCGTCGACCACAGAGGTGGTGGGGCTTTGCCGGGCTGATGTGACCGGGCTTACACTCTCACGGGATTTTTTGATCGGGGTTGGGGTCCACTGCTTTACTTGCCGAGGCAAGTCGAAAATTTTGGCCCGTCCCCAGGCGGGTATGGACCTATCCTGATCGCCGCGATGAACGAAACCGCAAAAATCCGCATGCACTCCTCGCATCCCGGCCAATTTATCCGCGACGAGATCCTCGATGCGCGCCGCCTCTCGGTTGGCGATGCCGCTGCTCAGCTGGGGGTGCCGGCGCGCGCGCTTCTCGATCTTCTCACCGGCAAGGCGGCACTATCGCCCGAGCTGGCCGAGCGGATCGAAGCGGTGTTCGGCACGAGCAAGGAAACGCTGCTGCGAATGCAGGCGTGGTGGAATGAGGTCCGGCAGGTGGGGGTCGCCGCGCCGAGCGAGATACTCGCGGGCCGCCCCGGTGAAGGACGTGCGATTGGCTCGACACACGAGCAGGTGACGTTGCGTCTCGACCGCGCGGTGCTCGACCACTTCCGGGCGACCGGCCCGGGCTGGCAGACCCGGCTCAACGCCGCGCTGCGCCAGCTCATCGACAAGAGGTAGACCGATGGCCGACCCCGGTACGGGTTAGCCGCAGGCCAGATCGCTGCAACGTTGGGATGGGGACAGCTACCACAATAAATACAGCGCCGCCCAAGCCAAGAAGACGGTCCAAGCTCCCTGCACGCCCAAAACCGCAACGGCAAGGATCACGGGTATCAGCCGATCCAATCTAGCATCCATCTGTGCAGCTGTTGGGGACTGGGGCATCCGGGCTGCGTGCCTGATCGGCGAGGACGAGTTCACGAGCAAGCCAACCTCGCCACGGGACCCAGCTCTTCACTATTCGCATTACCGGCGAAATTGGTTTCTGCGCCAAACTGTCGCAGGGTGATGGTTTCTTCTCGCCGTACGGCAGGGCAGCGCTTTCAACCCTTTTGGGTGAGAGGCGCCCGAGATGGCCTACACAAACCCATCTTCGATACGTGTTCCGCAGTTAGCCCTGCCGCTGGCGCTGATCGTGGCGCTCAGCATTGCCTCGTGGGTTTCGATAATCGGGGTCATCTATTTGGGGCGGCAGCTAGCCAGCTGTCTGGTGGGCATTTAAGCACGCGACACCGCGAGTCGCGGTGAGCACGAGCTGCTCAACATTCTGGCCGGGATCATCAAGCGGGCGCGTCGGGCAGTGCGTATCTTTTGGAGTGCGCGGGGTTCCTCCTCGCCGCGCTTTTGCCCCGCTCAGTCCTCCTGACATTCTAAGCGGGGCTTTTTCATTGGTGCAGCCGCGGGGCGGGCCGCCGGCACCGGCTGAATAAGGTGGTATTGCGCGACCCATCGGCAGGAGGGTGACACCCCGAACACACAGAGATTACCTGCTCGCCAAAATTGACAATCAGCTACCAGAAACCGCGCGCCAGGCCGAGCTGTCGGAGGGCCACGACCTGATCAATTCGATTGCGGATCGCCCGGCCGCCCTGGGGCGCGCCTCGAGGCCGCGTTGCGCGGTTCGGCATCAGTCCCGACGATCGCGCCCGTCGCGGCGCCCATGTCACGACAGCAGCGCCGCGCGGCGGAGAAGTTGGCCGAGAAGGCGGCGAGGCGCGCGGCCTAGCATCGGCACCCCTGGGTTGAGCTTGAACGTCGAAACCTATTGTGGAAAAATCATGGTGCCCGGTGCTTCCGGGTGAGTGTTTGTTGTCCTACATCCGAAACTTGCCCCGGCGGTGCCACTTCCGGGGCATCCTTTTGCCTCAACATGCAGCCGAAACTTACTGCTGCTTTTTTGCCCAGCGCGGCTGTGTTATCGTTTCCAGGTCGTGTTGAGGGCCTCTCCTCACGGCAACCAGGACATGTAAACTTGGCGCCCCGGTCTCGGACACTGGCGGCGCCAGATTTTTCAGACGATCAGACAATCCTGCGCCCTAACGGGGACTTGCCGGCGCCAGTTCTCTCAGCGCAAGCGGTTGTAGCGCCGGCAATCGCCGGCATTGGTCCTGGCCCTGGTGATGCTGTTCGTTGATTGAGGTGGTGGCCGGGCGCCGACACGGAACAAGCGGCACACGCTGCCGTTGCCTAAGTAACTCTTGCATCGTTCGGAGGACACCATGTCCTACCGCAGTCCGCTTATGGCCGTTGTGCGGCTGTCCGCGGATGACGAATTAGGCGAGACTAGGCGCAGGCTGCATACCTGGCTCCGCGGTGAAAAAATTCGGCCGGCAATCTTCACAACGAGGGCAGATGCGGCGGGCTATATTTTCACCATCGGCTTTCGCAGCGTTCATGATGCCGACCGTTTCAGAACGCAGTTTGGATTGGGGCGTTACGCAACGATGCCGATCGTCAAAGACCTCATCTAGCTGTTGTTAAGGGATGGCTGGTGCTGCCGCCTCTGGGCGCCCCAGGCGGGGTTAAAGGCTTCCGCACCCAAAAAGCAGATAGCAAACCAGAATGATGAGCAGGACGCCGCCGATGCCTATCCCGCCACGGTAGCCGTATCGGGAATAGCCGTAGCCGCCCCCACCGAAGAGCAGGATTATCAGGATAATCAGCAAAACTAGGCCCATGGGTCCCTCCCTGAAATAGCGACTTAGGGTTGCACCCTATCAGCCGAATGCGCGAGTGCCGAGAATTCCTTGCGGCTCTGCCGCGGTCGGGCCTCCTGAGCGGGGTTTGTTGTTACCCGCGCGGCGCTATGATCGGCACATGACACTCGACCTCGCCGATGTGTTGCGGCCCGAGATCTTCGTTCCGATCACCGTGGCGATCATCGCGTTTCTGTTCTGGCGCATCCGCGGGAAGCCCTGATACCTGACATAGGTCCAGCAGCGTGGCCCTATCCAAAGAGCCCTCGCCAACCAAGGTAGCCGACCGCCAATGCGCATGTTAGTGCGCAGACCGCGATGGAGTGGAATTCGCTTATTCCGAGGATTAGCGCGCCAAAAAAACATCCGAGCGCAACAGCATCGATCACGCAAAAACCCGGAGCATCGCGCCCTCTTCTGCCATCAGGCATGGCGCCATCTCCATCACGAAAGTGCTTGCACAACCGATACGACCTTTACCATGACCGGTTTTTTTGCTGGCCAAATATCGGGTCGGGAGCAAGCGATCAAGTTTTTGGCCGGAATTATCAAAATAGGTGCGCGCGGCATTCGTATCTCAGAGTGGTGCGGCTCGCTCCTTCCGCCGCGCCCTAAACGCTGATGCCCCTACCGCCTCTCTACTGATTAGGTCTGCACATGTTTCCCTGGTACGTCGACGCCGCTCTGATTGTGTTTGTGATAGCAGCATTCGTAGCGGTTTGGAGTTTTGGTAATTCAGCGGCCACCGCCGCGCCAACGAGCAGAGAACGCGACCATCGATCAAATATTTTCGGTTAGTAAGGGGCGTAACCTTATGTGACGCCACGCTGGTACCGCTGGTCCGTACGTCCTTCGGCTAGCAGCCGCACACGAGCCTGCGCCTACTCGATCACCTCGTCGGCGTGGACGCTCGCTGTGCTGACGGCGGGATCGGCGTCGGTAGTTCCGCGATCGGCTGCCGCGGGAAGGGGCTTGCGTTGGCGATCCTGCTCATAACAGGCGACACAAAGACCGCGCGTAAGAGCGAGGTGATTAGCCCCGCATTGTTCGCATTTTTTCCACATGCTTGCCTCGCTGACTTTGGGGGTCACGCAGCGTTTGGCCGTCGACCCTTAGGGGAAGAGATGCCGACGATATGGCAAGCCTATCACCTTAGGGTTGAAATGTCTCCAGACGACCATGAATGGGCCTCAGCGCCTCCGGCGAGGGCGCGTCGGGGCTTTGCGTACAGTGGTCCGCTACTTTGAGCGCGTTCCTCTACGCGATGATCAGACCCGGCGCTGATCTGCCCCTTGATTGAAGCCAGTCTACGACGTGCGCCGTGCCCCGCCGCGGTCGAGATATCGGAAGAGAAACGGCCGGGGAGGCTCCGCCGTCAGTTGCCTCAAGGATCAGTCTGGGAGGCCGGAGGCCGGTAACGCCGCGGAACCTCCCTCGCGAGGACGCATCCGCTGTACCGAGACGTGGCGATTATCGCCCGAGCGCTCCTAAAGTCTTAGCCTTCCCGGCCTGACTGCTGCTGATCTCTAGATATCGAGCATGCCCCGTTCGTCACCCAGAACCCGCCGCAGTGCACCCCCTCAATCGACCGGGGGACGTTGCTTCAGCGCCATGGACAGAAACCCGTCGAGCCGCGCGGCGTTCAGTTCGGCTGTAATTTCAGCGAGCGAATTGGCTACAGCGTCGAGTTCCCCGCGGTGCTGGAATAGCCTTGAAACTGTGATCATTCTCGTCACGGATCACGGGAGCGCCATCAAGCTCATGCGCCCAGAGTGTGCTCAAGGAAACATTTATGGCCATGAGCGGCAGGACATCGCTCCAGCTTCGGTGCGTCCGCAAATTGGTGACATGTTAGATCCGGCCACGATCATCGCCCGATCCCACCGGCGATATTGCCCCTTGGATAATCACCGGGGCGGCCACATCACGAAACCTGCTGAGCTACAGGGCCGATCAACAGGACGAGGGTCAGGCGGCGTAAGGGTTGAGGAATAGGTCGCCGAGCGCCCGGCGCAGCAGGTAAGTGATCCGCCGCCGCGCCTGATGGTGCGGCCGGTCGTGGATCAGGTGGCAGCGCTGGCAAAGGCTCTTCAAATTACGCAGCCGATTGTTCGCCGGGTCGTGATCGAGGTGGGCGGCTGCGAGGACGACACGGGTCTGCCGTAGCCGGCTTGCATCCTCGATATCGGGGCAGCGGGCGGGCTGACCGCGGCCGTTGCGCCAGGTTTGACGAGTGGTGTCGTACCACCGGCCATCCGGCAGGCAGCGAATGGTTTCACCATGCGGCCGGCCGCAACCCTGGCAACAGCCGCCGGCGCGCTCGAACCGCACGTGGCGGCTGATCTGCGGCCAGTCAATCGGATAGAACCATCGCATCTCAGCCCTGATCGGCATCGGCCCCTCCTCGCATCTGTGGTGGCCTGGCTTGCCGAGCAGGCAGCAGACGCTGTGCGTCACCAATGCCTATCCGGCGTGATCGCCGCCGGGTCACGGCGTCGAAAGCGGCATATCAGCAGCAGTCGAAAGCAGCTCGCTGACCAGCCACCCAGGGCTTAATTATCCCACAGCCGACACCATTTTGAGCCCGGTCGGTCCCAAAAATTTTCTGATTTCCTGAGCGGAAGTGCCCTGCGTGTGTTTGATAAAATTTTAGGGAGGTTATGAATTTGTGGGTTGTCGGGGTTGTGCGGGGACAAAAATTCGCGCGCCCGCCAGGGGGGATCGATTTGCCTATTGGTTAGCTCCTGCCTGACCGGCGGCGGCGCCCAGCGCCCGGCCGGCTCGGCCAGGCCAGCGGCCGGCGCGGCCAGCCTGACCGAGCCGTTTAAACGCTGTCGCTGCTGCTGCTTCTGCAGTGCTAGGCAATACCTCACCTTTCTATAGGCATGGTGCGCTGAGGCAGCACCAGGTCAGCAGCAACCACTGCCTGCAACCCGAGCGCCGGGCTCCAACTGCAGGCTGCGCCTCGACCAGGTGATGAGTGGGGCTAAGTATGGAACGTTAGCCAGGCTCGGAACTAAGCCATTGATATAGCCATCTGTTATCGCCAGAGCCGTAGATGTGTGTGCTACGCCGCCGATTAGAACCCGGTTATCAGGCCGCCTCGTCTGACCCATCTTTGAGCCCATCATTCTCCAGCTGTAGCGGCGCCGGCTCGTTGTCGATCACCTTGGCCCCAACAATCTCCATCAGTCTGGCCAGGTACTCGTCGCTGTCGTCTATCACATTGATATCTATTTTATTTTTGTCGATGAACATGCCGAGGTGCTTGCCGATCAGCTCAGCCGCCCGGTTCGATGCAGCCATGTCGCCCCGTCGCGCCGACAACACCGAATTGGTGCGCAGCCGGCGCATGACCCAGTAGCTGTCGAGGCCGGCTGTTTCGGCCGTGGGATCAAAACTCGACGATAGCCGGGGATTGCGCTGGCGGTGCGTTGGATGGTGACCGGGGTCCCGAATGCTTTCCTGTCGGCCTTGCCGGTTGGGCAATTGATTTTGGTGTTTCGCTCCTGGTTGGGGGCTCCGTTACCGGACGCGCGACGAGACGCTGCGGGACGCCGCCTAGAGTGCGCGCCAGTTCCGAGAGAGGTACGGCGGCGCGCCGTGACCTAGCAATGCCAGTATCAAAGGTACGCAAGAAGCGGCCCGTGCAGCCGGCAGCCGCCATAAATAAGCCGCCATCCCCACCACCGGCGAAGACGCACTGGTGGTGGTGGGGATGGCTCAAATGGATCGTTGGCGCTTTGGGCGGCGCTGTAGCCGTCGCATCCACGATCATCGGTCTGCTCGCCCTGCTACCGGCTGTGACGATCGAGCCTGCTAATGCCCCGGAGGCCTCCAACCCGTTTTCCGATGCTTTCAAGGTCGCAAATAGCCAGTTCTACCCGCTCTGGCATGTCCGCATCGACGCCTATCTTTGGTGTGTGAGGATGGGCACCGGCACCGATACAAGTCGGCCGTCTTTCTGCGAGAAAGGCAACATCCCAAGCTCGATGCCCGCCTGGAACCAGGGCATCGCCTCGCATGGCTCCAGGGAGATTGTCGCTGGCGAAGTCCTCTACGGGACGCCCCGCGCCCTGCTCTACGCGGAGATTTCGATCAAGGTGACCTATCAGCCTTGGTACTTGCCGATCTCGTTGGAGCGCGAGGATCACTTTTATACGCGCCGCAAGGACAACGGGGATATCGAATGGCTTTCCAAGTAGGTGCGCCTCGTGGATGAGCTTTGGCTGCCGGGGCTGATCGTCATCGCTCTTGTCGGGTTGATGTACTACGCCCTCGCAGCGACTACCCACGCGCCCCTCTTTGGCTCGGTCGGTCTCGGCGATGTCGCGAACCTCGCGGTCGCGGGCGTTACGCTGCTCTTGGTTATGGTGACCCGCCGCTCCGTCAAGGTATCGGAGCGCGCTCTGACGCGTCGGGGCGACGGCGTTGAGCAGCGCGACTGCGATGAACCTGGCGCTCGGCGAGCGCAAAGGGCCGGCGCGGCGCAAGGTATAGGCCGTTCGGCGCGGTCGCCATGAAGCTGGCGCGCTATCTCGCGGAGCGCCAGATAACCCAGGCGGTATTTGCCGCGTGGCTCGGCGTCTCCCGCGACACCGTCAGTCTCTGGGTGAACGGGCATAGCGCGCCAAGCCCGCCGCAGATGGCGGCGATCGCCCGCGCAACCCGGGGCAAGGTCGGGCCACTGGATTTCACCTATAAGCGCCGCGTCAAATAGCTCGCCCTGGCGCGGGGGCCAGGTCTATACGTTGCGGTTAATTTCGATTTGTTCTCACAACGCGGACCGTCTCGCCTTCTCACGGTGGTGTGGGCGGACTACTCGGGGCAGAGGGGGTGACGGTGTACCGTCGATCTCAAGGATTCCGTAAGAAGAATAAAGCCCACCGTAAAACGCGCTGTCGGTGCCTTCGCCATATTTGTGGGGCGAGATTGGTCCGGAGCGTGTCATGGACAATTTTAGCCCACGCACAATCATCCTAATCGGGTTCTTGTTCCTGGCAGCAGCCGTCGGCATGAACGCCGCGGTCCAAGTCATAGGGGAAGCGACCCATCCACCGGCTAGCTATGAATGCCATTTCCCGAAGGTGACGTGCACGCCTGCCGAGCTTGCACAAAAAGCCCCCACCGGATAACCGGCAGGGGCGCGTAGGTGAGCTTAAGGATTAGACCGCTACAATCGAGTTCGTCCAGGCGTCTCCACTGCCCATTCGAGAACACCGCGAGACAGCCCGTACCTGTGCCTGCACCTTCGCCGCTTTTGCGGCCTGGCCCTTGACGCACAAAGCCGCGCCGCCAGGGATCAAAAGCGACGGGGCCATTGCGAAAGGCGGGCGTCTATGCGGGAACCGCCCGCCGCAACCCTTGTCTCACATAACCCCTTTCGCGATCATTAAAATGCGTGATGCTACGATGTGAGCGATGCCCGCCGAAATCGAAACCATCTACGAAGGCCCCGCGCATGATGCGACCTTCTACGCCCCGTCGGCAGGCATTGCGCGATTTCGCTTTAACGACCTGCGCGCCAGCGGCTACGTGCGCGCTCGTGACGGCGCCTTGTTCCGGGTCGAGCCGGGGGCGCGACTGCATGTAGAGACGGGGCAACACGTTCTG
>CAVZUA010000017.1:0-56515 GCA_963778385.1 uncultured Alphaproteobacteria bacterium | reverse complement strand
CCGTTAACAAATCGGCAGTGCCGTCCGATATGTTTTTATCATCCGGGTCGGCTAACGCTTGCTGGCAACCAGTCCCGCTCAGCAACCATTCCAGCCCATGGCAGGGGCGAACATTCCCACCGGCCTTTGTCCAGTTTTCCGGTGAGTTGCCCCAGGCTGTTGTGAGCGGCTTGAGGGTGGCCTGCTCGGGTCGCAGTCCTTGTCTAATCGCGCAGACGGTGACGTTCGCGTTATGGGCGTGGCGCGACGTCCGAGAATCCACATGGTTCCTTAATTAAACGGCCTGTTGAAGCAGAGGGTTGAGGGAGACGACGTGCTGATAAACCTTGACGTACTCCTCAGCCATTCGCCGCGCGGTGAAACGCCTTTCAAATGCTTGCCTGATTTGCAAACGATTGAGACGGCGCAGCATCGAGACGGCCTTGGCCGCGGCTTGCTCACCGTCGACGATGAACCCGGTCACTCCATCCTCGATGATCTCCGGTACCGAGCCGTTTGGATAGGCGATAACCGGTGTCCCGCAGGCCATCGCCTCGATCATCACCAAACCGAACGGTTCCGGCCACACGATCGGGAATAGGAGCGCCGCGGCATTGCCGAGAAATTCCGCTTTGTCGCATTCGCCAATCTCACCAACAAACTCGACATGCGATGCACCGAGCAGCGGTGCAATGCGATCCTCGTAATATTGCTTGTCGGCATTGTCGATCTTCGCTGCAATCTTCAGTGGGAGGCCGGAGAGCGCGGCAATGCGAATCGCCGCATCCGGAGCCTTTTCCGGAGAAACTCGTCCGAGAAAGGCGAGATAGCCACCGTTGCCGAAGCCCGGAAGAAGCATGCGCTCCGGCAGGCCATGCGGCACGGTTGCCACATAATTTGCGTGCGGAAGCGGCTTACGCTGCGCATCGGAAATCGACACAATGGGAACATCGTCAAACAGTTCGAAGATCGAGACAAGCTCGGGGAGATCGAGCCTCCCGTGCAGCGTCGCGAGGAACGGCACCTCAGTACGCTGCAAGAAAGGATAGCCCAGATAGTCGAGATGGAGATGGACGATGTCGAACTCTTCGGCACGACGCGCCACCGTCTCCAGCATTGATACATGTGGAGCGACATGGTCATGAGTCGTCTTATCGAGGCGTAAGGCTGATGGCCAGCCCGGCGCTAACTTGGCCTTGGTCTGACTGTCACCGCTGGCAAATAGCGTTACATCGTGACCTAATTCTACAAGCTCGTTGGTCAGGTAGGCGACGATACGCTCCGTTCCGCCATATTTTTTGGGCGGAACGGCCTCGATGAGGGGTGACACTTGTGCGATTTTCATTGTGGCCTGGGCTCCGCACTCAACACGCGCGATCGACGAAGTCGTTCGAACCGCGCTCTTCCCTCGTTGACTGACTTCGATCAGAAGAGAGCTTCCGCCGCGGCACGAGCCGCGGCGGCTCCTTTATCGTCGGTATTTGGGTAAGGCTTGGCGAGTGCCGCCGGCGCCCCTCCCTTTCGCAGCACGTTCATTGGTATCTTGCCTTGGTGACGCTTTGGTTGGAATGGCGCTACCAGCGCGGATATCGTGGAATGTCGAAGGCCCCTTTAGACCACGTGAAACACCCAAAGAAGGAGGACGACAGATAAGGGAACACCCAGAAGCCAGAGTAATATAGGCATGAGATTCACCTGAGAATGTTTCAGTTATTTCACAAACGATAAAACGAGTATTCTAGTTCATGTAAAGAAACGTAATATTTTTTTAACTGTGGTGTTACGGAAAGTGATTTTTGATACAAATGCCTGCGCTGCTTTCAAGTGCTTCGCTGTCGATGCGCTTGTCGCTCGCTAGCGTAAGGGGACGTGCTTCCAGCGCTAAGCGGGAGTTCAAAATGCCTTCCGGTTTTGCCCGACGCCTAGACCGCTTGGAGATAGCGTTAAGCTTTAGCGCCGGCTTGCAGCCTGTCAGCATGAGTTGGCGACGATCGAGGTCTGCGGCCGCGCCGACGGGTTTGCTCGCGGGCATGCAGGCGGAAATCGAACGCACCGCTTCAGAGTCTGCGTGCCAACGGTATCGTGGCGAGACACAGCGCGGCCATCACCCAAAATCCTTGCGCCTCGATCGCGCCGTACAGCCAGCCCGAGAGCAGGGTCAGCAAGGCGCTTGCGGCGCCAATCCCCGCGCCATAAACCGCCAGCGCCGTCGCCGAAAGGTGCGGCGGCACCGTTTCGGCGAGCCGCCGCATGCAGGCGAGATGCAACAGCGCGAAGGTGACGCCGTGCAGCGGTTAAATCGCCGCGATCGCCCAGACCGCAGCGGTTTCGGCGGAAACAGCCCAGCGCAACGCACCAATCGTCGCCGCCAAAACAGCCGCGCCCGCCGGACCGAACCAGTCAAGCAAGGGCCGGCCAGTAAGGAATACGACGACTTCGCCCGCCACCGCCTCCGACCAGAGCAGCCCAGCGGTGTCCGGTCCAATGCCGACCGCGTTCCACCGGATCATCGCGAAGCCGTCATGCAGAGCATGACTACCAAGCACCAGAGCCGCGACGATCACTACCCGGCGAAAGGGCGGCATTCGCACCAGCGCGGCGACGCCGCCTCGTTCCGCCGTCGTAACTCTTTGACGCGCCGGTTGCGACGGCAATCGCGGCACGGCCGGGGCGTATAGCGCCGCGGTCAACAGCAGCACCGAATTGAGCCAGATCACAGCGCCAAGGCCGTACCGGCCGGCGATCTGACCCGACAGCACTGAGCCGACAATAAAAGCTGCTGACCCGACACCACGCACCCAACCGTATTCGAACCCGGCCTGCAGCGGACCAGCGGCGATCAGCACGAGCGCGTCCCCGAGGGGGGCAAGCGGCGCCAGCACGGCGGCCTGCAGTAATACGACTGCCAGCAGGGGCCAAAACCCGTAAGCCGCAAGATATGAAATCCCGGCGATTGCCGCCACGGCAGCACAGCCGGCGAACACCAGCCGAGCCGCGTCGAGCCGATCGGCCAGCCGGCCGGCCGCCGGGCCTGTGGCGAGACGGATAATAGCGCCTGTCGCCAGCACGGTTCCAATCGCTTCGGACGAGAGGCCGTGCTCCTTCAACAGCGCCGGCAAATATGGCGACTGAACCCCGAACCCGGCGTACAGCGTCGCGAACAAAACCAAGTAGCCGATCAGGGCGCGCCGTGAAGAAGGATCCATGCGCTCCGAACACAGCAGCGCCGTCGTTCTCCCGGGGTGGGCATCAGCTACGGCGCCAGGAATTGGCGGAACTAAGGGCATAAGCCGGCGTTGCGCAGGAGGCCGGTGGCGCACTCCTCCAGTGCTGTCCAGCGCGGCAGGAGTTGTGCGAGCCATGGATCGCAGGCCGTCGACCGATGAGCTTGAACGGCGGCTACGTCAGCAGGCCCTATTGGCTGAAATCGGACGTCGCGCGCTTTCGGATGCAAGCCTCGATGCTCTATTCACGGAGGCGTCGCGGCTTTGCGCCCTGGGGCTCGAAGTCCGCTATTGCAAAGTCTTGGAATATTTGCCGGATGAAAACCGGCTCCTGGTGCGGGCCGGGGTGGGGTGGAATCCCGGCATTGTCGGAAAAACGACGGTCGGTGCAGACCTTGAGTCTCCCGCGGGCTATGCCATGCACACCGGCAAGCCGGTGATCTCGAACCACTTGGCTAAGGAGAAGCGATTTCGGACGCCCCAGCTCCTCGCGGAGCATGGGGTGGAGCGTGCCGTGAACGTCATTCTTGACGCCGACGGCAAACCTTTCGGCGTTCTCGAAGCCGATAGCGAGACCGCGGGGGTGTTCTCCGAACACGATGTCGACTTCCTCCAGGGCGTCGCGAATTTGCTCGGAGTAGCGTTAGGCCGCCGGCGGGTTGAAGACGAATTGCGGCGGTTGAACGATGAACTCGAACAGCGGGTCTCGGCGGAAATCGCTGAGCGTCAGCAAGCGGAGGATGCGCTGCGTCAGGCGCAGAAGATGGAAGCCGTCGGCCAATTGACCGGTGGCATCGCGCACGATTTCAATAATCTACTGGCCGTCATCAGCGGCAGCCTTGAACTCATTGGAAATGAGGTCGCGGGAAACGAGCGGCTGGCCCAAATGGTGGCCATGGCCCAACGGGGAGCGGCACGGGGGGCCCAATTGACCGCGCAGCTTCTCGCGTTTGCGCGGCGGCAGGCCTTGCGGCCGGAAACGCGGCCGATCAATGAGCTAATCGCGGAGTTTGACGTTCTCGCCGGCCGCATCGTTGGCGAGGCGATCGAGACGGAGTTCAGGCTCGACCCCAACGCGGGGGCTTGTCACGTGGACCCCGCTCAATTCGGGTCGGTGATCCTGAACCTGGTGATTAATGCCCGCGATGCCATGGCAAGCGGCGGCCGCCTGACCGTCATGACGGGGAATATCGATCTCGATGAGCGGGCGGCCAGTCGGCATGCGGACGCGCGGCCCATGAGCTATGTGTTTGTAGACATAGTAGATACCGGCACTGGCATGCCACCAGAGGTGTTGGAACGCGCCACCGAGCCGTTTTTTACGACAAAGGAAACCGGCCAAGGGAGCGGACTTGGCCTGTCGCAAGTACACGGCTTCGTAAGTCAATCTCAGGGGTTTCTGACAATCGAAAGCTTGCAGGGTAAAGGCACGCGCGTGCGCATCCACCTCCCGCGCGAAGAGGCCCAAAGCAAGTCAGAACATCTGGCCGCGACTGCGGCAACGAGGAAGGACAATGCGGCAACCATCCTGGTGGTCGAGGACGATGTGGACGTTCGTGCGCTTGTCGTCGCGCAGCTAGAGGATCTTGGTTATCGGACGGAGACTGCGGCGAGTGCCCAAGAAGCTTTGGATGTCTTAAACGCCAAACGATCCAAAATCGATCTTGTCTTCACCGATGTGGTGATGCCTGGCGGCATGAGCGGCATGGACCTGGCCCGTGCCGTGTATGAGCACCGTCCCACTCTTCCGGTCGTTCTTACATCTGGTTTTATGGCGAGCAGCGTATCCGAGGGAAACTCGGATGAGACGCCAGGGTCGAGCGACCTTGATTTGCCCGTCCTCGCGAAACCTTACCGGCAGGCAGACCTGGCCCGCGCCCTTGAAGAAGCGCTTACTCGTCGTCACGCGGCAGCGTAAGGACAAGGGTGGGTACATCGGCTACCGCCGAAGATCCGACATCGCCGCCAAAACTGCCGATACCCGGGGTGGAGAACTCCTCGACGCGAAGGACGCTTGAGGAAACCAATGTTCTGTAATCACTGGCGTTATTCGGGCATGAACAACGCCCAATATTACCGTGGCCAAGCAACCGCTCATGGTGATTCCGGTAAAGAGCACCTGTCGCGCCCGCTCTGGCCGTTATGATTCTCGGACGTCGTACGATGTCGTACCCCGCGCTGACGCGTAACTGATAGAATTGTTGATTGCGCCACCCATCCTCCCGAGTTGGCGCACCTGAGAGAGACATGCGCTCCCGCGGCATTATGAATATTGGCTGGCTTGCTGGAAGCTGCGCAGAGAACCGGGTTTAAGGTTTGGGCGGCGCAATAATGGGACATTATCACCGCACCGAAGAACGTCGCTGTGCGGAAGCGTACCGGCTGGTCAGGCTCAACGCTCGATCGACGGCCGGGACGCGAGTCCGGCCCGAGTTCTGGTGTGTAGAAGGGCTAGACCGCTAACTCGACCTGGACAGGCGAGCTGTGGCTACGGATCAGGCGCGCTGTTGCCGAGCTTCAGACGATGCCGACTGGCCTTCCGCGCTAGTCGTACCCTTCGGCGTACCAAATGCCGCCCGGAAGCGGTCAGCGTGTTCTATCGAACCAAATCCGCACTTGAGCGTATAGCCTTGGGCGACGACTTGGATCGTGAACACGCTGATCTGGATTTTCTCCTTGTCGAGCCACAGCCGCAGCTCTCTCATCGTCCCGCCCAGGCCCTGCCTGGGAGGTACCTGCACGACGACGGTAAACGGATCGGTGATTGGCATGGTGGCTACCCTCCACTCTTGGCCTTTTCAGCCGAGAAATAGGGGCAGATTGAACGAAGGCAAGACCGGGTAGATACCATCGAACGAACGAAAGCGGAGTTATTATCGTTTGCGCTCCGAAGGCTTGCATGGCCCTTGTCCGCTTCTGACAATTTTCCATCGCCGCCAGTTTCAGCAGCCCGCCGCTGATCACGCTCAGCGTCTCCTGTGCGTTGGTGTCTTCAGCCACCACCACGACGACCGCTCCGCACGGTTCCGGGCCAGTGCCGGAACCCAATCTTGCCACTTGTCGGCACGTCCCCTTCAGCGCGGCCTCATGTGTCCTTCTGGTTCTCCTTGTTCCACCTATGCCCATACTTGCGGGCGACATCAGCGAGAGCGAAGGCATCGGAGGCGGCAACGCTCGGTCCCGCGTGCGTAGCCAACACACTCCCCGTGGCGCGCAGCGCGTACGACGCAGTTTCGCGTGTTGCCTGTTGCGGCGCGTTCCAGGTTCCCCTGGCTAAGGGGACATCCATCCCGGGCGGAGGAAACCGGCTCTTCGTGCCCGTATAGCCGTGGGGCGCTGACGCAAAGTCAGCGCCCCTGCGTCTCTAGGCGATCAGTCGATCGTGATCCGCCTAGGGAGGGATTCCTTCGCCTTCTTCAGCGTCAGAGTCAGGACGCCGTCATCGAGCTGCGCACTGATCTGCTGCTGATCAATCTTGTTGGATAGGGTAAAGGAGCGCTCAAAGTGACCGACGTTATATTCGGTATAGAGTGGCTCTAAGTCCTCGTATTTCGTGAAGTCGATACGTGCGTTGATCCGCAGGACGTCGTTCTCGACATTCACATCTACCGCCTGCTTTTCGACGCCAGGCAGTTCCATGACCATGGTTAGCGCATCGTCTGTCTCAAAGATATCCGTGGTTGGTACGTAATACCGTGCCGGCACGGTATTCTCGTCCTTCGAAACTAGCTCCTTCTTTTCCTGCACTTCGAGTGCCTGTGATCGTGCCATTTTTTGCTCCGTCACTTGCTTGTTGTCCTGTTTAACCCACAGCGACCGTCTTGGGTTTGTCTCGCTCCGCGCGCGGGAGATAGAGCGCTAAGATCCCGTCGCGGCATTCCGCCTTGACCTGGTCGGCGTCGATCTCGACCGGCACGGTGAGGGCGCGATCAAAACGTCCCGCGAGACGCTCGCGACGATGCAGGGCCGCCTTATCGCCGTAATCGACAGACTTGCTACCGGCGATACGGATCGTCCTCCCGACGACCTGGATCTCAAGGTCAGATTTTCGAACTCCAGGGATTTCCGCGATGACCACGAGATCATCGCCTTTCCGGAAGACGTTGATCGGTGGATAAGCCCCACCGGCACTCGGGCCGGCGCTCAGCCATCCACTCGTGCGAAACGAGTCGAGCGTCTGCTGGAATTGCAGCAAAGCGTCGAAGGGGTCAGGAAATAAGCTTGCCATCGTTCATGCTCCTCCATTAGAGCGCCTCAACGACGCAGAACCCGAGGAGGCGGGCCCAGCGACGCCAGGTTTCGATTCACATCGATTGGAACTTGATTAAAGGCTTGGAAAGACCCGTGGCCATCGCACCGGCGATGGACTGACCACGAAGGCCAACTCTCCGTCGTCCACGCGTCTCGCCTTTTCCAGTTCGCGCGACGAGACCGAGGTAGACTGCTGCTCCCTCGCCGGGGAACTGAGCGCCGTTCGGAAGATTTCAGATGGAGAAGAGAGATTAATTTCGACAGTCATTGCCACGTCCTCCAATGAGCAACATGGGGAAACAATCGTCACCGGACCCAAAAAGGGCATCCGGCGACGTCGATTTAGGAGCGGCAAATTTCCAGTTCAAGGGGGCCGCCAACGCCGCTTTCGGCGCGGCTCGCCGATGACGCGTGTCCCGAGGAAACGCCGCTCACCGAAAATCCGTAGTCGAAGCCGCAGCGCGGGCCGCGGCTTGACTGGGTCGCAGTTCATAGGGCCCTCTGACTTGTCCGATAAAGCCAGGAGCCGTTCCGCGGCGAGGCGTCAGTGAGCCGCTAAAGAATGCGCTGCGAGTGGGTGAAGGTCTCGAACCCGTCGGCCCGCGCCACGGCGATCAACGTGATCCCGGCCGCATCGGCGGCGCGCAGCGCCAGTGCTGTCGGAGCCGAGACGGCGACCAGGATCGGCGCGCCGAGCGAGGCCACTTTCTGCACCATCTCGACCGAGACACGGCTGGTGAGCAGCACCGCGCCCGCGGCAACCGATAATCTCGCGACCGTGACTGCGCCGGTCAGCTTGTCGAGCGCGTTGTGACGCCCGACATCCTCGCGCACCGCGACGATGCCGTCGTCGAGCGTCCAGAACGCCGCCGCATGCAGCGCGCCGGTAAGCCGGTTCAGCGCCTGCCGCTCCGGCAGCGCCGTCATCGCCGCACAGATCGCCTCTCCGGAAACGCGGATATCGCCAGTCACCCGGCAAGGCCGACGCACCGCCTGGGCCAGGCTCTCCAGGCCGCAAAGCCCGCAGCCGCTAGGGCCGGCGAGATAGCGCCGCCGCTCCCAGAAGGCATCGGCGGCACCCTCGGCCAGCGTCATACGCAGCAAAATGCCGTCGCCGGTCGGGACGATGTCGAGCGTTTCGATCTCGTCGGCCGAATGGACGACGCCCTCGTTAAGGCTGAAGCCGAGTGCGAAGTCCCCAAGATGCGCGGGGGTTGCCATCATCACCGCGTAGCTCGCGCCCTGATATGCGAAGGCGATCGGCGTTTCCTCCGGCACCCGGCGCGGCGCCGGCGTTCGCGCTTCAGCGGCGGGGTGACGCCACACTCGCCGGGCCGTCTCGTGAAAGACGGCCGGCGGGCATTCCGCGACGAGCACGTTCATCGGCGGGGTCCGCGCCGGCGCAATTGCGCCAGCAGGCCGACCGCAAGGCCGGTGGCCAGCGCCACCGCCGCGGCCTTCACCGGCTGCGCCTTCGCCGCGTTCAGCACCAGGCCGCCGAGCCGGGTCACATCCCGGCCCATGTCGCCGAGGGGATGACCGGAGACCATGTCCGACGGCGCTTTCGCCATTTTGCGAGGCGCCCCGAAGCCCTCGTGCTTGCTTTCGTCTCGGACGACGCGCACCGGCACCGACTTGGCGGCCGGTACTTTGGCCCGCTCGGCGTGGTGCCACAGCGGCACCAGCACGTTGCACTCAGGGTAGTACCCGGCACAGCAGCCTTCGGGAATGTCGTAGGCGACGACGGTGAGCCCGCCCAACCTCCGGTCGACGCCGTCATCCGCCGCTGTCACGAGGCTGACCTGGTCGCCCTCGTGCAGCTTCAGCCGGTCGATGTCGTTGCGGTGCATCAGCACCACCATCCGCGTGCCGTGGATGCCACGGAAGCGATCGTTGTAGCCGTAGATCGTGGTGTTGAACTGGTCGTTGCTGCGCAGCGTGATCAGCCTGGCGTCGATCAGTTCTGGGTCATGCGCACGCTGCGGCGCAATGCGGTGATGGCGGCGCGCCACGGCGATCGGGCGGCATCGAACCGGGCGGCCGAGCTGATCGGCAAGCACCTCAACATGTTTGTCGATCGAAAGGCAGTTGAAATCAACTACATAGACGACGCCGACGAGTACCTCGCCAAGATCATGGCGATCGTCGACGCTAAGACAGTGGAGCATGAGCCGGCGCCGCTGGCGATCGACCATGAGTGGGCCGAGCAGGATGACAGCGTGCGTTGAGAGCCGGCGTAGCCATGGTGGCTACGTCGTTAGGCCAAAGACGCCAGGCTTTACACCACATTTTAGCAGGGCAGCTTCAACGTCCCATACACCGCCCCACCTGCCAACTTGGTCCGAGCTGGCCCGAGCTGTCAGTCTGATAGGTGGCAGCAGACGCTGATCTGGTGCTGATACAGCAGCGCATCGCATCTGGTTTGGCCTCGGTCGAGCCGTTTAAACGGCTCCGCGGCGCCACTGGCGGCCGGCCGCCCGCCGGGGCGGCCGGAGGCTGCCAATAGGTAGAACCGATCCCCCCTGGCCGGCGCTCGAAATTTTGTCTCCCCGCAACCCCAGCAACCCACAAATTCATAATCTCCCTAGAATTTTATCAAACACACGCAGGGCACTTCCGCTCAGAAAATCAGAAAAATTTTGGGACCGACCGGGCTCAAAATGATGTCGGCTGTGGGATAATTACGCCCTGGGGGCGCACCGCTGGCCGACTGGGTGCGCCAGTGGCGCAGACGTGGGCACGGGGTGTGATGTGAGAAGAAGGCAACACATCGTTGCCACGTTACGGCGATCGATACTACCCAGCTCCCGCATATTACTACCCACCGTCGGAGTACTATCCCGTGCCGCGAAGCTTCCCCCGGCGATATCTCATCACAAACCCCACCACCGTCGCTCACCACCAAGCTCTCCAAGGAGCGGGCGGCAATCAGTCGGCGCCGCGGTGCTTCGCCGGCGAACTGCTCGCCGGCGCCTGCAGCACAAGCAACTCAGCTTCCATTTCGGTGATGGCAGTGTTGGCTATGGGCAACCAATAGGTATTATTACTCTGCTGATATACTTCGGCCGCGCCACGCATGCACGTAAGGGCTTGTTCCATGGTCTTGGCGCTATTCTTGCGCTTAGCCAGCACGGCTAGTGCATTCGCCAAAGTATGTTGGGAATAAGCCCAATCGAGCGGGACACTCTCGCGGGTCCGCACCTCCAGCGCGGCGCGGTACATGGCAACCGCCTCCTCCAGCCGGGCGGTACCGCTCTCGCGTTCCCCGAGCACCTCAAGCGCGGCGCCGAGGTTGTTCTGCGTCGTTGCCCAGTCGAGTGGAACGCGCTCGCGGGTCCGCTCCTCGAGCGCCGCGCGGTAGGCGGTGACCGCCTCCTCCAGCCGGGCGGCTCCGCTCTCCCGCTCCCCGAGCCTCGTAAGCGCAATACCGAGATTGTTCTGTGCGGTCGCCCAGTCGAGCGGGACACGCTTGTGGGTCCAGACCTCGAGCGCCGCGCGAAAGGCGGCGACCGCCTCCTCCAGCCGCGCGGTTCCGCTCTCCCGCTCTCCAAGCGTCTCAAGCGCAAGGCCAAGATTGTTCTGCGTCCTCGCCCAGTCGAGCGGGACGCGCTCGCGGGGTGTTTCCTCGAGCGCCGCGCGGTAGGCGGTGACTGCCTCCTCCAGCCGCGCGGCACCGCTCTCGCGCTCCCCGAGCGCCGAAAGCGCGGTTCCAAGGTTGCTCTGTGCCAACTCCCATCGGAGCGGGACGCGCTCGCGGGTCCAGACCTCGAGCGCCGCACGGTAAGCGGCAACTGCCTCCTCCAGCCGTCCGGTCCCGCTCTCACGTTCTCCAAGCGTCTGAAGCGTGATGCCGAGGGAGTTCTGCGTGCTCGCCCAGTCGAGCGGGACGCGCTCGCGAGCCCTCACCTGCAGCACGGCGCGGAAGGTAGCGACCGCCTCCTCCAGCCGCGCAGTTCCGCTCTCGCGCGCCCCGAGCACGCTAAACGCGACACCGAGGTTATTCTGTGCCTCCGCCCAGTCGAGCGGGACGCGCTCGCGCGGCCGCTGCACCAGGACCAAATGCCAGATTTCTATGGACCGCTTCAGCGCCGCGTTGTCACCCTTCTCATCGCCTTGATGATAGAGCGCGTCTGCCTGCCGGTTCAGGTAGTCTCCGGTTTCTTTCGTGTGTCCCGAAGGCACCAGCCCCGCGGCCTGGCTAAATAAATCCGCCGCTTCCGGGTAATGTCGCTCGGTCAACGCCACGCTACCCTCGGCCGCGGTCGAACTTGCCGCGCCGAGCAGTTGGGCGTCCTCCGCTGCCTGTGCCTGTTCTCGCAGCTTGCGCGCTTCTTGTGCGGCCGCAATCTGCGCCTGGGTTGCTTGCCTTAGGACCTCGTGTGCGCGCGCAAGGTTGCCGGCATCAATCGCGGCGTTAGCCTGCACGACCAAAGCCTGGGCGGTCGGGTTACTGGGGTTAAGCGCCTCCGCCTGATCCTGCAACCGCTTATAGTCTGTGGCGATCTTTGTCAGTTCCGCAGCCAACTTGTCATCGGGTACATCCTGCTCACCGACAATCTTCAGCAACGTCCTGGCCGCCTCCGAGGTGACCCCGAGTGTCTTACTGATCGCCTCAATGCGGTCCAGCAGAGGCGTCGTGGCGCCGGTAACAGCCGCTTGCGTCGCTTGCCTGAGCTGCTCGTCCGTCAGCCCGAAATTGCATGTCACCATATTGTTGCTGGCATTGCCGCCTGCCGCGACGGAACAGGGTGCAGCCGTCGTGTCCCCTAATGCCGCCGCGACATGCGGGTAGAACAGGACACCCGCCACCAAGATCAAAGAACCGATCCAAGGTGGCCTCATCGTCATGGTTTGTTCGGTTCGGTGCTGGGGACCGCCCCACAGCTGATCTTGTTGCCCGAGGCGGTGTCCCCAGCCGCGACACCACATGGTCCCGCGGTCACCACCCGCGAACTACTATTGCCGCTCCACCAAGCGACAATCCCTAAGGCCCCAATTGCGAAGGCACCGATCACTACCAGCCGGAATAGTGGCTCGCGCTGTTTGACAGGCAACGAGGACAGATTGCGGATTGTCGGTCGCAGCAGCAACACGACAACACCGAGGGCGATCCCAGCCAGGCCGGCAACTTTTCCCAGAGCCGCAAGAGACGAAAGCTCCATGGACAATCCCCGCGTCGAGAGCGCTTCGCAAACATACGATGTGCAAGGCAATGGCACGAACGCAAAACGCGAACTGTTTAGGCTCGTCCTATTTGGCGGAAGCGTGCTCCGCTACACCCCGTGTAAAGTCTCGGCCGATGCCGATCAGGGCTGAGATGCGATGGTTCTATCCGATCGACTGGCCGCAGATCAGCCGCCATGTGCGGTTCGAGCGCGCCGGCGGCAGTTGCCAGGGTTGCGGCCGGCCGCATGGTGAAACCATTCGCTGCCTGCCGGATGGCCGCTGGTACGACGCCACTCGCCAAACCTGGCGCAACGGCCGCGGCCAGCCCGCCCGCTGCCCCGATGTCGAGGAGGCAACCCGGCTGCGGCAGACCCGTGTCGTCCTCGCAGCCGCCCACCTCGATCACGATCCAGGCAACAATCGGCCGCGTAATTTGAAGAGCCTTTGCCAGCGCTGCCACTTGATCCACGACCGGCCCCACCATCAGTCGCGGCGGCGGATCACTTACCTGCTGCGCCGGGCGCTCGGCGACCTGTTCCTCGGCCCTTACTCCGCCTGACCCTCGCCTTGCGTGATCGGTCCTGTAGCTCAGGAGGACAGAGCATTTCTTGTGATGTAGCCGCCCCGGTGATTATCCAAGAGGGCAATATCGCCGGTCGGGGTGGCGATAATCGTGGCCGGATTTACCATGTCACCAATTTGCGGACGCACCAACGCTGGAGGGAAGCGGACGCATCACAGCGCCGGGGCTTGAGCGGGGCGTCGCGCGGGACTACGCGGAGGCGGCGCGGCTCTTTGGTCGCCAATCGGGCCGCCGCCGCGGTTTGAGTTTCACGACGTTCGTCTCCACGGGTTCGTCGGGCTCGGATGAGCCAACATCTTGAAAAGTAGGCTCACTGCGGCGCGATCGCCGACGGAGTGTCGCATCTAATTGTTGTCGAGAAACAACGCATCGGCCATAGCCGGAGAGAAGCTCGCAGCGGAAATGACCACCGGCAAGCCATAACGGAGGAACGCCTTCATGTTGATCTCCTGTGAGATTGGTAGTTACGCCATTGAAGGAGAAGTTCCTACGACGCCACCGGAGAAGATTGGCGGGCCTCAAATACCAACAGTCAGGGCCTTGGAAACGTCTTGGTTCAGCCGCGCGATCAGCCATTTCGTCAAGCCCGGACAGGTATATTTGGCAACCATACTGGTGGCGAAGAAGACGTCCGCCAGTGGTAGGACGCCAGCACCCAGCACGACCCAAGCCAGCGTGATTGTCCGCGTGCCGCTGATCAGCCCGGCGGTCAATGCCGAGGTCCGGTCGCAGCGCCAGAAGAGCAGCGTGCCGCACAGCTGAAAGCCGAGGTTGAGGCCATAGGACAGCGCTAGCAATTCGAGGGCTATCACCGGCTGCGATAGGAAATAAGACTGCATCCCTCGCATCGACCCCATTCCGGCAAGGATCAAGGCAAAGACCGCTATTCCGGTGATCGCATCGGGATTGTCGCGAATAAAGCCTGCCGCAAAGCGCTTCACTAGCCAGGCGAGGAGACCTGCACCGCCGATGATCAGCAGCAGCTGGATGCTCATTGCCACCGGATCGACGGTCAGCTGGTAGCCGCCTAATGCTGTAGCAAGCGCCGGCAAATAGAACGGCGAAGCGGCGGTCGCCAGCACAGTTGCAAGCAGCGCAATGGGCATACGCAATCCAAGGATCGCTGCGAAAGCGACGCAGGCAGGGCTGGTCGGCACCAGCGCCCAAAACAGCAAGCCTTGGGCGAGATCGGTTTCCGGGTGGGTCAGCCTTATGATGGCGAAGACCGCCAAGGGCACCCCGAGATTGGCCCACAGGACCATCAATATGGCGGCGTTCCCATGGCGAACCTGCTCGCGAATTGACGCCGCGTCGATCTTGAGGAACGAGCCGAACGTGAACAGAAAGATTGCAACCGCGAGATAAGGCCGCGTCAGCGACGAAAGGGCTGGGAAACAGAGACCGAGAACAACACCGGTGATAACGACCCAGGCCCCGTTTTTGCCGGCAAAGCGCAAAAGCCCCGTCATATTAGCCTCCTAGATCAAAAGGCCACGATGTCGTCTGATAAAGGTGCGCGTCCGCCATTGGTCCCCGGGTTCAACGACCCCGGCTCGTTCGACAGCGCGCTGGGCGTTCGGCATTTAGGTGCAAGCCACCGCAGGTCCCAAACAACGCTCTACCGAAGCGCGTATGGGATCACATGATCCACCACCTTGCTTACGGTAGGCTGACTAACGGGGTTCTTTATTAAAATTGCGACAATTCGCCACATGGTTTAAGGCCAGAGCGAAACGCCGTGGTCGCCGCACTGACGAGCCATCAATAAATTCAGGCTGACGATGCCCTCGGGCGCCGCGTCAGGGGATTTGCCGCTAGAGGGCCTTGAGGTCAATCTCGGGGATGTCGGGATCCAGTTGCTCGGCCCAGTCGCGCAAGCGCTCGATCAGTTGCAACATCGCCGCGCCGTCGCGATCCCTGCGCCACTGATTGGGTTGGTCATCGAAGAGGTTCTGTTTTTGGGACGCCAGCAAATCGAGTTCATTCTGCAAGGCGACGACGGCGGCTTGGTAGGCTTCGAGCATCCGGCGCAGCGATTTCTTTTCATCGAAGTTCAATTCGGGTTTGGGCATCTCCCTGGTCTGCATGGTTGCATCCTCCCCGCTGAGTATCGCTAGGTAGCTTAAGCCGAAAATCAGTTCGCCGGATCGGGCACAATGGTCAGTTCGCCAACCGCGTGGGTGAGGGGAACCGGGGCGAAGCCCATTGCGGCCTTTGCTGGGTCAGGGCGAGGATCTCGGGATAGGAAAGCTGCCCTTGGCCAGCAGCTATCTGGGGGGCATTTGAAGCACGGGACGCTCTAGCCGCGGCCTTGCGCTCTGATTACTTGTCGCGACACAGCGACAGCTGCAACTCGGGGAGGAGAAATGCCGCCGCGCCTCGGTCGCCCGATGTCCTCCCGCCGGCTTCAGTAGGGGGAGATAGCGACTCCTGCATTGCAGGGGAAAGCCTGCGCCTGCCGCCGGGGTGCCATACCGCAGCGATCCGCGCCCCGTGAGGGGGCCGGTCAGCCCTAAACACAAAACAGGCCCTCAGTGGCCCCTCAGCAGCACGTCTCACATCCGCGCGTTTTTTCGCGATCGAGTTGAGCGGCGGCACTGAAAGCCAAAGCACGTTCGTTGAACGGGCCGTGCCAGAGACCGTTATGACCCTCATCCGCTCTATGGATGCCACGCCCGTCATTGCAAAAACGGCAAGCGGCTTCATGGACGATCGCTTTATCGATGGTCCAGTTCTCGTAAACCCAGTAATCCATTTCCGATCCCAATGATTGAGTGGCGCCGCAGCTAGCGGCCATCCGCGTTCGCTCTGGCTAGCGGCCGACGGGGGCGTAATCCCGTCGCGACCATGGCATCGGGCCGCTCGTCCGCGGCGATAGCCGTTTGATCTCCAGGATGCGGCTATCGCGATCGTGCTCGGTGCAATAGCTGCCGCAGGCTGCGGGCTTGCCGCACCACCAGCGCGGACCGTCCACGGGCCAGCGGCAGGCGTCCAGGGATAGCGTCAGCAGCGCCTCGGCGCTTGGCGATAACGGCCGGAAAGCTTCAATCACTTTCGCAGTGGGAACCAGCATTGATATCTCCCTACAGGGCGCCTAACCGCGCCACATCATCGGGAGATGGGGCCTTGTCGGGCAGGCCCGCTTGATAATTTTGGCCAAAGATTTGATACCTGCGCCATTATGATTGCCTTGTTTCAGTCCCTCCCCGAGCGGGGCTTTTATTGCCATCGGCCATGGTGAGCAGCACGCCGTCCCTGATGAGCCCGCCCTGGTGCCGGCCAAAGAACTTGATCTCCGCCCGCAGCACGGGCTCGATCGGCACGACGCCCTTGCGCGAGGGGCCGGCTCGGAGCTTATCAAGCTTGCTCCACAGCCCCCTCCTGGCGAAGCCGAAACGGGACCTGGCCGGCATTGGCGAGGTCGCCGTTACGCTCTCGGCGACGAACAGGGCTTCGAGGCGGCCTTCGCCGAGTTCCTGAAAGCCGGTGATCACGAACGTACCGGTTTCGTGGCATTTCGCCTTGAGCCAGTCGCCGGAAACACCCCCACGGTACAGACTGCCCAGCCGCTTCGATACGATGCCCTCGGCGCCGATCTGGCGCACCGCTTCGAAGAGCTGCCGGCCTTGGCCGACCGTGTGATCGACATAGATGATCCGCTCGCATCGCGCCTCGTCGAGCATCTGTCGCAGCACCTTTTTCCGCTGCTCGATCGGGCAGCGCCGCAGGTCGTGTCCGTCGACGTGCAGCAGGTCGAAGGCGTAATAGACGAGCCGGTGCGGCTCGCGCTTCGCGATCGCGTCGTTGAGGAAGTCGAGATGCGCGACGCCGCGATCGTCGGGCACGGCGATCTCGCCATCGATGATCAGCTCGTGCCCGCCGGCGGCGAGCCTGCCGAAGGGCGCGCCGAAGGCTTCCGTCCGATCGTGCCCGTTGCGGCTGATTAGCCGCAGGCGCCCGCCATCGTCGATGATGGCGACGAGGCGATGACCGTCATGCTTGATCTCGTGTAGCCAGCCCTCGCCATCGGGCGGCGCCGGGCTCGGCGTCACGATCCGCAGGCGTACCGAGGCGGGCTGGCACGCCGGCGACTGCGCCTTCGGGCAAGACAAGGTTCGGCATTTTCCTAAAGATGCGTAGGGCAGCGGCGGTATTAACGGCCGTCGTCATGAACACGATCAGCTAATTTCGGATGTTGGTGGACCAACCGGTCATCCTGCCAAATCTCGAAACTGGTCGCCGCGGTATGCGGCGCCTCTGCGATGGCTTCCGCATCGCTGTCGTACATGGCGCGTACCGTGCGGTAAATGTCGCCAGCGTGATCGAAGAAATGGATGCGATACAATACCGCCATCATCGGGCGGGCCTCTCATGGATGTCCTCAGAAGCCCGAAAAATAGGTGTCGCCGGATGTCCCTGCTTGATAATCCGGGCCAAACAATTGACATTTCCAGCCACGGCGACTGTGCGCCGTGTGATGCGTGAGGCCGCTTGGTGGTGCGGACACCGTACGAAATCTGAAAGACACCCCCACGTATAAGCGCCTTAGGTGGGCAAAGCGATCATCAGCGGGTTGACAATCTCACGGCGACGATCCCACCACTTAGCGACAGACACGGGCACTTCACCAGTGCCCCCAGAGGCCCAACTCCCTCCGGGGGGGATTTGAAGCCGAAATTGCCAGCCCCAATTTGCCTGCGCGGCGAGAAGAACGAGAAGGTCAGTGGCTGATCGGCGGCCAGAGTGCCGATCGGTCATCGGTACCAGCTAAAGCGAATGCACAAGCTGCATGTTGGTGCTTCTGGAAAGTCGGCGGAACGGGTGACTCGCTAATAACAAGTTGCTGAGCGGTAATTACCAGCAACAGCGAGGCTACAAACAGAGCGAGCACTCGTTCGGCCCTGCTCCATTTATTCCAATCGCCAATCCAAATCGGTTTTCCATTTCATTCTGGGCGAGATGGGGCGTTGTGGGTACGCCCGCGTGATTAATTGATTAAGATTCGCTGGTCGCGTTGCGTCGCTGGCACTACACCAGAGACCGTCGTGGCCTTCGGCGGGCGCGCTAATCCGTCGACCGGCTGGCAGGCCGGAGTGACGGGCAACGGCGGGGTAGCGTCGACACCAGAAATTCGCAGAACAATCAGTTGGGATTGTTAAAGCGAATTCAGGAATGCAACCAGGTCGGATTTTTGCTGATCCGTAAGACCGATTGAGAAGCGCTGATCGTAGAATTCCACGACGTCGCTCAGTGTTGCTGCGGAGCCGTTATGAAAATACGGGGCGCGAGCGGCCAAGCCTCGTAAGATCGGCCCCTTCAGCTTACCGATATCGGCACATTGGCCGGTGATAGTGGCACGACCAATATCGGTGACCTGAAGGATTTTGCCGGCTAGCGGCCCCTTAGTGCACCAGACGGTAAAGACGGGCAGCCCCGAAATATCCAGCACTGGCGGCGTATTAGAGCCGGCGTTGGCTGTCCCGATATTGAGCGGCGCTTTCACCGAATGATCCCCGGCGTTCGGCGTGTCGTGGCAGGTACCGCAGAAGCCGCTGATGCTTTGCTGGTTGAGCACGTCGTTCAACCCGCCGACGCCGGTGATATTGATCGGCACGGTATTGAAGACTTGTTCCCCACGCGCGATCGCGCCACGGGCGTCAGCCTCTTTGTTGCGGTCCCGCAAATTCGCCCACGCGTCGTAGAGGTTGAAGATGATCGACGTGAACGGAATGTTCTTCGGATTGTTGCCTAGCGGGTCATTGATCCCGATGAAAAAGCTGGCTATTTGCTGAGCGACAGCAACAGGCCCGCCACTGGCTCCCGCCGCCGCGAGAAAGCCCGCATCCTTGTCGACGATCTGTGCGGTAAAGACGCCTGCGTTAGCTGGTGTATTGGTGCACAAACTCGGGGTATCGGCTGTCGTGCAGCCCTCGAAGGTCACGATCTGCTGTTGCTGAGCAGCACTCGGCGCCGCGCTGGCCTGCGCGTGAATCAGCGTCGCGTCAACCGCTTGGCTGAACAAACTGGGCTCGCGCCCGTCCCACATGATCGTGCTGAGGAGGCCGAGATTGGTCGCCGGCAGTGGGCGACGATATGACGACACAGTACCCGTCGTAGAGCTGGTCAGCCCCGTGGTCGAGGCCGTGTTGCAATTGTAAGGGTCGTCCACCGAAAGAATTTGGAACTGCAAGATGGTGCTCGATGGCATCGGTAACCCGATCCGAACCAGTCCTTTCTTCAAAAGCAGGTCGAACGCTTTTCGGCGTTTGCCTGGGGTAGAGACATCGTCAGACGGACACGTGGCACCGTCTACGAGACGGAACAGCGGGTCATTCGGGTCAGCGTCAAACCGCTCTTGCACATGCTGCGCGCTGACGGTCCAGCCATCCTGCGGTTGGTGGCAGGTGAAGCAGGTGCGGTCGTTTGTTCCCAGGCTTTGAAAAAAAGCACTTTGGTCGGTTTGCGTCGGGCCGTTGGGTTGGAATGTTGCAATTATACCGCTTAGGTCAGGGTCGTGTTCGAGCTTTGGGATGACCGGTGGCGTCTGTTGGCTGCTGCCAGACCCATCGCGGAAGAGAGCGCGCATGCGCTGTGCGTGAGCAACCTCGCCGGCCAAGGTAGCGGCCGTCGCCGGATCAGGTACACCGCTGTCAGCACGGACGGGACCACTAACAACCCCAGAGATGGAGAGTATTAATAGGGCACTGGCCGCGCAAATGTGCCCGCGCCCTCGAGGTCGACCGGTCGCGCATCTCTCCCCCTTGCACTGCTTGTTTGTGACTGGCGGTACGATCAGAACCGCTCCAGAGCTGCACCGAACACATCCGGATAGAGAATTGCGGCAACGACCGAGAGTATTGCTAAGCCAAACAAGAGCGCGAAGCCTTGCCATGGCATGGTTCCGGCTATCGGCGGTTCCTCCCAATGCCGGTTTGCAAGGTCAACCAACACACCGTCGAACATCGCTCCCTCCCGGCGGCGGCTCGAGGCATAGGAGAGGCGGGATCGTGATCGCTGATACGGCGCCAGCGACCGGCCAACGGGATGAAAGAGCCTCTAGCGCCGCGCGCAAAACGCCCGGTGTCCCCTGACCATCACGCTTCGGCCACCTACCCTTAGCTGCGCGGCGTAGACTCTAGGGTGCAGCAGTCTTAAGGTCTTTGGGCCAGCCGGTTCAGGTTCTGAAATCGGAAGCAATTTGATGCAGCTTTCGGATAATCCCGAGGACGTCTGTTTCGGTCGCTTTCGGCTCGATCTTCGACGACGGCGCCTGCTGCGTGATGGCGAACCAATAGAACTCGGTGGCCGCGCACTCGACATCCTCTGCCTGCTCGCATCATCGCGGTCAACGCACATACCGGCGGTCTAAATCCCGCCAAGCACCTTCTAAGATGAGTCGCTGGTACTTGGCGAATGCGAATGAAGCGAGCGGTCGTAAACACGTGGTGAGATAAATTCGCCGCGCAGCTTCCAGGCGCGCCCGCGTCCGAAGGCCGCGAAGCTCACCGTGTCACGGCCAAAATGCCAAGGTGGGCGTCATTCGCCAGCAGCTTCGCCGGATTGGAGGATCGCGGGGATCGCACGGACGAGACGATGCTTCGAGTAGGCGCCGAGGTCTCAGCCGATCAGTAGCTTTGGCGCCACGGGTCTTGCCGCTGCCCGATGGACCCTGGATGGCGTTCGGATCGGCGCCGTGTCCTTGGAGTTCTCCGCCCTTAACGGTTACCGATCCCGATGATAGGCTAAAACGTCCAACCGGGATCGGGGGCGATTAGATTGATGCCTCACGCGGAAACGGGAAAAGCGGTGCAATTGCTCGACCTCGTGCTCGAGTTTTTTGCCGATGACGACCACTGGGCGCGCGGCTGTTACAACGATGGAAACGGCGGTCGTTGCCTGGTTGGCGCTCTCCTGCATGTCGGCCGCCAGCATAGCTTGCCGACGGCGCCGGCGATCGCGCTCCTGCAAGATGCGATGCCACGGCCCGGCCTTCCGCTTGTTCACTTCAACGACACCCGCTGCGGCAGCATCGCCGAGTTGCGCTCCATTATCCTCAAGGCCCGCCGGCTTGCCGACGATGTTGCCGAAAGAGAGCGTGCAGCCACTGCGGCTAAGAACTGGCTACTCGCCCCGGGTCGAGAAAAGCCGAGCCGAAACCGCGGCGGATATCGGAGAAACGGCACCGGGCGAGCCGTTACGGCCCGAACGCCTTGCCGCCTAGCATCGGCGTTCGGTCAAAGGTCGACGGGACACAACCGGGACACTAATTTCAGCGTCCTTCCGTATGTAACTGATATATTTGGCGTCCCCAAGGGAACTAGGCGCCACCTGCATTTTCAATGGTTTACGTTTGCAAACCGGGATAACGGCGCTATTGAAACTCAAAAGCTTTTTTCGGCATTTGCAAACCTGAAAACCGCAGCCGTGACCGCGTCTGGTTAAAGTCTGACGCTTGGTACCAGGTCTGAAGGTCTGCTGACGGGGCACAGCGGCGTTTCAAGTTCGTGGCGCTGGCGGGTCGGTTGTGCGCCGAAAGAAGGAAGCATCGCCCCAAAATATTAATAGGTACACGTTCGCGCGGTACTGCAGGTTCAGCGGGTTGATATGACTTCCCGGTTCGCTATTAGCGGCACCAAGTATGCGTTTGAGAACCCGCGTAGGCGGGCTTTGACAATGCCAGACTTTTCGATCTCTACCGGCTGGTAAGTCTCCCCAACCCAAAGATCACTGCATTCACCCGACGACAGGATCAGCGTTAGCCGGCGCACAGGATCCTCTGCGTCGGGATCGTTGATGATCGCCATCACATCATTTGCCGCCGATTGTTCGGCACACACGAGAGTACCGACCGCAATGCGGTCCTCTGCCCTTGCAGTCGACACCGCCAGCGGAGCCCAGCACAGCGCCACCGCGACCATGCAACAGGCACGAGCAAGCCGATAAAGTGCCACGGCCTAGGCCAAGCTCGAATGCAACATGGTGACCCCCGTCATTAACAAGGCGGTTGCGAATACACGGCTCAGATGCTCAGCTGATATGGCAGGGGCTAGTTGCGCACCGACCCAAGCCGCAACAGCCTGGGCGGGCGCGATGCAAGCCCACATCGTGATGTCGATGCTACCAATCTCTAGTGGGTGATTTGCTTTCGATGCCAGCGCCGCCGCTATGGTGGCTGGCACGCTCACCACGACACCCGCGGCGGCTGCCCGGCCAATGCTTTTGTGCATCGGCAAACCGGACAGCGTCATCACGATATTGGTGAGGATGCCGCCGCCGATCCCGGCAAAACCGGACGAGAGCCCGATCCCCACACCGGCTACATGACGAAACGCACCACCAGGCGGCCGGTCCGCTAAGGGGCGAAAGCGTTTAGGAAAAGCAAACCGGACCGCGAAAACCAGACAGAGCACGGCAAAGATTGCAGTCATTGAGCTGCCGCGCACGTGCGGGGCTGCGAACTGCGCCGCGACGACGCCCACCGCGATACCCGGACCCCAGTCCCTCAGGAAGGCGAAATCAGTATTTCCTGCGCGCCGGTGTGCCAGGAAAGAAACAATGGCTGCTGGCACGATCGCAGCTAACGAGGTGGCGACGGCGACATGCACTGCCTCGTCCTGTGGGATACCGCTGTTCAGGAGCCCAAAATAAACAACCGGAACGACAACGATACCGCCGCCGATGCCGATCAGCCCGGCTAGCAGTCCAGCGCCTGATCCGGAGACTATTCCGAGCCAGATAAGCCAAGTGATGCTCACCGCTGCCGCTCCGGCGCTAGGACTGACGAATACGATGGCAGTCGGTCTCGGGAAAGAGCGGCTGGCGACGGAACGAAAACCCCGAGCATGGTCAGCACCCCAACAGCACAAACGGCCAGATCAGCCTGCTGGACGGTACTGACGACCCCAGCTTAAGGTCCTTGTTTAAGTATCTAAAAATTGAAGTCGCGCGGTTAGGCGAGGCTGATGGGGCAGCTAGCTAAACCTCAGTTGGACGACTGCAATGGGCAAAACGCACCCGATGACAGTGGTCCGGTTAGAAAGAGATTACAGGTGAGCTTCGGGAGATGACCGGGGCGGGGCGGTGTGCTTTGCCGCGTTGCGGCACCCAGCTAGGAACCAAACGACTGTGTGTCCGGTTCATAAGCGCCTAGCGGAATGGGACGCTGCCGGCGTGGCCCCATTTCAATCGGGCGTTCGTATCGATGAGTTATCTGCCCATCGCGATGTTCTGACAGGTGCGCGGGATCGAGCGGCACGGACACCAGAGGGTATTCTGTTCCTGGCTTACCGCCCCAAATTAGAACAGCTATTGGGTGCTCTCCGTTAAAAATCAGATCGGTGACGGCGTAAAGCTTTGCGCCGTCAATCATCACAACATGCTCGACGTGGTACACACGATCGGAATGCATGATTTCCCCCTTGGCGTCGGGTGATTCCTTCTATGCAGACAGGACCGAGGCCGCCCGTTTTGCGCGCTGTCAACCTGACGCCCCGCTTGCGGGGAACTCTGAGACGTGCAAGGGGTCTTGGCCGGAATGTAACTTTCTTTCCGCGCTTCAAAGGTCCCCAGCGAACATTGAAGAAAGCTGGTGCCGGAACCACTCCCCTCCAGGAGCGCAACCAACCGAGCGCGATGGTTATCAAGTCGCGCAGGAGCGTCGATCTGCTCCGCACCGGCGTTCTCGCGTCAGCCATCGTCGTGCTGCGGTGTCCCCGCAACAATTGCCGATAACACCGGATGTTGATTGGCAACATGGCGCTGTGCAGGATCAGGATCGGCCATAAGCCATCGAGAAGGCCGTAGCCGATGAAGGCCACGTTGCTGGCGATCGCGAGCGCCCGCAGCAAGGCCATTCGCTGCGCGCAGAACGTGGCGAAGACCAGCCCAGCGGCAACGTATCCGAGCGCATCCGTGAGCATGGCTTGCGGCATGGTCGCCTCCTATGGGCCTGCGACACTGCGGAGCGGCCGGCGAGAGAAATCGTGCTGGACGGTATTGGCAACGCCGCCTTAATGTCTTTGTCTAAGGGTCTAAAAAGTTCGGGCCCGCGGACAATTTTCAGCCTGAGCCGATGGAGAACGAGGAGATCAGCTTCGGCCCTTTCAGGCTCGATCTTAGACGCCCCGAATTGCGACGCGATGGTCAGCCGGTGCGGATTTACCGGCGCCCGCTTGCCATCCTGTGCGCACTGGCCGAGGCTAAAGGTGAGATCGTCAGCAAGGACGAGCTGATGGCGCGGCTATGGCCCGGTCGCGTCGTCGACGAGGGAAACCTCCACGTCCAGGTCTCGGCACTGCGCAAGGCGCTGGACGAGCATGACGGAGGGCACGGTCTTGTCGCCACCGTTCCGGGCCGCGGTTATCGGCTGGCAGATCTGAGCGGCGAGCCAGAGCGAGAATATGTCGCCGACGGCATAGTCGAGGGGATCAGCCTTGGGCGTTTCCGGCTCGACCTAGACCGGCGCGAGTTGTTGCGCGATGGTCAGCCGGTGCGGATTTATCGACGCGCGCTGGGCATCCTGTGTGCGCTAGCCGAGGCTAAAGGCGAGATCGTCAGCAAGGACGAGCTGCTGGCGCGGCTATGGCCTGATCGCATTGTCGAAGAAGGAAACCTCCACGTCCATGTTTCGGCACTGCGCAAGGCGCTGGACGAGCATGGCGAAGGGAACAGTCTTGTCGCCACTGTTCCGGGCCGCGGTTATCGGCTGGCAAATCAGACCAGCTCGCGGCCGACTTAAGTGGCGGAAGGTCCCTTGCCGCCGCAACTGCCGCTCCCCGACAAGCCCTCGATCGCCGTGATGCCGTTCCAGAATTTGGGCAGCGATCCCGACCAGGAATACTTCGCAGACGGCATGGTCGAGGAAATCATCACCGCGCTTTCCCGCATCCGCTGGCTGTTCGTGATCGCCCGCAATTCGAGCTTCACTTACAAGGGGCAGGCGGTCGACGTGAAACGGGTCGGGCGCGAACTTGGCGTGCGGTACGTGTTGGAAGGCTCCGTCAGAAAAGGCGGAGACCGGGTCCGCATCACCGCTCAGTTGATTGAGGCCGAGACCGGCGCGCATCTCTGGGCCGAACGCTTTGATGGCTCGCTTGGGGACGTTCTCGATCTGCAGGACCAAGTGGCGATCAGTGTCGCCGGGGTCATCGAGCCAACTTTGCGGGCCGCGGAAATCCGGCGAGCGGTGGAACGGCCGAAGCATGATCCGACAGCTTACGATCTTTATCTACGCGCGCTTCGGCCAATCAGCTCGTGGGATAAGCAGGATCATACGGAGGCGCTGGATCGGCTGAGCCAGGCAATCGAGCAGGACGCTGCCTACGGCCCAGCTATCGCGTTATCCGCGTGGTGCCATATGGCGTTCTACAATAACGGTTGGACCGATGATCCTGAGGCGACCCGCCAAAAGGCTATCTCGCTTGCCCGCCGTGCCGTTCGCTACGCTGGCGACGATGCCGAGACGCTCGGTCGAGCCGCATACGTCTTCGCCTACTGCGGCGAGGATATTGATGCCGCAATAGCCCTCATCGATCGGTCATTACGTATCAATCCGAGCTTTGCCTACGGGTGGCAATGGAGCGCGTGGTTAAGATTATGGGCGGGCTCACCCGACGTCGCGATCGATCATATCGAGAGAGCGTTGCGGCTCGATCCACGCGATTCTCACGGCGCCGCATTGTTGGTGAACGGCATAGCCCATTTTTTCGCGCGGCGCCTGGATCAGGCGCGGACTATGTTGTTGCAGTCATTGCAAGAGCATCCGGATTGGGTCCCGACGAACCGTTTTCTCGCCGCCTGTTCCGCGCACCTGGGCGAATTGGACGAGGCAAAAATGATCATCAAACGGCTGCGCGCTCTGACCCCGGTCGTGCTGCCGAAGGCGGATCATTGGCGCGATCCGGAGCAGCGCGAGTTCTACCTATCCGGCCTGCGCCTGGCGATGAGTGAGACGGAAGCAGCCTCGCCGCCCTAGCGCGGGCATAATGCACCTCGGCGGGCGGAAACCGGCCGACCTGCCGGTCCAGCAGCTGACCAGGTTCGAGCTAGTGATCAATCTCAAAACCGCCCAGGCGCTCGGCCTCACAGTTCCGCAATCGCTGCTCGCCCGCGCCGACGAGGTCATCGACTTCAGGCAAGCAGCCACCGCCGAAGCGTCCGGTTTCGGCGCTACCCCGCCGTTGCCCGTGGCTTCGGCGAGCGTTTCTTCACCATGCTTTGCAGACCTTCATCATCACGCGCGGGCAGTGAGTTGCGTCAACAAGTTCTCGAAGGGGCCCCCCCTCTTTAGGGGCCATGACCGACGCTTCGGGTCTATGGTGCGGCGGCAAGCTGCCGTAGCTGCGACCTGAGGCGCTCGAAGTCCACCGGCTTGGCGAGGAATTCGCAGGCACCGAGGTCACCAGCACGGCGTCGGCGCTCATCGTCACCGTAGGCGGTCACCATCATCACCGGGATGTCGGGGAAGTGCTGCTTGATCTCGCCAAGCAGATGCAAACCATCCATCCCTGGCATGTTGATGTCCGATAGGATCACGATCAGTTGCGGCTCGATCCCGTTGCCTAACTGCTGGAGGGCGTCTTCACCCGAGTTGGCAAAGTGCATCACGTAAGTGCCGTCGCGCACCTCACGGCGAAAGCGCTGACGAAAGAGGTCGGCGACATCCGGCTCATCATCAACCACGAGGATGCTGACGCTCATCCAGTCCTCCGAAGGTGCTGCGGTTCGGTTACTGGCGCGGTAGGCGGAGGATGAACTCGGTGTAGGACCCCGGCTCACTCTCGACCGTGATTGTGCCGCCATGCTGCTGCGTGACGATGTCATAGCTGATCGACAGACCCAGCCCGGTGCCCTCGCCAGTCGGCTTGGTGGTGAAGAAAGGCTGGAACAGCTTGTCCTTGATCTCAGGGGCGATGCCGGTGCCGTTGTCGCGCACCCTGACCTCGACGGCATCTTCGGCCTCGCGGGTCGCCACGGCGAGGATGGGGTGGAACGACCCGTCGCCGTTCGCCTGTGCTCGCCTGTTGGCGGCGTAGAACCCGTTGCCAAAGAGGTTGAGGAAGACCCGTGTGATCTCCTGCGGGGCAAGCTCGATGGGCTTGAGGCTCGCCGCGTAATCGCGTTCCAGCGTGATGTTAAAGTCCTGGTTCTGGGCGCGAGCACCGTGATACGCGAGGTTGAGCGCCTCCTCGATCAGATTGTTGAGGTCCACCTCACGCCGTTCGCCGCTGACGCCGCGCGAGTGCTCCAGCATGCTCTTGACGATGTTGTCGGCGCGCTTGCCGTGCTCGGCGATCTTCTCAAGGTTGCCCGAGAGCATTTCGATAGTCTCGTCGACCTCGGCGCGCTCGTCCGTGCCGAGCGCCGCCACCGCAGGCTCCGTTACCTCCTTCAACTCGTCCAGCAGCTCGACCGACAGGCTGGCGAAATTGTTGACGAAGTTGAGCGGGTTCTTGATCTCGTGGGCGATGCCGGCGGTGAGCTGGCCCAGAGATGCCATCTTCTCGGCCTGGATCAGATTGGCCTGAGCGGCCTTGAGTTCGGTGTACGCGGCCTCTGCGGCATCGCGCGCGGCACGTATCTCTGCTTCCGACCGCTTGCGCTCGGTAATGTCGCTGTAGATCAGCACAAACCCGCCATCGGGCACCGCGTTGCGCCGAACCTCGATGACCCGGCCATCGGGGCGTGTTCTCTCCGTGCGGAACTCCTGGTTCGTGTTTTCGAGACGCCGGTTCAGCTCCCCCTCAACATCATCAATGCCGAACTCACCACGTTCGGCGAGGATACGCAGGTAGTCGGTATAGCTCGGCCGCTCCGCCAGCAGCCCGTCGGGTAAGTCGAGCAGTTCTTGGAAATTACGGTTCCAGGCCCCGAGACGCAGGTTTTCATCGAACATGACAACACCATCGGCCATGTTGTCGAAGGTGACGCGCAACTCAGCCTGACGCTGCTGGATTTCGCTAAGCAGACGGGCATTCTCGATGGCAATCACCGCCTGATCGGCAAATGTCGAAACCAGTTCGATCTGCGCGGATGTGAAGGGTCGTACCTCTCGTCGCGCGCAGCCGATAACCCCGATTGCTCTCCCCTCACGAATGATTGGGACGGCGAGGAAGGATCGGTACTTCGTCAGGGATTGGAGGACTATTCTCGTTCGCTCGTCATAGTCAGGGTCAGCCAGGACATCCGCGACATTAACAGGCTCCTCTGAGAGAAAGGCACGACCCATGACGAACCCACGAGTGGGTTCACGGGGAAAGAGACTGTGGAAGGCTGCTGCCTCCTCAGAAGATAGGTTGTTCGTGGCGACCAATCCGAGCAGCCCGTCGTCTTCGTAGCGGGCTACCGCCGTGAACTCCGCGTCGCACAATTTTATCGTGTGTTCGACGATGGCATCAAAGACGGGCTTAACATCGGTCCCTGAACTTGAGATGACCCCCAAAATCTCCGCTGTCGCCGTTTGCTGCTCCAGCGCCTCCCGCGTCTCGGTGATGAGCCGCGCGTTCTCCATCGCGATAACCGCCTGAGCGGCGAAGTTCTGTAGCAGGGCAATCTGCTTGTCGGTGAACGGGCGAACCTCGCTCCGATAGATCGAGAATACGCCGAGCAGCGCGCCGTCTTTTCTCAAAGGAACGGCAAGGAGAGTGCGAACTCCACCCAGATCGACGAGGGCATTCGGTAGGGCTGAGCCGGAATGGTAACTCTCATGAGCAGATACGTCAGGGATGTGAACGGCCGGCGCGCCGCCCAGCAAAGGCTGGTGAGCCACAGGGCTTGGCGAGTGCGGTGCCGCGCGTAAAAATTCCGTGTACCGGGGCGTGGCTCCAAGTACCGCTGCGGCGTGCATGTGCTCGCCGTCGTAAGTCCACAGCGTGCCGAACGTGGCCTCGCAAAGGGCTATCGCCTTTTCGAGCATGGCGTCGAACACTGGCCGGAGATCGCCGGGCGAGGAGTTGATGACGCCAAGTACCTCCGAGGTCGCGGTCTGCTGCTCCAGTGCCTCCCGCGTCTCGGTGATTAGGCGCGTGTTCTCAATGGCGATGACTGCCTGTGCGGCGAAGGTACGGACCAGTTCAATCTGCCTTTCGGTGAAAGGCTCAACCCGCTGACGTGCGACCACTATGACGCCGATAGGCTCTCCTTCTCGTAGTAGCGGAACCCCGAGTTGCGTACGCAACTTACCGAGCGACGTTGCCTCGTTGATCGTATATTCCGGGTCGGAAGCCGTGTCGGCCACCTGCACTGCGTGGCCTGCCAGCACGGTGCGGCCAGTCACCGACCCTCGGTCAACGGTGAGCGGGTGGTGTTCGAGGTATGCCTGAAATTTATGCGCGGCTTCCGTCGTGTCCGGCGAGAAGGCAAAGACTGTAGCGACCCGGTAAACTTCGCCGTCACGCCGGAAGATTGCACCATAGCCCGCATCGCACAGACGGGCGGCGGCTTCGGCAAGTGTGTCGAGCACCGGCTGGAGGTCAAAGGTCGAGCGGCTGATGACTTTGAGTACGTCGCTCGTCGCGGTCTGGTATTCGAGGGACTGCTGGAGATCATCGGTGCGCGTGCGCAGGTCATCCAGCAGTCGGGCGTTCTCCATCGCGATCACCGCCTGGGCGGCGAAGTTATGGAGCAGCGCAATCTGCTTATCAGTGAAGGGCCGGACTTCTTGGCGATAGAAGCTGATGAACCCGATCACCGCGTTGTCGCGCAAGAGTGGAACCATGAGCGACGAGCGCGCCCCGCCGAGATCAACCAGAGAGCGTCGGTTCGGCTCGCCGTTCGCGTATGCTTCCTCCGCCTTCAAATCGACGACATGAACGAGGCGTTCGCCGCCGAGTAGCCGCGCGGGCTGAGTACCCGGCCCATATCTAGGCGGATTGTCGCGCCGGTACTTAGCCCAAGCAGCAGGCATTCCGCGCGATGCCACAGTGTTGAAGTCGCCGTCTTCGTATACATCAAGCTGGCCGAACGCCGCCTCGCATAGACGCATGGCCTTTTCGAGCATCGCATCGAACACGGGTGCCAGATCACCGGGCGAAGCATTGATGACCCCCAACACTTCGGCGGTCGCGGTCTGTTGCTCCAGCGCCTCGCGGGTCTCGGTGATGAGCCGCGCGTTCTCCATAGCGATGACCGCCTGCGCCGCGAAGTTCTGCAGCAGCGCAATTTGCTTGTCGGTGAAGGGGCGGACTTCCTGGCGATAGATGACCAGCGCCCCGAGCAACGCATCGTCCTTCACAAGCGGCACGGCCAGGAAGGTGCGCATTCCGCCAAGTTCAACCGATGCAACGCGCAATGGGTCGCGCTCGCGGTAAGCTTGGTCGTCGGCAAGGTCGGCAATGTGGATCACGCAACGCTCGTGCGACAGCCGCGCCAACCCAGTCGTAGGACCGGGTCGTATCGGGCCGCGCATCATGAATTCCACATAAGGCGCCGGTGCGCCGCGCAGCGAGGCAGTCTGATAGACGCTGCCATCATAGGTCAGCAGTATGCCGAGCCGAGCTTCACAAAGGCGCATCGCCTTTTCGAGCATCGCCTCGAACACCGGCGTGAGATTGCCCGGCGACGAGTTGATCACCTTCAGGACTTCGGCGGTCGCTGCTTGTTGAGCGAGCGCTTCGTCGCGCTCGGCTGCACGCTCGACTAATTCCCGCTGCGCGTTTGCAAGCTCGCGCTGGAGATCGGCAACCAGGTGCTGCGGATCGGCTAATGCGCTGTCAGGCGGCGGGTTCACTAGCGGACCCTTCGGATCGTCCTCCCTGATCGATCATACGTTGATCAGCGCGGGCCTTGACAGACGTTTCGTGTCGACAGGACGCCCTTCGCTTAAAGCCGCAGTCACGTTGCCGCGTTCCCCGCCATTGGCCAGCCGTTTCCCGGCCTGTCGCCATCGCCATCCAATTTCGTCTATTTTAGATCAGCACGGCACGCGCTGTGCACACCTTTGGTTGCCCCGCTTGCGGAGGCGCGCCATGCTGAAATGCTTTGTCGTATCGTCGATTTTGTTGGTGGCGTTTGGCGGTGCCGCCGCCGCAAAAAACACCGTTTTGCATTGTCGGGGTTATCAGGTCGGTGATCGACACCCAGTGACCGATCAAATCATAACGTTGGACATGGAAAATAACATAGTGGTGAGCATTCAGCTCGGCAGCGCCAATCCAAAAGACGTTATTAATACGTCAATAATAAAAATCAACAAGAATGAACTTCAATGGTCTTATGAGGCAGTCAATAAAAAATACGTCTTTAATCCGCAAACTTCCGGTTTGCGGCTGTTATCCAACACCCTGGAGCTTATTGGTATCTTTGAGTGCTCAAAATCCTAAGTTGCTTTGTTTCCAACGTGCACTGCGGTTGGCAGAAGCTAGGAGATCGTAAAAGCACTCCTCGTATGAGCGCCTCAGGAGGCGGGGGCGGGGAACCCGGAGCCCCTTGGGCAGCCCTCCCTGGGGATGCCAAAGCTGCGGGAATTTCTGGTAAGGACATATCCCGGCGCGACTGCGTTGAAGGAGGCCGACATCGTCGATCCATCGTTCGCTGATGAACTCGAACGAAGCGGGCTTCATCGATCGGCTCTACGCGACGTAGCCAACCGCCTTTTCGGCGCGTCGCGCCTGTGCGCTGCGCCGAACGTCCCTTAACCGTTCACACAGCCGTCGCTAACGGGCGGCAGTCAGAACAAGGCTTCTTGCCCCTCAGCGGCCGCCGCCGCATCGGTGGGTGTTAGGCATCGCCGGAAACTGGCTCGTGCAGCCAGCGCGTGAACAGCCCGGCGATCACTGCCCCGACGAGCGGCGCCACCCAGAACAGCCAGAGTTGGCCGATATATTCGCCGCCGGCGAACAGCGCCGGCCCGGTGCTACGCGCCGGGTTGACCGAGGTGTTAGTGACCGGGATCGAGACCAGATGGATCAGGGTCAGCGAAAGACCGATCGGGATGCCCGCGAGGCCGACCGCCGCGCCCTTCGACGTCGTGCCGATGATGATGAACAGGAAGAAGAAGGTCATCACCGCTTCCATCAGGAAGCAGCCGCCGAGGCCGTATTTGCCCGGGCTGAGATCGCCGTAGCCGTTCGAGGCGAAGCCGCCGGGCGCCCATCCCACATGGCTCGACGCGATGACCCATAGCACGGCCGCGGCGGCGATCGCCGCGATCACCTGGGCGATGACGTAGGGGATGACATGCATGCTGGCGCAACGACCGGCCGCCCACAGGCCGATCGTAACCGCAGGGTTGAAATGCCCGCCCGAGACATGGCCGACCGCATAGGCCATAGTCAGAACGGTCAGGCCGAAGGCGAACGCGACGCCGAGAAAGCCGATCCCGAGATTGGGAAACCCGGCGGCGAGCACCGCCGCGCCGCACCCGCCGAACACCAGCCAGAACGTGCCAAAAAACTCGGCAACAATCCGACGCCCGATGTCGCTGTCCATCGTTCCCTCCCCTCGCTGGCTGTATCGCAACGGTTGAATTGGCTGCGACAATCTACCAGGAATGACAGCGGCGAAGGGAGGTCTATCAACCTAGGCCGAAGCCGCCCCGTCATCGACCACCAGATCTCTGCCGATTGCACGCTTCCTAACTCGAAGCGCGAGGGTCATATCGGCCGCTTTGGGGTCGGCCGCATAGGGCGGGCAGCACCTTAACGATACGGTCGCCAAATTGATGACTCCTGCCCAATCGCTGAGGCGCGGCGGCTGGCGAGGGACTTGAAGCCGGGACGAGGGACGCGGGCAGGGTTCTAATCCGGCACGTGGGGAGCGAAGCGACACCAAAGCTCCCCGCTCGGAGATGGCTTGTAGATTTTCCCACGCCACTGGGTTAGATCTGGAATTGCATCAAGAGTGGGGCTGACGCCCTCGCCAACCTGCCTCCCGGGCAAGGTGGTTCCCGAAAGGGGATGCGGCCATTCGGCAACGAAACGGGTCGCGCGAATGTCAGCCCTCCTTGGGAAACCTATGGAGGGCGTTTTGCTGTCTCGATCCAGGTCATTTTCGATTTCTGTGTCGCGTCGCCGATGCGTGCGGACCTGGGCGCCGCGCTAGGGTCTGACCGTCTCTCGGGCCTGTGAGGAGGCGGCATGTTCGACCGAACGATCGACTGCTGCGACGGCAAGGGATCGGCAGACGATCTCCGACCACTCGACTGAAAAGCTGATCGTGGCGCTGGCAACTTGGAGCAGGGCAAAGGCATTAACGTGACAGGCCAGGAACTGCAATCGGTGATGGACCGCATCCGCATCGAGCTTGCCGCCCGCGCGGCAGGGCTCGCGTAGACCCGCGATCGCGGACTGCGACGTCGTCGAAACTGTCAACATAGGCATTCGACGGCCGCAGCGTCGAGGGCGAAATCCGCGACGGCAAGCTGCCGACATGCCGAAGTGATGCTCGAACGCGGTGACCTCGATGGTAAGAGCTTATGGCTTCATCCGCCGGACCATTGCCGAGCTGCAAGGCGCGCCATCGAGACCCGCGAATTGAGCTATCGAAAATGATCGTCGGGCACCAAATGCGAGCCAGCTGTTGCCCATGGGTTACCCAGTTTGCGATATCGAGCTTTATCTGATTGAAAATACTAACAGTAATCTCGAATATGGGAATGGTGCGAGACCACTATCCTAAGCTGGGCTTCGTGCTCGCAGAGATCCGCGACGACGGCAGCAGCCGCAGCGTTCTCGATCTTCCGACATTTGTCCCGGCGAGCACGTTTATCGAGGTTACGGAGGGCTGAGCTTCATGGCGGAAGCCGATATCTATGCGGCGCTTGAAAACATCTTCCATGATGTATTCATGCGCGACGACATCAAGCTCGCATCGGCGATGACGGCGAAGGACGTCGAAGGTTGGGATTCGTTCAAGCAGATCGAAATCATTCTCGCTGTTGAGGGCCAGTATCACATCAAATTCAACACCAGAGAACTTGACAGCCTCCTGTCCGTCGGAGACCTGGTACGGGTAATAGCCAGCAAGGTTTGACATGGCTGACCCGGGTAATGCGACCGCTGCAGACGACGGCGATGCGCTTGTCATTGACTTCGGTTGGACGGGCAACAGCGCTTCCTATCGGCGTGCCGGGTGGGCCGACCCGGAACCGCGGCACACTTGGACGATCGGTCGGGAAAGCACCTTGGAATTTCCCCGACCGGCGCTTCCCGGCGCCTACAAGCTCGTGCTTGAGGTCAGCCCCTTTCTCTGGCAGGACCGGCTGACAACCCAGCACCTCTTGGTCGCGATCAACGATCACGAGGTGGGCAGCTTTGCGATCACCGGCGGCGGGAGCATCGAATGCTCCCTGCCATGGCGATTGATTGCGCGCAGCGACTGGATCTCGGTCACGCTGTCCCATCCCGACGCGGCGCGGCCGATTGACGTGAACCAGGTGCCTGATCACCGCGAGATCGCCTTGGCATTTGAGACTGTGAGCCTGGTTCGCGCTGCGGACCGCCCGAGCCTATCCGCCGACCGTGACGACACAAGATCGCCCCCCGACGACCCGTCGGCGCTCCCCATCGATCAACTGATGATGCGATTTGAAAGCCTCGGCGAGAATTGCGAATTCGGTCTCGCGCAGCGTCGTTGCGGTGCCGAGCCGCTCGGCTTGTTGCGTTTTGCAAGTACCCCGCTTGCGGCGTTGCTTGCCGCGCTGAAGCATCGGTTTGAGGGCTTGGGCGACCCGGAGCGGACCGAACTTCGTGTTTCGGCGGACAACCGGGAATATCTCGTTCTCGATCGCCGCTATGGGATCCTCTACCACCCATGGTCGCTGGTCGGTGAGGCGGTGCCCGAGGATGTCCTGGCGCGTGAGGCCAAACGCTTGCCGCTGCTGCGGCGCAAGCTCATCGAGGAACTCGAAGAGGGCCATAAAATCTTCGTCTATCGCGGCATGCAGCCGCTTTCGCGCGTATTGATGTCACGCCTCGTTGAGGAGTTGCGGCGGTACGGCCCATGCACATTGCTGTGGGTCGAACGGAAAGACGCCGCGCATCCCGCAGGAACTGTCGAGGCCTTGGGCGAGGGGCTGCTCAAAGGCTATATCGACCGGTTCGCGCCGGCCGAGAACGCACATGCCCTGTCGCTCGATGGCTGGATCGCCCTGTGCCGGCGTGCACTGTCGATCGCACGCCACGCTCAGGGATTATAAATACGGATCGGGTTTCGTCAGATAGTTGGTGACGAAGTCCTTGACCGCCTCCTCCAGCGGCGTAAACGGCGCGTTGTAACCGGCGGCGCGCAGCCGGGTCAGCGTCGCTTCCGTCAGATACTGATAATTCGAGCGGATTTCCGGCGGAGTATCGACATACTCGATCTGCGCCGGCCTGCCGCAAGCGGCGCCCGTCGCCTCCATCAATTCGCGGAAGCTGCGCGCCGTACCGCTGCCGATGTTATAGACGCCGCTGTCGCGAGCGTGGCGCCATAGCCACAAAATGGCGTGGGTACAATCCTTGACGTAGACGAAATCGCGCTTCTGATCGCCATCCGCGACGCCGGGCCGGTGCGATTTGAACAGGCGGATCGGTTCTCCAGCGGCGATTTTTGCGCAGTTTTTCGCCACTAGGCTCATCATGAAGTCCTTGTGGTACTCGTTGGGACCGAAGACGTTGAAAAACTTAAGGCCGATCCACAGCGGCGGCGCATGACCTTTCGCTGCCTCGCGCATCGCCCATAGATCGAACGCATGCTTCGACCAACCGTACAGATTGAGCGGCCGCAGCCGCTGGTATTCGGCATAGCCGCCGGCATCGTCGAAGCCTTCGGCGCCGTCGCCGTAAGTCGCCGCCGACGATGCGTAGATCAATTTCTTGCCGTGCATCGCGCACCAGCGCCACAGCGCGATCGAGGCGTTCAGATTGGTTGCAATGATGTGGTCGGCGTCGGTCTCGGTGGTCGAGGAATTGGCGCCGAGATGGAATACCGTCTCGACCTCGGCACCGAACTTGTCGAGCCAGGCCGGAAGACCCTCGATCGTCGCGATCTCGAAAAACTCGCGTTTGGCGATGTTGCGCCATTTGTCGTCATTGCCGAAGCGGTCGACGATGACGATATCCCGTTCCCCAGCCTCGTTGAGCGCCCAGACGAGCGCCGAGCCGATAAATCCGCCGCCCCCAGTGACGATGACCATAAACCGAATGCTTTGCCGATGATCGAGCCGGACCAATACCATGTCCGGTGCCTCGGCGGCCACGGCCATCTGCCGCGGCGCCGCCGATCCGCCAGCTCCAGGCCGCACTCTCGTTCAACCGTAATTGAATTGTCACGGGTTACCCGCCCGCATAGCATCGCTGGCGCTACGTACCGGGATTTCACAATCTGTGTCGGGTCGAGCGCCGTGCGCCGCTCCGGATAGGGGAACGTCCTTAGTGAATTGGCGATGATAGGCCACGTACGCTGAGTCAGCCCGACTGGCCGGGCAACAGCGGCAACGGGCGCCGTCGCGCCGCGGGCGTCGGGCAAAGTCATCAGAACGGCCGGGGAGTGGTCGTTTATGCAAAGCGGCGGTCAAGAACTTTTGATCAATTTCGGCGTCGCCGGAAACGGCGGCACGTTCTGCCGTTCAGGATGGAGCCAAGCCGAGCCGCGGCATACCTGGACGCTGGGCCGCGAGAGTGAATTGGAACTGCCGCAGCCCACGGAACCCGGCGCATATCGCCTGCTGATCGAGCTTGGCCCGTTTGTCTGGAAAGACAAATTGGAGGTCCAGCGACTCGTTGTCTCAGTCAATGGGGCCCAGATCGGCGAGTTCGCCTTACGCGAGGTCGCGCTTGTCGACTGCGCGGTGCCATGGTCGGTCCTCGCCGGGCGAGAAGCGGTATCGATAAAATTCACGCATCCCGACGCGGCGAAGCCGAGCGGCGTCAACGGCGCTTCGGACCATCGCGAAATCGCCTTCGCCTTCGAAAGTCTGCATTTCTTCCGCGAGCTCGACAAAGCCGAACAGCAAGCAGCCGGCAGTACGGTTGCGACCGGGGGGTCGACCGAATCCTCGGCCTTGCCACCCGACCAATTGATGATGCGGTTTGAAAGCCTCGGCGAGAACTGCGAGTTTGGCTTGGCGCAGCGCCGGTGCGGGGCGGAGCCTCTTGGTTTGTTGCGCTTCGCCAGCGCGCCGCTGGAAAAACTGCTGACCGGCCTCGAGAGCCGCTTTGAGGGTATGGGAGAGCCGGACCAGGTTAAAGTGGAGGTCTCCGAAAACGGGTCCGAATACCTGGTGGTCGATCGGCGATTCGGCTTTCTCTATCATCCCTGGATTCTGGCGCATGAGGCGGACGCCGAGCAGGTCAGGCAGCGCGAAACGATGCGGCTGCCCTTTCTGCGCCGGAAACTGCTCGAAGATTTGGAGGAAGGGCGGAAGATCTTTGTGTATCACGCGATGGCGCCGCTGAGAAAGGCAGACGCGTTGCGCTTGTTCGCAGCCCTCCGGACTTATGGTCCCGGATCCCTGTTGTGGGTCGAATTGGCGAACCGCGGTCATCGCGCAGGCACGGTCGAACAGGTCAGGCCGGGTCTTTTCAAAGCTCATATCGACCGTTTCGCGCCGAGCGAGAACGCGCACGATCTGTCCCTGGATTGCTGGGTGGAGATTTGCCGCAACGCCTTTCGGCTGGCGGAACAATCCGAGTGAGCAACGGGCTTCTAAAGCATACCGGCCGCTTTCCGAGTACGTGCGGATAGCATCCTGATCCTAGGGTGTATAAAATACGATTTGGTTTGTACGTACGCTTATCAGAGGCGCGACATGGTGCATGATAATGATGCGGTATTGCAGAATTATATGGAAACTAACGCAATTTATAAACTGCACCTCGGATCTGGCTCTAATACCAAAGAGGGGTGGCTCAATACTGATATTTCACGACATCGCGAAAATATATATCTAATGGACATTACTAAAGAATTTCCTTTGCCGCCAGATATTTTCGATTGTGCGTATTCTGAGCATTCTATCGAGCATTTTTCGTTTGAAGCTGGATTATCTATGCTCAAGGAAACATTTCGTGTGCTGCGGCCGATGGGGGTGATCCGTGTTGTTACACCATCTATTGGATTTTTGATGAACCTGTTTTCGCACGATAGAACGTCCTTGGAAGACAATTACATTAGATATTTTGTCGGTTTGTGTAAACCGCAATTCCCAAAGCCGCTGCCCGGTTTTGTTTTTAATACGTTCGTACGAGCCTGGGGGCATGAATTTATCTATGATCGTGAGACTCTTCGATTGGCGCTGGAATTAGCAGGATTTATAAATATAAAAGAGTGCGATATTCTGAGGAGCGAACATAATTTTTTCAAGAATTTAGAAAACGTAAAGAGGATGCCAGACGGGTATCTCGATCTCGAAAGCATGATACTTGAGGGAACCAAACCACGTGATCTGGCGTAGATGAAGGAAAGTAAAAAGAGGGTAGTGAAGAATAATTGTCGCGTCTTTATCGGTAGGTTCCCAGTAAGTTGTTGATGAGAGTGGGTGTGACCCGCCGCGGTGTTGTGGCAGCCTTGATCAGCTTGCTGACAAGGCCGGTTCGTGCGTCAACCAAGCCGGTTGTTTCTGTCGCCGATTACGGAGCAGTTCCGGGGGCGGATGATGCCACGGCAGGCGTCAACGCGGCCGTCGCCCACCTGCCGAAGCGTGGCGGCGTCACACTTCTCTTTCCGCCCGGTGTCTACAATTTCGCGATCGGCACCGACGTCGCGATAAAGGTCGAGGCGATGGAAGAATTGACCGTCGATGGCCGTGGGGCGACGCTCAATTTGCAAGGCAAAACTTTTCCTGCCGCGTTCAGCGATTGCGACGGGCTTTTCGTGCGTGGACTGACGATCGATTGGCCGAGACCACCGTTTTCGCAGGGCGAGATCGTCTCGATAAGTCCGGGTGGCTGGGCGATTGATATCAGAATAGATGACGAATTTCCGGTCGATGGCTCCGAAAAGGTCGAAGCCATCACCACGCATGAGCGCGGCACCCTACGCATGACGATGCGCGGCGTCGACGTATACCGGGTAGTGGAAGCGGTGAGCCTGGTGGAACATCAGCGGCTTCGATTGATCCTCAAGCGGCCGCTTCCGCTGCATCTCGGTGACATAGTCGTCGTGCGACACCAAGTTTACGGAACTGAAGCGTTCCGGGTTTTCGGGTGTAGGGGCGTCCGCATCGACGACGTCACCGTATACGCGGCGCCGGGCATGGCGCTGCTGGCGGTCAGCAGCACAGACATAACCATCAGGCGCTTCCGCATCGAACCGCGCCCGGGCACGATACGGCTGATGTCGACCTGTGCAGACGGCCTGCACTTCGCATGGTGCCGTGGAAAGATAGACATCCGTGATTGTTACCTCGCTGGCCTGGGCGACGATTGCATCAACGTACATGGACGAAATCTGGTCATCGCCGAACGCATCGACGCACGAACCATTGTTGTTCACCGACCGGGGCACGAGCCGCTTGGCGACGCCGACCTGGCGGTACCAGGCGACCGGGTCGAGTTTCTCGACCGCCTGTCTCTCGCGTCCTTGGGCGAAAGGGAGATCGTAGAGGGTATCGGCAAACGGCTGCGCTTCAGTGAAGACCTGCCAGACAGCCTCGCGCCGGGAGACTTCCTTTGCGACACTTCGGAAGTCGCAACCGTCACCATCGCCGACTGCCAATTTCCGGGCAACCGTGCGCGCGCGATCCTGGCGCACCGGAATACGGTGATCGAGCGTTGTTCCTTTGCGAACCAGTTTTACGAGGCGATCCTCATACTTTTCGACACCGAATTCGCGGATGGACCGACGATCGGTGACGTCACGATCGCCCGGAACCGCTTTCACGGCACCGGCCGGGCGGAGATTCCGCGCGGTGCGATTCGGATACGGTCATTGGTAAAATCCAGCGGCACGGAGGAACCGATTTCGAGCGTCCTCGGCCGCGGGATCAAGATCGTCGACAATGTCATTGTCGACAGCGGCGGGAGCGCGATCGAGGTCGGCGAGGCGCGGGACGTCCAGATCACCGGCAACCGGATCGAGCGGCGCACCGGCCCGGCCATCGTCCTTCAAAACGTGCGTAAGGTGAGGATCGACGACAATTTGTGCCGTCCCCCCGCCGCCCTGGTCATGCACGAGACCCCGGCCGGTGAAGTCACGATCAGAGGCAACGCAGGGTTGGTAACCTGAGACGCGAGCGTTATTTTCGTCCCTCCGCCGACCTGACGCGAAGAACACGCTCATGCGCACATAAATGACATTGATGGTGAAATATCGTTGAAGTAGAGCTACAACTTCTGATCGAGCGATACTTCTCGTTTTTGGCTCCGAGGCCGCCGTGAAAAGCATCGTACTGCGGCGGGCCGATACTGGCGGGTGGAACGATGCCGCGAGATGAGTTGAGCCAAAGTCCCGACGATCAAAACGCCGCCGTTGCCGCGGCCCGAGCGGCACAGGAGCAAGGAGACTGGTCCGAGGCGGCGAGACTCTGGACGGCGTACTGCGACCAGTTCGCGGACGATCCCAGCGGATTTGTCTTTGCCGCTGTAGCATTGCAGGCGCTGTCCAGGACCGACGAGGCCGAAGAAATCTTGTCTGCCGCGGTTCAGCGGCACCCGGATGACGGTGCTATACGGGCAACGCGCGCGCGTATCGGCGAGCGCCGCGCCGATTGGGCCGCGGCGTTCGATCGGTGGCAGACGTTCCTCGACCGTTTTCCCGACGACCCGAGCGGTTATGCGGGGGTGGGAAGGGCGTTGAGCCAGCTCGCGCAGATGCAGTTGAACCAGGCCGACGAAATCGTTCGAAAAGGCGTCGAGCGTCATCCGCAGAGCGGTGATGTCCTCGGGACGTATGCACGCCTCGCGTCGGTCCGGCGTGACTGGGCTGAGGCGCTTGCGCGTTGGAATGTCTGCTTGGAGCGGTTGAGCATCGACCCTATCAGCCATATGGGGGTTGGCGGCTCGCTCCGCGAGCTTGGTCGTCTGGATGAGGCCGAGGCTTTTTTACGCCAAGCTCTCGAGAAATTCCCTGAGCATGCGGGCTTAAATGCCGAATTTGCGCGAATTCCGACCGAGCGACGCGATTTGCGGGAAGCGTTGAAGCGGTGGACCGCGTTTCGCGAGCGTTTCCCCGATCACCCGGAAGGACATAATCGAGTCAGAACGATTGTAAGCGAGCTAGGCCGCGTCGCCGCCGAGGATCACGGGCTCGAGAATGCCTTGTTGAGGCTGGCGCCGGACCGAAGCCGGGAGGATTTGTTGCTCCGTTTCGAGTTGCTCGGCGACGGCACCGAATTCGGGGTGGTGCAATGGTACTTTGGCGCCAACCCACTCGGTTTACTACGGTTTACCCACACGCCACCCGGCTTGTTATGCGCCGCTTTGCGTGCGAAATTTCAAGGAGTTGGGGAGCCGGAAAATACCGTGCTCTTTGCCAGTCGGGGTGAATGGATCACCCAGGACACACGTTACCTATTGGCCATGCACACCCACTTGCGGGAAAGCGGGAGTGATCGCGATCGCACCTTCGGGCTCATCTGCCGCCGCTTGGGGTACCTGCGTGACAAGTTGCTGACCGACCTGACCGAAGCGCGCAAGCATTGGGTCTACGCCTGCCAGGATTCGGCCCCCGATGATGAGGTGCGGCCGATCTGGCAGGCGTTGCGCGATTATGGCGATAACCGTCTGTTGTTTGTTCGACCGGCCGATGACGCGCATCCTCCCGCAATGCTGCAACATATCGAGCGCGGCTTGATCATCGGCTATATCGACCGACTGTCGGTCGACAATCCGTCGTACGATCTTTGGCTGCAAATGTGCAAGGAAGCCGACTCAATCTGGTCGGCCGACGTGGAGTTCGCTGAGTTGATCGAACCCGTCGAAGATGCTGACCCCGATATCTGACACTGGGACGACCCTTCATCATGCCAAAGCGCATAGCCGTTATCGGCGATACCATTTCGACCGATCAGCTCTTCCACGTCTGGCACAATTACTATTCGCTGCTGTTCGGCGCGCGCCATTTGTACGTCGTCACCTACCGTGGCCTGTCGTCAAAGTTCGACCACGTCGAGCTAGGCGGGTTATGGGAGGTTCCTGAGAATTACAATGATCCGGTCCGCTGCCGGGTGATCTCGTCTCTCGTCCGGGCGCTGCTCGGGTCGTACGATTATGTCGTCCGCTGCGACATCGACGAAATATTGGCCCCGGACCCGCGCCAGGCGCCGGACCTGGCGGCCTATATCGAGACGCTTGATCGTCCCTATATGACCGGCCGGGGGCTGGAGGTCATCGAGGGCTACGACGAGCCATTGCTCAACCCGGGTATCCCGATCCTCGTGCAGCAAAGAAAACTGGCGTTTCGCAGTTCGTCGCTCAACAAGACCTGCATTACCTCCGTCCCCATTGAATGGGGCTCGGGTTTTCACGGGTCCACGGTCTTCCCGGTGCTGCGCGACCTCTACCTCTTTCACATCAAATACACTGACATGTCCGGTCGCCTGCAATGGCTCGCGGACCTCAGGGCGAGCGCGCCGGGCAATGCCGAGGTGGAACGCTATTGCGATACCGGGATCGCGCATATCCAGCAGATGCGCACCGCCGTTCTCGGCCGGGAGTTGCAAACCGGCTGGGAGAGTTTCGCCGACCGCAGCTTCGATCAGGCCTTTCTCGACACGGTCAAGTACGATGTCGAGAAGATTTACCTCGGCGCCTTCCTGCAGGATAGCAAGCTGCTGCAGATACCGTCCGAATTCCTGGGATTGTTCTAACCTCAGCCGACATCCCGGTCCAACAGCTCGATCAGCACGTTCTGCGGTCCGCGGACAAAGGCGATGCGTACCCCCGGCCGGATCGTCTTCGGCTCGGTGGTGAATTCCGCCCCCTTCGCCTTCAGCTCGGCGCAGACCGCGTCGATGTCGTTGACCCTGAGACCGATATGGTCGAGCCCGACAAAGCTGTTCTCCGGCTTTTCGGCGAGGTCCGCGGTATCCGGCACCTTGGCGATGAAGTGATTGACGCCAGCGAGCCGGATATCCGTGCGCTCGATGCCGTTCGACATCACCGCATGGATGACCTCGGCGCCGAACATCTTCGCGTACCACGCGGCGGTCGCCTCGGGGTCGGGGCTGCGGAGGTGGACATGGTCATAGTGAAATTCGGTCATCACCGGTCTCCTTATTGCGTCAAAAAGCGATCCTGGCATCGGCCGTCGCAGCTCGCAATCGCTGCTCATTGCCGAGGCGGCGCTTGGATGAGGGGCGCAGCGGCGGCAAGGATTTCCGCCGGGTCGCCCGAGCGCGGCGGGTAGATGCGCTGACGGTTGATGGTTTGCTTTGTCTCTTTTGCGGCTGGGCCCGTTGCAGTCACCGTGCGGTCCCAGCCCTGACAATAGACCGCGCCCCAGGCGCCGAGGTCGAGACACGTCACGTAATAGCCGATCTCGAGCGGGATCATCGGCTCGCCGACGAGGTCGCAGACGACATTATGCCCGGCGATCCGGCCCATGGGCCGTGCGTGCTGGCACGACATCACCGAGGCGTGCTCGCCATCGACCAGTGCCGCGGCGGCATCGCCGGCGGCGAAGATGTCGGGCACTGCCGGCACGCGTAGAAAGCGGTCGACGGCGACACGTCCGAAGCGATCGTGCTCGCCCGGGAGCGCCGCGACGAGCGGATTGGCCCGCATCCCGGCGCACCAGATCACTGTCTCGGCGGCGATCGCCTCGCCGGTCGACAGGCGCACGCCGTGGGCATCGACCAACGCGACCGTGACTCCCGGTCGTGTCTCGACGCCGAGCGTAGCGAGGGCCTCGTCGATTACCGCGCAGGCCTGGTCGCCCATATTCGAGCCGATCAGCGCCGCGCGGTCGACGAGGATGACGCGCGCCGGCTCGCCGCCGGCAAGCTCGCGCAGGCGGGGCGCCAGCTCGGTTGCCATCTCGACGCCGGTGAGCCCGCCGCCGACCACCAGTGCGGTGAAGCGACCGGGCGAGGCTCGGCGCGTGGGTAAGGCGGACAGGTGCGCCGCCAGTTTTTCGGCTGCCGCGAACGTGTCGATGTCGAAGCCGTGCTCGGTCAGACCGGGGATCGGCGGGCGCACCAATTCGCTGCCGAGCGCCAGGACCAGCCGGTCGTACCCCAGCGCCGGGCGTCCGGCGAGGGTGACCTTGTGCCGGGCGCAGTCGATGGCCTTCACCTCGCCGATCACCAGGTCGACCCCGATCGGTTCCAGCACCTCGGCGAGGGGCACCCGTACATCGCTGAGGTCTGTCTCGTAATTGCGCACCCGGATCGAATGCCACGGGTCGCGATTGACGATCGTCACCGCGACATCGGATTTCGCGATCTTCAACTCCGCGAGCTTGCGCGCCGCGCCGACCGCGGCGATCAGCCCGGCGAACCCGGCTCCCAATACGACGATCTGCTTCACCTTCACCTCAAACCACGACAGACTGACCCCGACGTTCTCGGTAGCGGAAACGGCGATGAAGATCAAATCGGTCGCGGCGCATTGGGTGCATATCCCGATCCCGCCGGAACGCCAGCACACCAGCGATTTCGGCAAGACGCTGTCGTTCGACGGCACGATCGTCCGCATCGAGACCGAATGCGGGATCACCGGCTGGGGCGAGGCCAAGGCGCAGGTCGGCGGCATGGCGCAGAACCAGGCGCTGACCACGCTGATCAACGACGAATTCGGCCCGCTGCTCAAAGGCGAGGACCCGCGCGACATCACCCGGCTGTGGGAGACGCTCTACAGCGGCACACGCGGCCATTATGCGCTGCGCGAGGGCAGGGTATTCCCGGTGCTCGGCCGGCGCGGCATCACCATCTCGGCGATCAGCGGCGTCGATTGTGCGTTGTGGGACATTCTCGGCAAGTCGCTCGGCGTCCCGGTTTGGCGGCTGCTCGGCGGACGCCGCTCGGCGCAGATGCCGGCTTACGCCTCGGGCGGCTGGCAGGGGGCCGACAAGATCGGCGACGAGCTCACCGGTTATGTGAAGCGCGGCGGATTTGGCGCGGTGAAGATGCGGGTCGGCGTCATCGACGGAGACCCGCGTGCTTCGGCCCGGCGCGTGCACGCCGCGCGTGAGGCGCTGGGGCCGGATATCGGGCTGATGTGCGACGCGCACGGCACGCTGTCGGTCGCCGAGGCAAAGCGCTTCTGCCGGCTGGTCGAGAACGACGACATCGCCTGGTTCGAGGAGCCGGTGACCGCCGACGACAAGGCCGGCTGTGCCGAGGTGCGGCGTGCCACCGACATCCCGATCGCTGCCGGCGAAAGCGAATTCACCCGCCACGATTTCCGCGACCTCGCGGCGCTGGGGGCGGTCGACATCATGCAACCCGATCTGGCGATCTGCGGCGGCATCACCGAGGCGATGCGCATCTCGGCGATCGCCAGCGCTCATAATCTGAAGCTTGCGCCGCATCTCTGGGCCGGCGCGCCGGCCTTCGCCGCCGGGCTTGCGGTTGCTGCCGCATCGCCGGCCGGGTTCATTGTCGAATATTCGCTGGGGGCTAATCCATTGCTGCACGATCTTGTCGAGGAAAGCTTTCCGGTCAGCGACGGGCTGATCGAGGTGCCCGAGCGCCCGGGCCTCGGGATTACGGTGCGCGAGGATTTTCTCCAGAAGCACGCGGTGCAACCGTGAAGGCACTGTTCCTTGGCGGGGTCGCCGCCGACACCCATGCCGGCATCAAGGACGAGCTGCCGTCCTCGCTTGACTGTATCATTATCAATGATCCGGTTGATCGTTCGCTGCTGCCGGCAGCTGCGGCGGACGCCGACATCCTGGTCAGCAATCGCTGGTTCGCCGATTTTCCGTCGGCGCCGAAATTCCGCCTAGTGCAGTCGGTCGCGACCGGGGTCGAGCTGTTCGACATGGCCTCGCTGCCCAAGGGCTGCGCGGTGTGCAACTCGTTCGGCCACGAGACCGCAATCGCCGAATACGTCGTGATGGCGTTGCTGTCGTTGCACCACCGCTTCTTCCAAATTTCCGGCGCGTTTCGGGATCACGGCTCATGGGCCACAAGCTGGGTGCAGAGCGGCACGCCGCACGGCGAGGTGCGCGGTTCGACGCTCGGTATCGTCGGTTACGGCCGGGTCGGCCGCGAAGTCGCGCGGCGTGCGGCGTCGTTCGGCTGCCGTATCCTCGCCGCAAACCGCAGCCCGCGCGACAAGGACGCCGATGTCGAGCACATCTATCCGCTCGCCGCTCTCGATGAGATGCTGCCGCTCTGCGACACGGTGGCGATCTGCACTGCGCTCGGGCCGGAGACCACCGGGCTGCTCGACGCGCGGCGGCTGGGGCTGATGAAGCCCGGTGCCTTCCTCATCAACATCGCGCGCGGCCAGGTGATCGACGAAGATCCGCTCTACGAGGCGCTGGCCGGCGGCAAGCTCGGAGGCGCGGCGATCGATGTATGGTGGCAATACCCGAGCCCGGACGAACCCAACCGGCGCGGCTCGCGCCACGCCTTCCACGAACTGCCGAACGTCATCGTGACGCCGCATAATTCCGGCTGGACCGCCGGGATGGTGCGCCGGCGCTGGGACGAGATCGCCGACAATATTGGCCGCTTCGTGCGCGGCGACAGCCTGATCAACCTCGTGGCAACGGTGTGAGGATTTTTGCGTATGAAAGTCTCTTTTGTCGGCAATTTCGGCGCGCGGCCCGAGGTGGCGAAGACCATCCTGTCCAAGGTCACGGAAAAGATCGAGCCGACCATCCTGTTCGACATCGGCGATGCCCAGCGGCTGATCCCCGCCCTGGCGGAGGCTGAGATCGTCGTCAGTCATGTCTGGAAGAAGGATTTTCCCGAGGCGCCGCGGCTCAAGTTTCTGCAATCGCCGGCGGCCGGGCTCGACATGGTCGATCTGCCATCGCTGCGACAAGGGGTGACGGTCTGCAATGTCGACGGGCACGAGCAGGCGATCGCCGAATACTGCCTGATGACGATGCTGGCGCTGAGCCACAAGCTTGTCGATATCGCCACCGCTTTTCGCGATCAGAGTTCGTGGTCGGGCGGCGGCGCCGGCGGCGGGCCGCTGCATGGCGAAATCCTTGGCAAGACGGTCGGAATCGTCGGTTACGGCAAGATCGGCCGCGAGACCGCGAAACGCGCGGCGGCTTTCGGCTGCGAGGTCATCGCCGCGAACCGCAGCCCCGTCGTCGACAACGGCGACGCGTCGGAAATCTACCCGCTTGCCGAGCTCGATCGTATGTTGCCGCGCTGCGACATCGTGGTGATCGCCGCCGGTCTCGGGCCGGAAACCCGCCACCTCATCAACGCCGCGCGCCTCGCGGTGATGAAACCGACGGCACTGCTGATCAATATCGGCCGGGCTGCGATCGCCGATGAGGAGGCACTCTATGCGGCGCTGCGCGACGGCAAGATCGGCGGCGCTGCGCTCGATGTGTGGTGGCGCTACCCGAACCCGGCCGAGCCGAACGCGCGGCCGTCGAATTTCCCGTTCCACGAGCTGCCCAACGTGCTGATGACGCCGCATTGCTCGAGCGCGACCGACGGTGCGCGCGACCGGCGCCTCAGCGGCGTGGCGGGCAATATCGACCGCTTCGTGCGCGGCGAGGCGCTGCGCAACCTCGTCCTGACGACATAGGTCCGGATTCGCTATCGCGGTGTTCGCCAGGATGACGATTTGCGGCGGTGGAGGTGACGATGCCCAGCGATGACTCGGCGTATCTGTCGGCGACAGAGCTGCTACGTCTCTATCGCAAAAAGGAGTTGTCGCCGGTCGACGTCATCCAAACCACGTTGCGCCGGCTCGAGACCTTTGAGCGCGCGGTCAATGCCTTCGTGCTGTACGACCCGGAGAGCGCGCTCTCCGCGGCGCGCGCGTCCGAGACGCGCTGGCAGAAAGGCGAGCCGAGCGGCCTGCTCGACGGCATCCCGGTCGCGATCAAGGACACGCAGCTGACCCGCGGCTGGCCGCGGCTTGTCGGTTCGCGCACCATCGATCCGAAGCAGAGCTGGACCGAGGACGCGCCGGCCACGGCGCGGCTGCGCGCGGCGAATGCGGTCTTCTTTGGCAAGACGACGACCCCGGAATTCGGCTGGAAACCGACCACCGACTCGCCGCTCAGCGGCGTCACCCGCAACCCGTGGAACCTGGAGCGTACGCCCGGCGGCAGCAGCGGCGGCAGCGCGGTGGCCTTGCTGACAGGCGTCAGCCCGCTGGCGGTGGGCACCGATGCCGGCGGGTCGATCCGCATTCCTGCCGCGTTTAGTGGGGTGTTCGGGTTGAAGCCGACCTTCGGCCGGGTCGCCCTTTATCCGCCCTCGGCGTTCGGCGACGTCTCGCATGTCGGGCCGATGGCGCGTAGCGTCGCGGATGCAGCCCTGATGCTCGACGCCATGAAGGGCCCGGACTCGCGCGACTGGTACAGCCTGCCGGCGGACGGCGTCGTCTACCACCAGCAACTGGCCGCCGTCTCGATGAAGGGCAAGCGCATCGCGCTGTCGCCGACGCTCGGCTATGCCGAGCCGTCGCCGGCGGTGCGCGCGGCGGTGGAGGCGGCAGCCCAAGTCTTTGCCCAGTTGGGAGCCGTCGTCGAGCGGGCCGATCCTTTCACGGAGTCACCGCTGCCAGTGTTTCAGACCCTGGCGCTCGCGGGCTTTTGGGCACTGCTGCGAGCGATGCCGCCCGACAAGGTGCCGCTGATGGATCCCGGTCTCGTCGAGGCCTGTCGCCTCGGCGAATCCGTTACGCAGGAGCAGCTTGTCGAGGCCCTGGCGAAGCGCGTCGCGCTCGGCGCGCAGCTGCGACAATTCTTCGACCGCTACGACATCCTGCTGTCGCCAACCATGCCGATCGCCGCCGCTTATGCCGAGCCGCGCGAGGATGGCCAGCCCAACCCGAGAAATTACCGCGACTGGCTGACCTACACCTGGGCGTTCAATCTGACGCGCAACCCGTCCGCCTCGATCCCGTGCGGCTTTGCCGACGGGCTGCCGATCGGCCTGATGGTGACGGGGCCGCTCTATGATGATCTTGGCGTGCTGCAGGCTTGCCACGCCTATGAGCAGACGGTCGGTGCAGCGTGGCCGAGCGAGGTGCTGCACGCCGCATTGGCCAAGGCCGCCGGCGAGGCGGATGGATCGGTGAAGGCGAAGATAAAGTCGGTTCGTCTTCCCTCGTAACGCGCCGGGACGCCACGCGTATCCCGCGCTTGTCGCGAGGCGGCGAAAGCGGCTATCAGCGTCGCTGTCGAACTCAGATGAGGCGGAAACCGTGGCGATTGTCAGCGAGCAGACAAAGGAACTCGTCACCCGCATCGGCGCCGAGGCGCGGCGCGTCGAAACCCCCTGCGGTGACGGCTCGCTGGTCTGGCGCATCTGGGGCAGTGGCCCGCCGCTCGTGTTGCTGCATGGCGGCTACGGCTCATGGACCCACTGGATCCGCAACGTGCCGGTGCTGTCGCGCCAGTTCACGGTCATCGCCGTGGACATGCCTGGCCTCGGCGAGTCGGCGACCCCGCCCGAGCCGTGGACGGCTGAGGGGCTCGCTTCGATCGTCGTCGCCGGGCTCGACATCGTGCTGCCTCAGGGAGCGAAGCCGCATCTGGCGGGGTTCTCGTTTGGTGGGGTGATCGGCGGTGTCGTCGCGGCGCAGCTCGGCGACCAACTCAAGGCGTTCACCGTCGTCGGCTCGAATGGTCTTGGCCTCGAACGCTCGCCGACGCCGCTGGAGCGGGTTGCGGCGGACGCGACGGACGAGCAGGAGTTCGCCACCCATCGCTACAATCTCAACCAGCTGATGATCCACGACCCGGCCAAGATCGACGAGCTGGCGCTGTGGCTGCAAAAGACCAACCACGCCCGCGCCCGCATGCGCAGCCGGCGCTTTTCGCGGTCGGGGGCGCTGGTGGAGGCGCTGCCGCGCATCAACGCGCGGCTCGACGGCATCTGGGGCGAGCGCGATGCAACCGCCTACCCGCATGTCGACGAGCGGCGGCTCCTCTTGCAGCAGGTGCAGCCCGGCGCGCGCTTCTCGGTCGTCCCCGACGCCGGGCATTGGGTGCAATTCGAGGCGGCCGACGCGTTCAACCGCATCATCACCGAATACGCCACGACGTGACGCCGCGTGTCGAGGGTTAGCCGGTGTGATCCCGCGCCTCGCGCTCCGCGCATGGCTTCGCCGAAAACTGCGCGCTTTTTTGCCCTGAGACTTCTCCTTGACCGGCGTTCCGGCGCCCACAGCCTTGTGGCCGACATCACGTTGGGAACGAAATTGGTGCTTCGTTGTTGTGCTTGAATGGAGGTTCGCCTGTTACGGGATTGCTTCGGGGGAGGTAATCTCTTTGATCCCGGTCACGAATTTCCCACCCGGGGAGTCCTTCAGCGCTGGCTGCTCATGAGCTCCAGGCTCACGAAATGGGGAATTTATAGGGGCGTCCGATCAACCGTCGTCTACAGGTCGTCACGCTGACCCTGTTGGGCCTGCTTGCCCTCGGGGATGAGGCCGCGCGATCCGCGGATCCCCAAGCCTATGATGTAACGATCGCGGAAACCGGAGAGCCGGTCCTCGACAAAGCCCTGCAAGAGACGTCTCAACTACAGTCGCTGCGCGAGAAGGCGCCGGTTTCGCCCGTTGCCCTCGTCATCCGCGCCAAGCAGGACGCCGACCGATTTGCGACGGCCCTGCGCAGCCTCGGCTTCTACGACGGGAGAGTGAAGATCGATCTCGACGGCCGGCCGCTTGACGATCCCGGCTTGGTCGAGACTCTCACCGCGCTGCCCGAGGGGAAATCGGTGGCCGTCAAGGTCGAAGCCGTGCCGGGGACGCTCTACCATCTCGGCCGCATCACCATCACCGGTCAGGTGCCGCCCGACGCGGTTGCCAAGCTCGGCTTGGCTGAGGGACAGCCCGCGGTGGCCTCCGATGTTCTCGCCGGCGGCGCGCGGCTGCTGACGGCGATGCGGGAAGACGGTTACGCGCTGGCCTCGGTCGAGGCGCCCGATGCCACGCTCGACCCGCAAAGCCACAAGGTCGACGTGACCTTTAAGGCCGAAGCGGGCCGGTTGGCGAATATTGGGCCGATCGGGCTCACGGGGCTCGATGCGGTGAACGAGAGTTTTGTGCGGCAGCGGCTGCTGGTGAACCCGGGGCAACTTTACCAACCGAGCAAGATCGACGAGGCGCGGCAAGACCTCGCCTCTCTCGGCGTCTTCTCCAGCGTCTCGGCAAGCGCCAGTGCGCAGATCGGGCCCGACGGCACGATCCCGATCATCTACTCATTCCAGGAGCGGCCGGAGCACGTTGTCGCCCTCACCGGCGCGTTCTCGACCGATCTCGGCGGTAGCCTCACCACCACCTGGTCGCACCGCAATCTCTTTGGCAATGCCGAGCAGCTCAACTTGTCGGCGGCGGGCACCGGGCTGGGCGGCAGCGCCGTCAAAGGGATTGGCTACGACATCAGCGCCCAGTTCCTCAAACCCGATTTTCTCCGGCGCGACCAGACGCTCGAACTCGACGCCGCGGCCCTCAAACAGGACCTCGATGCGTATGATCAGCGCGCCTATACCGTGGGCGCGTCGCTCCGCCGCAAGCTGTCGCCGGAATGGACGCTGAGCCTCGGCGTAAGTGGCGAGCAGGAGAAGATCGTTCAGCAAGGCGTGAGCCGCGACTACACGCTGCTTGCCGTGCCGTTCACCGCGAAATACGACAATACCGGGCTCGCCAACCCGCTGCTCGACCCCACGCACGGCGCCCGTTTCACCGTCACCGCGACGCCAACCCTGTCGCTGGGGCATAAAACGAGCACCTTCGCGATCCTGCAGGCCGCCGGCTCGACCTATTTCGATCTCGGCCGCTACTGGTTCGACACCGCCGGACGCAGCGTCCTGGCGCTGCGTGCGCTGATCGGCAGCGTCCAGGGCGCCGGGCAATTCGACCTGCCGCCGGATCAGCGCTTTTACGGTGGCGGCAGCGCCACCGTGCGTGGCTTTAAATACCAATCGATCGGCCCGCTCTTCCCGGACAACAACCCGATCGGCGGCACCGCGATCGATACCGGTACGGTCGAATTCCGCCAACGCCTCTTCGGCGATTTTGGCGCGGTGGCGTTTGTCGATGCCGGCCAGGTCAGTGCCCAAAACGCACCGTTCAGCGGCACGCTTCGGGTCGGGCTCGGCGCCGGGCTGCGCTATTATACGCCGATCGGTCCGGTCCGGCTCGATGTCGCGGTGCCGGCCAATCGGCCGCCGGGCGGTGATCGGTTCGAGGTCTATCTCGGCCTGGGGCAGGCATTCTGATGCGGCGGCTGGTCAAGATCGCGCTCGTGGTGCTGGCGCTGATCATCGGCCTGCCGCTGTTCGGCCTGGTGGTTTTGCTGATTGGCGCCAATACCGATCCGGGCCGCGGTTTGATCGCGCGGATCGTCGCGGACCTGAGCCATGGGATGGCAACAATCGACGGCCTGGGGGGACGGTTCCCGGACGCGTTGCATGTCGACCGCATCGTCGTGAGCGACGCGCAGGGCATCTGGCTCACGATCGAGCAGGCGCGGCTCGACTGGTCGCCGTCGCGATTGCTGTATGGCGAGGCCAAGGTCGACACGCTGGCCGCCGCACGGGTCGCAGTTGCCCGTCTGCCGACAACGAGCCCGGCATCGCCGGAGTCGGGCAGCGCCTCGCCTTCGGGCGGCGGCATAAGCCTTCCGGTGGGCATCGCGATCGACCGGCTCGAGATCGAGCGGCTCGACCTCGCGGCGCCGGTCGCCGGCGTGGCCGCCAGCCTGCGCATCAAGGGAGGCCTGGATCTCCAATCCTCGGAGGAGGGCCGCGTCACGCTCGACGGCGAGCGGCTCGACAGCCAAGGGACCTATCGGCTCAGTGGTTCGGTCAGCCGCGACAAGCTCACCGGGCAGCTCACTTTGGCGGAGCCGGCGCATGGCCTGGTTTCGGCCGTCGCCGGTTTGCCGGCGTTGGGCCCGCTCTCGGTCTCCGCATCACTGGAGGGTCCACGCGAGGCCGAGGCCGTACGGTTCACGGTCTCCGCTGGTCCGCTCTACAGCGACGGGCAGGGAAAGATCGATCTGACCGGCAAGACCCTGGACCTGGATGTCGCCGCGACGGCGCCCGCGATGACCCCGCGTCCCGATCTGAGCTGGCAGTCTGTAAAGCTCGGCGCGCATCTCCACGGCAGCTTTGCCAGCCCCAATGTGAAGGGCCGCCTCGACATCGTGGCGCTGCATGCGGGCGGCGGCTCGGTCGAGCAGGTCGCCGCCGATATCCACAACGACAACGGGACGGTCGAGCTGACGGCATCGGCGACCGGGCTGCGCATTCCCGGCGCCTCGCCTGATCTGTTCGCCGCCGCGCCGTTTGATTTGCGCGCCCAGGCGGCGCTCACCGCGCCCCGCCGGCCGGTGACCTTCACCTTGTCGCATCCACTGTTCGCGGTGTCGGGCGAAATGATGACGGCCGGTGCACTGACCGGCTCGGTCAAGATGTCGATCCCGTCGCTCGCACCTTACGCCGCGATCGCGGGCGCCGATGTCCAAGGCCGCCTGGAGCTGATGACCAAAGTCGCGCAACAGAACGATGGCACCAATATCGACGCGAACGGCACGATCGCCCTCACCGGCGGCCCACCCGCGCTTGTCGCGCTCATTGGCGACCACGCGACACTCGCACTCGCCGGCGACCTGCGCGGTAGCGACGTGACGCTCGACAATCTCGCGGTCAACGGCAAGGCGCTCGATGTCTCCGCCAAGGGTGCGACACGCGGCGGCGCTGTCGATCTCGACTGGCGGGCTACGTTGCCGGACCTCTCGGCCGTGTCCACGACGGTGGCTGGCACGCTCTCGGCCCAAGGCCGCGTCAGCGGCTCGCCGCAGGACCTCGCGGCCAGCGCGCGGATCAACGCGGCCGCCGCCATCGCCGGCTTGCCCAAAGAGAATTTATCCGTATCGCTGGAGGCGCAGGGCCTCCCGGCGGCGCCATCGGGCAAGATCGAGGCGGCAGGCAACCTTGCGGGTTCGCCGCTACAATTGGCCGCCGCCGTGCAAAGGGCGAGCGACGGCACTTTCGCGCTGTCGCTCGACCGCCTGCAATGGAAGAGCGCGAGCGGTGAGGGCAAGCTCGCTCTCGCGCCGGGCGCCGCGGTGCCGCTCGGCCATCTGCGTTTGCGGATGGCGGCGTTGTCCGACCTCGCGCCGCTGATCGGGCTGGCCGTAAAAGGCAGCCTTGACGCCGCGCTCGACACCATCGAACAGCAGGGCAAGCCGCAGCTCCGGCTTCATCTCGTCGGGCAGCACCTGGCGGCAAATTCGAGCGGCATCGATCAGCTGACGCTCGACGCGCAAATAGCCGATCCCCTGGCCCGCCCGACCCTGACCGCGACGGCCAGCGCCGACGGCATCCGGCAAGGGCCTATCTCCGGCAATGCCCGTCTGAGCGCTAGCGGCGGCCTGGATGCGCTCGGGCTGAAGCTCTCCGCCGACCTGCGGCTGCCGCAAGGTTCCGCGACGCTGTTGGCGGCCGCCAACGCACGGCTGCCCCAGCACGATCTCCAGATCAGCACCTTCGAGGCCGGCTACAGCGGCCAGACGCTGCGCCTGCTGGCCCCGGCGCGCCTCGATTTCGCCAATGGACTGGCGGTGGAAGGGCTGCGCCTCGGCATGGCCGGTGCGACGGTGGCGGCGTCGGGACGCATCACGCCTGCGCTCAATTTCACGGCATCGGTCCGGGACGTGACCCCAGCCCTCGTCAAGCCGTTCATGCCGAACCTCAACGCCGCCGGAACCTTCGCGCTGAATGCCGAGCTGCGCGGTACGCTCGCCGCGCCGGAAGGGACGCTGCGCCTGACCGGACGCGGCCTGCGAGTTATGAACGGGGCCGCCGGCGGGATGCCCGCCGCCGATGTCAACGCCACCGCGACGCTGGCCAAGGATGCCGCCCGCATCGACGCGCATTTCACGGCGGGGACGGCGATCCAGCTCGCGCTTACCGGAACCGCGCCGCTTCAGCCGACCGCGCCGCTGGCGCTGCGGCTGAGCGGCAATACCGACCTCAAGGTGCTCGACCCCCTGCTCACCCCCGACGGCCGTGCCGCGCGCGGCCAAGCGGCGGTCGAGCTCGGTATCGCGGGCACGATCGCTGCGCCGCGCGCCAGCGGCACGATGCGGCTCGCGCGCGGCGAGGTGCAGGATTTTGTCCAGGGCTTCCATCTCACCAACCTGACCGGCACGCTGCAAGCCGACGGCGACACGATCCGGATCGTGCAGCTCAACGGCAATGCCGGCGCCGGCACGTTGTCGGTCGCCGGCACGGTCGGCGTGCTGCAGCCCAACCTGCCGGTGTCGCTCACCATCACCGCCCACAACGCCGAGCTTCTCCAGAGCGATCTCTTGAGCGCGACCGCCGATGCCGACCTAACGCTGCGCGGCAATGTCTCGGGCACCTTGACGGCGGGCGGTTCGATCCATGTAGCGAAGGCGAGCATCAACGTCCCCGACGGCCTGCCGCAAGGTACCGCCGTCCTGAACGTGCGGCGGCCAGGGACAAAGCCGGCGGCGCCCGCGGTGCCGGGCCCGACGATTGGGCTGGCGCTGACGATCGATGCGCCAAGCCAGGTCTTTGTGCGCGGTCATGGTCTCGATGCCGAAATGGGCGGGACGCTGAAGATCGGCGGCACCTCCGCCGCGCCGACGATCGATGGCGGCTTCGACCTACGCCACGGTACCTTCAGCCTGGCCGGACAGACCCTGACCTTTAGTTCGGGCAAGGTCGCGTTCGGCGGCACCGGCGTCACCGGCAAGCTGGACCCGACGCTGGATTTCGTCGCCGAGACCACGGCCAACAACATCACCGCGACGCTGAAAATCACCGGCTATGCCGACGCCCCGAAGCTGCAACTCTCCAGTTCGCCCGACCTGCCGCGGGACGAAATCCTCGGCCAGTTGCTGTTCGGCCAAAGCACCCAGCGGCTGAGCCCATTCCAGATCGCCGCGATCGCGCAGGGGTTGGCCTCGTTCGGCGGCGGTGGTGGTGGCGGCGGGCCGCTCGCCTCTGTGCGCGGCGGGCTCGGTCTCGACCGGCTGTCGGTCGGCAGCGGCTCCGGCGGCACCAGCGGGGCGACGGTCGAGGCCGGCAAATACGTCGCCAACGGCGTCTATGTCGGTGCCCGGCAAGGAACGTCCGGCGGCTCTCAGGCGCAGGTGCAGATCGATCTCACCAAGCACCTTAAGCTGCAAACCACGCTTGGCACCGGCGGCACGCCGGCGACCGGGGTCACCCCCGAAAACGACCCCGGCAGCAGTATCGGCCTCACCTATGGCTTCGAGTATTAGAAGGTATCTGCCGCAACGATTGCAGCGCTGGCGGATGGGG
>CAVZUA010000016.1:0-379873 GCA_963778385.1 uncultured Alphaproteobacteria bacterium | reverse complement strand
TATCGCTCGACGGATTGCCTCTGTCGTTGTGGCGCAGCTGTGTAGAACCTGGTCCATAGTGCCTCTCTCCATGCCGGCGAGAAAACTGCACCATCAAAGTCTGGGATCAAACAATTAGAGCGGAATCCGTTCAGGTTGAAACGATGGTGCCGGCCCGGCACCGGCGGTTCCATTTGAGCATCATACCCCTTTCCGCTTGCGGGCTTGCGGGAGAGGGAGGGACCGCACCGGAAGGCGTGGGAGGGTGAGGGCTGCCTGCGCCGTTACCCTCACCCGTCTCCGGGCAACGCCCGGAGCCACCCTCTCCCGCAAGCGGGAGAGGGGTTAGTAGCAGCGACTAACCCGGCTTCTTCACCAAAGCCTCGATGGTCCGCCCGAGCCCGGCCTCCTGGTTGCGCGCCGAGTTGATCTGCATCTCGCGCAGCCGCTCGCCCATGATCAGATGCGTGCCGAGCGCGCCGAGCCCGTCCCGTTCCAGACGCTCGCGGTTGCGCTTCGTCGCCGGCAGCGTTTCTTCCGTTGTGTCGTTGAACACGACGATCGCGAACCCGACCGCCAGCAGGTCCGCCCGCATCTCGTCCGGCGTCGCGAGGAAGCTGGTTGCCGCGGTCTCGGCCCATGGCACCGGATAGATGAACTCCCCGGCCGCGCCGCGGCACAGATTGGACAGCGCCAGCACCCCGCCCGGCTTCAGCGCGCGAAACGCCTCGCGGTAGAACCCGCGCTTGTCGGCGATGTTCATGATCACATTCTGCGAATAGGCGCGATCGAAGCTGTTGTCCGCGACCGGCAGCGCCAACGCGCTGCCCTGCTTGATGGTGATCTTGTCGGCAAGTCCCGTGGCGCGGTTGAGCGCCTCGGCCGCGGCGCAGAATTCCGGCGTCAGGTCGGCGCAGGTGACCCTTACGGCGCATTTCGCCGCAAACCAGCGCGCCGGGCCGCCGATGCCCGAGCCGATATCGAGGATATGCTCGCCGGGCTGCGGCTTCAGCAGTTCGACCAGTTCCCTGGTGGCAACGATGCCGCGGCCGTGAAAATGGTCGAGCACCGACAGCGCATCGACCGTGACTGGCGTATCGGGCCCGTTCGCCGCGCGCAGCGCGGCCAGAATGCGCTCGGCGATCCCGCTATTGCCGTAGTGCTGCGCAACGTCGTTCTCGATCGCCATCGGCATCACTCCCGCTTGGATTCCTCGGCTGGCGATGCTAACCGCAATGCGATCGCGGATGAACACTGCCGGGGAGAACGCACATGGCTTTGAAGATCGAACGGTTCCAGCCGCCGGGCATGGATGTCCGGACGCAGGAGGGCAAGGCGGCCTACTCGCATGTGGTGACGGTCAGCGGCACCGGGAAACTGATCTTCATCGCCGGCCAGCTCGGGCGCGACGGCGCCGGTAATATCGTTCCCGGCGGTATGCGGGCCCAGCTTGAGCAGACCTTCAAGAACCTCGATGCCTGCCTCAAGGCGGCCGGCGCGACCTGGGCCAACGTGATCAAGACCAACACCTTCGTCACCGACTACGCGGCTTTTTCCCAATGCCGCGACGTGCGCATGCGCCATTTCGGCGTCGCCGTCCCGACCAGCACGACGATCCAGATCAGCGGCCTCGCCCAGCCCGAGGCCATGGTCGAGATCGAGATGATCGCCGCGGTCGATTAGCCTTCGCGGCTGCAAGGCGACCAGCGTGTCCTTCGAAACGGCGGCGAGGCGCGTCTCGAAGGACGCACCGCCTTGAGCTAACGGCCCGCCTACCGCACCACCTCATAGAGGCGCTCGTCATAAAGCGCGCCCTCGAACGGCACGAGCTTGCCGCGGAACGTCCTGGTGTGCGCCGCGTAAGCGTGCGCCTCGCGTGCGATGTGGTCGGTCCAGGCCTCGATCAGGTGGAAATGATTGGGATGGCCGTCCCACACCAGCGCATCGAAGCGCTGCTCGCCCTTATCCTTGCGGCTGTCCTCGGCGAGCGATTTGACGAGCGCCGCGACCTCGTCCTTGCCGGCCGGGAACACATCGACATGGGTCAACACCCACATCGCCGTGCCGAGCTTGGCCTCGGCCGGCGGCGCGGCGATCGACAGCGGCAGGAACTGCCGCGTGCTGAACGGCGCGGCGGCATACGGCTGCAGTTTCTCTGCGAGGGCCTTGACCGCCGGGCCATGCGCGTCGAGCGCCGTTTTGTCCCGCCAAGCCTCGACAATCGCCATGCGACCGCCGCGACCGATCTCGTCGAGCAAGGTGAATTCGACATTGCCGTCTTCCTTGCGCGTCGCGGCGGCAAATGGGCGGAGCAGCGCCGCGGCCTTGTCGAAATCCGCGGGCACGATGTCGAAGTAGGTCAGCGCATAGATCCCGGCGGTCTGAGCGTTCGCTGGCTGGTTCAGGCTCGCGAGCATCAACGCACCCAATAGCGTCCACGACAATCGCCGCATCGCAGCCCTCCCTAGATGACCTTTTTTGCGTCCTTCGAGATGCCCGCTACGTGGGCTCCTCAGAGCCTGCCTCGGCGAAGGCCGAGGATGACGCGGTTATCTTTATGCCATCAACAGGTCGCCGTCATCCTGAGAGCCTGACTGGAAATGCGTTTGAGGCATTCGCAAGATGGCGTTTGTCCGTGTCATTCCGGGGCATCGCGCAGCGATGAACCCGGAACCCATGCACACAGACCTCGAAAAGCATGTCCCAACGCCCGCGAGCACTTGGGACACGACCGTGTTCATGGGTTCCGGGTTCGGCCCTGCGGGCCGCCCCGGAATGACAAAGGTAATTTCGGGTCAGACTCTGAGGGGCGCCAATAGGCGCGTCTCAGCGCCTGCCTCGGCGAAAGCCGCGGGATGCAACTGATGCGCGGGGGCCGGTGCCCTACTGGAATTTCGGCATGACCTCGTGGCAGATCAGCTTGAGCGAGCGCATCATCATCTCAGCGGGGATCGCGGCGCCGAAATTGAGCTCGAACAGGATGCCGTCGATGCCGAGCTCGTCCTCCAGCTCCTTGAGCCGCTCGACCACCGTATCCGGCTCACCGACGATCACCTTGTCGCGGATCACGTCGTCATAGGTGGCTCGTTTCACCTCCTCGACCTCGGCGCGGCGGCGCGCGTTGGGCGAGCCTTCGAGCCGTTCGATCAGCGATTTGTAGCCGGCCATGATGCTCGGCTCGCCCTCTTTTCGAGCCTCGTCCTCCGTCTCGCCGCAATGCATCGACAGGCGCAGATAGACCTCGGGCTTGCCAGGATTGCCGCCTTCCTCCCAGGCCTCGCGATAGGCCTTGAGGTCGGGCTTCAGCCCGACCAGCGAACCGCTGCGCACCGACACGAACAGCGGGTAGCCGAGCCGGCCGAGTATCGGGAACGTGTCCTCGCTGGCGCCGGCGATGCGGATCGGCGGGTGCGGCCGCTGATACGGCCGCGGCACCGCCTTGGCGGCGTTGAAGCTGTGGTATTTGCCCTCGAAAGAAAACGTCTCGTCGGTCCACGCCTTCTTCAGGATTTCGAGCGTCTCGTAAAACCGCTCGCGGCTTTCCGAATAGGGCACACCATAGGCCGCGTAGCCGCGCGGGTTGCCGCTGCGCCCGGCGCCGAGGATAAAGCGGCCGCGGCTCACCACGTCGACCGTCGCGGTCTCCTCCGCAAGGCGCAACGGATGGGTCAGCGGCAGCACATGCACCGCCGTGCCGATCTTGATCCGCTTGGTGCGCGCGGCGATCTGGCCGGCGACGTTCATCGGCGCGCTGAGCACCGAGCGGCGCGCCTGCTGGTGGATTTCGGCGAGCCAGAACACGTCGAGCCCCCAGCGGTCGGCCGCCTCGACCTGCTCGAACCCCTGATCGAAGGCATCGGCGTCGGATTGTCCGTCAACCTGCCGATGAAACTCGTGATACCAGCCGAACTCCATAGCTCTGCCTCTTGCGCGCGCGATTGTCCTTGACGCAACCCTAGGCCGCGTTCCGCCATCCAACAAATACTGTTGTTTGATCCGCCCCATACCGGTTAGGCATGGCTACAGTATGATGGGTTGGTTTTTGACTGGGGTGCCGGGATGGAACTGCGCAGCCTGCATTATTTTGTCCGCATCGCCGAATTGGGCAGCATCACCCGCGCGGCGGCGCATCTCCATGTCGCGCAGCCGGCGCTGACCCGCCATGTGCAGCGGCTGGAAGACGAGCTCAACGTCGCGCTGTTCACCCGCGCCAATCGCGGCGTGCGGCTGACCGAGGCCGGGCAGAAGCTGCTCGACGGCGCCACCCGCATCCTGCGCGACATCGAGCGCACCGGCGATGAAATCCGCGCCCAGGACGCGCACCCCTCCGGCAAGATCGTGCTCGGCATCACCCCCACGCTCTGCCCCGTGCTGGTGCCCGACCTCTTCGCGCGGATGCGCCACGACTACCCGATGATCGAGCTCAAGGTCATGCATGCCGGCATGGTGCGCCTCGAGGAATTCGTCATCGACGGCCGCGTCGACATCGCCCTCCTGTCGGAATTGTCGCGCAGCCGCCTCGTCCAGTCGACCCGGCTCGCCGAAGAGGAGATGGTGCTGGTCACCCGCCCCGGCGTGCGTTCCGGCATTGTCGACGGCGACGAACTGGGCGCGACGCCGCTGATCCTCGGCGACGGGCTGCGCGCGGCGATGGACGCGCTGCTCGCCGGGCACGAGATCGAACTCAACGTGCAGACCGAACTCAACGACCACGAGACGATCCGGCTGATGGTCGCGCAAGGCGCCGGCGCGGCGGTGCTGCCGCTCTCCTCGGTGTCGCGCGAGGCGGCGCGCGGCCTGCTCGCAGCGCACCGCATCACCGAGACCGGTGTGTTCCGCACCCTGGCGCTCGGCGTCCGCGCCAGCCGCAACGCCTCACTCGCCCGCGACGCCATCGCCCGTACGATCCGCACCATGGTCGAGGAAATGGCCGACGAAGGCCGCCTGGCGCTCGCCGCAAAACGCCCGGCCCGGCGCAAGTTGCGCGCGGCGTCCTAATCCGTCTGAAAATCGGTCTCGATCGTCGCGCCGATCAGCGCGAATTTGGTGCGCATCTCTTCCGATATCTCGGGCAAATTGGCGCCGTGCTCGCCATACCAGAAGCAGTCGACATCCGCTTCGAGGTCGAATTGGCGCATCAGCGCGCGCAAAGGCTCGACAAATTTTGTGCTACCGCCGGGAAACATAATATCAAGCAAGCGGGTCAGATGTTCATTCAAGTCATGGCTGTTGATGAGCTTGTCAGTCGACAGGCGCCAGAGGCCGGTGCGCCCGCGAGCCTCGCGACCGCGGCTGCGCAGATACATCTCGCCTTTTCGATAGGAGATTGTCGGCTCTACCCCGAGCATCTGCGTAATACGCACCGGATCAAGTCGGTCACCCGCGAAGTTAAGGCCAGCGAAAGCCGACAACGTCTCTGCTTTAGATTTCGTCGTAGAGATTACCGACCCAGTCGTCTCGCTCATCTGTCACCGTGCCATCATCCCATATTCTAACATTGTCACGCGGCCGGAGTCTGGCGTTTTCCTTCACCCGGTGGAGGGCGCGACTCAACTGATGCGGCGTGATGTCGAGGGCCCGCGCGACCGCTGCCGTGGGATTGCCGGGTCTACTCCAGATGATGCGAGCCATAATCTCCTTCCCCTGAAGAGGCTCGCTCCAATTACGACGTCACCGAACGAACGACCGTTGAAAAAAGTGTCAAAACACCGTTGAAAAATACACCAGCATCAATTTTCGCCGCCGGAATGCCGTCCCGATATCGCCGCGATAATCATCAGGCATTTTGAACATCGCAGCCTACGGCCGTACTCTGCACTCAGCACCTAAAGGAGCGCGCAGATGCAGTTCGGGTTGTTCGGCAGCGCGGCGGCGCGGCGGCCTTCGAGCGCCGATGCGGCGGAATTCGACAGCGCCGAGGGGTTCCGCGACTTTATCGACTACAATGTCGAGGCCGAGGCGCTGGGCTTTCGTTCGACCTTTGTCGTCGAGCATCATTTCACCGGCTACGGGCAGGTCTCGGCGACCATCAACCTGCTGACCTGGCTCGGCGCGCGGACCACAACGCTGCGGCTCGGCACCGCGGTTATCGTGCTGCCGTGGCACAACCCGGTGCTGCTCGCCGAGCAGGCGGCGACGCTCGACCTCCTCTCGGGCGGGCGGCTCGATTTCGGTGTCGGTAGCGGCTACCGCTACAACGAGTTCAAGGGCTTCCGCGTTGACATGGACGAGGCCGGCAGGCGCTTTGACGAATGCCTCGCCATCATCGTCAAGGCGTGGACCTCGAACCAGCCGTTCTCGCATCGCGGCCAATATTGGGCGTTTGACGACATCGTCGTCGAGCCGCCGACCGCGCAGCGACCGCATCCGCCGATCTGGATGGGGGCCGGCGGCGAGTCATCGGTGCGCCGCGTCGCCGAGAAGGGCTACAACCTGCTGCTCGGGCAATACGCCCAGCCCGCCGATGTCGGCAAATCGATCGCCGCCTACCGCGCCGCGGTCGAGGCGCAAGGCCGCCGCTTTGACCCGACAATGGTCGGCGTCACCCGCGCCTTCTTTGTCTGCGACGGCGAGGACGACAGGGAGGCCGCGCTGCAGCGCCGCCTCGCCAACCGCGTGCGGCAATTGAAGCTGGCGACGCGCCCCGACGGCACCGTCCACGGCGGTCCCGACCGCGCCACCGGCGACCCCGATACCGTCAACCGCGGCAGCGCGATGTACGGCAATCCCGACCAGATCGCGCAAAAGCTCGACGAGCTGCGCGCCGCCGGGGTCGGCTATGTGCTGGTCAACGGCGGCGGCTCGGGCGGCGGCGAACGCGGCCGGCACAGCATGCGCCGCTTCGCGCGCGAGGTGATGCCGCTCTTCGCCCGCGACGAGGTACCCGCGAAAGCCGCGGCGGAATAAGGGAGGCGCGCATGAAGATCCACAACCTCTACACCGACGACAACGGCGAGTCGCACTTCCGCGACATCGAGATCGACTGGGCCGAGGAGCGGCGCGGCAGCAAATTGTCGAAGAAATTCCCGGCGACCGGGGTGATCTTTCGCGAGACCGAGGCCGAGCACAACGTCACCTGGCACCCGGCGCCGCGCCGGCAATACATCGTCAACCTCGACGCCGGCGTGAAGATCACCGCAAGCGACGGCGAAAGCCGTTTTATCAAGGCAGGCGACATCATCCTGGTCGAGGACACCCACGGCAAAGGCCATCTCTCCGACCACATCGAAAACAAAATCCGCCACTCGATCTTTATCCCGATCGAGTAGCCCCGGACCGCGGGCGTCTCGCCCGCTGCGGCTGCGGCCCGTCCTGTTTTTGCCCTCCCCCAGGCTTGCCCCGGCCAAGGCGCGAGGTAACTCCGAATTGGATCGACATCTACGAGCGGAGGTGGCACGCGACCCAATGGCCGTCGCCGGTCTGCTTCAGTTCGGGCTTTTCGGTGCTGCATAGCGGCAGCTCGCGGATCGGGCAGCGCGTGTGGAAATGGCAGCCGGAGGGCGGATTGATCGGGCTGGGAATGTCGCCTTCGAGCCGGACGCGCTGTTTCTTCAGGGTGGGGTCGGGCACCGGCACCGCCGAGAGTAGCGCCTCGGTGTAGGGATGCAGCGGGTTGTCGTAGAGCTCTTCGGCCGGGGCGATTTCGACGATGCGGCCGAGATACATCACCGCGACGCGCGTCGAGATGTGCTGCACCACCGCCAGATCGTGCGCGATAAACAGATAGCCGAGGTGAAACTCGTCCTGCAGATCGGCGAGCAGGTTGATGACCTGCGCCTGCACCGACACATCGAGCGCCGAGACCGGCTCGTCGCAGACGATGAGCTTGGGCGACACCGCCAGCGCGCGCGCGATGCCGATGCGCTGCCGCTGGCCGCCAGAGAATTCGTGCGGGTAGCGGCGCATATGATCGGCGTTGAGCCCGACTAGGCGCAAGAGCTCGGCGATGCGGTCCTCGAACTGGGTGCGACCCTGCGCGAGCTTATGAATGGTGAGCGCCTCGCCGATGATCGCCCCGACGGTCATGCGCGGGTTGAGCGAGGCATAGGGGTCCTGGAAGATGATCTGCATGTCGCGCCGCGCGCCGGCCAGCGCCCTGCCCTCGAGCTCATAGACCGCCTTGTCTTCGAGCCAGACCTCGCCCGAGGTCGGCTCGATGAGGCGGAGCACGCAGCGGCCGGTCGTCGACTTGCCGCAGCCGCTCTCGCCGACCAGGCCCAGCGTCTCGCCGGCGCCGATCTCGAAGCTGATATCGTCGACCGCGTGGACCTGCTCGCCGACGCCGCCGAGCAGCAGCGTTCCGCGCGCCGGAAAGTTCTTTACCAGATGGCTGACGCGCAGCAGCGGCGCCGAGCCTTGGCTATCGCTCATGTCGCCGCCGCCGGATAGAGGATGCAGGCGACTTTGTGGTTCGGGCCGACCGTACGCAGTTCAGGCACCGCCTCGGTGCAGCTCGGCTTGGCGAAGGTGCAGCGCGGCGCGAAACGGCAGCCGGGCGGCGGGGTCAGCAGGCTCGGCACGGTGCCGGAGATCGCATCGAGCCGACGCTTGCGGCCGCCAACGCCCTTGGCGCCCTTGTCGAGGCGGGGGATCGAGCGGATCAGCCCTTGCGTGTAGGGATGCAGCGGGCGGGCGAACAGCTCCTCGACCGGCGCCTCCTCGACAACACGGCCGGCATACATCACCGCGACGCGCTGCGCGACCTCGGCGACGACGCCCATCGCATGGGTGATCAGCATGATCGCCATGCCGAATTTGTCTTTCATCTCGGCCAGCAGGTCGAGGATCTGCGCCTGGATCGTCACGTCGAGCGCGGTGGTCGGCTCGTCGGCGATCAAGAGCTCCGGGCTGCAGGCGAGCGCCATCGCGATCATCACCCGCTGCCGCATGCCGCCGGAGAGCTGGTGCGGGTATTCGTGCACGCGCCGCTCCGGCGCTGGGACATGTACCAGGCGCAGCATCTCGATCGCTTTGTCGATCGCCTCGCGCCGGTTGAGGTCCTGGTGCAGCCGGACCACCTCGGCGATCTGGTCGCCGACGGTGTAGACCGGGTTGAGCGAGGTCATCGGCTCCTGAAAGATGATGGCGATTTCCTTGCTGCGGATGCGCTGCATCTCGCCAGCGCCGAGCGGCACGAGGTCGCGGCCCTTCCACAGGATGCTGCCCTCAACGATCTTGCCGGGTGGCATCGCGATGAGTTTGAGGACGGTCATCGCGGTGACCGTCTTGCCGCAGCCTGACTCGCCGACCACGCTCAGCGTCTCGCCGCGGCCGATCGTCAGGTCGACACCGTCGACCGCGCGCACCATGCCGGCATCGGTGCGGAAATGCGTCTTCAGCCCGCGAATCTCCAAAAGTGCTTCAGGCACCGTAGTAGGCCGCACAATTAGCTACCATTGTTTCCCCTTGGCCGGGCTTGACCCGGCCACCCACGTCTTTCTGTTCGGACGTTCGAGGATGAAGACGTGGACCCCGGGTCAAGCCCGGGGGAGGCGAATTCTGGGTGGAGGTGAACAAACCACGAGCCAGCACGGCGTCAGCCGATGACGCGGCGCGGGTCGAGGGCGTCGCGCAGCCCGTCGCCGACATAGTTGATCGTCATCACCACGAGAAAGATCGCGCCGCCGGAGAACAGCGCCCAATGCGGCGCGACATCGAGATAGTCCTTGGCGTCGTAGAGGATGCGGCCCCAGCTCGGCACGTCCGGCGGGAAACCCAGGCCGAGGAAGGACAATGTGGATTCCGCGATGATCGCGCTCGCCACCTCGACCGTGCCGGCGACGATCACCGGCCCGAGCGCATTGGGCAGGATATGGCGGACGACCTGGCGCAGGGTCGAGGCGCCGAGCGCCCGCGCCGCCTCGACGAATTCCTTCTCGCGCAGCGAAAAGAATTGCGCGCGCACCAGCCGGGCAATCGACATCCAGCGAAACCCGCCGATCACCGAGACGATCAGCACAAAAGTGCCGAGCTCCAGCCCGATGATTTTGCGCAGCGCGGTCTGGAACAGGTAGATGATCAGCAGCAGCAACGGTAGTTGCGGCAGCGACAAGAACAGGTCGCACAGCCACATCAGCGCCATGTCGACGCCGCCGCGCGCGGTGCCGGCGACCGCCCCGACAAACACGCCGACAAACACCGCCACCAGCATCGCCGCGATGCCGACGGCGAGGGAGATGCGCCCGCCATAGATCATCCGCGCCAGGAGATCCTGGCCGAGATCGTCGGTGCCGAGCGGGTGCGCGAGGCTCGGCGGCTGCTGCATGGCCGAAAAGTCGATCTCGTTGATCGCCACCGGCCAGATCAGCGTGCCGAAGACCAGCCAGAAGATCATCACCAGCAGGATCCCGGCGCTGACCAGCGCCAGCCGGTGCCGACGGAAGCGGCGCCAGGCTTCGCGCGCCAGCGATTCGTGCCGCACCCGCATTGGTGCGACGACGATGCCGCCGGCCTCAACGATAGGAGATGCGGGGGTCGAGCCAGCCATACAGCAGGTCCGCGATCAGGTTGAAGAGAATGACGAGGCAGGCGAACACGAAGGTCACGCCCATGATCACCGGCGTGTCGTTGGCGAGGATCGCGCTGATCAGCAGCGAGCCGATGCCCGGCACGCGGAAAATCTGCTCGGTGATGATCGCGCCACCAAAGATGACCGGCATCTGCAAGGCGACCAACGTCACCACCGGGATCATCGCGTTGCGCACGACGTGCTTGCGCACGACGATGCGCTCGGGGAGGCCTTTGGCGCGCGCCGTTGTGACGTGATCGAGGCGCACCACGTCGAGCACCGCGGCGCGCACAAAGCGCGTCCACGGCGCTCCCTGGAACAAAGCCAGCACCATGACCGGCATAATCGCCTGGCGGATATAGACCCAGTAGAGCGAGAAGCCGCTGCCGCCGATATCGGTGCGGTAGACGAAGGGCAACCAGTGCAGATACACGCTGAACACCAGGATGAAGACGAGGCCGGTGAAGAACGTCGGCAACGAGAAGCCGATCAGCGCCAGGCTGCTCGCCACCTGGTCGAAGAACGAATAGGGCCGCACCCCGGCATAGACCCCGACCGGCACCGCGATCATCAGCGCGATGACTTGCGAGACGCCGATGACGCAGAGCGTCGTCGGCAGGCGCTGCATGATCAGCGTCGTGACATTGATCCGGCTGGCGAGCGAGAAGCCCCAATCGCCATGCAGCATCGCCGCGAGCCAGTGGAAATAACGCAGGTACACCGGGTCATCGAGACCGAACTTGGCCCTGAGGCCGGCCGCCACCGACGGCGGGATCGACGGATCGCTCGCCAGGTCGGAGAACGGGTCGCCCGGCGCCAGCGCCAGCACCGTGAACAGCACGACGCTGATGCCGAGGATGCTCGGCAACGCCAGCAGCAAACGCCGGACGAGGTAATTCAGCATGGCGCCAATGGCCCGATAGGCGCGCCTCCCCCGGGCCTGACCCGGGGGTCCATGAATAGTTTCCGCTTATTCGTGGATGGCCGGATCAAGTCCGGCCAACGCGCGGAAAACGTGCTCGCTGAACCTGTCACCGTCTCAAACACCGATTCGTTCGGGCGTGATCACGCATCGGCGTACCAGTTGTGCAGGTCGCCGATATAGCTGTCCCAGCCCGAGAGCCGCACGTGCAGCTTGTTGGACACGGCAGCGACGCTCGGCCGGTAGACGACCGGGATCACGACGATGTTCTTGATCACCAGATCGTTCATCTGAACAAACAGCGCCGCGCGCTTGACCGGATCGGTTTCGTGGCTGGCGTCCTCGAAGAGCTTGTCGTATTCGGGGCTCTTCCATCGGGTGATGTTGCGGCCCTGCCATTTATTGTCCTTGCTGGCCGCCTCGGCAGTCAGGAATTGGCGCAGGAAGTCGCCCGGATCGGGCTGCGTCATCGTCGTCGTGAACATCTGGATGTCGGCGTAGAACTTCGTATAGGTGTCCGGGTTGCCGACATCCGACGAGAAGAACACCGAGGCCGGCACCGCCTTGATCTCGACCTCGATGCCGGCTTTCTGGCAGGCCTGCTTGACGATTTCCTGGGTCTTCTGGCGCGGCGCATTGATCGAGGTCTGATAGACGACCTTGAGGCGGACGCCGTCCTTCGCGCGAATGCCATCGCCGCCGGGCTTCCAGCCGGCTTTTTCCAAGAGGTCGACCGCTTTGGCGACGCTGAACTCGAAAGATGTGTTCTTCGAGACGAAGCGCTCGGGGTTGTTGACGAAATTGGCCGTTCCCTTGCCGGTGCGGCCATAGATGAATTTTTCGACCGAGGCCTTGTCGACCAGCAGATTGAAGGCTTGGCGCACCGCCGGGTCGGTCAGGAACGGATGCGTCGTCTTGGCGCTGGAGCGCTCGCCGTCGACCTCCTTGCCCGGGTCGGTGTTGTTGAGCTCGATGTGCTCGATATTGCCGCTGGCGAAAATCTGGACGTGGCCCTTGCCGCTCTCCTCCAGACGCTTCAACAGCTCGTCCTCGACCTGCATATTCCAGGCGAAATCATACTCGCCGGTCTGCAGCACCGCGCGCGCGGCCGAGACCGCATCGCCGCCGCCCTTCATCTCGACCGAGTCGAAATACGGCCGGTTCGGCACATGGTAATTCGGGTTCATCTTGCCGCGGACAAGGTCGCCCGGCTTGAAGTCGACATACATGTAGGGGCCGGTGCCGACCGGCGAGAGATTGGTCGGCGCCTCGCGCGAATTGGCGCCCTTGTATTGCTCGAAGAGATGTTTCGGAATTTGCATCCCGCGCACACTGACAAAGGCGTCGGCCCAGAACGGCGTCGGCTTCTGGAACTCGACCTTGATCGCGTGGTCGTCGACCTTGGAGACCTTGATGTCCTTGTAGGCGCCGATCGTCGTCGCCGCGGTCCCCGGGTCGGAGGCGTATTGCCAGTTGAACACGCAGTCATCGGCGGTGAAGGGCTGGCCGTCATGCCATTTGACGCCCTGCTTCAGCTTCCAGACGACCCACATCAAATCCTTGTCGACGGTCCCCGACTCGACGCTCGGCACCTCCGCCGCGAGGATGGGCACCAGGTTGCCGTCCGCGTCCCAGACCGCCAGCGGCTCGTAGAAGATGCGCGAACCGTCCTGATCCTTGGTGCCGACCGCGAAATGCGGGTTGAGCAGCGTCGGCCCCTGCCACCACAGCAGCTTCAAGATGCCACCGGCGCCGGCCTTCGCCGCCGCCGGGTAAGCGGCCTCGCTCGCCGCCATCGCCACGCCGCTATGCGCCAGCATCTGCGCGACAAACGGCGCGCTGAGGCCGAATGCCATCATCTCGCGGATGAAATCCCGTCGCGAACGCTTGCCGACCCGGACCTCCTCGATTTGCCGACGCAGTTGCTTTTCGTTCATCACCACTCCCCCTGACGCGCTTTACTTGTTCCCGACTTCCAGGCCGCTGATCAGTACGCTTTTTTGACGCAGCGTGGGAGTTTGCAGCGTGTCAGGAACCAAGAGGCAACCAAGAATGTCGCGGGTCATCAGCAATTTTGGTGCCGCGCGGCGGAATCAGCGGCCGCTGGCGTCGTGATCTTTATCGATGACGGCAAGATCGCGCATAGTGGCGCGAGCGAGGGTTTCTTCTCGGATGACGTGCCGGAGGACTGCAGGATGGCGGAGATGACGATAATCGAAGGCCCCTCTGCCTGGCGCGGCAGCGAGTTGACGGTCGATCCATCCTGGCGCCGTACGCTCACCGTCGCGGAAGTCACGGCGGTGGAGCGCGCGGCGATGACCGCCGAAGCGCGCGGCATCGGCCCGACCGGGTTCGGCGCGGCGGAATTTGCCGTGCCGGAGCTGAAACCGCTTTTCGCCTGGCTGGCCCATCAACTGGAACGCGGCCCCGGTGTGGCGCGCGTCTCCGGCGTCCCGGTCGAGCGCGTAGCGCGCGACACGCTGCGCCGGCTGTTCTGGGGGTTCTGCGTCAATCTCGGCACGCCGATGTACCAGACCGCGGCGGGCGAAATCCTCGGCGAGGTCAAGGACGAGACCGGCACCGGTGCGGCGCTGACCTATGACGGGCCCGGCCCGCTCAAATCGGCGCGCACCGTCGCGCGCTCGACCGGCGCGTTGCGCTTCCACACCGACAAGACCGACATCATCGCGCTGCTCTGCGCCAGCAACGGCATCGCCGGCGGGCTGTCAAAGGTGGTCTCCAGCGTGACGCTCCACAACGAGATCGCCCGCAAGCGCCCCGACCTGCTGCGCGTGCTCTACCAGGATTACTGGCGGATGCGGCCGTTCGACGAGGAAGGCGACGCCGAGCGCGACGACCGCACCTTCCCGATGCCGGTCTTCGCGCGCGGGCCGGACGGCAGTTTCACCAGCCAGTATTCGCGCACCTATATCAGCCAGGCGCAGGAAGTGGCGACCGTACCGCGCCTCACCGACACCCAGGTCGAGGCGATGGATTTGATCCACGAGATCGGCGAGGAGGTCTGCTTGCAGATGCCGTTCGAGGTCGGCGACATCCAGTTCATGAACCAGCACGTCACCTATCACGGCCGTACCCAATTCACCGACGACTCGGCCGCTGGCGCGCATCGCGTGCTGCTGCGTATCTGGCTCAGCGCCCCGTTTACCCGGCCCCTGCCGCCGGGCCACGCGGTGCAATGGGGCGACACGCGGGCCGGAGCGATGCGCGGCGGCGCGATCGCCGGCAAGAGCGCGATTGGCGCCTAGTGCGTTATGTGTTCCGGTCGAACTGCATCCGTTGGTGCCAGCCCCCTCCCCAGCCCTCCCCCGTGTTCACGGGGGAGGGAAGAGCGCGAAGCGCTCAAGTGGGGGCCGGCACCAACGGTTCGATCCAAACCGATCATGCTTTAGGATTGGCACGGGGCAATGGCGAAGATCGTCATCATCGGCGGCGGGGTAATCGGCTCGTCGATCGCCTATCACCTGGCGGTCGCCGGGCACGCCGCCGATGTCGTCGTCATCGAGCCCGACCCGACCTACGAATTCGCCGCCAGCCCGCGCGCCACCGGCGGCATCCGCCAGCTCTTCACGGTGCCCGAGAACATCCGCATGGCCCAGTACGGCCATGAAATCTACGGACAGTTCGAGACGCTGATGGCGGTCGACGGCGAGAAGGCGCCGATCGATTTCCACCGTATGGGCTATCTGTGGCTCGGCTCGGGCAAGGACGATGTCGATGCGCTGATGGCGAATTGGCGGGTGCAGACCGCGCATGACGCGCGCATCGAGTTGCTCGACCGCAAGGGCGTCAAGCATCGCTTCCCGTCGATGCGGGTCGACGACATCGATATCGCCGCCTATTCGCCCGATGACGGCTTCATGGACCCGTACAGCGTGCTGATGGGCTTCCGCCGCAAGGCTATCAGCCTCGGCATCAAATACCTGAAAGACCGCGTCGTCGATTTCGAGGTCGCCGGCCAGCGCATCACGGCGGTGAAACTGGAGTCCGGCGAGCGGCTCGCGGGCGAGCTGTTCGTCAACGCCGCCAATTGCTGGGGCCCGGAGTTGTGCGACAAGCTCGGCATGAAAGTGCCGGTCTACCCGATGCACCGGCTGACCTTCTATTTCGAGATCCGCGAAAAGCTGGAGATGATGCCGCTTACCCGGCACATCAGCAAAAACATCAGCTTCCGCCCGCAGGGCGCCGGCTACATCACCGGCAACACCAAATACGACGTGCCGCCCGGCTTCAACTGGGAGGTCGATTACGACTATTTCGACGAGGCGATCTGGCCGGGCCTCGCCGAACGGGTGCCGGCGTTCGAAGCGCTTAAGGTGTCCGGCGCCTGGGCCGGGCACTACGACCAGAACAGCTTCGACAACAACGCTATCCTCGGCCCTTGGGTAGATGGCCTGAACAATTTCCACATCGCGCTCGGCTTTTCCGGGCACGGGCTGATGCAGGCGCCCGCCGTCGGCCGCGGCATGAGCGAGCTGCTGCTTTACGGAAGCTACCGGACGCTCGACCTGTCGCGCATGGGCTACCGGCGCATTCTCGACAACACGCCGCTGCTCGACGAGGTGCCGAAGGCCTAAGGTTCGGCACGCTTTCTGCTCGCCAATCCGACGGGAATGACGATCGTAAAGAGGGTTACCATGAACAACGCATTCGAGATCACGTGCCCGCTACCGGGCGCTCAGTTCGGCGGGATCGTCGGCCTGAAAGGCGGCGGCGACGCGCGCGCGGTCCTCGCCGCAGCCGAGGCGGCGCCGGATTTCCTGCAACAAACGCTCGTCGAATGCGAAGGTCTGATGCTCCTGAAGGGGCTCGACGCGATGTCAAAAGACCCGTCGCTGCTCGTCCGGCTCAGCCAATTTTTTGGGCCCGAAGTCGAGGATTACCGCCGCACGCTGACGCGCGAAGAGGCGATTCATACCGGAACGCCCGAGATCATGCTGGTGCAGAGCGTGCCGCCGACCAACCGCAAGCCGCCGCCGCGGCCCGAGCCGCCGCTGACCGCCGACGGCCAGATCCCGGTGCAATACCCGCATCGCCGCGGCTGGCACACCGACCAGAGCTATCGCCGCCCCCCGCCCGACATTTCGCTGTTCTATGCGGTCGTTCCGGTGCCGAAGGGCCAGGGACAGACGATGTTCGCCAACGGCATCGCCGCTTATGCGGCGCTGTCGCCGGCGCAAAAGGCGCGGATCGAGGGTGTCACGGGCCTGCACGTGCAGCCGGGCTCCGGCCGCTCGCGCGATGCGGTGCAGAACGGCGAGACGCCGCGGCCGCTGGCGCCGCACGAGCGCAGCCAGGCGCAGCCGCTCGTCCGCATCCACCCGGTGAGCGGCAAGCCGGCGCTCTACATGTGCGAATACGGCCAGATGGATTGGCTCGATGGCCCGATTGTCGGCATGGAGCCGGGGCCGGACGGCGCCGGCGGCATACTGCTCGACGAGTTGATGTCGCATATGACGCAGCGGCAATTCGTCTATGTCCACGATTGGGACGCCGGCGATCTGGTGATCTGGGATAATCGCTGCCTGGTGCACGCGGCGACCTGGTTCGACGCCGCCACTCATGAACGGGTGATGTGGCGCACCACGGTGCACGGCAATCCCGGCGCGCTTTATGCCGGCGAGCGCAAGAGCTGGCTGCGCGAGGACATGGCCGCGGAGTAGCCCCTGTGATAGCCCCTGCGCAGCTCGACGCGCTGTTCAAGCCGAACTCGATCGCCATCGTCGGCGCGTCGGAAAAACCGACGCCGGGACGGCGGATCATCACGTCGCTGGATCGGCTCGGCTTTGCCGGCAAAATCTATCCGATCAACCCGAACTATGCGGCGGTGCTCAACCGGCCCTGCTATCCGAGCTTTGCCGAGCTGCCCGAGGCACCGGATGTCGCGCTGTTCTGCCTCGGCCATGAGCGCGTCGTCGACGCCTTCATCGCCGGCGCGAAGCGCGGCATGAAGGCGGCGGTGATCTATGACGGCGGCTTTGCCGAGCACAGCGGCGCCGGACGCGCGCAACAGGCGAAGATCGCGGAAACCTGCCGCGAATACGGCATCGCGCTGTGCGGCCCCAACTGCATGGGCATCCTCAACCCGCACCACAAAAGCTCACTCTACCTGCAGGAGCTGCGCGACCCGGCGAGCCTCGCCGGCAATGTCGGCATCCTCTCGCATAGCGGCGGGCTCTGCGTCGGGCTGCTGACCGACACGCGGCGCTACGGCTTCAGCCACATCGTTTCCTCGGGCAACGAGGCGGCGGTGACCGTTGCCGAGTTCCTCGAATACCTGGTCGAGGACCCGCAGACAAAAGTGATCGGGGGCTTTATCGAGACGATCCGGCACAAGGACCGTTTCGCCGCCGCGCTCGACCGGGCCTCTGCCCTCGGCAAGCCGGTGATCATGCTGCAGGTCGGCCGCAGCGAGCGCACAAGGCAAGCCGTGGCCAGCCATACCGGCGGCCCGGCCGAAGACCCGGCGGCGATCGCCGAGCTGTTCCGGGCGCACCGCGCCATCGAGGTCGGCGATCTCGTCGAGTTCACGGAGACGCTCGCCGCCTGCCAGAGCGCCAAACGCCCGATGGGACGACGGTTGGCGGTGATCACCTCGTCCGGCGGGCTGGCGGAACTGATCCTCGACATCGCCGACGCAAACGATCTCCAGTTGCCGCCGCTCTCCCCGCCACAAAAGGCCGAGATCGAGAGCGCGATCGGCTTTATCACCGGCGACGGCAATCCGTGCGACGCCTGGGGCAGCGGCACCTTCGCGGCCAATTTCCCCAAGGCGCTGGCGCTGTTCGACGCCAGCCCCGAACACGACGCCATCCTGTTCTGCCGCGACAACTTCGATGATCAGCCGTTCGATCAGCCGGGGCTCGCGTCGCTTTATATCGAGATGTTCGCGCGCGCCGCCGCACAGAGCGTTAAACCGCATTACCTGATGACCACGCGGCCGGGGGTGATGGACCGCGGCCTTACCGCCTATCTGCGCGAGCACGGCGTCGCGGTGGTCGGCGGGTTCCGCGAGGGACTGGGCGCAATCGACCGGCTGGCCCGCAGCACAACAGGGAGGTGACAATGGCGGACGACATCGTGCTCTACGAGGTCGACGAAAAGGTCGGCATCATCACCCTCAACCGCCCCGACAAGCTCAACGCGATCAGCGCGGAGCTGCGACAGGGGTTGACAGCCGCCTTCGCCAAGGCCGATGCCGACGAGACGACCAGCGTCGTGCTGCTGCGCGCCAACGGCCGCAGCTTTTGCGCCGGCTTTGATATCGGCGCCAAGCCGGAAGGCGCCAACGATTGGCGCGACGACCCGGTCAAGGCGCATGCGCACCTCCAGCCCGAGCTGGAGTTCCAGATGACGCCGTGGCTGATGAGAAAGCCGGTGATCGCCTCGGTGCAGGGCCATGTGCTGGGCGGCGGGTGCGAGCTGGTGATGTTGTGCGACATTACCATCGCCGCCGACAACGCGACCTTCGGCGAACCCGAGATACGTTTCTCGGCGGTCGGGCCGGCGATCGTCATGCCGATGATCATCGGCTACAAAAAGGCCCGCGAGCTCCTCTATTTTGGCGACCAGATTGACGCCCGGACCGCGCTCGACCTCGGCATGGTCAACCGCGTCGTGCCGCTCGCCGAACTGCGCGAGGCGAGCCTCAAATACGCCAAGCGGTTGTCGCTGATCTCGCCGGAGGCGCTCTACACGACCAAGCGCGCGGTAAACCGCGTCGCCGACGCCGCCGGGTTCCGCACCGCGCTCTATGCCGGGCTCGACGCCTGCGGTCCGCTGTATGCGACCACCACCGAGCTCGGCGCCAAATTCCGCGAAATCGCCGCGACCGAAGGTGTCCCCGCCGCCGTCCGCTGGCGTTCGGCGCAGTTCCGGGAGTAGGTGCGCGGACCCTCGTTACAACCTTCCCGGCGAAGGCCGGGACCCATATGTCAACCTCTCGAACGGCTGAACTATAGGCCCCGGCCTTCGCCGGGGTGGTAAATCTTCAAGGCAGAACCTTTGCCTTCACCAGCTTGGCGATTTCCGCCGGGCGCAGCGGCGTCGCGTTGATTTCGAGGCCGAGACCGGCAAGCGCATCGCACACCGCGTTGGCGACCGCCACGGGGGGCGCCACCGCGCCGCCTTCGCCGACACCCTTCACGCCCAGCGGGTTGAGCGGTGACGGCGAATGCATGTGAACGATCTTGAAATCCGGTATGTCGGCGGCGATCGGCATCGCATAATCCATAAACGAGCCGCTCAATAGCTGGCCATTCGCGTCGTAGGCGATCGCCTCATAGAGGATGCCGCCGAGGCCCTGCACCGCGCCGCCGTGGATCTGCCCCTCGACCAGCATCGGGTTGATCACGTTGCCGCAATCATGGGCGACCGCGTAGGTATCGATCCGCACCCGGCCGGTCTCGGCATCGACCTCGACGATCGCGACATGCACCGCGTAGCTCCAGGTCACGGTCGGCGGCTGCCAGTAGAAGGTTTCCTCCAGCCCGGCATCAACGCCCGGCGGGCGCTCGTTGCTCCAGCTCGGCATCGCGGCGCGGGCGATGCGCGACAAGGACAGCGTCGCCGCCGGCACCCCGGCGATGCCGACGCCGCCATCGCGCAATTCGAGATCGGCCGGCGCGCATTCGAGGATGTTGGCGGCGATCGAGAACACCTTGTCGCGCAGCCGCTCGCTGGCATGGAACAGGGCACCGGACAGGGTCACCGTGCTGCGGCTCGCCATCGTGCCAAAGCCGATCGCGATCGACCCGGTGTCGGCCAGCGAGACGACGACATCATCGGGCCGCACCTTCCACAGATCGGCGGTGATCTGCGCGAAGATCGTCTCCATCCCTTGGCCCTGCGGCGCGGCGCCGCCGGAGATGTAGATTTTGCCGGTCGGATCGACGCGGACAAAGGCGCTCTCGAACGGCCCGACGCCGGTGCCCTCGATGTAGAAGCCGATGCCGAGCCCGAGATGCCGGCCCTCCGCGCGTGCCGCCGCCTGCCGCTCGCGGAACGCCGCGACGCCGCCCACCGCGTCGAGCGCCTTTTCCAGCGCCGCGGGATAGTCGCCGCTGTCGTAGACGATCGGCTCGCCGTCACGATAGGGCATGCCGACGCGATACGGCATCTCCGCCGCCGGGATGATGTTGCGGCGGCGCACTTCGGCCGGCTCCAGGCCAAGCGTGCGGGCGATCAGGTCGATCGTCCGCTCCATCGCGAAGGCCGCCTCGGGGCGCCCGGCGCCGCGATAGGGCGCGTTCGGCACCTTGTTGGTCACCGCGATGCGGCCGGTGGCGGCGTAATTCTCGATCTTGTACGGGCCGGTCAGATGGACGGCGGTGTTGTAGGCGACGCCCGAGCCGATCGGGTTCCAGGCGCCGCAATCGACGATATAGCTGTCGGTCAGCGCGAGGATGCGGCCGTCATCGTCGAAGCCGACCTCGACATCATGCAGCTGGTCGCGCGAATGGGTCGCGCTCTGCAGGTGCTCGGCGCGCCCCTCGATCCAGCGCACTGGGCGGGCCAGCCGGCACGCGAGAAACGCCGTCAGCATGTCCTCGGGATAGACATGCCCCTTGCCGCCAAACCCGCCGCCGACATCGGGCGCGATGCAGCGCACCCGCGCCTCGGGAATGCCGAGCAGCGCCGCCGCCTCGCGCCGCACCCAATGCACGACCTGGGTCGACGACCAGATCGTCACCGAGTCGGTGCGCCGATCGTAATCGGCGAGCACGCCACGCGTCTCCATCGGCACGGCGGCGTAGCGGTGATGATAGAAGCGGCGCTTCAGGCGATGCGGCGCCGTCGCCATCGCGCCGACGGCATCGCCGCGACCGACCGAGAATTCGCCGATGAGGTTGGTGTTGAACCGGTCATGAACGATGGGGCTGTCGGGGCGGACCGCGGCCTCAGGATCGACCACCGCCGGCAGTTCTTCGAGGTCCAGGGTGACCAGCTCGGCGGCGTCCTCGGCCTGGTTCCGGGTCTCGGCGACGATGATCGCCAGCGCCTCGCCGACATGCCGCGCCTTGTCATGCGCCAGCAACGGCTCCTGCGGGTTGAGGAATTTGTGCTGGATCTGCGTCGTCCATTTCGGCGGCAGCGAAATCTGCCCCTCGGGGATCGGCGGCAGTAGTTGCAGCAGGTCGGCGCCGTCCAGCGCGTCGATGACGCCGGGCGCCGCTTTGGCGCGTCCAAGGTCCACCGCGCGGATGAGAGCATGCGCCAGCGGGCTGCGCACCAGCACCGCATGCAGCATCTTCGGCAGCACGATATCGGCGACGAACTGCCCCTGGCCGGTCAGCAGCCGCTGGTCCTCGCGACGTTTGATCGACCGCCCGATCCAAGGTCCGGCCGTCGGCGGTGCAATATCGTTCATGGGCACGTCCCCTCGATCACCCGGCGGACATCGCCATGCACATCGCTTGCCGGGTCGGCGAGCGCCGACATGATCGTATAGTGGTCGAGCCCCGGATAGACCTTCGCCGTTTTGCCGACCTTTTCGGCATAGGCGCGCGACTGCCAGATAAAGCTGTCACTCTCCGCGCCGCCGACACAAATGAGGTCGGGCGCGCGATTGGGGCGCGGGTGGCGCGCCGGGCTCAACGCGCGGGCGCGCGCCTCGTCGAGGGTCAGCTGCACGTTGACGTTGGTCTTGAGCAGCGGCACGAGGTCGAACACTCCCGACATCGCGATCCCGGCGGCGATTGGCAGACGCGGCTCGACGGCCAGCGCCATCGCGGTGAGCTGCCCGCCGGCCGAATGCCCGCCGACGACCAGCCGGTCTCGGTCGAACGGCAGCTTCGTGTGGTCATAAACCGAGCGGATGGCACGTTGGGTCTGGGCGACAATCGTCTCGACCGTGACCTTTGGGGTCAGGTCGTAATTGACCAACGCCACGGCGATCCCCGCCGCGACAAAGGGCGGCGCGATAAAGGTGAAATCACTTTTGTCGAGCGCCCGCCAATAGCCGCCATGGATAAAGAGAAACATCGGGGCATCGGCGCGCGCGGCCGGGAAAAAGTCGAGCGTCTCGCCCGGCGCCTCGCCGTAGCGGAGGTCGAGCCGTCCATCGAGTGCGGCCCGCGCGGCGGCGCTGTCGGCGGCGTACCGCGCGTAATGCTGCGGGCTGTCGGGATGCCGGCGGCGGATGTTGTACTCCGCCTCGAACGCCTCTTCGATCATCGCACCTTCCGCTTGTCATTCCGGGACAGCCCACAGGGCTGGGCCCGGAACCCATGAACACGGGCTGTCGTGCAATGGGCTCGATCGTTCGAACAAATACTGTCGCGAACCGTGTTCATGTTGGGGTGGACGGCCCCCGACGGCATCTGGTGTGCCAGGCTGTGATGTTGAATCTCAGCAAAAGGAGCCGTCCGATGGCGATTATCCGAGTTGGCGTTGATACCTCCAAGCATCTCTTTCAAGTGCACGGCGTCGATGAAGCGGAACAGCCGGTGCTGCGCCGTCAGGTGCGGCGCGGGGCGTTTGTGAAGGTGATGAGCGCGCTGGCACCGACGCGGATCGGCCTGGAGGCGTGCGGCGCCTCGCATCACTGGGCGCGAGTGCTGCGCGGTCTGGGGCACGAGGTGGTGCTGCTGCCGCCGCAATACGTCAAGCCTTACGTCAAGCGCGGCAAGCACGACGCGGCCGACGCGTGGGCCTTCAGCCCACGGGCTTGACCCGTGGGGGCGATCTGCGAGGCGATGAGCCGACCGGGGATGCGGTTTGTGGCGGTGAAGAGCGCCGAGCAACAGGCAATGCTGATGCTCTTGAAGGTGCGCGCGTTGCTGGTCAAGCAGCGCACGATGCTGATCAACGCGATGCGCGGGCATGCGGCGGAGTTTGGGGTGATCGCCGCCAAGGGAGCCGGCAAGGCGGGCGAGCTGCTGCAGCAGGCGCACGACGCGGGCGCCCCGGCGTTGGCGCTGGAGATGCTCGGCGTGCTGTCCGGCCAGGTCGCGGCGATCGAGGCCCGGCTCAAGGCGCTCGAGGCCGAGCTGATGGCGTGGCATCGCGAGGACCCGGTGAGCCAATGCCTGGCGACCCAGCCCGGCATCGGCCCGATCGGCGCGGTGAGCTTCACCCTCAAGGTGTCCGACCCCAAGGGGTTCCGCTCGGGCCGGCACTTTGCCGCCTGGACCGGCATCACGCCCAAGGAGAATGCAACCGCCGGCCGTCACCATCCCGGCAGGATCAGCCGGCAAGGCGACCAGGACCTGCGCCGCCTCCTGGTGCTCGGCGCCACCGCGGTGATCCGGACGGCACGACCGGGGCGGGCTTCGCCCTGGTTGCTCGCCCTGCTGGCGCGCAAGGGCAAGAAGCTCGCCGCCGTCGCCCTCGCCAACAAGATGGCCCGCACGCTGTGGGCGATGATGGTAAGCGGCGAAGTTTACCGCCGGCCGCACGCGGCGTGACCGGCACATCCTCTTAACCCGCCTGGCGATTGCGAGGACAGCAGCGAGATGGCAATCGGTCGAACCGAGGATCGGGACACCCCGCGGAACCCAATGGCGTTGCAACGTCACCTTCATGTTCGGGACCCGATCCGCGCAACCCATCTGGGCCAGCGGTCACACCGACCGCACACAAAGGCCGGACATATGACCGCAAGCGACCAGACCAGCTCACCGCTGACACCTTGCACAACGGGGGCCGTCCACATATGGGTTCCGGGTTCACCGCTGCGCGGCGCCCCGGAATGACACGGGAGGAGAAATCTCAATCCCCAGCCGCGCGAACTGGGCCGTCGTGTCGGCGAGGAAGCGGCGCAGCACCGGCTCTTCCTCGGCGCGGGTCGCGGCGCCGAGGCCGGCGTCGCGGGTCAGGCGGTCGGCCTCGACGATCTCGCCGGCCGCGTCGGCGAGCCAGACGCAGCGGAAGCCCTTCAGTTCGACATCGCGGATCACCTGCCCGACCTCAGCGGCGATCGCCGCGCGGTCGGCGTCGCCCCACGCCGCGGCGCGAGTTTCAAGGTAGAACCAGCCGAACGCCGCGTGCCGCGCCTTGTCGCGCGCCAGCCGGTCGAGGATCGCATGGGCGACCGGGTCGCGCGCCTTGTCGCGATGCAGCCGGCAGAGTTCGAGATCGAGCCCGTCGCCGATGCCGCATTGCGCCGCAACATAGGCGTCGAGGCTGCGCGCGGCATCGAGCGCCTGGCGGTGCAGCCCTTGCTCGAACAGCGCGCGATACGCCGCGTCGACCGGCTCCTCGACAAACCCGCCGCACAATTCCGCAAAGCGGTGGCAGCATTCAAGGTGCCAGGCCTCCTCGGTGTTGCGCACGGTGAGGAAATATTTCGGGTCGCTCTCGCGCTCGTGTTCCAGGCAGAAGCGGATGATCAGCGCCGGCGTCTCGGGCAGCCCGCCATATTCGGTCCACGCCTTGCGGCTCCACGACAGCCGCGCCGCTGCCAGCGTTTCCGGCGCGTAGCGCGACGGGTCGAATTGCCCCCACGGGATGTCGCGCTCCGGGTCCCAGCGCGATTGCTTTGCCTCGTCGTAAAGGTCGCGGATGGTGCGGATCGCGGGTTCGAGATGCAGCGGAAACCGCTGCTCGGTGGGAATGGCGCCGCTGAAGGAGCGCGGCATCTAGCCCCCCACCCCGACCCTCCCCCGCTTGCGGGGGAGGGAGCCTGTTTGCAAGCGCCGCGGCGAACCCCCTCCCCCGCCAGCGGGGGAGGGTTGGGGTGGGGGTAACGGCATAGCGCTAAACCAGTCCGGCGAATTTCGGGTGTTCGAACATCGAGATGATGATGCCGAACGGCGCGAGGCGCTCGCGGATGCTCTGCACCGACTGGACGAAGACCGGCTTTTCCAGCTCCTCGGTGGTAGCGCCGAGCCCGGCTTCCCAGGTCAGGCGGTCGGCTTCGACCTCGTCGCGCGCCGCCGGGCTGTCGGGGGCGAGCCAGGCGCTGTGATAGCCGTTCATCTCGACATCGCGGATCATGGTGATGACCGCCTGCTCGCAGACATCGATCTCGGCGCGGGTCATCTGCGGGATGCGGTGTTCGAGATAGGCCCAGCCAAACCCGCAATGCCGCACCTCGTCGCGCATGATGTTGCGCAGCACCTGGTTCGCGGCCTTGTTGGGGGTGATCTCGACGAGGTGGCGGAACACGTCGAACGCCACCTCCTCGGCGGCGCAGACCAGCGCGGCGATGATCGCTTCCAATGGTGTCTCGGGGTCGAGTGCCATCTTGCGCACGCCGTGCGTCGCCACCGATTTCTGGAAATCGACCAGCGCCGGCTGCTGGATATAGCCGCCGAGATGCTCGGCCATCAGATAGCAGGCCTCGGCGTGGCGCGACTCCTCCTGGGTGCGGATGGTGAAGAAATAGCGCAAATCCGGCTCGCGCCGTTCCTGGCAGAAGCGGATCAGCAGCGCCGGGCTTTCCGAGATCGCGCCGTATTCCGACCAGGCGCGCCGGCTCCAATACATCCGCGCCGCATAGCGGTGCGCGTCGTCGATGTCGAGCTCGTCGAGCGCCGCCCAGTCGATATCGGTGCGCGGGTCCCACTGGTTGCGCGTGGCGGCACGGAACAGGTCGCGGATCTTGCGGATTTCGACGCCGAGTCGCAGCGGGAAGCGCCGCTCTTCCTGGTCGAGCAAAGTGGGCTTGCGGACGGCGGGAGCTTCGGCCAGCGACATTCTTCACCTTCCTGTTCGCCGACAAGGAGGCCGCGAGAGCGGACACGTTTTCAAGGAATATTTCGCTTCTCGTCGTCATTCCGGGGCGCGACGCCGTCGCGAGCCCGGAACCCATGAACACGGGCGGTTGCCCGCGAGGTTCCAGCCATCGAACCCACCGGGCTAAGGTCCGTGTTCATGGATTCCGGGTCTCGCCCTCCGGGCGATCCCGGAACGACATGGGAAAGCGCTACCGCCGCCGCGCGAAAAACCGGCGCAACTGCTGGCGGAAGCGCATGCTGTGCTTCATCGCCGCGTCGAGCTCGTCCTTGTCGACGACATAGGCGTCGACCGGCTCGGTGGCGACCACGGTCGCGTTGCGCGGCTGGCCGGAGAGCAGCGCGGCCTCGCCGAAGAACTCGGCCGGGCCGAGCCGCGCCACTTCATGGTCCTCGCGCAGCACCTCGACCTCGCCCTCGGAGATCAGGAACAACTGGTTGCCGGCGTCGCCCTCGCGGATGATGACCTCGCCCGGCTCGTAATGGCGCAGCGTGGCGGTCTCGGCGATGCGCGTCAGCTCGGCCGGGTTGAGCGCGCTGAACGGCTCGACACCCTTCAAGAACTCGGCGATGCGCAGGTCGTTGTCGAGCATTACATCCGAGGCGATACGGCCGTCGACCATGTGGATCAGCCGGTCGGCCAATTCGACGATGCGGTGGTCGTGCGTGACCATCAGCACCGCCGTGCCGTTCTCGCTCGTCAGCTGCTTGAAGAGAGCGACGACGTTGCGCGTCGATTCCTTGTCGAGCGCCGCGGTCGGCTCGTCGGCAAGGACGAGTTTCGGGTTGTTAGCGAGCGCCCGCGCTATCGCCACGCGCTGACGCTGCCCGCCCGAGAGCTGGCGCGGCTTTGCGTCAAGCCGCTTGCCGAGGCCGAGCCGGGTCAGCATCTCGGCTGCCGCGGCGCGCATTTCCGCCGGCGGCCGATGGCCGAGTTCGAGCGCCATGCGGACATTCTCGGCCGCGGTCAGCGAGTCGAACAAATTGTGCATCTGAAAGATGAAACCGATATCGCGCCGCACCGGCACCAGCTCGCTCGCCGACAGCCCGGCGAGATCGCGCCCCAGCACCTCGATGCGGCCGGCCTGCAGGGTGCGCAGACCGCCCAGCAGCGTCAGCAGCGTGGTCTTGCCCGAGCCGGATGGCCCGGTCAGCACCGCGAGCTGACCCGGCGGCACTTCGAGCGAGATGTCGAACAGCACCTTGTTGCGCGACGGGCCTTCGCCATAGGCAAAGCTGAGGCCCTCGGTGCGCACTGCCGGCAATGTGCTTCCGATCATCAGAATACCTCCGCCGGATCGGCGGCGATGACCCGCCGGACGGCTATCAACGCGGCCAACAGGCACATGCCGAGCGTCAGACCGAGGCTGACCAGGGTCACCTGCAAGGTCATCGTCAGCGGCAGCAGCGCGATGTCGCCGACGATCTTGTAGACCGCCAGGCAAAGCAACCAAGCGGGGACATAGCCGGCGACGCCGGTCAATAGCGCCTGCCGCAGCACGCTGCCGATCAGGTAGCCATTGCCGTAGCCGATGCCTTTGAGGGTCGCGTATTGCGGCAGCCGGTCCATCAGCTCCGTGTAGATGATCTGATAGGAGATCAACGTGCCGACGATAAAGCCGACCAGCGTGCCGAGCCAGAAGATCGGTGCGGCGGACGACAGCTTCGCCTGGAAATCGCGTTCGAACGCGACGATTTCAGACTTGGTCATGACCCGCAGGCTCGACGGCAGCGCCGCGGCGACGCGCCGTTGCGCCGCGGCGACATCCTCGCCGGGCTTCAGCCGGATCACCGCCGTCTCGACCGGCAGCGCGGCCGGCGTCGTGCGGAAGTATGTCGCAAAGGTGCTGGCGCTCGTCACCACCGTGCCGTCGCTCATGAAATCGGGTCCGAGCGCGAATTTGCCGACCACCTTGACCGTTGCGCCGAAGAGCGTGCCCTCGGCGATCGGCCCGTCCATGCCGAGAAAACGGCGCGAACGGCTGTCGATCAGCACCGTGTCGTCGGTCTTGAGCAGGCCCTGCTGGTCGGCGATGCCGGGCAGCGAGAAGACCGGCGGTGCGTCGGGGTCGATCGCGAACACCCGCACCAGATGCGGCTTGTTGTCGATTGGGCTGGTCCAGAAGAAATCCATCCAGTCGGCATAGAGCGGCGCCACGCTGGCGATGCCGGACACCGCCCGCATCGTCTCCAGCTCGCGCGGCGCGAACGGATTGCGGGTACCGAAACGATATTTCGAGGCGTTCATCACAAACAGATCGCCGTCCAGCAACACCACGGCATTGAGCGAGGCGGCAAAGAACCCGCGCTCAAAACCGAGCTGCACCAGCATCAGCAACACCGCGAAGGCGATCCCGGCGCTGGCCCGTATCAGCCGCATTTTGTCGGCGACCAGATTACGCCAGGCCAGCGGCACCCTGGTCGCGGCGAGAGACAGGCGCGCCGGTGCCAGCTCCGCGAGCATCAGAAGATTTCCGCCGGGTCGGCGCGCCGCAACGCGCCCAGCGACAAGAATGCCGAGCCCACCGACATGATCAGCACCGCCGCCAGCACCAGCGCGACATTGGTCACGCTGAACGCCAACGGCAGCAGCGTCTGGCTGCGGATCAGCGCGTACACCGCCATCGCCGCGACGGCAGCCGGGATGAACGCGGCGATGACCAGGATCATCGACTCGATGGTTACCACCGCCGCGAGACTGGCGTCGCGATAGCCGATCGCCTTCAGCGTGGCGAATTCGGGGAGGTGGCGGGCGATCTGTGTCGCCAGCGTCTGGTACAGCACCATCAACCCGACGATCAGCGAGACCACCAGCCCCGAACCAAAAATCAGCCCGACCGAGGTGCGCAACGTCCAATAGTCGTTTTCACGGTCGGTCAGCTCGGCGCGGTTGAGCAGTTGCACGTCGTTGCCGAGCTTCTGGCGCAATTCGGCGGCGACTTTGTCCTTGTCGGCGCCCGGCGCCAGGGTGATCAGCCCGAGATTGACCGGGTCCTGGCGGCGATGCGTGACGCGAAAGAAATTCGCCTCGTCCATCAGCGCGACGCCGATGCCGAGAAACCCGGTGCCGAGATGATACGTGCCGCCGATCGTCACGCGGCGATCGTCGATATCGATGCGGCGCCCGACGGTCAGCGGCCCGAAGATCGATCGCGTCATGTCGTCGACCAGCACCGTGTCGGTCTCGCCGAGCCTGTCGCTCTGGCGCTCGATATCGTCGACGGCAAAGGGCTGCGCCGCCGGGTCGCAGCCGATCAGGAACACATCGAGCCGCGTGCCGCCGCTCGGGTCCTGCCACGAACCGCCGGCGAAATAGATCGGCGTCGCCCGCGCCACCCCGGCGACCTTGGCGGCATCGGTAAGGCGGGCGCGCGGGAACTGCCAGGGTTGGGCCTGGAACTGGTAGTCGGTCGAGACGAGCAGCAGGTCGAACCGCATATGCTCGTAGACCAGCATCCCGCCCTGCGGCACCGCGATGAAAAAGCCGAGCTCGATAAAGACCAGCAGGATCGCAATAAAGACGCCGACCAAGGCGAGGGCGCTGCGGCCTTTCTCGTGCACCAGGATGCGCCAGGCGAGACGCGCGGCGACGCGCAGACGCCGCCGCATCGCGCCGGGATCGCGCGCCGTGTCCCCGAAACCGATAATTTGCGGCGGCATCGACGCGGCGATCCCCTTTCTACGGTTCAATCAACACGCGAGGGCCGCCGGAAATTCCCGGTGCCATAGGGCCGTTGAAGACAAAGGGGCGCGCGGTCTGACGGCGACCGCTCGCGGGCTAGTTTTGCCGCGTCTCGCCCGTGGCTTCAAGCCGGCTCTGCCGTGGCTGGCGGGCATAGCACCGGACGCGGTCATCGGGGAAGAAACGCACGAACCCGGGATCCCCGGCCACGCATTTCGCCAGGGCCTGGCTTTGGAACGGGTCGGAGGGATAGCCGTCGTGCACGAATTTCGTACCGCCGAGAGCGAGCAGCACGAATACGATGACCGCCGGCACGATGCGCCAGCTCCAGCGCGAAAACGGCATCAATCCCTCCGAGACGTCTAAAGCGCCTGCCAAATTGCAACCCGATTACGGGCGCAGCCAGCGATATTTCCGCACCAGTATTTCTCCAACCGGGAGTATTGGCGCGATAGCTCTATTATGACAAGCATCACGCTACAAAAATCACCCGCGATTGCGCACAGACTCGTTGAGTTGTTTCAAGCTATTTCAACCGATCGGCCGTCAGCGGTGTTTCGTCATAATTGCTTTATCCAACGATGGCTGCGCTTTTCTCTGGGAATCAATCGTTCGGCACTCGGCGCCTGTTCGACAATCATCCTGGGAAACCGCGCCACGCTCATAATCCCTTAAACAAAAGCGTATTGGATCACTTAATTCATAGCTGATAGAAGTCGGCGCGGCTGGCGCCGAAGAGCACTCGCATGCGGCTCAGAAAGATTGCTTTGGTTGCGGTCGCGCTGATCTGCGCTGGGATCGGCGCGCACACACTCAACCCGCGCGAGCTCTACAGCGCGATGTATCCGATCGAGCCGGTCAAGCGCGACGCCTTTCACATCTGCGACGAGACCGACCCGACCTTCGTGCGCGCCGTCGGTGCCGAGCGCGAGGCCTGCTACAGCAAGATGCCGCACGCGATGGCGGTGGCGATGGGCCGGATCAAGCCCGGTGGCGCGCTGAGCCTCCAGGCGATGACCGATCCGTCGCGCGAAGCCGAGCTGCTGATGATGCTGGCGGCGACGCCGCCGCGCCAACCGATCACCGCGCCGCGCTCGTTCTCGAACACCGCCTGGGTGCGTGCCTTGTCGCCGCCCTGCGAGGACAAGTCCACACCGGCCGTCAGCTACAGCGTGCCGGGTATGCTGCCGGCCCCGCCGGGTGGCGGCCGCGCCGCCGCGCTCGACAACGCGATCCGCAACAATCTGCCGTCCCTGCCGCGTCCGGCGCAGGCGAGCGACCCGAAGCGCAGCCAACTTCCGCTGATCGCGCTCCCGCCGAGCCGCCTGACCGCCGGGTCGGCCGCCGGAGAGGCCGGCGGCGGCACAACGGCCAGTTCGGCACCGCTGCCCGCGCCCGATGTCGGCGATGAGGCCGCGCCGGCGATCGTTCCGCTGGCCCCCGCCGGTAACACCTGCGGCGGCGCCTGACACTCAACGCCGGTACATCCTGCGAGACGCGCTCTGCGAGCGCGCCTCAGAGCCTGACTGGAAATGCGTTTGGCTGAGTGGCCCGGGTGCTTTTAACGTGTCATTCCGGGGCATCGCGCGGCGATGAACCCGGAACCCATGAACACGGACCGCCGAAAAGCGCGTTCCAACGCCGCCACCACATTGGATAAGGCCGTGTTCATGGGTTCCGGGTTCGGCCCCGCGGGCCACCCCGGAATGACAGAGGTAATTTCGAGTCAGACTTTCAGGATGACGATTTTCTTTATGCTATCGCACCATCGCCCGTCATCCTGAGTCGCGGCCGTTAGGCCGCGTCTCGAAGAACGCACCCTGTACCGCCTGCCGCCATGAATGACGACCTTCCTCGCGATGCGATAGCGCCGCCCGGCGCGCCGAGCACGGCGTCGCCGATGATGGCGCAGTATCACGAGATCAAGGCTGCCCATCCCGGCTATCTGCTGTTCTACCGGATGGGCGATTTCTACGAGCTGTTCTTTGACGACGCGGTAAAGGCCGCGCCGGCGCTCGACATCGCGCTCACCAAGCGCGGCCGGCATGACGGCGCCGACATTCCGATGTGCGGCGTGCCGGTGCACACCGCCGAGGCCTATCTCGCCCGGCTGATCCGCGCCGGGTTCAAGGTGGCGATCTGCGAGCAGACTGAAGACCCGGCCGAGGCGCGTCGCCGCGGCAATCGCGGTCCGGTCAACCGCGCTGTGGTGCGCCTCGTCACCGCGGGGACGCTGACCGAAGACGGCCTGCTCGACGCGCGCCGGCATAATTACCTCGCCGGCATCGCCGAGGCCGGCGGCGAGATGGGCCTCGCCTGGCTCGACCTGTCGACCGGCGCCTTTGCGATCGGCCCGACCACCGAGGCGACGCTCGCCGGCGATCTTGCGCGGCTGGCGCCAGGCGAAATCCTGCTGCCCGAGCGGCTGCTGCAGCGGCCGGCGCTGTTCGAGCTGTTCGCCGACTGGAAGCCGGCACTGACCCCGCTGCCCAATGCCCGCTTCGACAGCGAGGCTGGCCGCCGACGGCTCGAAAGCTTTTACGGCGTCAAGGCGCTCGACGGCTTTGGCCAGTTCCGCCGCGCCGAGATCGCCGCCGCCGGCGCGCTCGTCGACTACGTGGCGCTGACCCAGCAGAACGCCGCGGCGCATCTCGGCCTGCCCAGCCGCGTCGCAGCCGGCTCGGTGATGCAGATCGACGCGGCGACGCGGCGCAATCTCGAACTGCTGACGACATTGTCCGGCGAGCGGCGCGGCTCGCTGCTCTCGGTGATCGACCGCACCGCGACCGGCGCCGGCTGCCGCCTGCTCGCCGATTACCTCGCCGCGCCGCTGACCGATCCCGCCGCGATAGGCGCGCGGCTCGATGCGGTGCAGTTTTTTGTCGAGCGCACCGACATTCGCGGCCAGTTGCGCGAGCGGCTGCGACACTGCCCCGATATCGAGCGCGCACTGACCCGCCTCAGCCTGGGGCGCGGCGGACCGCGCGACCTCGCCGCGCTGCGCGACGCGCTCGGCGAGACCGCGACCTTGCGCCGGATGTTGACCCAGCCAGGTCTGGTGCCGCTCCCCAGCCTGCTCGAAGAGACCGAGCGGCGGCTCGGCGAGCACGGCGCGCTGGTCGATCGCCTCGCGCGCGCGCTTGCCGCCGAGCTGCCGCTCTTCTCGCGCGACGGCGGCTTTATCGCACCCGAATATTCGATCGAACTCGACGAATTTCGCGAGCTGCGCGACCAGAGCCGGCGCACCATCGCCGCGCTGCAAGCGCGCTACGCCGAGGAGACCGGAGTCGCCAGCCTGCGCATCAGGCATAACAACGTCATCGGTTACTACATCGAGGTGTCGAGCGCCAATGCCGGCAAGCTCGGCACCGCCTATATCCACCGCCAGACGATGGCGGGCGCGATGCGCTTTACCAGCGTCGAGCTGGGGGAGCTCGAAAGCAAGATTTCGAGCGCCGCGGAGCGCGCCCTGGCGCTCGAATTGCGGCTGTTCGACGACCTCGTCGGCGATGTCATGGCGCGCCGGCTGGAGATTGCCGAGGCCGCTGCGGCGCTTGCCGGCCTCGATCTCGCAGCCGCACTCGCCGAGCGCGCGGTCGAAAGCCGCTGGGTGCGCCCCGAACTGACCGGCGGCACGGAGTTCGACATTCGCGGCGGCCGCCATCCGACCGTCGAGGCGGCGCTTGCCGGCGGCGGCGCCTTTGTCGCCAACGATTGCGTGCTGGGCGAGGACCGCATCTGGCTCGTTACCGGCCCCAACATGGCCGGCAAGAGCACGTTTCTGCGCCAGAACGCGCTAATCGCGATCCTCGCGCAGATGGGGTCCTACGTCCCGGCCACCTCCGCCAAGATCGGCGTCGTCGACCGGCTGTTCAGCCGGGTCGGCGCCGCCGACGACCTGGCGCGCGGCCGCTCGACTTTCATGGTCGAGATGGTCGAGACCGCGGCGATCCTCAACCAGGCCGGCCCCAAGAGCTTTGTGATCCTCGACGAGATCGGCCGCGGCACCGCGACCTTTGACGGCCTCTCGATCGCCTGGGCCTGCCTCGAACATCTGCACGAGGTCAACCAGTGCCGCGCCCTTTTCGCGACGCATTACCATGAGCTGACGACGCTCGCGGCAAAACTGCCGCGCCTCGTCTGCCACACGATGCGGGTCAAGGAGTGGAAGGGCGATGTCGTGTTCCTGCACGAGGTCGCACCCGGCACCGCCGACCGCTCCTACGGCATCCACGTCGCCAAGCTCGCCGGCCTGCCGGCGGCGGTGACGACGCGCGCCGAGGAAGTGCTCGATATTCTCGAAAACGGCGATGAAGCCGGCGCGCTGGCGCGGCTCGCCGACGATCTGCCGCTGTTCCGCGTAGTGCACCAGCGGCCGGCTCCGGCCGCGCCGAAGGCGTCGGCCACGGCGACGATGCTCAAGGACATCCGCCCTGACGAACTCACCCCGCGCGAGGCGTTGGAGGTGCTGTATCGCCTGAAGGCGGCGCTGCCAGAACCGTAGCGCTGCCGCCTCACTTCGGCGGGTTGAAATTCTGATCCGGAAAGGCCGTGCCGCCGACCGTCGGCACCTGGATCACGATCATCGCATGGTCGGCGCTCTTGTGGCAGGCGTTGCAGGCGTCGGTCAGGTCGGCATAGGCCTTGGTGAAGCCGGCTTGGTCCTTGGCCTTGATCGCCGCGTCGAGCGCGTCCATCGGCTGCTTCACGGTCGCGGCGATCGTTTGCGACATCGACAGGCTGCCGTGCTTGAGGATCAGCTTGCCGACCAGGTCGAAGGTCTCGCGCAGCTCGTCGAGTTCATAGGCGGCGTAGTCCCAGTTCTGCGCCGCCCCGGCGAGACCGAGCTTGGTGTGGCGCGGCTGCACGAGCGCGGTCATCAGATCGCCGAGGCCCGGGCGAAACGGCGCGTTCGACTTCACTTCGTCCGTGTCTGTGCCACGCATGTGCTGCATCGGCATGCCGGGCATGTTCTTGGGCTGCTGCTGTGCGGCGGCGGGGGCCGCAAAGGCCGCCGACAGCGCAAGGACGAAAAGCAGCCAAAGCCGTGCGGACATGGCTTAGCCTCCTAGCCTATGACGAAGACCAACGCGGCGGTCGCGACAGCGCCGAGGATTACCACCAGCCACGGCGCGACGCCCCACACCGCCAGCATCAGAAACGCGACGATGCCGATGGCAAAGTCGCGCGGCGCGAAGATCGCGCTGCTCCACACCGGGTTGTAGAGCGCTGCCAGCAAGATGCCGACCACCGCGGCGTTGACCCCACGCAGCACCGACTGGACCGACGGTTGGCGGCGCAGTGTCTCCCAATAAGGCAGCGCGGCGATCAGCAGCAGAAAGGACGGCAGAAAGATCGCAACGAGACAGATGAGCGCGCCGACCCAGCCGTTCGGCGCCGGTCCCATCACCGTGCCGAGATAGGCACTCAGCGTGAAGAGTGGTCCCGGCACGGCCTGCGCGGCGCCGTAGCCGGCGAGGAAGGCGTCGTTCGATACCCAGCCCGGCGGCACGACCTCCGCCTGCAGCAGCGGCAGCACGACATGGCCGCCGCCGAATACCAGCGCGCCCGAGCGATAGAACGAATCGAACTCAGCAAGCGCCTGGCTTGGCACTGCGGCCTTTAGCAGCGGCAAGCCCAGCAGCAGCGCGACAAATAAAATCGCCGCCGGTGCTGACCAGGTGCGGGGGATACGAATCGACAAGGGGGCGCTGCCACTACCGACATCGGTGCCTCTGAGAAAGGCCCAGCCGGTTGCAGCCCCCGCGACGATTGCCGCGATCTGGCCGAAGGAGGAGGGCGACGCGATGGCGATAATCGCCGCGCCGACCGCGAGCGTCGCGCGCTCGCGGTCGGGACAGAGGTTGCGCGCCATGCCCCACAGCGCGTTGGCGACGACCGCGACCGCGACGATCTTCAGCCCGTGCAGCCAGGCGGCATGCGACAAGTCGCCGACCCAGGCGACGCCGTAGCCAAAGAGGATCAACGCCAATGCCGAGGGCATCGTGAAGCCGAGCCACGCGGCCAGCGCACCGGGCAACCCGCCGCGCATGATGCCGATCGACAAGCCGACCTGGCTGCTAGCCGGGCCGGGGAGAAACTGGCAGAACGCGACGATGTCGGCGAACGCGGCTTCTTCGAGCCAATGGCGGCGGGCAACAAATTCGGCGCGGAAATAGCCGATATGCGCCACCGGCCCGCCAAACGAGGTCAGCCCGAGGCGCAGAAAAATCCGGAACAGCTCGATGAAACCGGACCGCGGTCCGGTCGTCGACGGTTGTGCCAGCCCGCTCCCAGCCGCTGCGCGGCTCTCCCTCCCCCGTGGACACGGGGGAGGGTCCGGGTGGGGGCCGGCACTGAGGCTCATGCCGAGAGCGGCAAAGCCCCCCCGTCCATGTCGTCGTGATCCATGTGCAGATGGCGCAGCACCGTCGGCGCGATGTCGATCAGCGAGGTGGGGCGCGTATCGCGGCGCGGTGCGAAACCGCCGCCCTCGACGATCAGGAACGGGTTCTGCTCGTTGACCCCGAGCCCGCCATGCTGGCCGAAGCCGATCTTGCTTTCGTTATCCTCGGGGTTGCTGACGATCGGCGCGAAGCCCTGCACGCCATGCGGGTTGACCCGATCGTCCGCCGCCATCGCCACCGCGACCTGCAGCGCCCCATCGGCCGGCAGGCCGACCTGGGCTAGTTCCGCACCGCAAACGACGCGGCCGGCCCAGTTCTCGCGCCTGAGGAAATCCGCGGCGGCGGCGGCATGGTCGCGCGCGGCGTCGCTGAAAAAGATCGTCGCCGATGTACCTTGCGGCGCGACGACGACATCGGTCGAGTCCGGCGCCGCCTTGATCCCGGCCGCGACCAGCAAGCCGGTGAGGTCGATCGCGTCTGCCACGGTTTCCATGCCGTGATCCGAGCCGGTGATGAACAAAATATCCTCCCCGGACGGGTCGAGTCGGCGCACGGTCTCAAACACCTGGCGCACGCAGCGATCGGCGGCCGCAATCGCCGCGCGATGCTGCGGCGAGCCGAGCGGCGAATGGTGGCCGGTGTAGTCCGGCTCGGAAAGCCACATCAGCGCCAGCGCCGGCGCGCGGCCCTCGACGATGTCGGCGCAGAACCGGTCGGTCATCGCCTGGTCGCCGGCGATCCCTTTCTTCAGCGCCGCGCTGGCCGGGTCCTCGATCGGCCTGAGGCCCGGCCCGTAGCTGCCCGCGGAATGGTAGATCGTGCCGTGCCCATCGGGGTCCTGGAAATAGGCGGCGCCGGGCGACACGTTGGAGCAGACGATCGACGCCTCGTTATGCCAGCGCAGCCGTTCGGCCAGAGTCGGCACGCGCAGCGTGCGGCCGGTGGCGCGGCGCATCCGGTCGCGAAAATCGGGCGCGCCGGCATTGCGGCAGATCAGCCCCTCGCCCTCGTCGAGTGCCATCGTATTGCCGTAGAGGCCGTGCCGCGCCGGCAGGCAGCCGGTGGCGACCGACGCGCTCGACGCCCGTGTCGTCGACGGAAAGACGCTGCGATGCGCGGCAAACCGCGCCCCCCGTTCGGAGAGATCTACGAGAAAAGGGGCGGCGCCCGGCGTGATCAGGTCCGACCGCAGGCTGTCGCAGATGACGATGACCACACGCTTGTCGCCTCTCATGCCGCCACTCCATTCAGCGCGAAGTCGAAGATGTCGAAATTGCGCAGCCGCCCGCGCGCCCGCTCCCGATACGCGGTGGTGAGCGGGTGGGACAGCAGGAAGGGCACGCGCTGCTCGCCGCGCCCGCCATGCGAGCGCAGCCGATGTCCGGCGAGCGCGGCGAGGTCGTGCTCGGCTTCGCTCGCGCCCAGCACCGTATTGGCGTCGCCGGTGACCACGAGGTCGGCTTCGCGGTCGTAGGGCAGCTCGTATTCCGCCGCAGCGGCGGCGCGGTCAAGCACCTGGTCGACCCCCGGCAGGCCGCGCACCGATCGAGCTAGCTCTTCGAGCGCGACCGGCTTTTTCGCATAGACGCGGACAAACGAGCCGAGCGCCCCGTGATGGCGCACAAACGGGTCGGTGATCGGACAGATCACCCGCACCGCGCCGGCGCCGAATTCGCGGTTGAGCACATCCTCGAGGAAAATGACATGCGGGCTGCCATCGGGCCGCGCCTTGTCGTTCATGCCATGGTCGGCGGTGACCCCGACGACGCAGCCGAGCGCGATCAGCGCCGCGACGCGCGCATCGAGCGCATGGTGGAAGTCGAGCGCTTCGGTCTCGTCCGGGGGGTGGCCGTGCTGCACGTAATCCGACAGCGACAGGTAGAGCAGTTCGGCACGGCCCTGCTCGACGAGCTTGATCCCGGCGTCGAGCACGAACAGCGATAGATCGGCCGAGTACATATCGGGCTTCGGCCGACCGACCAACGCCTCCACGTGTTCGACGCCATGCTCCTCGACGGTGCAAGCATCGGCCATCTCGGAAGAAAAGCAGACGCCCTGCCACCCGTGGCCCAGCATGCGGCGCAGCTTGTCCTTTGCGGTCACCGCCGCGACCGCGACCCCGGCCTGCGCCATCAGCGCCAGCAGTGTCGGCGAGCGCAGCATGGCCGGGTCGGTCATCATGATTTCGGCGCCGGTCGCGCGGTCGAGCGCGAAATTGCCGGAAATGCCGTGTACCGAGGGCGGCACGCCGGTGACGAGCGAGACGTTGTTCGGATTGGTGAAGGTCGGCATCGCCGCGTCGGCGGTGCCGAAAAACCCGCCGTTACGAAAGCCGGCGATCGTCGGGATCACGCCGGCGTTGATGCCGGCGTCGAGATAGGCCGGGTCGCAGCCATCGGCGCAGATCACGACGGTCGGCTGCGTCGGGCGGCGGTAGCGGCGGCCGTTGAGGACGATCGGTTCCATTGCGGGCGCCTATGCGGCAGGATGGGTGGGCATGGATTATAGCGGCAAACCTTGCGGCTGGGACAGGCAACGGTGCGTCCTTCGAGGCCTCGCCGCGCGAGGCACCTCAGGATGAGGACCTATTTCTACGCCACCAGGCAGCATTCCCCATCCTGAGAGCCTGACTCGAAACTACCTTCGTCATTCCAGGGCGGCCCGCAGGGCCGAACCCGGAACCCATGAACACGGGCTTATTCAAGGGTCTCCGACGTCGGAACGCGCCTTTCGACGTCTGTTTGCATGGGTTCCGGGTTCATCGCTGCGCGATGCCCCGGAATGACACGGGAAAATGCCGCCTTGGGAATGCCCCAAGCACATTCCAGTCAGGCTCTGAGGAGCGTCGCCAGGCGCGTCTCGACGGACGCATTAGCGGTTGCCAATGCCTTCCAGCGCGTATTCGTGATCGTGGAACACGGTGCGGCGGGAGAAGCGCCAGGCGCCGGCTTCCTTCACCAGTTCGCACTCGTAGCGGCCGGGCGGCAAGGTGCGGTGGCTGCCGTCCTTGCTGATCAGCACGAGCAGGTAGGCCGTGGCGATGGCGCGGTCGCCGTCGATGGCGGCGGCGATGTTGCTGACCATGTGGCGGAATTGCGCGCCCGCAGCGCGCTGAGCGGCGAACCGGCCGGCGAAGGCCCGGATTTCGTCATGCCCCTTGATGTCGACGACCGGACTCTTGAGCACGGCGTCGGCGGTGAAGCAGTCGACGACGGTGTCGACCTCGCCATTGTCGAGCGCGCAGCAATAGCGGGTGAACAGGTCGTGGATCGCCGCCCGATCTCTGAGGTCGCTACTCGTCATGACGTCCTCTACTTACCGCTTTGGCCAGACTTAATTCGTGGGCATCCACCTCTTCGGGCTGAAACGCCGCCGGATGAAGACGTAGACCCCAACTCGAGCCCGGGGGAGGCGATGAAATTGAGCGTTAGCGCCGCGAATTGCGTTACCCTCATGTCATGGCGCTCGAGGATTACAGGCATAAACGCGATTTCCGCCGCACGCCAGAGCCCGCGGGCGCGGCGCGGCCGCGGGGCCGCGCCAAGGCGGCGCTGTCCTATGTCATCCAGAAGCATGCGGCGCGCCGGCTACATTATGATTTTCGCCTCGAACTCGACGGGGTGCTGAAGAGCTGGGCAGTGCCGAAAGGGCCGAGCCTCGACCCGGCCGAGAAACGCCTCGCGGTCGAGGTCGAGGACCACCCAATCGAATATGGCGGGTTCGAGGGCATCATCCCCGAAGGCGAGTACGGCGGCGGCACGGTGCTGCTGTGGGATCGCGGCACCTGGGAGCCGCTCGAAGCCGACCCAGAGAAAGCGCTCGCCGAAGGCACGCTCAAATTCGCGCTACACGGCGCGAAGCTGCACGGCCACTGGATGCTGGTGCGCCTGAAGCGCAAACCAAAGGATCGGCGCGACAATTGGCTCCTGATCAAGGAGCGCGACGAAGCGGCGATCCCCGGCAGCGGCAGTGCCGTCGTCGACGAGCTGGCGCAAAGCGTCGAAAGCGGCCGCACGATCGATGACATCGCCGCCGATCGCGACCGCGTCTGGCATTCCAAGGGTTCGGAGACGCCCGGCGAGGAACCGCCGCCACCGCCGGCAAAATTACGAGCGGCTTCGCGTATCCGCGGCGCCCGCAAAGCGGCAATGCCGGCGGCGATCCAGCCGCAGCTTGCCACCGCCGCTGTCGCCGCGCCCGAGGGCGGCGAGTGGCTGCACGAGATCAAATATGACGGCTATCGCCTGATCGCGCGGGTCGCGGATGGCGGCGTGAAGCTAAGCACCCGCAAGGGGCTCGACTGGACCGGCAAATTCCCGGCCCTGGCAGCAGCATTGGCGCGGCTGCCGGTGAAATCGGCGATCCTCGACGGCGAGCTGGTCGCGCCGCGGCCCGACGGCACCACCAGCTTCGCCGACCTGCAGGACGCGATCTCGCGCCAGAAAACCGAGACTTTGACCTTCTTCGCGTTCGATCTGCTGTACCGAGACGGCTGGGACCTGACCGACGCGACGCTCGATACCCGCAAGGCGGCGCTTGCGGAACTGGTCCCGCCCGACGGTCACGGGATGCTGCGCTACAGCGACCACCATGAAGGACAGGGGGCGGAATTCCTCCGTCAGGCGGCCGGTTTCGGCGTCGAAGGGATCGTCGCGAAACGGCGCGACAAGCCCTACGAGCCCGGCCGCGGCCGCTCCTGGCTGAAGATCAAGGTCCGCAACCGCGACGAATTCATCGTCCTCGGCTACACCGACCCCGAGGGTACCCGTGAGGGGTTCGGCGCCCTGCTGCTCGGTTACCATGACCCGCAAGGCGCGCTGCGCTATGCCGGCCGGGTGGGCAGCGGCTTTGGCCATGAGCAGCTGAAGCGGCTGCACGCGCGGCTCAAGGAGCGGGAAGTGCGCAAGGCGCCCGTTACGTTGCCGCCGGGCGAGCGGCGCAAGGACATCCACTGGACCCAGCCCGAACTCGTCGCCGAGGTCGAATACGCCTGCTGGACGACCGACAAGCTGATCCGGCAATCGACCTTCCAGGGATTGCGCGAGGATAAGCCGCCGGGCGAGATCGTCTACGACCCGGAGAAGCTGCCGACCGCGGCAGTGGCGACACCCGATCCGCCGGCAGCCCGTAGCGCCGCCACGGCGCAGCCGGCCGAGCGGCTGCGCGACGGCAGCATCATGTTCGAGGGCGTGCGGTTGTCGCATCCCGACCGCGCGCTTTACGCCGATACCGGGCTCACCAAGCAGGCGGTCGCGCAGTATTACGTCGATGTCGCGCGCTGGGCGCTGCCGCATCTCGCCTATCGGCCGCTGACGATCATCCGCTCGACCAGCGGCAAGGGACAGCGCGCCTTCTACCAGAAGCATGTCGGCGCCGGCATGCCGGAGCAGATCAAGGGCTTTACGGTGGCCGGCGAGGACGAGCCGTTCCCGATCATCGAGGACGTTGCCGGCCTCGTCGCGCTGGTGCAGATGGGTGTCGTCGAAATCCACCCTTGGGGCTCGACGATCCGCGATGTCGAGCGGCCCGACCGCGTTACCTTCGACCTCGACCCGGATGAAGGTCTCGCATGGGAGCGTGTTACCGAGGCGGCGATCGATGTGCGCGACGCGCTCGACGCGATCGGGCTGCGCAGCTTTGTGAAGACGACCGGCGGCAAGGGGCTGCATGTCGTCGTGCCGCTGCGCCCCCAACTCGATTGGGATGCGGTCAAGACCTTCGCCAAATGGGTTGCCGACCGCATGCACGACGAGCGTCCCGATCAGTTCACCGCGAACATGACCAAACAGGAGCGGCGCGGGCGGATCTATCTCGACTATCTGCGCAACACGCGCGGCGCCACCGCGGTCGGCGCCTATTCGCCGCGCGAGCGCCCCGGCACGACCGTCTCGACACCGCTCGCCTGGGACGAGGTCGAGAGCGGCGCGGCCCCGTCCGCTTTCACCGTCGCGACCGTGCCGGGCCGGCTGGCGGGGCTGGAGGTCGACCCTTGGGCGGAGATCGGCGACATGCGCCAAACCATCGCCGCGAAAGTCCGCAAGCATATCGGGATTTAGGGCTCCAAATCCCCCCCCCTCGACCACCGCGGCGAAGGCCGGGGCCCATGCTTCAATAGCTGGTGCGTCTGATAAATGGGTCCCGGCCTGCGCCGGGATGGTTCATGTTGCGGTGTCTGTGCCAGAAGAAACCGGCAGTCGATGACCTCATTCGAACCCTTTACCGCCGCCGGCGTCCGCGGCTTCCTGCACCGCGCTGCGGGCGACCCTGAGACCGGGGTGGTGCTGACCCACGGCGCTGGTGGCAATTGCGCGATGCCGTTGCTGGTGACGGTCGCGATGGCATTCTGTGCTGCGGGCTATGACGTGCTCCGCTGCGACCTGCCGTTCCGCCAGCGCCGGCCGAAGGGGCCGCCCTCGCCGTCAGGCGCGGCGGCGGATCGCGAGGGGCTGCGGCTCGCGGTCGCGGCGCTGCGCGCCGGCGGGCCGCGCCGTATCATTCTCGGCGGCCAGTCTTATGGCGGGCGCCAGGCGACGATGCTGGCGGCGGACAACCCCGGCCTGACCGAGGGGCTGCTGCTGTTTTCCTACCCGCTGCATCCGCCGGGTCGGCCGGAACGGCGCCGCACCGAGCATTTTCCGCGGCTCGCGACGCCGTGCGTCTTTGTCTCGGGTACGGTCGATCCGTTCGGCTCGCCGGCCGAACTGCGTGAGGCCGTTTCACTGATCCCGGCGTTGACGGAAATGATCGCCGTCGACGGTGCTGGCCATGATCTGCGCCGCGGCCGTTTCGATTTGACACCGGTCGTCGCTGCGGTTGAGCGCTTCGAGCAGTCGACAAACAATTGATTCGGTTATGCCTTTGACCCTCGTTATTGCTTCGTTAACCGTCTTCTGGCTTGCTGTGTGGCTGGAACAAAATCCCTGGTGGAGGCACTGATGCCCCGCGCATCCTGGACCGGCTTTCTGCGGCTGTCGCTGGTGAGCTGTCCGGTCTATCTGTCGCCGGCGACGAGCGAGGCGAAACGCATTCGCCTCAACCAGCTCAACGCCGAAACCGGCAATCGCGTGAAGCAGCAACTCGTCGATGCCGAGACCGGCGAGGTCGTCGAGCGCGACCAGATCGCCAAGGGTTACGAATACGATCGCGGCCGCTACGTGACGCTCACCGATGACGAATTGAAGGAGCTGCAGATCGAGTCGTCGAAGATCATCGACCTCGACCAGTTCGTCGACCGCGACGATGTCGACCAGGTCTATCTCGACGCACCGTATTACGTGTATCCGGACGGTGAACTTGCCGACGAGGCGTTCCGCGTGATCGGCGAGGCGATGGCGCACAAGAACAAGGTGGGGATCGGCAAAGTGGTGCTGTCGAGCCGCGAGCGCCTGGTGCTGGTCGAGCCGCGCGACGGGGGCCTCTTGATGTCGACGCTGCACAGCGCCGACGAGGTGCGCCCCGCCGAATTCAGCGGCAAGCACAAAGGGACGATCGACGAGGACATGGTGGCGATCGCCGAGACCATCATCGAGCGCAAAGCCGCCAAGTTCGACCCGGAGAATTTTCACGACCGCTACCAGGACGCACTGAAAGCCTTGGTCGAGAGCAAGACCAAGGGGCTGGCGCGCCCGTCGCAGGCGGTCGAGGAACCGCCCAAGGTCGTCAACCTGATGGACGCGCTGAAGCGTAGCCTGGCGCGGGAGGGCGCCGGTTCCGCGGACAAGCCGGCGAAGGCCGAGCCAAAGCGCGGCAAGACCGCCGCCAAATCCGGCTCGGACCGCCGCCAGGTTGCGATGCTGCTGCCAGTCGAAGGCGGCCGCAAAAAGAAGGAGCCAGCCACCGCTCCGGCGCCCGCCGCCGCTCCGGGCTCGGCGTCATCGCGTCGCAGCCGCAAGGCCAGCTGATCGCTATTGGTTTGGTAGCGGCGAAATGGCGACGCCGCTCTTGAAGCCTTGCAGGGTCCATTCATAAGCGGCGACCCTGCGCGCGCTCTGCCTGCGAACGCCCGATACGGTAGCCCGCCTCGTAGAGGATGAGCTGCACCAGCACCCGTGCTCCTCCGTGCCTGACGCAGGGCCGGTGGCACGGCGCCATACCCTAGGGCCTTGATACCGGTGTTGCGATTATTGAAGATCGGAAACCCCATGCCGGAACCTGCGATGCTGACTTGCCCGATCCCATCCACCGGCGAGGCGATGCCGGTGATCGGGCTCGGCACCTGGCCGGTCTTCGATGTCGGCCCCGACCGGGCATCGCGCGCGCCGTTGCGCGAGGTCATCGAGACGCTCGCCGCCGCCGACGGGACGATGATCGACACCTCGCCGATGTACGGCCGCAGCGAAGGCGTCGCCGGTGACCTCGTCGCCGAGTTGGGCCTGCGCGACAAGACCTTTCTTGCCACCAAAGTGTGGATCAGCGGCCGCGAGCGCGGCATCGAGCAGATGCGGCGCTCGGCGGCGCTGCTGAGGGCCCCGGTCATCGACCTGATGCAAATCCACAATCTCGTCGATTGGCGCACTCAGCTGGCGACCATGCGCGAGATGAAGGCCGACGGCCGGCTGCGCTACATCGGCATCACCCATTACACCACGGGCTCGCTGGCGGAACTCGCCCGCATCCTCGAAGCCGAGGACGGCATCGATTTTGTCCAATGCGGCTATTCGCTGGCGACCCGCGAAGCGGAGACGCGGCTGCTGCCGGTGTGCGCGGCACGCGGGGTCGCGGTGATCGTCAATCAGCCGCTTGAGCGCGGCACGCTGTTCCACGCGGTGCGCGGCAAGACGCTGCCGGACTGGGCGGCGGATTTCGACTGCACAAGCTGGGCGCAGCTTTTCCTGAAATACCTGCTCGGCGCGCCAGCGGTGACCGTGGTGATCCCGGCCACCAACAAGCCCACGCACATGGCCGACAACCTCAAGGCCGGCTACGGCCGGCTGCCCGATGCCAAGCAGCGCGAGCAGATCCGGCGGCTGTGGGACACGCTTTGAGAGTTCGATGCGATCGAGGGTTTGACAAGTCTACCGGCGATGGTTCTACTTATGCGCGATATAAAAAAGCACGGTTCGCGTCGGCAATATCGGCCGCATTTGGACGCTCGCGGAGCGGCCACCAATACCGGTAAATGCAGCGTACGACTTCCCGGGCAGGTGCCTCCCTTACCGGCTCGATGTCGACGCGAAAACCGCCGCCTCTATCAGGCGCGCGCCAGGACAACTGTAGATAGAGCCTACGGTTCCAATCTGGCTGTTACCGCGCCTGCATCAGGCAAGGTCCTGCGGCCTCCGCCGCCGGGCGGGCATTGGCGCGCGATAGCGTGCCGTTCATGACCATGGCGCGCGCGTTGCCGGTCAGCGCGTCTTTCGGCGACTCGCCGCCGAGCACCTCGGCGAGCGACGCGCTGTAAAGCGCCTTGCTCGCCGGCGCCAAGCCGGCGGCACAGCGATCCGCCGCCGCCCGGTCGGCAAGCGCTGCCGGCGCGCCGAGCAGAGTGCCGAGGACGACGGCCGTCAGAATTCGCATCATGCTGTTGCTCCTGGGATGGCTGGAAAGCGTGATGGGGCGAGAGCGGCTTATCGCGGTCCGATGCGCTTTGCCGGCGCGCCCATATCTGTGTCGGCATCGGGGGCCACATCAACTCCAAGCGCGCCCGCACCTCCGCAGCGCTCGGCGCGCGCACCCACGGTCTTCACGGTGCTTTCTCCCTGCTGAGCGCCGCGACAGCGGCGAATAATCCTTCGACTTCGGCCTGACCGATGCCGCGGGTGATAAAGACAAGTCGTGAGCCGCGATCGTCGTCCGGCCAGGTTTGCAGCTCGATCGGCCGGTGCGCCGTGTGCTGCACGGCGTGGACGACGACCGGGCCTTTCGCGCCCGCGACGGCGATGATGCCCTTGACGCGCAGGAGATCGGCGCCGCGCAGCGCGGTCAGCACCGCCATTGTCTGCTCGAAGGCCGGCCAGGCGAGCGGCTGGTCGAAGCGGATCACAAAGCTGTCGATGCCGTGGCTGTGTGCATGGGCATGGTCATGCTCTGGAATGCGCACCGGCAGATCGAGCCGCTCATCGAGCAGCCAAGCCGGCTCGATCGTGCCGTTGACCGCGCGCTCAATGGGAGCCGCGGTCAGCGCAATGATCTCCGCCAGCAGCGGCGCCGGGTCGGCGAGGTCGGTCTTGGTCAGCACGATGCGGTCGGCGAGGGCGATCTGCTCGCGCGCCTCGGGCGCCGAGGCCAGGTTGCGCCGGCCGTTCGGCGCGTCGATCACCGCGATCAGCGCCTGCAGGTGGAATTCCTGCCCCAACGCGCGATCGCTGGCGAAGGTCTGCAGCAGCGGGCCGGGATCGGCGAGGCCGCTGGTCTCGATGATCACCCGCTGGAAGCTCGGCACCGCACCGCGCGCCCGGTCGGCAAACAGCGTGCGCAGTGTTTCCTGCAGATCGCTGCGCGCCAGACAGCAGAGGCAGCCATTGCCGAGCAGCACCGTCGCGTCGCTCGACGCCCGCAGCAGCGCGTTGTCGATGCCGACCTCGCCGTATTCGTTGACGACGACCGCGGTGTTGGCGCCCTCGGGCGACTCGAGCAGAGCGCGGATCAGCGTCGTCTTGCCGGCGCCGAGAAACCCGGTGACGATCGTCACCGGCAGTCGCGTGCCGCGCGGCCGCCGCTGCGCCGCGCCGAACGGGCTCACCGTTCTGCCCGCGAAGAGCCTGGAAATGGGGTCCTTGATGTCGCTCATCGCGGCGCGGGACGCCCCCATCCCGGCCCTCCCCCGCTTGCCGGGGAGGGAGCTCGACCGAGCACCGGCGACTGCCAACCCCCTCCCCCGCCAGCGGGGGAGGGTCGGGGTGGGGGTTTCACGCGCAAGAACTAGAAATCCATTTCGAGGCAGTAGAGCCCGCCGACAAAGCGATCGACCGTGTAGACAATGCCGCGATCGTCGATGAACACGTCGTTCAACTGGCACGAGCCGAACGGCGCGCCGGGCACTTCCGGCACGAAATAGGCGACCTCCTTCGGCTGGTACGGATTCTCCAGGTCGAACGCCCGCAAGCCGCCATTGAAGAAGGTGCCGAAGACGATGCGGTCGGATTTGTAGCAGCCCTCTTTCGGCAGGTTCTCCCACAGGTTATGCGCGCCGAACCGGCCGCCGCGGCGCGAGAACACATCGACCGGCGGCATCGGGCAGGTGGCGATCGGCGTCGGGTTTTCTTCGGCGCGGTTGTCGACGATCCACACCAGCTTCGGCCAGTCGGCGCCATCATTGCGCACGCACTCGTCGCTGACGACCAGCAGGTTGCGGTCGAAGAACGGCACGACGGTATGGGTGAAGCCGTCATTCGGCGGGTGGTAGTCCCAGCGCGAGACCATCTTGGGATGCGCCTGGTCGGCGATGTCGAGGACGATCATCCCGCCATCGAGATAGCCCATGTAAACCCGGTCGGGCCGCTCGGGGTAGACATTGGTGTTGTGCGGACGGAAGCCGCTGTCGCTGCCGCCGGGGTGGCGCTTCAGCGGGCCTTCATTGTCACCGCGCTGCTGGCCGGGCAGCCACCAGCGGCCGATCTCGCTCGGGCGCGACGGGTTTGACACGTCGATCGCCCGGTAGAACTGGTCGTCCTTGGGGTGGCTCGGGCTGAAATCGGGCGCGCCCGCGGACATGTGGATGGTCTTGCCGTCGGTGAACCAGAGCTGGTGCACGCCGCGCGATTCCGGCCCAGAGCAGTCGAAAAAGCTGATGCTTTTGGGATTTTCCGGCGTCGAGATGTCGAACAGCTCGAACCCGGCCGGTTTCAGCCCCGGCTCCTTGGTCTGGTAGGCGACCGCGAGCAAATCGCCAACCGTCTCCAGTGAGTTCGAGCGCATATGCGATTCGGGGAGGTCGCGGCGGGCGACGATTTTTGGGTTCTTCGGGTCGGTGACGTCGACCGCGGTGAAATTCTTCGGTGCGCTCTCATGCGCCAGCCACAGGATGCGCCGTCCGTCCTTGGCAAGCTGCATCGACATGCCCTCGCCGATGCCGCCAAACCCTTCCAGCGAATTGTGTGAGAGAAGACGGAAATTCCAGATTATCGAATTGTCGGTCGCGGGCATGTATCTCCTCCCAGAGTCCAGTCGGTTCTTAAGGTTCGGGGTCGTGCCGCAGCTCGTGTTCGAGCGGGCTGTTGGTGAGTTCGGAGACCGCGCGCACCGCCGCCCGCGCGACACGCCACACCGCGTCGTTGGCGCTCGTCGCGGTCAGGGCGACGGTATTGCCGGCGTCGGAAGCTACCGGCTGCCGCGGATCGACGATCGCGACTCGCCAGCCGCCATCGTCGGCGCGCGCTTCCAGTTCGAGGCTGCGTCCCGGCAGGTGAATGCGCGCGACACCCTCGCGGTTGGTCGAAATCTCGATCCGGTATTGCATTGCCGCGACCATAGCCAATCCTTTGCCGAAGTCTATGAAACTGATGAGTCAACGGCACAAGGAGGTCACAAGTTCTAGGCGTAATGCGGACGGGTTCTGGCCGGCGGTGCGAGCCGGTCGCGCACCAGCCCGGCGATCAGGACGAGCAGGCCGAACCCGAACACGACGACTGCCGGCCGGACGCCGGTGTCGAGCGAGAAATTCGCCGGCAGCACACGCAGCGGATCGACATGAAAGGCGAGGTTGAAATACAGCGCCTCGCCGAGCCCGGTCAGCACGGTCACGACAGCGCCGAGCAGTGTCACCCAGCCGAGCGGCAGCCGTCCGCGCACCGCAAAGCGTGCCGCGAGCAGCCGATATCCCATCAGCCAGACAAAAATGCCGTCGGCGATGGTCGGCTCCCACTGCTCCAGCTTCGACTGCATCGAATAATGGATGAGGCCCAGTACGCAGACGAGATAGACGAGCCGGTGCAGCTTCTGCCATTTGCGGCCGAGCCGGCGGACCATCGCGTCGGTCGAGGTCGCGGCAAGCGCCGCCAGACCGAGCAGCGCGGCAAAGCCGATTGTCAGATAGATGCGTTTGACGATCTCGCTCGCGACCGTGGCGAGATCGAAGCTCTGATCGGCGATGTAGAGCGCGAAATGCAGCAGCACATAGGCAAACGCGGCGACGCCGACCATGCGCCGCACCAGAATCAGGCGCTGCCATTGCAGAACCGCCTTCAGCGGCGTGATTGCCAAGGCGATCAGGATCAGCCGGATGGTCCACAAGCCTTGCTGATGGATCGCCTCGGTGAGCGGCCGCGCGCCGAGATTACCGGTCGCCGCTAGCACCGCCGTCCAGCCCACCGGCAGGAACAGTGCGACAAACACGGTCAGCTTCAGCGGCGACAGTTTGCGGCTGTAATCGTTCCAGGGATACTTCAACACGTTCTCTCACGTCATTCCGGGGCGCGGCATCGCCGCGAACCCGGAACCCATGGACACGGACTATCGACAGGTTCGGCCGGCAATCTTACCTCGACCGGACCGTCCGTGTGCATGGGCTCCGGGTTCATCGCTGCGCGATGCCCCGGAATGACCCGACGGGTGTCACATCGGCGGTTTGACGCCGTCTTTCTCCGCGGTGACGCGGGCGGCCGTCAACGTGCCGTCTTCCTTTTTCTGCGCCACCATGAAGACCGCCGCACCGGGCTTCAACAGGGCGGCGTCGCCGGATATGTAGCCGAATACTTGGCACTCGGCGCCGGCGACAAAATCGGATTCGGTGCCTTTGTAGCTGACCTTGACGGTCTGCGCGCCGGTCGCCTCGACAATTCCGGTGACCGTGGCGTTGGTCATCGTCGCGTCGGGCTGGCTGTCCCAGGGGAACTGCCCTTCGGCGGTACCGCGCAGCGCCTCGGGGAAGATGCGCAATTCGATGCAATGCAGCTTGCTGTCGGTGCCCTTCACACCGGTCGAAGCGATGTAGTCGTTGTTCTTGACGTCGGCGATCGTCTTTTTGGCGAGCGCCGACACGGCGAAATTGTCGGCAAGCTTGATCGTCAGGCTTTGTCCGTCGCGCGAGTTCACGGTCAGCGCGTTGCCGTCGAGCTTTTCGACGGTACCGCGCACCCGGACCGGCGTCGTCGCCGGTGGGTTTTGGGCCAGCGCAGGCACCACGACAAGCCCGGCAAGGGCAGCAACCAGCATCAGGTTTCGGCGCATCTCGATATCCCCCTGTTTCGATTGGTGATTACATCGGCGGTTTGACCCCGTCCTTTTCTGCGGTGACCCGGCTGGTGGTCAGCGTCCCGTCGGCTTGTTTCTGCGCGAAGACCAGCACTGTCGCGCCCGGCTTTAGGAGGTCGCGGCTGCCCGCGACATAGGCGAGGACCGGAACCTCCGGCCCTATTGTGTATTCGGATTGGCCGTCCTTGTACGTGACGTGGACGACCCCGCCCTCCGGCGACTGGCTCACCGTGCCGACCGTGGCGTTGGTCATCACGCCTTCGCTCTTGACGCTCCACGGCCGCTGGCCTTCGCCGGTGCCGCGCAGCGACTCAGGGAAGATGCGCACCTCGACCGCGTGGATTTTTCCGTCCGTACCCTTGACGCCTCCCGAGGCGACAAAGTCGCCCGGCTTGATGTCGCTAACGGCGCGTTTTTCGACGCCGTAGATCGCCGCATTCTCGGCCAGCGTCACCGCCTTCGTGTCGCCGTCCCTTTCCTTAACGCTGAGCGTCGCGCCCTCGAGCTTCTCGACCGCCCCGGCGACACGAACCGAAGGTGCGTTCTGCGCCCATGCCGGCACGGCCAGCAGCCCGACGCACAGCACGGCCACGCGCAAAAACCCGCCCGTCATTCCTCCACCTCGCTTGTCGCAACCTAATTCTTAAACAGCAGTAGAGGCGACGGACGCCTTGTCGGCATCACACATTTCGGTGAGCCGGTCGTAAGCGCATGGTAAGGTCGAACATCACCGCCAGCGAGGAAGCCCGTGTTCGCCGCGCCGCCCGTCATCGAGACCGAGATCTTTGCCCGCGTCCCCGACGAATTGCGTCAGAGGCACGACCCGCGCCATCAATCCGGCGTGCCGCGGGACTGCTTTATCGAGGGGCCGTCATTCGACCGCGATGGCAACCTTTACATCACCAATATCCCGTACGGGCAGATCTTCCGGGTCTCGCCGCGTGGCGAGTTCGCGGTGGTCGCGACCTATGACGGCGAGCCCAACGGCCTGAAAATCCATCGCGACGGCCGCATCTTCCTCGCCGACCACAAGCAGGGCTTGCTGGTCATCGACCCGGGGATCGGGAAGATGGAGGTGCTGCTCGACCGGCCGCACCGTGAACGCTTCAAGGGCCTCAACGACCTGCATTTCGCCCGCAACGGCGACCTCTATTTCACCGACCAGGGCGAGAGCGGGCTGCACGATCCGACCGGCCGGTTGTGGCGGCTGCGCGCCAATGGGCGGCTCGACCTGCTGCTCGACAACGTGCCGAGCCCCAACGGACTGATCCTGACGCCCGACGAAAGCATCCTCTATCTCGCGGTGACCCGCGGCAACGCGGTGTGGCGCGTGCCGCTGCACCCGGACGGCAGCATCGGCCGGGTCGGCATCTTTATCCAGATGTCGGGCGGCATGGGCCCGGACGGTATGGCGATGGACAGCGCCGGCAATCTCGCCGTCTGCCATGTCGGCATGGGGTCGGTGTGGATTTTCAGCCGGTTCGGCCGGCCGCTATACGAGCTGCGCTCCTGCGCCGGGGTGGGAACGACGAATGCCGCCTTTGGCGGTCCCGACGGCAAGAGCCTCTACATCACCGAAAGCGAAACCGGCACGATCCTCCACGCCCGCGTCGAGACCGCCGGGCTGCCCCTCTTCTCGCACCAGTGAGGCGCGACATGACCCTGGATGTGAAGGAAAATTATTCGCTCGAGGAGATGGACCGGCAGAGCCTGTTTCATCCGTCGACCTCGATCGCCGACCATCTGCGCGACGGGCCGACCATCATCGCCGGCGGCTCTGGCGTCCGCATCACGAACCGGCAGGGCCGCGAGCTGATCGATTGCGGCGCCGGGCTGTGGTGCGTCAATATCGGCTATGGCCGCGCCGAACTGGGCGAAGCCGCCGCCAAGGCGATGGCCGATCTCGGCTACTATCACCTGTTCAGCTCGTATTCGAACGAGCCGATCATCCGCCTGGCCGACCGGTTGCTGGCGCTGTTCCGCGAACGTGCCGGCGCGCCGCATCTGTCGAAGGTGTTTTTCGGCACCTCCGGATCGGACGCCAACGACACCAATTTCAAGCTGGTACGCTACTACAACAACCTGCGCGGCAAGCCGGAGAAGAAGAAGATCATCTCGCGGCTCGGCTCCTATCACGGGCTGACCGCGGCGGCCGGGAGCCTGACCGGCATCCCGGCGTTCCACAAGGCGTTCGACCTGCCGCTGCCGGGGGTTTTGCACACCTCCTGCCCGCATTTCTACCGCTTTGGGCTGCCCGATGAGGACGAGGACGCATTCACCCGGCGGATGGTCGGCGACCTCAAGGAAATGATCCGCCGCGAAGGCCCCGAGACGGTGGCCGCGTTTATCGCCGAGCCGATCATGGGCACCGGCGGCGCGTTCGTGCCGCCGCGCGGCTATTTCGCGCAGGTGCAGGAGGTGCTCGACGAAAACGACATCCTCTTTGTCGCCGACGAGGTGATCACCGGGTTCGGCCGCACCGGGTCGTGGTTCGCAACCGGGCTCTACGGGCTCAAACCCGATATCGTGACCCTCGCCAAGGGCATCACCAGCGCCTATTTCCCGCTCTCCGCCTCGGTGATCTCCGAGAAAATGTGGAATGTGCTGCGCGACGCGTCGCCCGAGTTCGGGCCGGTGATGCACGGCTTCACCTATTCGGGGCACCCGGTCGGCGGCGCGGTGGCGATGGCCAATCTCGACATCATGGAAAAGGAAAACCTGATCGAGAATGCGGCGAAGATGGGCGCCTATTTCAAGGACCAGCTGACCCAGCGCTTCGCCGACCACCCGTATATCGGCGACATCCGCGGTGAAGGGCTGATGATGGCAGTCGAATTTGTCGCCGACCGCAAGACCAAGCGATGGTTCGACGGGAGCAAAGGGGTGCACCGCGGCGTCCAGAAGAAGGTCTTCGAGCAGGGCGTCATGGTGCGCGCGTTGCCCTATGTCGAAGCGATCTCGTTCTCGCCGCCTTTGTGCATCACCCCGGCCGAGATCGACGAGGCGCTCGACCGCTTCCAGCACGGCCTCGAATTGTCGATGCCGGAGCTGAAAGCGGCGGCGGGCTGACATCCAGCCCCTCTCCCGCATTGCGGGAGAGGGGCTACTCAGCCGCGCGTCGCGAAACTCAGCTCTGTTCGATCTCGCCGGCGGCGCGATCGAGGATCGCGGTGACCGCGCGCACCTGCTCGGCGGTCAGCGGACCCCGCCCCAGGCGGATGGTGAGCGCCGCTTCGAGATTTTGCATCGCCCGCCTGATCTCCGGTGCCGGACCGCCGGCGTAAGCCTGGCCGATCTCCGCCATGCGCGCGAAGATATGATCGACGATCGCCTGGTTGGCGGCGAGAAACGCCGTGCCCTCCGGGGTGATCGCGTATTGCTTGCGCGCGCCCTCGGCGTTCTCCGGGCGGATATAGCCGAGCTCTTCGAGCAGGGTCAGCGTCGGGTAGATGACGCCGGGGCTCGGGCTGTAAGTGCCGCCGAACCGCTCCTCGATCGCCTTGATCAGCTCGTAGCCGTGGCGCGGGCTGTCGGCGATCAGGCGGAGCAGCACATAGCGCAGATCGCCCTGGTCAAAGACCCGGGGCATCCGGCCGCCGCGCATGCCGCGATGCCCGCTGCGATGTTCAGGCCGACCATGCCGGCCGCCAAAGCCAAAGCCGGCCCGCATATGGCGACGCTCGCCGCGGCCGGGATGAGTTTCGTCGTGTTGGTGGTGTCTATGCCAGTGCATCAAAAATCCTCTTTGCTCGATATCACCGGACCGGCTCACTACGAGCGATCTTCGATGTATCGAAAATAAGATATATCTAAGTGCGATCGAATTTCAAGAGGCCGCCGCACGGAAAACGCATCACCTAATCACCGCAACAAATTAGTTGAATGCCTGCCCGAGCCCGCCACGTTGTAAACATGGCCTCCGTCGGCTATCTCACCGGAAACGGTTGAGGGGCACGCGCATGAGCGAACACTCGCACGATCACATCGACTGGAAGGAACACGGGGTCAAGGTGATCCCCGGCGACCAGCTCGACACCAATACAGCGCAGACGCCGGGGATGAACCGCGCCGCGGCGATCAATTTCGCCCGTGTCGGCGCGCAGAAAATCTGGGCGGGCACGGTGCATATCCACGCCGATGCCAAGACCGGCGCGCATCACCACGGTGCGCTGGAAAGCGTGATCTATGTGCTCAAGGGCAAGGCGCGGATGCGCTGGGGCAACCACCTCGAATACGTCGCCGAGGCGGGGCCGGGGGATTTCATCTTCGTCCCGCCCTACGTGCCGCACCAGGAGATCAACGCCTCATCCGATGAGACCTTGGAATGTGTGCTGGTGCGCAGCGACAACGAGGCCGTCGTCGTCAACCTCGACATCGAGCCGGTCGAAAAGCCCGAGAAAGTCCTCTGGGTCGACCCGATCCACAAGAAATAGGCGAAGCGCTACGCGTCGGCGTCAAATTGTCTGATCCGGAGGCGTGCGTCCTCGACGAGGACGATCGCGCCGCTTTCCAGGACGGCGCCGGCGGTGGCGATAGCCTGCCGGATACGCGCCAGCATGTGTGCCCGGCGAGGCGACCTTAGCCGCAAAAGCAACGTCCCGGTTCGATCCGCATGCATCGCCGAGCCAGCAATATCGCCAAAATCGAGATCGAAGGTGATCAAACTGCGGCGATCCGCGACCGCCTGAGCCATCACAGCGTCGTCCGGCCGCTCACCGAGGCCGAGATCCCGAGCGTGCACCACGTCATGACCATCCTGGCGCAGGGCCTCCCCGATCGCGGGCGACACGTTCATGTCGAGCAGCAACCGCATCGGCGCCTCAGACGACCGCGATCTCCTCGCGGGTGAGCCAGGCCGCATAGGCGAGCGCCTGGCGAATGTCCTCCGGCTCAAGGTCAGGGTAATCCCCGAGGATTTCTTCGCGCGACAGGCCTTCGGCGACCAAGGCAACGATCAGCCCGACCGTAATCCGGAGGCCTCGGATGCAGGCCCGCCCACCCATCTTTCCCGGCTCGAAGGTGATGCGGTCGAATTTACGTCCGTCCCGATCGTCGGACATCGCTGGCCTTTCTCGATGGCGTTGTTGGACTATACCCTATTCGAACGAGAAGATGAGAAAGGGCCGGCAATGACCATCGTCCTCGCGACCGCCACACCCGGCGGCGGGTTTCCGCTTTATGGCGGGGTTGTCGCCGAGGTGATTAACGCGGTCGACCCGTCGCTGCAGGTCGAATGCCGGAACACCAAGGGCTCGACCGAGAATGTGCCGCTGCTCGAAGCGAGCGAGGTTGACCTCGGTCTGGTGACCGGTGAGGTGGCGTTCGCCGATGCCACCCGCTCGGCCACGGGGCCGCGCATCCTTGCGGCGATGTATGCCACGGCCGGTATGTTCGTGGTGCGCAGCGATAGTCCCGCGCATTCGATCGGCGACCTCAAGGGCCAGCCCGTGGCGTTCGGCGCGCGCGGTTCGGGGCTGGTGGTCCTCGCCCGCTTCGTGCTCGACGGGCTGGGCCTCGACATGGAGCGCGATTTCACCGCGATCTATCTCGACCGCGCCGGCGACGGCCCGGCGATGGTGCTCGATGGCCGCGCCGCGGCGTTGTGGGGCGGCGGCATCGGTTGGCCGGGCTTCAGCCGCGTCGCCGCGCAAGGCGGACGGTTCATCGCTCCCACTGGCGCCGAGACGGTGCAGATCCTCGCCAAGCATGCCTTTCTCAAGCCGCTGACCATCCGCGCCGGGGCCTATCCCGGCCAGGACGCGGCGATCGCGTCGGTCGGCTCGTGGTCGTTCATCCTCACTCGTCCCGATCTGCCAGACGAGACCGGTTACCGTCTTGCCAAGGCGCTGCATCAGGGGGAAGCGCAACTCGCCGCCGGGCTCGACCAGGCGCGCGAGACCACCGCCGCCAACACGGCTGCTGCGGCCCCCGAGCCGGCGCTGATCCACCCCGGCGTCACCCGGTATCTCAAGGAAATCGGCGTGCTTTGACCGCCGTCGACCCGCAGGCCGCGTCGCGCCGTCGCGGCGTCGCGCTCGTCCTGCTGTCGTTTGCCGCCGGGACGATGGATGCGCTCGCCTTCCTGGCGCTGGGTGGAGTGTTCACCTCGGCGATGAGCGGCAACACGATCCTCTTGGGACTGGCGCTCGGCCAGGGGCAGCTCGCCGCGGCGTCGCGCTCGCTGGCGGCGTTTGCCGGGTATGTGCTTGGCGTCGTCGGAGCCGCGGTGACGCTACGCGCACCGGGCCGCAACATCCGCCGCACGCTCGCGATCGAACTGCTGCTGCTCGCGGCATTCGCGGGCTGGTGGACCGCGAGGGGCGGCGCGAAAGCTCCCTTTGACCTATACGGACTGATCATCCTTTCGGCGCTGGCGATGGGTCTCCAGGGCGGCATCGGCCGCGCGATGGGGGTGGCCGGCGTCCCGACCATCGTCATCACCAGCACGCTGACCGCGATCGTCGGCGGTGTCGCCGAGCGGACATTGGCTCGCCAACGGCCGCTCGCATCGCCTGCCGCTCGGCAGCAAGTCGCGGCCTTTGCCGCTTATCTCATCGGCGCCGTGATCGGCGGCCTTGCCATGTGGTCCGGCTGGCCCGTCGCCTTGCCGTTTGTGCCGCTCGCCGCTCTGCTCGCGCTTTGGCTGGCGCTGCAATCCGGTTTCGTGCGGCTCGAACCCGGCTAGAACCCCTCGAACGCCCGCTCGACCTTCGAGAGAAACCGCGCGGTGTCGGCGGAGCTCTTCGCCTCGATGCTGTAGAGCGACAGGAATTTGCTCTTTACGTGCCGGGTGCAGAGCGCCCGGATGCCGGTATGGATCACGGCGCGCACCGGATCGCGCAGCACCAGTCTGATGAGCCACCACGGCGCGCCGTAGGTGCACACCACCCACAGCTTCTTGAGACGGTGCAGGCCCGGGTCCATGCGGCCGCCGGCGTGCAGGTGGAAGGCGACGCCGTTGACCCAGACCCGGTCGAAATAGCCTTTTAGGATCGCCGGCATCCCGTACCACCACACCGGGAAGCACAGCACCAGCGCATCGGCGGCGCGCAGCCGCGCGACATGGTGCTCGACCAGCGACAGGTCGGGCGCGGAAGTGTTGTGCGCCCGCCGCTCGACCGGCTTCATGACGGGATCGAAACCCATGGCGTAGAGGTCGCAATCGTCGACCTCGTGCCCCGCCCGCTCCAGCGCCGCAACCACCGCCCGGTGCAGCGCGCCGGCAAAACTGTCGGCGAGCGGATGGGCAAAGATCACCAGCACGCGCATGTTCATCTGATCCGGCGGCGAAAACTCATGCTAGCATCGCCGTCAAAGAGCCAAGGAGGAAACCATGCGCGGAGTGGTCTTCACCGGCGGGCGCGAGCTCGAATTGATGAATTTCCCCGACCCGACGCCGGGGCCGGACGAGGTCGTCATCGAGATGAAGGCCTCGGGCATGTGCGGCAGCGACCTGCACCAGTACCGGCGGCCGAAATCCGGCGGCGAGACCGGCGGGCTCGCCGCGCCCTCCGAGGCGACCATCGCCGGGCACGAGCCCTGCGGCATCGTCGCCGCGGTCGGCACCGCGGTCAGCCCGTCGCTCGCGAAAGTCGGCCAGCGTGTCATGGTGCATCATTACGAGGGCTGCCGGGTGTGCGGCCATTGCCGCTCCGGCTGGTCTCAGCTCTGCCAGGAGACGCCGGTCAAAGTCTACGGCAACAACGCGCATGGCGGTCACGCCGCGTATATGAAGGCGCCGGCCTTCACCGTCGTTCCGCTGCCGGACGAACTCTCCTTCACCACCGGCGCGGCGATCTCCTGCGGTACCGGCACCGCCTACGGCGCGCTGCGCCGCATCCGCCTCTCGGGCAACGATACGATCGCGATCTTTGGCCAAGGCCCGGTCGGGCTGTCGGCGACGCAGCTGGCGGCGGCGATGGGCGCGCGGGTCATCGCGCTTGACGTCAGCGAGGACCGGCTCGCGCGCGCCAAGGATTTCGGCGCCGCAGAGACCGTCAACCCGCGCTCGAACGATCCCGTTGGCGCGATCAAGGATTTGACGCACGGCTACGGCGCCGAGTTCACGCTCGACACGTCGTCGCAGCCGGAAGGGCGCATCGCTGCGGTGCGCGCCACCAAGGTGTGGGGCACGACCTGTTTTGTCGGCGAGCGCAACAAGGTCGAGATCGATGTCAGCCCCGACATGTTGCGCAAGCAGCTGACGATTGTCGCGTCATGGACCTTCTCGTCGATCGGCCAGGAGGAATGCGCCCGCTTCGTCGCCGACCGCAGCATCGATGTCGAGGGCCTTTTCACGCACCGCTGGACCCTTGGCCAGGCCGAGGAGGCCTACAAGCTGTTCGACACCCAGACGACCGGCAAGGGTGTGTTCTTGATGTGAGAGATGGGGACGAAGGAGCATCCGCGAATGAATTTCCCCTCGCGCCGGATGTGGATGGCGCTGGCTCTGGCGATCGGAATCGCCGCGGCGATCGCGGGGCCCGCGGCAGCCGACGACAAGGAACTGGCTCAGGCGCTTCGGGCCGGTGGTCTGGTGATCGTCGTGCGGCACGGCGCCACCTTCGCCGACCAGGCCGACACCGACCCGCTGCATCCCGAGAATGTCACCGCCCAGCGCAAGCTGAACGACAACGGTAAGGCGATGGCGACGGCATTCGGCGAGTCACTCCGCCAACTCGGCGTGCCGGTTGGCAAGGTCTACACGAGTCAATTCGATCGCGCATATCAGACGGCGGTGCTGGCGGGATTAAAGAATATCGAAAAGACCGCCGACCTCACCGAGGGCGGCCTCGTGGTGTCCCCCAACGAGAACAACCGTCGCGCGGCCGCGCTGCGGACGCTAATCGGTACGGCGCCCACGGTCGGCACTAACACCGTTCTGGTAACGCACAAGCCGAACATTCTCGATGCGCTCGGGAAGGATTGGTTCGAGGTCAAGGAAGGCGAGGCGTCGGTGTTTCGTCCGGAACACGGCAAATACACGCTGGTCGCTCGGGTGCAGATGGATGAATGGAGCCGTATCGCGGCAACCAAGTGACAAGGAGATCCCGATGAACGATGTGATGACGAACACGAAACTCGGGTCGCCCACTGCGGCGACACCCGGCATGACGGGCCAGGACAAGCTGACGGCGCTCGCCTCGCGTTATGTCGATGTCGACACCTTGCCGTGGAAGCCGACGCCCTGCGCCGGCATCGAGATGAAGGTGCTGGTCGAAGACCCGTCGACGGGGCTGTTGACCGCGCTGTTCCGCTGGCAGCCGGGTGCCGAGCTGACCCTGCACGAGCATGTCGAGATCGAGCAGACTTTTGTTCTCGAAGGAAGCCTGGCCGACGAGGAAGGCGAGGTGACCGCCGGCAACTACGTCTGGCGCCCCAAGGGCAACCGCCACTCGGCGCGCTCACCCAACGGCGCGCTGGTGCTATCGATGTTCCTCAAGCCGAACATCTTCCTCACTGACGACAAGCAAGGCGTGCGGCTGCGCTGATTGAACCGCTTCCCGGCGAAAGCCGGGACCCACTGGTCCGCTTCCCGAGACGCTGAAAAGCAGGCCCCGGCTTTTGCTTTCGCCGGAGAGCGCAAGGATGGAGCACAAATGCCCAAATCGAAAATCTATCCGAGCTTCGACGCCGCGGTCGCCGACATCCCGGACAATGTGACGATCGGCTTTGGCGGGTTCGCGGTGGTCGGCCAGCCGGTCAACCTCTACGGCGCGCTCGCCAAACAGGGCGCCAAGGGCCTGACCTGCGTCTCCAACGGCACGCGCGGCGGGTCGACCCTGCCCGAGGACGCGCCGACCATGGAGTGGCTGATCCGCAACGACCAGGTAACGAAGGTCGTCTGCTCGTTCACCGCCCCGACGCGCGCCTCCCAGCGGCTGGTGTTCAGCGAGTATTACGAAAGCGGCCGCATCGAGGCCGAGTTGGTCCCGCAAGGCACGCTCGCCGAGCGCATGCGCGCCGCCGGCGCCGGCATCCCGGCCTTCTACACCCCGGCCGCGGTCGGCACCGAGCTCGCCGAGGGCCGCGAGACGCGCGTCTTCAACGGCCGCGAGTACCTGCTCGAAGAGGCGCTGCCGCTCGATTACGCCTTTATCCGCGCCTACCAGGCCGACGCCTTCGGCAACCTCCGCTTTGCCCGCTCGCAGCGCAATTTCAACCCGCTGATGGCCATGGCCGCGAAGGTCACCATCGTCGAGGTCGAGGAAGATATCCTGCCGGCCGGCGCGATCGACCCGGACGACGTGCACCTGTCCGGCATCTACGTGCAACGCCTCGTGAAGGTGCCGCCGCCTCCCGAGGGCTGGTGGCCGATGCGCCCGCCCGAGGTGGCGGCGCGCAATGCTGAGGTGGCTAAGGCGCAAGGAGCCACACCATGAGCCTCAGCTACGCGTGGGAGAAATTCTATACGGCAGTCCTTGGCATGGCTACAAGTGCCAAGTCTCTCCCGGAACGCATCGAAGACGCCTACGTCTACAACGTCATCCACGTGCGTGACGAAGACGTGCCGCAGGATCACCGCTGGGATTTTCAGCGATTAAAGGAAATGGTGACATGCCGAGAGGCTCGTCACTCGGACGAAGGCACCGTTCGCTCAACAACACAGCAGATGTCTGTGCAGGAAGCGGAAGAGGCAGCGCACCTGATAATAAAACTCTTTGATGAAATTTCGTCGGCGCATCGCGAAGTGGAAGATCGGGCGCTGCAGTCGAGGAGCACGCCATGAGCGACGCTAAGGGTCTCACCCGCCAGCAGATGTGCGATCGGCTGGCGATGGAGTTCGAGGATGGCTGGCTGGTCAATCTCGGCATCGGCATCCCGACGCTGTGCTCGAATTATGATTTCGGGGACAGGCAGATCATCTTCCACTCCGAGAACGGAGTGGTCGGCTATGGCCCGCTCGCCGCGCCCGGCAAGGAGAACCTGCACCTCGTCAACGCCGGCGGCCAGCATGTGACGATGAACCCCGGCTCGGCGATCGTGCATCACGCCGACGCGTTCGGGATGATCCGCTCCGGCCGCATCGACGTCACCGTGCTCGGCGCCTACGAGGTCGCGGAGAACGGCGATTTCGCCAATTGGAAGATGGCCGGCCAGAAAGGCGGCGGCATCGGCGGCGCGATGGACCTCGCCGCCTGCGCCAAGCATGTCTTTGTCGCGATGGAGCAGACCACCCGGCGCGGCGCCCCGCGCCTCGTCGAGCGTTGTGCGATCCCGGTCACCGCAAAGGGTGTCGTCGATCTGGTGATCACCAATTACGGCCTCTTCGCGATCACCCCCGAGGGCATGGCACTCCGCGAGATCGCGCCCGGCGTCTCGCTCGACGAGGTCAAGGCTACCGTCGGCTGCGATCTGATCGTCCCGAATGACGTGCCGACGGTGAGGATGCGAGGGTAGCTAATAATGGTGAATACTTGAAGAGAAAATTTTTCGGCAAAAAGATCATTGTAAAATATTCTAAATGCCATGAACAGCACACGCATGTGTTCCGGCGTGAGGCATATAGCATCGCCGGCCTGAACCACTTGACGAGTTTACAGCGCTTAATTTCCGTAGTAGCGATGACGCACAATCGATCGAAGATAGTGCGCTCCAGGGTTCCGATTTTCCAGACCCGCTGGAAAGCCTCGTACTCCTCCCACGGCCGATGCCCATCGCGCGTCTTGAGCCTCTTGATTCTTCGCGCCGGGCTTCGCCAACCCATCGGGAGACGGGACTCCAAGGGCCGATCTTCGGCGAAATTGAGAATGATGCTGATGACCTGGAGGAACATGTTGGCCTTCGAGGGCGTCTCCTTGTGCTCGTCACGCAACTTGTAGATCGCTTCACGTGGCAGCTTCGCCACAAGCCCCTTTCCGTGAGCATCCTCTAACTGACCGCGTGTGGGAGCAGAAGATCAAGGCGGTTCCCGGCTTCACTGCCAAATACGGCGTGGGCCGGCTCGTTTGGTATGAGATTCACGAGTTCACTGACTGCCGCCGCCCGGCGCGAGAGGCAGATCAAGGAATGGGAGCGAGCTTGGAAGATCGAGCTGATCGAAAAAGACAATCCGCAATAGGTCGATCTTTACCCGACTTTGTCGGCCTGATCTGTTCACGTCCGAGAAGCTGAAGAATGGGTCCCGGCTTTGGCCGGGAAGCTACATGGAAAGGGGGTTAAGCTCGATGACCATTCTCGTCGAGAAGCTGGCCGACTATTGGCAGATCACGCTGAACCGGCCGGATCGGCTCAATGCGCTGACCGCGGCGGTAGGGGAGGCGCTGCTCGCGGCGCTGGGGGAGGCGGAGCGCGATCCGGGGTGCCGGGCGATCCTGCTGACCGGCGCGGGGCGCGGGTTTTGCGCCGGGCAGGACCTGACCGAGGTCATGCCGACCGACGCCGGGCCGCCGAATCTCGGGCCGCTGCTCGACGGCTATAATGCGGTCATCCGCAAGCTGCGGGCGCTGCCGATGCCGGTGGTCGGCGCGGTCAACGGCGTTGCCGCCGGGGCCGGCGCCAATCTGGCGCTCGCTTGCGACATCGTGCTGGCGGCGAAGTCGGCGAGCTTTATCCAGGCCTTCGCCAAGATCGGGCTGATCCCGGATGTCGGCGGCTCTTGGGCGCTGCCGCGGCTGGTCGGCGCGGCGCGGGCGCGGGCATTGGCGATCCTCGCCGAGCCATTGCCCGCGGCGCGTGCGGCGGAGTGGGGGCTCATCTGGCAGGCGGTCGACGACGGCAGGCTGATGTCGGAGGCACAGAAACTCGCGGCGCGGCTCGCGGCGCAGGCGACGATCGGCATCGCGCTGACCAAGCGGGCGCTTGACGCCGCCGAGACCAACACGCTCGACGCGCAGCTCGACCTCGAACGCGAGCTGCAGAGCGAGGCCGCGCGAACCCCGGATTATGCCGAAGGGGTGCGCGCGTTCCTCGAAAAGCGGCCGCCAGTCTTTACCGGGAGGCGATAGCCCTCACCCGACCCTCCCCGCTTGCCGGGGACCGGGGGTGTGCTTTTCCAGTCGCCGCATGCCCACCCGGCAAAAACGTGGGCTTTCGCGGTGGGACATCGCGGAAAACCTGCGATACAGTGGCCGAAGCTGTCGGTAGCTTATTATCCGCCATTTTATCGATCCGCCGCAGGGAGTTCGAGCAGATGCAGTACAAGCGAATTTCGGCCGATTGCCATCTCGACATGCTCTGGCTGCCGCCCGACCTGTTCACGTCAAACGCGTCGAGCAAGTTGAGAGACCTCATGCCATACGTCGAAAAACAGGCGGACGGCACGGAAGTCTGGACCGACAAGCTCGGCGCCAATTACGGCATGCCGGGCGGGGTCGGGGCCACCGGGACGCCGCATGTCCCCGGCAAGCAGCTGCGCGCCGACAAGATGGCCGAGGCTGGGCTCTACCGCGACTATTTCGAGAAGGGCATGCGCCGCCCCGGCGACCCGCATCTGCGCGTCAAGGATTTGGACCGCGACGGCGTCGATGCTGAGGTCATCTACGGCATCCTCGCGGCCTGCGCCAAGATGCAGGATCCCGAAGCCGCCGACGAGATGCTGCGCATCTACAACGACTTCATGCACAATTTCACCAGCTACTACCCCGACCGCATGATCGGCCTCGCCTGCCTGCCCTACAACAATATCGAGGGCGCCGCGCGCGAAGTCCGGCGTGTCGCCAAGATGGGGATGAAGGGCGTCGAGCTGTCCTGCTCGTGGCACATGACGCCGATGTGGCACCCGATGTGGGATCCGCTATGGGAAGCGGTCAACGAGACGCAGTTGCCGCTGCATTTCCACACCTTCCCGGCGACCGACCCCGAGCTGCGCAAGACGCTAGAGCCCGAGATCTCCCGCCGTATGACCTACAGCGGGCTCGTCCGCTTCCAGATGACGCTGGCGACGATCCTGACCGATCTGATGGGCGCGGCGCTCTTCGAGCGTTTCCCGAACATCCGCGTCGTGTTCGGCGAAAGCGGCATCGGCTGGATCCCCTACGTCATCGATCGCATGGACTTCGAGTACAAGGACCAGTACCAGGACCTGAAACTGAAGAAGATGCCGAGCGAATACTGGCGCAACCAGTGCCGGGCGACCTTTCAGTACGACCGCATCGGCACCAAGCTGATCGAGGATATGGGCGTCGAGACCCTGATGTGGGGCTCGGACTTCCCGCATCCCGATGGCGTCTGGCCGGAATTGGTGAAGTATATCGACGACCAGTTCAGCCACTTGCCGGCCGACGTCAAGTTCGCCATGACATGCGGCAACGCTGCCAAGTTCTACGGGCTGACGAATTAGGGCAAAGTGATCGGCGCCGGGCGGAATACCGCTCGGCGCCGTTTCGACGCGCAAATTAAAGAGTTGTTCGCCTCCCCCGGGCTTGACCGGGGGTCCACGTCTTCAGGCACCGGCTAACGAAAAGGCGTGGATGGCCGGGTCAAGCCCGGCCACGGTGATGAGAATATCGTGGACCGGTCGAAAGACGATCCCGAGGGCTTCATCTCTGGCGAGGCAAAACACCGTGGCGCGAGCCGCGGCGGTAAGTCGTGTCTTGGAGGAAGCGTAATGGAGCCGACGATCGAGCAACGCACGATGCGCAAAGTGTATTGGCGCATCCTGCCCTTTACCGGCCTGTTGTACCTGATCTGCTATATCGACCGGGTCAATGTCGGGTTTGCGGCGTTGACCATGCGCGGCGATCTCGGCCTCACCCAGGCCGCGTTCGGCCTCGGCGCCGGGACGGCGTTTTTCATCGGCTATTTCATTCTCGAAGTGCCGAGCAACGTGATCCTCGACAAGGTCGGAGCGCGGCTATGGATCGCGCGGATCATGATCACCTGGGGCCTTGCCTCGGGCGCGACTGCTTTTGTGGTCGGGCCATGGAGCTTTTATCTCGTCCGCTTCCTGCTGGGGCTCGCCGAGGCCGGCTTCTTCCCCGGCATGATCCTGTTCTTCACCTACTGGTTTCCGTCGGTCCATCGCGGCCGCATCATCGCTGGTTTCATGACCGCGATCCCGATCTCGATCGCGATCGGCGCCCCGGTCTCGACGACGCTGCTGGAGCTGAGCGGTTTCCTTGGCCTCGCCGGCTGGAAGTGGATGTATCTATGCGAGGCGCTGCCGGCGGTGATCCTCGGGGTCGTCGTGCTGCTGTACCTGACCGATCGGCCGGAGCAGGCCGGCTGGTTGGCGCCGGACGAAAAGGCCTGGCTCAGCGGCGAGCTGGCGCGTGAGCGCCGTGCCGTCGAGTTGGTGCGCACCTACAGCCTGTGGGAGTTGTTCTACAACCCGCGCGTCCTGGCACTGTCGGCGATCTACTTCGGCATCGCCGCGGCGAGCGTCGGGCTGGTGATGTTCCTCGCGCAGATCGTCAAGGAACTCGGCCTGTCGAACCTGATGACCGGGTATGTCGCGTCGATACCCTATATCGCCGGCACGATCGGCATGGTGGTGCTCGGCTACATCACCGACCGCACCCGCGAGCGGCGCTGGAACTGCTTCTTCGCCTGCCTGATCGCGGTGAGCGGTTTGGCGCTGGCGGGTTACGCGCTGGGTACGTGGGTCTCGCTCGTCGGCCTGTCGATCGCGACGATCGGCTTTTACGGCATGAAGCCGTCGTTCTGGCCGATGCCGTCGCTGTTCCTGACCGGCACCGCCGCGGCGGCGGGTATCGCCTGGATCAACGCGGTCGGCAATCTCGCCGGCACGATCACGCCGTTTGTCGTCGGCTGGGCGAAGGACGCGACAGGCAGCTTCGCCGCCGGGCTGTATGTGTTGGCTGGGTTTGCGCTGATGTCTGCGCTGGTCACCCTGTTCGCGCTGCCCAACGACCGGCGGGTGGCACGCGAGCGCGAGCTCGCCGCACAGGCTGCCGAGTAACCGCCGAGGTTCCTCGCTCCCTGGCCGAGCGGCTGGGGAGCGAATTTTTTTGACGCTCTGTGAGCGCCGTCACATCCGTTATCGCGGCTCGCTCGTATCTCCACCGTGTTACGTCGACGGGGTCGGAGAGCAGAATGAGCCTAGGAACCGTTGAGCATCTCTCTCGGGTTGCGCGGGTTGCCTATTCGCGGCACCCGGCGGCGCGGTTCTATCGCGCCTGGCGGCGCTTCGCCGGCGATCAAGACGAAACCGGAATTGTCGATGTGCTGTTTCTTCCGCTCGCGGGATTGGCGCTATCGCTCTTTCTGCTGAGCCTGCCGGGCGCGAGCGAGGCGGTCGCCGCGGCTTGCGCGATCGCCTGCCTGCCCTAGCCCGCCTGCCCCGGAAGGAGCCGTTGTTCGCGTCCAGCGGGGTAGGTAAGCTGGCGCAATGAGCACCCCCGACATCTCACGCATCGCCCATGGCGGGAAACGGCTTTACGGCGCGCGTGTCGGCATCTTGATGCTGGAGACGAGCTTTCCGCGCATCCCCGGCGATATGGGCAACGGCCATACCTGGCCGTTTCCGGTGCTCTACAGGGTGGTGCCAGGGGCGACGCCGGACCGGGTCGTCCGGCACAAATCGCAAGGGCTCATCAATGCGTTCCTGGACGCCGCGGCAGAGCTCGTCCATCTCGGCGCCGACGGCATCACCACCACTTGCGGGTTCTTGTCGCTCTATCAGCGTGAGCTGGCGGCCCATGTCGGCGTGCCAGTGGCGACGTCGAGCCTGATGCAGATTCCATTTGTTGAGCGCATCCTGCCGCCCGGCAAGCGCGTCGGGGTGCTAACTGTCAGTGCTGCGAGCCTGACACCCGAGCATTTCATCGCCGCCGGCGCCGACCCGGCGACCCCGGTCGTCGGCACCGAGAACGGCCGCGAATTCACCAAGGTGATGCTCGACGAGAAGCACACGCTCGATGCGGCGCTCGCCGAGCGCGACATCCTCGATGCCGGTGAAGCGTTGATTGCGGCGCACCCCGATACCGGCGCCATCGTGCTCGAATGCACCAACATGACGCCCTATGCGCGGGCGCTCAGCGACCATCTGCTGCTGCCGGTCTACAGCATCTACAGCTTTGTGACCTGGTTCTACGCCGGCCTCGCGCCACGTGATTTCGGCCCGCCGGGCAGCGGCGTGCGCGCCTGGCGCGAGCGATGAACGTCTCGATCCGGCCCGCGACCGCCGCCGACTGCGGGCTGATCCTCGATTTTATCCGCGAGCTGGCGCTCTACGAAAAGGCGCCCGAGGCGGTGGTCGCGACCGAGGCGCAGCTGCACGAATACGGCTTCGGCCGCAACCCGGCGTTCGAGGCACTCATCGCCGAGCTCGACGGCGAGCCGGCCGGCATGGCGCTGTTCCACACGCGCTTTTCGACCTGGCTCGGCACGCCGACCTTGTTCCTCGAAGACATCGTCGTGCGCGAGGCGGCACGCGGCCGTGGCGTCGGGCGGCGGCTGATGGCGCGGCTGGCGGCGATTGCACTGGAGCGCGGCTGGGCGCGCATCGATTTCCATGTGCTCGACTGGAACCCGGCGCGCGGCTTCTACCAAAAGCTCGGCTTTGAGCATGCCGAGGAATGGCTGCGCTACGGCGCCGGCAAAGGCTGGCTCGAACGCCTGGCCGAATGGGACGAAAAATAATCCGTCATTGCGAGGAGCGGAGCGACGAAGCAATCTCGCCGCCAGAGGGGCCAAGGCGGAACGAGATTGCTTCGCTGCGCTCGCAATAACGTTGAGGAAGGAAACCACATGCTCGAACTCTGGTCTTGGCCGACGCCAAACGGTCACAAGGTGCATATCGCACTCGAGGAGCTGGGCCTTGAGTACAAGGTGATTCCGGTCGATATCGGCGCCGGCGACCAGTTCAAGCCCGAGTTCCTCAAGATCACGCCCAATCATCGCATTCCGGCGATCCTCGATTCCGACGGGCCGGGCGGCAAGCCGTTCACCCTATTCGAAAGCGGCGCGATCCTGATCTATCTGTCGGAAAAAACCGACGGCAAACTGATGCCGAAGGATCCAGCGAGCCGTTACAAATGCCTCGAATGGATCATGTTCCAGATGGGCGGTGTCGGGCCGATGTTCGGCCAGTGGAACCATTTCGGCGCGTATGCGCCCGAACACGTCCCCTACGCCATCGAGCGCTACGGCAACGAGGCGAAGCGGCTCACCCGGGTGCTGAACAACCGCCTCTCCGAGACGCCGTGGCTCGCCGGCGACGAGTACAGCATGGCCGACATCATCACCTTCCCGTGGCTGCGTACCGCGACGCTGGTCTCGCCGCGTTTCGACCAGCGCGGATATCTCGACCTCGGCGAATTCCCCGCGGTGAAGCGCTGGTTCGACGCGGTTGCCGCCCGGCCGGCGGTGCAGCGCGGCGTCCAGGTGCTCGCCGAAGGTCGCGACCAAAGCGCGATCACCGCCGCCGAGCGCGAGGTCTATTTTGGCAAGACGCAATTCCAGGCGCGGTAATTTGGACCGCGGCCGTCTCGGCCGCAGGCGGGCGGGACGCCCGCGTTCCAATCAACCCCGCGTCGCCACCCGGCTCCACAGCAGCCGCGCTTTGCGCAAGGGGTCGTTGACCACGCGGCAGCGGGTGTCGAAGACCATCGTCATGCGCTGGGCCGTGTCATAGGCCGGCCAAGTGGGGATCGCCGGGTTGTCAGGCTTGCCGGTGCGGGCGAAGGCCGCCCAGGTCGCCGACACCGCGGCTGCGAGTTCCGGCGCGCCGTCGGCGCCCTTGGTCGAGAGCGGCACGTCAGTCGTGTCGAACACAAACGGCAGGTCCATCGCGTGGTGCGCGCCCATCCGTCCGCCGGCGAAGGGTGACGGCCAGTCGAGCGAATAATGATAGACCGGCGCGCCACCCGGTTTTCCTTCAACTCTGGCGGCGCGGCGCTCGGCGTAAAGCCAGGTGCGCACCGAGAAGTTCGAGCCGGTCAGCGCCGCGATCAGCCGGTCGCCGGCGCGCGCGCCGGGCATAAGCTCGCGGTAAAGCTTGACGGCGGCATCGGCGTCCGGTCCCGCGACCGAAGCGATCCGCTCGCGCAGCTGGTCCTCGGTGAGCGTGCGGTGCCACACCGCGTCGTCGTCGAGGAACAGGCTCGCCTCGCGCGCCGTGCCGCCGATCATCAGCGGAATGGCGTCGCCGAGCGGTGCGGTAGAGGGCTCGGCCGGGTGCTGGGTCACCGTCGCGGAGTCCACCACCGGGCCGAAATCGTAGCGGTCGAGAAGCGGAAAGGGGCGCGGACCGGCGGCTTTCGAGGCCGGGATGATCGCGCCGAGCAGCGCCGCGAGCGGCACGTCCTGCAGCTTGTCGACACCGCCGAGCTGTTTGACGACGGTGTCGGTCAGCGCGTTGGCGCGCTCGCGGGTCGTGAAGCGAACCGCCGCGCCGGACTGGATGACCGCGCGGTGGAACAGCCCTTTCGCCGCCGGCATCGCCAAGAGCGCGCTGACCTTCCCGCCGCCGCCCGACTCGCCGAAGATCGTCACGCAAGACGGGTCGCCGCCAAACGCAGCGATGTTGTCGCGCACCCATTCGAGCGCCGCGACCATGTCGAGCGAGCCGGCGTTGCCGGACCCGACGAAGCGCTCGCCGCCAACGTCTTCCAGATGCAGGTAGCCGCAAATATTGAGCCGATGGTTGACGCTGACCATGACGACGTCGCCGCGTCGCGCCAGGTTTGCGCCCTCGGTCACCGCGCGGTTGCCCGAGCCGTAGGCGAAGGCGCCGCCATGCAGCCACACCATCACCGGCCGCTTACCGGCGAGCCCCGGCGTCCAGATGTTGAGGGTCAGGCAGTCCTCGCTCTCGACGCTGCCGTCGACCGGACCGAGGATGTTGTCCATCTCGGCGCGGCGCTTGACCTGCGCCGGCGATTGCGGCGCCTTGGCGTGGTAGGCGAGCGCATCGCGTACGCCACTCCACGCGGCGACCGGCTGCGGCGGGCGAAAGCGGTTCGCTCCCGCGGTCGACGCGCCGTAGGGAATACCCTTGAAGGCAAGGATGCCGCCCGAGACGGCGCCGCGGATTTTCCCCGTCGCGGTGTCAACGACCGGCGACAGCGTCGCGCTCAGCCCATCATTGGCCATGGCGGTTCTCCCTCAAGGCGTTGCTAGCGAGGGTAGCGGCAAAAGAAAGAGCTGTCATTCCGTGGCATCGCGCAGCGATGAACCCGGAACCCATGAACACCAGCCGTTCCTGGCGCTGTGCGGTCGCTGGAAATGTCGGTGTTCATGGGTTCCGGGTTCACGACTGCGTCGCGCCCCGGAATGACGGTCGTTGGCTAGTTACCGTCCGCGGCGACGGTTTCCGGCGTTGCCGCTTTCGCCTTGCGGCGATGCACAGCGGGGGCAAGAACGCACAAAATCTCGAACATCATCGTGGCGCCGACGAGCGCGGTGTTGCCCGAGGGATCGAACGGCGGCGCGACCTCGACGACGTCGCCGCCGATCAGGTCGAGCCCGGCAAGGCCGCGGATCATGCGTTGCGCCTCGGCGGTCGAGTAGCCGCCGATCTCCGGCGTGCCGGTACCGGGCGCGTAGACCGGGTCGAGCCCGTCGACATCAAAGCTCAGATAGGCCGGGCCGTCGCCGATCACCCGGCGGGCTTCGGCCACGACGCGGTCGACGCCGAGCTCGAAGAACTCCTCGATATGGACGATGCGGATGCCGACGCTCTGCGCCCAGTCCTTTTCGTCGGGCGAATACATCGAGCCGCGGATGCCGATCTGGATGATCCGGCGCGGGTCGAGCAGCCCTTCCTCGACGGCGCGGCGGAACGGCGTGCCATGGGTGTATTTCTCGCCGCCGAAATAAGTGTCGCCGGTGTCGGAATGGGCGTCGAAATGGATCAGCCCGACAGGGCGCCCACGGGCGATCGCGCGCAGGATCGGCAGCGTGATGAGATGGTCGCCGCCAGCGGTCAGCGGCGCCGCGCCGGCTTCGTGCAGGCGCGTGTAGAATGCTTCGATCCGTGCCAGCGAATCCATCAGGTCGATCGGGTTGATCGGGGTGTCGCCATGGTCGCCGACCCGGCACAGCTCATAAGGCGCGACCTTGCTGACGTGATGCACGCGGCGCATCAGGCTCGACATGTTGCGGATTTCGCGCGGGCCATGGCGCGCGCCGGGGCGGTTGGTGGTGCCGCCGTCAAACGGCACGCCGACCAGTGCGATGTCGAGCCGCGCCGGATCGCGTTCGATCGGCAGGCGCATAAAACTCGCCACCTCGCCAAAGCGCGGCATCACCATGCCGGAAAGCGGCTGCGGGTAGTCTTTGTTTGGCATGTTTTCAAATATGGGGACGTTGCGCGCGGCTTCTAAGGGCGTGATGCTACGCTGCCAGACTACCCTGCCAGATATGACCGTTTCGGGAAGGAGCGAACCGCCATGCCGACGCCGATCCGCGAGAATCGCGCCAAGAAGATGCTCCGGAACAACGAATTGGTCCTGGTCATGGGGGTCAACCAGCTGCGCACGCCGAATATCGCGATGATTTCCGCGGCCTGCGGCTTTGACGCGGTCTATATCGACCTTGAGCACAACCCGACTTCGCTGGAGACCGCGGCCGGTGTTTGCGTGGCGGCACTCGGCATGGGGATCACGCCGATCGCCCGGGTCACCTCGCACGACCCGCACGACGCGACGCGAATCCTCGATTGCGGCGCGCAGGGGGTGATGGTGCCGCACATCCAGAATGCCAAGGAGGCGCGCGATATCATCGAAGCCTGTCTCTATGCGCCGAAGGGCCACCGCTCGGCGTTCGGCAGCGGTCCGGCGCTGGGCTACGCAGCGATCCCGCAGGCCGAGGTGTGCAAGATCCTCAATGACGAAACCTTGCTGATCGCGATGATCGAGACGCCGGAGGCGGTCGAGAATATCGATGGGATTGCCGCGGTCGAGGGCATTGACGTCGTTCATATCGGCGCCAGCGATCTCTCGACCGAGATGGGCATCCCCGGCCAGTACAGCTCCGAGCGCATGCGCGCGGCGTTCGAGAAGGTGGCGGGCGCGGCCCGCAAGCACGGCAAGGCGATGGGCGTCGGTGGGGTGCGCCAGGATTTCGAGTTTCAGAGCTGGCTCATCAAGCTCGGGATGCGCTACCTGACCGGCGGCTCCGATATCGCCTACATCCTCTCGGCGGGCCGCGCCGATGTGAAGCAGCTGCGCGAATTGAAGATCGCCTGAACGCGAAACGCGGCTGGAAGATCGTCACATGTTGCGGCGGGCGGTCGGAGCCGATTTGCCGGCGATGCTGGCGATCCGCGAACGCTCCGGCGAGGACGCGCTGAGCGACCCGGCGCGGGTGGACGAACCCTCGCTGCGCCGGCTCACCGATAGCGGCGCCGCCGCGGTATGGGACGATGAGGGCATCGCCGGTTTCGCGGCGACCGATGGCGCGTCGATTTATCTGCTGGTTGATTCCGGACGGCGCGGCGGCGGCATCGGTCGGGCGCTGCTGGATTGGGCCTGTGAGGCAGTGCGCGATACCGGCCATGCGGCCGCCATCATCATGCTGGCGCCAGGCAGCAGCGCCGCGCGTCATTACCGCGCCGCCGGCTGGGTCGAGGTCGAGGCCAGCGCCGAGGGGGAGCTGGTCCTGCAAAAGCCGCTTTAATCGCTCGTGGTGCTCGTGCGATTGAATGGCGAGCACGTCCTTCGAGACGGCTGCTCCGCAGCCTCTCCAGGATGACGGGGGTCTTTGATGGTATTGAGAAAATTCGTCGTCCTGAGGAGGGTCGCAGGCGTGTTTCGAAAGACGCATGTCCGCTATCCAATATCGGCCGCGATTTTATTGCTTTCCGTGACGAACCGGGCTCCGGCGCAGCAGCCGACGCCGCTGTTCAATACGCTGCCCAACAACCCGCCGGGGTCGACGCCAGGTCCATCGGTGCCGGCAGAAGCCTTGCCGCCGCCGGCCGGTGTCCCCGCGCAGGCGTTGCCGCCGCCGGCCGCCGCCACTCCGGCTCCGGTCGGGCAGCCCCAGCCGCCATCGAGCGCCCCGCCGGTTTCGGCCGCGGTGCCGGCGCGCGACTTCTGCGGCCAAAGCGTGACCGCACAGCCGGCAAAGCCGACCCTGGTGCCGGAACCCTATCGTCCCTATGTCGGCATTTTCAGCGACGCCGACTGGAACCCGACGACGTGCGCGGCGCTGATCGTCGAAAACATCGCCGATGACGGTACAGCGACAATCACCTATGTGTTCGGCCCGCTGGCGACGGGCGGCAAGCCGGCGGGCGGCGTGCTACACGGTACCGGCGTCGTCAAGGATGGTACGCTGCTGTTCCAGAACCACGACGGCAGCCAATTCGCCTTTCAGCCATATTACAGCGATCTTGCCGGCAAGTGGACCACGCCCAAGGGCCAGACCTATCAGGCGATCTTCAAACGCAGCTATTGACTGTCGCCCCGCAAGTTGCCCCCGCGAGTTGACGCTGCGGGATCGGGTTCCTAGATTTCCGACGCACCGCAAAATGGACCTATAGAGAAAGCAGCGTGCGCAATCTGGGACGACCGCAACCCTCGCCGATCAGCGAATTGAACGCGCGTAGCCGCGAAATCTTTCGCATGATCGTCGACGGCTATGTGCAGACCGGTGAACCGGTCGGCTCGCGGACGTTGTCGCGCCTGCTGTCCGACACGCTGTCGCCGGCAACGATCCGCAACGTCATGGCCGATTTGGAGGAGGCGGGGCTGCTCTATTCCCCGCATACCTCGGCCGGGCGCCTCCCGACGGAAGCGGGGTTGCGGTTTTTTGTCGACGGCTTGCTCGAAGTCGGCGCCCTCGCCGATGAGGAACGCCACAGTATCGAAAGCCTCTGCGCCGCGCGCGGCAAAAGCCTGCCCCAAGCGCTGGAGGAGGCAACGCTGGCGCTGAGCGGCTTGTCGCATTGCGCGGGCCTTGTCGTCGTCCCCAAGCGCGACCGGCCGCTCAAGCACATCGAATTCGTGCCGCTCGGCCCGGGCCGCGCGCTGGTGGTGCTCGTCACCGAGGACGGCCTGGTCGAAAACCGCGTCATCGAAGTGCCGTTGGGCCTGCCGCCCTCGGCGTTGGTCAGTGCCACCAATTACCTGAGCGCCCGGCTGGTCGGCCGCACGCTGGAAGAGGCGCACGCCGAGGTCGCCGAGGAAATCACCAACAACAAGGCGCAGCTCGACGAATTGACCGGCAGGGTCGTGGAGACCGGGCTCGCCAGCTGGTCGGGCGGCGAGGGCGAACGCACGCTGATCGTGCGCGGCCAGGCCAATCTGCTCGACGACGTGACGGTGGTCGCCGATCTCGAGCGTTTGCGGACATTGTTCGAGATGCTCGAAACGCGCGAGACGATGCTGCGTTTGCTTGACGCCAGCAAGACGGGTCACGGCGTGCAGATCTTTATCGGCGCGCAGAGCCATCTGTTTGGTCTCGCCGGCTGCTCGGTGATCATCTCGCCGTACCAGAACAGCCGCGAGGAGATCGTTGGGGCGATCGGTGTGATCGGTCCGACGCGGATCAACTATGCCCGCATCATTCCGATGGTGGATTACACCGCGAAAGTGATCGGGCGCCTGATTGGATAGACCGCATGAGTGACGAAAGAGAATCTTTGGCGGCCAATGATGTGGGCACCGAGGAGACGGCAGACGCCGCCCCGGCGAGCCTTGAGGAACGCATCGCGTCGTTGGAGGCGGAGCTCGCCGAAGCACAGGACAAGGTACTGCGCGCGCTCGCCGAAACCGAAAATACCCGGCGCCGCGCACAGCGCGAGCGGGCCGACGCCGAGAAATATGCGATCTCCCGTTTTGCCGAGGGGCTGCTATCGGTCGCCGACAATTTGCGCCGCGCGCTGGACAGCCTGCCCGAAAGCGAGGCCAAGGACGATCGTACCAAAAGCCTGCTGGCCGGGGTCGCCGCCACCGAACGCGAGCTGCTCAGCGCCTTCGAGCGGCACGGTCTCAAGCGGATCGAGGCTAAGGGCGAGAAATTCGACCATAATTTCCATCAGGCGGTGTTCGAGATGGAGAACACCGGGCAGCCCGCCGGCACCATCGTCGAGGTACTGCAGCCGGGATATTTGCTGAACGACCGGCTGCTGCGACCAGCGATGGTCGGCGTCGCCAAAGGCGGTGCACCCGCCGCCGATCCAGACGGCAAGGACGACGGCGCTTAACAGGGTTGGTTCGCCGGTCGCTTCTGGCGCCACGATAACTTCGGCATATCCACTTTTACGCGAAGTTTTGATGCATTAGCCTCTCCTTTAAGGGGAGGCGATGGCGGACTTATCGTTCAGCGGAGCACAGATCGAGGCGACCGGAAGCGTCTTCGGCCGTGCGTTTCGCCGATTCGGCGCGACTTTCGCGGCAGAGCACGAACGCCACATCCTCTGGCTGCCGGTCTTCTTTGGCATCGGCATCGCGCTCTATTTCACGTTGACCGCGGAGCCGCCGGTTTGGCTCGGTGCCGGAACCGTTATCGCCGGTGCGGCGGCGGCGCTGCTGTTGCGGCGAGTACCGGGCTGGCGCGCGGCGGCCTGGTGTCTGACCCTCACTGCCGCCGGCTTTGCGCTGATCACCGAGACCGCGCGGGAACGCGCAGCGCCGATGCTCGACCGCCGGCTGGGCCCGATCGCGGTGACCGGCCGGGTGATCGACATCGACACCGTGGCGCGCGGCTGGCGAATGGTGATCGCGCCGGAGCCCTTGCCCGGCATCGACGCCGGCCGGCAGCCGCGCCGCCTGCGCATCCATGTTGGCGCCACGAGCGATCTGCTGAGCCCCGGCGACCGCGCCAGCCTTAAGGCGATGCTCTACCCGGTGCCGGGACAGACGCTGCCCGGTGCGCATGATCTGCAGCGCGAACTGTTCTTCGCGCAGATCGGCGGCGTCGGCTACAGCTATGGCGGCGCGCGCCGTATCGGCGACAGCGACGCGGCCGGCGGCTGGCGCGAATGGTTGTTGCGGCTGCGTACCGACGTGACGCGGCGGATCACGGCGGTACTGCACGGATCGACCGGCGGCGTCGCCTCGGCGCTGATCGCCGGCAAGCGCGGCACGATCGACGAGAACGTGACCGAGGCGTTCCGCAACTCCGGTCTGTCGCATCTGCTGGCGATCGCCGGGCTGCATCTCGGGCTGGTCGGTGCCTTTGTGTTTTTCGCGGTGCGCGGCGGGCTGGCGCTCATCCCTTGGGTGGCGCTGCGCTACCCGATCAAGAAGATCGCCGCGGCGGCCGCGCTCGTGGTGCTGACCTGCTATCTGCTGTTGTCGGGCGCGGCCATCCCGACCGAGCGCGCCTTTGTGATGAACGGCATCGTCTTCGCGGCGATCCTGATCGACCGGCTGCGCATCTCGATGCGGATTTGCGCGATCGCCGCGGCGGCGGTGCTGCTGCTCCAGCCGGAGAGCCTGATCGGCGTCAGTTTCCAGATGTCGTTTGGCGCGGTGGTGGCGCTGATCGCGGTGTACGAGACTTATGGTTCGCGGCTGGCGCGTGTGCTGCACCGCGGTTCGTTGCCGCGCAAGTTTCTCGGCTATTGCGGCGGCGTAGTGGTGACGACCGTCGTGGTGACGCTCGGCACCGACCCGTTCTCGATCTACCACTTTCACAAGCTGGTGCTGTATTCGCCGCTCGCCAATGTGATCGCGGTGCCGCTCTCGGCGATGTGGACGTTGCCCTGGGGCGTCGTCTCGTGCCTGCTGATGCCGTTCGGTCTCGAGGCGTTGGGCCTCGTACCGATGGGTTGGGGGATCGACGCGACGATCTGGGTCGGTACGCATGTCGCCTCGCTGCCCGGCAATGTCTGGCGGACGCCGCACCTGCCGATCTGGGGGCTGGCGATCGTCGCGTTTGGCGGGTTGTGGCTGTGCCTGTGGCAGGGCAAGTGGCGGCGCTGGGGCATCATCGGCATCGTCGCCGGCATGGCGACGATGTTCCTGACCCGACCGCCCGATATCGTCATCGCCGATTTCGGCCGCTTCCTCGCGGCGCGGTCGGCGAGCGGCGACTACTACGTGCTCGGCGGCAACGAGGAGCGCATCGTCAAGAGCCTCTTCGCCGAGGAGACCGGCACTGCGCTGCTGCCCTGGCTCGAACCCGGCACGCCGGACGACACGCTCAACTGCACCGCCGGCGGCTGCCGTTACACGGCGCGGGACAAGACCGTCGCCATCGTTACCGACGACCGCGGGTTGCCGTCGGGATGCGACACGGTCGACGCCATCGTCAGCCAGGTGCCGGCCGGCTTCGCGTGCCGCAAGCGCATCCCCGTCGTCGACCGCATCGACAATTGGCGCCGCGGCGCCGTCGCATTGTGGCTCGACCCCGGTGGGATCAAGGTCATCGGCGCCAATGACAGCCGCGGCGACCGCCCCTGGGTGCCGCACCCGGTGTCGGCGAAAGAGCGGGCGGCGGCTCACCGGACGGACTAAGAGTTATGAATCTCCCAACTTGGGAGTTTTGTTCCCTTGCTCCCAAATTGGGAGAACCTATATACCCTGAGGCTGGCATAAGCACGGCTGTAAACTTTAATTGGCGACCCGGTTGTTGAGGCAGATGCGACAGCAGAAGCCTTGAGCTCCGGGCGGGTGGAGAAAATGATCAGATGCGTGTTTTCAATTCGAACACATTGCTCGGGTTCGGTAAAAGCCATGCCGAGGCAGATGGGTCCGTACGTGAATTAAACCGAACGCTACGAGTTGCTGTTTGGGAGAAAATGCAAGACATTGTTGAAGCGTATCCCTCGGCCACGATCCTTAATTCTGAGCGGGTAGTCTTTGGCGTCAAAGGAAATGATTATCGCGCCATAGTGGCGTTCGATTTTAAAAGGAAAGCAGCGTACATCAAATTTGTCGGCTCACACTCCGAATACGATAAGGTTGATGCCATCACGATTGACTTGTACTCGAGACCTGGATGAGCATTGGGAAAATGTCAAAGCGGCCTCTAATCACACCAATTCGGAGCAAGGCAGACCACCGGAGCGCGCTCGCCGAAATCGAGAGGTTTTGGGGCGCTGCATTTGACACGCCTGAAGGTGACCGCCTTGACGTGTTAATGACATTAGTAGATGCCTACGAACGCGAGACTTGGCCTGACGAGGACCTTGACCCTGTAGACGCAATCAAGACTCGAATGGAGAATTCCGGACGGACGCGAAAAGATTTTGAGGCGATTGTGGGTTCGTCGGGTAGGGCTTCTGAGGTATTGAACCGGAAGCGAAGCCTAACACTTCCTATGATCTGGAGATTGGTCTCGGACTGGAAAATGCCCGCTGACGTCTTGGTGCGTCCGTATCCGATCGTTGCGCGCGGCACCAAGTCGGTCGGAGAAGGTCTAATTCGCCACCGCGTACGGCGCCAAGTTCAACCTGCCTGATTGAGTTTCAGCCCCGGTGTCGGCCAATCAACCGCGACCAATTTCCCGGTCCACGACAAGGTGATGAACGCGGTCTTCAGCTCCGGGCCACCGAAGCAGATATTGGTGGTCATCGGATCGGGCATTGGGATGTGCTCGACATGGCGGCCATCGGGCGAGATCACGGTGATGCCGCCGTTGATCAGCGTCGCGACGGCGATGCGGCCGTCCGCCTGCACCGCCAGCGAGTCGAAGCGCTGGTAGCCGCCCATGCCGGCGACGATGCGGCCGCCGTGCGGTGACGGCCAGGGGTCTTTCTTGACGACGCCCGGCTCGACGATATCGAACGCCCAGAGCCGTGCCGCCTCGGTCTCGGCGACGTAGAGCGTGTTGCCGTCCGGCGAGAGGCCGATGCCATTGGGTGTCACCAGGGGGTAGGCGACCTCGACGATCGCGGAGCCGTCGCGCTTGGCGTAGTAGACGCCGCCGACATCCATGTCGCGCGCGCGACGCTTGCCGAGATCGGTGAAGTAGATGCCGCCCTGCGCGTCGCACACCAGGTCGTTGGGACCGCGCAATGCGTGGCCGCCGCACTCGCCGTACAGCACCTCGACCGCGCCGGTCGCCAGATCGACACGCTCCAGCCGGCCGCCGCTGTAGTCGTTGGCTTGCACCAGCGGGCGGCGCCGACCCTGGTCGTCGACCGCCCACTCGAACCCGCCGTTATTGGCGATGTAGCCCTGGCCGTCGGGCCCGATCGCGGCGCCATTGGGGCCGCCGCCCGGCTTGGCAATGACAGCCTTCGTTCCGTCCGGAGCGACGCGGGTCAGCGCGCCGGCAGCGATCTCGACCAGGATCACCGAGCCGTCGGCGCAGGCGACGGGCCCTTCAGGAAATTGCAGCCCCTCGGTGACGGTGCGGATGTCCATGGCAATCTCTCGCCCAGATCAAACTGAGTGCCGGTCCCCTCCCGACCGCTTCGCGGTCCTCCCTCCCCCGTGTCCACGCGGGAGGGTTGGGGTGGGGGCCGGCACTTGCGATGGTATTAGGGACTGTACTTACTCAGCAGCGGGCGCCATCTGCGCCCAGTACCACTCGTAAAAGCCGCGGTCGAGCGAGCCGGCCGGCGCTCCGGCGATCTTGTCGCCCTCGACGCGCAGCGCCTCTTCAATGCGGGACTCGTCACCGGCCTCGGCGTTGTGGCCGGGTTTGGCGATGCGCACCAGCTCGAAATCGCTGTGCCCGGCATAACGCGGGATCAGCCGCACCAGCGCTGCGTCGCCGTTCTTGGCGAGCAGCATCGACAGCGGGCCGAATTCGGCCATCGCGTCGTAGCCGCCGCCATTGAACACCAGGTCCTTCGACGACCACAGGAAATTGCGCAGATGCTTCCAATTCCACGTGGTGGAAAAGCGCTTGCGCGAGACGACCTTGCTTTCGCTGAGGTCGGGGGCGGCGGAGAGATCGATCGGCTTCGCCTCGGGCGGGCTCGGCGCGGCGGCCGACGGGTCGATAAAGATCAGCCCGTTGACGATCCGCATCGCGTAGCGCTGCAGCCGGAAACGCGAGCGATCCTTTTCCTCGGGGCGCAGCATCGGATCGGTCAGGCGGCCGTCGATCGCGTAATCCCAGCCGTGGTAGCGGCAGAAAAGATGGTCGCCGTGCCCCTCCTCTTCCTCGCAGATGCGATAGCCGGCGTGCAGGCAGGCATTGCGCATCGCATGGATCTTATCCGTGGCCTCGCGCGCGATGACGACCGAGCGGCCGCCGATATCGACGCGGAAATAATCGCCGTCCGACGACAGGCGGCTCGCGTGGTCGGCGGCGAGCCAGGGCTTGATAAACAGGTTGGTCAGCTCGGCGGCGAAGACCTCATAGGTCTCGAACAGGTCTTCCGAGGGCGTAATCGCACCGCCCGCCGCCAGCTGCTCGCCGATCTCGGTGATTTGCTCGGGTAATTCCATCGCCGCACCCCGGTTGCGCCGCACAAATCGCGACGTTACCGCTATAGCGGCGATTGCCGCCGCTGCCTACGGCAAAGATTGCCGGGCTGGTTTGCCGCGAGGGACGACGTCCAAGCGGATGTCAGTGCTTGTCCTCGTCGCCCTTCTTGTCGCCCGGTGGCTGTCCACCCGGATGCGGCTGTTGTGGTCCTGGTCCCGGCGGGTGAGCCGCTTGCGGCGGCGGACCCTGCGGATGCGCCTGCGGTGGCGGTCCTTGTGGCGGCGCGGGATGAGGCTGCTGCGGTGGCTGGGCTTGTGGTGGCGGCGCGGCGTGCTGCTGCTGCGGTGGCTGCGCTTGTGGTGGCGGCGGGGCGTGCTGCTGCTGTGGCGGTGGTCCCGGAGGCTGCGGCGGATGCTGTTCGCCTTGTTGCCCGCCTGGCGGATGCGGCGGCTCCGCATGGTGTTCCGGATGCGGACCTTCGCCGGGTTGCCCGCCTGGGTGTGGGCCCGGTTGGGCCGGCGGGTGCGCCTCGTTCTGCGGCGGTGGCGGATGTCCCGGTTCACCATGTTGTTCGCCGGGATGCGGACCGGACTGGCCCTGCGACGGCGGCGGCGCATGCCCCGGTTCACCATGCTGTTCGCCGGGATGCGGACCGGGCTGCGTCTGCGGTGGGGACGGCGGGTGCCCTGGTTCACCGTGCTGTTCGCCGGAATGCGGGCCGGGCTGGCCCTGCGGCGGCGGGTGGACCTCGTTCTGCGGCGGTGGCGGATGCCCCGGCTCCCCCCGCTGTTCGCCACGGGCCGGCTCCCCGCCGGGACCGGGTCCTGGCTGCGCCTGCGCGGGACGCTGCTCGGGACGCGGTCCCGGTTGCGCCTCTGTCGGGCGCGATTGGCCTGGCGGAGGCGCGCCACCCGGTCGGCCACTTGGCCCAAACTCGCGGTGCGCAAATTCGCTCGGCCGGATCGTGCCGGCGGGTTGCTGGCCGGTCGGCTGCGGCGGGGCCGGCCGGCGCCCCTCGGGCACAAAAGCGACCGGTCCACTGCGACGCCAGGTGTCGTGCTCGACGGTGACACGGTTTTGCCGGGTCACGGTTTCGCTGGTGATCCGCTGGTAGCGGCCGGGATCGATGACCACCGCGTGGCGATGCCAATCGGTGTGACCCCAGCCCCAGAGCGGTGCGACCACGCCGAGCCCGGCGCTGAAAGCGATCCCCGCGCCAACCGCGCCGCCGTAGAGGCCGGGCGGCGGCGGGATGTAGACCGGCGGCGCGTTCCGATCGGGCCAGTCGCCATAAACTTCGGCCGGGTTGTAGACCGGCACATAGATCATGTTCGGGTCGGCCGATTCGATAATGATGTCAGAATCCTGCTCGCGGACTGCGATTTGCGATGTCGATTGAAGCTTTCCAGCCTGCTTGGCGCGCTCGCGCAGGAACTGCACGCGGGAGAAGACCTCGACCTCCTGATTGGCGAAGGCCGTGCCCAGCGCCTCGGTCCAGTCGAGATGATCGGTCAGCATCACAATAATCTGCGGGAAGGCGACCAGCGACTTGACGCTCGGGTCCCAGGGCAAGGGCTGCAGCGCATTGGCCATATCGTCGCCCTTGAGTGCCGCATTCTGGCTGTCCTGCAGCCATTTCGCGGCGTCCACCAGCTGATCGGGGAAGGTCGCCGCCATCAGTAGCTGGGTCAGCAGCTGATCGGGGTAGAGCGCGATCGGCGCCAGCATCTGGTCGAGCTGCGCCTTGGTGAACTGCGCCGGGGCTGGGGGCGGGTTGAGCGCGGCTTGGGCCTCGGCGCGGGTCGGCGGCTGCACCGGTTGGGCGACGCCGTAGGGCATGGACAGCAGAAACGGCAAGGTTGCCGTAAGGATTCTCAAGTGAAGGTGCCGCATGGAGCCTCGCGTTCAACGCCGGGTTTCGACCTGCGTCCGGTTTCGATCTAAACGCTCCGATCCCGGTTTAATTCCTCAGCACGCCCGTCGCCGATCCAGGCAAAAATGGGCAGTTGCGGGAGGTCACCATTACGCTTGCATCGATGAGGTCGATGTAAAATATGTCAACAATCGATTTGATGGATGTTGGCTCGGCTTGCTAAGACAAGACCGGCCGGCGCGCCCCAAAGCGGCTGACGCTCGGCCGCCGGCTTTGCGCTATATTGGCGCGATCATCCTGGAGAGGTTGCCATGCCCGTCGTCAAAGTCACCGATCTCGCCTATGGGCGGCTGCGCTCGCCCGATCTCGACAAGCAGGAGGAATTTCTCACCGCGTTCGGCATGGTGCGGGCCGAGCGGACCAAGAATGCGCTCTACATGCGCGGCACCGACGCGCCGCATCACCTCCATGTCACCGAACTCGGCGAGCCGAAATATATCGGCATGGCCTTTCACGCCGGCAGCGAGGAAGACCTCGTAAAGTTGAGCCGCGTCGAGGGCGCTTCGAAGATCGAGGACATCGACGAGCCGGGCGGCGGCAAGCGCGTGCGCCTCACCGACCCGGACGGGTTCCAGGTCGAGGTCGTGCATGGCATGGCGATGCTCCCGAAAATCCCGGTCCATCGCCCGAAGGTGAATTTCGGCGAGGACAAGACGCAGCGCACCAACGAGCTTTACTACCGCGGCGTCCAGCGCGGCCCCTCGCATGTCAAGCGCATGGGCCATTTTGTCGTGCACACGGCGCAATATGAAAAGACGGTCGGCTGGTACCGCGAGATGTTGGGTTTCCGTATCTCGGATGAGGTCTATGTCGGTGACAAGACCAACATCACCGGCTCGTTCAACCGGCTCGACCGCGGCGACGACTTTGTCGACCACCACGCCTTTTTCTGCATCCGCAGCGACAAGTCGGGGCTCAACCATTTCAGCTACGAGGCAGCCGATATCGACGACATCATGATCGGCCACGAGCACCTGCAGAGCAAAGGCTACGAGCATTTCTGGGGGCTCGGCCGTCATTCGCTGGGCAGTCAGGTCTATGACTACTGGGGCGATCCGTGGGGCCGGGTCCACGAGCATTGGGCCGACACCGACGTGCTCAACGCCAGCGTGCCACCCAACCTGATCAGCCGCGAAGAGCTCGCCGGCCCGTGGGGCGGCCCGCCGCCGGAGAAGTTCATGCACCACGCGGTGCGTTAAGTCGGAGCCCGCAAGCCCCCCACCGCGACCCTCCCCCGCCAGCGGGGGAGGGAGTACACTGAAAGCCCGATGGGAATCCCCTCCCCCGCTGGCGGGGGAGGGCTAGGGTGGGGGTACATCGCCAGCGTTGAGAAGGAGTCCCGTCCGATGAAGACATTCGTGCGTTGCGGTCAGCTGTTTACCGGGCGGGACGATGAGGCGATCAAGAATGCCGCGCTCGTCTACGACGAAGCCGGCCGTGTGGCCTACGTCGGCAAGGAGAAGGGTGCACCGCAGCGCCGGTCCGAGGACCAGGTGATTGACCACTCCGGGCATTTCGTGATGCCCGGGCTGATCGATGTGCACACCCATCTCGCCTATGGCAACGCCAAAACCGAGGAAGACATCGACCTCTACAGCCCGCTCGAATTCCGCGCGCTGCGGGGCATGTTCTTCGCGCAGAAGGTCGCGGCGGCGGGCTACACCGCGATCTGCTCGCCGGGCGATGCCGGACAGATCAGCCTCTCGATCCGCGACGCGATCAAGGCTGGACTGTTCGACGGTCCGCGCGTCATGGCGGCCGGGCCTTATATCACCTCGCACCAGGGGCTGACCGACTGGTATCCGACGTGGATCGGCGCGCCGGAGACCTCGATCGGTAAGCTCGTGCACTCGACCGACGAGGCGATCCGGGAAATCCGCCGCCAGGTCAAGAACGGCGTCGACTGCATCAAGATCGCGATGGACGGCATCCAGCGCCGCCCGGACGGCGAATTGATCGCCGCGTTCACGCAGGAAGAGACCGACGCGATGGTGCGCGAGACGCACCGTATGGGGAAGAAGGCCGTCGTTCATGCTGGCGGGCGCGAGGCAACGCTTTATTCGGCGCGCGCCGGGGTAGACCTGATCTTCCACGGCTTCGACCTCGACGATGAGTGCATCGCCGCGATGAAGAAGAGCGGCAGCATGCTGTCGCCGACCCTGACTCAACCGAAAAACATCATCGACTTCACCCAACCGCACGAACCCGCCGCCCAGAAGGGCCGGCCGGATTTTATCGCGCGCCGCTACAAGATCGGCTGCGCCAATCTGAAAAAGGCGGTCAAGGCCGGCATCCCGTTCCTCACCGGTACCGATACCGGCTTTGCGGTGACGCCCTACGGCGAGTGGCACGCGCGCGAGCTGGAGCTGTTCGTCGACGATCTCGGCTTCACCAACGCCGGGGCGCTGCGCGCGGCGACCGAGGTGAACGCGCGGTTCATGACCCAGGGTGACGAGATCGGCGTGCTGGAACGCGGCCGTTTCGCCGACTTCACCGCGTGGGACGGCTCGCCGCTCGCCGATATCGCGATCCTGCAGGATAAGCGCCGGCTGTGCGGCGTCTACATCGCCGGCCGCGAGATCAAGATCGCGGACCGGCCCTATGACCCGCGTAAGGTCACCGATTTCTCGCTCAGCAACTGGACCGATCTTTACACCCAGGCGCGGGTCGCCGAATTGCGCGGCACCGAGCGCCGGCTGGAGGCCGCCGAATAGCCGCGGCGTCCTCGGCGATGCCCGAGATCAAGCATCCCAAGCTGCGCCAGCTCTACGACTATTGGGATGGCAAGCGTGGTGAACGCAGAATGCCGGCGCGCGCCGATCTCGACCCGGTCGACATCCGGTTCGCGATCGGCGATGTGATCCTCGCCGACGTGCTCGACGAGGACCCTCCGCGCTTTTTTATTCGCCTGCACGGCACCAACCTCTCCGAGCGCACCAGTTTCGACCTTACCGGCAAGATGCTCGACGAGATGCCGGCGCCGGAATTCCGCGAGCTGTCGACGCGCAGCTTCCGTCGGGTCGTGCGAACACGGGAACCGCTGCACGCCTTGGCCGACCGCATGCTCGATGGGCGGATACAGCGTTACGAAGCGATCATCCTGCCGCTCTCGGCCGATGGCGCGCGCGTCGACCGACTGATGGTCGGGATGATCTACGAACCCCTGCGGCGCTGAGCGGCGATTGATGAAGATCCGCGATATCAAGACTTACATTCTCGACGCCGCGCTGGCCGAACCTTTCGCTTATTCGCAGGCCTGGTACGAACGGCGCGGCGCCTGCCTGGTCGAGATCATCGGCGAGGACGGCAACAGCGGCTGGGGCGAGGCGTTTGGCCCGGCGCGGCTGACCGCGCCGATCGTCGATTACTATAAGTCCTTGCTGATCGGCGAGGACGCGCTCGCCACCGAGCGGCATTGGCAGGCGATGTACAACCGGCTGCGCGATCACGGGCAGAAGGGCCTGGCGATCGAGGCGCTGTCGGCGGTCGATATGGCGCTGTGGGATCTGAAGGGCCGCCATCTCGGCGTGTCGGTGCACCGGCTGCTGGGCGGACCGCTGCGCGACAAAGTCGAGGCCTACGCCACGGGGTTCTACCGCAAGCGCGGCGGCGACCCGATCGCCTATCTCGTCGATGAGGCGCATGAGCGATTGGCGCAAGGGTTCACCGGCATCAAATTGAAACTTGGCTTCGGCATGACGGATGATCTTCGGCTGTGCCATGCGGTGCGCCGAGCGGTCGGCGACGGGCCGGCGATCATGATCGACGCGAACCACGCCTATGATGCCACCGGCGCCATCGCGCTCGGCCGCCGCATCGAGGAATTGAACATCGCCTGGTTCGAGGAACCGGTACCGCCGGAAGACCTCGCCGGCTATCGCGAGGTCAAGGCGGCGCTGACGATCCCGATCGCCGGCGGCGAGGCCGAATTCACCCGCTGGGGTTTCCGGTCGCTGATCACCGAGCGGCTGGTCGATATTCTGCAGCCCGATATCGCCGCGGCGGGCGGCATCTCCGAGACCAAGAAGATCGCCGACATGGCGAATGCGTTCGGTGTGCGCGTCAATCCGCATGTCTGGGGCACCGGGGTCGCGCTCGCCGCCTCGCTGCAACTGATCGCCGCCTTGCCGCACAACCCGCCGGGCCTGCATCCGATAGAGCCGCTGCTCGAATTCGATCAGTCGGAGCACCCGATCCGCATGGCGGTGATCCGCGAGCCGATCGTGCAGCGCGAAGGCTGGGTGGCGATCCCCGACCGGCCCGGGCTCGGCATCGAGATCGACCGCGCCGCGCTGGCGCAATTCACCGCTGCGTGACGCGGCGGTTGCCGAGCCGCGTCCCGCACCCGACATAAAACGTCCGTCCCGAGGCGAACGCCGAATGCTGCAGGATATCGAGATCGTGTCGCTGCCTCCGACAGCCCTGACCGGACTGGCGGGGGAGCTCAGCACCTGGCTTATCCGCGAGGCGCGGTTTCTTAACGGCAATGAAGAAGTTCTCGCCGAGTTCTGCGAGCGGGTCTACGCGGCCGGTGTCGCGATCGAGCGGGTGTCGCTGCACCAGCGCGCCTTTCATCCGCAATACCGCGGCGTATCGCGCATTTGGCGGCCCGGCGAAAAGATGGAAGAGCGGTTCCTCGACCACGGGATCGAGAAGACCGCCACCTACATCGAAAGCCCGGTGCGGCTTGTGGTGGAGGAAGGGCAAAGCCTCGACTGGCGTCTTGATGACGGCCGTGCGCTGCCGTTTCTCATGCTCGAGGAACTGCGTGAGCAAGGCTACACGCATTACGTGATGCAGCCGCTGGTCTACGCTATCGGGCTGACCAGCGCGTTTTCCTGGGCGACCAAGCGGCTGGGCGGGTTCACACCGGCCGAGACCCAGCTGTTCCACGATGTTCTCCCGGCCTACGCGGCGGTCGCGGAGCTGAAGGCCTTGCGGCGGTTTATCGGCGGCATGCTGACGACCTATGTCGGCTGGGAGGCCGGCAAGCTGATCCTCGACGGTCAGGTGCGGCGCGGCGATGTGCGCGAGATCACCGCCGCGCTGATGCTCGTCGACCTGCGCGATTTCACCGAGATGTCCGACCGGCTGAACTCGCGCGCGGTGCTGCGCACGCTCAACAACTATTTCGACTGCGTCATGCCGCCGGTTGAGAAGCACGGCGGCGAGGTGGTTGAGATCATGGGCGACGGGGTGCTGGCGATCTTCCCGCAGGGTCCCGAGCGCAGTGCCGCCGAGGCCTGTAACGCGGCGCTCGCGGCGGCGACCGACGGGCTGGCGGCGCTGGCGGAACGCAACCGCAAGCAGCCCAGGACGCCGCTGCAAGCCGGGTTCGCGCTGCATTACGGCACGGTGAGCTACGGCAATATCGGGTCCGGCAACCGGCTCGACTTCACCGTCATCGGCCCTGATGTGAACCTGACGGCGCGCATCGAGCGGCTGTGCCGCGAGCTCGACCGCTCGCTGATCATGTCCGAGACCTTCGCCGACACGGTCGATCGCTCGATGTGGGAGATCGGCCATTTCGAGCTGCGCGGCTTTTCCAAGATGCAGCGCCTGTTCGAGTTGCCGCCGTCGGAGCCAAATGCGGCTACGGCATAACATTACTCGTCATGCCCGGACTTGATCCGGGCATCCAACCAACGTTTCCGCAGCCCCAGTCACTGACAACTGTCCCGCCGGATGGCCGGGTCAGGCCCGGCCATGACAATTCATTGGGATTAATCACTGCTGTCAACGGTTACGCGGGTCGGAGCGGTGCACGTCGGCGGGGTTGAGCGGACGCTCGACCGCGTTCCAGGTCGAGCAGCCGATCACCAGCACCCAGACGATCAACGCCGCCCCGGCAGAGAGACGACGCCACGGCGGCCGCCGCATCACCGTCAGCCGCTCGATATACCAGGCGTGGACGACGCCCAGCACCACCAGCACCAGCTTGGGCAGAAACATCGTGTGCAGCCCCACGCCGATCGGGTCATAGAGGAACAGCAGGATCCCGGTCGCGACAGTGAGGACGAATGTCAGGTTCATCAGCTGCACCACCGGCCGCCGCACGGGCTCCAGCGACGCGCCGGGAAACACGCCGAGCCGCATCACCTCGAGCAGCATCAAGAGGCCGAGGAACCCTGCCATCCCGAACAGATGCAGAAATCGGGTCGCGCCGTAGACGGGCCGTAGCCCGTAGACCCAGAGGCGCAAGTCGGTCGTCGCCAGCCACGCCAGCATCCCGCCCGGCAAATGCACCCATCCGCTGCCATAAACGTCAGGCATACGATCAGCTCATACCACGTTGTTGCGAATGCATCGCACTTTTACATTGACCAGGAAAATGAGAACGATTGTCATTATCGATGACATTTGATTATGGACTCACCGATGCGCTCTCTATCCGCGATTGCCTATCTTTTGCTGTGTCTTGTCGCCGGGAACCCGGTCCGCGCCGCCGATCTGCCCGCGGCGTCTGACGACACGGATTTCCTGTTCCGCCTGGGAATGATGGAGGGGCACCTGCTGGTCGGGCACGAACTGCTCCAGGCCCACAAGGCCGAGATGGCGCTGCCGCATTACGGCCATCCGGTCAAGGAGCTCTACGACGACATGAGCCCGTACCTTAAGCAGCACAAATTCCCGCCGTTCGACAAGGACCTGATCGCACTGGAGGCCACCGCCACGACCGCCCCGGATGCGCCCGCCACCGAGGCAAAGTACCAGGCGGTCATCGCCACGATCCATAAGGCGCGCGGGCTTGCCCCGGCGGCGCTGCGCGCCTCGCTGCCGGCGATGATCAAGATTTGCGCCAATACGGTCGACGCCGCCTCGGGCGAGTACGGCGAGGGGCTCGAACAGGGCAAGATCGCCTCGGTCGTCGAGTATCACGACAGCCGCGGCTATCTCGAATTCGTCGCCAAGGAGGTCGCCGAGCTGCGAAAGGCGCATCCCGACGCGCCGTCGCAGGCTGTGCTCGATCGCTTCGACGCGGTGCTGAAGAAGGCGCAATGGATCGTCGCCGACCTGGTCCCGCAACCGACCCCGCGCGCAACACTCGACGAGTATCGGGTAATCGCCGCCGAGGCCACCGCGGTCGTGCCAAAGCAGTAACCGGCCGTCTAGCTTGACGTGTACATCCCGCGCCAGCTCGGGTAGCCGCCGAGCGGCTCGGCGGCGACGACTGCTCGCATCACCGCGCGCGCCAGGCAATCCGCCGCGAGGGACCCGAGCCGTGTGAGCGTTGCGGTATCGATCTCGGCGCCATTGCCGGTCGCCAAGGCGAAGACCGTATCGCCGTCCAAAGGCGTATGCGCCGGACGGATGGCCCGTGCCAGCCCGTCCTGCGCCATCATCGCGAAGCGCTGACAGGCGCTTTTCCCGAGCGGCGCGTCGGTGGCGACGACCGCGATCGTGGTGTTGGCCCCGACGAGCCCGACACCGCACGCGGAAAAATCGTCAAGGTCGAGCGGCGCGTCCGGGCTCGCCGGCTGCGGCGGGATTTCCCCCGGTAATGCCAGTTCGGCGGCCCAGAGCCGCCCGCAATCCGGGCGCACCACCGAGCCGCAGGCATTGACCGCGACGATCGCGCCAACGGTCATACCGTCGCGCAACACGAACGAGGCGCTGCCGACACCGCCTTTGAGCCGGCCGGCCTTGGCGCCGAACCCGGCGCCCGCATTGCCGAGTACGAAGTCTTTGCCGATAGCGGTGAAGGCCTCTGTACCGAGCCGGCGGTGCGGCGACTGGCCCGCCCAATGCAGGCGACCGGGAAAATTAAGATCGAAGAGGATCGCCGCCGGGACAATCGGCACTCGCGCCTCGCCAATCGCGAAACCTCGGCCTTGCGCGGCGAGCGCATCCATCACACCGGCAGCGGCATCGAGCCCAAATCCCGAGCCGCCGGAAAGCACGATCGCATCGACCCGCTCGACCAAGGTCGCCGAACGCAGCAGCTCGGTCTCGCGGCTCCCTGGCGCACCGCCGCGCACATCGACCGCCGCCACCGCCGGGGCTTCGGCCACCACCACCGTAGCGCCGGTGATCGCCGCATGATCCTCGGCCTGCCCGACCAGAATGCCGGGGACGTCGGTGATCAGATTGCGCAAGCCGAACGGCATGGCATCGCTATAGCATAAGCGGACCATGGGGAGGATGCGCCAATGCCGACGACGCTGATCAAGGACGCCGCCTGGGTCGTCGCCTGGGACGAAGCGGCCGGCCGCCAATCCTACCGCCGCGATGTCGACCTTGCCTTTACCGACGATCGCATCGTCCATCTCGGCAAGGGTTTCGCGGGCCATGCCGACCGCACCGTCGACGGGGCCGGGCTGATGGCGATGCCGGGCCTTATCGACATCCACTCGCACCCGCACCACGAGCCGCTCTATCGCGGCATCCGCGAGGAGCACGGCGTCGCCAACATGCACATGACCGGGCTCTACGAGCGCGGCCAGGCCTTTTCCGCGCCCGATGACGAGGCGCGCGCGGCGGGCGCCGAGTTCGCTTATTGCGAACTGCTGCTGTGCGGTGTGACCTCGCTGGTCGACATTTCGGCGCCGTTCGACGGGTGGATCCCGCTGTTCGCCAAAAGCGGGATGCGCGGCTTTCTCGCGCCCGGTTACGCCTCGGCGCGCTGGTTTCTCGAAAACGATCTCGGCCCGAGCTACGACTGGGACGAGCCGCGCGGCCGCGCCGGTTTCGCCAAGGCGCTGCAAGTCATCGACGAGGCGCTCAAGCACCCGTGCGGCCGCCTGTCCGGCGTCGTCTCGCCGATGCAGATCGACACCTGCACCGAAGACCTGCTGCGCGACAGCCACGACGCGGCGCGCGAGCGCGGCCTGCCGTTTACGGTGCACTGCTCGCAAAGCGTCAACGAAGTGCGCGAGATGATCCGCCGGCACGGGGTGACGCCGATCCAATGGGCGGACCGGCTCGGCCTGCTTGGCCCCGGCACGATCCTCGGCCACGCGCTCTATCTCGACACGCATTCCTGGGTCCGCTGGCACAGCAACCGCGACCTCGCGCTGCTCGGCGACAGCGGCACCGCCGTCGCGCATTGCCCAACGCCGTTCGCGCGCTACGGCCATGTGATGGAGGATTTCGGCGCCTACCGGCGCGCCGGCGCGGTAATGGGCATGGGGACCGATTGCAGCCCGCACAACCTGGTCGAGGAAATGCGCAAGGCCTCGGTGCTGGCGCGTATCGCGGCACGCGACATCCACGCAGTTGATGTCGCCGATTTCCTCGAGGCGGCCACCATCGGCGGGGCTACCGCGCTGCTGCGCGACGATCTCGGCCGGCTCGCGCCGGGCAAGAAGGCCGATCTGGTCCTCGTCGACCTCGCCTGCCCGCAGATGCAGCCGGCGCGCGATCCGCTGCGCAGCTTTGTGTACCACGCCGCCGACCGCGCGGTGCGCGACGTGTTTGTCGACGGCGTCCAGGTGGTCGCCGACCATAAGGTACTGACGCTCGACCAGGCCGACGCCGCGATCCGCCTCGCCGCCGCGCAGCAGCGCATGGAATCCGCCGCGCCGCAGCGCGACTACCTCCGCCGCCGGGCAGAGGAGATCACCCCGCTGAGCCTGCCGCTCGCGGACTGAGCTCCCTCTCCCCGCGAGCGGGGAGAGGGAGCTTCTAAGCCTGCGCGGCCGGGGGGGCGCCGAGGATGATCTGGAGCTCCTCGAAGCGCTTTTTCATGCGGCGGTTGAATTCGCGCTGTACTGGCCAGCGCCCGGTGTCGGTGCAGACGATCTGCCCGGTGATCGTGACGCCCCAGGGCCGCACCTGGTCGACGCCGAATATCTGCAGGTCGCCGAGCATCCTTGATTTGAATTCCTCCTCCTCGCGCATCGCCGCGCCGATCTCGGCAAGCGTCGCGATGACCCGATCGGTGTCCTCGTGAAAGGCGACCGTCACCGACACCGCGGCGTTGCCGAGCCCGCGATTGTTGTTGGTGATGCTGGTGACCGCGCTGAACGGGATGATGTGCACCGAACCGTCGGACGCGCGCAGCCGAAGCGTGCGCACCGAGAGCTGCTCGACCGACCCCGACAGCCCGGCGACTGTGACCCCGTCGCCGATCTGGATGGCGTTTTCGAACAGCACGAAAATCCCGGTGATCACATCCTGCACGAGGTGCTGTGAGCCAAAACCGATGGCGATTCCGGCGATGCCGGCGCCGGCGAGCAAGGGGGCGATGTTGACGCCGATCTCCGACAGCGCGGTCAGCCCGACGATGGCGATGATCGCCACCAGCAGCGCGGTGCGCAAGATCGGCAGCAGTGTCAGTAGGCGCACCGAGCGGACCTGGCCGCCAGGCCCCGCCTGGTCGAGCTGACGCGTCAGCACCGCCTGGCTCACCTCCCAGATGGCGATCGCCGCGATCACCGCGACCGCAACGGTCGCCAGCGCCGAGACCAGCCGCGCGCCGATCCCGCCGGCGATAAACCAGTTGAACGCCGGCGCGCCCCAGAGCTGCAGCACGACCACGACCCACAGCGCCGTGATCACCGCCATCGCGACGATCTCCAGCGGCCGGCGATAGAAGGCAATGCGCTGGCTGAGTCCCGGCAGGCCGGCGTGAGCATCGGGGTCGAGCCGCAGCCCGCGATCGAGTGTGCCGAGCACGACGATCGTCAGCAGACGTGCGGCAACGATCGCCGCCAGCGTGACGCCGGGAAAATACAGCCCCGACAGCCCGCCGCGCGTGCCGGTCACCGTGCCGATCCAGAAGCTGACGATGGTCATCACCGCCAGATACGGCCAGGCCTCGGCGATCCACCCGCGCCAGCGCGTCTCTCCGGAGCCGCGCAGATACCGTGTCACCGCATGGTGCGAACGGATGACGAGGATGATCAGCATCACCGTGAGCACCAGCGCGATGAGCCGCTGGAACCCGTCATGCGCGCTCTGCTCGAGACCGAGCAGCAGCGCGACCTCGACCAGCGCGCTGCCAAAGATCGCGACGACCGCCAGCCGCCGTACCCAGGCCAACACAAACCCGGCCGCCCGATCGTCGAGCCGCCACAGCCGCAGCCGCGGATGGTCCGGCGGCAACAGCATGCGGGCGACGCACATCACCGCGCGGCACAGCGCATAGGCGTTGACGATCGCGATCACCACCAGCCGGGTCTGCTCCTCGATGCCCGGCACAGTGCCGACCAGGAGATTGCCGACGGCGGCGAACACCGCCACCGGCGCCAGATCGAGCAGCAGCCGGGCAAGCGCAACGGGCAGCAGCCGCAGCAGCCTGACGCTGTCGCCGTTGCTGATCGGCGCGTGTGCGGCGAGCGCGGCGCGCGGCCGGCGCAGCGCCCAGGCGGTGAGCAATTCCAGCAGAAGCGCACAACCAACGACAAGCGCGAGCCATGCTGCAGCGACGAGCAGCGCGTGCGAGGCTTGCGGGTCGGTTTCGAGCGTCGTCAGCCAGCCCCACAGTGCCGGCAAATTATTCATCGTCTGCAGCGTCGCCGCCGCCTCCCCGGCCAATCGCACGCCCCACGCCGATAGCGCGACCAGCAGCTGCGCCCCCAGGCTGTTCGGCTTTAGGGTCACCTCGGGCGCGGTCTTGGCGGCGGGCGCGGTTTCGGACGCGGCGGGCGCAGCGGGCGCCGGCGTCGCCCCGGCAGCCGGTGCCGCCTTGGCGATCGCCTTCAGCGTGGTGATCAGCTGCTCGCGCTTTTGCGGGTCCTGCAGCACGCCGAGCGCCTGCTGGGCTTCCGCTGGAGTCACATTCGGTGTCACGGGCATCGCCGCAGATTGCGCCCATCCCGCTGTCGGCCGGGCAAGGCACAGCGCAAGCAACGCCAGAAAGAAGAGCGATTTCATCATTCCAAGGATCGAGATTATCGCCGAGAGATTGGGGAAATTATGGCGGCGTCGGCGCCACACGGCCGCATCGGCACCTTTGTCACAAGTCAAAACGCTACAACGTGATTATCCCCGTTATCCCACAAACGCCCGGCAACCGCTTCCGGCACCGGACGTTAACGCTTTGTGCCCGCCGCAAGCGTCATCGAAACCGATATTCCCGCGCGCCTCGATCGCCTGCCGTGGTCGCGTTTTCATACGCTGGTGGTCATCGCCCTCGGCATCACCTGGGTGCTCGACGGGCTTGAAGTGACCTTGGCGGGGTCGATCGCCGGCGCGTTGCGGCAGAGCCCCGTGCTGCAATTTTCCGAGGTCGAGGTCGGGCTGGTCAACAGCGCCTACCTCGTCGGCGCGGTCAGCGGGGCCTTCCTGTTCGGCTATCTGACCGATCTGTTCGGCCGCAAGAAACTGTTCATGATTACGCTGAGCCTCTATCTCTGCGCCACCGCGGCGACGGCGGCGTCCTGGGATTTCGCCAGTTTCGCGCTGTTCCGGCTGCTGACCGGCGCCGGCATCGGCGGCGAGTATGCGGCGATCAACTCGGCGATACAGGAGCTGGTGCCGGCGCGTTTCCGCGGCCGCACCGACCTGGCGATCAACGGCAGCTTCTGGCTCGGCGCCGCATTGGGCGCTGTCGGCGCGGTGGTGTTTCTGGCGCCTGGCGTGCTGCCGCAGGATTGGGGCTGGCGCGCGGCGTTCGGGATCGGCGCGGTGCTGGGGCTGGCGATCCTGCTGCTGCGCCGGTGGGTCCCGGAGAGCCCGCGCTGGCTGATGCTGCACGACCGGCTTGGCGAGGCGGAGGCAGTGATCGGCGAGATCGAAAATCGCGTCGAGGGGCATCGCCTCCCGCCGCCTGCCGAAAAGATACGCCTTGACGTATCGGCGCGACATTCGATGGCGACCCTGGTACTGGCGATCGTGCGCGAATACCCCAGCCGGGCGGTGCTTGGCTTTGTTCTGATGGGCGCGCAGGCGTTTTTCTACAATGCCATCTTCTTTTCCTACGCACTGGTGCTGACGCGGTTTTTTGACGTGCCGGCGGCGTCGATCGGCTGGTACGTGCTGCCCTTCGCGCTCGGCAATTTTGTCGGGCCGCTGGTGCTGGGGCCGCTCTTCGACATCGTCGGGCGCAAGCCAATGATCGCTCTGACCTATGCCGTCTCGGGCGTGCTGCTGGCGCTGGTCGGCTACCTGTTTCGGATCGAGGCGGTCGGCGCGGCGGCGCTGACCGCGTGGTGGAGCGTGATCTTCTTCTTCGCCTCGGCGGCGGCGAGCTCGGCCTATCTGACGGTCAGCGAAAGCTTCCCGCTGGAAGCGCGGGCCATGGCGATCGCCTTTTTCTATGCCATCGGCACGGCCTGCGGCGGCGTGGCGGCGCCCTATCTCTTTGCGGCGCTGATCGGCAGCGGCGAGCGCGGCAATGTCTTTCTCGGCTACCTGTTCGGCGCGGCGTTGATGGTCGGCGCAGCGATCGTCGAGCTGCTGATCGGCGTCAAGGCCGAACGGCAATCGCTCGAAGCCGTCGCCCGGCCGATTTCGTTGCGTTAGGCTAATCGCCAGCGCAGGAGCAAGTTGCTGCCCCTCACCCCGCCCCTCTCCCCGCAAGCGGGGAGAGGGGGTGCGCCTCCGACATTGTCCCTCGCCCCGCTTGCGGGGAGAGGGTGGCTCCTGGCGCAGCCCGGAGACGGGTGAGGGGCGGCCGCAAGCTGAAAATCAACTCACGACTCTCCCTATTTTTTCCCAATGCCCGCCATGGCCCCGTCCCCCGAAACCTGGCTTCGCGTCACGCCGAGCGGGCTTTATTGCGAGCCGGGCGATTTCTTTATCGACCCGACCCGGCCGGTCGATCGCGCGGTGGTGACCCACGGCCACGGCGACCACGCGCGGCCGGGCAACCGGCACGTTCTGGCGACGCCCGAGACGATCGCGATCATGCGCCAGCGTTACGGCGATGACGCCGGCGGCGCGCTGCAGGCGGCGCGCTACGGCGAAGCCCTGTCGATTTCCGCCGTTTCCCTGAAGCTGTGTTCGGCGGGTCATGTGCTGGGCAGCGCTCAAGCGGTCATCGAATACCAGGGCAGCCGGGTCGTCGTGTCGGGCGACTACAAGCGGCGGCGCGACCCGACCTGCACGCCGTTCGAGCCGCAACGCTGCGACCTCTTTATCACCGAGGCGACCTTTGGGCTGCCGGTGTTCCGCCACCCGCCTGACCGGCACGAGATCGACCGGCTGCTGCACTCGCTGCGGCTTTATCCCGAGCGCTGCCAGTTGGTCGGCGTCTATGCGTTGGGCAAGTGCCAGCGGGTCATCGCGCTGTTGCGCGAGGCGGGGTACGACGCGCCGATCTACATCCACGGCGCGCTTGCCGGTCTCTGCGAGCTCTACGAGCAGCATGGCGTCGTCCTCGGATCTTTGCTGCCGGCGACCGGCGCGACCAAGGCCGAGCTTGCCGGCAAGATCGTGCTGGCGCCGCCCGGCGCGATCGCCGACCGCTGGTCCCGGCGCCTGCCCAATCCGGTCTCGGCGCTTGCCTCGGGCTGGATGCACGTCAAGCAGCGGGCGAAGGCGCGCGGCGTCGAGCTGCCGCTGGTCATCTCCGACCATGCCGATTGGGACGAACTGACCGAGACCATCGTCGAGACGGGGGCACCGGAAATCTGGGTGACCCACGGCAACGAGGAGGCTCTCGTCCACTATGCGGCCGGGCTTGGCCTCAAGGCTCGGGCGCTGGCGCTGCTCGGCTATGAGGATGAGGAAGAGTGACGCGGCCAGCAACCGCTCGCACCTGCCTCGGCGCGGCGCGCCAGATCGCCACCATCGACACGATGTTGAATCCAGCGCAAATCCAGAAGGCGGAAGCATAGCTCCCGGTCATATCGTGCAGCACGCCGGCGGCCCAGGGTCCCGCCGCGCCGCCGAGAATGGCCGACAACATGACCATGCCGAAAATGCCGCCCTGATGTTTGCCGGCGAAGATTTCCGCCGGGATCGCCCCCATCACCGAGGTCAGCCCGTAGCCGAGCGTCCCTTGCGCGACGACCATCAGCCAGAGCAGCGGCATCGTCGGATGGTCGGCGAGCAGCACCAGCGTCAGACAGCACAGCACGAACCCGGCATTGGCGATGCCCCACACCCATTCGCGGCCGATACGGTCCGACAGATGGCCGAGCGCGATCTGTCCCGGCACCGCGACAAAGCTGACAAAGCCGAGCGCCCAGGCCGCATCGGCCGGTGAAAAGCCGATCTCGGTCAGGTATTTGGTCTGGTGCACCTGGACCGCGTACCAGGCGAAGAGGCTGCCGAAATAGCCGAGCGCCAGCCACCAGAAGCGCCGCGTGCGCAGCGCCCGGCCGAGCGTCCAGTCGACCGCCGCCCACGCGTGATCGACGATGTTCGCGACATGCGCCGGCGTCGCGTCAGCGGCGCGCCTGCCGTCGGGTTCGAGCCCGATATCCTGCGGCCGGTGGCGCAGCAACAGGTTGAGCGGCCCGAGCAGCGCCAGGACCAGGATGCCCAGCATCCAGCACGCCAGCCGCCATCCGCCGCTGACGATCAGCGTCTGCAGCCAGGGCAGGATGGTGATCGAGCCGATCCCGACGCCGGAAAAGGCGATGCTGATCGCCAGCCCGCGCCGCCGCACGAACCAGTTCGGCAGATAGGTCGATTGCGTCGTGTAGGTGAAGCAATTGACCCCGCCGCCGCACATCGCGCCCAGCGTCAGGTAAAGCTGCCACGGCTCGTGCGCCAGCGTCGCGAGCAGCAGCCCGGTGCCCATCACCGCGATCCCCGCCTCGACCACGATGCGCGGTCCGCGCCGGTCGATCAGCCGACCGACAAACGGGGTGATCAGCGCCGACAGCAGAAAGCCGAACGAGAAGACGCCGGCGGTGACGCCGCGGTCCCAGCCGAACTCGGCAAGGATCGGCGGGTAGAGCAGCGAGAAGGCCGTGCGGGCGTTGACCCCGACCGCCATCGTCACAAACGAGACGGCGACCAGCACCCAGCCGTAATAGAACCGCAGGCGAAACCGGGGAGCTGACGGAAGCGACGAGGTATGATCACTCATGCGGTCATCGTCGACGATTGCGGTCCGCGGCTCAATTACGTCCGCGGGAATGGACGGAGTGCCGCCTTATATGGCACCGGACAACGCCTCGGCGAGCGGCCAAAGGTTCGGCCGCGGTCTAAGCGTTGGCGTTTGACGCAGATCGGGATCGGGGAGGTTCGATGAGATCGCTGGTGATATCGACGGGGGTCTTCGTCTGTTTGCTGGTCGGAGCGTTCCTCGGCATGGCCGTGCGCCGCAAATTGCCAGGCCACCACGTCAACACCGATTCCAAGGACGCGGTCAAGATTGGCATGGCATTGATCGCGACGATGTCGGCGCTGGTGCTGAGCCTCCTGATCGCCTCGACAAAAAGTTCGTTCGACGCCCAGAACAGCGAGGTGCGCCAGGTGGCGGCCGATCTGGTGATGCTCGACCGTCTGCTTGGCGCCTACGGCCCGGAAGCCGGCGAGCCGCGGGCCATGCTGCGCGATACGGTACGCGAAGTGGTCGAAGGCACATGGGAGCGCGGCGGGTCGCGCGTCGCGATCTTTGGCAATCCGAAGATCACCGCCGCGGCATTGGCGATCATGGCCAAAATCGAGGCGCTCCCCGCGGCCGACGCGCTGCACGAGGCCATGCGAGCTCAAGCGGCGGAGCTGATCAAGTCGTCGGGCCGTACCCGCTGGCAATTGGTCGCCCAGGACGACAGCTCCATTCAGACGCCGTTTCTCGCGGTGCTGGTGTTTTGGCTGATCATCCTTTTCGCCAGCTTCGGACTGTTCGCACCGACCAACGCGACCGTCTTCATCGCATTTGGGGTGTGCGCCGTGTCGGTTGCCGGCGCGCTCTTTTTGATCCTCGAACTCGATCGGCCGTTTCAAGGGTTGATGCACATTTCGAGCGAGCCATTCCGGCAGGTGATCGAGTGAACCGCTTCGCCGAACTGCTCGACGCGCTGCTGTTCACGCCGTCGCGCAACGGCAAATTGCGGCTGATGATTGAGTATTTCGCGACACAGCCCGATCCCGAGCGCGGCTGGGCGCTGGCGGCGCTGACCGGTGAACTGGTTTTCGCCGAAGCCAAGCCTGGCCAGGTGCGCGCGCTGGCGATGTCGCGGGTCGATCCCGAGCTGTTCGCTTGGTCGCTGGATTTTGTCGGCGACCTCGCCGAGACGGTGTCGCTGATCTGGCCGGAGCCTTTACCCTCACCCTCCCACGCTTCGCGCGGGCCCCTCCCTCTCCCGCAAGCGGGAGAGGGGCTAAAAGCGCCGGATAAGAGAACCCCTCGCCCGCTTGCGGGAGAGGGTGGCTCCGAGCGCAGCTCGGAGACGGGTGAGGGTCAACCGCTCCGCCTCTCTGAGATCGTCGAGACCTTGCGCCTCGCCGGTCGGGCCGAGGTCGGCACACATCTCGCCGGCTGGCTCGACCGGCTCGACGCGACCGGGCGCTGGGCGCTGTTGAAACTGGTGACCGGCGCGCTGCGCATCGGCGTTTCGGCGCGGCTCGCCAAGACCGCGCTCGCCGAATGGGCGGGCGTCGCCGTCACCGAGATCGAGGAGATCTGGCACGGGCTCGCGCCGCCCTACGCGCCGCTCTTCGCCTGGCTGGAGCGCCGCGCGCCGCGCCCCGAGATCGGCGACCTGCCGAATTTCACGCCGCTGATGCTCGCCCAGCCGCTGGAGGAGGACGACCTCGCCGGGCTCGATCCAATGGCGTTCCTTGCCGAATGGAAGTGGGACGGCATTCGCGTGCAACTGGTCTCGCGCGGCGGTGAGCGGCGGCTCTATTCGCGCTCCGGCGACGAGATCGGTCCGGCCTTCCCCGACATTGTTGACGCCCTGCCGGACGATATCGCGCTCGACGGCGAGCTGCTGGTGATCCGGGACGGCGAGGTCGCGCCGTTCAACGACTTGCAACAGCGGCTCAACCGCAAAACGCCGACGCCGAAGATGCTCGCCGATTTCCCGGCGGGGGTGCGGCTCTATGACATCCTGCGCCTCGACGGCGAGGATTTGCGGCCACTTCCGCTCGCCGAGCGGCGCGACCGGCTCGAGGCCTGGTACGGCAATGCGCCGCGCGAGCGGCTCGACTTGTCGCCGCTGGTGCCGTTCGAGAGCTGGGGCGACCTCAAGGCGCTGCGCGATGACGCCCGCGCCAACGGCATCGAAGGACTGATGCTGAAGCGGCGCGACTCGCCCTATCTGTCGGGCCGGCCGAAAGGGCCGTGGTTCAAATGGAAGCGCGGCGCGCTGACCATCGACGCGGTGTTGATGTACGCCCAGCGCGGCCACGGCAAGCGCTCGTCGTTCTATTCGGACTACACCTTCGGGACATGGCGCGACGATGCGCTGGTGCCGGTCGGCAAGGCCTATTCCGGCTTTACCGACGACGAGCTGCGGCTGCTCGACAAATGGGTGCGTGACAACACCGTGCGACGCTACGGCCCGGTGCGCGAGGTCGCGCCCGGTCTCGTGCTGGAGATCGCCTTCGACAGCGTGCACCGTTCGACCCGTCACAAATCGGGCGTCGCGCTGCGCTTCCCCCGCGTCCACCGCATCCGCTGGGACAAGCCGTTTTCCGAGGCGGATACGCTGGAGAATTTAGAGCGGATGATGACATAGGCGCCGGCCGTATTTTTTCTTGAATCTTCCGGCACATGCACGATATGGGGCCGGTCTTGAAACACCTGCGCCCGAGGACGCACCCCACAGGGAGGAGCCGGCCATGAGCGCGACCCTTACCCTCATCGATCTGGCCGGCACGATCGCGCTGCTGATGTGGGGTGTGCACATGGTGCAGACCGGCATCCAGCGGGCGTTCGGGCCCAATTTGCGGCGGGTTCTGGGGCGCGCGTTTAGCGATCGCTTCCGCGCCTTTCTCGCCGGGCTGGGGGTCACCGCCGTCCTGCAAAGCAGCACCGCGACCGGGCTGATGGCGGCGAGCTTCGCGGCCGGCGGGCTGGTCGACCTCGTGCCGGCGCTGGCGGTGATGCTCGGCGCCAATGTGGGCACGACGCTGATCGTGCAGGTGCTGTCGTTCGACATTGCCAAGGTGGCGCCGCTGTTCATCCTGATCGGGGTGGTCCTGTTCCGCCGCAGCGGCCAGTCGCGGCCGCGCGATCTCGGCCGCGTGGCGATCGGGCTCGGGCTGATGCTGATCGCGCTACAAAGCCTCGTGTCGTTGATGACGCCCTATGAGGACGTGCCGAGCCTGCGGCTGTTGATGGGCGCAATCGCGACTCAGCCGGTCATCGCGGTGATCCTCGCCGCCGGGATGACCTGGCTGGCGCATTCGAGCGTGGCGACGATCCTACTGATTGTTTCGCTCGCGGCGAACCAGGTGGTGCCGCCGGAGGCCGCATTCGCCCTGGTGCTCGGCGCCAATCTCGGCTCGGCGCTCAACCCGCTGATCGAGGGCAGCAACGGCGGCGACCCCGTCGCCAAGCGGCTGCCGATGGGCAATCTGCTGAACCGGGTCGTCGGCGTCGCGCTGGGCCTGGTGCTGCTGCCGCGGATCGGACCGCTGATGGTGACGGTCGATCCGAATGCGGCCCGCGCCGTCGCCGATTTCCACACTATCTTCAACCTGGCCACGGCGGCGCTGTTCCTGCCGCTGCTGCAGCCGTTCGCACGGCTGCTGCGATGGATGCTGCCGGCGCGCACCGACGCGGTCGATCCGTCAAAGCCGCTCTATCTCGACGAGAGCGCGCGCGAGATGCCGGCCATCGCCTTGGCCGGGGCGGCGCGCGAGGCGCTGCGCATGGCCGATGTGCTCGAAGCGATGTTGCGCAATGCGCTCGAAGCGCTCCATCGCGGCGACCGCAACCAGGTGGGCGCGGTCAAAGGGCTCGACAACGTGCTCGACCGCCTCAACCGCGAGATCAAGGTCTACCTGACCGCGCTCGACCCGGATTCGCTCGACGACGCGGACAATCGCCGCCTGTCGGAGATCCTCGGCTTTGTCACCAATCTCGAACATGCCGGCGACATTGTCGAAAAGGGGCTGGTCGGGATCGCGTCGAAACGGCTGAAGCGCGGCCTGTCGTTCTCGGTCGAGGGTCAGGCGGAAATCCGCGCGATGATCGAGCGGCTCGCCGGCAATGTCAGCGCTGCCGCCGCGGTCTTCATGACCGACGATCCGCGCGCGGCGCGCCGGCTGCTGGCCGAGGAAGAGGTGTTTCGCGACCTCGAAGCGCGCGCCACCGAGGCGCATTTCGCCCGCGTCCGCGCCGGAAGGGTCGAGAGCGTCGAGACCAGCGCGCTGCATCTCGACGTGCTGCGCGACCTGAAGCGCATCAACGCGCACCTGACGGCGGCGGGCGACTCGGTGCTCGACCGCATGGGCGAACTGCTGCCGAGCCGGCTGCGGCAGGGCATCGTGGCGGAAAAATCATAATTCGTCATGCCCGCGAAGGCAGGAATCCAGCAGACCATTTCGTCGGTCGCCCTGGGCCCCCGCCTACGCGGGGGCGACGATTAGAGAGGGCTACTCGGCGGCCTGGTCGACAAGCAGATGGCCTTCGTCATCGACGGCGAGACCAGTCTTGCGCGCCGCGTCGATGACCGACGGATGCCAGTCGACCTTGCCCGGGTCGGGGCCGCCGACCAGGGCGATCAGCGTCGCCTCAGGGTCGTCGCTGCCGTTGCGGAAGCCGCGATAGACGCCGATCGGCACGTTGACGATGTCGCCCGGCTGTAGCGTCACGACACGCTCGGCCTCGCCTTCGAGCCAGAACACCTCCCACGGGCCTTTGAGCGCGATAAACACCTCCTCGGTCGGGTGGCGGTGCAGCGCCGCGCCGTGGCCCTTTGGTGTGTTGCGGACATAGGTCACCGCAAAGCCGTGCGCGCCGGCCTTGATCTTGGGCGCGAGGCGCGGGTCCTTCATGTTTTCGACCACGCCCATGCCGATGATGTTGATGATCTCGCGCTGATAGCCAGGCACGCGCTGGTCGAGAAAGGCGAGGTCGGAGCCTTGCACCGCGGCGAGCCGGGCGACGTTGTTGGCCTCCATGTCGGTGATCGAGACGACGGGCGCCGGTTTGCCCTGCAGGCGGGGATCGACATAAGCCATGGCTTCTTCCTCCCTTGGATGCCGCCGTGAGCGGCGGCTATGCGTAAGTGAAATAATTGGGCAAGTCGGCGAGCGTCGGATGCCTCCGGTCCTTGTCGGACAGCACCGGCTCGCGTCCGTCGAGCCGCCAGTCGATGCTGAGCGCCGGGTCGTTCCAAAGAAGGCCGCGGTCGTTTTCCGGCGAATAGTAGCGGTTGACCTTGTAGATCACGGTGGTGTTGGGCTCGAGCGTGCAGAAGCCGTGCGCGAAACCCTCCGGCACCAGCAGTTGGTTGCCCTCGGCGGCGCTGAGCACATAGGCGACGTGCTTGCCGTAGGTCGGCGAGCCGCAGCGGATATCGACCGCAACATCGATGATCGAGCCGGCGATGACGCGGATCAGCTTGGCCTGGGCCATCGGCGGGGTCTGGAAATGCAACCCGCGCAGCACCCCGACCGGCGCCGACATGGACTGGTTGTCCTGCACGAAATCGATGTGGACGCCGGCCTCGTTCAGCGCGTCCGTGCGGTAGACCTCGGAGAAATAACCGCGCGCGTCTCCGTGGCGAACGGGCTGGATCAGCTTCACTCCGGATAACGCGGTATCGGTGATCTGCATACGGTCGGCCCCAGATGGATACGGCCCTAACTTGCCGCAGCGCGCCTTGCTGTGCCAGTCTCGACGGATGAGACCTGCAAATTACTATACCCATCCGGGCTTTGAGCGCGCCGGGCTGAAGCGCCGCGACATGACCTGGATTTGCGCTGCGGTGACCGACGCCGCCGCGCAGTTCGTACCGGTATGGCGCTCGCAAAGCCTGGTCGTCGAGCTTGCTGGCGCCGAGCCGCGGGCGATCGTGCTCGCCGGCGATCACGCGCGCGTGCTGCTCGGCGGGGACGACCACGACACGCATCTGGCGCACGGCCTTATCGTGTTTCTCGGCGTCGTCGACGAGCGGCCGCATTTCGCGCTCGACCTGACGCAGGTCGAGGCGCCGCTCGACATGCTCGCCTCGCCGGCGCTGGCGGCGAGCGGCATCCCGGCGGAAGGCGCGCGTTTCGCCGATCTGCGTCAGCTTGCCGGCCGGCTCGCCCGGCCCGAAGGCGCGCTGCTGGCGCTGGCGCGGGCGATGGTGTTCTGGCACCAGCGCCACCGCTACTGCGGCGTCTGCGGGAGTCCGACGCTTACCGAGGAAGCCGGGCATATGCGCCGCTGCACCAACCCCGACTGCAAGACCATGCATTTCCCGCGCACCGATCCGGCGGTGATCATGCTGGTCAGCGACGGCGAGCGGGCGCTGCTCGGCCGCAACAAGAACTTCCCGCCGGGCATGTATTCGACGCTCGCCGGTTTTGTCGAACCGGGCGAAAGCCTGGAGGACGCGGTCGCCCGCGAGGTGCTCGAGGAGACCGGGATCGAGGTCGCCTCCGTTGCCTACCACTCGTCGCAACCATGGCCGTTCCCGGCCAACATCATGCTCGGCTTCCACGCCGAGGCGGCGTCGAGCGAGATCGCGGTCGATTACGGCGAGCTCGAAGACGCCAAATGGTTCGAGCGCGACTGGCTGCTCACCCATGCCGACGACAGTACGTTCCGCCTGCCGCGCCTCGATTCGATCGCGCGGCGCCTGGTCGAGGACTGGCTGCACCGCCGTGCCGGTCCAGGCGCTGTGGCTGGCTAGACCGCAATCCGGTCAGAGAAAAGCGCCGGGAATCTTATCGATAATCCTTGAGGACGCGCCGCAACCCGTCGCCCAGTTCGGGGTGTTCGAGGCCGAGCGCGATATTGGCTTCGAGAAAGCCGAGCTTGTCGCCACAGTCGAAGCGCCGGCCGGCGGCGCGGAAGCCGTGAAACTCCTGGCCGTCGGCGATCAGCGCGGCGAGCCCATCGGTCAGCTGGATTTCGTTGCCGCTGCCCGGCCGCATCGTTGCGAGATGCCCGAACACCTCCGGCTGTATGATGTAACGGCCGATGATCGTCAGCGTCGATGGCGCCTCGGCCGGGTCGGGCTTTTCGACGACTCCCTTGGCGCGCACCAGCCGCCCCTTGTCCTCGACGATGTCGAGCACGCCGTAGCGGTTGGTCTGCTCGCGCGGCACCTCGACGACGGCGGCGATATTGCCGCCGGTCTGATTGTATGCGTCGACCATCTGCCGCAAACAGGGCGGGTCGCAGACCATCAGATCGTCGACCAGCATCACCGCGAACGGTTCGTCCCCGACCAGATGCCGCGCGCACCACACCGCGTGGCCGAGACCCAGCGGCCGCTGCTGACGGGTATAGGCGATCTGCCCGGCTTCGGGCAGCCAAGCCTGCATGTCGGCCAGCTGTTGCGTCTTGTCGCGTTCGCGCAACGTCGCTTCCATCTCGTAGGCGACGTCGAAATGGTCTTCGAGCGCGCCCTTGCCGCGGCCCGTCACGAAATAGAATTGCTCGATGCCGGCGGCTTTCGCCTCCTCGACCGCGTAGTGGATCAGCGGCCGGTCGACGACGGTCAGCATCTCCTTCGGCATCGCCTTGGTCGCCGGCAGGATGCGCGTACCGAGCCCGGCGACGGGAAACACCGCCTTGCGCACGGGTTGATGCATGGGTCTCCTTGCTGTCGCTGAGCCGCGAATACGGCGGTCAACTCTGCTAACGCATAACGGGACGTAACGCTTCCACTGCGTCAAATGGGATCATGCACACAACACCGCTACCGTTGGATTAATGTTTTAGGAGCACATCGCGCGCTCGGTTGATCTTTGTCGCGAGATAATCGGTGCCGCCATGGTCGGGGTGAAGCTGCATCATCAGCCGGTGATGCGCCGCCTTGATCGCAGCCTCGTCGGCACCCGGCGCCAGCCCGAGGATGTCGTGGGCTTCCTCCACTGTCATGTCGCTTCCGCCGGACCGCGACGCGCCGTGGCCGGTCGCGAAGTCCTCGCGCCATTCCGGATCGAGGCGATCGAGATATGCTTCGAGCAGCCGAGCGCCTTCCTCATCGGCGGCCCGGCACTCGCGCAGCAAATCGAGAAATTCGCCGCGGCTCATCTCCTCCAGCCGCATCCCGGCAAAGCTGCCGGCGAGTACCGTCCCGGTCATCGCGCCGGTGTCATGGTCGAGGCTCATCCGCAGATAGGGCGTCGACACATCCGAAGTTTGGCCGCCGGCGCCGGCTCTGCCAAACCCGGCAAACAACGAGCGGAACCGGCGCAGATAGGGCAACACCATCGCCAGCGGCAGCCAGATGAACTGGAAACGCTCCGACAGCATAAGATAGAGAAAGAGCACCGCGGCAAGGCCGATCGCGGTCCATTTCAGGCCGCGCGCCAGCTTCGCCGGGTCGGCATTGACGAACAGGTAAACGAGGAGCAAGAGCCCGGCGAGAAGCGCAACGCCACCGAGAAGCGTCAGCATCGCTATGCCTCGACAGCCGGCGGGCGGGAAGTGCGACCTCTCCATCGCCTTGGCCGGACTTGATCCGGCCATCCACGTCTTTCGGCGCCGATATTCGGGGGCAAAGACGTGGACCCCCGGGTCAAGCCCGGGGGAAGCGGAAAGGGAGCTGGCGGTCGGCGGAGGCCTTTCATTTACCTGAAAGCTGTGCGGTCAGCAGCCGGATGTCGCCGCCCTTGCGTGTGCCGTAATCGGCCAGCGCCTTGTAGCCGCCGACGGCATACACCGCGACCGCGGCCAGCAGCTCCTTCAACCGATCGGCGCTCGCCAGGTCGAAGCTCATATAGGCGCCGCGAGACAGCTTCGCGATCTGGCGGAAGGCGGCGCCGGCAAGCGCGTCGCCCCCTTCGTGGAAAACAAAGATCGGCGTCCCCAGCAGCCCCAACTCGCCGGCAAGCTTGCAGAGGCGGTCGACATTCTCCTCCATCGCGTCGCCGACAAAGACCAGCGCGTGGACGCGCTGCTTTTTGCTTTCGGCAATCGCGTGGTCGAGAACGCGCTCGATCTGCGTCTCACCGCCGATGCACGACACCGCACTCATCGTGCGGTGCAAATCGGCGGCGGTCTGCATCCAGCGGCTCGCCTTGCACTCGGTGAAGCCGCGATAGAACACCAGCTTGACGTCGAGGCCGCCGAGCGCCGCGGTCGCCTCGAACATCTCGCCTTGGATACGGCAGGCGCGGTCCCAGCTCGGCTCGCGGCTGGCGGTGGCGTCGAGCGCGAAGATCAGCCGCCCGCGCCCGCCACCCGGCCGCACCGCCGGCGCCCGGCTGAGGTCTTTCAGAAATGCGTCGACCTCTGACGAGTGAGACGTTGCGGGTAGCCGATCCTTGTCGCTCATCGTCGCCCCTAGGCCGGCCGCAGCCAGACGGAGGTGTCGTGATACACCGCGCCGCCTTGCGGCGGGCCGGGGTCGGCGCTGGTCAGCAGGTTGATGCCGATCCCTTCCTCGAACGCGGCGTTGGGCCAGATGCCCTCGGCGACCACGACGCACTGCTGCAGCCCGTCGAAGGCGCGGGCATGGACGACGACGCTGCCCTTTTCGTTGCCGATGCGAACGCGCCCGCCGTCGGCGAGACCGAGCCGCGCCAAGATCTCCGGGTGGATCAGCGCCGAGGGCCGCCCCTCGCGCGCGACGCCCGAAGGCGTGTTGTTGAAACTGGTGTTGAGGAACGAGCGCGACGGCGCCGCGACCAGGCGGAACGGCCGATCCTCGTCGCCGTCGTCGATAATGGCAACGTGGTCGGGGAATTCCGGCAGCGGCCCCAGATCGCGCTCGCGCATCGGGCCGCGCATCGCTCGCCAATCGGCGCGGAAGTGGAATTTCTTGTCGAGATGGCCAAACCCGTCGAGAAAATGCGCGGTCTCGAACGGCGGGTCGCAATCGAGCCAGACGCCTTCGACAAATTCCTCCGGTCCGGGCAGCCCGCTCATCCGCAACGTCTCGGCGATGATTTCGTAGGCACTCATGGCAAAGCCGCGATGCTTGGCGCCGAGCCGCTGGGCAAGCGCGCAATGCACCTCGTGGTTCGATCGGCACTCGCCATATGGCGGCACGACCGGCCGATGCAGCTGCAGAAAGGCGTGCGCCCCGGCGGTGTAGATGTCGTCATGTTCGAGAAACGTCGTGGCCGGCAAAACGATGTCGGCCATCGCCGCGGTCTCGGTCAAGAACTGTTCGTGCACGCAGACGAAGAGGTCGTCGCGCGCAAAGCCCTGATGCACCAGCCGCGACTCCGGCGACACCACCATCGGGTTGGTGTTCTGGATCAGCAATGCCGTCACCGGCGGGCCGTCGCCGAGATCGTATTTGTCGCCGCAGAGGATCGGGCCGATGCGCGACTGGTCGAGGATGCGGGTGGAATGGTCGATCAGGTCGGCGCCCTCGATCAGCCGCCGGTCGAGGCGGACCAGCCCGTGGTTCGATTGTAGCGCCCCGCCACCCTCGTGCTGCCAAGCGCCGGTGACGATCGGCAGGCAGGTCACCGCAAACAGATTGACCGCACCGTTGCGCTGCCGGGAAAAGCCGTAGCCAATACGAAGATAAGAGCGCTTGGTGCGGCCGTAGAGCCGGGCGAAGGCGACGATCTCCGCCTCGCTGAGCCCAGTGATGCCCGCCGCCCAGGCGGGCCCGCGGCTTTCCAGATGCGCTTCCAAGCCGGCCGGGTCGTCGGCATAGCGCGCGAGATAGGCGCGGTCGGCATAGCCTTCCTTGAACAGCACATGCATCACCGCGCAAGCCAGCGCGCCGTCAGTTCCCGGCAGCGGCGCCAGGTGCATATCGGCAACCTCCGCGGTGCCGGTGCGGTAGGGGTCGACCACCACCAGCTTGGTGCCGCGCTCCTTGCGGGCCTTGGCGATGTGGGTCATCACATTGACCTGGGTCGAGACCGGGTTGCCGCCCCAGACCACGATCAGGTCCGACTTCGCCATCTCGCGCCCGTCGACGCCACGCTTGGCGCCGTGCCCGACCAGCCAGCCCGCATCAGTCAGCGCGTTGCAGATCGTCGAGTGCTGGCGCGAATACCGCATCGCATGACGCAGCCGCTGCAGCCCGTCGCGCTGCACAAGCCCCATCGTCCCCGAGTAGTAATGCGGCCACACGGCCTCCGAGCCGTGCCGCTGCGCCGCGCGGGTCAGCCCCTCGGCGACGAGGTCGAGCGCATCGTCCCAGGCGATCGGCTCGAACGCGGCATGGCCGCTGCCTTTCTCGCCGACCCGCCGGAGCGGAACCGACAGCCGCTCGGGATGATGTTGCCGCTCGGCATAGCGCCCTACCTTGGCGCAAACGACCCCATCGGTGTAGCCCTGCCCCTTGGCGCCGCGGATGCGGCCGATGCGCGTGCCGTCGATGCGCTCGACCTCCAGCGCGCAGGCGCTCGGGCAATCATGCGGGCAGACGCTGAACGCGATATCAAGCGGCAAATGCGTACTCCGGTGCCGGAATCTCGTCCGAGAATACCAGTGTTCGCCGATTGTGGTAAAACGCCCTATGTCCGCCGCAATACTCGACGATCCGATCCTCAAGCGCTTCCGCGCCGCGCTCGACGAATTGTATGGCGATCGCATCGAGCGCGTCCTGCTCTATGGCTCACGTGCCCGCGGCGACCATCGCGAAGACTCGGACTACGACGTGGCGGTTTTCCTGCACGATTTGGATAATCGGCGCGACGAAGTTCGGCGGATAGTTCCTGTGATCGTCGACATCATCGACGATACGGGCGTGGTCATCCATGCAATGCCCTATCGGGCAGGCTCCTACAATGATCGGACCTCGCTGATGAGGGAGCTTCGCATCGAGGGTGTCGACCTTTGACGCCCGAAGCAGACGGTCATTTACGCAAGGCACGCGAGGAACTCGCCAAAGCGCGAGCCACGCTCAAACAATTAGGTTACGGGGACGAGGCCGGTCGCCTCGCCTATCTTGCCGCCTTCCACGCGGCACAGGCGCTTATCGTCGAGCGAACATCCAGAACCGCAAAGACACATGCCGGGGTGCATAGCCAGTTTCATCGGCTGATCCGGGACGATGCGCGATTTGATGCGGACCTGCGCGGTTTCTTATCAGATGGCTTTGACCTGAAGACGGTTTCCGATTACGGCGTCGGTCCAGATGCAACGGTCTCGTCGAATGAAGCCGAGACCGCGATTGGCACGGCAACACGGTTTGTTGATCGCATCACGGAAATTCTGGCGTAGCGCCTTTAAAAGAAAGCAGCCTCATGACCTTCGCCCTCACCCCCGAACAGCTCGAAATCCGCGATGCGGTGGCGCGGTTATGCGCCGATTTCGACGATGCCTACTGGCTCAAGAAGGACACCGACGGTGGCTTCCCGCACGAGTTCCATCAGGCGATGGCGGCGGGCGGATGGCTCGGCGTGGCGATGCCGGAGGAATTTGGCGGCGCCGGGCTCGGCATCACCGAGGCCGCGGTGGTGATGCAGGCGGTGGCGCAATCGGGCGCCGGTTTCTCCGGCGCCTCGGCGGTGCACATGAACATTTTCGGCCTGCATCCGGTGGTCGTGTTCGGCACCAAGGAGCAGCAGCAGCGCTGGCTGCCGCCGCTGATCGCCGGCCAGGAAAAGGCCTGCTTCGCGGTCACCGAGCCCGACGTCGGGCTCGACACGACGCACATCAAGACGCGCGCGGTCAAGGAGGGGAACGGCTACGTCATCACCGGTCGCAAGATCTGGACCTCGACCGCCCAGGTCACCGAAAAGATGCTGATCCTCACCCGCACCACGCCTTATGAGGAGGCGGGGCGGCCGTCGCACGGCATGACCCTGTTCTACACCGACCTCGACCGCAGCGCCGTCGAGGTGCGCGAGATCCCCAAGATGGGCCGCCATGCGGTCGATTTCGAACATGCTGTTTATCGACGGGCTCAAGGTGCCCCTGGAGGACCGCGTCGGCGAGGAAGGCAGGGGCTTCCAATACATCCTGCACGGCATGAACCCGGAGCGCATCCTCATTGCCGCCGAGGCCGTCGGGCTTGGCCGCGTCGCGCTGGCGCGCGCCGCGCGCTATGCCGGCGAGCGCGTGGTCTTCGGTCGGCCGATCGGCCAGAACCAGGGCATCCAGCACCCGCTGGCTGAGCGCTGGGTCGAGCTGGAGGCGGCGGAGCTCTTGGTGCTGCGCGCCGCCGCCGCCTACGACGCGCACGAGGACGCGACGCAGGTCGGCGCCTATGCCAACGCCGCCAAGTATTTCGCCGGCGAGGCCGGCGCCAAGGCCTGCGAGACCGCGATGCTGACCCATGGCGGCATGGGCTACGCCAAGGAATTCCACGTCGAGCGCTACTTCCGCGAGGCGCAGATCGCGCGCATCGCCCCGGTCATGTCGCAGTTGATCCTGTCGAATATCGGCGAGCGGGTGCTCGGCCTGCCGAAATCCTACTGACGGAGGACGAAATGGCTGAGAAGCCTGCGTATGTCATCGCCGAGGTCGAGATCACCGATTCGGGCGCATTCCAGCACTATGTCGCGAAGGCCGTGCCGACCCTGGCCGAATACAACGCACGGCTGATCGCGCGCAGCCATCCGCACAGCAAGGAGGGAACGGCGCCGGTCGGCGAGATCGTCATCGTCGCCTTCAAGAGCCTAGCGGATGCCGAGCGCTGGTACGGCAGCCCGTCCTACAGCGCCTGCATTCCCTTGCGCCAGCGCGCGGCGAACACGCGCCTGTTCATCATCGAGGGTGAACCGCAATAGCTGCGGAGAGTTGGACCGCGGCCGTCTCGGCCGCATTTTTGGCGGGCGAGACGCCCGCGTTCCGGAAGGTAAACGATGGTCTTGCGCGTGGCGGTCGGCGGGTTTGGGGCGATCGGCAAGGTGGTGGCCGAGGCGCTCGATGACGGCATCGAAGGGCTGAGCCTCGCCGCCATCTCGGCGCGCGACACCACCCGCGCCGAGACCGCCATTACCGCATTCAGGAAACCGGTGCCGGTGCGGCCGCTCGACCGGCTTTGGGAAGACGCCGACATTGTGGTCGAATGCGCTCCGGCCGCGCATCTGCGCGACCTCGCCGAGCCGGCGCTGGCGAATGCGCGCACCTTGATCACGCTCTCCTGCGGCGCGCTGCTCGATAATTTCGACCTGGTAGACCTCGCGCGCCGGCAGGGCGGACGCATCCTCGTGCCGACCGGCGCGCTGCTGGCGCTCGACGCGGTGCAGGCGGCGGCGCTCGGCGGCGGCATTTCGCGCGTACAGATGACCACCCGCAAGCCGCCCGGTGGGCTCGAAGGCGCGCCCCATCTTGTCGAGCACCAGATCCGCGTCGACGGACTCAGCGAAGCAAAGCTCGTCTTCAGCGGCACTGCGCGCGAGGCGGCGCGCGGCTTTCCGGCCAATGTCAATGTCGCCGCGGCGCTGGCGATGGCCGGGCTCGGCCCCGACCTCACAATGATCGACATCTGGGCCGACCCGGCGGTCGACCGCAACATCCACCGCATCGAGGTCGAGGCCACCGCCGCGCGGTTTTCGTTTCAGATCGAGAATGTGCCGAGCCTGGAAAACCCCAAGACCGGCCGCATGACGCCGCTCTCGGTGATCGCCCTACTCAAAAAGCTCACCAGCCCGCTTGCGATCGGCACTTGATCGATGCGTAGCCGCGCTGGTCTGCCGCTATGGCTCGCGATAGCCGGCACGGTGGTTGCGATCATTTCGGGCAGCACCCGCGCGGCTGATTTCCAGCTGTCCTACACGGCGGGCTTTCGCGACGCGGCCGGCCGGTTTGCCGGCGGCACCGAGATGCGGCTGCTCGTCGCGCATGGCGGTCGGCTTTATGCCGGAAACGGCTATTGGGAAGACCGGCCCGGTCCGGAAGGACGGCAAGGCCCGCAGATCCTGGTGCTCGACGCGCCGGGTGCCGGCTGGCGCATCGACCACGCGTTCGCCGACCACCTTGCCGACGGCCGGTTGCGCGATCTGGCGGTAGGGGCGCTGGCGGAAGTCATGCTCGCGACCGATGCGGCAGGCCATGCATTGCCGCGTCCGGCCGCGCTGCTGCTCGCCTCGACCTGGGATCTAAGTGGCGCCGCCCGCGTCTACACGCGCGACGACGCGTCGGGAGATTGGAGCGCGGTGCAGCTGGCACAGGACCCGCCGGCGCCCGATTTTTTGCCGCAAATCCGCAGCTTCGGGAGCCATCGCGACCGCGTGACCGGGGCCGACCTCGTGTTCGCCGGGGAGATGCCGCGCGGCATCTATTCCGGCGCCTTCGATCCGGCATCCGGCCGTATTCGCTGGGCCGAGACGCCGGAGTTGGGCGCCGCCGCCGTCTCGACGGGTTTTCCCGGCCTGGCCGGACGGCTGCGCGTCTCAAGTTTCGCCGAGGCAAACGGTCGGCTCTACGCCGCGGTCGGCCATCAGGTTTACGAGCGCACCGATGGTCCGTCGCCGACCTGGCGGCTGGTCTACACCAATCCGCAACCCGGCCGGTCGGAGACCGGGTTGCGCGGATTGACCGCGGTCCCGGGCGGCACAGGCGGGCAGGCACTGCTCGCCGCGGTCGAAGGAACCGCGTCCCGCATTGTGCGCATCGACGCGGACACCGGCGCGTGGGTTACACGATGGCCGCCTATAACGACATGACCGCCATCGCCGGCAAGCTGCTGATCGGACTCTGCGCCTTCGTCGCGCGCGACGCGCCGCCGGCCTCGGGCCACAGTATCATCGATGTCGGCTACGGACATGTTGAGGCCGGCGCCTGGTATCTGGTTCGCTCACCGGACGGTCGCTACGAGCTGCGCCAAGTGACGGCTCCATTTCCGCAGGCACCGGTTGCCGTGCGGTCGATCCGGCCATCACCGTTCCCCGGCGACGATGCGGTCTATTTCGCTGGGTTCGACACCAATAAGGCCTCGGCGCACAATACTGCCTGGATCGGCCGCGCAACCGTTGCCACGGCGCTCGGCACGTCACGCTGATGGGGAGACCGGCCATGCTTTATCGCGGAATGGACCGCGCCGAGCTCGACGCCGCCTATAACAACCGCGAGGCGGTGGCGAACGCGGCCGACATCCTCGCCGACTGGGCGGCGCGCAGTGCTCGCGTCCGAGCGGTTCATCCGGATCATCTCAACCTCGCCTATGGCGAGGCGCCGCGTCAGCGGATCGATCTGTTCCTTGCCGCCAACCCGAAAGCGCCGACCCTGGCCTTTATCCACGGCGGCTACTGGCAGATGAACAGCAAGGAGCCCTTCGCCTTTCTCGCCGACGGCCCGCTCGCCCACGGCATCAATTTCGCGCTGATCGGCTACACGCTGGCGCCGGACGCCCGGGTCGACCACATCGTCGGCGAAATCCGCCACGCCGTCGAATGGCTCGGCGCGCACCTTGGCGATTACGGCGCCGACCCGGCGCGGCTTTATCTGTCCGGCTGGTCGGCCGGCGGGCATCTGACGGCGATGGCGATGCCGCTGCGCGTCGTGCGCGGCGGTATCGCGATCAGCGGCCTGTTCGACCTGGAGCCGATTCGCCTCAACTACCTCAACGAGAAACTCGGGCTCGACGCGGCGGAGGCGGCGCGCAACAGCCCGCTGCTGCATCTCCCGCCGATGGCCGGGGAGCTCATCGTCACCTACGGGACGGCCGAGCTCCCCGAACTGTGCCGCCAGTCGGTCGACTATGCCCAGGCGTGGGTGGAACGCGAACTGCCGGGTCACTTGCTGCCGATCGACGGCGCCAACCATTTCACGATCCTCGAAGCCCTCGCCAGCCCTAGCGGCGCGCTAACCCAAGCACTGCTCGACCTCACTGCCGGCTGATCGCGCGGCCGCCGATTAAATTCTTGGCAAGATGTAAGGATGATGTAAGGTGGGGCCGCCGCGGCTTCGGCCCGACGGTGATGCGACGAGTGGAACATGGCAAGTCAAGCACCTTGACCCACGTTCGTCGGAGCTCGCGGCACCTTTCCCCGAATTTTAGTACCTGACCGCCACCCCTACCGGTTGCACTCGCTGCCGCGAATTTTGCACTGGCCCGAAGTGCGCTTCTGACAGTTTTGCATCGCCGCCAGCTCTGCCTCGGCCTTGCCCTCGCGGACGGAGGCACCCCAGGCATTGCTCTCCTTAGGATCGGCGCTCGTCGCCAGGGCGGCGCATTTGCCGCCCGGCACGGGGACCAGCTTGCACTTGTCCGAGCCGCAATCCTTCTTGGCCAGGTCGTTGGCCTCCTGCTGCGCAGGCTTATTCCAGGCGAGGCCGTACTTCCCGTTGCTTTCGTCGTAAGCGATCGCTCCGGACGCTGCAAGGGCTGGAGCGGCCGCCGTGAGCATCAGCGCCAGCGCCGTCATTATCGTCTTCCGCATCCCATTCCTCCACTGCGCCTGACGGCACGCGAAACTATGTGCAAGCGCGGATTCGCGCAATCCGCGAGCGTGCTATGCTGCCGTCGATTTTAGCATGGAGCCACTCGATGCTCGGGCCGCCTCTCGATCGGCGTGCGTTTTTGCGCGGGGCCGGGCCTGGCGCGGCGGCGGCGCTGCTGCCCTGGCCGAGCCGCGGCGACGCGGTGCCGATCGCGCGCCGCGTATTCTTCGAGAACCCGGAATACCGCAACGTCCGGCTCAGCCCCGACGGAAAGCACCTCTCCTATCTGGCGCCGCTCGATGGCGTGCGCAATCTCTGGGTCGCGCCGATCGACGCGCCAAAGGACGCGCGGCCTCTGACCCGCGCCACCGACCGCGACATCGGCTGGGAGTATCGCTGGGCCCACACCAACCAGCACCTAGTCTTCTTCCGCGACCATGACGGCGACGAAAACTGGCGCGCGGCCAGCGTCGACATGGCCGGCATCATCGTCCCCCTGACTCCCGAACGTGACGTCCAGTCCTATGTCCAGGAATCCGACCACAAATTCCCGGCGGAAATGCTGCTGTGCCACAACCAGCGCGACCCGCATTTCTTTGATCTGTTCCGCGTCGATCTGCTGGCCGGCAAGAGCGAACTCGTCTTCGAGAACCGCGAATATTACGCCCTGTTCACCGATAGCGGGTTCCGCCTGCGGCTGGCCGGCCGAGTGCTCGACGATGGCACGCTGGCGTATTTCGAGCGGCGGCCCGACAGCACTTGGGCGCCGTTCATGACCATCCCGATCGGCGATGTCGACGCGACCGAGCTGCTCGATTTCAGCGCCGATGGCGGCACGCTGTACTTGCGCGACTCGCGCGGCCGCGACAAGGCGGTGCTCGCCGCCTACGATATGGCAAGCGGCCAATCGACCGTGCTCGCGGCTGACGACGACGCCGACATCAGCCAGGTCGCCTTTGTCGATCGCACGCCGGTCGCAGCGATGGCGATGCCCGGCCGCGCGCGCTGGCATCCGGTCGGGTCCAATGCCGCCGCCGATCTGAAGGCGCTCGCGGCCTATGGCGACGGCGACCTCTATTTCCCCAATTTCGACCAGCAGGGCGACAAGGGCATCGTCTATATCGAGCGCGACACGCGCAGCGGCGAGTATATTTTGCTCGATACCGCGACGGCCGCGCTGAAGCCGCTCTACATCCAGCGCAAGGCGCTCAACGCGGTCAGCCTGCGGCCGCTGGAACCGGTCAGTTTTCCGGCGCGCGACGGGCTGAAGCTCAACGGCTACTTGACCCGGCCGGCCGAGCCGGCCGGCGGCGGTAAGCCGCCGCTGGTGCTGGTGATCCATGGCGGGCCCTATGCGCGAGACCAGTGGGGCTTCAACGCGACGCATCAATGGCTCGCCAATCGCGGCTATGCGGTGCTCAGCATCAACTACCGGGGCTCGACCGGGTTCGGAAAGGCGTTCGTCACCGCGGCCGACCACGAATGGGGCGGCAAGATGCACGACGACCTGATCGACGGCCTCGATTGGGCCATCGCGCAGGGCTATGCCGATCCGGCGCGCGTCGGGTTTTTCGGCGCCAGCTACGGCGGGTATTCGGCGCTCATGGCCGCGACCAAGACGCCGGAGCGCTTCAACTGCATCGTCGACATCTTCGGCATCTCCAACCTGATCACCTTCATGGCGACGATACCGCCCTATTGGACGCCATGGTTCCGCGTGTGGAAGCTGCGGCTCGGCGATCCCGACACCGCTTCAGGCCGCGACTTCCTTACCGACCGCTCGCCGCTCAATCATCTGGAGCGCGCCACAAAACCGATCCTTATCGCCCAGGGCGCCAGGGATGTGCGGGTAGTCGCCGCCGAATCGGAGCAAATGGTCAAGGCGCTCACCGAGTGCGACGTCCCGGTCACCTATGTCGTCTTCTCCGACGAGGGCCACGGCTTTGTCCGGCCGGAAAATCGGCTCGCTTTTTACGCGGTCGTCGAAGCGTTTCTCGCCCGGCATCTGGGCGGCCGCGTGCAGCCGGTCGGCGACGATTTCGCCGGCTCGACGATCGCCATCCCCGTCGGCCGCGCGCTGGTGCCCGGCCTGCCGGCGTAGCTGCGGTTCGCTTGATGCAGTACCCCCACCCCAACCCTCCCCCGCCAGCGGGGGAGGGAGTGCCTTTGTTGCGCCGGCAATGGGCTACCCCCTCCCCCGCTGGTGGGGGAGGGTCGGGGTGGGGGTGCGAAGCCCAGCCGTTATGACCAACGTTTTCGATCTTCTCGTCGTCGGCGGCGGCATCAACGGGGTGGGCATCGCCCGCGACGCGGCAGGGCGTGGGCTCAAGGTGTTGCTGTGCGAGAAAGGCGACCTCGCCGGCGCCACCTCGTCGGTGTCGAGCAAGATGATCCATGGCGGCCTGCGCTATCTGGAGCATGGTGAATTCCGCCTGGTGCGTGAGTCGCTCGCCGAGCGCGAGGTGCTGCTGCGCATCGCACCGCATCTGGTAAGGCCGATGCGCTTCGTGCTGCCGCACGGGCCGGGGCTGCGGCCGCGCTGGATGCTGCGGGCCGGGCTGTTCCTCTACGACCGGCTCGGCGGCGCGCGCTCGGTGCCGGCTTCGGCGTATGTTGATTTGCGCGACAGCCCGCTCGCCGCGCCGCTGCGCGACACGGTCCGCGACGGATTTATCTATTCCGACTGCGTCGTCGACGATGCCCGGCTCACCATCGCCAACGCCCGCGACGCCGCACGGCACGGCGCCCAAATCCTGACCCGGACCGAAATACGGGCGGCGCGCCGCGACAGCGATCTGTGGCGCGCGACGCTCTCAACGGCGGACGGAACCGAAGAAATCTCCGCCCGCATACTGGTCAATGTCGCCGGGCCGTGGGCTGGTGAAATCCTCGGCCGGACCGGTCTCGTGAGTCGCGCCCGGCTCCGCCTGGACAAAGGCAGCCACATCGTCGTCCGGCGACTGTTCCCGCACGACCACGCCTATCTGCTGCAGAACGACGACCGCCGCGTCGTGTTCGTGATCCCCTACGAGCGCGACTACACGCTGATCGGCACCACGGAATTGCCGACCGGTACGCACGACGCCGTCCCGCCGACCGCCGAGGAGGTCGCCTATCTCTGCCGCGCCGTCGGCCGCTGGTTCAAGCAGGCGCCCGATCCGGCCGATATCGTCTGGAGATTTTCCGGGGTTCGCCCGCTTTACGACGACGGCTCGCGCAGCGCCTCGGCGACCAGCCGCGACTATGTCTTCGAACTCGACATCGCCGGTCCGCCGGCGCTGTCGGTGTTTGGCGGCAAGCTCACGACCTATCGCCGCCTCGCCGAGCACGCCCTGGCGCGGCTGGCCCTGCATCTGCCGAGGATGGGCCCGTCCTGGACGAGCCAGGCGCCCTTGCCGGACGATGACGCGCGCCTCGGCAGTGATAATGAGTTTGCGCCGGGGCTGGGCCGGACCGAGGTCGCGTTTCTGGTGCGCGAGGCATGGGCGCGTACCGCCGACGACATCCTCTGGCGCCGCACCAAGGCCGGTCTCGCCGCCTCTCCCGAGCAGCACGCCGCGCTGGCCCGATATTTGAGCGCAGGGCAAATGTCCAAACGACGCATGCCAGTCGAGTAAGAGTCGTATATACCGGCCGCCTATCAAATCACCGCGCGAGGAGGCGCATTTGCCCGATGTTTACCCTGAAGCGGCTGTGCGTCGCGCTTAGCCTCGTTGCCTTTGCGTCTTCGGCCTTTGCCGATTCGTACAAATTTCATCTGGCCAACAAGACGACCAAGTACACGATCACCGGCTTCCAGACCTATGAGAACGGCAGCTGGAGCACGTGGAGCGGCGTCAGCCTCGCTCCCGGTGACGAGCAGGACATGGATTGGGGATCGAGCGAGGGTAAGTGCGTCGTCCCGTTCCGCGTGGTCTATGCGGAAATCCAGTCCGATAATATGGCCTTCGGTATCGTTCGCAGGCACTCGAAAAACCTTCCGATACGCTTAACATTGTAGCGGCGCTTCTTTCGCGTTCCTTCGTTCACATCCGCCCGCAACTGTGATAAAAGGATGGTAAGAGATAGGGGAAGTGCAAGTTGGCACGCCGGCAGCGAGACCGATTGACGACGGCGTACATCAATGCGGCGACTCGCGTGAAGTCGCCAAAGCCGGGCATGCACGCCGATGGTCTTGGGTTGTATCTAGCCGTCTCGACGAGCGGCTCGGCTTCGTGGATCTATCGCTACAAACTCAACAAGCATTCGCACGACATGGGCTTGGGCAGCCTGGACCAATTGACGCTCGCCGAGGCGCGGGATCTTGCCGATGCTGCCCGACGTAAGGTGCGCGACGGTAAGGACCCGATCCAAGAACGGAAGAGCGCCAAGCTTGTCGACAGCCTCAATCGAGCGAAGTCCCTGACATTCCGCGAGTGCGCCTTGGCCTACATCCAGGCGCATCAAGCTGGCTGGTCCAACGCCGTGCACGCAAAGCAATGGCCAACGTCGTTGGAACGCTACGCCTATCCTGCGATTGGCGATTTGCCTATCGATGCAATCGATCTCGGGCTAGTGCTGAGGGTTGTCGAGCCGATCTGGTCGACAAAGCCCGAGACCGCGAGCCGGGTGCGTGGTCGTATTGAAAGCATCCTCGATTGGGCCACCGTGCGCGGCTATCGCACCGGGGAGAACCCGGCTCGGTGGCGCGGTCACCTTGAAAACCTTCTGCCAAAAAAGACAAGGGTGCGTGCGGTAGAGCACCATGCCGCATTGCCATACTCGGAGATCGCCGCGTTCATGGTCGAGCTGCGGCAGCAAGAGGGTATCGCTGCGCGCGCCCTCGAATTTGCGATCCTGACGGCGGCGCGGGCTGGCGAGGTCGGCGGAGCTCGTTGGAACGAAATCGACATGGCCAGCCGGCTTTGGATCGTGCCGGCCAGCCGGATGAAAGCGCGCAAGGACCATCGCGTGCCATTGTGCGACGAGGCAATGGCGATCCTGGAGCGCATGGCCGAAATCCGGCAGGGCGACCTCATCTTTCCCAGTCGATATGGTCGCGGTCTCGGCGCTTTCAGAATGTTGCTTGTCGCGCAAAAAATCGCCGGACCGCACGTGACGACACATGGGTTCCGCAGCAGTTTTCGCGACTGGTGCGCCGAGCGTAGCAACTTCCCGCATGAAGTCGCCGAAATGGCGCTTGGCCACACCGTTGGCGATGCCGTCGAGCGCGCCTACCGCCGCGGCGATCTGTTCGAGAAGCGGCGGCAGCTCGCCGAGGCGTGGGCGCGATACTGCGAGACGCCGGCGGCCTCGGACCGCGTTGTGGTGGCGCTACGTGCCGCCGCGGCTAATGAATAGAATGGGATCGGTAAAGATAGGATAGCTTCCGACAAGCGCGACCATCGCGCTTGGTTCCTCGCAGACCACCCCGTGGAGCGTCAGCGGAGGGGCACCATGCCGACCCGCAATGGTGAATTGCCAGTAGATCTTGAGAAGGCGCCGATCCCTGCTGAGCAGCACCTGCCGCCCCGGACGGATTTAACGCGGCTAACCACGGCGCTCGACGAATTGCACGGTTCGGTTATCGCCGCGATCAGGGCCCGCGAACGCCTAGTTGGCGCCCCGTCGGATGTCGTCGAAGAGAAATGCCATCTCGCGCGGGAAAGTTTGACCGGTTTACTTATCGAGCGGTTAGCGCGTGATGAAAGTCGGGCGCTGCTATCCACCGCCTACGGTCGCGAATGGATGCCTCATGGCCCGTATTGGGCAGATCGCGACGGCAATTCCACGCGCGAAGCGAGGAGCGCAGTCTTGCGGGGGGTCGCTCGGAGCAACAACTATCCGGGTGTTTTCGGGACCGTTTTTGTCGTCTCTCGTGAGCTCGCTCGCTTTTCCGAAGAGTGCATTGCCGCTGTCAACGACAGCCTCATCGTAGGTGCAAGGGGCCATCTGTCTGCCGAGCAAACAGCGGCGCTTGAAGCAGGCGATGAACTCTCTGGCTATCGGGATCTTGACCGGGAGATACCCGAAATTCGCGCCGCGCGGCGTGACGAGCTGGCCGCATATGTGAGATCCGCCAAATCGGCAGCTTGCAGAGGCGAGGTGGAGGTGCCGAGGCACCTGCTGTCCGAAGGCCCCGCCCCTCCGGCAGAAGCGGCTGGAGGATCGCCAGCCCAACCAACGTGGGGGGACGGGACCGAGATCAAAAGCGAGCCGGTGGGTATCGCTGAAACGAAGTCAACTGGCACCGTCCGCCCCAGTGGAAGACGGGGGCGTAAGCCGGGCCAAGGAAGCATTAACGACAGCAATGCAATGGAGGAGATGTTGACGCTGCTCACCACCAGGGCAGCGGTTTCCGTGAGTGCCGCTGCCCGCGAAGCCGCTCAATTATCACCCGGAAATTCCCATACGAGCACCGCGCGCCGCCTACGCGGGAAATTTTCTAGACTCCACGGAACACAGCCACCCGTCGGCAGTACGTGGGCTGACGTTTGGGGGGCAATCGTTGGAGACAAATTGGAGCGGAATTGAACTGATACTCCCCTGCAATTTAAATCCAAAATATGTCCGATCAAACTCAGCGGGCAGTCTAATAAATCATTCCGGTTGCCGTTGAAGCGCGGCGCGTTGAACCGGAGCTTGTCATGGAAGTTTCTCCCGGGTTCGTAAAAATTCAGTGGGTACGCCCGCGACACGCGGCGAAGCTGCTGGGATGTGGCCTCACCAAGACTTACGAGCTCATCGCTGATGGCCAACTCGTCACCAAAAAAGTTGACGGGATGCGCTTGATCAGCGTCGTGTCGATCGAGCGGATCGGCGAACAATCTGAAGAACCGCAACAAGCTTCGTAAAACGAGGCGGCGGGCATGACCGCGCTCATGGTCGATCGCGACATGATCGCGGGCTTCGTCGATGTGCTTTTTCGATATGCCGATGACGGCACTTATTTCCAGCTACGAGCCTTTGTCGACCGTAGCGACGGCGGCACCTGGGGCAGTTGGCCGGTCGTCAAGGTGAACGGCGCCGGGCTGAGCGAGCTGATCGATACCGCAGCTCACTTCGCCCAGCAATGCGCCAACGCAGCGGAGCCGGTTGTGTTCTGTCCGCCGATCGTGACCCTTAACAACGCGATCACGGCGGCAGAGAACGACATCGCCAACGGTATCGCGATCAGCGTCGAAATCGACAAAAACCCTTCAGCAGCGCGTCAGCGGCTTGAAGGATTACTCGGACGCGCGACCGTCGCGATTGAGTCAGGCGGCATGTGGACTTGCCCGCTCAGCGGCAAGGTCGAACCGAAATTGCACTGGCACCTGCGCCTGATGGAGCCAACGCGAACCGCGGACAACCATCTACGTTTGAAGGAATGTCGGCGCCTCGCTCAGCAGCTGGTCGGCGCGGACGGCAGCGCGGTCCCGCTCGTGCACCCGCTGCGCTGGCCAGGGTCCTGGCACCGCAAGGGCGAGCCCAGATTGGCCCGCATTGTCGCTTTGAACGAAGACGCTGAGATCGATCTGGGCGACGCTCTTGACCGGTTGCGCGAAGCCGTCGCCGCTCGTGGTGGAGACCCCAACACCGCTGATTACACCACACGCAAAATCAGCGAACCGGAGGCCAATTTTTTCGACATTGCCTCGGCGGTGGCGGTCATCCCGAACGACGATGTCGGATGGGACGAGTGGAACAAGGTCGGCATGGCCACCTGGGCGGCCAGCAGAGGTTCTGAACCCGGGTTTCACGTTTTCGACCGTTGGTCCCGGAAGTCAGCCAAGTACAACCCGACCGTGACCCGCGAACGCTGGGATCACATCTCGAAATCGCCCCCAAACCGGATCGGCTTCGGGACCCTCGCGCATCTCGCGAAAGAAGCCCGACCGGAGTGGCGCAAACCTTCGGATTTCGTCCCACCGCCTTCGGGGGACCCGTTCGTCGATTACGGAAATGGATATCGGACGGAGGGCGCTCCGCGTTCGGGCGAAGAGACGGTCGTAAACGCCGCCCTGCTGGACCCGGCCGCATACACAGTTCAATCCTGGCTCGACCGCGATATACCCGAGCCCGACCTTTTGCTGGGTCCGTTCAGCACAACCAGCCGCGGAATGCTTGTCGCCGAGACCGGCATAGGCAAAACCAATGTCGCGATCGCCATGGCTTTCGCGATGGCGGGCGGGGAGCCTTTTCTGCATTGGGACAGTCATCGGTCGGGCCGCATCTTGTTTATCGACGGCGAAATGTCCAGGCGCCTGCTGCGGGCACGCATACGTGACGCCGCCCACCGGTCGAGAACGGTTCCCGAAGATCTGTATTTCCTGTGCCGCGACGATCTCCAAGACATGTCGCCGCTTAATACTGAGGCAGGACAACGATTTATTGATCGGTTTATCGAACGAATCGGCGGGGTTGATTTCATTTATTTCGATAATATCCAGGCGCTGCTGCTCGGCGATATGAAGGACGAAGAACCGTGGCAACAAACCTTGCCGTGGGTGCGTGGCCTCACTCGTCGTAACATTGGACAGTTGTGGATACATCACACCGGCCACGACACCGGGCGCGCCTACGGCACCAAGACCCGAGAGTGGCAATTAGACACGGTAATGCTGGCGGAGAAGGTCGCGCGGGCCGACGCCGACATCGCTTTCTCACTGAAGTTCACCAAGGCGCGCGAGCGAGCCCCTGACAATCGCGGTGACTTCGACCCGGTCGTGGTCACCCTTGTAGACGATATCTGGGCGGTCGAGGCTGGGACGCGATCAGGCAAGCGGCTTTCGCCTTTGGAAGAGAAGTTCCTCAATGCCCTGCGCAATGCGCTCGCGGCCCCCGGTGCGAACATCGTCAACATGCATGGCCGACCCTCCGCCACGACGGAGCAGTGGAAATCCGAGTGCATGCGCCTCGGGCTGATCGACTCACAGAAAACGCCGAGTCAGCAGCGGGCGCTCTTCTACGGATACCGTACAAAGCTAATCGCGAAGGATCGGGTCGCCTGCCAAGGCGATTTTACGTGGATCATCTGAGGGCGTTTGTTCACGTCCTGACATGGTTGCTCACGCCCCCTGCGCAACCATCGAGCAACCATCCGTTTTTGGCGGATGAGCAACCGGAGCAACCATGGAGCAACCATAGGAAAACTGCGGAGCAACCGCCAGCAACCAAGTCGCCCGCCCTTAAGAGCAACCGAGCAACCGTCTCTCTTAAGGAGACGGTTGCGGTTGCTCTGGGTGCTCTAAAAAAGGGCAACCCGGACTTATGGGACGGAGGCCGCTGAGCAGACAAGCGCAGCGACAGGGCGGCGCGTGTGAACAACTCGGGGGATTAGACGGGGGTATGTGGAGCGTTGCGGGTGCTGTGTCGGGATAGCCGACATTAGTTGTGGGTTGTTGTCTGGCTCTGATTGCGTGCGCTCCGACGTGCGTTAGGGTATAACCATCGCGCGGTTGACACGCTAAATCTCGCGGGCGTGGCTCCGAGAGGGGACATATGTAGGGGATTGCGAGTCCCTACACCGCGCGCAGAACGGACGGCTGCTAATGTGGCCGTCCGTTCGCTTATCTAGGTTTCCCAGCTACCCCCATCGCGCACCACGATGCCACGCTTCATGGCGGCTACAAGGCGCTTCCCGGTGCATACATGGTAGGTGCTGATCAACAGCTCGGCTCCGCTTTGGGCGGATTTGATCACGACCTTTAAGGTGCGTGTCGGCTTGCGCGGATCGCGAAACAGAAAGATCAGACTACGCGGTCCATCATGCTGAACGCGCCCGGTCATAAATCCATGCTGCAACAGTTCGAGATCGCTGTAGAGCACGGTCGCGTGCTTTCCTTTGACCTTCATCACCGTAACCGGGCTGATCTTAACGAGATCAGTGGTCGCGCCGATCCGCGCCGCAAGCTCGCGATCGATACGCCCTACCGTTGCGTGCTCGCGGACGTCGGCCCCGCCAAACAGCGCCAGCAACCGCTCCCGCCGCTCTAGCTCGCCGATTTCTTCAACGCTATGTGCATAACGGGATTTGTGCCCGAGAGTAACGGGGGTGCGCATCGCCAAAGCTCGCGAGGTGGGGGAGCCTGCGCGAATAGGATTCCATTGAATCCCGCGTAGCGCGAATCCTTTCTATCTCTGTGGCTTGTCTGACTGCTGACCCTAGATATATTCCGACGTAAGAAAAGAAGCCTACCTGGCCGAGATCGCGGATGAATTCGGTCTGGCAGAGCGGTTCCAGCGCGGCCTACAGCGGGCCTCTCAGGGGCCGCACAAACCACATGCGCCGATCACGCCAAAGGCTCAGACGCGCCTAGCGAACAAGGGACGTGTCCATAAGGGGAAAATAGGCGAGCTGGAAGGTCAGGTGGTTTTCACCCGGGTGCTTATTTAGTGAGGACAGGGGCATCATTCTGGCTCAAAATGTCTCTCTGAGTGACGGCTCAGCCGTCACTAACTGACGGCGGGTTGGTCGCGATGGGAGTGCTTTCCCGGCCACAGCACGAGGCGTTCGCTCAGCTCATCGCTAATGGCAGCACGATCATTGATGCCTATGAAAAGTCTGGTTATCCGCGGAATCGCAGCAATGCTTCTAGGTTACGGCTGCGAGAGCGCATCAGTGCCAGGATCGATGAGCTGGTGGCGCAGCGGACCGCCAGCGCCGAGCGCGAGGCTCTGTCAGCGGCCGAAAAAGCCGGGGTCGACGCCTACTGGGTCATGCGCAATCTGCGGCGCAATGCGGTGATGGCAGCCAGGCGTGGCGACACTGCTGCGGCCAACCGGGCCGTCGAGCTGATCGGCAAGCACCTCAACATGTTTGTTGACCGAAAAGAGATACAAATCAACTATATAGACGACGCTGACGAATACCTGGCACGCATCATGGACCTGGTCAATGCCAAGGTTGTTGACCACGAGCCAGCGGCCTTACCGGCCGTGAATGATGGGTCCAAGTATGGGTCAGGCGGCCTAGCCGCAGATAACGCCACTGACAACATTTACAAAACTGGCTGAGTTAGGCGGATACTATTTCCGCCATACCCACTGCGCACATACCTAAGAAGTATGTGGTCGGCGCAAGGAGTCCCCCAATCTATCAACCGTTTAGCGCACTGGGTCAGCAGCCTGGTGTCAGATTGGTGTCGATGCAGTGAGGTGACACTCGTTTAAACGTTGTCTCCCGGCGCCGTCACCTGGCCGAGGCGCCGCACCGCCGCTCGGCCGCTGCCCCAGCCACCAGCCCTCTAATAGGCAAACCGATCCCCCCTGGCGAAGTCGCGAAATTCTGCTCCCCCACACGCCCAGCAACCTACAAAAATGAAACCCCTTCTAAAAAAAGAACAACCACCACAGCTGCCTTTCTTCTCAGAGCCTGACCCAAAAGTCCGCGCTGCGGGTCAGTTGGCGCCGAAGCTCGCCGAAAGTCCGCAAATCCGAGGCTCACGAGACCTTCGCCGGAACGCCCGGCAAGGACCGGGATGCGCCGATATTGTTGAAAAAGTCGTCGCTGGAAAAATTCGGGCTGTTTTGAACAATAATGATTCAAGAACACAAGTTTCAGTGAATAAATGTAACTGAGACCATTACTAATCATGATATAATATTTTAATAGAAAAATGCTGGCCGACTTTTTCAACAATATCCGCCGATACCGGACATTTCGGGCTCGGCAATGCCACGCGCTCGAGGCGCGCATCGCCCGCGTCTCAGCGTTGGGGGGCAACCGGCTTCGATCGCCCTTTGCTCGCGGCGACGGCGAATTGCCGTTGCTCAAGGCGATCAAAGGGGCGATCCTTGGTCCAAAATCGCCGGAATCTGTCGAATGTCGGCTTAAACAAATCCCGACCGCCCCTTGGTCAGAGCGGATCGAGCGAACTTCGGAGGAGAGATAGAGTGATGACGCACCGGAGCATCGCAAGTGCCATAAAGCTTAGACGCGCTCGCCCATCGCTAACGAGCGCGGATCAATTCGAGGTCGATACTGTTTCCTTAGTGAACGACCCATTCGCTGGGTCGAGCCGGGGAGATGCAAATGAAAATTGCGACAGCAGCGCTGGTTGCGACCGGCCTCGCCGCGCTTCCGGTATCGGGCGCCCATGCAGACTGCTCCTTCCCGCTGGCCTTTCCGTTCTGTATTGCCGGAGCAGCGGTCGCCACCGCAGGTGCGGTTGCGACGGCGCCATTTTATGCAGTATCTGGCGGCCCATATTACTATGGATACTACGGGTACCCATATTATTACGGAAGCCCATATTATTACAGTGCAGGGTACTATTATCCGACGCACCGTCACCGGCACCATCACGTTAGCCACTACTAAGACGTTGCGGCGCTAGGACGAGCTTATCGCTGCCCTCCGCTCCCGCGCATCGCCCGCAGGACACCGCGTGTCTCGGCAGTCGTGATCGACCTCAAGAACATGATGAAGCCGGCGGCTTACGGGCTGGCGGCGCTGACCAGGCAAAGCCGGCATCGAAGGCGGAAGCCTCTTCTGTGCTCTGAAAGTTTATCTCGAACCCTGTCTTGTCACCGGGCCGGAGCCGAAACCCGGTCGGCTGGATCTTTTTATGATCGAACCACAGGCGAAGCCGGACCATGGCTTCGGCAAACGACACATTGGACGGCTTCGAGATAAAAATAGCAGACGGACTCACGCGCGACATTTCCCTCTCGCGTTTAAAAGCATCCAACACGGAAGCAGGGAACCAATGTATGTCCGAACTCCCAGCGCGTCCTAGCCTTGCCCTTGCCGACGCACTCGGACCTCGGGCCCGTGCAAGGCGTAGTCGGGCTGAAATAGGTCTCCCCGCAGAACGCCTGGAAGTACGGGTTCTCCGCCCACTGGGCGCAGACCTGTTCGTCTGACTTGCCAGGATTAGTCGATCCTGAGGTGCTTATCACCGTATTCTCAACGGGTGGCGAAAACTTCTGGCGAACGCGTAAACGTGCTGTCCAGCATAATGTCCCGCATTTCCGGGAAATTTTATGGGAGATTTTGACGCTGAACAACCCGGGCAATCTGGGGTTGTTGAGGTTAAATGCTTAATTTACGACGTCTTTCCTGCCCAGCAGTGTTGCCAAAGCCCTTTTTGACGAGTTTTGGAAAGCCCGCGGGGATACGGCAGGTTCACAGTCCCTAAAAGAGATTGGTGGTGCCTTAGAAGGCCCACTTTAAGTGGCCGGGGCGGGAGAAAAATCATGGGCACCAACGTTTATGATCCTCCGTTCTACAAGCCGCCGACTGTTGCGACCCCTTTCCCTAGCAGCGTAACCAGCGGCCAGATTCTGCTGTTCAAGGATGCTGACTGGGGCAGTGACTCGCTGACGATCGACACTACCAGTTCGGCATATCCTGAAGGGTACTCGTTCTCGTTTTCGGGTACGGCGCTGGATTCAGAGGCCACATGGATTGCGTTTAACCTCCCCAATGGGGTCGTCTGTACGTTGTTTGACTACCCCATAAACCCCCCTTCTTCGTCGACCCCCTTCAGCCTCGCGGGGGCCGGCGTCTGTGTGGATTTAATCGGAAACGGCAACGTCCAGACCGTGGACCTATATAACTATGGTGCCAACGACCGCATGTCCGCCGGCATCTGGCGTCATGTAGACGCAAGCGCGGGCTGGTTTCAGCTTTTCCGTGACAGAGACAATAACGCCTCTTTCGTCACCATCTTCCTCGCCGAGTGGCCCGAAGCGACCGCGAACTCGCTCTCTAGTTGGGATATCAACTCCCAAGGTTCATCGATCAACTATCCCAGCCTGACTCCGCCACAGGTGCTCGTGCTCAGTGCCAATACCGACGGGTCCGGTCAGGCGGTTACCGTCGGTGCAGCTAATCCTTTCGGGACCTTCGCAACCCCAGCGACAGTCAACTTGGCCGATAGGGGGATGGACGACAAGATTCAGTCCTTCACATACAATTTTTACGCGCCGGTATTGGGGACAATCCAGTCTGCCATGACCGATTCTAATTTGACAATGCTTAACGGCCAGACGGTCGAAGAGACCATCAGCGGCCAAAACAACTCATCTCAACCGGTGACCATTGCCACTAACGTCTTTCAAAACGTAGTGTATACCGTTACGAATACGACGACGTTAGCATACACCTCCACAGTGACGGTGACAGCAACGGCGTCCTTTACCCTGGCCATATCAGAAAATCTTGGAATTGGTGGGTCGCTTAGCGTGTCATATACATACACAAGTTCCACGACGACGACCAACACCGTCACCAACACTCAAACATTCCAGGCCGGTCAGACGATTACGTTTTCGGCGCCAGCTGAATCGGCATACAGTGCGACGGCGAGCATTTCGATTGGGGCTCTTCCGCCAACGAGAGTGACCACCACGGGGACGTTTTACTACACGCAGAATCTTCCGGGCTCGGTGCTGGATGAGGCAACGGGACTTTTCGGGCTGACCATGCCCATCGTCACGACCTTGAACGGCTTGATCGGCACGCAGCTCACCTTCCAAGTGAACGAAACACCAGCTGCTTCACCATCGCCTCATGTGTCTCACGGCGTCCGACACAAAGGGCGTCGGCATCGGCAAAAAGATTAGCGTCTGCCCGGACAGTTCTGTGTGCGGTTGTAAAGCCTCTCAGGCATCAGTCGGGCTTAGAGAGAAACCCCGCTCTGGCTCAGGCCAGGGCGGGGCAGGGAAGCGTCTCAAAATTCACTCGCAAGCATGATCGTCAGCACGACATAACCGGTTCTTTTTGGCGCTCAGCCAGCGTGCTCGGGTCAAAGGCCCTAAACTCCGCCGCGGTCATCGCCTCTGCGGTCTCGTAGAATTTCCCACGGTAGCAAATGAAGGCGGCGTACGAGGCAGCTAAGTGGCCCGTGGCTTTGCACTGGCGATGATCGAATGGCTCGCCGACGAGAAAGCCCTTGGCGGTCCATAACGCGGGCGGCAAGACCCCGAGCATTTCGTCGTACCGAGCTTCATCAACTTCCTTGAAGGCGGTCGCCGCTGCGCGCTGCTCCTCGGAAAGAACAGGCATATCGTCCCCACCTCAGTGACGGTCGGGCACCTCACTGCCTCAACAACCTCCGACCAGGCGGCCGCCGCTACCGCGACCAGAACCCCGGACGCGTCCGCGCCGCCAATTGCACCTGCGGCAGTGATGCGATGGCAAGCGGCATCTTCCACACTAGCGCACGAGCGGTGACCGCGTGGGCGTCGGCGCTTTCGATGTCGGCGCCCTCTTCGTCGACCGCTGCTGGGACGGCCACAGGTACTCCGTCTTGCGCGTCTCGGCGTTCCGGAAATTCTGAACCTCAAACCCTTGGGGCCTTGCGCCTCTTAAACTCTCAAGCCCCCGCGCACACCGCGGGGCCGCTCTTTTCCGGCCGACCAATCCCACTTCCTAACCGCCCGCAATTTCCCTTGGCCCGGCCTAACGAACGCCCCCGGCCACCTTCCAAAATCCGTGACCTCCTCACCAGGCCGAAGCCGTCCAAAATCCGTCGCCAATATGGGCGACGTACTTTTGGCAGCTATTGGATAAGCCCTGACCTGATGGCGCGTCGGAACTGCAGACAATGTCGATCTTTTGTCCCTTCATGTACCAGCGCAGGAACATGACATCGAGCAGCCCTTCCGTGTGATCGCTGTGCATGTGGGTGAAGAAGAGCGGAATGTCGCAAAAGGGGCACGAAGAGCCATTCCCGCCACCTGGGCTGAACGGCCGTTATCAGTTCAGAAAGCGGTCGTCGCTGTCGGCGATTTGTTGACCGCGACTTTTGAGACAGGCTCTCAGAAAATCAGAAAATTTTTGGGGGCGTTCTGTCACTCGCGAGAGCCTTCCGCGCGTCAGGAAGTAAAACCGACGTGCTCGCTTTGGGCGCGGTCGGGTGGTGCCCGGCCGACTGGAGGGCGGCCGCGTAATTTGAAGAGTCCTTGCCAGCGCCGCCACCTGATCCACGACCGCAATATCGCCGGTACGGAAAGGATCGGGCGGCGTCATGCCACCCGTTCCTCCCTGTAGCGACCGCTGACCCTGCGCCGTGTGGCGAATTGCAGCGATGGTTGCGCCTTAATAGACGGCTTTCTTGGTTTTGCCTTGGCTCCGTCGGCCAGCGTGCCGCACACGAGCCTCGCCTACTCGACCACCTCGTCGGCGTGGACGCTCGCTCTGCTGACGGCGGGACCGGCGTCGGCGGTTCCGCGATCGGCCGTCGTGGGAAGGGGCTTGCGTTGGCTATCCTGCCCATAACAGGCGGCGCAAAGACCGTGCCTAAGGGCGAGGTGATTGGTCCCGCATCGTTCGCATTTTTTCCACATGGTCGCCTCGCTGACTTTGGGGGTCACGCAGCGTTTGGCCGTCGACCCTTAGGGGGAAAGATGTCGGCGGTCTGGCAAGCCTATCATCTTAAAGTTGAAACGTCTGCAGACGATCTGATGGGGCCGCAGCGCCGCGTCGGGGCCACGCGCACAGTGGTCCGCTGCTTTGAGGGCGTTCCTCTAAGCCATGATCAGACCCGGCGCTGATCTGCCCCTGATTTTGAAGACAGTCTACGACGTGCGCCGTGCCCCGCCCCGTTCGAGATATCGGGAGACTGGGGTAGAGACGGCCAGGAGGATCCGCCGTCCGTTGCCTTAAGGATCAGTCTAGGAGGCCGGTAACGCGCCGGAACCATGCCGTTGTATCCCTCGCGAGGCGCATCCGTTGTACCGAGCCGTGGCGATCGTCGCCCGCGCGCTCCTAAAGTCTTAGCCTTCCCGGCCTCGACGTGGCCACCAAGCATCCCGCCAATTAGAGCCGCGCGTCAGCTCGTCCGGTGCCTCTCTTACCGCCTGTTGGCGCGCGCGAGGCGAGCTGACCCAGACGGGGGATATCGGCAGTCCGCGCGCGGACGGTGGGGAGCCTAAGCAGTTCGCGTTTCGCGTTCGTGCTATTGCCTTGCGCATCGTATGTTTGCGAAGCGCTCTCGACGTGGGGATTGCCTGTGGAGCTTTCGTCTCTTGCGGCTCTGGGAAAAATTGCCGGCCTGGCTGGGATCGCCCTCGGTGTGGTCGTGTTGCTGCTGCGACCGACAATCCGCAATCTGTCAACGTTGCCAGCCAAACAGCGCGAGCCGCTGCTCCGGTTAGTGGTGATCGGTGCCTTCGGCATTGGGGCCTTAGGGATTGTCGCTTGGTGGAGCGGCAATAGTAGTTCGCGGGACCGCGGGACCGTGCGGTGTTGCGGCCGGGGACACCGCCTCGGGCAACAACATCAACTGTGGGACGGTCCCGGGCACCGCACCGAGCAAACCGTGATGATGCGGCGGCCTTGGATCGGTTCTTTGATCCTGGTGGTGGGTGTCCTCTTCTACCCGAATATCGCGGAGGCATTAGGGGACACTGTGACGGCCGCATCCTGTGCTATCACGGCAGGCGGCAATGCCAGCAACAACACGGTGACATGCAATTTCGGGCTGACGGACGAGCAGCTCAGGCAAACGGTAGAAGCTGCTGTAAGAGGCGCCACTGCAGATCTTAAAGGTCAAATAGCAGGGATCAGCAAGACGCTCGGCGTCACTACGGACGCGGCTAAGAAGCTGCTGGCAATTGCCGGCGAGCAAAATGTACCCGATGAAAAGCTGGCTGCGGAACTGACGAAGGTCGCCACAGACTACAAGCGCCTGCAGGATCAGGCGGCGGCACTTAACCCCAGCAACCCGACAGCCCAGGCTTTGGTCGCGCAGGCCAACGCCGCGATTGATGCCGGCAACTTTGCGCGCGCACACGAGTTCCTGCGGCAAGCAACCCAGGCGCAGATTGCGGCCGCGCAAGAAGCGCGCAAACTGAGCGAACAGGCACAGGCGGCGGCGGACGCCCAGATGCTTGGAGCGGCAGGTTCGACCGCGGCTGAAGGTGGCGTGACGTTGACCGAGCGCCATTACACGGAGGCGGCGGATTTATTTAGTCAAGCCGCGGGGCTGGTCCCCTCGGGACACCCGCAGGAAACCGCGGACTACCTGAGCCGCCAGGCCGACGCCCTCTATCGCCAGGGCGATGAGAAGGGTGACAACGCGGCGCTGAGGCAGTCCATCAAAATCTGGCAACTGGTCCTGGGCCAGCGGCCGCGCGAGCGCGTTCCGCTCGATTGGGCGATGACCCAGAACAACCTCGGCACCGCGCTTGAGACGCTTGGGGAGCGCGAGAGCGGCACCACCCGGCTGGAGGAGGCAGTAGCCGCCTATCGCGCGGCGCTGGAGGAATACACGCGCGAGCGCGTTCCGCTCGATTGGGCGATGACCCAGAACAACCTCGGCAATGCGCTCAGGGCGCTGGGCGAGCAGGAGAGAGCGAGCCTGGAAGCGGCGGTCGCGGCCTACCGGGCGGCGCTGGAGGAATACACGCGCGATCGGGTGCCGTTCCTATGGGCGACGACGCAGGTCAATCTGGGCAACGTGCTTGTGAGGCTTGGCGAGCGCGATAGCGATACCGCCCGGCTCGAGGAGGCGGTCGCCGCCCACCGCGCCGCGCTGGAGGTGTGGACCCGCGAGCGCGTTCCGCTCGACTGGGCAGGGACACAGACCAATCTCGGCATTGCGCTCGAGATGCTCGGCGAGCGGGAGAGCGGGACAGGGAGCCTGGAAGCGGCGGTCGCTGCCTACCGCGCGGCGCTGGAGGAATACACGCGCGAGCGTGTCCCGCTCCGCTGGGCGGCGACGCAGAACAACCTCGGCGTCGCGCTTGAAAAGCTCGGGGAGCGCGAGAGCAGTACCGCGCGGCTCGAGGAGGCAGTAGCCGCCTACCACACTGCGCTTGAGGAGAGAACCCGCGAGCGTGTCCCGCTCAAATGGGCGATGACGCAGGCCAACCTCGGCGGCACGCTTCTGACACTCGGGGAGCGCGAGAGCGGCACGGCCCGGCTGGAGGAGGCAGTCGCTGCCTACTACGCCGCGCTCGAGGAGGTGACCCGCGAGCGCAACCCGCCCCAATGGGCGTATTCCCAACATGGTTTGGCAAATACATTAGGTGTGCTGGCCGAGCGCCAGAAAAGCGCTAAGACCATGGAACAAGCGCTTACGTGCATGCGCGGCGCTGCTGAAGTATATCAGCAGAGCAACAACACCTATTGGTTGCCCAAAGCCGAGACTCGCATCACAGAGATGGAAGCTGAGTTGCTTGTGCTGCAGGCGCCGTCAAAGTAGTTCGCCGCGGAAAGCGCCGCCGCGCCGACTGATCGCCGCCCGCTCCTTGGCTGTACAAATCTCTCTGTACTGAGAGATTTGTGGTGAGCGACGGCGGTGGGGTTTGTGATGAGATATCGCCGGGAGCGATGGGACATTTAAAAATGTCCCATCAGCCGATCCCGACGAAACTGTGGAGACGAAGGTCGTGAAGCTGCGACGGCGGCGGCCTGACTGGAAGCGGCGCGAGCCGAGCCGACGACGCCGATCGGCACATTGACCGCGAACAGATACGGCCACGGCGCGATCGCCAGGATGCGGCCGCCAGCGTCGGCCCAGCGGCTGACGAGGTCGATACCACCAGAGAGGTCAGCGAGCGGCCAGCCAGGGCGATCGTGGCGGAGGCGGACAAGGGCAAGGACGCGCGGAGAGGGATGCCGCTTATCCACCGAGCACGAGGGTCAGGCGGAGTAAGGGCCGAGGAACGGGTCGCCGAGCGCCCGGCGCAGCAGGTAAGTGATCCGCCGCCGCGCCTGATGGTGCGGCCGGTCGTGGATCAGGTGGCAGCGCTGGCAAAGGCGCTTCAATTGACACGTCCGCTCCGCGCACCTGCGCGTGCTTGAGGTATGGCGCGATGCCTGGCTTTTCAAGCATCGGCCGTAGCGTCTAGTGCTGTCCACGGTGGTGCCTACGCATGCAGCAAGGCGTGGTAACGGCTCGGTTAATATATGACAGCATAAATAGCGTTGGAACGGATCTATGCGCCTAACGATTGGGGTCAGTTGCATCGTAACTATTGGAACTATTGGACTAGCGGCCTTAACCACCGCGTGTGCGCCCACAGCACAACCATATGCTGGCCCAGGTTGTCTCTTGTATCTCTACCCGCTCCCCGGCTTAGCCGGAAATCCCCTTCCGGTAAGAGCAGATGCCAGCGACATCACGTCCACATGGCATGAAACAGCCGCGTCCGCAAAAGTCGTTTATGGTACGTGGCGACACCGGATCGGTCACCGCCCTGATCAGGTCAGGCGAGACCTCTGATCGTGTCCTTAACTACGAGTCTAATGTCTCCCGCCGTACGCGCGCGGGTGCAGGGGCACAAAACTGAGGCAGCCTTGCCGACTGGCTAGTGATGTCACTCCGATCACTCGTGGTATTGGCCAGCAGTACCGCTAGGCAAATGACTCGGTCATGGCCGAGTAGACCAGCGTGCGCAGGTCGCGGCGCAGAGTGAGGCGGGCTTCGCTTCCGATCACCTGTGTCATGAAAACGATCGCCAGCTCTTCCTTCGGATCGACCCAGAAAGCGGTGGCGGCGGCACCGCCCCATGAATAGGTGCCGAGAGTACCGGGCAAGCGCGTCCTGGCGACATCGACATTGACACCGCAACCGAGTGAGAATCCGACGCCGGCATAGTCAGATTCGCTGAACATGCCCGGGAAGGACATGTCGACGATCTCACGGTTGTCGGGCAGATGATTGAGGCTGAATAGCGCAACGGTCTTCGGGCTGAGGATCTGCACGCCGTCAAGCGTTCCGCCGTTGAGCATCATGCGGCAGAAGCGAAGGTAATCGTGCGCCGTTGACACCAGGCCGCCGCCGCCCGATTCCAATTTCGGTGGCCGTGCATAGGTGCTCTCCCGCGCATCGTCCTGCAATTTGAGGCCGCCCCCGCCAGTTTCCGGCTGATAGCAGGAGGAAAACCGCTTGGTCTTGTCCTCCGGCACCCAGAAGGCGGTGTCGTTCATGCCGAGCGGCTGGAACAGGCGAGCGCGCAGGAACTCGCCAAAGCTCTGGCCGGAAAGCTTCTCGATCAGGTAACCAAGCACATCGATCGCTACCGAATAATTCCATGCTGTGCCTGGTGAGAAATCGAGCGGGATCTTGGCCAGCTGGTCGATCATGCACCGCAGGCCACCTTTGGTCTGCCGGTCGACGACCTTGGCGCGGCGATAGGCGGCGTCGACCGCGGTGCGCATCATGAAGCCGTAGGTCAGGCCCGAGGTATGCGTTGCGAGGTCGACCACCTTCATCGGGCGCGCCACCGGTGTCGTCAGGTAGCTCGGTGACGCCTCGGCCAACAGCGAAGGCGTGCCGCTGGCGTAGACGGCGAGATCCTTCCATTCCGGGATATGGGTGTGCACGGGATCGTCGAGCCCGATCAACCCCTCTTCGACAAGCATCATCAGCGCCACCGCGGTGATCGGCTTCGACATCGAATAGATGCGGAAGATCGCGTCCTCGCGCATCTTCCGGCCGCGCTCCAGGTCCATGTGACCGCACATACCGGTATGGACGAGCCGCCCCTTGCGGTAGACGTAGGTCAGCAGCCCAGGCAAGCTGCCGCTGTCGACGTAGCGCCGCTTCATGACCTTGTCGAGACGCGCTAATCGCGCCGACGACATGCCGGCCGTTTCAGGCTTCATTCGCTATCTTCCTCACGTAAGCCGTTGCTGAAGAGCATAGGTCTGTGCCGTGATCGCCGTTCCTCTCTGCGGGAGCAGCGAGGAGGACGACGAACGAAGTATGAGCTATTCGGCAGCGATCCGCGGGTTGTGCTCGTCAAGCGCTGCGCGCAGCTTCGGCGGCGACATCGGCAGATCGCGCAGCCGCAGCCCGGTCGCATCGGCAATCGCGTTGGCAACCGCCGCCATCGGTGGCACGATCGGGACCTCGCCGACGCCGCGTGCGCCAAACGGATGCCGCGGGTTCGGCACCTCGACCAGGATTGCGTCAATCATCGGCAAGTCGGAGCAGACCGGCACACGGTAATCGAGGAAGCCGGGGTTCTCCAAACGGCCGTCCTGGTCGTAGACGTACTCCTCGTTGAGTGCCCAGCCGATGCCCTGCGCCACACCGCCCTGCATCTGTCCTTCGACATAGGAGGGATGGATCGCGCGGCCCACATCTTGGATTGCCGTGTAACGTAGGATCTTCACGTAGCCCGTCTCCGGGTCGACCTCGACATCGCAAATATGCGTCGTAAACCCCGGCGCCTGGCCCTGCGCGTTGATCTGAACCTCGGCGCTGATCGGCCCCCCGGTTCGGGCCGAGCGCAGAGCGATGGCGGGCAGATCGAGCGGCTCGAAGCTGCCTGCATTGGAACCGGCCGGGAATACCTTGCCGCCCTTCCACTCGACCGCGTCCGGGCTGATGTCCCAGATAACGGCAGCACGCTTTTTCAGCTCCTCGATAACCTTCTCGGCCGCCTGCGTCACAGCCATGCCGCCGGCGAAGGTAACGCGGCTACCGCCGGTCGAGGCGCTGAATCCGATCGAGGTCGTGTCGCCGACCACCGGCCGGACATGCTCGAACGGAATGTTCAGCACCTCCGCGACCATCATCGCCATCGAGGCGCGCGAGCCGCCGATGTCAGGGTGGCCTTCGGTGACGGTGACAGTGCCGTCTTCGTTGATGTGCACGGCGGCGCTCGATTCGCCGCCGGCATTGTGCCAGTAGCCGGAAGCGATGCCACGCCCCTGGTTGGGCTTCAGCGCGACCTTCATGTGCTCACTGGCGCGCGCTGCCTCCAGGGTTTTCCCGTAGCCGATGTTGACCCAGGTGACGCCGTGCGTCGCCTGCGTGCCGTCTTTGGCACCGTTGATTTCGCGCATCCTGAGCGGATCGATCTCCAACTCGCGCGCCAATTCATCGACGCAGCTTTCCAACGCGAACGACCCGATCGGCGCGCCTGGCGCACGGTACGCCGCAACCTTCGGTCGGTTGCACACCACGTCGTAGCCGACGGTCAGCGCATTCGGGAAATCGTAGACTGCCATTCCACAGATGCACCCTTGCTGCACCGGCGAGCCGGGAAACGCCCCGGCCTGATATTTGAGGATGGTCTGCGCCGCGACGATGCGGCCATCGCGTTTCGCGCCGAGCTTGACATCGACGACGGCGCCAGAGGTCGGTCCGGTGGCGCGGAATACCTCCTCGCGGCTCATCACCATCTTGACCGGTCGCCCTGACTTCTTCGACAGCATGTAGGCAAGCGGTTCGAGGTAGATGATCGTCTTGCCGCCAAAGCCACCGCCGATCTCGGCCGGGATCGCGCGGATATTGGCGATGTCGCCGCCGCAGATGCGCGAGGTATAGGCGCGCACCATGAACTGGCCCTGACTCGAACTGTGGATGACCGTCTGGCCATCGGCCCCGACCGAAACCAGACAGGCGTGCGGCTCGATATAGCCCTGGTGCACGGGCTTTGTTGTGTAGCGCCGCTCGATGACCACGTCGGCTTCCTTGAAACCGGCCTCAACATCGCCTTTGGCGAAACGCACGACTTTGGCGATGTTCGACGGCTTCTCGGGCAGCGGCTCGATCCCCGCAGTGAAGATGTTGTCGTGGAGTAGCGGCGCGTCCTCGGCCATCGCCGCTTCGACATCCATCACGTGCGGCAGGACTTCATATTCAACTTCGATCAGGTCGAGTGCCTGTTCGGCAATCAGCTGCGAAGTTGCCGCGACCGCCGCCACCGGGTGGCCCTCGTAAAGAACCTTCCCCTTCGCCATGCAATTCAATGACAGGTCGCGCAGGTTATGCGGCGCGGCGCCGATATGCGCGCGTTCGGGCGTGATGTCGGGAAAATCGGCGCGCGTGGTGACGGCCTTCACTCCGGGCAATGCGCGCGCCTTTTCGATATTGATCGAGACGATCCGGGCATGGGCATGCGGGCTGCGCTTGATGCGGCCCCACAACATGCCCGGCATGGTCACATCGGCGCCAAAATTAGCCCGGCCCGTGACCTTGTCGACACCGTCCGGGCGGATCGGCCGGGTGCCGACAACCCGAAGTGCGGTCTTATCGAGATAGCTCATCTGCACTCTCCCGTCGTCCCGCACGAAGCCGGACATGACATTGCGAACCGCCGGCTGACAGCCGTGGTTGAGCGTATTCGAGACATGCACAAGGATCAAACCTCCCGCTCCCAGCACTGAGGGTATTTCGGGTTCCAGAAAACATACAAAGGCATATACCGCCTCGGTGAACGGGCTCTGGTAGTGGTTCGGTTTGGGGCTGAAGACCCGTTCCCACTGCCGCGACTGAGCGGCGCCTCTCGGATTGGATGCTTAGTAAAGACGCGCTTGCGACGTAAACTGTCCGGTTAATCGTCGGCTCGTCGTGCGCGCTGGCGCATGTCCAAACCTTCGGCGCCCTGATCGACGACGTCATCCGCGATGTCGGCGCCGGTGCTTCTTAAAATCGCAAGTACGCCAACGGTCGGATGATGATCGAACACGAGAACGCGGTTCTGTTCGCCGTCCGCTATTTCGGCACACCAGTCGCCCTGTCCATTTCGGAAGATGCGAAGGAACTGGCGTGTCGGCACGCGGTCATGTTGTCGATTGACCCGCACCCCGACGAGTTCTTCAAGGTGCACCGCGCCCGTCGGTTTGGCGTCTTGGCGCCCTCGCAACCAGCGGCCACCGCGGTGCCCTTCAGTCATATCGAAAGATAAGACCATGCCTCCTGGCAGAGCAATGTTCCGCGTCATCACGATGCGCGCATGGAGCAGCCCGAGACGATCGAGCTATCGCGAATGACCGGGTGCGGCAGCACTTCCTGGAACTTGTCAAAGTCGCGGCGGCGGCAGGAAAACGAAGGGCGACGGTGGCCGCCGAGCGCCCCAACACTGACGATCTTCGCGCCAAGGTCTTTCAGGACCGAGAGCACTCTTGCGGATTGGCGTGGCGAGAGGATGGACGAGGACGGCGGTATGAGTGCGTCGAGGTCGTCGCCGGCCAAAATGCGCGGCAACGGGCATTCGATTACGCGCGTCACGGGGGTGAGAGCCAGCAGCACCACAATCAATCGCCATCAGGGACACAATACGTTTCAGACTAGGTCCGGTTCGTGAACTACTTTCGCCTGAAATCCGAATGTGAGTGTGAGACATAGTATGGGTAAATCAGGCATATCCGTTACAAGCCATTGAATAATCTTTTGTCTTTAGGGAAATCCAGACCGAGCAGTATCAGGTCGACTGGTGCAAGGTGCACAACATTATCGTCACCGACACCGACGTCACCTACAACTAGGACCGGCCTCGAAGCACGCGAAGGCCGCTCGCTATTTCGTCACACCAGCGCTGGCCGGGTCTCGCCTATGATCCGGCCGGGCGCAGCCGGTGCGCCAGCAGAGCAAACAGCAGGTCGGTGACGATCGCGAAAAGCGCCACCAACGCGGCTCCTTGCAGCACGTATGGCAGTTTGTTGCCGTCAAGGCCGTCAAAGATCGGCGTGCCAAAGGTCAAGGCGCCGACCGTCGACCCGATCGTCGCGGTGCCGATGCCGACCGTCACCGACACTCGAACTCCGGCCAAGATCACCGGCGCGGCCAGTGGCAATTCGACATCGCGCAGGATCTGCCAGGCCGACAGCCCCATGCCGCGCGCCGCGTCGCGCACCGCCGTAGGCACGCCGTCGATCCCGGCGATGGCGTTTTCGAGGATCGGCAGCAAGCCGTAGAGAAACAAGGCGACGATCGTCGGCCGTGGGCCGAAGCCCAGCGCCGGCACCGCCAAGGCGAGCACCGCCGCCGGCGGGAAAGTCTGGCCGATCGTCGCCAGCAGATTGGCGGTGGTGCGGAAATCGCGTCCCGCCGGCCGCGTCACGAAAACCGCCAGCGCCACGCCGACCAGCGTCGCCGCCCCGCTCGCCGCCGCGACCAGGCCCAGATGCGACAGGAACAATTCGACAAACGTCGCTCGATCGAAAATTTCCGGGCGGACGCCCGGGAACGCCGCGGCAAAGAGGGGCTGTAGCGCCGGCATGTCGAATATCAGTGCCGCAAGCAGCAACCCGACCCACAGGGCGGGAGTCTTGACCGCGGTTCGCATCGCTAGCTGCCCCTCACCCCGACCCTCTCCCCGCCCGCCGGGAGAGGGAGCGCGCCGTGGCATTTTCCCCTCGCCCCGCAAGCGGGGAGAGGGAGGGGCCCATCGCGCAGCGATGGGAGGGTGAGGGGCAGCTGCGCGCCAATCATCGCGCCAAATCCGCCAGCGTGATCGCGCCTATCGTGTCGCCGCGCTCGTCAGCGACCGCCAGCCGGTCGAGGCGGCGGCTGATCATTGCCTCCAGCGCCTCGGCAAGACTCGCCCCCTCCGCGATCGCCGCACCGTTGGCCATCTCGCCGCGCCGCATGCGATCGGCGACGCGGCGTACCGATAGCAGCTTCAGCCCGACCCCCTGCACGCCGACGAACTCGCGCACGAAGTCGCTTGCCGGCCGCTCGATGATCTCGAGCGGCGTGCCGACCTGCGCCAGCCGGCCGCGCTCCATGATCGCGATCATCGTCGCCAGACGGAGCGCCTCCTCGATGTCGTGCGTCACGAAGACGATCGTCTTGCCGGTCGCCCGGTGGATGCGCGCCACTTCGCTCTGCAGCGCGTCGCGGGTGATCGGATCGACCGCGCCGAACGGCTCGTCCATCAGCAGGATGTCGGGGTCGGCGGCGAGCGCGCGAGCCACCCCGACACGCTGCTGCTCGCCACCCGACAGTTGGTGCGGGTATTTGCCGGCGTAAACCGCGGGGTCGAGGCGCAGCAGCGCCAGCAACTCGTCGACCCGGTCGCGCACCCGCTCGGGCGGCCAGCCGAGCAGCCGCGGCACGGTGGCGATGTTGTCTGCCACCCGCCAATGCGGAAACAGCCCGGTCGATTGGATCGCATAGCCGATCCGCCGCCGCAGCACCTCCGGCGCGATGCCGAGCACATCCTCGCCGCCGACGCGGATCGTGCCGCTGTCGAACGGCGCCAGCCGGTTGATCATCCGCAGCGTCGTCGACTTGCCGCAGCCCGACGGGCCGAGCAGAACGCACAGCGCCCCCTCTGGGATCGCCAGCGTCAGGTCGCTCACCACGGGGCGGCCGTCATAGGTCTTGCCGACCGCGCTGATGTCGATCATCGGCTCCGTCATGGCGCGCGCCGCGCGGCGGTCGCGAGCCGCAGCAGAAAGTCCACGGCCAGCGCCATCGCGATCGCCGGCAGCGCACCGAGCAGCACCAGATCGGTCGCATATTGGCCGAGCCCGTCGAACACGAAGGTTCCCAATCCGCCGGCGCCGATCAGCGCCGCGACCACCGCCAGCCCGATCGTCTGCACCAGCACGATACGCAGCCCGGCAAGCAGCACCGGCAGCGCCAGCGGTATTTCCAGCCTGCGAAAGAGCTGTCCCGGTGTCATCCCCATGCCGCGCCCGGCGTCGAGCGCCGCCGGCGAGACGCCGGCTAGTCCGGCGAGCGTGTTGCGGGCGATCGGCAGCAGGCCGTAGAGCGTCAGCGCGATGATCGCCGGAGCCGGTCCGACGCCGCCGACGCCCAGCCGGCCCAGCACCGGCACCGCGCTCGCCAGCCCGGACAGCGGCTCGATCAGCAAGCCGAACAGCGCGATCGACGGCACGGTCTGCACCAGGTTGAGGGTGGTGAAGAGCGGCGCTTCGAGCCGCGGGCGGCGCTGCGCCAGAACCGCGAGCGGCACCCCGATCAGCAGCGCCGGGACGATCGCCGCTACCACCAGCTCGACGTGCCGGATGACCGCAGCGGCAAAAACCTCGCGCCGCCCGGCATATTCGCGGGCCAGCGACAGCGCATCGAACAGACCGGCGTCCGCCATCGCGATAAACGCCGCGACCGCCAGCACCGCGACGAGCAGCTGCGTCGTCGCGCCGATCTCTGCGCGCCGCAGCGCATCGATCAGGGCCAGCGCGGCGCACGCGAAAATCACCCAAAAGCCGCCGCCGAGCGAAATCGTCGTCGTCGCGCTGGCGCCGACCGCCAGCACGGCCGCAGCGCGACCTGCGGCAGCGAGCGTCGCGACCAGAGCGGTGCCCGCCAATACTGTCGTCAGGTAATGGGTGCCGCGACGCACCAGTGCGAAGCCGACCCCAAACAGCGCAACGCCGATGACCGTTAGCGCCGCGGTCAACAGCGGCGGCGTACAGTTTGCCAGCACGGTGCCCGTCCCGGACGTCAGCCGGTTCGGCGCCACCGTGATAAACCCCGCGCCGGCGCCGGCCAGTGCCGCGATGACCACGAGCAGCGGCAGCACCTGGTTCCGCGGCGCAAGCCGGGCGAGCGGCGCGGCCGCGCCGACGGCGGTCATCGCGCGGCCGCTTGACGGTGTTTGAGATAGTCGGCGGCGACCGCTCTCGCATCCTCGCCGTCGACCGCGATCCGCGCGTTGAGGCGCTGCAGCGTCTCGCGGGTCAGCGTCGCGAACACCCGGTCGAGCGCGGGCGCGATCGCCGGGTTTCGGGCGAGCACGTCGGCGCGGAAAAGCGGCGCCGGCGCGTAGACGACTTGCGCATGTTTGTCGTCGCACAGCGCCGTCAGGCCGAGCGCGGCGATGGCGCCGTCGGTGCCATAGGCCATCCCCGCGTTGACGCCCGAAATGCGCTCGGCGGCGGCGCGCAGCGTCGCTGCCGTATTGCCGCCCGAGAGCGTCAGCAACTGGTCGCCCGACAGATGGAAGCCGTACGCCGCCTCGAACGCCGGCAACGCCGCCGGGCTTTCGACAAACTCGGCCGAGGCGGCGAGGCGAAACCGCCCGTCCCCTTTGAGATAAGTGGCAAGATCGCCGAGGCAGGGCTGCGCCGGCAAGCCAATGTCCCGGCGCACCGCGATAACCCAGGTGTTGTCGGCCGGCGCCGGCTGAAGCCAGATCAGCCGGTTCTCGGCCTTGTCGAGCGCGGTGACCAGCGCATAGCCCTTGGCTGCGTCCTTCCACGCCGGATCATCCTCGCGGTGGAAGAACAGCCCGCCATTGCCGGTATATTCCGGATAGACATCGATCTGTCCGGCGAGGATCGCGGCGCGCATGATGTTGGTCGGGCCAAGGCCGATGCGGCGTTCGACCGTGATTCCTTCGGCCTCAAGCGCCGCCGCGATCAGGTGGCCGAGCAGCGCGCCTTCGGTATCGATCTTCGAAGACACGACGATCGGCGCGTCGCCCGCCCGGCTCGCCGCGGCCACGAGTGTCAGCGCGAGCGCGACGGCAAGCAGCACGGGGCGTCGGGCCAAGCCGGTCATCACCGTGCAGTCTGGCGCAATGCTGCCGGCGCTGTCGATTCCTTCGGGAATGCCGCCGCTTGTCGCTTACGGCGCGGGCAGCGCGTCCCCCATCGCCCGCACCCGGTCGACCAGCTCATGAGCGCGGAAAGGCTTGCCGAGCACGTCGTCGGCGCCGATCAGCCGGGCGGTTTCGAGCATTTCGGCATCCGTCCCGGAAATCGCGATGATCTTCACCGGGTTGTCGTCCCGGCGCAGCGTCAGGATGGTTTCCAGCCCCTCCTGGTTCGGCATCACGATATCGGTGATGACCAGATCGTGCCGGCTTTCCTGGTACAGCGCCATGGCCCGCTCGCCGTCGGTCGCGGTGGTCACATCATGGCCGTCGGCCGCCAGGGCCCGCGCCATCATCCGCAACATCAGCACGTCGTCATCGATGACGAGAATTTTCATGGCCTCGACCGCGCGGGACAACCCCGTAGGTAGGCTAACGCGCCAGCAAGCCGCCTGGTTCGCGGATTATCTGGTATTTTAGGCGATTTGCTGTAGTCAGCAGGAAGAACCGGGCTCACAGCGGGATCGCCAGCAGCGTGTCGATCTGCCGACTGTCGAGCACGACCTCCTTCTTCGCGAACCGCCAGCCGACGCCCTGGCGTACCAGTCGGTCGACATAGCGGCCGGCGGCGAACAGCATCATCGCGCCGTCCTGCATGGTACGCACGACGATGAGATTGGCGACGACGGGCACTAAGCCGTTCTCTGCGGTGCCGATCTTGACCGCGCCGATGATGTGCCGGTAGCGCTGCGGCTCGTAAATATTGGCCTTGCGCAGCGCCATGACCCGGTCGACCAGCATCGCCTTCGAAGTCGCGTAAACAATGCCGATCGGCAGCCCCGCCTCGAAGTTCTCCGCCGAGGTGATGCGGTAACGGCAGTCGTCGGTGAAAAAATCCGGCCAGGCTTCGAGCTCGTCATTGTCGAGGCAATGCGCGTAATCGGCGTAAAGCGCCGCGAGCTCGGCTCGGAGGATCGCCTCTTCCGGAGTCATGCCGGAATACTCAATCGTCATTCCCGCGAAAGCGGAATCTAGGGGCGAGTGCCGCGACCTTTGCCCCTGGACGCCCGCCTGCGCGGGGGTGACGAGCGCGCTGCTGCATCCTAATACCCCATCAGCGGCCGGTAGGCGTGCCAGAAGCCACGGATCGAGGCCTCCGTGGTGCGGGTGTTGTCGGAGCGGTGGTCGAAACCGCCCATCTCGATCACCGAGCACTCATCCTCGCCGCCGACGATCGCGCGCTGCACGAAATTGCCGACCGCGCCGTCCTCCATCGAGATGTACCCCGCAGGGCCGACGAGGTTGCTCTGCAGCAGCCGCCGTTCGGTCATCGCCGCGTCGTCGTCCTCGAAGCCGAGATAGATCCATTGCAGCTCGGTCCGGTCCGGCCCCTTCGGCAGCACCAGGCGCAGCGCCACCGAATTGTGGATCTGCTGCAGCACGAGGTTTGGGAAGACACTGAGGATCTGCACGGTGATGTCGTCGCCGAACTCCTCGGTCGATTCGAGCAGCCGCGGGTCGGCGAGGCTCAGCCCGTCGCGCATCGACTGGATATTGGCATAGAGCTTGTCGCTGTCTTCCTGGCCGACCGTGTCGGTCTTGCCGCGTGTGTAGCTGGTGTGGTTGGCGCCGTTGTCGCTGACCGCGACGCCGCCGCCGGCGGTCAGCCGGCTGACCCGGAACGTCGCAAAGAACGTGTGCAGCAAGGTCGCGTGATAGGTGTCCTTGACGTTCTCGATATAGAGCTTCCAGTTGTTGTGCAGGATCTGCGAGGTGGTGCCGAGGATCTTCGGCTTGGCCCGCATCACCCGGCCGATCCGCCCGCCGATATCATTCCCGATATAGTCGGCGAGCGGCGGCGCATCCTCCGACAGCGTGCCGAACACCAGCCCGGCGAAATGGTCGGTGCGCAGCTTTTTGAGCCCGTGGTCTTCGAGCCTGAAGCTCTCCGGCATGCCGCCCTTGCCGGCGACGCCGCGGCGGAACGCGACGCTGCGCAGATTGCCGGAGAGGTCGTAATTCCACGAATGATAGACGCAGGTCAGCCCGTCATCGGTATGGCCCTGGCGCTTGAGGCACACGAGATTGCCGCGATGCGCGCAGCGATTGAGCATCGCGTGGATTTCGCCGTCCTCGCCGCGCGCGACGATAACCGGCGTCTCGCCGAGAAAGGTCGTCTTGTAGTCGCCGGGGTTCGGCAGCTCGTTGGCCAGCGCGAGAAACTGCCAGGTCGGCCCGAGAAACACCCGGTCGAGCTCCGACTTGTAGATCGCCGGGTCGGAGAAAACGCGATAGGGAACCCGCGAATTGCCTTCCTTCGGCCAAGTGAGATTATGCGTGTCCATGGCGCCCTCGCATCAAAAGCGGTTCGGCCTACCTAGGTGAGGCACACAGTATCATGAAACCGGCTGTAATCGATCGCGCGTCGCCCGTCCTCGGTATACCCCATGATGTCGGCGAACCGGTGGTTCCACAGGATTTCGTGCGGCAGATACGAGGTTCGCGCATGCACCGGCTGGACCAAGGTCTCGTCGATGCCACTGCTCGTGACGACCAGTTCGGCGTTGATCGCGGCGAGCTGCTCGGCCGTGGCGCCGAATAACGGGCTGAACTCGTCGATCTCGTGCATCACGGTAAAGGTCATCGCGAAGATCGGCGAGCGGTCGCGCACCAGCTTCACGTCATGGAAGCGGCGCAGCAGCATGCCCTCCTCGGTGAGCTCGTCGCGCACCAGCGTCATCACCACTTCCGCCGACAGCATCTGGTTGAGCCGCTGGTTGGCGAGACGGACGGTCAGCGTCTGCTTGCCGTTATGCGGCCCGACGACCGCGACGCGGCTGAAGATCACCCGCGCCGTCGGACGCGAAAAGCGCGCGAAGATGAGGCCGGTGGTCAGCGCCGCGACCAGGATCCCGACCGACGATTCCACCGTCATCACCAGGTTGGCGTAGAGCGTTGCCGGCGACATCACGCCATAGCCGATCGTCGCGATCGTCTCGACGCTGAAGAAGAAATGGTCGGCGAACGAACCAGGGGCCGCATTGTTGATCGAGCCGGGCTGCAGCAGGTACAGCGTGGCGAAAACGAAATTTGTCAGGACGTAGGTGGCAAGGCCGGAAGCGAGAAAGCGGGGCCAGCTCATCGTCAGGATGCGGTGGTACAGATCGCCGAATGGCCGGCGCCGCAAGCCGAACGCCAGCACCTGGTCGGCGGTGCCGCGCGCGATCAGGTGAAACAGATGCGCGGTGCTGCCGTCCGGCGGTGCTGGGGTGAGCGGCTGCGGCGTCACACGGCGCCGCGCCGCCGCTCTCGACTTGGCGTGCGTTTTCATCTTCCGCGAAGAATCTCCGCCGGTCCTACACCGCTCTCGGCGTTTCGCCGCCCGACGCGCCGACAACCAGCGGGACCCGCTGATCGGCGATGACGCAGCGGAACCGTTCGTCGATGGCGTGCCAGTCGACGATGTCGACCGGATAGGGCAAATCGCATTCGTCGAAAGCTTCGCGCAGGATCGCCGTCTCGTCGATCGTCAGCCGCCGGCCGGTGTCGAGCGCCAAATCCAGATCGGAATAGCGCCGCGCGCGGCCGGTCGCACGCGAGCCGAACACCCATATTTGCGTTGTCGGCAGCAGGTGCTCGGCGATGATGCCGAGCACGATCCGACGATGCTCCGACGCCAGATCGAGCGATGCGGTCATCCGACCCGCTTTCGCAGTTCGGCGCAAAGGTGCTCCGCTTCCGCGAGGAAGGGCGCGATTTCCCGCACGACTTCGGAGGCGGTATCGGCGTTATAGGTGCGGGTTGTCCGGGTCCTGATGTCGCGAAAGCGCCGCCACGCGGGCCATTCGGCGCGGAGCAAGCCGCGTTCGTTGCCGGCGCGCACCAGCTCGGCGAAGGTCATCCGCGCGGCGTCTTCGGCCGAGGGCAAAATATCCTGCAAATACCGCCGAAGCATTCTGTGGCTGAGCTCATAAGTGAACTCGAAGCGCGGGATCAATCCGTCGCGCAGGCGCTGCACGGCGTTGCTGAACGGAGAGACATCGAGCGGCATCGCGCGAGTTTACCGCAGCATCCCGAAAAAAACCGCAAGAGCGGGTTAGCGTCCTTTTTCGTGCTCTGTGGACAGCGCCGAGGTCCAGTGCCGCCCTGGCTACCGGCCTTCGCCGGTATGAAAAATAAACCTGAAGTTGGATAACGGCCGGAAGAGCGCCTGATAAAAAGTCGCGAACAAGCAGGAAAGAACAGGAGGCCGCGCGATCGGCGGCCTCCTAACTATGGGTTGTCGATCAGCCACCGTAATAGACGTTGTCGCCGAGGTCGCGCATTTCGAGGATCGCGCTGTCGAGCCGGCCGGAGATCGCGTTCGGCACATGCGCCTCGACCACCTCGGCGACGACGATGTGGTGGTCGCCCTGCTCGACGATCGTCGACACCTTGCACTCGACCGCGGCGAGCGCCGCGTCGAGGATCGGCGCTCCGTTGGCGCCCTTGTGGATCGCCTGACCGGAGAGCTTGCCGTCCGCGAGCTGGGCCGGCTTGAAGAAGGTGAAAGCGAGGCCCTTATGCTCCTTGCCGAGCATGTTGAGCGTGAAGTTCTTGGTGCCCTTGATGATCGAATAGGCGCCGCTGTCGGTCTTGACGCCGACCACGACGAGCGGCGGAGCAAACGCGGTCTGCGTCACCCAGTTGACCGTCGCGCCGGCGACATTGCCCGCGCCGTCATCGGCGGTCAGCACGTAGATGCCATAGGGGATCATGCGAAGCGCGGTCTTCTTGGCGTCGGCGTCCATGGTTTCCTCCGTTGGGTTCGCGATGACACATTCCATCGCGTCGGGGCGCGGGTGGCAAGAGCGTCCCGGAGTTTATTGCGGCCTGACGGACAGGTTTCGGAAGTGGCCGTCAGTTCCGTTATCGACAAAAAGCCCGATGGTGCCGTGGGCGTCGGCGCCGCGCTTGAGGTCGCCGACAATCAAGGTGGGCTGCGCCGCGCCGCCAACATAAAACCGGGCAGTCGCGCCCGCGACCTCAATCCGCAAATGCGTCCACTCAGTTGGGACGAGATCGACGTACGACTCGTATTTGGCGGGAGCTTCGCGGCGCAACCGGTCAAAGTCCCAGCCGGGATAGGAAAAATACTGGGTCGAATGGTTGCGTCGAACCTGATCGTCGGCGCGCCCGTTGGCCGGCCGAATATAGAGACCCTCACAGCCGAAGCTGCCGCCGCTTTCGTCGATCCGAAGTGCAATGCCGACAAAGCCGCGAGCGCCGGCAAGCGCGGTGGGGAGGATCGACCCGGCGACATCCGCCTCGATCGTGCCGTCGTGGAAATCGAGGCCGGGAACATAAGCGAACGTGTCCATGTCGGGGCCGCGATACGCCCCCGTTAGACGAATTTCGAGAGCGTCGCTGCCGCCATAGCGCACGGCCTTGACGGTGACGTTATGCGGTTGGACCTGCGAGGCGTCGTCGCCGGCAATGGCCACGACGCTATCCGCCACCGCCGGGCGCAACAGCCAGAGCCCCAGCAACACCGCTACTGAGGCGGCCCGTGCATATCGCATCTCCAGCCTCGGGCATTTTCGAAAAGGGCCGGGTGGTAGCCAGCTGCAAGGCCTACGGCAAGCCTCGAAGACCACCGGTAACGGCGAGTTGATCCAAAGGTTGAGTGGCGAGAAGCGGCGTCAATTCTGTTCGCCGCGCTCCCGCCGCTTGGACACAAGGCAGAGCGCCGCGCCAAACCCGACCCCGATGATGATACCGAGCGTGTAGCTGTGCAGCGCCACGCCAATGACGACGCCGAGCACGAGCCCGATACCAATGCAGCGCGCCCAGCTCCACACGGCCTACTTCCTTCCGCAGGCCGCCAGCCCCTTCTGCAGCGCCGCGAAGGATTGCGTCGGCGCCGGCATCAGCCAGCGGAAGCCCTTCTCGACCAGCTCCTCGACATTGCCCGCGTCGACATGCGGGTGGCCGCAGGGGATGTTGTGGTCCTTGCAGATCGCCAGGATGTCGTCGATCGCGGCGGCGACCTCGGGGTGCTCGTATTGCCGCGGATAGCCCATGTCCTGCGACAGGTCGCCCTCGCCGACCAGCACGACGCCGATGCCCGGCACTTCCTTGAGCATTTGCGGCAGGTTGCGGATCGCCCGTTTCTCCTCGCACATGATGACCACCAGCACCTCGCCTTCGGGGTTGAGCGGCCAGGTGTCGGCGCGCTTGTAATAGGTCGGCTGGTCGATGCCCCAATAGCGCGCGGCGGTGCGCGGCGCGTCTCCGCGCTGGCCGGCCGGCTCGTAATACTTGGCCTCGCGCGGCCGGGGATAGCGGCAGGCCTGCACCGCGTTGCGCGCCTCGTCGACGGTCGAGACATGCGGCCAGACGATGCCGTAGACGCCGATATCGAGCACCTGCTTGGCGATGAACTGGTTCATCTCGCCGCCATTGGGCGGGATGCGTACCATCGGCGCCACCGCCGGCGCGAGGCTCCCCGACTTCACGATCTGCGCCCGGTCGAGCATGTATTGCATGCAATCGCGCAGCTGGCGGATGTCGTAGGGATTGTGCTCCATCTCAAAGACGACGCCGTCATAGGGCTGGGCGCCGATCGACTGCGCCGCGCCGATCTCCGCCGGCGAAAAGGTAACGAACGTCGGCTTGCCGCTTTCGAGCGCGCGGATCGCGGGGTTGAGGCGGGGAAGATCGGGCATCGGGGGACTCCCTGTGTTAGCGGTTAGCGATTTTTAAACCCGTTGCGCGATGCTGGCATCAGCGAATACGTGCACGGCAGACCGCATGATGTTTTTTCACCGGGATGACCTCACGGTCCGTTGCACCCTTCGTGGTCTGACGCTGTCGGTGCCGGACCGTGATCGCTTACTAACCGCCTGCGACGAAAGTCAGCGCCGCCGCTTGCAGCGTTGCCTGGGCAAAGCCTCGGCGGACGAGCCGCCATGGCAGGTGCAATGGCAAAAGATGCCGGGCGATGTCCTAAGCCCGGAAGACGTGGTCGTCGCGTTGCACCGGGAGGGTGTCGTCGTCGAGCTCGCCTACGCGCAGAAAGGCGTCCTCGCCGAATGGCTGGTAACGCGCGGGGAGTACGCCGCCGCGGGGGCGCGGCTGGCGACTCTCGAGCGGCGCGCCAAAGCGGTTCCAACCACCCCGGCGCGGCCGTCACCCGTTGTTCTGCGCCAGTTCGTCGACCGTCAGCGCCACGACGCCGAAACCATCGCGAACCTGCAAGCAGAGCTGGCGGCGTTGCAGGCGCGGCTGGTGCTCGGCCCGCCCTCCAGCGGCGACGTCAAGTTCAAGCGCCTCAAACACGAATTCAGCAAACGCTTCCATCCCGACGCCCGGCCGATCGGCGATGCCGACCGCGAGGGCCGGGCGCGGGTGTTCCAGGAGTTCTGGCCGATCCTGGAGGAGATCGAACGGTCGTAGCGCCGGCCGGCGCACTACCGGTCGAGCCAGATGTCCTCCATCCGCCAGCCGTTGTAGATGCTGTTGACCATGACCGTCAGGTTTTTGACTTTCGGGTCCCAGCAAATCCCGCCGCGATTGAAGTAGACGAGCGGCTTGGCGTCGTCCTCGGTGAGCCGGCGCTCGATGTCCCACACCAGGCGCTTGCGCTTTTCCTGGTCGGGTTCCGTCGATTGCTGGTCGATCAGCTTGTCGATTTCAGGATTGCAGTAGCCGTTGTAATTGCCAACCCCACCACAGGCGTAATTCTCGTAGAGCATTCCGTCCGGGTCATCGACCTGGGTACCGGTCAGGTTCAGGCCGACCGTGTAATCCTTGCGCTGAACCCGCGGATACCACTGAGTGGTGTCGACTGGGTCGAGTTCGGCGTCGATCCAGATCTCTTTCAACTGATCGATCAGGATGACCGCCGGGTCGCGATAGGGCGGAATGTCGCGCGTCGTGACTTTGATCGCGAGATGCTTGTCCGGCCCATAGCCGGCCTTCTTCATAATGCCGCGGGCATCGTCGCGGTGCTTCTTGATATCGGTCCCGTAGCCGGGAAGCGTCGCCAGCATGTCGGGCGGCATCCCCCACTGCCCACCCGGGGGCGGCTGCATCGCGGCGGCGCGCAGCCCTATTCCCTCGGTCAGGATATCGATAAACGCTTGGCGGTCGATCGCCAGCGACATCGCCTTGCGCAGCTCGGGATTGTCGAACGGCGGCTTTTCGCGATTGATGATCAGGTTGGTGCTGACGCTACCCGGCGGCAGCTCGCAGATTGCGTCGGCGCGCTGCTTCTGGAGGTCGTGGGTCAACGGAATGGTGAGTGTGCCCGCGAAAGTCAGTTCGTACTTGCCGGCGACAAAGGCCAGGATGGCGGTCGAGCGGTTCTTGATGATCGTATACTCAATGCCGTCGAGATACGGCAAACCCGGTTTCCAGTAATCCGGGTTCTTCGCCACTTTGATGTACTCGTTTGGTTTGAATTCGACGAATTTGAACGGACCGGTGCCGATCGGGTGCTGGCGCATCTGCGCCGGCGAGACATGACAGGGGTAGACTGGCGACATCCCCGACGCCAAGAGGGTGAGAAACGCGGGCTGCGGCCGCTTCAGGACAAAAGCCGCCTCGTAATCGCCGTTGGCAGCGACCTCGACAAGGTTGTTGTACCAGGACTTTCTCGGATTGACCCGCAACTTCTCGGGAACCTTGCCCTGAATGAGGTCCCAGGTGCACTTGACATCAGCCGCGGTAAACGGCTTGCCGTCATGCCATTTAACGTCCTTGCGCAGATGGAAGACCAGCCTGGTGCCGTCTTCATCCCAGGCCCAATCGGTGGCGAGCTCGGGCCGGATCGCGCTGAGACTGTTCTGCGCGATGTGCTGGTCGAAGATCACCAGGTTGTTGAAGACGCTCATCATCGGCCGTTCGGCGACGACCGTGGACTCTTCGTGGATCGACATGCTGGCGGGGCTGTCGATGATGTATTGCCTGAGAATGCCGCCCGGTTTCTGGGCGAGCGCGGGATTGAGACAGGCCGTCAACGCCGCGGCCGCAGCGAACGCACGCAAGGCTGTCGCCATCATCTCCTCCCTGTTTCGGCGTGTTCGCGGGATCTCCCCGTCGTTGCTCGCCTCACGATAGCACAGGGATGGCAGTCGCCCAGAACCAACCTTAGCGGGCGCCAGCGATCGGCCTCATCAGTTCGTGCCGGTGTTCGCCGCAGCCTGGTCGAGCCAGACGCTGTCGAAACGCCACGAGTTGTAGATGCTGTTCACCGTCGTGGTGACGCCTTTCACCTGCGGCTCGCGGCAGTTGGCGACGCGCGTATAGAACAGGATCGGCCGGGCGTCGTCGTCGATCAGTTTGCGCTCGATCTCCCACACCAGCTGTTTGCGTTTCTGCGCGTCGGGCTCCGCCGATTGCCGGTCGATCAGCTTATCGACCTCGGCATTGCAATAGTTGGTGTAGTTGCGCGGGGCGCCGCATTTATAGTTCTCGTAAAAGGCAATATCGGGGTCATCCACCGCCGTCTCGGTCACATTCAGCGCGACCTTGTAGTCCTTGCGCATCAGCGTTGGATACCACTGGCTGGTGTCGAGCGGGTTGAGGTCGGCGTCGATGTAGATCTCCTTCAACTGGCTGATCAGGATTACCGCAGCATCGCGGTAGGGAGCGATGTTTCGCGTCGTCACCTTTACCGCCAGCCGATTATTGGGGCCATAACCCAGCTTTTGCATGATCTTGCGAGCCTGTGCCCGGCTCGCAGTGACATCCGGGTCGTATCCCGGGAATGACTTGAAGCGGTAGGTCGGCATGCCCCAAACACCTTCGGGCGGCGGTTGCATGACGCCGCCGATGGCGCCCTGGCCGTCGGCGATGGTGTCGACATAGGCTTGGCGGTCGAGGGCCAGCGACATCGCCCGCCGCAGGTCGGCGTTGTCGAACGGCGGAACCTCGCGGTTTACCAGCAGGTTGCGGGCGACATTCGTGATCGTCGTGTCGCAGATCGCCTGCGGCACTTGCGTCTTCACGTCCTTAAGCTGCGGTATCGTCACCCCGAAATAGACGTCCTCTTTCCCCGCTATAAAGGACAGCACCCGGGTCGAGACATCCTTGATGATGCGATAATCGATGCCGTCGAGGTAGGGTCGGCCCGCTTTCCAATAATCCGCGTTCTTGACGACCTTAATGTATTCATTGGGCTTGAATTCGACGAATTTGAACGGGCCGGTGCCGATCGGATGCTGGCGCATTTGTGCCGGCGGCACATGACACGGATAGATCGGCGTCCAGCCCGTCGCGAGCATCGCCAGCAGCGACGGCTGCGGTCGGTTCAGGTGAAACGTGACCTCGTAGTCGCCGTTGGCCGTAACCTCGGCGACGTTGTCGAACCACGATTTGCGCGGGTTGATCCGTAGCTTCTCGGCCGCCTTCCCTTGCAGCAGGTCGATCGTGCATTTGACATCGGCGGCGGTGAACGGCTTGCCGTCGTGCCATTTGACGCCCTGGCGCAGCGGGAAGGTCAGCTCCTTGCCGTCCGCGCTCCAGTTCCAGCTGGTGGCAAGCTCCGGGACGATCGAATCGAGCGTGTTTTGCGGTTCGTCCTGGTTGAAAAGAACGAGATTATTAAACACGCCCATCATCGGGCGGTTGGTCGCCAGCGTCGATTCCTCCAGCAGTGACAGGCTCGAGGGGCTGTCGAAATGACCGATCCTGAGAACGCCTCCTGACGTCTGAGCCATTGCGGTCGGCGACGCGGCGATCGCCGCGAGCAAGAGCAATGTGACGGCGGAAGATGCGAGGTACTGTTTCATCGACTTCCTCCCGTGCGGGCTGCGGCAGTTCCGTGGAGGCGCGCGCAAGCATTCCGCGAATGCCGGTCTGGCATCCAGACCCATCGGACGCCGCGCCGGCGCCCGATATCAGATCAGAGGTTTTTAGCGGCTGTGTTCCGTACCGGCACGGCTCCGAGCGGAGTCCCGGGCGTATAGACAATGGATCCAAGCGTCGCGAACGCCGGTTGCCTTCGCGTCATCTCCGCCTCCCTGCTCCAGCCGGCGTTGTGACCCGCGCGACCGGTCGGCCTTCCTGTCGCATGGCTTCCGCGGATTGTTCCGTCTCGCCACGCCCTGCAAGATTAGCATATCTGATATGCTGAAAATAGCAGATTCGCTCCACCCAAAATTTGACCGAAAGCGGCGCGACGGACTTGATCGGCCCGCTCTGCTAGGCTGCAATCCCTGTAGAATGAAGAGGCGGTGATGATCGGCGACCCGATCGAGTTCGAACTGTTCAAGAATGCGCTATTCGGCGTCGCCGACGAGATGGCGCTGACCGTGTTCCGCACGACCTATTCGGGCGTGCTCAAGGACAACATGGACTACTCCACCGCGATGTTCGACGGCGCGGGCGTGCTGGTCGCACAGGGCCTTACTCTCCCCGGCCATCTCGGCTCGATGCCGACGGCGATGGCGGCGGTATTCGAGACCTTCGGCGACGATATCCACCCCGGCGACGTCTTTATCTTCAACGATCCGTTCCGCGGCGGCATGCACATGCCCGACGTGTTCGTCTTCAAGCCGATTTTCACCCCTTCGCCCAAAGCCCTCCCCCTCGATGGGGGAGGGTTGGGAGGGGGTGATCGAGCCAGCCGAGCGGCGTTGGCGGCTACTTCACCCTCACCCCGGCCCTCCCCCATCGAGGGGGAGGGGGCGGTCGAAAGGCGCGTCGCCTGGGCCTGCGCGGTGTGCCACCACACCGATGTCGGCGGCCGCGTGCCAGGCTCCAACGCTTCGGACTCGACCGAGATCTACCAGGAAGGGCTGCGTATTCCGCCCTTGAAGCTCTACGACAAGGGCACGCGTAACGAGACCCTGTTCGCGCTGATCGAGACCAATGTGCGGGTGCCGGTGAAGGTGTTCGGCGATCTGCGCGCTCAGCTCGCCGCCTGCCACATCGCCGAGGCGGCGCTGATCGAGATGGCCGCGCGCTACGGCAACGCCAAGCTGCAGGACTATATGACCGAACTGGTCGATTACGCCGAGCGCATGACCCGCGCCGCGCTCCGGGAACTACCCGACGGCGTCTACGATTTCCTCGACCATATCGACGATGACGGGATCGATGTCGGTGTGCCGATCCCGCTCAAGGTCACGATCACCAAGACCGGCGACAGCATCAAGGCCGACTGGACCGGCACCGCGCCGCAGGTCAAAGGCGCGATCAACAACACGCTCAGCTACACCAAATCGGCGAGCTATTGCGGCATCCGTTCGGTGCTGCCGCAAAATATCCCGACCAACGAGGGCGTGTTCCGCGCGATCACCGTCGAGGCGCCCCGAGGCACGATCGCCAACATGGAGCTGCCCGGCGCCTGCGCGGCGCGTGGCCTGACCGGCTTCCGCATGGTCGACACGATGTTCGGCGCGCTCGCCAAGATGCTGCCCGACCGTGTCTTCGCGGCGTCGGACGGCGGCAATACCGGCGTCTCGATCGGCGGCTGGGACGGCGCGCGCAAGCCGTTCATCTATGTCGATTTCACCTGCTGCGCCTGGGGCGGACGGCCGTTTGGCGACGGGCTCGACGGCAATTCCAACATCTACGCCAACATGGCCTCGCAGCCGATCGAGGTCACCGAAACCGAGCAGCCGCTGCAGATCACCGCCTACGAATTCATCCAAGACGCGATGGGGCCCGGCAAGTTCCGCGGCGGCGCGCCGTTCCGCCGCGAGTACAAGCTGCTCGCCGAGGAGGCGATCCTCCAGGTGCGTTCCGACCGCCGCGATTTCCGCCCCTACGGGCTCTATGGCGGCGGCCCCGGCAAACCGTCGATGAACTACCTGAACCCCGACTCGAACCCGGCACCCCTGCCCTCGAAGCTGACGATGAATATGCGGAAGGGTGATCTCTTCCGGCATGAAGTCGCCGGCGCCGGCGGCTGGGGCGACCCGCTGGACCGCGACCCCGCCCTGGTGCTCAAGGACGTGCGCAACGAGTTTGTGAGCGTCGCCGCCGCGCGTGCGGATTACGGTGTCGTCATCGCCGGTGACGCGGTCGACGAACCCGCCACCATGGCGTTGCGCGGGCAGATGCGTGCCGCACGCAACTGGGCCGAAGCGCCCGTCTATAGCTGGGGCCTGGCGGCGAAGTAGCCGTGGTTGCGTTTCCTTATTTTTGTTGCCACATTAAGTCGTGAAAATCGAATTTGATCCCACAAAGGACCGGATCAATCGAGAGAAGCATGGCGTCTCGTTGGCTGCTGCGGTCGATATGGATTTTGACAACGCCTTGGTCATCGAAGATCGAAGGATTGATTACGGCGAGACACGTTACATCGCGTATGGCCTGATCAATAGCCGGCTGCACGTTCTTTGGTTCACCATGCGGAGTGATGTGTTGCGGGCGATTGGGCTGAGACGGGCAAATCGGCGGGAAAGGATCAGGTATGGCCAATCGCAATAAGAGGCCGGCCGACATCTCGCAAGAGGATTGGGAATCAGTCGACGTGCCCGAAGTAACCGATTCTGAATTCGCGACGGTAAGACCGTTCAAAGAGGCTTTTCCCGCGCAGTACAAATCGTGGAAGAAGATGGGCCGCCCGCCCGTCGCGACGCCAAAGGTTCATATCGGGTTCCGGCTGGCAGCCGATGTCGTCAACGCCGTACGCGCGAGCGGCCGGGGCTACAATGCCCGCGTCGAAAAGGTACTGCGCGACGCCTTAGCCAAGGGCAAATTTTAGGAAAACGCCGATGCGGCTTCGCGACTTTATCCACGACACACTGTATGAAATCGCGCTTGGCGTTCAGCTTGCGCAGGCACGCTCCAAGGATTTGGTAGCCATCGCTCCATCGACCATCGACGGTCAATCGGTATCCGAAAGGACGTACGTCGATTTCGATGTTGCTGTGGTGGTTAACGCCGGCGAAAAGACAAAGAAAGGCGGGAAAGGAAAATTAGGGGCAGAAATTGAAGTTGCCTCGATTATTAAGGCGAGCGCTGGCGGCGGAGGCGAAGTCACGAAGAAATCGGACACGTCGACCGAGCAAACGCATCGGGTCGCTGTCAAAGTTCCGGTCTATATGACCGCCCATTTCCGCGATAGTCCCGCAACCTCGGCCTATGCGAAGGGTCTTCTCGAAGCGCACGGCGTCAAATGAAATCCTTCCGCGCCGGGGTCGATATCGGCGGCACCTTTACCGACATCGTGCTGCTCGACGAGAACGGCGGGCGTTTCACCAAGAAGGTCTCGTCGACGGTCGACGACTACGCCCGGGCGATCGTCGACGGGCTCTCGGAGCTGCTCGCCGAGATCGGTGGCGGGCGCATCGTCGAGCTGCTGCACGGCACGACGGTCGCATCGAACGCGATCCTCGAACATAAGGGCGCAAAGACCGGGCTGATCACCACGCGCGGTTTCCGCGATGTGCTGGAAATCCGCAATCTGCGGATGCCGCGGCTTTACGACATGTCGTGGACCAAGCCGGTGCCGCTGGTCGAGCGGCGGTGGCGGGTAGAGGTCGACGAGCGAGTCAATGCGCAGGGGCAGATCGAACGGCCGCTCGACGAAGCGAGCGTCGAGCGCGCGGCGCGCTTCCTGGTCGATGAGGGCGTCGAGGCGATCGCCGTCTGCCTGCTGCATTCCTACCTCAACCCGGCGCATGAGGAGCGGGTCAAGGAGATCGTTGCCCGGGTCGCGCCGGCGGCGACCCTGTGCGCCAGCGCCGAAGTGCTGCCGGTCATCAACGAGTACGAGCGGTCGTCGACCACCGTCATCAACGCCTATGTCAGGCCGATCGTCGAGCGGTATTTGTCGCGGCTGATCGGCGAGGTGCAGCGCATCGGCATCGACGTGCCGCTCTTGCTGATGCAGTCGAATGGCGGGCTCACCACCGCCAAGGCGGCGGCGGTGACGCCGATGCACATCATCGAGTTCTGGGCCGGCGGCGGGCGTCGTCGGGGTGCAGTCGCTGATGCGGCGGATCGGCGTTAAGAACGCGATCTCGTTCGACATGGGCGGCACCACCGCCAAGGCCTCGCTGATCGAGAACGGCGAGGTCACGCGCGCCGCCGAATACCAGGTCGGCGCCGGCATCGTGCTCGGCTCGCGGCTGCTGTCGGGCGCCGGCTACACGCTGAAGGTGCCGGCGATCGATCTTGCCGAGATCGGCGCCGGCGGTGGCTCGATCCTGTGGATCGACGCCGGAGGCGCGCTGCAGGTCGGACCGCACAGTGCCGGCGCCTCGCCCGGTCCGGTCGCTTACGACCAGGGCGGCACCGAGCCGACGGTCACCGACGCCAACCTCGTGCTCGGTTATCTCAATCCGGATCACCTTGTCGGCGGCGCGGTGAAGCTGAACACCGCGAAGTCGCGCGGGGTGATCGCCGAGAAGATCGCCGGGCCGCTCGGCATGAGCCTCGAAGCGGCGGCGCATGGCGCGCATCTGATCGCCGCATCGAACATGATCCGCGCGATCAAGGCGGTGTCGAGCGAGCGCGGCCGCGATCCGCGCGAATACGCGCTGGTGGCGTTCGGCGGCAACGGTGCGATCTTTGCCGCCGGCATGGCGCAGGAGATCGGCATCGGCCAGGTGCTGATCCCGCCCTCGGCCGGGGTGTTCTCGTCGTTCGGGCTGCTCTATGCCGAGGTCGAGTACTACTTCACCCGTACCCGCAAGCTGCTGCTGCGCGGCGCCGACCATGCGGCGCTGCAAGCGGTCCTCGACGGTCTCGAAGACGAGGCGCGGACGCGGCTCGGCGACGACGGGTTCGCGCCGGCGGCGATCGAGATCCGCCGTTTCGCCAGCCTGCACTACCAGGGGCAGTCGTTCGAGTTGCGCGTGCCGGTCGCCACCGGGCGGCTCGATGCGGTCGCGCTGGCGGCGATCGAGGAAGCCTTCGGCGCCGAGCACGAGCGCACCTACGGCCACCGTGCCGGGGTCGACGAGCCGGTCGAGCTGGTGAGCCTCGAAGTGATCGGCCGCGGTATCCCGGATCAGCCGCGCGCCGCGTCCGCTGCCGCGGCGAGCCTCGCTCCGGACATCGCGATCGCCTCGTCGACCCGCCGCGCCTATTTCGGCCCGCAGCAGAGCTGGCTGGAGGCGCGCGTCGTGAACCGCAGCGCCCTGGCGATACCGCATGCCGGCCCGTGCATCGTCGAGGAATACGACGCGACTTGCGTCATCCCTCCGGGCTGGACGGCGCGGCTCGACGCGTTCGGCAACATCGCGATGGTGCGGGTCTAAACGGGCGACCAACCCTCCCCCGCCAGCGGGGGAGGGAGTGCGTTTGTGCACTGACGTTTACCATCCCCCTCCCCCGCTGGCGGGGGAGGGTTGGGGTGGGGGTATTCCGCGGTTACTCGGCGGCTTCCTGCAAGGGCCGCTCCGCGGCGTCCATCTGGCGGGCGTAGGCATCGCGCCAGTCGACCCCGGCTTCAGTGACGAAATCGCCGCTGCGTACCCGGGACATGATCTCCGGGTCGTCGACACCCGGCGGCACCGTGCCGCTCTTCGACAAAGCGCGCGCTACCGCGAGAAGGCGCCGGCGGGTGCGCATGATCATCATGTCGCTGGGGCCGAGATGCTCGGACAAATGGTCGGTGATCGGTCCCATGCTCTCGGTGACCGCCTGGTCCTGCTGGTGGATGCCGGCGATGCCCGTGTAGTTGCCGCCGGTCGCCTGCGCCTCGCGGTCGATCAGCCAGTCGTTCTCCGGCCGGCCTTTGAGCCGCCAGCGGCCAAACCACTCGGTGGTGTTGGGAATATAGTCGAACACCCGAGCGAAGCCGGGCATCAGCTGACCATCCTTGTTGTTGGTCACGAAGGCCGGCTCGTGCTTCCACCGCAGGCTGACGAACATCGTGTGATGGTCGTCCATCGGAACCCACGCGCGGTTGTGCAGGTGGGTGGCGAACTTGCCCTGAGGCGTCTGCGTCCAGAACGGCAGCATGAAGTTGGCGAAGCGCCAGTAGGTCTCGTCGGCCCCGCCCTCGCGGAAGGCCGCGTACATCGTCCCGGTGTCGGTGTCGCCGACATGGTAGTCGGGCGCGCGGTTGATCACCGTGTAGCGGAAGATGCTGTCGTCGGGCAGCATGTCGGCATTGATGCCGCCGCCGTGCAGAAAGCCAAAATGGCAGGTGTCGATATCGCCTTCGAGCGCCTGCAGCCAGTTGCATTCGCGCTGCACGAACTGGATCTGCACCTCGCTTTCGGGAAGCAGCGTCGCCTCGATTTGGGGCAGCGGCGGCGCCGATTTGCGGTCGCCCATATAGACCCAGACGAGGCCGTTGCGCTCGACCGCCTTATAGGCCTTGGCATGCACTAGATGCTTGAAGTCGCGTTCCGGCGGTACGCTCGGCATGTCGACGCAGTTGCCGTCGACGTCGAATTTCCAGCCATGATAGACGCAGCGGATGCCGTTCTCCTCGTTGCGCCCGAGGAACAGCGAGGCGCAGCGATGCGGGCATTTATGGTCCATGACGCCGACGCGCCCGGCGCTGTCGCGGAACGCGATCAGCTGCTCGCCGAGCAGCATCAGGCGCATCGGTTCGCCATCGGTCTTCAGCTCCGACGACATGGCCGCCGGCATCCAGTATTGCCGCATCAGATTGCCCATCGTCGTGCCGGAGCCGACGCGGACCAGATCGTCGCTGTCTTTTTGGCGCATGTTCCCTGTTCCTTTCGCTATTCGTCATTCCCGCGAACGCGGGGGTGACGAGAAGGAGATCATCACGGTTCAAATCGCTATGCCCAGAAGGCGAAGCCGAGACCGGTGCCGGTCCCGGCGGGCGTGCGATAGCCCGGCTCGTAAAGCGACCATTCGAGCGAGAGATGCTCGACCGCGCCGGCGACGCAGATCCAGTTGCGGATTTCCGAGCTGCCGGAGTTGAGCAGCCTGCGCGGCAGGTTCCGGATCGCCTCGCCGTCGTTGCGCTTCAGCATGTCGAGAAAGCCGCGGTCGAGTGCCTCGTCGACGACAAAATGCGACAGCCCGCCCGAGGCGATGATGCCGACCCGCTTGTCGCGCGGATAGCTTTCCACCGCGCCGCGGATCGCCTGGCCGAGCTTGTAGCAGCGCCGCGGGGTCGGCTGGTTGGGCGGGTAGTAGGTGTTGATGCTGACCGGGATGACCGGCACCACCTCTTTCATGATCCGCCGGTGCACAAAGCCGATCGCGTGCCCCTCACCTTCGCCCTCGGGGCAGGAGTCGGAGGCGGAGAGGTCGAATTCGTCGTCGATCAGCCGGTCGATCAGATGGCGCGCGAGACCGGCATCGACCGGGTAGTCGCGCGGCGCCGACTCCTCATGCCAGCGCGCGCTGGCGCGCCAGCCCCAGGTCGGGTTGGCGACCGGCGCCATCGGCATGTTGCGGATCGTCTCGCCGTAATAGACGAGGATGCCGGGCATGTTTTGGGCGTGATAGAGCTCCTCCTGGTCGTCGCCGACCACAATCAGCGCGTCGAGCCGCGCCTCCTTGAGGAAATCGCCGAGCCGCGACATCGCCCCTTCGACCGCCGCGTGGCGCGTCGCCATGCGCTCGGAGGCAATCTGCGCGTCGATATCAGCCGGCGCCCGCTTCAGCTGCGCCTCGTAGCTCGTCAGATTGCCGTCGACATCGAGCAGGTTAGTGCGCTGCGTGTCGCGTTCGATAAAGCGCGGCCAGTCGGTCGGCGGCGCGTTCAGCATCGGCGTGTGCGAGGTACCGATCCCCAGGACGAGCTTGGCCATGCGACACCCTCCCGCACTGTCGCGTATAAGCGTAGGAGCACGCATTCGGTGCGTCAACTGACGCCGAGATAACGGAGTGACTCAGCTCGAATTTCGGCTTTGGAAAGCCGACCTTGGTCCGGCGCCCACGATGAGGGACTTGCGTCGGGAACCAGCCCGACAGCGCTCGGGTTTCCGCTCTCGACCCTTTGCGGCCCGTCGCCATCACCGATGCCCGCGGCTCCGTCAGCCGGTCTTCGAAGGCGTGCACGACCAGCGGCGAGGGTCCCGCTGAGGAGGAAAGTGATGAAAACTGATGCACTGATGCGCTTCATATCATCGGGTAGCCGCTCCCTGGAAGAATTCGTGGTTCTCCTCGCCCGCATCTCGCTGGGAGTATTCTTCGCTATCTCCGGAGGAAATAAGCTTTTCGTCGCTAGTCAGTACAAGATAATGTACGAAACGATCGTCGGCGCCGGAATCCCTTTTCCGCAAGTCACGGCGTATTTCGTTTCGTCGGTGGAGTTCGTTTGCGGTTGCCTGCTCATCATCGGGCTGCTTTCGATTTTGTGTTGCATGGCCTTCATTATCGACATGATTGTCGCGATCACCACTGTTCAGTTGGCAAGCATCACCAAGGGACTCTCGTTTATCGATTGGATTGACGATTTCCTGTATTTGCCGGAAGTCATGTACATCATAATCTTTCTCTGGTTGATTTCCTCAGGACCAGGACGGCTGAGCGTTGATCATTGGATCGCCGTCCTCTCTGGATTGCTTGATGGCGATTCCAACGATTAATCGCGACCAGCGTGCTGCAAATGCGGCGGCGTCACGCTTGCCGCGGAGTCAGCTTCCGGCTTATGGGCAATTAGCCTTTTATGGCGTCCGCCGCCCTTGGCCGCCGACCATTGGCGGACGACGCGCTCTCGAAATTAAAATCGCTTTCCATCGGCCGCGGCGGTCGATTGCAGAATCCGCTGCGAATGGCGGGTTCGGGCACCAGCGCTGGTTGGGTTTGATCGGTCGATTGACCGAGCTCAATTGAGCCACCACCCAAGATGAGAAAGCTCGGGCAAACCAGTTCTTAATCGTCGGCAGGCACACTCCGCGCCATGCGACAGATGGGCCGCCGATAATGAATTCTCCGCAACGACGCGTACTTTACGTGCTGCAAGGTCTGCCGGTGCCGTTCGACCGCCGCGCCTGGCTGCACGCGACCACCCTTGCCCGCAGCGGTTATGCGGTGTTTCATCTGCCCCAAGGGGCGCGGCTACGACAACTCCCGCGAGGAGCGCGACGGGGTCGATATCTACCGCTACTGGCGGCCGATCGAGGGTGAGGGCAAGCTCGCCTTTATCGCCGAATCTCTGTGGTGCTTTTTCGCGACCTTCCTGCTGTCGCTGCGCGTCCAGTTGATCGGCCGCGGCTTCGACATCCTGCACGTCTGCAACCCGCCGGAGATCTATTGGCCGATGGCGTGGTTTTGGCGTGCGTTTGGCCGGGTGTTCATCTGGGACCACCGTGATCTGTCGCCCGAGCTGGCGGCCGCCAAATTCGGCCAGAGCGACGGCATGATCATCAAGATTTTGATGCTGTTGGAGCGGCTGAGCTTTGGCGCGGCGCAGATCGTCGTCGCCACCAACGAGAGCTACAAGAAGATCGCCATCGAGCGCGGCAACAAGCAGCCCGACGACATCTTCATCGTCCGCTCGGCGCCCAGCCTGACCAAATTCAAGCTTTACGACCCCGACCCGTCGTTCAAAAAGGGCAAACCCAACCTGATCCTCTATCTCGGCGAGATGGGGCCGCAGGACGGGGTCGACAACCTGATCCGCGCGCTGCGCGTGCTGCACGACAACTCCGACCGCAAGGATTTCCACTGCGTGCTGATCGGCGGCGGCACCTATCAGCCGACCGTCGCCGCCTATGCCAAGGAGATCGGCGTCGACCATCTCTGCACCTTCACCGGCGTCATCAGCGACGAGATGCTGTGCCGAATCCTCTCCTCGGCCGATGTCGCGATCGACCCGCTGCCGAAAAACGGCTGGTCCGACCGCAGCACGATGAACAAGGTGCTCGAATACATGTTCTTTGGCCTGCCGATCGTCGTCGGCGAGCTGACCGAGGCGCGCGTCTCGGCCGACGCAGCGGCGCTTTACGTCAAGCCGGGCAACCCGGCGGCGATGGCGCAAGGCATCTTGGCCTTGCTCGACAACCCCGAGCGGCGGCGGCAGATGGGCAGCTTCGGCCAGGACCGGCTGCGCAACAAGCTCGCCTTCGAGTACTCGGTGCCGAATCTGCTGGCCGCCTATGACGCCGCCTGGGCCAAGACGCGCCGGTCGCGGCTCAGCGGCGGCGGCGCGCTCATTGGGAAAGCCGCTGATATTTCTCGCTGATCCTGCTTTAACTCAAAGTCGAAGGGAGATTGCTGGCGCGCCTTTCGCGCGATCGGTAAGCTGCGCATTCGCCCGCGGCGTCCGGTTGGGGACCGATGTACGAGCGCTTTTACGGCCTGCACCGCCAGCCTTTCGCGGTGACGCCGGACCCGAGCCTGCTGTTCATGAGCCGCGTGCATCGCGAGGCTCTGGCGACGATCGTCTACGGCATCGAGACGCGCAAAGGCTTCATCGTCTGCACCGGCGAGGTCGGCACCGGCAAAACCACGGTCGTCCGCGCCTTTTTCGACCAGGCGATGAGCGACTGTTTCGAGATCATCTACATCTTCGCGCCGCAGGTCAGCCCGTTGGAGATGGCGACCTTTATCTGCCGCGAGCTCGACGAGGAGGACCCTGCGAGCGTCTTCGCCGCGGTGCCGCGGCTGCAATGGAAGCTGTTGGAGATCTTCGAGAGCGGCAAGACCGTCGTGCTGATGATCGACGAAGCGCAGCTCCTACCGCCCGAGACGCTCGAATTCCTCCGCCTGCTGTCGAATTTCGAGACCGACCGCGAAAAGCTGATCCAGACCGTGCTGGTCGGCCAGCCCGAGCTCGACAATACGCTCGCGCGGCGCGACATGCGCCAGGTCAATCAGCGCGTCGCGCTGCGCGCCCGGCTGGCGCCGCTCGGCCTCAGCGAGAGCATCGAATATATCGAGCATCGCCTGCTGGCGAGCGGCGCCGAGGACCTGACGCAAATCCTGTCGCCGAGCGCCGCGTGGCGCATCGCCGAGGCCGCCAACGGGCTGCCGCGCGCGATCAACATTCTGGCGGACAACGTGCTGATCGCCGGGCTCGGCGCCGGACAGCGGCCGGTTGGGGCATGGCTTGCCGACCACGCGATCCGCGAATTCGTCGCCAAATCCGGTGTCGCCAGCCCGGTACGGGTGCGCCGCCGGTTCTGGGGCCGGCGTCACCAGCAATTGGTGCTGCCGCCACCTCCCGCCTCCGCCGCCGTCGTAGGTTACGCCCGTTAACTGCCCCTTACCCCGACCCTCGCCCCCTCGGCGGGGAGGGCGCCAGCCGACCGCCTCCACCCTTTCTTAAGCATCCTCGCCGATAACTCGTGCTGCGCCCGACAACCCCGCGGGCGCAGGAAGACGAGGCGTTCGGGTGAGCACGTCGGCCCTCACGACGGCGCGGCACGCAACGGCCAGCGACCACCGGCCGCTGGTCGTCGATCTCGACGGCAGCCTGGTCCGCACCGATACCCTGATCGAATGTGTTGTCGCCGCGTTGCCGCATCCGCTGCGGCTGGCGCGGGCGCTCTTCGCGCTGCACCGCGGCAAGGCGGCCTTCAAGGCGGCGCTCGCCGAACTCGCCGCGCCCGACGCGGCGCTGCTGCCCTACAACCGCGAGCTGCTGACGTTTCTGCGCGACGAACAGAAGCGCGGCCGGCCGCTGATCCTCGCCACCGCCGCCGACCGGCGCATCGCGGTCGCCGTCGCCGAGCATCTCGACCTGTTCGACGTGGTGCTCGCCTCGGACGGCGTGATCAATCTCACCGGGCCGGCAAAGCTCGCCGCGATCAAAGCGGCGCTCACGGAACGCGACTTCGCCTATGTCGGCAATGAGCACCGCGACCTGTCGGTGTGGCGCGAGGCGGCCGCCGCGATCACCGTCGACGCCGCGCCGCGCCTCGCGCGCGCGGTCGCCGAGATCGCGCCGATCGAGCGCGCCTTCGGCCGCGAAACCAGCCGCGGCAAGGCATTGCTGCGCGCCATGCGGCCGCATCAATGGCTGAAGAACCTGCTGGTCTTTGTGCCGCTGGTGACGGCCCGCGCGATCGGCGATTTTGCCGGCTGGGGCGAGGCCGTGCTCGCCCTCGCCGCGTTCAGCCTGACCGCCTCGGGCATCTACCTCATTAACGACCTTTGCGACCTTGCCGCCGATCGGCAGCACCCAAACAAATGTCACCGGCCGTTTGCCAGCGGCGCCTTGGCGTTGCAGATCGGCCTGGTCGCCGCGCCGGTCCTGCTCGTTGCCGGCGCCGCGCTCGGTGCTGCTGCGGGCGTGTTTCCGGTGCTGGCGCTCTACGCCGCACTGTCGCTCGGCTACTCATTTCACCTCATGGCGCAGCCGCTGGTCGACGTGTTCGTGCTCGCCGCGCTCTATACGATCCGCGTCATCGGCGGCGGTATCGCGACCGGCTACACGGTGTCGTTGTGGCTGCTGGCGTTTTCGAGCTTCCTGTTCCTGAGCTTGGCGATGGTCAAACGCGTCGCCGAACTGCAGGCGTTGGCGCGGCGCGAGCGGCGGGGACCGGCGCGGCTCGAAGGGGTCGGCGGGCGCAAGGTCAAGGTCGCCGGGCGCGGCTATCTGGCTAGCGACGCGCACGTTCTCGAGTTGATGGGCGTGGCGGCGAGCTTTGTCACCTCGCTGGTGTTGGCGCTTTACGTGCAGAGCGAAATCATGCCGGTGAACGAACACCGGCCGACGCTCGCCTGGGGCATCGTGCCGTTGATCCTGTTCTGGCAATGCCGGCTGTGGCTCGTGACCGCGCGCGGCGAGATGCACCACGACCCGATCCTCTACGCTGCCCGTGACTGGGTGTCGTGGGTGGTGACGGCGGGCAGCTTCGCGTTGCTGCTGTTCGGCGCCAAGGTCGCGGTGCTCCCCCTCTAACGGGGCACTCCACCGTTTCTTAAAGCTTCGCGCGGACAATCCGCGCCATCATGACCATCGCCACCGACCTCTCCGTCAGCCGCGGCACCGCCAAGCCCGAGACCGCCGAGCGCATTCTCGTCCAGCCGGGACGGAATGCGTTCCCCGACATGGTCGGGTTCATCGCCAAAACGTTTGGCTTCGAGGTGCTGGAGCTCAGCGATTACGAAATCCATCGTGCGCTGAGCAAAGCCGCGCATCTGCGCGGGCTGATCCGCCAGTCGTTCGACCTCATTTGTTTGCTCGGCCGGCTGCGGCGCAATCGCGTAGTGATCGCGATCGGCCCGATCTCGTATCTCATCAAGCTGCTGCGCCGGCTCGGCCTCGTCCGCTACGAGACCTCCTTCTGCCTCGGCTGGCATGTGCGCTCGCCGCGCTGGTTCCCGGTGTTCCGCTTGTTGAGCCGGCTCGACCGCGACGGCGACCACTACATCGTGTTCAGCGAATTCGAGATCGGCCTCTACGAGACCAATCTCGGCATCGCCAGGGAGCGCATGCACTTCCTGCCCTATGGCGACTGGTCGGCGGAGAACCGCGAGACCGTGCCGGAGGCGCCGAGCGGCGACTATTATTTCGCCGGCGGCTACAGCAACCGCGATTATCCGGCGCTGATCGCCGCGTTCCGCCAAATCTCGGCGCGTCTCGTGATCGTCTGCTCGGGGCTCAACAAGGAAATCGTCGACGCCGATCTGCCGCCGAACGTCACGGTGCTGCGCGACCTGCCGAGCGAGCAGTTCGACGCCTTTGTGCGCGGTGCCAAGGCCTGCATCATCCCGCTGAAGCATGACAGCGGCGCCTCGGGACAGAGCGTGATGCTGCGCCTGATGCGCAACCGCAAGGCCATCATCGCCAACGATTTCGGTAGCGTGCGCGGTTATATCGCCGACGGCGAATCCGGTCGGCTGGTCGATGATCTGGCACGGGATCTGCCGGCCATCGTCGAGTAATCGAGCACGATCCCAAGATCGCCACCGGCTGGGGCGCGGCCGCCTACCAGCGTTATTGCCGCTACTTTTCGCTCGAAGCCGGCGGCAAGGCCCTCGGCCGGATCATCGAACCGTTGCTGGCGGACTGACGGGCCGCTGGGGACCGATGCCGGTTGGTTTGCTCAATGCTGTCGTCACCCCCGCGCAGGCGGGGGGCCAGGGGCTAGCGACGAAACAGGCGCCCCTGGATTCTCGCATTCGCGGGAATGACAAGGTGAAATCACTTACAGCTTTCGACGATCTTGCGCTGCGCCGCCGATTTCGGCAGCTGAAAATCGTCGACGAACACGACCAGCTCGGCATTGGTCTGGCGGTCCTTGACCGTCGCCCGGCCGGCGCGGCTGAAGTTTCCGACCAGCGTGTCGCCGGCGTAGACATTGCCGCCGGCAAGCCGCTCCAGCACGGCGTAGCCTTCGTTGGTGTTGACGAAAATCTTGTTGCCGCAGCCCGCGGCGCGCTCGACCTGACCGCTGGTGAGCCGCTCGCCGCCGACCGCGCGGCAGCTCGTCGCGACGCGCGTCGTGATCTCGGATTTGCTCAGGCCCCGCGCATCGACGCTGGCCGAGAAATGCCGCCCCGTGTCCGGCAGATAGAACGACCCGAAGCCGATCTTGTCGGTGTCGCCGACCACCCTATCGCCGTCTTTCGCGGCGTCCGCCTGGCTCGCCACCAGGATCGAATAGCCGCTCTCGGTGGTGACAAAGACCTTCTCGCCGCAGCCCTTGGCACGCATCACCGTCCCGTCGGCAAAGGCGGGTGCGGCGAGCAGAAGCAATATCAAGGCGAGAGGGGATCTTCGCATCGCCGCCATTCTGTCCGGCAAACCTTCGATTGTCATTCCGGCGCGCGAGCATGGCTCGCGAACCCGGAACCCATGAACACGGGCTTCGCGGGAAAGTCTCCTGCGGAGGCGCAAGCGAAGCAACCGCCTGTGTTCATGGGTTCCGGGTCTGCCCTCCGGGCATCCCGGAACGACGATGCATATAGAGCGCGGCGATGAGCGGCTTCGCGCGGTTTCTCGAGCGCAAGGCGACGTTCGTCTACCTGGTCCTGTTCGCCGGGATCATGTGGCCGCCGGACGCCTATTTCTCCGGCACGATGGTCAACCAGCAGGGTCAGTCGAACATCTACGATGTTCTCGAATTTGCGCTGCTGGTGCCGTTTCTCGGGTTTGGTTTCCTGGCGCTGCGGCGGGAGCTGCCGCGGGTGTTGCTGGTCGCCTGGCCGGTGCTTGCGCTGTGCCTCATCGCATTTCTCAGCGCTTACTGGTCGGACTACCCGGCGATCGTGGTGCGGCGCGCCGGCACGTTGACGCTGTCGACGCTGTTCGGGGTCTATATCGCCGCCCGCGGCGACTTTGCCGAACTGGTCGCGGCGCTGGTCAAAGTCTTCGCGATCGCCGCGGTGGCGTCGTTCGTCGCCATCGTCGCGCTGCCGCAGGCGGCGACCGTGACCGGCGAATACTACACCCATGCCTGGCGCGGCGCCTTTACCGACAAGAACGACCTCGGCCTCGCCTGCGGCGAGGCGATCATGCTGTCGGCCTACGCGCTGAGGCGGGGCTACGGCCCGCGCTGGCTGGCGCTGGCGACGCTCGGCGCCTTTCTGGTGCTGCTCGTCGGCTCGCAGTCGAAGACACCGATCGTCTTCATGACGGCGGCATCGTACGGGGCGATGATCGTGCTGGCATTGCGGCGGCGCAGCGCCGGCGGGCTCATCGTCGGCTACACGCTGCTGATTGCCGGCATGGCGGGCACCGCGATTCTGGCGATGACCTGGCAGGATGTGCTGCTGGCGCTCGGCCGCGATCCGACCTTCACCAACCGCACGCGCATCTGGCAGCTGGCGCTTGAATATATCGGCTTCCGGCCGTGGCTCGGCTACGGCTTTGGCGCGTTCTGGCAGGAGACCAGCGCCGACGCGCAGATTTTCTGGGCGTCGCTCGGTTTCAAGACGCCGCATGCGCATAATAGCTGGCTCGAGATCGTGTTGGGAATTGGCTGGGTCGGGCTGGGCGTCACCGTGCTCGGCTGGCTCGCGGTGTTCTACCGCACGCTGCGCGTCGCTACGGCGCCGCATGCCGAGCATGTCGCCTTCTGCATGGCGCTGCTCGTCGCGATCCTCTTCGAGAACCTGAGCGAATACGAGTTCTTCCGACCCGGCCGGCTGATGTGGGCGCTGTTTGTCGCGGTCCTCACCTATCTCGGCCGCGAGGTCATCATGTATCGTGCGACCCGAACGGCAGCGCGCCGACCGACGCCGATCGGCCGGCCGCCGATCGTTATCGCCCCCCTTCGCGGAGCCGCTGCCCAATGAGCCTGGCCGACCTTCTGGTGGTGCCGCGGCTGCGCAGTTACTGGAAGCGAGTGGCGCTGCGTCGCCTGCATTACGCCGACCGTGCTGACAAGCTTGACCGGCTGTACCGCGCCGAAAACCCTTGGCACATGGATTCGGCCAAGGAGCAGGCGCGTTTTGCCTGGACCAACCGGCTCATCACGGCGCGGCTGCCGACACTCGACACCATCCTCGAAATCGGCTGCGGCGAGGGACATCAGTCGCAGTATCTGGCGCAGATTTGCGGCCAGCTCTTTGGCATCGACGTCAGCGCGCGCGCCGTAGGGCGCGCCACGCAGCGCTGCCCGCAGGGCCTGTTCGGCGCCGGCGATGCGCAGCATTTCTCGCTGCCCGGCATGCCGCCGCGGGTCGATCTGGTGGTGGCCTGCGAGATGATCTATTACGTGAAGGACATCCCCGCCTTCCTCGCCGAGCTGCCGCAACTCGGGCGATCCTGCCTGGTGACCTACTACCATGGCCAGGCCCCGGTGCTCGATCCCTATTTCGCGGCGATCGACGACTGCCGCCGCGAACGCTTCCGTCTTGGAGATGTCGAATGGACTGCTGTCTGGTGGTCTGTCATCGATGGGCACGGTTAAGCAACAATTGCCAAATGCCGCGATTAGACAAAGAGAGTTAAAATACTCGATAGAGGCACATAAGTATTTGAAATAATTCCTTCTCATCTTGTAGAATGATCTTCAGCTAGCTGGAGTTCGGTCGAATGGCGGCGGTTCTTTCGAATAGTGATGATGCGCAATGCGCCGGGAAAAATCCGGCGGCGATGCTGGGGTCGCCGGGTTGGACGCAATTGAAAGGGAGCTCGCGCAAATCGGCCTGGCTCGGCAATTTCATCCGCCGTGCGGCGGTGAATCTGAGCGTCAATTGCCGCCTGCGGCGGGGTCAGCTCTTTACCGAGCGGCTGCAGCCGACATCCAACGACCGGATCCTCGATCTCGGTGGCGGGCGCGGCGGCTATATGGCGCAGACGCTGCCGTTTCGCAGCAATGTGACGATCGCCGACCTCGATCCCGGCAACCTCAAAGTCGCGGCAGAGAATTACGGCTTCGAAACGCTGTGCCTCGACGGCAGCGAGAGATTTGCGGTGCCCGACGCGGCTTACGATGTCGTGTTCTGCTCGTCGGTCATCGAGCACGTCACCGGACCGAAGGAGATCGTCTACGACCTCGACCGAGCCGGCGAATTCGCCACGTCGGCAAAGGCGGCGCAGGCGAATTTCGCGGCGGAGGTGCGGCGCATCGCCAAGCGCTATTTCGTGCAGACGCCGTACAAATACTTTCCGCTCGAACAGCACAGCTTTCTGCCGTTCCTCGTGGTGCTGCTGCCGCGGCGCTGGCATATGCGGCTGATGAAGTTTCTCGCCACCCGCTGGTTCAAGCCGTCGCAGCCCGATTTCCGGTTGCTGACGATTAAGGAAATGCGGGCGCTATTCCCCGACGCGGAGATCGTGCTCGAACGCTATTGCGGCTTCGTCAAATCGATCGTCGCAATCAAGGCCTAAGACCAGACCCGATCTCTCCCGGTTCCTCCCCCGTGTCCATGGGGGAGGAAATTTGCAGCGCCAGCTGCAAGTGGGTGGGGGCCAGCATAATCGCCACCTTTCTCGTCACCCCGGCGCAGGCCGGGGTCCAGGTCTGCCCTGGATACCGGCCTTCGCCGGTATGACGAGGAAAGAAGTCTAAAGAAGTTTCAGGCTTGACGTACTAGGAGCGCGGTCCGCTGGGGGCTGTATGCCGTGGCGCGTGGCGCAATGCTTCGACCATCGCCCAGTAGACCGGCTTGGGCCGGTCTTCCGTGTCGAAGGGCAACGGCCGGGGGCGCAGGCCGTCCGGGCGTTTGGTCCGCGGGTCGCCGACCGAGACGATCCAGCTCATCCGGTCGCTGACGCCCCAGGTGATGACGGTATTCACCGCCGGGTGCGCCAGCGCCACGTCGAGATAGCGGCGATAGACCCTGGCGATCTCCGCGTCGCGCGCGGCGATGTCGGACGGCGCGCCATTATCGACGCAATCGAGCTCGGTCAGCATGATCTGCAGCCCGCGCGCCGCGATCTCGTCGAGAAAGCGGGTGAACGCCTTCTCATTGAAAGACGGCATGTCCTCGTAGAACAGGTGGCTCTGCAGACCGATCGCATCGAGCGGCGTGCCGCGTTTCTTAAACCCGTCGATCAGGTTGAAGAACACGCGCCGCTTGTCGAGCTGGTCGGGCTTTTCCATCTCGAGGTCGAACTCGTTGTAGACGAGCAGCGCCTTGGGGTCGGCCGCGCGCGCCGTGCGATAGGCGATGTCGAGATACTCGGGGCCGATCTTGTCGAGAAAGACGTGCGGCCGCAGTTTGTCGGGCCGCGGCGAGGCCAAGAGGATCGCCTCGTTGACCACGTTCCACGACTGCATACGGCCGGCAAAGTGCCGGCAGGTCTCGGCGACATGCCGTTCGAGCGCCTTGACCGCGGCGTCGCGGTTCGGCAGGCCGTCGTACCATTTCGGCGCCCGCTCGCCGTAGACCAGCGTGTGACCGCGGAACTTCATCCCGTTCTGGGTCGCCCAGTCGTAATCGGCATCGACGCCGGTGAAGTCATGCTTGTCCGGCGTCGGCTGGAGATGGTCCCAGTCCATGCGGCCGGTGACCATCAGCCCGCATTCATGCGCGCAAACGGCCTCGTAATCGGCTTCCTGCTTCAATTCCCAGGGGTCGATATAGCTCCCGTAGAGCAGGCCGCGCTCGGCGGCCACGTTGCGGAGGCCCGGCGTCGGCTCCAGAGGCAGCGCCGCTACCGCCGGCCGGCAGGCTGCACCGGCCGCGGCGGCTGCCATAAAAGCGCGACGCGAAATCATGCGCGCGGCTCGGTCTGCGGCATCGGCAGATGGCCGCGCGATTGCCGGTGGCCGACGGTGGTGCGCACCGCCTCGTCGAACCGTGCGGCCATGTCATCCATGCGCAGGCCGTCGCGGGATGCGAGCGCGCCTTTCGCCAGCCGCGCCTGCCAGGCATCGTCATCGGCGAGGCGCGCCAGCGTGCCGGCAAATTCGTCCATGTCGCCGGGGATGATCAGCCCGTTGCCGTCATGCTCGATGTATTCAAGCTCGGGGCTATGCGTGTCGAGCTCGCGGGTGATGACCGGGCAGCCATGCGCCAGCGCATGGTTGGCGACGAGCCCGACCATGCCGGCGACCACCGAGGCGGCGCTGACCTTGAGGCAGCGCGCAACCTCGTCATTGGGCGGCCTGTGGCCGAGGAAGTGGATGCCGGGCACGTCCTTGGCCTGGGCCTTGAGGTCGTCCATGCACAGGCCGTCGCCGATGATCACCGCCTCGACCGGACGACGCGACAGCTTCTGCACGTTGATCCGCCGCACCGCCTCGATGAGCTGGTCGACCCGCTTGATCGGCACCAGCCGGCCGATAAAGGTGAACACAGTCGAATCCGGAAGCAGGCCGAATTCGCGGCGGATCGCCTGGGGATCGGTGTTTCGTTCCGCCTCCCACAGCCGGAACTGCTCGCTCATGTCGATCGTGTTCTGCACGAAGAAGGTCCGCTCGCGCGGATAGCCGCTTTCCATCAGCCGCTCCGCGCCGCTCTTGGTGTAGGCGATAAAGCCGTCGGACAGCCTGGTGAAGGCTTTCTTGATCGCCGTGGTGACCTTGAGCATAAGCGGGTTCGGCACGTCGCTCTCGCGTGAGCCACGCGGCGGATGGTAGCCGAAGCCCCAATACAGCACAGAGAAGCCGCACAGCTTGCCGAGCAGCACCAGCGCGAGGTTGGCGATGAACTTCGACTCGGTGGTGATGACGATCGCGTCGTAGCCGCCGGTCATGATCTCCCAGATCACCGGCTGATAGACCAGCGTCAGCGGCCCGATGCGGAATTCGCGATTGTTGACGCGGCGCTGCGGAAAGGCGAAGGGGCCCTTCAGCTCGGGCGTCCCAACCCAGGAGGGCGGCGCGCCGTGAAAGACGACGTAGTCGAACCCGCCGCGCTCGGCGAGCAGCTCGTAGAACCGCACGCGATAATGCGGCAGATAGCCGTGGTTGAGGATCGCGACCTTGACGCGGGACATTGTTCTCTCCTTTGCTTATGGCGTGGCGGCGGACGCCAAAACCCGGCGGCGCACCACCCGCAGGCGCAACATTGCCCAGCCGAAACAGACACCGTTGCCGAGCGCGATACCCCACATCGCCCCGACATAGCCCTGCCAGAGGATGAACCCGGCGGTCGCCACCGCGGCGAGCACGCCGCACACGGTTTGCGCCTTGGCGAGGAATTCGAACTCGCGCGCCGCCGTCAGTCCGATGCTGCCGACATAGCGCAGCACGCTCGCCCCCGACGATGCCGCCCAGGGAAGCAGGAGCAGGATGCCGTCGGGATACTTGTCGGCGAGGACGAAATGCTCGATCGGGCTCCACAGCAGCCACAGCACGCCGCCGACCGCGACGCTGCCGAGCGCGGTGGCGAACAGCGCGCGCTCGAGCAGCCGGTCGAACTCGGCGAGCCTGCCGTTCGCCAGCGCCGCCGACAGACGCGGCAGCGTCGACTGTCCCCAGGCGGCGACCAGCACGCTTACCGGGCGAAACAGGATGCCGACCGCGTTGATCGCGGCGAGCGACGCCACCCCGGCAAGGCTCGTCGCGATATAGACATAGCTGCGGTTCTCGGCGTGGTTGGCGACGACACCGACCAGCGACCACGCGACTTCCTTGCCAATCCCGCGATAAGTCTTGAGCCAGCCGGGGCGAAACAGCGTCCGTTCGGCCCTGTCGGCGCGCAGCCGCACGCAGAGCTGGCTGACCAGACAGCCAACGGACATCGCCAGAAAGGCCGCGGCGAGATCGGCGAAACGCTGCGGCCACACGATCATCGCCACCAGGCAGGCGCCGGTCACCGCGAGATAAGGGCCGTCGACCCACAGCAGCATCGCCATGTCGTGGCGGCTGAACGCCGTGCTGCGGTGGTATTCGCGATACATCCCGGCGGCGACGAAAAGCGGGATCGCGACGATCGTCAGCGCATCATGCGCCGCCCATTCGGCGTCGGCGAAGGCATTGGCCGCCCCCGCCACGACGGCCGCCGCCGCCACCGCCAGCAGGTTCATCGTCGCCAGCGCGGCTTCGAGCGGCCTCGCGGCCTCGGGATCCCGCGCACCGGGGAGGTAGACGTTGAGCGGACCGTTGACCAGCGCCGATTGGACGCTGACTGCGAATAGCGCCATGGTCATCCACAGCGACACGACGCCGTAATCGGTGGTCGACAGCGTGCGCAACAAGACCACGTTAAGCGCGAAGCCGAAGATGCTCAGCGCCATCTGGTCGAGCGCCGCAACGGCGTAGCGATAGCGTGCCGCCAGCGCCGCAAGCCGCGGCCGGCCGAGAACGCCAAGGTCCGAGATCATCCCGGCACTCTGCCGCGGAGCGCTTAACTAACCGATAAGAGCGGCCGACTTGCCGTTTAGAGTGAAATCCGTCCGGCTGAAGCGATGGTGCCAGCCCCCTCCCAGCCGCTGCGCGGCTCTCCCTCCCCCGTGTACACGGGGGAGGGTCGGGGTGGGGGCCGGCACTACGATTCGATCGTGATTGGATGCCGCTCCAGGAAACCACCCTGGCGAAGGCCGGGCCCGTGTTTCAACGGTCCGGACGTCGGTCAAATGGATCCCGGCCTTCGCCAGGATGGTCGGTCGATGGAAAACTACAGCAGCCGATACAGAAACCCAGGGATGTAGTTGCGCCGGGCATTGAGGACGGCGCCGAGGAAATGGCCGCCGGCCTGCTCGATCAGCGTCTTGGCGTGCGAGATCACCGCCGGGCGGGTGCTCTCGGCGCGGATCACCAGGAAGATGCCGTCCGCTTCCTCGGGCAGCAGCGTCGAATACTCGCCGGCCTCCATGGCCGGGCAATCGACGATGACGAGCTCGAATTCTTGCCGCAGCTGCTCGTAGAGCGCGTTCAGCGTCGCGGGGTCGGCAGGCGCATTGCCGCGCGTCCCGACAAGACACGCGGCCGACAGCATGGTGCCCGGCACCGGACGACGCAGGCTGGTGTCGTCATGGCCGATCCAGGCGCCGTCGACCAGCCCGCGGGTGACGTCGCAGCCGAAAGAACGCGCGGTCTCGGGGTCGCGGCGTGCCGCATCGATCAGCAACGTGCGGCGCCGGCCGGTGGTCGCCGCAAGCAGCGCGAATTCGCGCGCCAGCGTCGAAGTCCCCTCGCCCTTCGCGGCGGCGACGAAATGCAGCACCGCGCCCTTGCCGCCGTCGAGCAGCGGCCGTACCGCCGACAACAGCGGCGTCAGCTCCATCGCGATCGGACCCGGGGTCCGCGTGATCGCCGGCGGCGGCTCTACCAGAGGAGCCGTCTGTCCGCCGGGCAGCTGGCGATCGTAACCGCCTTGCCGCACGCGCTGTAACGCTTCGTAGACGCCGACCACCCTAGCCCCTTTCGGGAAATATCCGCCGCACTGAGAGTATCAGGCCAGAACCTCGTCGAGACAGCGCGAAATCGCCGCCGCGGCACCCGCCGCGCCCTCGTCGAGCATGCCCAAATGCGAACTCGGCACCCGGCGAATCACCAGGTTCGGCAGAAACTGGCCCCACACCCGCCGCGGCGCGCGCGGTTCGAGGTTGGGGACGAATTCCGGCTGCATGAAGACCACCTTGCCGTCATAGCGCGACGGGCGATAGGCCTCGCCGGCATTGTAGGTCGCGAGGTGGACGCGCCGCGAGGCGGCGTCGCTGCCCTCGGCGACGATCGGCGGCGGCGTCATCAGCCTGAGCCCGCTTGCCGTCAAATAGAGGAACAGGCTGCGAATACGCCGCGCGGCGTCGCCGGCCGCGTGCCGCCAGCCCAGCCGCCACAGCGCGCCCAGTGCCCGCGCCGACTGCCGCGCCAAGATTTCGACATGGCAGACAAACGGCCAGGTCTCCCGGCTCGGATAAGTGTCCAGCAGCACCAGCAGCGGCACGTCATCGCCGGCGGCGGTGAGCTGACGCGCGATTTCGAGGGCGACCAGCCCACCCGCGGAATAGCCGACCAGCAGATAGGGACCGCTGGGCCACACTCGCCGCATCACGCCGATCGCGTATTCCGCCATCTCCACGAGGTTTTCGCACGGCGCATCGCCCGGCTCCAGGCCGCGCGGCTTGATCGCGTAGACCGGCATCGGCACCGTCATCGCGCTGGCGAGCGGCGCGATCTGCAGGACGCTCCCCGCCGCGCCGGGCAGCATGAAGACCGGGGTCCCGCCGTTGCCCGGCTTCATCAAGACGCAGCCGGGAACCGGTGAGGTCTCGAGCTTGGCGATGCCCGCCCGCACCCAGGAACGCGCGGCGCGGACGCTGCGGAACAACTGGGCCGTATCGAGTTGCGCAAGCTGATCGGTCATCGGAGGTCGCGAAGAGTTCCCTTGGGGAATGGGCTGTTGACAATCGCAACCCAGAGTGCCGCGCGGACGGTAAAGGAACGTCTAACGCCTACGCGGTCGCGGGACGGCGCACCGCGGTCCCGGCCGCCGGTGCGGCTGGAACCGCGACCACACTGTCGTCGTAGACCTTGGCCCGTTGCAGGCCGAAGACCACAGGATCGCTCAAACAATACGCCGCATGCGCTCTGTCCAGCCGGCTCGCCTGCCACGGCCTGGTGAGAGCCCGGCGTAGCGAGAGCCGGATCTTACCGCTCTTCAAGGTCGCCAGGGCGGCGGGCGGCGCCAGCGCCAGCTCGACGAAATTGAGCCCCGCGATCATCACCAGGTAAATCGAATACCAGAAGCGCGGATTGCACTCGACGAGGTAGGCGAGGCCGTCCTCGGCGGAGAGCACCGCGTCAAAATTGGCGATGCCGTGATAACTGGTCAGGGCCGCGAGCCGGGCGGCGTTGTCGAGCAGATCATCGTTGCTCAGGACACGGAATCGCGCGGCGTCGCGTTGCTGAGCTACGTACGCGCTGACGCGGCCATGCTCGCAGAGCAGCGTGATGCTGACCGAGTCGCCGCGTATGTAGCGCTGCGCCAGGATCGGCCGATAATCGATCGCGTCGAGCAGCGCCAAGTCGGCCGGCTCAACGACATGCCATACCCCGGCACCGCCCGACTGGTTCGTCGGCTTCACGGTGATCGGCAGGGCGATCTCGCCTCCGGCGAGCGCCGCGCGCAACCGGGCGACATTGTCGAGCAGCCAGACTTCCGGCGCGCCGATGCCGTTCGCCAGGCAGTAGCGCGTGAAATTCCACTTGTCGTTCATCAGATCGAAGGTCGCGAGGTCCGGCAACGGCACGCAGCGCACCGGCAGCCGGCCGGCGAGCGCGGCCAGCATCCGGGTCGACACGTCGTCCGAGGGAAACATGACATCGATCCGCTGGCGATCGGCCAGCTCGCCAATCTCGGCAAGCAGGATTTCCGGGTCACCCCCCGACCGGGTCTCGCGGTAACTGCGGCAGCAGCGCGAGGCGCCGAGGGCGCGCGACGGCCCGGCGCCAAGCACATGAACGCGCAGGCCGGCGGCGGCAGCGACGCGCATCACGTGATAGGGCAGCGTATACGCGAAGGCGAGCATCAGCCCGTTCACGGCGATCGGCTCAGGCGAGAGGAAAACGGACCGGCGCTCGGTTCATCGAGCGGCCAGCGCCGGTACCTGCCGCGACGGAAGACGCAAACCCGTGCCCGCGAGATGACGCCCCAGCCGGCGGGCGGTGTAGCGCGCGCCGAACACGAAGCGGAACATCGGGCCGAAGCTGTACGCCGCGGCTGGTCCGACAAGATAGAGGCCGGGGACCGAGGTCTCGAACTCGCGCGACAAGACCGGCAAACCCGACACCGCGGCAATCTCGCGACGTAGGGTCTCGTCGATAAACCCCACGGCGCCGATATCGACCTTGTAGCCAGTCGCCGCAATCACGTGATCGGTGGCAATCACCCGCTGCGAGCCGTCGGCGCGCGCCAGACGCAGGCGGACCTGGCCGGCGCTGACATCGGCCGTTTGCGGCGCATAGCCTTCGAGGCACGGCACACGGCCGACCACCCGCTCACGCATGTACCAGCCGCCGGCCGGACCGAGCCAGGTGCTGACGATCCGCATCCGCAGATCGGGCGGCAGCGAGTGGAACAGTTGCGGGATTCGCGTGTAGAACGTGCTGCGCCAGCCGGGGCCGATCCCGGTCATCGGCGCGCGCAACCTGTCGCGGATCGAGCGATGCGCTTCCGGCGGGCTGTGGAATGGCAATCGCGCCCGCCGGGTCACCAGCTGGACGCCGGCGCCGGCTTCATGCAGCAGCGCCGCGATGTCGACTGCCGACGAGCCGCCGCCGATCACCGCAACCGAGCGGCCGGCGAATTTCGCCAGATCCTCGTGGGCCGCGGCATGGCTGACGAGCTCGCCGGGCAACGAAGCAAGAACCGGCGGCATAAACGCGAAATCGCTGACGCCGATGGCGATCACCACCCGACCGGCCGTGACGATCTCGCCATCGTCGAGCCGCGCCGCGAACCTGTCGCCCGAGCGACGCAGCGAGACGATAAGGCGCTCTTCGACCTCGGGCACGAAACGCCACTGAAATTCCCGGCCGTAATCGATAAAAGTCTCGCGCGGCACGGGAAGCCCTTCGGCCTCGTACGGCAGCGTGTTGGCGGCGCAAAACTCGCCGAGGGTAAAATCGTCGGCCGGATCGGCGAGGTTCGACGCGAAACCCTCGGATTTGAGCAGCATGCCGCGCGGCATCTTGTGCCGCCAATTGCCCATCGGCTCGCCAAAGATGCGGAACCCGACGCCGCGGCCGCGCAAATGCGCGGCAAGCGAAAGCCCGTAAGGACCGGCACCAATAATGATGACTTTATTCGGCACGTTTATCGACCTCGCCGTGGAGACGAGCACCCGGCCGAACTCACTCGGCCATCGTCACCGCCGCAGGATCGGGCACAGGCGTAAATGAAGGTCTAATGGCACGAGCGGCCGTCGCCTCTTCGCGGAAATTTGTGCTGTCGCCGGAGGGCTCCGGCAGTTCCCGAACCAGCCGCGCCACATGCGCCGCGAGCCGCGCCGAGAGCGCCGTGATCAGCAAGGTCGGATTGGCCTGACCGGATGTCGGAAACACCGCGCTGCCGGCGACGAACAGGTTGGGCGAGCCGTGCACCCGGCAATCGGCGTCGACGACGCCGCGCGCCGGATCAGCCGCCATGCGGATCGTGCCGATCTGGTGATAGCCGTCGGTGATCTGGTTCCAGACGCGCGCCGGCCGTTCCTCGGCTGGGAAATGATGCTCCAACCGCCCGATGCCCGCGTCGCGCAGGTTGCGGTCGATGATCTCGTGGCCGGCGACAACCGAGGCCACATCGGCATCGCGGTAGCGGAGATCGATCTTGAGCCGCGGCAGGCCGAGCGCGTCGCACGTCGCGCCGAGAGACACCGTGCTCGCCGGGTTAGGCGCCTGTTCGGAATGGTAGAACAGCGCGTAGCGCCGCGCCTTGTTGCGAATAAAAAAGCCCGGCAGGCGCGGCGTCGTGCCATAGCGGCGATAGAGGAAACGCGCGGCTTCGCGCACCGCCTCAGGCAGGCCGGCGACGATGTTCGTCAGATGCCGGCACACCGCGTCGACGCCATGCTCCAGATGCTTGCGGCGGATCGCCTCCGGCTCGAGCAAACGGCCGAGCACCGGCGCGGCGAGGCTCAGATAGGCGAGCGACAGGATCGCGCTTCGGTGCGACGGCTCGCTGAGCGTCGGGTTGTCCGGCCAAGCGCACATATTGAGCAGGCCGTGGCGCTGCTGCGCTTCGGCGCCGATGACGATGCGGCGCCGCGCGTAGCGGTCGCTGCCATCGATGAAGAAGTCGAACGCGTCCTCGGGCAGCGACGGAGCGAACACGACATCGGCGATCCGGCCCTCGAAATGACCCATATAAAAGCGGCCGAGCGGCCCCTCGGGCCCGCCGAACAGACGGGGCTGATCCATCCGTGCCGCCAGCATCAGCCGCGTCGTCTCCAGTCCGCCGCACGCCAGCACCACGGCGCGGGCGCGCAGCATCGTGCGCACGCCAGAGGGCAGACACACGCGGACGCCGTCCACCCGACCCGTGGCCGGATCGATCTCGATGCCCGTCGCCACCGCGCCGAGCAGGATGCGCAGCCCGGGATCGCCATCCAGCGCCATCGCGTGCAACTGGCGCAGATTGCGCCGCTCGCTCCAGCGTTCGAGCGCGTCGAGGCGGCAATCGGCCATTCCCGGCACGCCGGAGAGCGGCGCGGTGAAATCGGGAGCGCCGGCGTTGAGGTAGCGCATGCCGACCGCGTACCAGGGCGCGATGTCCGCGGGGCGAAGCGGCCAGCCGCCATCCGGGACATGGGGACGATCGGCGAAATCGATATCGTCAAACGGCACGCAGCGGCCGCCCCACAGCAGCGAGGTGCCGCCGAGCGCGCGGCGCACCGCGATCTGCATCGGCGCATGGCGCCGCGGATCGACGATCTCGGCGTCGGCCTGCGCCTGAAAGGCCGGGTCAAGGCCGTCCGCGCCGCCGGCCAGCATCACGACCTCGATGCCGTGCCGACGCAGCTCCAGTGCTTGCACGATGCCGGCAGGGCCGGCGCCGACGATCAGCACCGGCGCGGCGCCGATCAGGTCGGAAGGGATTTCTTGACAGATCATCGCGTACTCAGGCGCTCGAATTGGCGAGAGTGGTGTGTAGACGAGATGGATTACCGAACCCTTGCTCCCGGTCTGCCGCCGTCGTCGCGGCTCGGTTTTGGCTGCGGCGGCGTGATGGGCCGCGTCGGGCGCGCGCCATCGCTGCGGGCGATCGCCGCCGCGCTCGACGGCGGGGTCACCCATTTCGACGTGGCGCGACTCTACGGCTACGGCGAAGCCGAGGCGCTGGTCGGCGAGGCGCTGGCAAGCCAACGCGACCGCGTCGTGATCGCCAGCAAATTCGGTCTGACCGCGACCCGCGCCGCCGGCGCGCTGCGCGTGCTGAAGCCGATCGCGCAGAAGCTCGCGGCGAGCGTGCCGGGCGCACGGTCGGTGATGCGCTCGCTGGTCGGCGTCGCGACGCGACCGACCGACCGCTTCTCGGTGGCCGCGGCGCGAACCTCGCTCGACCAGAGCCTCGCGGCGCTGAAGACCGACTATCTCGACATCCTCTTCCTGCACGATTGCGTTGCCGGCGATCTCTGCGACGAGCTCGCCGCGTTTCTCGCCGCCCAGGTCGCGGCCGGGAAAATCCGCGCCTGGGGCGCAGCCAGCGACATCGCCGCAATCGCCCCGCTCGACACCAGGCATGGCGACCGGCTGCTCTACCAGTTTCCCAACAGCATCGGCACGCCGAACGCCGCCGCTTTGCCGGGGCACGCGCAGCGCTTTATCTGCCACAGCCCGTTCGCCAACAGCGGCGCCGTCGCCGCCCGCTTCGCCGGCTCGCTCGCGAGCGGCGACGTTCACCGCGCGATGCTCGGCTACGCGCTGGCGGCGCCCAATGTCGCGGTGGTGCTCTGCTCGATGCTTGACGAGGCGCATCTGCGCGCCAATCTCGACGCGATCGAGCACCCCCGCTTTAGCACCGAACAGCTCGCCGCGTTCGCGGCAATGGCCGGCAACTCAATGGTCAGCGCCACCGCCGCGTAAGCTGAAAGACTGCATCAGCTTCGTGTCCGTCTGGGATTTCGTCACCGATTTCGGCGACAGCGCGGTGACGGTGCCGCTGGCGTTGCTCGTCTTTGTCTTTTTGTGGGCGGCGGGCGCGCGGCAGATCGCGTTCGGCTGGGCGGCGGCGACCGGCGGCTGCGCCGTGACGATGGGCGTGCTCAAGGTGATTTTCGCCGCCTGCGGGCCGGGAGTCGGCGGCATCGCCAGCCCGAGCGGCCATACGGCGATGAGCGTGCTGGTCTACGGCGCGCTGGCGATGCTGATCGGCGCGCACCTACCGACCGGGCGGCGCCGAGCCCTGGCGATCGTCGCGAGCCTCGCGATCGTCGGCATCAGCCTGTCGCGCTGGCTGCTGCGTGACCATACGGCCGCCGAGATCGCGTTCGGCTTTGGCGTCGGGACCGCGGCGCTGGTGTTGTTTCGCATGTCGCTCGGTCGCGAAGAGTCGCCGCCGCTGCCACTCAAATGGCTGGCCTTGTCGGCCGCTTGTCTCGTCGCGGTGATGCACGGCACGCGCTGGATGGTCGAGCCGACCGTCCACCGGCTCGCCTGGGACATCCGCTCGGCGTTGCCCTGGTGCCGCTAGGCGGCGCGTGTCTCAACCACGCTAGCCAAGCCGAGCCCGGCCAGCACATCGCGCACCGGCAGCACCGGCAGGTTTTCGGCCGCGTAGGCGACGATCGACCGGAAGTGCGCCGGCGTGCAGCCGAACGGCGACGCCTCGTCCGCCACGTCATGGGTATAAAAGATCAGCCAGGCGTTCTCGGCCTGGGCATCCTCGATCAGCTGGCATAGCCGGCCGCGGTCGAAATTGTGGCTGTAGAGGCTGGTGCTGAACAGATCGGCGAGGTCCACCGTCCCGCGGTTTAGGCCCTTCCCGGTGCCGCGACACGAGACGAAGCGTTTCGCAAGCACGCCCTTCGCCGATTGCGAGACGCCGCCGAACGGATAGGCGAAGTTCTCGATCGGCGCGCCGCCGAGGGTCGCGGACAGCGCGGCGGCATTACGCTCGATTTCCGCCGCGATCTCGGCGGCCGGCACGCGGGCACAGTCGCGATGAGAAAAGGTGTGGCAGGCGATCTCATGCCCGTGCGCGTACGCTTCGCCCAGATCGCCGAGCGCGAACATCGGTCCGAGATGATTGGCCGTGCCGGCCAGTCCCAGCGCGGCGTAATAGGTGCCGCGCCTTCATGAGGGTCCTGCATATGGGGCGATCGGCGGCCTCACCTCTTAGCGCGATTGCGTTGTCGATAAATTAATCGCCGGCCACGATGCTCGCCTCGCGGACGATTGCGGTGGCAGCGCAGGCATTATGACTTCGACGATCGAAACGAGCATCGTCATCCCCACCTTCCGTCGGCCGGAGGATTTGGCGCGGGCGATCGACAGTGTCCTGGCGCAGCAGGGCGTCGCGACGACCTTCGAGATCGTCGTCGTCGACAACGACCCCGACGGTTCGGCCGAGCCGATCGTGCACGCGATCGCCGCGCAGACCGCCGTGCCGGTGCGCTACATCCATGAGCAACGCCCGGGCATCTCGCACGCCCGGAACACCGGCGTCGCCCGCACTGCCGGCCGCTATCTCGCCTTTCTCGATGACGACGAGGAGGCGGACACGGATTGGCTCGCGCATTTTTTCGCGACGCTGCAGAAATTCGCCGCCGATGCGGTGGTCGGGCCGGTCCTGCCGCGCTTCCCCGCGGACGGGCCGGCGATCGACGCCGATCGCCGGCGTGTCTACACCCGCGACGCCCGCGTCCCAACCGGCACGCCGCTGCTGCGCTGGAACATCGGCAACAGCTTTTTCGACAAGGCGCAGTGCTTTGTAAGCGACGAGCCGTTCCTGCCGCGCCTCGGCCGCACCGGCGGCGAGGACACAGTCTTCCTGCGCCAACTCACCCGGCGCGGCTGCAAGATGGTATGGTGCGGCGAAGCGGTTGCCTGGGAGAGCGTGCCCGCCGACCGGCTCGAAGCCGACTACCTGCTGCGCCGCGCCTTTCGCGGCGCCCAAACCACGACTTTTGTGTGCACCACGGTCAAGCCGCGCGAACTCGGCCGCGCGCTCCGGCTGATGGCGGCCGGATGCGCGCAGGTCGCGCTCTACGGTCCGGCCGGCCTTGTGCTCAAGGCGCTCAACCATAAGCGTTGGCTGCCGGTCATGGCAAAAGCCGTCGGCGGCCTCGGCAAGCTCCTCTGGCACCCGAGCCTGCATCTGCGGATGTACCGGTAGATCCTCATCCAGCTGTCATTCCGGGATGGCGCATCGCGCCAGACCCGAAACCCATGAACACGGGCGGTTGCCGATGAAAGCGAGACGCCAAAGCTCGCCTGCAGAAGTTCGTGTTCATGGGTTCCGGGTTCGCTGCGCCGCAGCGCGGCGGAATACAGCCCTCTAGGCGTCCGCCTCCTGCCGCAGCCAGTCGCGGAAGGCTTTGACCTTGGGGCGTTCGAGCGCGCCCGGTGCGGTGACGATGTAGTAGGCGAAATTGTCCGGCAGCGAGAGCGAAAAGAGCCGCACCAGCCGCCCGGCGGCAAGGTCGGCAGCGGCTACGGTGCTGTAGGCCAGGGTCACGCCGTGCCCGGCGAGCGCCGCCTCCAGCGCCAGCACGTTGTTGTTGAAGCTGAGCCCGTGCGCCGCGTCGGCGCCATCGACCCCAGCGGCCTTGAGCCACATCGACCAGGTCGGCGCCAGCGGATCCCGGTCGATCTGCTGGTCGTGGATCAGCGCGTGATGGCGCAGATCGGCGGGCGTTTCGAGCGGCGGGCCATCGCGCAACAGCGCCGGGCTGCACGCCGGAAACACCTCGTTGCTCATCAGCAACTCGACGTCGAGCCCCGGGTACCGCCCGGCGCCGTAGCGGATGGCGATGTCGAAATCGCCGCGCGTCAGATCGACCATCGTATCCGTGGCGGAAATCCGCACATCGACCTGGGGGTGTTGCTCCTGAAAGCGGTGCAGGCGCTGCACCAGCCATTTCCCCGCAAAAGACGGCGAGGCGGTCACGTTGAGCGTGCCGGTGTCGTTATGGGAGCGCAGCCGGCGCACCGAATTCTGGATGCCGGCGAACGCTTCGGTGAGGCCGGGCAGCAGCATCCGCGCCGAAGCGGTCAGCTCGACGGCGCGGTTGCGGCGGTTGAACAGGCTGACGCCGAGGTCCTCTTCGAGCGCGTGGATCTGGTGGCTGACCGCCGCCGGGGTCACGTTCAACTCATCCGCCGCCTTCGAAAAGCTTTGCAGTCGGGCCGCCGCCTCAAAGGCCCGCAGCGCGCTCAGCGGCGGCAGGTGTCCATTTGATCGCATGAGATTTTCTAAATCGATGCCTGAGAAACTCTCGTTTGTCGATTGATATGAACACGCCCACTTTCACCGACAAGGAGCTGATCGACGCTCCTCTGTCGGATTAGGAGTTCTAATCATGTCAGCCATGCATTTTCATCCGCTCTCGACCTTGCGCCAATGGCAGCGCCGGGCGAAGCAGCGGCGTGAGCTCGCCGGTCTCAGCGACATGATGCTGCAGGATATCGGCATCACCCGCGCCGACGCCGAATACCTCGCCAACAAGCCGTTCTGGAAGGAGTAGCCGTCATGGACAAGCATCAAATGACGAAGACGACGGGTCTGTGGCACCGGGCCGCGCAGGCTCTCGGCAAATGGTTCACGGAAATGGTATCGTTGCCCGACGACCAGCGGACTGCCGCCCGTCGCAGTGCCGCGGATGCGTACCCGCGCTTCCCGGCGTTCTGAGCGCCCGCGCCAAGCTTCACCGGAGGACCTGACCGATGATCGATCGTGCCAAACTTTCCTATGTCGAGGGCGACCTCAACTACATGGCCCCGATGGCCGAACGCCCGCGCTACCTCGCCTACGACCCGGAGCCCGGCGAGCCGCGCTCGAACATGACCTACGACACGCACAAGATGCAGATCCACGACATGCGGCCGATACAGCACGAGCTGAACCTCGACCGCGAGGGCTTCGGCCTGATCGAGCACCGCACCGCGGTCAAGGATTTCTGGGACGATGACGAGGTCCGCCGCGTCTACTATTCGGAGGCCGAGGCGTTCATCAAGGACTACACCGGCGCCAGCCGCGTCTTCATCTTCGACCATCTGCAGCGCCGCCGCGTCGTCGGCCTACAGGACTATTCGCGGAACGGCCCTCGCCAGCCGGCGACCCGCGTGCATGTCGATCACACCGCGCGCTCCGGCCCGCAACGGGTCCGTGACTTGCTGCCCGACGAAGCCGACGAGCTGCTGAAAGGCCGGGTGGAGGTGATCAATCTGTGGCGGCCGATCAAGGGCCCGCTGCAGGACGCGCCGCTGGCGCTGTGCGACTCGCGTACCGTCGACCAGCACGACCTGGTCGAATCGGACCTCGTCTACAAGAACCGCGTCGGCGAAACCTATTCGGTGACCTACAGCCCGGCGCACAAATGGTACTACGCGCCGGAGCTGCGGCGCGACGAGGCGCTGCTGCTCAAGATCATGGATTCGAAGACCGACGGGCGCGCGCGGTTCATGCCGCACACCTCGTTCACCGATCCGACGACGCCGGCCGACGCCTTCCCGCGCGAAAGCATCGAACTGCGCACGCTGGTGTTCCACCCGAATTGACGGAAGCCATCCCGGCTGAGAGCCGGGCACACCCCGTCACCGCCGGAAGCAAGCCGCCGGCCCTGACGAGAGAACAGGAAGCTCCCCGCGGTCGCCGCGGGGAGCGTTCTTTTGGCGATGCCGAATAGCGATGGAGATGCAGCCAGGACTCAGCCAAAGCCGAATGACTGATTGACCTTATCGACCGCGTGATAGAGCCAATACAAAATCCCTGTACAAAAAACGAGGCACACAAAGACCAATCGCATTGGGCGCTCCCTTTACCCACCCCGCGTCTGATCTGGCTTAATCAACGTGAAGAATTAATTAAGTAGGAACCGCATTTACCTTTTAAGGATTTCCACGCTCGTGCCATCCGACCGGCGAGATCGAGAGGGTCTCTGTCGCTCCGTGGTAAATTGAGCGCTTCGCGGCGCGCCGCATCCCCTCTGCGTCCTTCGCGGTAAGCTGTTCTTTTGTGTAATCTCTCCACCAAAGCGAAACGGAGGACGCGCATGAAGGCGGTGCTGCTGACTGGACATGGCGGGATCGATAAGCTGGTCTACGGCGACGCGCCGGATCCGCTGGCCGGACCGGGCGATGTCGTCGTCGACATCCATGCCGCCAGCGTCAATGCCGCGGACTATAAGATGCGGCTCGGCGGGAGCCATTACGCCGCGGGCAACCTCAAATTCCCGCATATCCTGGGCCGCGATTTCTCCGGTGTGGTGAGCGGCGTCGGGCCAGGCGCCGACCTCAAGGTGGGTGACGAGGTGGTCGGCGTGACGATCCCCGGCACCGAGGGCGCCTACGCCGAGAAGATCGCGATCAAGGCGGCGATCATCGCCAAGAAACCCGCCAAGCTGAGCCACGCGGAGGCCGCGGCGATGGCGCTGACCAGCCTTACCGCAATCTGGGCGCTCGAAGACACCGCCAAGCTCAAGCAGGGCGAGACGGTGTTGATCCAGGGCGGGGCTGGCGGCGTCGCCGGCTTTGCGATCCAACTCGCCAAGCATATCGGCGCGCATATCATCACCACCGCCAGCGCCAAGAACCACGATTACGTCAAGAAGCTCGGCGCCGACCACATCATCGACTACCAGAAAGAAGATTTCACCAAGCTCGGCCAGGTCTGCGATGTCATCTTCGATACGGTCGGCGGCGAGGTGCAGGTGCGCTCCTACGACGTGCTGAAGCCGGGCGGCCGCCTCGTGTGGATCGCCGCCGCGCCGGCCGGCTTCGCGCCGAGCCGGACCGATGTCCAGGTGCTGCGCCCCAAGGTCGACCGCGATCGCGCACATCTCGACCGGATGGCCGAATTGCTCGCCGCCGGCGCGGTCTGGCCGCCGGCGATCACCCGCTATAAGCTCGCCGACGCGGCCGAAGCGCACCGCGTCAGCGAAGCGCGCCACCTGCAGGGTAAGCTGGTGCTGGAGGTGCGGTAGGCTTCACCCCCATCCCTCCCCCGCCGGCAGGGTAGGGCGAGGCTCCGGTTAGTGCTCGGATGTGGCCCTTCCCCCGCTGGCGGGGGAAGGTTGGGATGGGGGTAGCGGACAACAATTCGAATTTCACCAAGGGAGAGAGACATGGCAGGCAACGGACAGATGATCATCGACCTCGATCGCAAGCGGATGACCGCGATGGCCGAGAAGGATATCCGCACGCTCAACGAGGTGATCTCGGACGAACTGGTCTACACGCATTCCTCGGCCCGGCTTGACACCAAGCAGAGCCTGATCGGCAACATGGAGTCGGGGTCGACGGTCTATACCTCGGTCGTGCCGTCGAACGTCAAGGCGCAGGACCTCGGCGACACCGTGGTGCTGACCGGCGAGTGCAAGATCAGCGTCATGGCCAATGGCAAGCCGAACAGCTTTGGCGTGCGCTTTACCGACGTCTACGCCAACAAGGGCGGCAAGTGGCAGATGGTCACCTGGCAGTCGACCCGCACGCCCGACTGACCCGCACTCTAATCCTCCCCGCGTGGCACCCCCACCCAGCCCTCCCCCATTGAGGGGGAGGGTACGGCAAGCGGCGGGCATCCCCCTCCCCCTCGATGGGGGAGGGTTGGGGTGGGGGTGGAAGGCGGTTACATCCCCCGTGCCATGCGGGTCGCGCGGCGCTGCTTGAGCGGTTGGGCGCGCGGCCAGGTGAATTCGGGCACGGGGAGGCGCGGGTTGCCGACCCGCATCTGCCAGTTCCACTCGTCGCCATCCATCTGGTAGCTCTGCTGCGACTGTGTCGGGTTGCGGTTGACCAGCGGCCGCGCGTAGAGCGGGTGGGTCATGCTGCGCACTTCGTGCTCGATCTCGAACAGCGTCTCGTTGGTGTCGACATCGACGATGTGCTCGAAGCGGTACTGGTAGGCGTTCGACTCCTCGGTCATCACCTCGCGCTTCATCAGCTCCTTGTAGGGCTTCGAGAAGTTCTGCACGTAGACCTGGATGTGGTGGCCGTCATAGGACGCCGGCTTGGCGCGGCGCTGGCGGAAGCGCAGCTCCTGATTGTGGCCGACGCTGACCCGCGCGACCCGCTCTTCGCCCTTGCCCTCGACGCAGGTCTTGGCGTCGAAAATCTTCTTGTAGAACTTGGCGATACCCTTGGCGGTGCCCATCGGCACGTCGAATTCGAGATAGGGCATCCCAAGCGTGACGGCACCGAACCGGGCCTCGTCCGGCGCGTGCATGTTGAACCGGTTGCCCCACGGGCAGGTCACCGCGACGCAGTCATTGGTCTCGCGCACCGCGAATTGGGTGCCGGCGAGCGGTTTTTTGACGTTGTCGAGGCGCTTCAGCAGCGCCGCCCGGTCCGGCGTGACCAGGCCGATCGCCCCGCGCAGCACCCAGGGCTCGCCGGTCGGCAGGTGGAACTGGCTCTTGCCGACATTGATCCACATGTTGGCGAGCCCGGTATTCATGTACGGGTCGCGCGTCAGCCCCAACCCCATGATGTAGAACGCGGTCCCGAGGCTCTGATCGGGGATCTGCAGATTGACGTGTTCGAGGCCGACGATATTGCCGAGATCCTCGGCCTCGCGATCGTAGCTCTGGACATTGGCCGCCATGGCGTTCCTCCAAATGATTTGGCCGATCCTAGCGCGCGAAACACGGGTCGGTCGAGCCGCGGCGCACCGCGGCGCGACGGTCATCGGTCAAGCCAGACATCCTCCCAGCGCCAGCCATTGGCGGCGCTGTTGACCATGATCGTGAGGCCCTTGACCTCGGGCCGCCGGCAGGTCGCACCCTGCCAGTGATAGATGATCGGCCGCGCGCCGTCTTCCTGAAGCCTCTTGTCGATCTCCCAGGTGAGCTTCTTGCGCGCCTCCTGGTCGGTCATCTGCGACTGCTCGCCAAACAGCTTTTCGATGTCCTTGTTGCAGTACCCCGTGTAGTTGCGCTCCGACCCGCAGGCGTAATTCTCGAAGAACTGCTGGTCGGGGTCGTCGACGCCGCCGGCCGTCAGGTTGAGGCCGACCGCGTAGTCCTTGCGGACGATCTTGGGAAACCAGTTGGCGGTTTCGATCACTTCGAGCTCGGCGTCGACCCAGATTTCCTTGAGCTGGTCGAGGAACACCGTCGCCGGGTCGCGAAACACCGACAGGTTGCGCGTCGACACCTTGACCGCGAGATGCCTGTCGGGGCCGTAGCCGAGCTTGGTCATGATCTCCTTGGCCGTCGCGCGGTTTTTCGCGACATCGGGGTCGTAGCCGGGGATGGTTTTGAGCATGTCGGGCGGCATGCCCCAGAGGCCCACCGGCGGCGGCAGCATAGCGCCGCCGATAAAGCCCTGCCCCTCGGCAAGAATGTCCATAAACGATTTGCGGTCGATGGTGAGCGCCATCGCGCGGCGCAGATCGACGTTATCGAAGGGCGGCTTGTCGCGGTTGGTGATCAGATTGGCGCTCGAATTGACCGGCGCCAGCATGCACTCCGCCTTCGGCATCTGCGACTTCAGCTCTTTTTCGAGCTGGACCGTCATCAGATACGGGAAAGTCATGTCGAACTGGCCGGCGACAAACGCCAGCTGCGCGGTCGAGCGGTTCTTGATGATCGTAAAGTCGATCCCGTCGAGATAAGGCCGGCCCGGCTTCCAGTAATCCGCGTTGCGGACGATCTTGATGGTTTCGTTGGGCTTGTACTCGGCGAACTTGAACGGGCCGGTGCCGATCGGGTGCTGGCGCATCTGCGCCGGCGGCACGTGACAGGGATAGATAGGCGACCAGCCCGAGGCGAGCAGCGCGATAAACGCCGGCTGCGGCTGGCCGAGGTGGAACGTCACGACGTCATCGGCGTCGGCCGTCACGCTCTGCAGGTTCCAGTACCAGGACTTGCGCGGGTTGGCGCGGAGCTTCTGTTCCGCTTTGCCGAGCAGCAGGTTCCAGGTGCAGACGACATCGGCGGCGGTAAACGGCTGGCCATCATGCCATTTGACGCCGTGATGCAGCTTGAAGGTGAGATCCTTGCCGTCGGCGCCCCACGACCAGCTGTCGGCGAGTTCGGGGACGATGTCCTTGAGGCTGTTTTGCGCGATGTGCTGGTCGTAGATGACGAGGTTGTTGAACACGCCCATCACGTATTGTACCGCGATCGGCGTCGCCTCCTCGATGATCGACATGCTGGCCGGGCTGTCCTCGGCATAGACCCGCAGCGTGCCGCCGGATTTCTCGGCGGCGGCCGGGCCGGCGAACAGCAGCGCGGCGACAAGCACAAGGCCAAGACGGCGCATCGAAAATTCCTCCCCCCAACAACCGAAACGCCGGCTTGCGGCCGGCGCGTTGGGGAGAGGCTAGCACGCGCCGCGGCAGGAAGATCAACCTGCGGCAATCGACGCGTGGGCTGCGTCCTTGACATGGGGCGAGGCGACGACTTCGGTTACGCTGGCGTGACGGCGGTTCAGTACGGGGGCGACGGATGGATGGGGTCAGTCAGGGCGGCGTCGCCGAGGATCGGAGCGTCATTGACCGGATCGACTGGGTTGCGCGGGCCCGCGCAATGGGGCCGACGATCGCCGCGGCGGCCGACGAGGTCGAACGGCTGCGCGAACTGCCGCGGTCGCTGACCCTGGCGCTGGCCGAGGCCGGGCTGTTCCGGCTGCTGCAGCCGCACGAGCTTGGCGGCGGTGAGCTCACGCCGATGGAATTTTCCGATGTGATGGGCGAGATCGCCTATCACGATGCCAGCACCGCCTGGTGCGTCGGCCAGGGCAATGGCTGCGGCGCCTGCGCAGCCTTTCTCGAACCCGAAGTGGCGCGCGAGATTTTCGGCCCGGCCGACGGCATCCTCGCCTGGGGTCCGCCGAGCGGGTCCGCCGAGGTCAAAAAGGTACCGGGCGGCTACCGGATTACCGGCAGCTGGAGCTTTGCCAGCGGCAGCCACAATGCGAGCTGGCTCGGCGCGCACAGCTTTGAGCGCGGCGCCGACGGCGCGCCGATCCGCCGCGCCGATGGCGGCACGGTGCTGCGCTCGCTGCTGTTCCCAAAGAGCGCGGCGGTAATCACCGACATCTGGCATGTCATGGGGCTGCGCGGCACCGGCAGCGACCAGTACACCGTCACCGATCTGTTTGTGCCCGACGACCACACCGTGCTGCACGACCGCAGCCGGATGCCACCGCGGACCGGCGGCCTGCTCTATCGTTTCAGCTTCAGCAATCTCTACGCCTCGGGGTTCGCCGGTTTGGCGCTCGGGGTGGCGCGCGCGTTCTACGACGATTTCGTCGCCCTCGCCGGCGAGAAGACCGCGCGCGGCGCCCGGGCGACATTGCGGCACAACCAGGTCGTCCAGTCGCAGGTCGCGCAGAGCAGCGCCCGGCTGCGCTCGGCGCGCGCCTTCCTCGTCATCTCGCTCAGCGAAATCTGGGACGCGGCCGGCAAGACCGGGGAGTTGACGCTTGACCAGAATGCGACGATCCGCCTCGCCTCGACCTGGGCCATCAAGCAGGCCCGCGAAGTCGTCGAAGAGCTGTACCACGCGGCGGGCGCCACGGCGATTTTCGATGCCCAGCCGTTCGAGCGCCGTTTTCGCGACATGCACACGATCTCGCAGCAGATGCAGGGCGCGCAGCGCCATTTCGAGACGGTCGGGGAGATACTCCTCGGCCTCGAACCCGACGCGACGATGTTTACGTTCTGAGGCTTGCCTTGTCGGCCGGTGGCGTCGGGCTGCGGTGGACCCAGAACAGCGGCCGAACAGCGGGATAACAGCGAGATCAGCAGCGGCGCAGGGCTGAGCGGCGGCCGGACGGCGAATACGGAGGGGAGGACCGCCAGCGCGCGGAGCATAACCTCACATATGGGGGCAACAGGCTCGATATCCCAGAACAAATAGAGAACTATTTATCACATGGGAGCTCGGCGCGACCAACAGCGGGCTCAACTTCTGCTCTCCGACATATACCGACCCTTAGTAAGCGCCGCTAATTTGACTGCTCAGCGCCGATAGCGATTGTTCGTCGCGTCCGCTCTGACGTTTCCAGTGCCGGTGTCGTTACGTCGGGAAGCGCCATCAGCCGGCCTGAATACGCACACGCCGCGCCGGATGCGGCGATCTAGTCATTTGTCACCATCGCTGTGCTTTGCCAGGCGTACCGCTTTAAGATGACCACGATGGTGGACAGGAATCCGGAGATTTGTTAAGGTCTTGGCCTATCCTTAATCGTTCTGAAGCCGCGACGACGAATGCTCGAGGGCGTCAGGATCGGCCGCCTGCGGCTCAATCTGCGCCGACGCCGGCTGCTGGACGGTGACGAGCCGGTGCAGCTGGGCGGCCGCGCGCTCGATATCCTTTGTGTGCTTGCCGAAGCACGCGGTTCGCTTGTCTCCAAAGACGAGCTCATGGCGCGGGTCTGGCCCGGGATCTTCGTTGAGGAGAATAACCTCCGCGTTCACATCACCGTCCTGCGAAAGGCGCTCGACGCGGGACAAGGTGGTAAAGCCCGCATCGTCACCAATTCCGGGCGCGGCTATCGGCTGATCCTTGACGAGGACGAGGACGAGGACAAGGACGAGGCGTCGCCGCGGCTGTCCATCGTCGTATTGCCATTCGCCAATATCGGCGGTGATCCCGAGCAGGAGTACTTCGCCGATGGCGTGACCGAGAGCCTGACGACGGACCTGTCGCGGCTCGCCGGCTCGTTCGTGATCGCGCGCAACACCGCGGCGACCTACAAGGACAACGCTTACGATGTGACGAAGATCAGCCGCGAACTCGATGTCCGCTATGTGCTCGAAGGCAGCGTGCAGCGCGGCGGCGACCGGATGCGTGTCAATGTTCAGCTGATCGACGCCGGGACCGGGCATCATTTGTGGGCCGAGCGGTTCGACAAGCATGTTGGCGACCTCTTCGACATGCAGGATGAGATCGTCGCGCGCCTCGCCAATGCGCTCAGTACGGCGCTGATCGCGCAGGAAGCGCGTCGCGCGGCAAGATCGCCAAACCCGGATTCCATGGACCATTATTTTCAGGGCAAGGCCTGGTACGAAAAAACGGTTTCGCGGGAGAATGTTGGCAAAGCGCGTGACTGCTTCGAGCGGGCGCTGGCGCTTGATCCCGCCAATGTCGACGCCCTCGTCGGCCTCGGCTTTATGGACGCTACCTTTGGCATCGGCTTCCATGGCGATGATCGTGACATGCGCCTTGCATCAGCCGAAGCGTCGGCGCAACGAGCGCTGTCACTCGCCTGCGACCATGCCCTCGGCCACGTCGTTTTGGGCGCGGTCTATGTCCATACCGGCCGTGCTGAAGAAAGCATCGCAGAGTTCGAACGGGCGATCGAACTCGACCGCAATCTGGCTCTCGCGCACTCGTGGATCGGCGCCGCCAAAGCTGTTCTTGGCCGCGCCGAGGAAACTGAAGCCCATGTCGGGGAGGCGCTCCGCCTTAGTCCGAAGGATCCCCTGGCATACTCCTGGTTCGCCATCGCCGGCGCCGCGAAACTCTGTCTTAGGGCGTATGAGGAAGCCGTGGAATGGCTGCGCCGATCGATCGAGGCAAACCGCAATTACATCGTCGCGCGTCTCTACCTAGCCGCGGCGCTCGCGCATTTTGGCCGCATCGAGGAGGCCAGATCGGCGGCGAAGGCCGGGCTGGCGCTCGACCCGGCCTACACCATTCAAACCTGGCGAAGGAGGATCGCAGGCGGTCATAGGGTCTTTATGGCGCAGATGGAGCACATCATTGACGGAATACGCGTCGCCGGTGTTCCGGAAGAATAAGCCGGCGCGCGCCGCTTCGCCTGAGTGCGGCGACCTAGCGGCGGCAATCGATAATGGCCGGAAAGGGGCATGAGGACGCGCCGCCTCCTCCCGGCCTGGATGGCTGGTCTCGGTTCAGTTAGCCGCCCCCTGCGGAAGCTGTCTGCCACAGGCAAGATGTGGGCCGCAGGAGAATTTCAAACCGCGCGGACGGTCCGTCCACTTCCATTTGTCCTCGCCGCATCCGGTCGCTAAACTCTTTGCAGACCGTCTCGTCAGCGAGGAGATACGCCGTGAACGATGTTGCGCCGTCTCGTTACAAGTGGGTGGGAACGCGGCCGATCCGTCCGGACGGCGTGCCGAAGGTCACCGGCCGGGCGATGTACGCCGCCGACCTGGCGATGCCCGGCGCGCTTTACGGCAAGATCATCCGCTCGCCGCACGCCCATGCGCGCATCAAGTCGATCAACACCGAGAAGGCAAAGGCGCTGCCCGGCGTGAAGGCCGTCATCACCGGCGCCGATTTTCCGGACCACAAGTTCGAGTACATCGGCCCCGAGCGCGTCGCGGTCAATTTCTGGCATGTGTCGCGCAACGTCATGGCCAAGGAAAAGACGCTCTACGAGGGCCATGCGGTCGCGGCGATCGCCGCGATCTCGAAGGAGGTGGCCGAGGAAGCCGAGGCGCTGATCGAGATCGATTACGAGGTGCTGCCGCACGCGATCGATGTCGACGAGGCGATGAAGGAAGGCGCGCCGCTGCTGTTCGAGGACATGATCACCCGCGGCATCGAGCCGGCGCCGACCAAGCCGTCGAACATCTCGAAAAAGCTCGAATTCGCCATCGGCGATGTCAACAAGGGCTTTGCCGAGGCCGATGTCGTCATCGAGAAGGACTTCAAGACCGCCGCGGTGCACCAGGGCTATATCGAGCCGCATGCCTGCAGCGTTCGGATGGACGCCGACGGCCAGGGCGAAATCTGGTCGTCGAGCCAGGGGCATTTTGTCGTCCGTGCATTGACGGCCAAGCTGCTCGACATCCCCGTAGGCAATCTGCGCGCGATGCCGGCGGAGATCGGCGGCGGGTTCGGCGGCAAGACAGTCGTCTATGTCGAGCCGGTCGCCGGACTGCTGTCGAAGAAGACCGGCCGGCCCGTCAAGATCACCATGAGCCGCGACGAGGTGTTCAAGGCCACCGGCCCGACCTCGGGTGCGTCGATGACGGTCAAGATGGGCGTCAAGAAGGACGGCACGATCACCGCCGCGCAAGGGGTCTTCCGCTTCCAGGCCGGCGCCTTCCCGGGGTCGCCGGTGATGAACGGCTGCCTGTGCGCGTTCGCGCCCTATGAGATCGAGAACCAGCACACGGTCGGCTACGACGTGGTCTGCAACCGGCCGAAATCCGCCGCTTATCGCGCGCCGGGCTCGCCGATCTCGGCCTTCGCGGTCGAAAGCGTCGTCGACATGCTCGCCAAGAAAATCGGCATGGACCCGGTCGAGCTCCGCCTCAAGAACGCGGCGAAGCCCGGTACGCCGATGATCTACGGGCCAAAGCTTGGCCATGGCGGCTATATCGAGACGCTGGAAGCGGTGAAGAATCATCCCGCCTACAAGGAGAAGCTCGGGCCGAACCAGGGCCGCGGCGTCGCCTCCGGCTATTGGTTCAATGGCGGCGGCGAATCGAGCGCGACGATCCAGGTCAACTCCGACGGCACGATCACCGTCGCCACCGGCAGCGTCGATGTCGGCGGCTCGCGCGCGTCGATGGCGCTGATGGCGGCCGAGACCTTTGGCGTCGACTACAGCCACGTGCGCGCGATCGTCGCCGACACCTCGTCGGTCGGCTACACCCATGTGACCGGCGGCAGCCGCGTCACCTTCGCCACCGGCACCGCGGTGGTCGACGCCTGCAAGAAGGCGACCGACGAATTGCGCGCCCGCGCCGCGATGATCTGGGACGTCGATGTCGACGCCGTGGTCTGGGAAGACGGCGCGGCGAAGCCGGCCTCGAGCAATGTCGGGGACTTCAAGCCGATGTCGTTGAAGGAACTGGCCGGCAAGGCGGCGGTGACCGGCGGGCCGATCACCACCGCGGCGTCGGTCAACGCCGGCGGCCAGGCGCCCGGCTTCGCCACCCAGTTCTGCGATGTCGAGGTCGATCCCGAGACCGGCAAGGTGCAGATCCTGCGCTTTGTCGCGGCGCAGGATGTCGGCACCGCGATCCACCCCTCCTATGTCGAGGGGCAGATCCAGGGCGGCGTCGTCCAGGGCATCGGCTGGGCGCTCAGCGAAGAGTACATCTACAACCAGAACGGCCAGCTCGATAACGCCGGCTTCCTCGACTATCGCTGCCCGGTCGCCAGCGACTTGCCGATGATCGAAGCGTTGCTGGTCGAGGTGCCCAACCCGACGCATCCCTACGGCGCCAAGGGCGTCGGCGAGGTCAATATCTGCCCGCCGATGGCGGCGATCGCCAATGCGATCGACAATGCGATTGGCCGGCGGATGACCGAGCTGCCGATGTCACCGCCGAAGATCCGCGCGGCGCTGGATCATCAGGCCGATTAGGGCACAGCAACGACTGACGGGCGGCTCCGATGACGACCGCGCAGGTGACGCTGACGAGCGGCTTCAGCCGCCGCTATACCGGCGGCAGGCGAGAATTCGAAATCGAGGCGAAGACCCTGCGCGACGTCATCCGGGCGCTCGACAAGATGTATCCCGGGCTCGGCGAGCATCTCGAAGAGGAGACCACCGTCGCGATCGACGGCGCGATCCACGACGCGCCCGGCTACTTCCAAAAGCTGCACGAAGGCAGCGAGGTATTCTTTATCCCGAAGCTCGAAGGCGGCTGACGACTGACTTCTCGTCTTATTCACAATCATCGTCATGGCCGGGCTTGTCCCGGCCATCCACGTTTTCGGCCCAACGCTTTCTGGTAACGTTCTTGCGTGCACTCGTGGATGCCCGGAACAAGTCCGGGCATGACGATATCAGGAGAAGCGGGCCGATGACCGACGCCGCCGCCGCTCTGAACGACACCGAGCTTGCCAGTCTGGCGAGGATTTGCCGGCGCGCGATCCTGTCCTGCGCGATCGGCAATTTCTTTGAGCTGTTCGACTTCACGATCTACGGCTTTTTCGCCGTCGCGATCGCCAAGGCGTTCTACCCAAGCGGATCGTTGTTCAGCACCTTTGCGACGTTCGGCGCGGCGTTCTTGATGCGACCGGTCGGCGCCATCGTGCTCGGCGCCTATGGCGACCGGATGGGGCGGCGCGCCGCCCTGGTCGTGACCATCGGCCTGATGGCCGGCGCCACGGGGTTTACCGGGCTCATCCCGTCATACGAGTCGATCGGCATCTGGGCGCCGATCGCGTTGCTGATCTGCCGTCTGGCGCAGGGCTTCTCCACCGGCGGCGAGTGGGGCGGGGCGGCGGCGTTCCTGGTCGAATACGCCCCGCCCGGAAAACGCGGTCTGATCGGCAGCATGCAGCAGTTTTCGACGCAAATCGGCTCGCTGAGCGGCTCGTTGTCGGCGGCGCTCCTCGCCTCCACGCTGTCGGATGCGGATTTTTACGCCTGGGGCTGGCGCATTCCGTTTGTCATCGGCTTCGCGCTCGGGCCGATCGGCTTTTATCTGCGCCGCAAGGTCGCCGAAACCCCGGTCTTCGAGCGCGCCGTCGAGCACAGGACCGTCGAGCGGTCGCCGTTTCTCACTGCGGTCCGCGAGTACCGTGTCCGCATGCTGCAGGCTTTCGGGCTCAGCATCATCGGCTGCATGGGCAATTTCGTCTTTGTCATCTATCTCGTCAGCTACGCGATCAAGACCCTGAAACTGCCCGCGGGCTCGGCATTGTCGTGCGCGGTGGCTTCCGGGGTGATCATCGTCACCCTGACGCCGCTGGTGGGCTACGCGTCGGACCGTTTTGGCCGCCGGCCGATGATCCTGGCGTGCTCGCTGCTCAATCTGGTGTTCGCCTACCCGCTGTTCCTGCTCGCGGTGAACGGCGGCACGTTCGCCACGCTGCTCGCCGTGCTGGCCGTCCACGGCATCTTCCAGGCGCTCTACACCGGCGTCATCCCGTCGATCCTCGCCGAGATGTTCCCGACCCGGGTGCGCTACACCGGCCTCTCGCTCAGCTACGGGTTCGCGGTCGTGCTGTTCGGCGGGTTTGCGCCGCTGATCTCGACCTGGCTGGTCGAGGTCACGGGGTATCCGCTGGCGCCGGCCTTCTACATCATGGGCGGCGGTGCCGTGAGCGCGATCGCGATCCTCAGCATGCGCGAGCCGTTGAACGCGCCGCTCGATTGAGGCGCGCCGGCGGCGGAGGTGTCAGTTCCTGACCTTGAAGGTGTAGTTGCAGCTGGGCGACACGATGTCGGCGGTCAGGTTGCGCCCGTCGATGTGGCCGGTCATCGTCACGAACCCGTGCCGCAACCTGTAGCCGGCCTTGAAATTGCCGTTCGGCTCGACCTTGCCGGTGAGGACTGTGTCAAAGCGCGGCAGGTATTTGAAGCGAATTTGGCCGCCGGCGACCGTCAGCGGATAGAGCGCACCGGAAGGCGGCTGCATGCAATTGCCGTTGACGATCCCGGCGAGGGTCAGTTCGCCGACATACTGACCGTCGAATTTTGTCCAGCCCTGCCCCAGCGCAACGCCGACCAGCCCGATACTCAATACCACGCCCGGCCCGAGCGATTTCAGCATGCCGTCCGTCCCGTCGCTTTTGCCGATCAATAGCACAGCGTCGGGGCAAAATCGCGTATCGGTATCGGCAATTCTCGGGCCGGTCAGAACCCTTTCCTGTGCGGCCAGCGACCTCGCGCGGCTTCTCGCGCCGGATGCAAATGGCCGCCGGCGTGGTCGAGGATCGCCGCTGCCTCATCCGGCTCGCAGCCCTCCAGCAACAGCAACGCGGTCTTGATGTCGCCGCCGGCGCGGTCGAGCGCGGCACGGACGGCCGCGCGATCGGCACCGGAGAGGCCCATCAAGATCGCTTCCCCGCGGCGCGCGAGCTTCGCATTACTCGGCCGCATCCCGACCATCAGCCCCTGATAAACCTGGCCGAGCCGGATCATCACGGCGCTGGACAGCAGCGTCAGCGCCGCGCGCTGCGCGGTTCCTGCTTTCATCCGGGTCGAACCGGCGATCGCCTCCGGCCCGGTGTCGAGCCAGACCGGGCAATCGGCTTCTCGCAACAACGGCGCACCGCGATTGTTGGCGATGCCGACGGTCAGCGCGCCACAGCGGCGCGCCTCGCGCAGCGCCGCGACCGTGAACGGCGTGGCGCCGCTCGCCGCCACCGCGATCAGCGCATCGGCCGTCCCGAGCTCATGCCGACGGATCAGTGCCGTCGCCGCATCCGCATCATCCTCGGCCCCTTCCACCGCGCGCGACAACGCCGCCTCGCCACCGGCGAGCAGCAGCACCAGGCGCTCGGCGGGCCAGCCGAAAGTCGGCGCCAGCTCGGCGCCGTCCTGGACCGCCAATCGCCCCGAGGTCCCGGCGCCGACATAGACCAGCCGTCCACCCTCCTTGAGCCGCATTTCGATCGCCGATGTCGCTTGCTCCAGCGCGCAGCGCGCAGCGCGCACCGCCGCCACCGCAGCGAATTGCCCCTCGACCATCGCGTCGAGCATCTCCTCGACGCTCCACAGCTCGATGCCGGCGTAGCGCGGACTGGCATATTCCGTCTTCACGCGCTCTAAACGCGCGGGGCGCGTTTTCGGCTCGGGCGGTGTTGAAGAAACAATGACGGGAAACGACGAATTTCTCCTCGGTGTCGACGGCGGCGGGACGCGCTGCCGCGCCCGCTTGGCGTGGCGCTCGGGGCAGATGCTCGGCGAAGGGACCGCTGGTCCGGCCAATCTGCGGCAAGGCTTTGTCGAGGCGTTCGCCGCCGTGCTCGATGCCGCCGGGCAATGTCTGGCCGCCGCCGGCCTGCCGCATGCCGCGCTGGGCCAAACGACGGCCTGTCTGGCGCTCGCCGGCGCGAGCGAGCCGGACCAACTCGATGCAGCGCGCCGCTACGCGCTGCCCTTCGCGCGCACGATCGTCACCACCGACGCCGAAGCCGCCTGCGTCGGCGCGCATGGCGGCCGTGACGGCGGCGTCGTCATCATCGGCACCGGCAGCATCGGTTGGGGCAGCGTCGCCGGCCAGCCCCATCGCGTCGGCGGCTGGGGATTGGCGGTTTCGGACGAGGGCAGTGGCGCCTGGCTCGGCCGCGAGGCCATTCGCCGGGCGCTTTGGGCACATGACGGGCGGATCGAATGGACACCGCTGCTCGACCGCGTCTTTGCGCGGTTCGACCGGGATGCGCATGCCGTCGTCCGCTGGAGCGCGACTGCGGCGCCGCGCGACTATGGCGAGATCGCGCCGCTGGTGATCGATGAGGCTGGGGCAGGCGATGCCGCGGGGATAGAGCTGGCGCAGCTGGCGGCCCAGCATATCGATTCATTGGTCGAGCGTCTGGATCAGATCGGCGCACGGCGCATCGCGCTGGTCGGCGGGCTCGCCGCGGCACTCGAGCCGTATCTTTCGGCGGCAACACGGCCACGTTTGGCAGCGCCGCAAGGTGACGCCCTGGCCGGTGCCTTGCGCCTTGCGGGTGACGCCGCGGTCACGCGGAACGCGGCGCAATGAGCCTCGCCGCCGCCGAATGGCGCGAGGCGCCGCAAGCCGTCGCCCGACAGGAAGAGGCGCTCGCGGCGCCGCTGCACCGGCTTATCGACCGCCTGTCGAGGCAGCCGCCTTCGGTCGTCGTGACCTGCGCACGGGGCAGCTCGGCGCACGCCGCGACCTTCGCCAAGCATTTGATCGAGCGCCATCTCGGGATCCCGGTCGCCGCGGCCGCGCCGGTGATCGCCAGCACCTATCGCCGCGACCTGCTCCTCAGCGATCAGTTCTTCCTGGCGATTTCGCAATCGGGCCGCAGCCACGATCTTATCGAGACCGCCTTGTCGGCAAGGCGCACCGGGGCCGTGACTGCTGCGCTGGTCAACGACTCCGACAGTCCACTCGCGGCGGCGTGCGATATCGTGCTGCCGATCGGTGCCGGACCGGAGCGCGCCGTCGCGGCCACCAAAAGCTTTGTCGCGACGTTGTCGGCGCTGTTGCACCTCGTCGCGCAATGGTCCGAGGATGCCGCGATGCATGCCGCGCTGAGGCGACTGCCCGAACGACTGGCCGCCGCCGCGCGGCTCGATTGGGAAGCATCGGCCCTGACGCTCGCGAAGGCGGCAAGCCTGGTCGTCATCGGGCGCGGCCCGACTCTGGCGATTGCCCGCGAAGCGGCGCTCAAGCTGAAGGAGATCGCCAACCTGCATGCCGAGGCGTTCAGTGGCGCGGAGTTTCTCCACGGACCGGTCGCCCTGGTCGGCGCGGATTACCCGCTGCTGATGTTCGTCGCATCCGACGCCACCGCGAGCGGCCTGCGCGACCTGGCTGACGCGCTGCGCGGCAAGGGCGCGCGCCTGCTTTGCGCCGACCCGGCAGGCGGCAACGCCGCCGACCTCCCGACGCTGCCGCTGGACCACCCGGACACCGATGCGCTGTGTCTGATCCAGAGTTTCTACGGGATGGCGCTGCGCCTCGCCGCCGCTCGCGGGATCGACCCCGACCACCCGCGACACCTGAGCAAAGTGACGCGCACGCGATGAGCGACTCCGCACTCGCCGCCGATATGATGTTCGACGGCGTCGCGTTGCACCGCGACGCCGCTGTGGTGATTGCCGACACACGAATTCGCGCGGTCGTGGCGCGGTCGGAGCTCCCGTCCGGGCTTCCGTTGACGCGGCTGCCGACGGGCGCATGGCTGGCGCCCGGCTTTATCGATCTGCAGGTCAATGGCGGCGGTGACGTGCTGTTCAACGATGTGCCGACGCCCGAGGGCATTGCCGCGATCGCCACGGCACATCGCCGCTTTGGCACCACTGCGATGCTGCCGACACTGATTACGGATACGCGCAAGACCATGCATGCGGCGCGGCAGGCCATCGCAACCGCCATGAGCGATTGCCCCGAGGTGCTCGGCATTCATTTTGAGGGGCCGTTCCTGTCACCGGAGCGAGCCGGGATCCATGATCCCGCGCTGATGCGAACGCCGGACGAGGACGACATCGCCTTCTTATCCGCACCGTTTTCCGGCGCCACCCTGGTTACCTTGGCGCCGGAGCGCGTGCCGGCTGGGTTTATCGCGGCGCTGAGAAGAGCGGGGGTGCAGGTCGCGCTCGGCCATTCGATCGCGACCTACGAAGAGACGAAAGCGGCGCTGGCCGAGGGTCTTGGCGGTTTTACGCATCTTTTCAATGCCATGCCACCACTGACGGCGCGCGAGCCGGGGCCGGTCGCCGCCGCGCTCGAAATGCCGGGCATCTGGTATGGGCTGATCGTCGACGGCATCCACGTCGCGCCATCGATGCTGCGACTTGCGCTGCGCGGGCGCGGCCAGGCGGTGCTGGTGACCGACGCGATGCCGCCGGTCGGCGGCATCGGAAAGGAATTCACCCTGCAAGGGCAATCGATCGGGCTTCGGGACGGCCGGCTGACCAATGCCGAAGGGCGGCTCGCCGGTTCGGCGCTCGATATGGCGAGCGCGGTGCGGCATTGCGTGAGATTGCTCGATCTGCCGCTGACCGAAGCGCTGCGTCTGGCCTCAACAACCCCAGCCGCTGCCCTTGGCCTGGACAATCGGCTCGGCCGGCTAAAACCGGGCTACCGCGCCGATCTGGTCGCGCTCGACCCCGACGCCGTGCAAGTGCTCGGCACCTGGGTGGCCGGAGAGGGCGGGCTCCACGCGTGGTGATGCGGTCCGTTGCGCTCGTCATCGGATTGCTGCTGCTGCACCTGGGGACGGCGGCCCTGGCCGCGCCCGGGGGCGTCGTCGACGACGCGTGTCGGATTGTCGAGACGGCGGCGCGCGCCACCGGTCTCCCGGTCGCGCTGCTGACGCGCCTGGTTTGGACGGAAAGCCGCTTCCGCGCCGACGTGATCAGCCCCAAGGGTGCTCAGGGGATCGCGCAATTCATGCCTGGCACCGCGGCCGAACGCGGCCTCGCCGATCCTTTCGACCCCGAACAGGCGATCCCCAAGGCGGCGCGACTGCTGGTCGACCTGCGGCACCAGTTCGGCAATATCGGCCTCGCGGCCGCCGCCTATAACGCCGGCGCGAACCGCGTCGCTGACTGGCTCGCCGGCTCGGGGACCCTGCCGGTGGAAACGCGAAACTATGTCTTCACGATCACCGGCCATACCGTCGAGGACTGGGCGGCCTACCGGCGGCAGGGGACGGCCGCCGAGCCGGCCGACACAAGTTCCTGCGTCGACGTTACGGCCTCGCTGCGCAGCGAGGATCATCCCGAGAGCGCGCCGCTCGCACCGTGGGGCGTGCAGCTATCGGGCAATTTCTCGAAGGCAATCGCCCTCGCCTCGTTCTCCCGGACGCAGCAGCGCTTCTCCGCGCTGCTCGCGGACAAGCAGCCGATGATCCTCGGCCGCGTGCTCCGCAGCCGAGGAACCCGTCCTTACTATCGGGTGCTGCTGCCGGCCGCAACACGTGTCGAGGCCGACCGGCTCTGCCAGGCGATCCTGACAAAGGGCGGAGCCTGTGTCGCGCTGCGAACTTGATGATCGGATTCGCGGGGCTGTCGCACCGGTACAATAAAATAAAGAATTTCGCGCTTTAATATCGATCGCCACGAACGAATACAGACGTTGGAATAAAACCGCAGCGACAACCGTAAATATTCATCAACCTTTCCGGGATCGCTCCGCTCTTCGCGAGCGTTTCTTGCCGCGAGGCACACGTTCCCCATCGCCTCGGTCGATTTGTCTCTCCGCACCGCTCCCGGGGGACCCGGTAAGGACTGCACAGCCATGGCCCTCGTCGATACCGTTCGGGCACATCTCGCGCGTTTCCATCCGCCGCACCTCCCACGCTCTCGCGGGTGGCGCCGAGAGGAGCATTGGCACCTGCCGGTGCTTCGCGCCATCACGGTGTTGCGTTGGGGCACGCTGGCCGGGGTGATCTACCTGATCGGCTGGGGCGCGCTCTACGAAATGCGCACGTCGCGCCTCGAGGCCGATTACTTCACCCGGCTGGACAGCAAGATGTCGGTCGCAGTCGGGCAGGGGCCGAGCCAGGCGATCCATTTTCCCAAGGGCGGCCCCTACGATCAGCGGTTTGGCTATACCGCGTTGCCGCAATACATTTCCGACCTGACCGCGCATGGCTACGTGGTCGATCGCCAGGCGAACTGGTCCCCTGGCCTCATGCGCTTCATCAACTGGGGCGGCTTTCCGATCTACCACGAGAAAGACCGCGCCGGGCTGCGGATCTACGATCGCAGCGGCGACGAGGTCTATCGCGCCCGCTTTCCGGAAAAGGCCTATCGCGACTACGCCAGCATTCCGCCCCTGGTGACCAACAGCTTGCTATTCATCGAAGACCGCTATCTTTTCGACCAGCAGTATCCCGAGCACAACGCCGCGGTCGACTGGAAGCGGTTCGGGCTGGCCGTGGTCGGCCGCGTGGCGCGGGTGGTGGTGCCGCATCTGAGCTATGGCGGCGGCAGCACGCTGGCGACCCAGATCGAGAAGTTCCGCCATTCGCCCAACGGCCTGACCGGCGGCGTCGGGGAAAAGATGCGGCAGATGCTGACCGCCTCCGCGCGCATCTATATGCGCGGCCCCGACACAATGGCGCGGCGCGAAGAAGTGGTCGCGACCTACCTCAACTCGACGCCGCTCGCCTCGCTGCCCGGCTACGGCGAGGTGATCGGCGTGCCGGAAGCCCTGTGGGTCTGGTACGGCACCGACTATCAGCAGGCGGCACAAATCCTCACCCACACGCCGCGCGACGCCGCCGAATGGGCGCGCAAAGGGCTGGTCTACCGCGAGGTGCTGAGCCTCATCCTGTCGGAGCGGCGGCCGAGCTACTACCTGCTCGCCGACCGCGACGCACTCTCGGCGCTGACAGAAAGATACCTTCGCGGCCTGACCGAGGCCGGGGTCATCGACGACCGGTTGCGCGACGCGGCGCTCGCGGCGCGGCCGCAATTCCGCACCGAGCCCCCGCCGGTGACGGCCGTGAAGGCGGGGCGCGAGAAGGCAACCGAAGACACCCGCAACAAGCTCGTGTCGCTGCTCAAGCTGCCCGACCTCTACAGCCTCGACCGGCTCGACCTGACCGCCGAGACGACGATCGACCCGGCGGCGCAGGCGCGCGTCATGGCGGTATTGCAGCGCCTCTCCGACCCGGCGTATGTGCGTTCGGCGGGGATGGTCGGCAAGCAGCTGCTGGGCGGCGGAGACCCGAGCAAAGTCACCTACAGCTTTGTGCTCTACGAGCGCGGCGCGACCGGCAATTTCCTCCGTGTCCGCGCCGACAGCCTCAACAAGCCGTTCGACATCAATTCGGGCGGCAAGCTGATGCTCGGCTCGACCGCCAAGCTGCGCACCCTGGCGACCTATCTCGACATCATCCGCGACCTGCACCAGCGCTTCCGCGCCAAGCCGTCGCGCGACCTGTTGCGCATCGCCGCGGCGGCACAGGATCCGCTGACCGGCTGGGCGGCGGGGTATCTCGCGCGCAGTGGCGATCGCGGCCTGGAGACGATGCTCGAAGCGGCGATGCAGCGGCGCTACTCCGGCGCGCCCGGCACCTTCTTCACCGGCGGCGGCACGCAAAGCTTCGGCAATTTCGAAAGCAGCGAAAACAGCGGCGAGCCGACGCTGTCTGACGCCTTCGAACATTCGGTCAACCTCGCCTTCATCCGGCTGATGCACGACATCGTGACCTATTACGACGCGCAAGACGGCGTCGAGCTGTCGCATTTATTGAGCAACGCCAACGACCCCAACCGCGAAGTCTACCTGCAGCGCTTTGCCGACGCCGACGGCCGACGCTTCCTCTACCGCTATTACAAGGACTTCCGGGGGCTGAAGCCGGAACAGATGGTCGATGTGATGGTGCGCCACACACGGCCCGACCCGCGCCGTCTCGCGACCATCTATCTGTCGATGTATCCCGATGCGCGGTTCGCGCCGTTCCGCGACTTCCTCCTCGGCATCCTGCCGCAGGCCGGGGTGAACGAAGACGAGATGTGGCACGACTACACGACATATTCGTCGTATCGCCTGTCGCTCAAGGACCGCGGCTATGTCGCCGGTGTCCATCCGCTCGAATTGTGGCTCGCGACCTATCTCCAGGAGCACCCGAACGCCTCCTGGAAGGAGGTCCTCGACGCCAGCGGGGACGTCCGCCAGGACGTCTATTCCTGGCTGTTCAAGGGCAGCGTCTACAAGCAGGACGAGCGCATCAAAATCCTGCTCGAGCAGGACGCCTTCGGTCACATCCTCGATAATTGGCGGCAGATGGGATACCCGTTCGCGCATCTGGTGCCCTCGCTCGGCACGGTGATCGGTGCCTCGGGCGACCGGCCCGACGCGCTGGCCGAGCTGATGGGCATCATCCTCAATGACGGCGTTCGGCTGCCGATCGGCTCGATCGAGCGGCTGCGCTTTGCCGAGGGCACGCCTTATGAGACGACGCTGGTGCGCGGCAGCGAGCCGCAACGCGTCATGGCACCGGAAGTCGCGCATATCCTGCGGCGCGTGCTGACCGGCGTCGTCGACCAAGGCACCGCGGCGCGGCTGCACGGGGCCTATGTCGTCGATGGCACGCCGCTGGTCGTCGGCGGCAAGACCGGGACGGGCGACAACCGGTTCGAGCGTTTTGGCGCGGGCGGCAGCATGATCTCGTCGCGCGCGGTCGATCGCACCGCGACCTTTGTCTTCTTCCTCGGCGATCGCTTTTTCGGCACCGTCACGGCCTATGTGCCCGGCCCGGATGCGGCGCGGTTCTCATTCAGCAGCGCGCTGGCCGTGCAGCTGCTCAAGGTCCTGCAGCCGGAGTTGCAGCCGCTGCTCGCGGCGCCACCCGCGGCGCAGGCGAGAGGCCTGGAAAAGGGCGCGCCGTCGTAACCCACCACGCCGCAACCGGGCTCGCGGCGATCGGGTACTGTCCTAATTTAGGACGCTACCCGACGATGCTTCAATCGGTCCGGATAGCGGACACAACGAAGGCCGCAACGCCTACGCCACCGATCGATAGCCGTCGGCCTCCATGGAAATGCGCGTTCCAGCGGGCACCATGTCGTTGCGTGCCAAGAGATCGGCGAGCGTGGCGGTTTTCTCGATCACTTCCATGCCGCCGGTCGTGAACGTCCCCGCATGATAAACGTGCGGGGAAAGCAGAGGGTTGGTCAGCGCGTGGGAGAACGCGTCTGCCGCGACCATCCGACCAATCAACGGCGGCACAGCCGAGCGCGGCGGCAACTCCTCGGCAAATAGCCCGACGAAATATTCGATCCGGTCCACGTCGGAATAGACACGGCGAAGCTCGCTCACCACCAGCGGATCGCCGTTGATCTGCTCAAACCGGTTCACTTTCGGATACTTCATTAATGCCCGATAGTCGTTGTAGCGGGCCAGGCGGTTGTCCCGACCCTGCTGGATTGACGCCGCCTCCACCAGGTCCAGCATTGGCGCCGTGTTGAACAATCCGATCCGCCACGCACGGGTTTGGCTGGCTCCCGCAAGGGCCGTGACCAACCCATCCCGCAGAAGCATCCGATTGTCGAAGCGCAACCCAGCCAGGTCGACGGACGCCCCGCCCCAGGTAGCACTTGTCGGCACGAGGCTGTGCCAGCGGTAGAGCAGATTAAACTCGACCGGTATCCAGTTCTCCCGGTTCCAGCTCGCCGCGTAAGCGGGCGTCGGGTCGGCCAGCAGCCTCATCCAGTAGGGCGAGATGTGGTTGATGTATTCCTCGACGACCAACTTGATGAGCAGGACGATGTTGATGTTACGCGCAGTCTGGAACACGCGCTCGTCGTCCCAGCCGGGATTGGCCCGTTCGAGCATGGTGCACAGGCGGTTGTGCTCGCGCAGGAACAGCGTGCTGATGGCCGCGGTAAATGCCGTGGAATTGGCGCGCTCTCCCCCGAACGCGAACAGTGCCGCGCGTTTTTCGATCGGCCAATCGCCGGGCAGGTGCGTCGGCTCCGGCACGAGTACGAATGTCGGATCCCGCACGCCGGCACCATCGTAGAGCGGTGGCGCCCACTCGCCCTTGTCCGAGGTGACGGCCTTGAGCTTACCCTTCTCGCCCGGCAGCTCGCTGCGCCGTCGCAGCGCCGCGGTGACCGTCGAATCCAGCCCGTAGAGCTGGGACAGGTCGATCTGATGGTTAGTGCGGGTGCGCCGGCGGTCCCAGCCCGTCATCAGAAACCCGTCCGTGAACCACTGCGCGAAACTCGGGAACAGCAGGGTGGAGCGGTCGGAGAGCACCGGCTGACGGTCCGGGCGTAGCTTGAACAGGCTGGCCACCTCCGCCACCGGCGGCAGCTGGTCCTGCGGCGCAGGCGGCAGATAGCGGCTGAACCAGGTCCTGTCGGTCAGCGTCGCCCAATTCGTATACGGCGCCTGCGTGCTCAGCGCCAAAGGCCGGCGGGGCGCCTTCAGCACGGCATTGTTGACGATCAGTCGGTTGACGATACGGGCCAACCACGGTGTCTTGTTAACGAACGTCCAAAATGGCGGGAAGCCGGAGAGCAGCGCGGCCTCGACCTTGTTGCGCAATCCGTCGCGGCTCGTGTCCCGCTGTTGGCCCGACGTCGGCATCAGGATGCCGAAAAGCCGAGCTTGAACGATTCGGCAAACGGTCCGCCCGCGTTGTCCACGGCGCTGCCGCCCTGCGGCAGCAGGTGCAGGCCGGGCACGAGCAAAATTTGCCGAACCGCCTCCGGGACGATCTCGTAGGCGACGTACTGGCCAAGGCAGATATGCGTCCCGAAGCCCACGTGCAAATAGAGGTTCCGCGGGCGGGTTTGAAAATCGTCCGGAGCCGGGAACACCGCCGGGTCGAACATGGCCGAGCCGATGCCTGCCGCCACCACCCGCCCCGCCGGCACCGTGACCTGGTGACTGGAGCCCGGCGCGATCACCGCCGGCTGCGCCGCCACCCTCAGGACAAAGGTTGTCATGGGGGAGAAGCGCAGCGCCTCCCAAACGATGGCATCCAGCGCGGCGTTATCGCCCTTCTGTGCGGCCTGGGTCGCAAGGGCCGCTTGCGCCGGGTGAAGCAGGATTTGCTCCGTCGCGTTCACAATGGCCTGCGACGTCGTCTCAATCGCGCCTACCAGCAGGCCGCAGACGTTGCTGATCACGCCCTGCCGATCGAGTCCGGAGAGCCCCAGCCCGGTCAGGCGCAGCAGGCGCGAGACGGTGTCCTCCCCCGCCGCATCGGCCCAGGGCTGGCGCGCGTCGACGAAATTTGCCACCCAGGCCTGCATCGCTTGCCCGGCCGCGATATTTGCCTGCAATACGGCTGGATCGTTGGTGAGATTGTGGAACATGTCGGCCTGCGTGGCGCGGGACCAGGCAAGCATGGTTGCGTCGTCCGGGCCGGGGAAACCGAAGCAGCGTTGCACGATCTTCAGCGGGACAAGCCGCGAGACGGTCGCGACGACGTCGAACACGCCGCTGGCCCCTTGCGCGGCGACGCGCAACGCGGCAGACGCCACCTCGGCCGCCGTGGCGCGGATCGCCGGCAGGTCGTCCCAACGCAGCAGCGTGCGCATGGCCGCCTTGTCCCGCCAGTTCTGCACCGCGCCATCTCGCGCCAACATAAACGGCCCTACCGACGGGTCCATGTGCGGGGCGTAGGTCACGCGGAAGGTCTCGTTGCGGGACAACATGTCCACCACGTCCGCCCAACGCGTGACGACCGTCATCACCGGCAAATCGAGGATAGGCCGTGTCTCGCGCAGTTCGGCAAAGAGAGAGCGCCAGTCCACACGCAGCGCATTGAAAAATAACGCCGTGCGGGCCGCCGGATCGGTTGTGCCGTCGAACGTATCGAGAAAGCTCATCTCTACAACCTCGCCGTCAAGGACCGTCCCTTCGTATCGTCGGTTGTCGATACATAACAATAGTCATGAAAACGCGACTTCATGTTTGCCAAGCGGCGCCGGATGGTCACGAACGCGATGTCTTCCGACGAGCGCCCATTCCTCGTGGCCCGGACCGCTCGTGTAGCGCAGACCGCTGCGGTCGTAGCGCCCATCTTCGCCGACATATTCGCGCCGGCGAAAATGACAAGCGGCTCAACTCACGCGATCTGTTCCGGATAGGCACTCAGAAGACCGGAACAGTCGGGGGATGCTGTGGATCTTGAGCTTCAATGTTCACTTCGTAGTCCAAAGGCCGGGTAGTGATGAGCTTAAAGCGGCCATTTTCAATTCTGAGGGAGAAAAGGCCGGCGCCGACACCGTTTGGCGGTACGCAGGCGGCGGTCTCGCCAACCCGGCGCGTATTGGTATCAACGGTTCTAAAGATACTGTGCATGTAATCAATATTGTTCTTCGACATGTGCGCCGTGCCGACGGCGGCGCCGAAACCCGCTTCTGTATCTTTTACGCAAGCACCATGGTTGCCGACTTTACGTGACGTCACGTCGTCATAGTGGCAGGACCCATCCGATGATTTACTCCACATCTTGTGAGCGTAGTAAAATACACCACCCTCATATTTGATGAATGCAAGGGCCAGACACTGGTAGTGCCCCAATATTTGCTTGTTTCGCGCGTCCACGTCTCTGACTTCCCCGTAGTAGACCGGCTCACCGGCCTCCTGCGACCAAAAGTGAAGACGCGAGGCAATTTCATTAGGATCCGTGATCGTCTGGGCACCAGCTGCCGACATCGCGCCTAAAATGACGATAATTGAGACGATTGCTTTCCACATAAGGCCGTCCCTCCCTACTAGGGTGCGTAAGCCCAGCAACTTCCTCGTCGGTGTCTGTCTCGCAGTCTCGGTCACCTGCTGACTTCACTGAGTCCATACCCGACGTTCAGGTGTCGAAGTCTCCAACCAAAGGGAACAGTCCAAATGCTCTGCTGCCCGGGGCAACGACCGCTGCGCTGGAATGGCCGAGTTGGGGTGATCGTGTTGAAGAAGCCCCAAGCCGGCGAATTCGTCGCGATTTTGGGCGCCAATTATCCGATCTGCGCGGGTAGCTTGAAGCGTTGATGCGCAGCCGTCTCGGCGAACGAATGAAATTGCTCTGATAGTCTGACGCCGATTTTTTTCAACACAATCGGCTTCACCTGCTTGGTCAAACCTGCAGCGATCAAGGGCAGCTTATTAAGAGCGGGAAGCAGACGTGTACGAACTGAAACCAGCAATGCAGGCGCGGTCCACTACTCACGATTGAGCATGACATGCTATCATGCGCGCGGTCGCAATGCAACGGGTAGAGGAAGGACGCCCTCAGCAGAGCGGCTAACGATGAAAGGGCGCTACGCTGACATATCAGTCGGCTCGACCCGCCGCTTCAGTGGCGCTGAGGCGGGGCCGAGCGCTGGGGTGCATCCAAAAATCGCTCAGGAGCGTCTGGGCCACACCACCATCACGACGAAGCTTGACCTATACAGTCACGTCAGCCAGACGATGCAGGAAGACGCGGCCGAGCGTATCGATGCGGCCTATCGGCAAGCGCGGAGCGGGCGATGAATAGCAAAATGAATAGCAGTTCAGGCGGGTATGTCTCCTAGGTTATTGATTTAGCCGGGTTAGCACAGTGGCAGTGCAGCGGTTTTGTAAACCGAAGGTCGGGGGTTCGAATCCCTCACCCGGCACCAAATCAAAACAAATACTTAGAGCGCATTTAGCCGACAGCCGACGCGGTTCTTCGAGACGCTGGGGTTACGGATGGGGTTACATGCAAAAAAAACCCGGCACCAGGGCCGGGGTCCCATCTCCCACCGCCCGCGCGGACGGCGCGCCGCGGATCAGAGCCGGCACAGCCCGACAGCGTGCCGGAACCGCATGCCGTGGACTAAGACCAACCTCAGTTCAGACTTGTGCTGGTGCCGACAGGGGCATGGTTGCTCGTGCCGGCCTCTTCAGCATGTTGGTTAGCGGTCGCTCGAAGTAGCGGTAGGTCACCAGTGACAAAGCCACCGAGGTCATGAACCCGGCCACCAGATAGAGCGGCTGCGCGTTGGCAAAGGCCGGAGGCACGAAGAAATGCAGGACGAGGATGTGCAGCAGGTAGAGCGAGTAGGACGCATCGCCAAGCGGCCGCGCGACGCCGCCAAGTCTTCCTTCGAGCCAACGCTGCGAGCCCAGGACAGACGCTGCTACGATCGCTGCCGCCGGTATGCCCCACTGAATCCAGCGCCATTCACCAATCTCCGGGAACGGCGAGGTAACCGGGTCACCATAGAAGGCAATCGCCCCGACTGCGGCCAGGATCATCGTGATTCTTGCCCAGGTCGGCAGAATTGTGCCCCGCTTAAACAGAAGGGCGATTCCCGCCCCGGCGAGGAATTCCAGAACGAGAGGGTTGGTCCACAGGGCCAGAGGGGCGTAGGGCATGGCTCTAGCCCGTCCAAGCGCCACCGCGCCCAGGAGCATGCCGGCAAGCAGCGCCACGGCCCACGCCTTGCGGAAGAGCAGGCAGCCCGCGAACGTCACGTAAAACAACATCTCGAAATTCAACGTCCAGCCGACCCCGTAGACCGGGTTGATCGCCCCGCCGGGGTTCCTGCAGGGGATGAAGAGGTAGGAGCTCACCACGGAGCTAAGATCGAAGGGCGTGCCCATCATGAGCCAGACCGTGGTCGCGACCCAATAGAGCGGCACGATGCGGGCGAGTCGATGGCGCATGAAGGTCAGCGGGGCGCCCCGAGCTGCGAACAGCGACTCGGACGAGTAGACCATGACGAAGCCCGAGATCACGAAAAACAGGTCGACGCCACTGGCCAGGCGGGCCCACTGACCTTGGCCATGATGCCCGGTCATCTGCCAATGATAATCAAAACAATGGCAAAGAACGACGCTCAGTGCCGCAAGAGCCCGCAGGGCCTGGATCGAGACTATCGCCCTCATAAGGGGAACTCACCGCCAACTGATTATACTGCGACGTGTTTGCTTAGGCGATCTGCGACAACAAGTCTACGGTTCACGCCTCGGCCAGCTCGCGGCGCTCTTTTGGAAGTCGGCGCTCGCGAAGCTCGACCCGGCGTCGGTGCCAGGCCGGTCACGGAGAGGCCGCTGTTGCAGGCAGCGCCGGTGCGGTCGTCGCGGGGTGGGCGCAGGGCGAGGCGGTGACGGCGCTGACTCCGCAAGAAGAATTTTACCTGGCCCTCGGTCGCTTCGTGTACCAGTGGGGCCATCTTGAGATAGTTCTCGATCTGCTGCTGCTCCAAACCTCGATGGAGAAGCGTCAACCGGACGAGCTGCTGCCACATCAGCTGAAGGACAAGATCAAGCGGGTTCGCTCCTACATCAGAGGAACCGACCGAGAAGCAGAAATTTCAACCGTACTGGATGAGATTTGGGACGACGCCGAAACAAGGCACGATTTCGTCCATGGCGGGGTGTGGCAACATCGCGTTGAGTCCGGTGAGCTAACGGTGACACTGGCTCGACTGCTCCAGCCCAAAAAGCCCCAACGGCGGAAAGCCGTAACTGTGACGCCCTCAGAGATAGAGGCTGCTGCGGATCGCGTTTCTCAACTCGTGGACCGCCTGGACCGCTTCCTGGACGGCGGTTAGCGCTCACTCCGCCACCTCCTTTCCCCCACCTGATCGATACGTCGCCCCGGCCCCGGACGCCGCAGCCCCGGCAGCGGGTCAGTCTTAATCCTGGAACCAGATGCCCCACGGCAGTTGAACCTCGCGGGACACTCTGTACGGTCGCGGACATGGACGCATACAAGCGGGCCAGAGGCTACCGAGAGCAAGCACAATACTTCCGCGGCAAGGCTGCCGATTGCCGCGAATATGATCTCCAAGAGCAAATGCTATGGATCGCCGAGGATTACGAGCGGTTGGCGCAATGGCTCGAACAGGGGCTTGGAGCGGCATCCAACGGAACAAACCCGACTAATCGCCCATGACTGCCCGCGGATGCTCACCCCGGTATCGATTTACGATCGGTGCCGAGGTGTCCCCGATGGTGCTAGAACCAGGGCACACGGTTATCGCTCCCGCCATATAACGCGCATGACCATGCTCGATCGCGTCTTGGTGGGACTGCTAGCCGCCTCTCTTCTCGTTGGTCTAATCCTGGTTTTGACCAAGTGATATACGGTCATTGCCCGTTCCGGGTGGCGCGAACACCCGCCTGATCGGCTTCGCGCTGGCAGACATAGGCGCCGCGGTTGGTTAGCCCATACCAGCGCTGCCCCTGGAAATGGTAGATGCCGGTCGGCAGGTTCAGCCAGACCACCGTGTCGGCGGGACAATGCCGCTGGGCTTGCTGCTCGGTGGCGAATGTTGGCGGCGGGGAAACTAAGCAAGATTCTCATGGTCGGTCCACATATGGCAAAATCTGGGAACGGAACTACCGTATGTGGGGCGAGATGCCGGGGCGGTCACAGACTGAGGCAACACCGCAGCAGCGCGAGGAGTTGCGTGGGCTGGCAGGGTCATTGGATCGAGAGGAAGCCGATCGGGCGCGCGCGATCCTTCTGTCACTCGAAGGTTGGACCAGCGAGCGGATCGCGTTGGCCTTTTGCGTGCAGCCTGACAGCGTGCGGCATTGGCGCTGGATATTTGGCCGCGATGGGGTTGCCGGATTACGCGCCCGCAAGGCGGCAGGGCCCGATCCGGTGAAGGCGCGGGCCGCCTTATCGGTGATCGAGACGGTCCTGGCGCCAGGGGTATCGAACCGACCGAACTGGACATTGCCCCGCTTGCAAGACGAGATCGAAAGACAAACCGGGCAACGTATTTCGAAATCGCGGCTCAGCGTGGTGATGCGTAAAAAAGGGGTTTCGGCTGGCGCCGGCCGCGCCACACGTTGAAGGGTCGACAGGATGCCGATGCGGTCGATCGCGCCGGCTTGCGCCTGCGTCTGCTGAAGCAACAAGCCGAGACCGGCGATATCACTTTGCTGTTTGGCGACGAGTCGGAGGCCCTTACCCATCCCTACCTCGCTCGCGCTTGGGCCAAGCGGGGAAGCGACCTGCGGATCGAGGCGCCAGGGCAGGCCCGCAAACGAGCCATGATCGGTGCCTTCGATTTCGCCGCGCGCAAGCTGATCGTCAGTACCAGCGCGACCAAGCGCAGCAGCGACTTCATCAGCTTCCTGGGTCGCCTCGACGCGATCTACGGGGCCGTTGTGCAAAACCAACCCTTCGTTCTCGTTCTCGACAACGGTCCCGTTCATACCAGTAAAGCCTCGCAGGCTGCCTTGGCTGCCCGGCCCTGGCTCACCGTCGAATGGTTGCCGAAATATGCTCCGGAACTGAATGACATTGAGCGAGCCTGGCGTGATCTGAAGCGTCACTTCCTGGCTCATCAGACGTTCATCGACACCGATCATCTCGACCGTGCGATCCATAACGCCGTCAACGACATGAACGTCGAGCGCCAACCGCTACCGTGTACCAACCGCAGAATCGCTGCTTAGGTGCTGCGCCGACCCGATGGTCGGCAGTAGAAATACTGCGCTGAAAACAAGCCCTAGAAGCGAGCGGCGCAATTCCCACTCTCCCGTTTTGAGGGAGCCTAGGGTCGCGAGAATTGCCGGTCAAACGTGATGGGATTGGGCTTTCATTGCGCGAACATCGTCAGGGCATGCAAGCTACCGCGCACGCCTCGGCGATGGCGTCGCTCGCGCCCGGAAGGCTCAACAGGAACAGCGATACCGCCAAGCCGGCGAGTGGCAACAGCAAAATATCAACCAGCCGATCTTCGTTTACGCGGTGCCAAATACGGTAACACCGCGCGACGGCATGCCGTGAGTAGGCGATGTGCGCGGTGCGGAGAAGGTGCGCGACGGGTTCGATGCTCATGCTGAGATCCCCCTGCGTGTCAATCGCATGGAAGGGAATACGCACGAACCGCCCCAAACGGATGTGACGCCGCTCACAGTGGTGCAAAAATTGCGGGGCGAGGTACTGCCGCCGATGCGCGTCAGACGGCACGACGTACCAACTGGGTCGGGATTATCAAGCGGGCAACAATGCTAGTGCCGGGCCGACACACTATCGGCCAGTGAGGCGCGGCCCCCCGTGTGTCAGCCTCCTGCCCGGCCGGAGCCGAGCGGGCCGCGGCGGTTCAGTGGCTTGCGGACGAAGCTAACGTGATCTCCACACGACGGTTTTCCGCGCGTCCGGCCGGCGTCGTATTCGGCGCGATCGGGTCGGCCTCTCCGAACCCCTTGGCCGAGAGCAGATCGGGTTTAACGCCGTGCGCCGTGAGGAATTGCATAACGGCGTCGGCGCGCTTTTGCGACAGTTCGAGGTTGGACGTCACGCCGCGTTTCTTCAGTGCCGCCCCTATTGGTGCATTGTCGGTGTAGCCGTTGACCACGAGCGGGTTCTGCTGGGTCGACGCGAGCTGGGATGCCATCTTCGCCATGACTTGCTCCCCCTCGGGCGCGATGCCCCAACTGCCCGGCTTGAAAAGCAGATCGCTGTTGACCGTGTATTTGATGGCGCCTTGCAGCCGGGTGATCTGCTCGCGGCCGGTGCTCACCTGCGACTGCAGTTGTTGATTTTGCGTCTGCAATTGTTGGTTCTGCGCCTGCAGCGCGTCGTAGGCGCTTTGCGAGACGCACGCGCAGAGAGGTAAAACGGCCATGAGCAGCGCCGGAGCCATGACGCGATGTGGACGTCGAATCGTCACTGTGTCGTCCCCCTGATAAGTTGAGATCAGCGACGATTAAGCCGCTCAACCCGATAGTGGTAGGACAGGATGCGTCGACGCGTTCCCTCACGAACCGGTGAGCCACGCTGCACCCTTCCATCGGATGACGAATGTCCGCTAATTGCCCTTCGCGGGACTGACTGATTGTGTGGCCCGCGGGCTTATTGGCGGCAGGCCGGTAACAAGCCTCGAAGGCTGGTCAGGAGATGCCACCGGCGCTGTCGGTGCGGCTGCTATCGGCGCTGCAGGCAACGCCGGCGCGCTCGGTTTCGGTGAGGCCGCGATCTCTGCAGCCGGCTTCTTGTCTTCGCCGATCAGCCAATACGTACCGGCTAGACCCAATGTCCGCTGAGTGATCGGCGGCCCGTCCTCGGCATGCACACTGTCGAGGGTTGTGGCGGATGACCGGCACAGAGCCTCAAGCATGGGGGACGGGCCTGATGGACGATATCACTTTTGTCGGATTGGACGTGCACAAGGCGACGGTATGTATTGCGGTAGCAGAGGGCAGGCGCGGCGGCGAAGTACGACAGCTCGGGGTTTTCGAGAACCGTCCCGAGATCCTGAGTAAGGTGGTGTCGCGGCTCAGTAAAGGCGGTCGGCGGCTCAGCTTGTGCTACGAAGCTGGCCCTTGCGGCTACGGACTTCACCGGCTGCTGACCGGTTACGGGCATGAGTGCGTTGTGGTAGCGCCGTCGCTGATCCCGATGAAGGCGGGCGACCGGGTCAAGACGGATCGCCGCGATGCGCTGATGCTGGCGAAGCTGCATCGGGCCGGCGAGCTGACGGCAATCTGGATACCCGATGCCGCTCACGAGGCGATGCGCGATTTGGTGCGGGCACGGGCGACCGCGGTTCGGGTGTTGGTCAAAGCGCGACAACACCTGCAAGGCTTCCTGCTGCGCCATGAGCGGATTTACCGCGGGGCTCGCGCCTGGACCTTGGCCTATCGACGCTGGCTGTCGACGGTGCAGTTCGAGCATCCGGCTCAGCAGATCGTGCTGCAGGACTACATTCATGCTGTCCAGGAAGCTGAGACCCGACGCGACCGGCTGACGCAGCAGATCGAGGAGCTGCTGCCGAACTGGTCGATGGCGCCCGTCGTCGCGGCTCTCCAGTCGATGCGCGGGGTCGCCCTCGTCGTGGCGGTCACCGTCGTGGCGGAAGTCGGTGACTTTCGCCGCTTCGCTAATCCCCGGCAGCTGATGGCCTATCTCGGCCTGGTGCCGAGCGAGCACTCGTCCGGGCGCTCGGTTCGACGTGGTGGCATCACCAAGGCCGGCAACGCCTTGGCGCGGCGCGTGCTCATCGAAGGGGCCTGGACTTACCGCATGTCGGCGCGGGTGAGCCGTAAGCTTCACGACCGCCTCGAGGGGCTGCCCGCGGCGGTGCGCGACATCGCCTGGAAAGCGCAGCTCCGCTTGTGCGCGCGATATCGGCGCCTGGCTGCGACCGGCAGGCCGAAAGTTGTGGTTACGACCGCGATCGCCCGCGAGATGGTTGGCTTCATCTGGGCGATTGCCCGCCTCGCGCAGCCGGCTCTGGTCTGATCAGGTGCCGCCCTCCATCGCAGCCGGAACCAGGTGAGGAGCTGCTGGACATAATGTAACCGATGCGCAGGGCGGGGGGCAGGGCCGCGGTGGGGAACCCTCCCGCGCTGTTATGAGCCGGTCCCCGGATCGACGCTCGTCCCTAGAGTGAGGCAGCCCCAAGACGAAACCACGGTCATGCGGTACCCAACCCGCGCATGAGAGCTTGTTCAACCGGCGTCTTCGGGTCCTGTCTCCTGCCCTGCGCATCCTACGGCCTGCCCCATCCGCCGCCGCGGAACAGAAAAGCGCGCCCGACCTCTTGAAAGCGAACATGAGAACAGCCCGTTGACGAAGTCCGCTTTCGTTGATTCTGTGTGAAGCGGGACTGATCGGGGCTTTCGGGATGTCAATGGGGCGCGAGGGCGATCGGCAACGTGATCTGATCGTGACTTGGGCGGAGATGCCCCGCTCACCGGGGCATGTGTTTTACGATCGGCTTCAGGAAGTGCTGCTCGCGGGCGGTTTTGACGGATTTGTCGAGACGGCCTGCCAGCCTTATTACGCGCCAAAGATGGGAGCACCGTCGGTGCCGCCGGGGCGTTACTTCCGGATGCACATGATTGGGTATTTCGAAGGGATCGCCAGTGAGCGGGGCATCGCCTGGGCGAAGCTGCGGTAGAGGCCCTCCGACCAGAGCACGTTGGCAAAATCGGGCCCGACACCCTTCAGCCGGAGCAGCAGCGCCGTCGGCACCGGTTTGTCGACGCTTTCTGTCGAGGCCAGGAGCGCGTTGCATTCAGCCTCCACAGCTTCGAGCTGCTGGTGCAGGAGGTCGAGCCGCTCGAGCTCGCGGCTGACCTGCGCCTTGAGCTGCGGAGGCAAGGGCCGGCCATCGCCCGTTTTGAGGTCGTCCAGCCGGGCCCGGCGGCGATGCATGGGCTCGTAATCGGAGATGCCTTGCCCTGGCACCTCCCGAGCGCTTTAGGCCAGCTCGAACGTCTGCCCCGCTTCTATGCCCTTGCCGCATCGGGTAGCGATGGATCAAGTATAGCCGGCGGGCCGCCGATGATCTGTCCAACCTTGATCGCGCCTGCGCGCACGGCAAGTAATCAGCGCGCCAGGCCGGGCCTTTTGCGGTCGTCGAATACTGCCAATGCGCCAACGGTCCACAATACCAAGTTGGGTTTCAGTCCTACGCGCATGAGCCGCGTGCGGTCGCGCAGTCCGACGCCAGGGCTTTGGCGCAACGTGTATGTTTTTCGGGAGAAAATTCGCGTCAGCTCAAGTCCGGATTTTCTCGTTGGATGGCGACGCCTTGCGCGATGAGGTGGAAGTAGACACGGCGTGCTCCGCGATCACGTCATTGCCAGCCAGGGGTGCGAGGTGTCGAGGGTCGGCCGGGACGAGAGGAAGGTATTGCCGGTCTGGGAGACCGGGCCCGCAGCGACTTCGCCTGGTGTCAGGCCGTTGATCTGGGTGTTGGCGAGCTGCGCGGTTGCGCCGGTGTCGTTCCAGACGCCGAGCGGGGTGTGCGAGGTCAGGTCGTTGACCAATGTGTTGCCGTCCATCTGCAAACTGCCGCCGGCGTAGAGCGAACCCTCCTCGCCGTAGGCGATAATGGTGGGGTTCTGCGAATTCGGCCCCTGCTGGATGACGTTGTCGGCGAGTATTACATTGCCGCCGTTCGGTAGGTCGACGCTGTAGCTGGCCGTACCGGACAGATCGTCGATCCGCGAATTATAGATATAGGTATTGGCCGCCCGGCTCTTGATCTCGTGGCCGACTACCGCGTCGTGGAAGTAGCTGTTGTCGATCATCAAAGAGTTCATGTCGCCGATATAGAGGTTATGCGTGAAGCCGCTGCCGTCGCCGTTGTGGTCGAATTCGGTGTTGGTAATCAGTAGGTTGCCGCTTGGATCAGCGGCGGAAAGCAGGCCTTCCTGATTGTTGTAGAAATAATCGTTGTTGAGGATCAGATCGCCGCTTTCGTAGCGAATGCCCGCGCCGTTGTTATCGGCGACCGTAGCCCCGGTAAATTCCAGGTTGTTGATCGTCACGTTGGCGTCGGTGACGAGGATCGCTTTGCCGTTGGGGATGTTTTCGGTCGCCTCGAAAACGGCCATGCCACCGACGCCCTCGATCGTCACGTTGGTGTTGATCTGGGCGAAGTCATTGACATAGGTGCCGGCCTGCACCTTGATCGTGTCGCCGTTCTGCGAGGCGGCGACGGCGGCGGCGAGCGTCGCATACTGCTGTCCCGTACCGACCGTCAGCACGCGGCCATCCGTGGCCGGGCCGATTGTCAATGACGCGGTCCCTTCGGCGTTTGCGCCCGAGGGGTCAGCCACCGTGTAGGCCAAGGGAGAAGTTTGCGAATAGGCGCCGACGGTAGGCGCAAAATCGAGGGCGGTCAGTTGCGCCACGCTCAGGCTCTCGCCAGCTGTGACCGCCACCCCGTTCAGCAACACCGTCCCGTCGCTCGGCACCGCCGTGACCGTGACGCTGAGCTCGCCGGCCATGTAGCCGTTCGGGTCGGTGGGCGCGACGATGCCGATCGGCGTTGCCGCAGCATTCTCGGCGACATTCAGGAACGCCGCGGCGGTCGTTGGTGGGGTGGTCGTTGGCGGCGGGCTGCCGGAATTCGGGTTGCTGGTGCTATTCCATCCTGCGCCATTCCACGCGTACCACTGACCCTGTGCATTGTCGGCGTACAGCTGGCCTTGATTGGCGACTTCGAGCTCAACCGCGGAACCATTTGCGGCTGGCTGCCCATTCAGCAGGATGACGTTCCCGCCGCCAGCGCCGGCGGCGCTGAAGCTCCAGATCCCTGCGTTTGTAACCAAGCTGCCGCCCGTGCCCGCCATCAAGATCGAGCCGTCGGGCGAAAGCCCCGAAGGTGGCGGCGAAGTGCCTGGGGGAGCCGATGATCCGCTCCACCCCGCGCCATTCCACACGTACCACTGACCCTGTGCATTGTCGGCGTACAGCTGGCCTTGATTGGCGACTTCGAGCTCAACCGCGGAACCATTTGCGGCTGGCTGCCCATTCAGCAGGATGACGTTCCCGCCGCCAGCGCCGGCGGCGCTGAAGCTCCAGATCCCTGCGTTTGTAACCAAGCTGCCGCCCGTGCCCGCCATCAAGATCGAGCCGTCGGGCGAAAGCCCCGAAGGTGGCGGCGAAGTGCCTGGGGGAGCCGATGATCCGCTCCACCCCGCGCCATTCCACACGTACCACTGACCCTGTGCATTGTCGGCGTACAGCTGGCCTTGATTGGCGACTTCGAGCTCAACCGCGGAACCATTTGCGGCTGGCTGCCCATTCAGCAGGATGACGTTCCCGCCGCCAGCGCCGGCGGCGCTGAAGCTCCAGATCCCTGCGTTTGTAACCAAGCTGCCGCCCGTGCCCGCCATCAAGATCGAGCCGTCGGGCGAAAGCCCCGAAGGTGGCGGCGAAGTGCCTGGGGGAGCCGATGATCCGCTCCACCCCGCGCCATTCCACACGTACCACTGACCCTGTGCATTGTCGGCGTACAGCTGGCCTTGATTGGCGACTTCGAGCTCAACCGCGGAACCATTTGCGGCTGGCTGCCCATTCAGCAGGATGACGTTCCCGCCGCCAGCGCCGGCGGCGCTGAAGCTCCAGATCCCTGCGTTTGTAACCAAGCTGCCGCCCGTGCCCGCCATCAAGATCGAGCCGTCGGGCGAAAGCCCCGAAGGTGGCGGCGAAGTGCCTGGGGGAGCCGATGATCCGCTCCACCCCGCGCCATTCCACACGTACCACTGACCCTGTGCATTGTCGGCGTACAGCTGGCCTTGATTGGCGACTTCGAGCTCAACCGCGGAACCATTTGCGGCTGGCTGCCCATTCAGCAGGATGACGTTCCCGCCGCCAGCGCCGGCGGCGCTGAAGCTCCAGATCCCTGCGTTTGTAACCAAGCTGCCGCCCGTGCCCGCCATCAAGATCGAGCCGTCGGGCGATATCGTCATTGCCTAACCTTCCTGTTTCCGAAGGACGAACACCACTGAATCAGATATATCATATTCGGCCCGATCACGCGGAAAAACGTCGTCCGGAGGGTCGCCGGCAGGCCGGCGCTCGGCGACCGTGACATCGATGCCGCGCCACGCCAAATCGATGGCCAGCGTCAGCCCGACCGGGCCACCGCCGACGATCAGCACTCTCGTCCTCATACCACCAGTCCTACACGACGGCCGTTGCTGGCTATCCTTAGCCTGGAGCGGCCAACCGGAAAAGATGCTCACCGCTACTGCTGCATGGGGGATTTGGCCCTCACATTTTTTGCTGTCCCGCGATGATGCGAGCGCTTTTGGCGCGTCTCGCCCTTTGCGTAGGATCGCGGCGTGGGTCCGCTTTCGGATCGCAGAGCGGGCGGTCATGCGGCACGGCCCGGGCCCGTGAGGACTTCGGCGCGCTCGGATCAGCGTACGAGCTCGTTATTGTCTAGGGTTGTCTAGATTGTCTAGGGTTGTCTAGGCCCGCGGGTCGCTATACACCATGGATTGACTCGGAACCCCAGTCTGCGCCTGGCCGGCGTAACCAGCCCGTGTAGCCGACGTAATCGGCGTCATCCGCCGACATTTCCGCTGAAGTTCGCGTCCTAACGCGGAGGCCTTCTAGCGGGCAACTTATTTGCGTTTGCCAATAAGTCTGTCCGCTGGCCTTGTGACACGACGCTATCGCGCCAGGATGCGTTTGACGGTTGTCGGGTCCCACCGGCCGCCGCGCGCGGTCTGGACGCCGCGGGTATTCAGCGCCGCGGCGATGCCCATGAGTGTGGTGACGCCGGCCGAGCGTAGGTCCTCGATGATCGGCAGCACATTGGCGGCGAACTGGTCGGCGCGAGCGGCTTGGATGGCGCGGCCCCTCTGACTGCCCTCAGCCAGACGCCGGATATCGCCGACTGGTTCGCCGCGCGTTATTATTCTGCCGCGAGCGCGCGTCCGGAAATTCGCGCCATTGCAGTGCAGTCGATAGACGACAAGGATTTCCGAACAGAGCTTGAAGCGGCGTTGCGCCGTCCAGGTCGAGAACGAGGAAAAGTACCGATCGCCGAGATAAAGTCTCTCTTCGATGTCGGTGATGCGGCTCCAGCGCGGCCCGTTCGTAACGCTGTCCCGTAGCGTGCGGGGAAGGTTGGAATGAGATCAGCGTAATGGCAGAGGGCGTCACGAACGGGCGATCACGGATGCGCCTACCTGCCGATTGTCCGTATAGGATCGTCGCGCGCGACGATCCGCTTATTGCGCGTGTATTAGCTGGAACTCGGGCGCAACCTCGCGGGCGGGCGGGCTTGCGGGCGGCTGGGGATCAGGCGATCCGGCAACTCACGGGAATGCGTGGTTCGTGACGACCAGTTTCCGGGTTCCAGATTGCCGTTGAAAATGATAGCGCCCCCTCCCGAACCGCGCCCGATTTTCGGATATGCCCGCTGCGCAGGTCCCCGGATCCGCCATTGCGAGCGGCGCGACCTTACTCAATCGCCCCCACTCCGCGCGGACGATGCTATCAATCATTGGGTGCGAGGTATCGATTTGATGGTGGAGGTCCCATGAGTATCGCCGTGTGCGCTCGCCCCATCCCACTTTTGTTGGCGGGCTTCTTGGGGACGCTCTCCTGTCAGGCCGCCGTCCTCAAGGTTGGCCCGAATGAGATCTATAAAGCACCGTCAGCGGCCGCGGAGATCGCTAAAAACGGCGATCACATCAGAATAGAACCAGGCGAATATTTTGATTGTGCGGTATGGAAAGCTGATGATCTTGTGATCGAGGGCACCGGCCAAGGAGTTGTTATCAGAGACAAGACCTGTATGGGAAAGGGGCTATTTGTCATTACTGGTAACAACACGACGGTGCGAAACTTAACCCTGACACGTGCCCGTGTGCCTGACTTGAATGGTGCAGGTATTCGTCTCGATCATGGCAGCCTCATTGTTGAGAACGTCAAGTTCATCGACAACCAGAATGGCATTCTCGGCGGCGTACCAGGCACGACCGTTACTATTCGCAATAGCGAGTTTGATAAAAACGGCTTCTGCGAAAGCGCGTGCGCCCATGCTATTTATGTCGGCAAAGTCAATCTGGTACGCGTCGAAAATTCGCGGTTCACGAATACCCGACAGGGCCATTCCGTCAAATCCCGGGCGCTGCGCACCGAGGTCACTGGGTGCACAATAGTTGATGGTCCCGAGGGGACATCCAGCTATCTGATCGAGGCCCCTAACGGCGGGGCGCTCTTGGTGCGCGACAATAGCCTCGAAAAAGGGCCTAAATCGGAGAACCATACGGCCGCAATCGCCATCGGTGCGGAGGGAGTTACCCAACCCACGTCAGAAATCACCGTCACTAACAACACTTTCCGCAACGATGGTGATTATAAGACCGTTCTTTTGTGGAATGTGACAGCAACGCCGGCGAAGCTAAAGGACAACAAGCTCTTTGGCTCAGTTATCGCGCTGAAGGGTGACGGGAACGCGGAATAGGATAATCCTGCATGGGACAGAGCGAGGCCTCTTGTCGATATGCCGAGTGGCGGGACGATACTGCTTGACCACAATGTGCTGGAGAAGGGTCCGAACAGAGGCCGATAGAAGTGCCGTCCCGTAAACCCGCTCCCGCTCGGCACGACGCTGACTGTGGTTTTGGTACCGCGTCATTGATGTTCGGGTGGATAAACGCCATTCAGTTCGTTTTGTTAATGATCGTGTTTCTGGCAATCTCGGTGGTGGTCGCGCCATACGCCGATGCCAGGCCTTGCGGCTCAAACGATACTGCCGGCAAGGGCAGAGCGGCTTCGGCGGTCTCGAGTGGCTGGACCGACTATCAGATCGTGATCTGGCAGGCTCAATCACCAGCGCGGCTCGCCGGGCTCGGGCGGCTCGGGATCACGGCCGGAAAGATATTCGGAGAACGGCTCGATCTCGATCGAGCCCTGATCCCGCAACAGGTGGCGCCGTTTTTAGCGCTAGGACTCGGCTGGTACATCGAGAACATCGCCACCGATTTCTACGCTGCCTTTCATCGTTGGCATGCCGACCGCCCAGTGAACGCGCTGTTTAACGAGGTGAAGCGACTGCATCGGCAGGAACCCACGAACCTTGACGCCTTCATCCGCACGCCGAGCCTTTCCAATCCGGGGTGGCTGCACCGCATCGCCGGCCGGCTCCGCGAACATGTGTGTGCCTACGCCCGATATCAGCCCCTCTTCTACAACCTTGCGGATGAAGCAGGCGTAGCCGACCTCGCCGCCGCCTGGGATTTCGACTTCGCACCGGAATCGCTCGCGGGATTTCGTGTTTGGCTGAAGGCCCGCTACGCCAGCTTGGCGCCGCTCAATCGCGAATGGGGAACGCGCTTTTCCCGTTGGAGCGCGGTGATGCCGATGACCACCGACGCGGCGCTGCAACGCGAGGACCAAAATTTCGCCGCCTGGGCAGACTTCAAGGAGTGGATGGATGTCGCTTTTGCCCGCGCCGTTCGCGCCGGGACCGATGCGGTACACGCCGCCGATCCACGGGCTCGCGCCGGGCTCGAAGGGGGGCAGGTTCCCGGTTGGGGTGGGTATGACTACAGCCGCCTCGCCCTGGCTGTCGATGTGATGGAGCTCTATGATCATGGCAACAATGTCGAGATAGCTCGCTCGCTCGCACCAGGGTTGATCACCTTGACGACCTCATCCCTGGCAAGCCCACAACAGGTCCACGCGGTCTGGCACGCATTACTGCTGGGCGGGCGCGGATTGATCCTGTGGGACGAGGACAATGCCTTTGTCGACGATGCCGGTACACCGACTGCGCGCGGCGTAGTGCTGGGCGCCGTAGCGGCTGAATTGCGCTCCGGCCTGGCGGCGCAGTTAATTGCCAGCGCGCCGGCTACCGATCCGGTTGCCATCCTTTATTCGCCAGCGAGTCAGCGCACGCAGTGGCTGCTCGATCGCCGTGGAGAGGCTAAGCCCTGGGTGGATCGTGACGCCGAGATCGAATTCGAGGACGACAACAGGGTGCGGGCCGCGACGCGTCTTGCAGTAGGAATGCTCACGCATTTGGGTGTTCAGCCGCGCTGGTTGACCGATGCAATGGTCGGGCACGGGGCGCTCCGCACCGGCGGGATCCGAGTGCTGGTTCTGCCCCATACGATCGCGCTGTCCCGTCTGGCCGCGCGGCGGATACGGGAATTCGTGCGGTATGGGGGCGTCGTGTTGACGGATACTGAAGTCGGCCAGTTCGACGCCCAAAGCCGCCATTTGGTTCGGCCGCTCCTCGCCGATCTGACGGGTACCCATGGTCCCGCGGCGCCATCGCCCGAATTGTGGCGGGCCGCACTTCCGGGCGGCGCGACACCACTCTTACGTTTGCGCCAGGTACTGGAGCGAGCGGAGGTCGAGCCGGGCTTCGCCTTGACGCTCCCCGATCGGACGACGGCGAACGATGTCAACATACGCGTCTTCCAGACAGGCACGATCCGTATCATCGGTTTACAGCGTGACACAACCGAGGGTAGCGGGGATGTCGTCCTTGGTTTCAAGACACCGGTCTATGTCTACAACCTTCGCCATCCAGGTCCGCTTCGCTATGGAACCGAGGTCAGGCTGAGCTTGGATGCGGTGGCGCCGGCACTGATCGCGGTCGCCCCGGCGCCGTTGCAGCCGCTGGCGATCGCGGGACCGGCACGGGCGCGACCTGGAACCGTCGCGGAATTTTCAATCACCCCCTCCAGGGGTGGGCCTAAGGCCACACGGATCGTCCATTTGGAAGCAGCGGCACCCGATGGAACCGTCATGGCGTCCCACACAAGAAATCTGGCTGTGCGTGCGGGGGGCATCATCTGGCGCGTGACTTTGGCCCATGACGATCCGAGGGGCAAATGGAGCATTCGTGTGCGGGATGTGCTTAGCGGGCAGACGCTCGAGCGCACGCTCGATGTGCGCGCCACCGCAGGCGCCGGGTCCGATCGCGGGCCGCGATAGCGCCTACCGTCGGCTCCAATCAAAATATTAAGGGCCGAATACCGTTAGAAATCGGCCGGATACGCGATCAAATCTTTGGCCGGTATTATCAAGCGGGCAGCCCTTGCAACTCATATCTTCCGCCGTGGGCGCGGTTTTTTTTGCATTTGGACGCCTCGAAATACGTGGTTTTGAGGAGCCGATGGGCCGCTTGTGGGGTTGAGGCTGGCGTTTTTGGGGCCAAGCCGGCACCGCCGGTCTGCGATTTGCTGTTGGCCGCCGTATCAGCATCGGGGTTTGGCGTCACGCCGGCGTGGGTCGCCCATTGAGCCAGGCCAGGCGAGTGAAGTTATAGACGAGATTAGCCATGCCGATCTTGGCGCGGGCACGGACCATACCGACGGTCCGCACGATTAGCCCGAGGCGGCATTTTTGGGCGGCGAAGACATGCTCGACGCGGGCCCGAACCCGAGCGCGGGTGGCATTGCCGCGGGCGATGTGCGCCGGCATCTTGCGTCCTCTCGGCTTCTTGCGCTGAAATTGCGGCTTGAGGCCACACCGTTCGAGCAGGGCCAGGTTTGCCACCGAGCGGTAGGCGGTATCGGCCCACACATCGCTGGCGGTGTTGTCGCGATCGAGCACCGCGCCGAGCTGGCTGCCGTCATACCGGGCCGCATGCGTCACGGTATAGCGCCGCAAAAAGCCGTGCTCGCGATCGACGCCGATGTGGTTCTTGTATCCGAACATCGGCACCGCGATCTCCGCCTGGCGCTGCTGGCCCTCACTCGGCGGCACCTCGCGCTTCTTGCCGCGCTTCAGCGTCCAGCGGCCGTCGCGGTCGATCTGCGAGCGCCGCGCTGGCTTCCACTCGGCGGGAATGCCGCCACCCTTGATCGTATCCTTCTCGGTCTGGGTCAAGCGCGGGCGGCGCGCTTCGATCACCGTCGCATCGACAATCTGACCGCCCATCGCTAACCAGCCCTTGGCGCGAAGTAGCTCATCAAACTGCGCGAAGAGACGCTCGACCACGCCGGCCCGCGCCAGCTGTTCGCGGTAGAGCCAGATCGTCTTGGCATCCGGCACCGGATCGTGCAGCGCCAAACCGACAAACCGCATGAACGACAGCCGATCCTTGAGCTGATATTCGGTCTGCTCATCCGACAGCGTGTAGAGCGTTTGCAGCACCAGGACCTTGAACATCATCACCGGGTCGTAGGGCGGGCGGCCTCCCTTGCTGCGATCCGAACGCGACAGGGCCGCTTCAAGCGCGTCACGGAAAACCTCAAAATCGACCACCAGCGCCAGCCGTTCCAATGGATCGCCTGCCACAGACAGCACCCTCAGTCGCTCCTCGCTATCAAAAAACCCCGGTTGCCCCGCCATCGCCAATCCCCCGTCCCCCACCGCACGGAATCAGCGATCACTCCCAAATGCCAGCGGTTTTTAGAGCCGTCCATTTGGCCGCGCCAGCACCTTGCCCCGCTCAGTCGCCCTGGGCGGGGTCTTTTTCATTTGGGTGCGGCGCCTCGGTGGCATCCTCGGCGGCGAGGAAACCGGGTTCAAGTCCCGCGAGGCGGCGTATTTGGTGAACTCCACGGCTCCTGGAATCGCTTTTGCCTGCTCGGCCATAATCCAGGCGCTCCAGGTTTTCGGATCAAAATGGGTCCGGCTGACAACGAGGCTCGCCTCGTACGGCGAGTTGTCGAGCGCCGTCTCGTCGAGGTCGAGGATCACCGCCGGGGGCAAGCTCCGATAGTCCCCGGTCTGGTCGTATGCGGTCCAGTTCTTGTCGGTGCGCATAGACCCTGAGGCAGGATCACCAGTTCGAACGCGGTCGGCTGCTGGACCGGTCCATGAATACCGCCGAGCGGGGGGCGTGCACGGTTACTGGGCCGGGATCGCGTTCACACGGCGGGGCCTGCGGGCAGGTAGGCGATGGCGTCAATCTCGATCTTCGCGTTCAGCAACAGACCGGCGACTTGCACGGCGGTGCTGGTTGGCGGGGCTTTCGGAAAGAACTCTCCACGGATGCGCGAGAACTCTGCATAGGGGCCGAGATCGGTCAAATATGTTTTGATGCTGACGACATGGTTCATTCCGGCGCCGAGTTTGCTCAGCGAAGCCTGGATGCGCTCAAAGGTCGTGCGCACCTCCTGTTCGAACGTGACGCTACCCTTGTCGGGCGGTAATGGCACGCCGACCTGGCCGGCGACGAAGACCCAGGAGCCGGCTTGCGTATCGATGCGCAGTGCCTCGCTGAAGCTCGGAGAGATTGGGCTCGGCAGGTGTTTGAGTAAATCCATGGCGTTACTCCCAATGATGTTGCTGTTTAGGTCTCAGAAGCGAATTCGACCCAGTGCTATCGATGCGCGGAACTCGTGCACCGACGATGACGGTTGCCCCTCAGTACACCCTGCTACCTTCGCGCGCTGGCGATCCGGTACTCCGCCTGAGCCTCGACGGGCCCGCCTTTGTCCGCGAGATCGCGACGCACTTCCTCCCGTACGGCGCGGCGTATCTCCTCCGGCAGTGCCGCGAGTGCCTGTCCAGTAGAAGCTCCGCCGCGTTCAAACGAACCGTAATAGGCATCGAATGAAGGCAGCACGAACGTGTGCCTCACCGTATGGGTCTCGAAGTTCGCCAAGCCGGCCTCATCGAACAGACCGGAGACGCGACGCTTCGCTGAGCGCGAAAGTGCGAGTGACGGCCTCGGCCAAACTTGGCCTATGCCGTGCAATAATTTCGTTGATCTGATGGTTATATGAGCGCTCGACGACGGTATTTACCGAGACGGCCACTCGACTGCCGGGGCGAAGCACGCGACGAAACTCCGAAAGGCCCCGCTCTGGGTCGGGGAAAAACATCAACCCGAGATTGCACAGCACTGCATCGAAACTGCGATCCGCAAACGAAAGCGCCTGCCCATCTTCCACAGACACTGAAGCATTCGACGCCTTGCCAAGACGGGCACGCGCGTGCTCGGCCATGGCCGGCGAGACGTCAGCGGCAGTGACGTGGCCGGTGGGGCCGACGGCGGCGAGGGCCGCCTCAGCCGAAAGCCCCGTGCTCGTCGCGATGTCAAGGACATGCATACCCGGCGCAACGTGGGTGGCCTGCAATACGAAGGGCATGAAATACGCGGTGACGTGGGCGAAGGCGCGGTCATACTCCGCCGCAGCCTCATCGTTGAAGGCTAGCTCCTCCGCCATTCCGAGATCCTAATTGTTCTTCGGATGGAATGTTCGCAGAGCCGTATCATTCCACCCCTTCATCGGCTTCTTCGAGCCCGACGGCCACCCTGCATTCGACGACAGGCCGGACAATCTCAACGAGATCCTCGACAAGGACGCCGCCCTGATCCCCCAGACGATCCTCGTTCTGCGTAAGCTCGCCCGCATGCGCTTCGACATTCCACGGCCCGGCAAAATCGGCCGCAACGATCCCTCTCCTGCGGATCAGGTGCAAAATACAAGCGCTGCTGCGCCGGAAACTGATCCATCAACCCACCCCGCAGATGCGCTCAACCCACCGCTTAGGAATAAGCCTCGCAGGACCGATCTCAAGGTCTTCGTAAGAAGAATAAAGTCCGCCGTAAAGCGCGCCGTCGGGACCAGCGTTATATCTCGAACGTCTGGGGTTCGGGATCAAACGAGGAGAAAGCGCATGACATCGGTAAGCACACCGGCGGCCGAGATCGCGAGCAACGACGTCTGGAAGGCCGCGCGGCGCCTCAACCTATATGGCCGCACCGATATCGAACTCGACGCGCTGATCGTGCAGCATCACGAGGACACGCTGCCTGCTGATCGAGTAATCGCGGAGGCCGCACGATATATCGGCGGCCTTCGGCGCGCACTCGCCATCGGCCCCGGGTACTGAGGACCCTGAGGTTTCATTCCACGTATAACTTCCCTGACCGCGCGACCGCTCCGGTGTGGGTGGCCCCCCCGCGGGGCAGTGGCGCGGCGCCATCAGTGGCAGCGGCAGTGGGAACGGCACAGCCGAGGGGCGACGAGCGCGATGTCGATCGGCATCAGAGAACGAATGAAGGTGCTGCATGCGACGCACGCAAAAACTATCATTCCGTGATCGCCTCCGCCTCGCCCTCGATCGTCATACCCTCCGCCTTGGCGCGCTCAAGCACCCGGTACGCCTCTTCCAGCAGCGCTCTCGCTTCCTGCAGTCGCTGCTCGTCCGTCATTGCTCGGTACCGCGCCAATGGATCGTCGCTTCCGTCCGTTAGCGCAACACGGTCGCCATACCGGCGCGGAGCCATCCGCGCCATCAGCCATTTGCGCGTATCAATCCGAAGCCGCGAGCGCTGAACGTGCTCGTCATTCAGCACGGTGATGCTGCCGTTCCTCGCCTCCCGCTGCATCCAATCGTTCAAGCCATCATCCGCGATCTCGATGATCTCCTCGGCGAAATAGTCCATCTGCGCCGCCTTCGCGCGCGCGAAGATCTCACCAAAATCAGCGTGCTGCAGCCTCCAGGCGTATATCGTATTTGGGTCGATGCCCGCATTCCCTGCGGCCTGAGCAACGGTATGTCCGATAGCAATGTCGGTACAGATCGCAGCGGCGATCTCCGGGGTGTAGAGATTAGTCCTCGCGGCCGGTTCGTCTACCCGATGCAATCCTGTTCTGAGATGCGCTGGGGTATCATCATACTACCATAACGTCTACGTCGAATGCACTTGCAAGGCCGAGTTGATGACCAGTGTAGCGCTGACCGAGCGTCTAAAGGCTTCGATTGACGTGTGGCAGCGCGTCTTGGGTGCACCCGCCAACTTCGCTAGCGCGCTCTTTCAAAGGTGGGAGCCTCGGTGCCTGCGGGTAACGGTCACGGTCGATTAGTTGGCGCAGCGCCGTGATCACCGCTTCGTGTTCTTCATCGGTTAATGAAGGGCGGCACGACATTGGCCTGTCATCGCTGCTTTCCTTGGCGGACTTGCATCGACGATAAGGAACATTTAGAGAACAATCGCCAACGAGCCATCACCCGGGTAAGCCACGATGCGCCCCCTATACGATGCGCGGATTAGCGATCTTGGTCCGAATGATCGCGTAAAAATCGAGTGCCTACGTTGCCCGCATAGCGCCAGCGTCACCGGCGAGGCGATCCGCCTCCACCTTCCCGACGCGCCGCCGTTACTTGCATCCTCGACTTGCGCCGATTCTGCCGATGCCGCGAGTGCAAGACCAAAGGTCACGTCGATATCACGATCGAGTGGAAGCGCTAGCCGCAGACGAAAATCTAATCGTCTCGTGGCGCGCGGCTTCGGTAGCCCGAGGGGCGCTTTGCTTTTAAGGTGCGCCAGCGGCGCCCCAAGAGCCGCGAAAAAGCACGTAGGGGGTATGGGGGTAAGTCCCGCAACCGAACGCAACCGGACGCCGACTGCACGCACAAGGAAAAACAATGGTTTAGATGAGACCGAACGCAACTGGACGCAGAACCGCGCGCAGACCGAACGCACAATAAAATCAATAATTTACGAGAGACCGAACGCACCGAACGCATACCGGCTTAATCACCTTCATCTTCATAATCATCGGGCAGGATGCATTCGCGGCTGTGCCGGGTGGCGTCCTTATAAGTTCCGACCTTGATCTCCCGCGTGCTGAATAGGGACTGCATGGCGACCTCGAAATCGCCTTTGCTGTAGTTGTTGCTGTCGGGGCGCTTGGCGAACAGCTTGGGGGCATAATTGCTCCCGGAATTGCTGCTGCGCGAAACGTGCTGTCCCTCGCGCAGCGTCGCGGCGAGCAGATCAAGGAACACATGCTGGCAGGGACGTTTGGGCGAGCTGTCCTTTTTGGTTACCGTAATCGGCACCAGCACCTTATTGCGCCATTCGAACTCGATCTTTTCCCCGGTTGGCGCGTGGTTCGACTTGATGACCTTAAGGGTCGGCTTCTTCTTGTCCTCGGCGGGCGTCAGTTCCAATACGGCGCGGCTCGCGTTGACCCAGGCGGTCGAGCCGCTGGTTACGCGTAACGGAGTTCCGTCCTGCGTTTTGCTGGGATGCGCCGACAGGACAAGCCCGATGGACAAGCGATCGGCCATGCCATTCAGGTGCGCCATGAACTCCGTTACCTCCGACCGGGAGTTTTCGTCGCCGCCGAACAGCACGGCCGCATTGTCAAATGACACGAACCGCAACGCCTCGATTCGACTCAGATCGTCTTCCAGTTCCTGAAGGAGCTCGGTAGGCTTTCCTTGGCGCCACAACTGCGCGGGCTTACCGAAATACGACTGCGGGAAATAGCGTCCGGCGATCCGATCGTAGCCAATATCAAGGCTGGCATTGATGCGGGGCTGACGCACATGCAGCACGGCCTCAGGGTCCTCTGCAAAAAGCCCCGCTGCCTTGCCAGTGATGCCTTGCTTGCCAGCGAAGGTCATCAGGGGGCCAGCCGCTACTGCCGTGCCCATTGTCTGCGATATCAGTGTTTTACCAGAGCCGCCTTGCCCGGTCAGTAGCGTCACCATGCCCTGCGGGACAAGATCCTAAATCGTGAAAACGATTTCGGGCGGATCGACGTCTTTCCACCGCGCCACGTCGGCGAGATGGATACGCGGCAATGATGCGCGAGGCTCGTCATCATGCCGTTTGCCCTGCGCTGCTGTTCCTGGCGCGGCCGCCCATCAAGTGCTTCCTCGTCGGCAAAGGACATGGGGTCGATATGGTCGCTCATGCCGCACTCTCCTGCGCGGCGGGCTTCCAGCCGTACTTGCGCGCCATCGCGGCGAGCTTGCCCAGTGTCCGGTACACGACGGTGGCGAGCGGTCATAGTGATCCGCGCAAGGCGCCCGAATGGACCGGTCGCCACTGCCGAAGTTGCATTTGCGGCGTTGACGCTTGGTCGCCAACGGAATTCTGGATATAAGATTGCTGCTCAGCGAACCCGATACCCGCCCGGTTGCCGCTGCCAGCGGCGCCGGGCTTCGTTTTTCCGGCACCGCTCATCTCGCAGAGTGTTCGGGGCGGCGGCGGCGCAGCGCGTCGAGTTCCGCCGTGGAAGCAACCGGTGGCCCGAGCCGCGTACGTGCCCACTCAAGTGCGTCGGACCAGAGATATAGCGGGTAGCGCCCGTATTTTTGAAACCGGGGACCGCCTTCAAGGGCCGCAAGCGCCATGTCCTCACCGACACCAACGGCTTTCTCGTCAAGGCCGTGGTGCACCCGGCCGACGTTCAAGACCGCGACGGCGCCCCGGCCGTGCTGAAGGCGGCGCGCCGGCTCTATCCCTGGCTGCGCCATGTCTTCGCCGACGGCGCCTACGCCGGCGACAAACTCGCCCACGCCCTGGCCGGGCACGGCGCCTGGACCCTCGAAATCGTCAAGCGGTCCGATACGGCCAAGGGCTTTGTTCTCTTGCCCCGGCGCTGGGTCGTCGAGCGCACTTTTGCCTGGCTCAACCGAAATCGTCGTCTCGCCAAGGACTTCGAGGCCGCCATCGAAACCGCAACCGCCTGGCTCTATATCGCCAGTGTCAAACTACTCTCAAGACGCCTCGCCCGAGCATGATGCAACCTCTCCGATTCTCGGGCGGACTCTTACGATCCTTATCTCAGCTCTCCTTCGCGGCTGGGCTGACGCATGGGCCACCGGGCATCGCGCTCGGTGGCCTTTCTTGTGTACCCGATCGAAGATCACATCGGACCACGATCAAATCTCGCGCTCGGCTTCCTTCGCCAGCGCCTCATACTGCGCCGCAATCGCCAACAGGTCGTCTCTGGTCGACCAATCCCACTCGCGGGCTGCTTTCGCGCGCAGCGCTTCCGCCTCCTTGCGATATTTCTCCACCCGCTCGGCACCCGACTGGATCATAGCCCGGTTAACGACGATTGGCGTTTAGCGGTCCCGGAGACGGAGCGGCCAAACGTCGCCGTTCACACGAGCTAGCCAAATCGCTTGACGTTGAGGGGGGCGGCAAGGATGCGCGCATTGAGCAGGGCGGCTACAACCAAGTCGTACTAAGGACGCGCACGGTTCCACGTCGTACCATTCAATGAAGCACCGTGCCAGCGTGTTGGGCCCAAGATTGGGTCCACCGGGGACACACAGACAGATTAGGACGAAGCGCAAAAAGAAGAGCCCGGTGGGGGTCGCCGGGCTCTTCTGCTCTTGTCAGCGCGCGAAGGGGGAGGACGTCGCGCGAGAACGATCCTCCATTCGATGCATCCAAAACGCAAATAATTTTATACTTAATTAGCTTTTAATCGATTATCGAACTGTCTCGTAACAGATACGCGGCCTCTCATGAGGAACGCTCTAATCGATCTCACCCGCTGACGTCGGCAGCCCTGGGGATGTTGGACGGCGCCCCGCCAACTGGGACCGCTCGCCAAGCTCTGCGGCTGCGCGATACCGGAAGTTGAACGAACCATAGAGCGCTAGCATCGTGTCAATGCTCATTTTGAGGGGCATAAAGCAGGCGCGGTAGAGTTCAGAACCCCCAAGCCCGGCAACTTCGCCGCTAAAGCGGACCGGCGCGGCCTCAGAGATGGCCTCACCACACCCCTGTAGGAAGAGAAACCGATACCGATGGGGAAGCAACCGGATCAGCGCACGCGCATTGGCGGTCGTTCAGGTAGGCCCAAGAGTTTGGCGAAACCAGGGCCGTATGCCAGAAAGACCCAGTCGTCGCTCGCGAGGAGGTCAGCACAAATCAGAAAGCGAGAGGCGTGGGCAACGGGGTCTGCCAGACTGAATTCAACTAGTGGCGGAGGTTTTCCGAATTCGTCGGCTTTCTCCTTCCACAAGGAAATCGCGATCTCGGTATCTCGAATTTCCATCAGCAGCCATCCTCACACAACATCAGATAGGGCGATGGCGACCAAGATCAGGATCAGCACCACGAGAAGAAGGCTCGCCAGCCCTGGCCCATCTGCCGGGGATCGTCAGGCATGGGGCGGCGCCTATGGCGGGTCAATTGCCGGCTCCTTCGCTCGAACTCGTAATCATCGTGAAAATCAAACGTGAGTACTCAGCGCTTACCGACAGCGTCGCGCACTTCCTCGGGCTGTAGCAGCAAAATTGCAATCCATCGGGATGGGACAGGAGCCGGACTGTCCGTGCGGCCACGATGCGCTAGTCGCTTCCGTCATTGATTTTGTGAGGGTTCTCTGAATTGATGTCCGCGTCACCAGCGACGGAGCGGAGACGTGGGCAGCAAAGAGAGCGCAGTAAAGAAATACATTGTGACACTCAGCGATACGGAGCGGGAGAAGCTCAACGCCCTTATCCATAGCGGGAAACATCCGGCACAAAAGCTGCTGAAGGCCCGCATTCTGTTGAAAGCCGATACCTCGGACGGTGGTGAAGGCTGGAGCGACAGCGAGATTGCAGCGGCGCTCGAGACCAGTGTCGCCACGGTTGCCAGGACGCGCCAGCGGCTGGTCGAAGAGGGGTTGGAGGCGGCCCTGATTTGCAAGCATTCGGCGAATTCGGCGAGGCGGCGGATCTTCGATGGGGCGGCCGAGGCCAGGTTAATCGCGTTGGCCTGTTCCAAACCGCCGGCCGGCCGCGCACGCTGGACATTGCAACTGTTGGAAGAGGCGGTCGTCGAACTGAAGATCGTCGAACGGGCCAGCGACAACACGATCGGGCGGACGCTGAAAAAAACACTCTCAAGCCGCATCTGAAGCAGCAATGGGTCATCCCGCCGGACGCCAACGCCGCCTTTGTTGCCGCCATGGAAGACGTCTTGGAGGTTTATCAACGGCCCTATGATCGGCAACGTCCCCTGGTCTGCCTCGACGAGACCTCAAAGCAACTCATTGCCGAAACGCGCGTGCCGATCGCGGCGAAACCCGGACGGCCCGGCCGGCACGATTACGAATACCGACGCAATGGGACGGCCAATCTGTTCATGATGTTCGCGCCACTGGAAGGCTGGCGGCACGTCAAGGTCACCGACCGTCACACGGCGATGGATTATGCCCAGGTGCTCAAGGAATTATCCGACACGCACTTCCCCGGTTCAGCAAAAATCGTGCTCGTCCAGGACAACCTGAACACGCACAAGCCAGCTTCGCTGTACGAAGCCTTTCCCCCCGCCGAAGCCCGCCGGCTCGTCGAACGGTTCGAGTGGCACTACACACCAAAACACGGGAGTTGGCTCGACATGGCGGAATCTGAACTCAGCGTTCTCTCCTCCCAATGCCTCGACCGCCGCATCCCCGATCAGCGGGTGTTGAAGGACGAAGTCGAGGCATGGGAAGCTGACCGCAACAGGAAGCACGCCAAGGCGAATTGGCAGTTCACCACCGCCGACGCGCGGGTCAAACTGAGCAGGTTGTACCCCGCACTATGAACGACTCGGCCGACTAGACTGTGCGGCGAATATCGACGCGGCGGGCTGAACCACGAACCCCACAGGGAGCGCAATGCATGGAAGCGGATTACGTGATCGTGGGAGCTGGCTCCGCCGGCTGCGTGCTCGCTAACCGGCTGACCGAGGACCCAAAGGTTCGCGTCATCCTCATCGAGGCTGGCGGCCGCGACTGGAACCCACTGATCCATATCCCGGTCGGGTTTATGAAGCTGCTCGACCATAAGACGCTGACCTGGGGTTTTAAGGCCGAGGCTGATCCCGGCACAAATGGCCGCGCCATTCCCTACCCGCGTGGTCGCGTCTTGGGCGGCTCATCGTCGATCAACGGGCTGATCTATATCCGCGGCCAACCTGAGGATTTTGACCATTGGGCGCAGCTTGGTAATCGGGACTGGGGCTGGGATGACGTGCTGCCATTCTTCAGGCGCGCCGAGAGGTGGACTGGTGATCCTACGGAAATCCATGGGACTAACGGCGTCCTAACGACCTCGCCGATGCGTGAGCAGCCCGAGGCATGCCAGGCGATCATCGCGGCCGCCGAGGAACTCGGGGTCGAGTATCGGCCCGATGTTAACAACCTGCCACCTGGCACCGGCGATAGCATTGGTTGGTGCCAGCAGACACGTGGCGGCAGGCGTCGAGCAAGCGCAGCGGCAACATACCTGCGCCCAGCAAAAAAGCGGTCGAACCTGCAGATCATTACCAATGCGCTTGTTCACCACTTGGTCTTTGAGGGGAAGCGAGCAACTGGCGTGGTGTATTCGCGCAACGGTCGGGTTGAGCGGATCGATACGGTGCGAGAGGTGATCCTTTCCGCCGGCGCCGTTGGTTCGCCGCATTTGCTGCAATTATCCGGTGTTGGCGATCCTGACGTTCTGCAAGATGCTGGCATCTCGGTGCACCATGAATTGCCCGGAGTGGGGCAGAATTTCCAGGATCATTACATCGCTCGTATGTCATGCGTCGTGCGCGGCCTCGAAACCTTGAACGAACGCGGCCGCGGGTTGTCCTTGGTGAACGAGCTTTGCCGCTACGTAATGCGAGGCTCGGGCATTTTGACCTATAGCGCCTCGCTGTGCGCCGCTTCGGTCAAAGTGCTGCCGGAGTCGGCAACGCCCGACGTACAGTGCGTCTTCGCGCCGGCGAGCTACAAGCCGGGCCTCATTCGCAAGCTAGACGACCGGCCCGGGATCACCGGTGGGCCGTGGCAGATGCGGCCCTTATCGCGCGGTTATGTTTTGGCGCACTCGCCTGATCCGCGTGATCAGCCGGCGATCAACCCGCGCTATCTGGCCGAGGATACTGATCAACGCGCAATGGTCGGCGGTCTCAAATTTTTGCGCCGCCTGTTTGCCGCGCCCGCGCTCGCCATGCACATCGTCGAGGAAAGCTTACCTGGCCCCGACGTCCAGGCCGACGACGAGCTACTCGACTACGCGCGACAGAACGGCTCGACCGTCTACCACGCGAGCTGCTCGTGCATGATGGGCAACCACGCAATGAGCGTCGTCGACGATGAATTGCGCGTGCACGGCCTCGACGGGCTCAGGGTTATCGATGCCTCGGTGATGCCCGCAGTCACTTCAACGAACACGAACGCCCCGACGATCATGATCGCCGAGAAGGGCGCCGCGCTTATAAAAAGAACAGCGCAACAAAGAATGGCAGCGTAGCCTAAGGGCGCGCCGCATCGGCAGGCAGCGTTTGGGCATCCGTCCTCCCCTGGGGATGGCTGTCCAAGGCCCCCCGGCGGCCCCGCTCCCGCCACCTAAGGCGCTTTATACGAGGACCTTTAAGGTTTTCGTGCGGTAAGTAGATTGAAGAAGAGTGGCCACAGAGGCGGCCCAAGGGACCCACCGGGCCAGGGTTGTCAACGGAAATATCAATTTTTTGGCAGCGATTATCAAGCGGGACCGCCCGATAGCTGCCACCTTTCCTGTCAGCGGTCAATTGACGGCTGTGCGAACGCCCGCCACGCACGCAGCGCGATTTGCCCTTGCTTATAGTAATCGGAGCCACATTGGTGAGCGTGCAAAATCTGGCCTTAGCCATACCGATCTCAAACGCGGTCGCGAATGCCCGCGCGCCGGCGAATGGCATCGGTCCCCGGTTTCCGATCGGCCTCAATCCGACCCTGGTTTCTAGCATCGTCGGATTGGTACTGCTGTCGTCGGTCGCGATCGGCATCTGTGCCGGGGTGCTGATCCTCAGCAGCACGCGGACGATGATCACTCAGGCAGAACGGGCGGCCGTCGCCGCCGCGACCGACGAGGCCGAGAATTTCTTTGATATCGGGCCGGAGATCACCGCCGACCTCGCCGCCGCGGCGAGTTGCGGTCTGTTGCCGCTCGACGACTCGCGTCGTCTGGCGGGGCAGTTCGCGGAAAGGCTGCGGGTTCAGCCGCATTTGTCGTGGATTGGCTACGGCGAGGCGGCTAGCGGCCGCTATATCGGTGCAACCCGCTCGGAAGACGGCGAGATCGTCGAATACATCGCCGATCCCACCGTCAACAAGTCGATGCCGGACCAGGTGGCGGTAACGGCGAGCGGCGCCAGATCTCCACCGAAATTCGCCGAGACCGCTCCCTATCTCGTCGTCACCCGGCCATGGTTCAAAGAAGGTATCACCAAGCCGGGGACCTATTGGACCGCGTTCGAAAAGATGAGGACCGGCGAGTACGGCATTACCTGCACGACGCCGTTCACCATGCCGGACGGCGCGGCCCCGACGGGAGTGATTCACGTCGACTTGCGTGTCGAGAGCGTCGCCGCTTTTCTCTCCGGCTTGCAGATCGGCGATCATGGCGCGGTCTTTCTGATCGACAGTCAAGGACACCGTGTGGTGTCGCCGCAGGGAGACCATGTGCCGGCTGCGGCGCTCGCCGTCGATGCCGTGCCGTCCGATCATGCCGAAGCATCGTTCGGGTCGCCGCTGTTTATCGCCACCGAAAAAAGCACTTACGAGATCGTGTTTTCGCCGATCTCGGTCAAAGGCGGTATCGGTCTTAAGCTCGCCGTCGTCGTCGATCGCGCCGACATCACCGCGGGCGTCCACCGCGAGGTGCTGATCGCCGGCAGCGTCGGGTTTGCGTTCATTCTTGTGGCGATTGTCTTCGGCATCATCCTGGCATCGCGCATCTCGCGGCCGGTGAGGGCGATCACCCGCGACCTTGCCAAGGTCGGCGCCTTCAGCATCTCGCACGACCCGATGCCCAAATCATTTGTCCGCGAGATCAACGAACTCGGCGTCTCTGTCGACCGTATGAAGGCGAGCCTGCGCTCCTTCGGCCATTACGTGCCGACCGATTTGGTCCGCAAGCTATTGGCGCAGGGCGTCGACGCCGAACTTGGTGGCGAACTGCGCCGCCTCTCGATGCATTTCTCCGATGTCGAGGATTTCTCGACGATCTCGGAAGGCATGCAGCCGACCGAATTGGTCGTCGCGATGGGCCGCTATTTTGAGCTGATGACCGGTGCACTCACCCGTCATGGCGGTACCGTCGACAAGTTCATGGGCGATGGGATCATGGCGTTCTTCAACGCGCCCGAGGAATTGCCCGACCACCAGCGTCAAGCCTGCCTTGCCGCGCTCGAAGCACAGCGATTGCTCGCCGAGATGGCAAAAAACACACCGCCGGGCCAGCCGATCTTCCGAGCCCGCATCGGTCTCGGCATCGGCGAGGTGCTGGTCGGCAACATCGGCACCCCCGAGCGTTTCGCCTATACGGTGCTTGGGGACGAAGTGAACCTAGCCAGCCGCCTTGAAGGGCTGAACAAGCTCTACGGCACCTGGATCATGGCGTCGCATGCGCTGATGCAAGAAGCCGGTGACGGGTTCGAATGGCGGCTGCTCGATCGGGTCGCTGTCAAGGGGCGACACCAGGGGACGCTGGTCTGCGAATTAATCGGCCTCAAAGGCGAAATTGCCGCCGACATCCTCGAAGCTCGCGATGTCTACGAACGGGCGCTCGAAGCGTATTTCGCCGGGGATTTCGAGCCCGCCGCCGAATTGTTCGACCGCGCGGCGCAATTACGCACTGATGATCTTGCCGCGACGTCGATGCGCACCCGCTCCCATGCTTTCGCCGCCGATCCGCCGATCGAATGGGACGGCATCCACGTCATGCACGAGAAATAGCATCTCAACCGCGTCGCCGCGTCGGCTCCATTAATGGGCAGCTCATACGAACCTGATTAGAGAGTGACACGTCGACGCCAAGCAGGGACCTTCCTCGCGAAAACCAACCCGAGTCAGCGTCAACTCAGGTCGGTATTGCACTTCGAGTCGGAATTCAGGGGGTCGTTTGTTTGGGCCGCTATCTGGTGGGCCTTTGGCGCCTGGGATCGCCGTCGACGAAGGACAGCGGCAGCGCGTCGACATCATCGGGTGACAGGGTGATCTCGGTGAAGATTGGTTCGGACATCATGCGGCCTTCTGTTTCGGTGGGACGACGCGCAGCGCGGGCGGGATGCCGTTAGCGAATACGCCGAGCAAGCTGGCGGTTTGCGCAGCCGACGGTTCACGGCCCATGGCAATCTCGGCCAGCGGGTTCGGGAGGCTGGTGCCGCGCTCGGCGGCAATCGTGCTGATCTTCACCCGGCCCTGCTGGAGCAACGTCGCCGCGGCCAGGAGCAAATGTTCGCGGTTCGCCTCGACCGCGGCGGGGATCTGGTCGGTGTCCGCGTCAAAGCAGCCCGCGATCAGGTGACGAATTTCGCGCGAAACAATGGCGGTGACGGGGCCGGCCGGGACAGCAGGAATCACGCGTGGCGGGCAGCCGGGCGCGTTGTACTCGAAGGTCATGCCGGCGAGTTCTGCGGCGCGGATCGCTGCGGCGCGGAAATCCATGCCGCGCTCATAATCGACCAACAGCAGCTGCGACATGTCACTGCCGAAGGCGTAGAGTCCAGCGCTCCAATACATGATGCAACCGCCGTGCTCGTCGACCGCGCCGGTCACAAACAAGGCACGGCTGCGCTGCGGCCAGGGCAGCGGGGCGTTGTCGGAGAGCAGGTGGGATGTGGCCCATATGGTCGGGCCGGTGTCGGAGGACGCCATGACCGCGGCACCGCAGGCTGCGTTCGCGAGATCGTCCGACGCTGTGCTGCGCTCGGGATGCCCCACGGAATCTCTGCCACTAAAAGTTGTGCGACGCTCCAACTGCACGAGTTGATGCCGCAAGCGAATATTGTCGGTAAGTCGTAGGCGGCCACTGACGAATAACGGCAGCGCGTCCAAGTAGAGCGCGCTACGGGTCTTCTCACTTACGATGTAACGAATGCCAGCGTTCTTAAAGTAGTCGGCGCTGAATCCTGCGGCATAATTATCGCCGACCGCTTCCAGCAGCCCATATTGTTTGAACAGCGCAGCGACTTCTTGCACGACGGCCTGCACATCGTCGAACGGCGCGCGCTTTTCATAGAGCGCGTCGATCAGGACGAGGTTGTTTTCAGTGTGCGCAATGGCCGCGGTGAACGAATCTTTTCGGCCGCCGCTCGCGTCGACGAAGCCCACGTAGTTGACGCCAGGCTTCGGTGAGCGCGCCGCGATGCCGGCGTCGGTGCAATTCTCGACGACCATTCTATCCAAGAATGATTGCAAGTCATCGCGCCAGCGCGAGAACAGCTCAGCGCCGTAGCGCTGGTCGTCCAGCGCCATCAGGCGGTCGATTTCGCGCTGGTCAAAGGTCGGGTTGAATTGTTGCGTGCTGCCCAGCACGAATAAGGTGTCCGGGTCGTCCTTGCCGTAGCTCTCGGTGAAGCGGTCGTACAGCAAACCTTCGCGCTTATGCACGCTCGAGATCATTATCTTGAGCGAGCCAGCAAATCTTGCGAGACCGGGCGAGATCGCCGCGTCGACCTCTGACGCGCTATTCGCATATTCATCGCTAGCGTAGTACGCGCACTCATCGTAAATGGCACACGCGTAAGTTCGGCCACGGACCGCGCGAAGCGAGTTCGTGGCAACGATGATCTCGGCGGAGTTTTTCAACTGGATGCTGTCGCGGTCCTGGCTTTCAACCATTGCTTTGAGCCGTGGAACGCGGTCGAACAGCCCGGCGATATAGTTGAAGGCGATACCGGCCTGTTCTCGGTCGCAGGCTAGGCAGACGATGGTTCCCCGTTCCCCTGGCCGCAAGCGGCTGAAGTCGCCCGTAGCGGCCACGAAGGCTGCGATGCCTGCCCCGACGCTGGTCTTGGCCCCACCGCGACCCACGCCCACAGCAAGCGTCCGCACGGGGCGCGTTGGCGGGTTACGGTCGCCTGCCACTTCCTTGAAAAGCTGCAAGTCCTGCTCGGACATCGGCAAGGCCCATGCTGCTCTTAAGATGGCTAACCATCGCGACCAACTCGAGCCCTCGAAGAAAGGGCCGAGCGCTTGCCGGTGGGTGAAGAAATCGATGACGTTCATTCTGCGGCGTCGTCGAGAGGCAGCAGGTCAAGAGTCCATGCCCTAGGGCGACCCTTGGTCGGAATCGTGGCAACGGTCGGTCGTCGTCTACACGGCACCCAACGGCGTATGACGGACTCGCAAAGATTCAGTTCGTGCGCAACAAATGGGACACTTCGGCCCATGGCAATAAGACGAGCCGCCGCGGCCACTTTTACCTTGTCGTGCGGACCATTTTTTCCGCGACCGCGAGCAAACTTATCATCGGAGTTGTCCTGATGCGTTCCATCGCTCAGATGCGCGGGATTGCAGCACGGCGGGTTATCGCACGAATGCAAAACACAGAGGTCGCCAGGATCGCAATAAGTGGTCAGGCGGTACGCCAGGCGGTGTGCTAATACACGGTATGTCCGACCATCGATCATGCAGCCGTGCTTAGCGTAGGTGCCAGCACGGGCGCCTATATACGGCCAACAATCGTCAGGTCCCCCATTGTGAAGACATGACCAGAAATGGTCCCGCTGCTCTCGCGTCATTCTAGCGACGAAATCGAGTGGTTTATTCATCAGTCGGCGGCGTCTCGTTGTCCGGAGCCCATGCTACGAAGGATCGCGAACGGGTCTTCCTCAGCCGGCTTCCATTCCTGCGCGCCAAGGTCGCGGAGTATCGCCGCCAGGCTGCGGGTCCAGCTGGTATAATGATTGTATGAGTGCGCGCTGTTGACCATCGCGGCGCCGCCGTTGCCGAGCGTGGCCTCGTCCCACAGCTGTACGTGGCACGCTAGCCGCGCGGCGCGGACGATCTGCTGCCGCTGAATGAAGTTCGGGTCGCCTCCGAGGAACTCGATGAGTTCCTTTTCATACGCCTTGATGAAGCGCGCTTCGCGGCTCGTGCCCTTGAGCCCACCGGTGCCGCCCAGGGCGAGCACCTTGCTGCCTTGCTTATCGATTCGGCGGGAGAAAGGCTTGGGCCGCTTGTCGGTGTCGCGACGATCGGCGGTCGTATGGCGGTCAGTAACCATACGATTTATGTAAGCATTAATTACCAAAAGTAAAGTCGCGAATCACACATTTATCGATTTGTCTAGCTGGTTTTTTCGTATGGCTGATCTGCGTCAGGTGCCAAGCTGAACGATGCTTATGGCGAGGAACACGGTACAGCAGCCCGACTACGATCAGCAGGCCGAGGAACTCCATGAGCCTTGGGCAATGACGCGCGACCCAGAACGCGGCCAGGGTGGCGATCATCAGCGGGCGAGCCTCTGAACCTGTACCGCGGACCACGTCGCCGAGCCGCGGGGCGTCGGGATGCCCCGGCGGGTCAACTCGGTGGCGATGCCGCGGGCGCTGGTGACCCCGGCGGCGCGGATGTCGTCGAGGATCGGGGCGAGGTCGGCGGCGCGGTCTGCGGCCTTGCGGCGCTTGGCAGCGGCGGAGAGCGCTTGATCCGCGGGCGATAGCTGATATCCGCGGAAACCGCCAAGCCGCGTCCCGCGGGCCTTGGCGGCGGCCAGCGCAGCCTTGGTGCGATCGGATATCATCTTCGCCTCGTGCTCGGCGACGGCCGCGAGGACATGCACCGTCAGCCGGTTCGCCATCAGCATGTCCGCCGCGACGAAGTCGACGCCCGACTCCATCAGATTGGCGATGAAGGCGACGTTGCGGGCAAGCCGGTCAAACTTCGCGACGATCAGCGTTGCCTTGTGCGCGCGACACGCCGCCAGCGCCCTCGCCAGCTCCGGGCGGTCGGCCTTGCGGCCTGACTCGACCTCGACGAACTCGCAGACAAGACGCCAGTGGCCGCCATTGAGAAAATCGGTCACCGATTGCCGCTGCGCCTCGAGGCCTAGGCCGCTGCGACCTTGCCGATCGGTCGAGACGCGAAGATAGGAAACGAAGTTACCATCGGCCATTGACAGATACCTCTACCGTCGTTGAGGTATATGTAATTAGCCTTGCCGGGGATCTAAAGCGCCGGTCCCGCGACCCAGTGGCGCAGAACCAGTGGTCCGCGGCGGCCCGATCCGAGGTGCGCGGGTCGGCGCGGGGGTGCCGTGGCTGCGTCGTAAGTATGGCGCGGCGCGAGGTGCGGCGACGCGCGGGTTAGCTAAGTTGGTTAGCTAAGGCGGTGGATGCCGCTTCCACCGCGGTCGCGTAGCCGATAGGCTCACATCCGTAGCCGGTAGGCAGAATCTAATGAAATCAATAGGTAACCGATAGTAACCGATAGGAATGGCGTTTTCCACATACTGAATCGAAAACACATACAAAAACTCAAAATTTCAATTTCAAAATTTGAGTTTTTTTCGTATCCGACAGGAGTTTGGTCGAAAATCAGTCCGTCTATCGGTTACCTATTGATTTCATTAGATACTGCTATCGGCTACGCTATCGGTTACCTATCGGTTACCTATCGGCTACGCTATCGGCTACGCATCCTACGCTATCGGCTACGGGCCTTAATATGCGTCGGAAGGCGCACCCGTGAACGGCGACTTCTCGTCATGCGTCGCCACCACCTCAAATGGCGGGTACGGGTTTTTGTAGACGTGGATACGCGGCATCGTCGCTGGCGGCGCATCGCCCTTGATGTAGTAGGGCTGCTGATCGTTTCGGGACCCGATCTTCTTTGCCCGGAATTTCAGGCCACCCATCGCAGAACCCATCGCGATCATGTCAGGTCGCGTGCGCTGCCCGGGTGGCTTGCCGATGATCGTCCACACGTCTTCCGAGTGAATTCTCCCGTCGAGGCCTGCCAGGTGCTTGCTGAGTAGCCCTTCGAGCGGACTGGGCTGCCGGTGCTCCTCCTGCACCTCAGCCGCCGCGGCCCATAATTCTTCCGGCAACATTAATCCCGCGTCACTCTGATCCGCGGCGGCTTCCATCACCGTGGCTTCTGCAATGATCTGGTCTCGGTCAAGCCTCAGCGCGACTAGGTCGATCTTGCCGGTCATCACCGGCCAGAAGCGCCGGTTCTGTCTGTCGCTGAGGAATTCCACCTTGTTCGTCGTCCCGATCGGGACACTCTGGCGCTTCGCGGTCTTGGGTCGCCTTCCATACGCCTCGCGCGCCGTGTTCTGGAATTGGCTGAGGAACTCCTTCAGATCATCGATCTCGGTTTCGTTCACGCTCAACTCGCCGAACTCGACGAACCACTTTCCGTCAAGCTGCTCCATGATCTTCTTGTCGTCCTTCAGGTCCTTGCGCTTTAGGCTGTTTGTGAACCAGCCCGGATTTCCCGCCAGGATCTGCACGACGGTTGTCTTCCCGGTGCCCTGCGTCGGGTCGACGAGGACCAGCATCTGGTCGAACTTGCACCCGGGACGCTTGATCCTTCTCACCGCCGCCATCAGGGTCAGGCGCCCGACGGCGCGCGTGTAAGGTGTGTCCTCGGCCCCGAGATAGGTCGCCAGCCAGCTCTTAAACTCGCCTCCCTCGTGCCCAACCCTGGGCATCTTGTCCCAGGCTAGCTTGTCGAGGTGCTCTCGAACCGGGTGGAACGAGTTTGCGTGGCTCAAGTGGCCGATCATTTTGTTCCAGAACCGGTCGGTGGGCCGCAAACCGAAGCCACGGTCGACTGCGAGCCAGAGTTCGTCCACGTCGTGGTCTTCGAGTTCTTTCTTGCCACCGAGCAATTCGGCCCGGTTGAATTCGTCGTAGGATAATTTGACGCCGAGCTTGGCGAGCGCCTGTTTGACGTTGGCCTGGCTGTCGTGGATCAATGCGTTTTTGGCATCGCGTTCCCAGGACGCTTTTTCGATCTCCTTTGCCATGATATTCGGGATCATGTTCTTGAGATCGGCGGCTTTGATCTCGGCGTAACCCGCCTTATGCTTGCTCCCGTCCGCGGCACTGATCGCCGCGGTCAAGTCTTCCAGAAGCCATTCGGTATCGGCGTCGACGCCGTGGGTTCCGATAAAACTGGCCACGGCTTCGGTGATTACGGCGTTGAAGCCACCGCCGCCCTCGTGGTCGCCTATTCTGGCTTTGTACTCTTCGTAGCCCTTCGCCTTCTTGCGTGTGCCAACAGGCTTCGGGGGTGTCCAGCGCACTGCAGGAAGGTCGTCGCGCAGGTCGATGTAGTCGCCGTCGATAATTTCGACGATCTGCTCGGCTGTGTTGTCCGTAGCGCGTCCGTAATAGAACGTTTGAGAAGGCGGCTTGAAGCTTTCCCGCGCCAGCTCGACGCCGAGGATACCACTTACGCGGTCTGCGTAGCGCTCGCGCTCGTTTGGTAGGCACGGCGTGCTCAGCGGTGCCAATACGCGCCATTTAAGCGTGTCGGGGGGCGCATAGGACGGACTGGTGTGCACGATGCACGCGATGCCTGCCGCGCGCATTTTGTCGATTGCGTCTTCGACGGGAACCTCGAGCTTGTCGTAGTCGAGCTCGACGCCAGTCACGACGTCTAGGTTGCCGTCGTGACGGAACCCGCCTTTGTCATTACCGCCGCGCTTCGGCACATTGCCGAAGGTGGCAAGCTTCCAGAGCGGGAGGCGGTCTTTGGTCGGCGCGCTCGTCGAACGGATTAATTCGGCGAGGGACTCTAGTTCATGCTCCTCGACATGAAAATCGGAAAGCTTCGTGACAAGAAGATTTTTGAAAAACGTAACTTTGAAAGGCATCTCGTGGTCATCCGGTCAATCTCCTTTTTTCGGTATGTTGAGGAAAAAGCGGATGATGACACGACGGCGAGGTTTGACATTGGCGGAATAAATTATTATATTCCTTGTGTTGCTGTTACCTCGTTTCCGTCGTGCTTCTCATCACGCGGGTTCAATTACAGGCCGGTTCATCTGAGGGGGTGAACCGGCCTTCTATTTATATAGTCTCTGATCTCCTCGGCTTAAAGCCTTTCTATTTGTGAGATGGGTTCGATTACTTCCTAGGCGTACCAAAATTACTTTACCGACGCTCTTTGAGCAATTTTATTACAACTTCAAGAGCACCATACGTAATTTTGTTATCGGTTCGCGCGCGCATTCTCACCCCTTCTGATTTCTGCCGTAATTGCACCGGCGATGTGTCGCCCGGATATTCGCGTCATTCCCTCGCTATGCGGCACCGTCGTTCGCATCGAAATCGAGCGGGCCACCGGAAAACTTCGCATCGCCAAGGCCTACAGCGTGCTCGAATGCGGCCGGGCGCTTGTACCGGAAGTGGTCAGCGGCCAGGCGCAAGGCGGCTTCGCGATGGGGGTCGGCTACACGCTGTTGGAGACGCTGCCGCCGTTCGAAACCGGGCCAGGCAACGGCCAGTGGAACCTCGGCGATTATGTCATCGCCCGCGGCTCGGACCTCCCGTTGCATGATCTTGAAATCGAAACCCTGCCGGCGGTCGACGCAAAAGAAGCCCCTAAAGGCATGGCGGAAGTGGTGATGATCCCGATCGTTCCGGCGCTTCTGAATGCCATCCACGACGCGACCGGTCACCGCTTCAACGCGTTGCCGGTGACGGAGCGAATGCTGAAAGGGGCGCTGGCGTGACGACGCTCAGTCTGACGATCAACGGCCGCGCGCACGGCCCGATGGACGTGCGCGATGAGTTGTCGATGAACGATTTTCTCCGCGAATATCTCGGCATGACCGGGACCAAGTTTGGCTGCGGCGTCGCCCAGTGCCTGAGTTGCGCGGTCATCATCGACAATGCCGACGGAACCAGCGCGACCCACCCCACCTGTATCGCATCGGCCGTCAGCTTCAACGGCAAATCCATTCGGACGGTCGAGGGCCATGCCAAGGACGGCACGCTCACACCGCTGCAAAAGGCGTTTGTGGAACATTTCGCGTTTCAGTGCGGCTATTGCACGCCCGGATTTCTCAACGAGGCGCAAGTTTTGCTGGAACGGCTCGCGCGGCAGCCCGTGCCGCGCGCCGGCCTGGAACAAACGATCACCGAGGCCCTCGACGGTCATCTGTGCCGTTGCACCGGCTACGTCCGGTATCACGAGGCGGTTCGGGACGTGATCCTGGCCGACCCGAAGCGTTACCTGATCTGACGAGCAGCCTTTCGCCCGCGCCCGCCGACTCGAGAGCGATCACCATGAAAAGCGGATTGTGGTCAATTGCCGCTGTAGCGCTCGCGTTTGCAGCCGCCGTAGCAACGATTCCCCTGTCGGGCGCGGCGTCGGAGGGCGTGCCCACCACATTGGCCGACCCCGAAAGTTTTGCCGGGATCGCCGACACCAAGAAGCGCTCTGCCGCGATCTTCACCGAACTCGGCAAGGTGCTCACGCATCCGCGTTGCGTCAACTGCCACCCGGCGGGCGACCGCCCGCGACAGACAGACCAGGGTCGTCCGCACCAGCCCCCGGTCTGGCGCGGCGCCGATGGTCACGGCCTGCCGGCGATGCGCTGTGACAGCTGTCATGGCGCCGCCAATTTTGATCCCGCCCGCATGCCCGGCCATGCGGCGTGGCACCTCGCACCGCGCGAGATGGCGTGGGAGGGCAAGACGATTGCCGAGATCTGCGGCCAAATCAAAGACCCCGGACGAAACGGAGGCCGAACGCTGCAGGACCTGATCCACCATATCGGCGAAGACACGCTGGTCGGCTGGGCCTGGGCGCCGGGAACGGGCCGGCAACCCGCGCCCGGCACGCAAAAGATGGCCGGCGCTTTGGTCGCAGCCTGGGTACAAACCGGCGCGGCTTGCCCCTAACCGCGGTTACTTGCCACCCGCGGCCTTCAGGAGCGCTTCGGTGTCGGTGAGCCAGACGCTCTCTTCTTGTTTGAGGCGCGAAAGAACGCGTCGCATCGCCGCCGCCCCATCGGGAGTGCCGACGACAAAGGGATGAATGCCGATGATCACCGTCGTCGCCTCGCGTGAGCGATCGGCGCGAGCCTCCTCGACGAGTTCCGAAATGTAATCCAGCCACAGCTTCTCGATTTCGGCGGGCGTTTTCAGACGCGGCAGGTTCTGTCCCATATCGACCGTAACGACCGGATAAGGGAGCAGCAACAGCGCACCATCCGGCGTCTTGAGGCGCGAAATGATGTCCGAATCCATGCTGTCGAGCGTGTAGATAATCCCCTCGGCGGCTGTCGCCCGCATCGTGTCGCCGTTTGAATAGACGCTCGGGCTCGACCAGCCGATGGGCTTCACGCCGGTCGTCCGCGCGATCACGTCTAACGTCCGGCGGACATAATCTCGCTGCTCGCCTAGGCCGCGCCCCAGGGGGAGCATCTGGCTGGTGTTGTTGATCCCGTGGGCGACGATCGGCGCTGCCGGCTGCGTCGCACGGAACTGTTTCCAGACCTCGGGGTATTTCTCGGGAAACTCGGCGTTCAGGACGATGGTCAGCGGCACGCCGAGTTCTTGAAACAGTCGGCCGACCCGCGGGTTGCCCCAGCGGATCGCGTATTCGCGGAACGCCTCGTTTACTAGGTCCGGGTTGCGGTTGGCGAGATCGGGGCGGATGACCGGGCCTTGCCCGAACCCGAAGTTTTCGACAAATAAGGCAAAACTGACCGCCACGTGCTGGCCGCCCGGCCAGGCCTTCACAGGGACCGGCTCGCGCGGAAAACCGGTAACGGGGTCAGTGCCAGCTTCCGCAGCCACGGCGATCGACTGTGCTGGCGGATCGCCGTAAGCCGCTATCGGCGCGCATGACAGCAGCGCGACGACCGTCGCGCGAGCAACGAGCTTCTGCATGCGGCTATTCCTCCCTAGCGGGGCGATCGCCCAAGCAATGTAAAAGCGACGGCGCTGATGAAACTATCAAGGCCGTGCGTGCGTTGCTGGCGATGTCGCCACCGAAGATCATTATCGCACCGATCTCGGACACGCTGCGTCCGAAATCGCCCAGAGCGGCGGTCGACATTAAGCCCGGGGGAGGCGACGAAAGGGGAGTGTTTCGGTCTTACGGGATCGTGCTCTAGGATGCGCGGCGGCGAACCGAGGAGACCGGACGATGGCGCATCTGACCACCGATGACGGCGTCAAGCTCTATTACGAGGAAACCGGCAGCGGCACGCCGATCGTCTTTGTCCATGAATTCGCCGGCGACGCTCGCAGCTACGAGCCGCAGGTGCGCTATTTCTCGCGGCGCTATCGCTGCATCAATTTCAACGCGCGCGGCTTTCCGCCCTCCGACGTGCCGGAGAATTTCGAGAGCTATTCGCAGGCGCGCGCCCGTGACGACATCCGCGATGTGATGGACGCGCTGAAGATCGAGAAGGCGCATATCCTCGGCATCTCGATGGGCGGCTTCGCGACGCTGCATTTCGGCCTCGGCTATCCCGAGCGGGCCTTGTCGCTGGTCGTCGCCGGCTGCGGCTACGGCGCCGCGCCGGGCGCGCGCCAGCAATTCCACGACGAGACCGCGCGCACCGCGGCGCAGATCGCGGAGAAGGGCATGGCCGAGGTGTCGAAGAGCTACGGCTCGGGCCCGACCCGCGTGCAGCTGCGCAACAAGGACCCGCGCGGCTATGCCGAGTTCATGCAGCAATTGTCCGAGCATTCGACCCTCGGCTCGGCCAATACGATGCGCGGGGTCCAGGCGCAGCGGCCGTCGCTGTGGGACCTCGTCGACGATATGAAAAAGCTCGACGTGCCGACCCTGGTCGCGACCGGCGACGAGGACGACCCCTGCCTCGAACCGGGCCTGTTGATGAAGCGGAACATCAAGAGCGCGGCGCTGGTCGTGCTGCCCAATACCGGGCACGCGCTCAACCTCGAGGAACCGGACCTCTTCAACCGGCTGTGCGACGATTTCTTTCACCAAGTGGAAAGCGGCCGCTGGCCGCGCCGCGACCCGAAAGCGGTGCCGGGCGCGATTTTGGGGATGTGACGCTTCCCGCATGTCATTCCGGGGCGCGGCATCGCCGCGAACCCGGAACCCATGAACACCGGCCCCGCCGAGTTGGCGAAGGCCGGTGTTTTTTATCGTCATAAGTCCGTGTTCATGGGTTCCGGGTTCGGCGCTGCGCGCTGCCCCGGAATGACGACGGAGGCTACTCCACCGGCACGAAGATGCAGTTGCGGATCTTGCTTTCGACCGCCTTCGACAGGTGGCCCTTGCCGCTGGTGTCCTCGACGAGGATCACCTCGCCCGCTTTGATGATGCGGGCCTCGCCGTCGCTCGCGGTGATCTGCACGCCGGCGTCGAGGTTGATGATGTATTGCCGGCGCGGCGCCGGGTGCCAGTCGAGGTCGTAGGTCGGCTGCACCTCGCGGAAGATGATGCCGGTCGCCGGCAGCCGCTTCGACAATTTGCCCGCCGGGCCTTCCTCGGCCCATTCGATCTCGATGTCGCGGAAATGCGTCTCGCCCTTGTCGTCGACGTAGAGATTATGGACCCGCATCGGGGCGCCTCCTCGCTGATGGTTCGTCGCACTCTAGCGGCGAACCATCAGCGGGCGCCAGGGCGCATCGCCGGGCGCATCGGCGCTTAGTTGTACGGGGCCGCCGGCGGCGCGCCGTAGGAATAGCCCGGCTGTCCGCCGTAATAGCCGGGAGCACCGTAATGGCCCGCTGGTGGGCCATAACCCGGCGGCGGAGCATAATAGGCGGGAGGCGGCGGGTAATACGGGCCGGTTGCGGCCGCGGCGAAGGGCGCGGTGGCGATCGCGGCAGCGCCGGCGACGACCGCTCCCGCCGCCGCAAAAGGCCACAAGAAGAACGGACCGCCATGATGCCGATGCGCCGAGGCTTCCGATAGCGGTGCGGCAATAAGGCCCGCCACGAGCATGGTCGCGGCAGCGGTGCGCAATCTGGTCACGGGCCGGTACTCCCCTTGGGTTGGGCTAAGCGCTCCGAACAACGCGGAGATCATGACGCTAATTCCCGCTATACGCAACGCATCAGTATCGTTTATTGCGGAATGCAGACGCTTGCGCTGGCCGCTCCCTCATGCTGAGCTTTGCCGCAATGCGATCACACAAGCCGGCGCGGAGATGTCGGCGGGGAGAAAACGGGTATGGAATTCGGGACGTTCATGGAATTTCCGCCGTTGAGCGGCACCGGCGAAGCGGCGGCGTTCGACCAGGCGCTGGGCGAGGTCGCGGCGGCCGACGAATGGGGCCTCGACGCGGTGTGGCTCGCCGAACTGCACGGCGCGCCGGAGCGCTCGGTGCTGTCGGCGCCGATGATGGTGGCGAGCGCGATCGCCGCCGCCACCAATCGCGTGCGCATCGGCATCGCCGTACAAGTCCTGCCGCTGTCGCACCCGCTGCGCCTGGCCGAGGAGGCGGCGACGGTCGACCAGGTGAGCCGCGGCCGGCTGATCTACGGCATCGGCCGCAGCGGTGTCGTGCGCACCTACGAAGAATACGGCATCTCCTATGACGAGAGCCGCGAGCGCTTTGCCGAGGCGTTGGAGATCATGCGGCTCGCGTGGACCCAGCCCAAATTCTCGTATCAGGGCAAATATCATAGCTGTGACAACATCTCGCTGTCGCCGAAGCCATACCAGAAGCCCCATCCGGAGCTGCGCATGGCCGGCGCGACGCCGGAGACCTTTCCGGCGATCGGCAAGCTTGGCTTCCCGGTGTTTGTCGCGGTGCGCCAGGGGCCGTTCAGCCAGCTCGCGCCGTATATCGAGGCCTACCGCGCCGCCTATAAGGAGGCCGGGCATCCCGGCAAGGGCGAAGTGTATCTGCGCGTGCCGGCCTATATCGCCGAGACCGAGGCGCGCGCCCGCGCCGAACTGGAAGCGAGCCTGATGAGCTTTTTCCGCTACCAGGCCGAGCTCGGCCGCGACTCGGCGCGCCGCGCCGGCGGCGAGGTCGCGCTGCAGCGACTGAAACGCGTCGAACGGCTGGAGGCGCTGACCTTTGACGAGGCGCTGGCGACCCAGGTGATCTGCGGCACGCCCGACAGCTTCACGGCGCGGCTCAAGGAGGTGGAGGAAGAGCTGGGACTTGACGGCATCCTCGCCGAACTGAATTGCGGCGGCGCCATTCCGCATGACGGCGTGCTGCGCGCGCTCCGCCTGATGTGCCAGGAGGTCAAGCCGCGATTTCATTGACACAATCAACGCGTTGAGCGTGGCGTCTGCCCCTCACCCAGACCCTTTCTCCGCTCGCGGGGAGAGGGAGGGACCCGCGCCAAAGGCGCGGGAGGGTGAGGGGCAGCCCGCGATGGGACGATTGGTTAGCGCCCTCGTCCTGTTGCTTGCCATCGCAGTGCCGAGCTGGGGGCAGCGGCTTTTGATCGGTACTTGGCAGGCCAGGCTCGAGCAGTCGACCGTGACGCTCGTCATCATCACCGCCGACGGCGAGGGCTGGGTGCACGGCGTCCTGCGCTACGAGCCGCCGCAGAACGGGTTCGACGGCGCGCCCTTTACCACGCATATCGAAAACGGCGCCTTCTCGATCCGCCTCGTCAACGGCACCCGCTACGATGATCTGCATTGGTGCCGCGACGCCCTGTGCGGCATGTTCCACACGCAGGACGACACCGCGACCTCGATCGCCTTTGCTCGCCCGCCGAATTGATTGCAATGATATCAGTCCGGCAGTACGTTTCGGCGCATGGGACAAATCCTCGTTCGCAACCTCGATGACGCGGTGATCGCCGCCTTGAAGCGGCTCGCGACTGCGAGCGGTACGTCGACCGAGGAACAAGCCCGGCGCGCCCTTGCCTCTGCGGTTGGGCTGGACCGCGCTGCCGCGGCCAGGCGCTTGGCCGAAATCCGTAACCGCATCGGCAAGGTTCCGGGACCGACCTCGGTCGAGCTGTTGCGACAAGATCGAGATCGGGACGAGTGACCGTCACTGTCGATGCCAGCGTCGCCATAAAATGGGTCGTAAGCGAACCGGGCTCCAACGCCGCCGAAAGACTCGTCCAAGAAGAGGCTCTGGCAGCACCGGATTTTATGATCGTCGAATGCGCAAACGTGCTCAGAACAAAGGCCCGGCGTGGTGACATCAGTCCGGCTGACGCTCGCTCGGCGCTCGCCGGCATTCGGGCGACCCCCGTTCAGCTATTCGCATCGAGCGACTATACGACGTACGCGCAGGAACTGGCGCTTGAGCTCGATCAGACGGTGTATGACTGCCTTTACCTCGCGGTCGCACTCACGGAACGAATGGTGCTTGTCACGGGCGACGAGGCGTTTACGCGAGCGGTCAGGCAGCACGGCCCCTATCGCTCAGCGGTCAGATTGCTCATGGAGTAGCGCTGCGCGGGCAAAGCATTGCCGATGGCCGCGGCCCTATCTAGGCTAGAATTGACAACTCGCACGAGGTTCCCATGGCGGCGGATGGCGGAACGGCAGCGGGATTGGCGTCGCGGCGCTGGCCGGCGGCGGGCACATCGCGGGTGCCAAACTGGATCTATACGGACGCCGATATTTTCGCGCGTGAGCAGGAACGAATCTTCGAGGGGCCGAGCTGGCTCTATGTCTGCCTCGACGTGGAGATTCCCAACCCCGGCGACTTCACCCGGAGCCGGCTTGGCAGGCGCGAGGTCGTCGCCGTGCGCGGCGCCGACGGGCAGGTCCGCGTGCTGGTCAATAGCTGCGCGCATCGCAGCATGCAGTTCTGCAGCGCCAATCGCGGCTCGGTGCAGGAATTCACTTGCCCCTACCATCAATGGACCTACGACCTCGAGGGCAAGCTGCTCGGCGTGCCGTTCCGCCGCGGTCTCAAGGGCAATGGCGGCATGCCCGCCGATTTCCGCCCCGAGGAGCACGGGCTCACGCAGCTCGCGGTGACGTCGCGGCACGGCGTGGTGTTCGCCAGCTTTGCCCAGCCCAACGAGACGCTGGAAGAGTATCTCGGGCCGTTGATGCTGTCCTATTTCGACCGGGTGTTCGACGGCCGCGCCTTGAAGGTGCTGGGCTATCAGCGGCAGCGCCTGCCAAGCAACTGGAAGCTGATGTTCGAGAACATCAAGGACCCCTACCACGCCAGCCTGCTGCACGTGTTCCTGGTGACCTTCGGCCTGTTCCGGATGGATCAGCAATCGGCGGTGGAGATGGACGATACCGGCCGGCACGGCGTGCTGGTCAACCGCCGCGCCGAGCAGAAGGCCAACGAAGCGACCGCGCAGATGCGCGCCTTCCGCCAGGATCTGACCCTGGCTGATCCGCGGCTCATCGATCCGGTGCGCGAGTTCCCCGGCGACGCCACCGTCGTGATGCAGACCCTGTGGCCCAACCTGATCGTGCAGCAGCAGTCGAACGGGCTGGCGATGCGGCAGGTCGTGCCGCTCGACGCGCAGAATTTCGACCTCGTGTGGACGCATTTCGGCTACGCCGACGAGCCGGCCGAAATGACCGAGCGCCGTATTCGCCAGTCCAACCTTTTTGGCCCGGCCGGTTTCGTCTCGGCCGACGACGGCGAGGCGATGATCCTGTCGCAGGCCGGGATCGCCGGAAATATTGATGGCGAGTGCCTGGTCGAGATGGGCGGACGCGATGTCGCCAACGTGGCGCACACCGTCACCGAGACCGCGATCCGTGGCTTCTACCAGCATTACCGCGCGGTGATGGGGCTGTAGTCGGCGGGTTCTGCAGCAGCGATGAGGGGCGATCGCACCATCGCGAAACGCGCGCAGGTGCTGCGCCGGGTTCCAACTGACGCCGAACGACGTCTTTGGCATTGGCTGCGCCGAGATGGTCTCGGCTTCCGGTTTCGCCGTCAGTTCGCGATCCCGCCGTATTTCGTTGATTTCCCCTGCATCGAAGCCCGGTTGATTGTTGAGGCCGACGGCAGCCAGCATGCTGCATCGGGCGAACATGATCGGCGAGACGCCTTCCTGGCCAGTAAAGGATGGCGAATCCTGCGATTCTGGAACAACGATATCCTCCAAAATCGAGATGGCGTCCTGCGGATCATTATGGAAGCGCTGGAAACGGCGGCGGCGTTACTCGGCGACCGTGCTCCGAATGGTCCGGGGCGGCCCCCACCCCAACCCTCCCCCGTGGCCACGGGGGAGGGAGAGCCGCGCAGCGGCTGGGAGGGGGCCGGCAATGACTTCGGGACCGTTTATGGAAGCAGGCCTGTTCAGCCGGAGCCGGGGGAACAAATGTGATTGCCGTCGCGTCCAACCTGAAAGTCGCACCGGAGCTGCGCGCGCAGCTCGCCGACCTCTACGCCGCCTATGACGACGCGCTCGGCGAGGGCGATTACGAGCGCTGGCCCGAATTCTTCACCGAGGCTTGCCTCTACAAGATCATCCCGCGCGAGAGCTACGACCTCGGCCACCCGATCGGGTTGATGCAGGCAGAGAGCCGCGGGATGCTGGCCGACCGTGTCGCGGCGATCCGCAAGACGACGCTTTACGCACCGCGCATCATCCAACGCCTGGTGAGCAGCATCATGCTGCGCGCGGTTGAACCCGACGGTATGCGGCTCTCGGCTAGCTTCACGACGTTCCAGACCATGCTCAACGAACCGAGCCAGGTGTTTCTCTGCGGCCGGCTCTACGACCGGGTCGTCGACGACGGCGGCACGCTGCGCTTCGCCGAGCGCGTGTGCGTGACCGATTCGACGCTGGTGCCGACCTCGCTGATCTTCCCGATCTGAGGGTCATTCAAGATCAGCTATCGCGGTGCTACATAAGACGCATGTATGGAGGTGACACCGCTATGGACCAAATCGACGACAAGACCCGCACCGAGCTCGAAGCCGCAGCCTTCCGTACGCTCGTCGCGCACCTGCGCGAGCGCACCGACGTGCAGAATATCGACCTGATGAACCTCGCCGGCTTCTGCCGCAATTGTCTGTCGAAATGGTATCGCGCCGCGGCCGAGGAGAAGGGCGTCGCGCTCAGCGATCCCGAGGCGCGCGAGATCGTCTACGGCATGCCCTATGACGAATGGCGCAAGAAGCATCAGAAAGAGGCAACGCCCGAGCAGAAGGCCGCTTTCGCCGCGCCGCAACACCAGCACTAGGCGCCGGCGAGCACCCGGTTGAGGGCGCGGGCGGGGCCGCCGAGGGCCAGCAGCGCCTGACGGGCTTCACGCGCGACGGTAAGCAGGTTCGGCAGCTGTTTCGGCCGACGCAGCACCGACGCCAGCACTGAGCCGAGCGCCGGGTTGCCATCCTCGTCGAGCGGCAGCAGTGCCGCCGGCGGCAATTCGCGTGCCGCGGGATCGGCAATCGCGCGCAAGACGACAAAGGGAATACCGAGCGCCGCCGCCGCGCGCGCGACCACAACACTCTCCATATCGACCGCGACGGCGCCCGTTGACCGCCACGCCTGGCGCTTGTCGCGTTTGGTGGCGAGCGCCAGTTGCGCGCCGAGCACGGGTCCTTCGATCGCGCCGAGCTCCTCGACCAGGTCGCTGATTCGCGGACGCAGGCTGTCGCTGCTGAGCCAGCGGCGATCCTCGTCGATGACCTCGGTCGACAAGACAATGTCGCCGGCGCGCAGTCCTGGCTTCAACCCTCCGGCGATCCCGAAACTGACGAGGCACTCCGCGGCGGACGCCGCTTCCTCGACGACCTTGACGGTGCGCCGGTGGTCACCGCCTCCGACCACCGCGCCGAGACCGGCACGGCGAGCGATCCTCGCCTCGGCCGCAAGGCCGGTCGTGCACAGTACGGTATAGGACAGAGAAACCCCCAAGCGCCGGATTCTTCTTGGCGGACCACACCCTTACGCGACATCGCCGAAAATCGCCAGGGGCAAAATTGCCGCTGCTGCAATGCGCGGGTCAGATGCCGAACGCGACGCGCGGCGAATTCGCCTGGTTGAGACGCCGGTAACGCGCCAAGGCCCAGAGCGGAAAATACGCGCGGTAACCGTGATAGCGCAGGTAGAACACGCGCGGGAAACCGACCGCCGTGTACCACTGTTCGTCCCAGGTGCCATCGCTGTTCTGCTGGGCGATCAGATAGTCGATGCCGCGTTTGACCGCCGGATGCGCCGCCTCGCCCGCCGCCATCAGGCCGAGCAGCGCCCAAGCGGTCTGCGACACGGTGCTGTAGGGTGCGGTGCCGCGTGGCGCGTCGGGTGCGTAGCTGGCGCCGCTCTCGCCCCAGCCGCCGTCCTCGCGCTGGCGCTCCAAAAGCCAGGCCACGGCGCGGCGGATTTCCGGCGCATCCGGGCTGATGCCCGCGGCGTTGAGCCCGGCGAGCACCGACCACGTGCCATAGATGTAATTGGTGCCCCAGCGGCCGAACCAACTGCCGTCCACTTCCTGCTCACGACGCAGAAATTCGATCGCGTCGGCGACCGCCGGATGGTCGGCGGCATAGCCGGCTTGCGCTAGAAATCCGAGACAGCGGGCCGAGACGTCGGCGGTCGGCGGGTCGAGCAACGCGCCATGGTCGGCAAAGGGGATGTGGTTCAGATAGGTGTGGGTGTTGTCGGCATCGAAGGCGCCCCAGCCGCCGCCTTTGCTCTGCATGCCGATGATCCATTCGGCGGCACGCGCAAGCCCATCGCCATAACTGCCGGCATCGAAACGGTCGAGCGCCAGTCCAGCCGCGGCCGTGTCGTCGACATCCGGGTAATAGGCGTTCTCGTACTGGAAGGCCCAGCCGCCCGGCCTGAGGTTCGGCCGTTTGACGCCCCAATCGCCGACGACGTCGAGCACCTGCTTGCCGGCCGTCCAATCGGAGGCGCGACGCAGCGGCTCGGCAAGCGCTTCGTCACCGACATCCATCAGCGCATGGGCGGCCAGCACCGTATCCCACACCGGCGACAGGCAAGGCTGGCAATAGGCGCTGCCGTTGTGGCGGGTGACCAGCTTGTTGATCGCGCCGTTCGCGGTCACGCAATGCGGATGGTCGAGCGGATAGCCGAGCGCGACATACATCAGCAGGGCATTGGCCATCGCCGGAAAGATGCCGCCGAGCCCGTCCTCGCCGTTGAGCCGCGCGGTGACAAAGTCGACAGCCTTGTCGATCGCCCGCTGGCGATGCTTTTTCGAGAAATGCGGCTCGACCACGCGGACGATCCGGTCGAGCGCGACAAAGACGCTGCCCATCACCGACGGCGTCGGCGGCGAGATCCAGTCGGTGACGGTATCGGGCGGCTCGAGGAACAATTCGGCGATCGACACGCCACGCGGGTTCTTCGCCTGCGGCCGCTGCGCCATCAGCACGAGCAGCGGGACGATCACCGTGCGCGACCAGTAGGACACCTTGTCGAGATGGAACGGAAACCAGCGCGGCAGCAGCATCATCTCGACCGGCATCACCGGCACTGCGTGCCACGGCACCTCGCCCCACAAGGCCAGCAAAATGCGGGTGAAAACATTGCTGCGCCGCGCGCCGCCGGCGGCGCGGATCGCGTCCCGGGCGCGCACCATATGGGGTGCATCGGCCGGATCGCCGATCGCCTTCAAGGCGAAATAGGCTTTGACCGAGGGGCTGATGTCGAAAGGGCCGCCGCGAAACAGCGGCCAACCGCCATGCCCCTCCTGAATGGCTCGCAAGTAGCGGCCGATGCGCTGTTCGAGGTCGGCGTCGATCGTGCCGAGATAATGCTGCAGCAGGACGTATTCGGCGGGAATCGTCGCATCGGCTTCGAGCTCGAAGACCCAATGTCCGTCATCTTGCTGGCGCGACAGCAGCCATGACGTCGCCCGCGCCACCGCTCTGTCGAGCGCGAGCTCTGTCATGCCTGATCCCATCGCCACCGTGTCGGGTGCCATTACTGTGCTCGTTTACTGTCGGAATCCGTTAGTACGCGGCAAGATGGGCAACCGCCTCGGCCGCGGCAAGACCCGAGCGAATAGCGCCTTCGATCGTCGCGGGCAAGCCAGTATCGACATAATCGCCAGCAAGTAGCAGGTTGTTCCATCGCGTCGCGGCCGCCGGCCGCTTTTTCAGCTGTGCGGGCGTGGCGCGAAATGTCGCGCGGCGCTCCTTGACGATGCGCCACGGCGGAAGCGCGGATTGCGGCGGCAGAGCTAGCGCCTTGACGACGTCGCGCCATAGCACCTCGGCCAATTCCTCGGCCGGTCGGTCCACCAGCGCATCGGCGGCGCTGACCGTCACCGAGAGGACCTCCCGTTTGCGGAACACCCACTCGGCGGTGCCGCCGACGACCCCGATAAATGGCGGCGCCCTGGCCGGCGCCGATGCTCGGTAATGGGCATTGACGATCGGCGCGTGGTCGTCGGGGACGACCAGTTCCGGAACGAGACGCGCCGCCACCGCCGCCGGCACGGCCAATATGACGCAGCTATCGCTGGCGATATCGACTGGTCCGCCGTCGAAATCGAGCGCCGCAACGCGATTTTCGGCGAAGGAGATGCCGCGCAGCCGCGTGCCGAAGCGGATTTCGGCGCCCCTGGCCCGCAACATAGCCAGCGCCGGATCGACGAGGCTTTCGGACAGGCCTTCGCGGGGCAGCAGCGGCCGGCAGGCCTTGGCGCCCTGGCCGAGCGTCTCGTTCAGCACCTGCCAGAACAGCAGCGCCGAACCGGCCTCGGCGGCGGTGTTGAGCGCGGCGACCGCGACCGGCTGCCACAGCCGGCGATAAAGGACGCTGGCGGTATCGAGCCGGCCGGCGACCGTCGCATCGGGCTGCGATTCGCGCAGCCGCAGCGCCGCGAGGTAATCGAACACTTTGCTCCCAGGCACGCGGCGACCGGGGGCCAGCACCCACCAGGGCAGCGAGCCGCTATTGGGGCGCAAGTTCCACCGCTCGCCATTTTCGAGGTCGACAAACGGAAACACCGCCTCGCCTGGCGGGTCGAACGTGTCGAGCGCATCGATCAGACGCAGATAGGCGAGCGCCGAGCGGTTGCCGCTGAGCAGCAGATGATTGCCGTTGTCGATGCGCAGGCCTAGCTCGGCGTCGACATATGAGCGGCAGCGCCCGCCCGCATGATCGCTGCTCTCGTGCAGCACGACGCGGCGGCCGGCGGCAGCGAGCGCCGCCGCCGCCGCGAGGCCGGCCAGCCCCGCGCCGACGACATGGACCGCGCCGCCGCCGCTCATATCAATCCGTGACGCAGCACCAGCCATAATTTGCGGCGACTCGACAGGCTGACGCGCGCGCTCGGATCACGCCAATCGGCGGCGAGCAGGGCGTCAAGCATGGCGCGATAGAAAGCGCCCATCACTGCTGCCGGGCGCATCGCCCGCCGTGAGGACCGCGCCATCGCGGCTCGCGCCGCATCGAAATGCCCGATCGCGACCGCCGCGAGATCACGGCATACCGCCGGCAGCGCGGGATGGCGCAGCACCGCGAGCGGGTCGTCGGTGCGGATGCCGTGGCGGTCGAGCAGTTCGCGCGGCAGATAGAGCCGGCCGCGCTCGGCATCCTCGGCGAGGTCGCGCAGGATATTGGTGAGCTGCAGCGCGCGGCCGAGGGCGTCGGCGACCTGATGCGCCGAGTCGCTCGGGTCGCCGAACACATGCACCGACAAATGCCCGACCGCCGCCGCGACGCGCGCGCAGTACAGGTCGAGCGTCGCCAGATCAGGCGCGCGGATCGCTTGAGCCGCATCCATCTCCATGCCGTCGATAACGTCATGGAAGTCGGTCTTGCGCAGCCGGAAGCGCGCGACCGGCTCGGCCAGCGCGCGGGCGATCAAATGGTGCGGCCGGCCGTCATAGATCGCTTCGATCTCGTCATGCCAGCTGGCAAGCCCGGCGGGCCGCTCGGCTTCGGGCCAGTCGTCGGCGATATCGTCGACCTCGCGGCAAAAGGCATAGACCGCGTACATCCCGTCGCGACGCTCCCTGGGGAGCATTCGCATCGCCCAATAGAACGAGGTGCCGGCTGCTTCGACCCGGCGGCGAATGGTCTCGCGCAACAAGGCCTCGTCGGAGACGGCTCCGACGTTGTCGACAGCCGTGCCGGTCAAGGGTTGGTCGACCGCGGGCGGCCGCGAACGATGCCGGTGACGAGCGCGGCGGCGAAATCGCTCTTGCTCAGCGCGACGCGCGAGGCCAGCGGATCGCCGCGGCGCAGCCGCCGCGACAACCGCACCGCAAGCCCGACGATCGTCGCCGACTCCCACCGCAGACCGCGTGCCGCGACGCGGCCGGGCAATCCTCTCGCCGTGACGATCAACCGATCGGTTGAATCCAAAAGCCGGTCGATGACCTGGCGCAGGCCGGCGCTTTCCGCTGGCGCCGCCAGAGCTTCCACGGTAATGCCGGCTTCACCCATCAAGTCGAGCGGCAGGTAAATCCGGTCAAGGTCGCGGTAGTCCTCGGCGCAGTCCTGCAGATGGTTGAGCACCTGGAGCGCGCAGCATAGCGCGTCCGACGGCGGCCAGGTATCGCGGCTCTCGCGGTGCAGATCGAGCAGCTGCCGTCCAACCGGGGAGGCCGAATAGCGGCAATACTCCATCAGATCGTCCCAGTCGCGGTACCGCAGCTTGGTCGCGTCGAGCCGGAAGGCGCGCAGCACGTCGTGGCAATGCTGCGCGGTGACCCTGGTCTCGGCGAGGCTGCGGCGCATCGCGGTGGCGGCCGGCGAGTCGTCGCCCGGCGCGCCGTCGAGGATTTCGCCCATGCGATCGAGCCGTCGCACCTTGTCGTCGGCCGAGAGGTCGGGGTTGTCGGCGATGTCGTCGGCGTTGCGCGCGAAGCGGTAGAACGCGTGCACATGCGGCCGCAAATCCTTGCGGATCAGAAACGAGCCGACCGGGAAATTCTCGTCGCCACGCCCCTTGCCGGAAGGGGTTTCAAGCGCTTCGCCTCTGGGTTGGGCTTCGGCGGCCGCCACGCTCACGTCAAATACCCGTTTGCCTTGAACCATGCGACGGCGTCGGCGATCGCTTCCCGCGCGGGCCGCGGCGCGTAGCCAAGGTCGCGCACCGCTTTCGCCGAACTGAAGTACATCTTCTTACGCGACATGCGCACCCCGTCCAAGGTGGTAAACGGCTCGCGACCAGTCACCCGCGCCATCAACTCCGCGCCGGCAGCGATCGGCAAGACCACCGCGTAAGGGATTTTCATCATCGGCGGCCGCCGTCCGACCACGCGCGCGACCCCGGCGAGGATGTCCGCCAGGCTCATATTGTCGCCGCCGAGGATGTAGCACTCGCCGACAATGCCATGCTCCGCCGCCAGCAGCTGGCCGGCGGCGACATCGTCGACATGAACGATGTTGAGCCCGGTATCGACATAGCCCGGCATCTTGCCCCGCGCCGCCTCGACGATGAGCCGTCCGGTCGGCGTCGGCTTGACGTCGCCGGGGCCGATCGGCGTCGAGGGATTGACGATCACCGCGGGCAATCGGCGCTCGGCGATGAGCGCGCGCATCGCCTGCTCGGCGGCGAATTTCGACTGCTTGTAGGGGCCGATCATGTCGCCATAAGCGCTCGGCGTGGTCTCGTCGGCCTCGCCGCCGGCGACAATGCCCAGCGTCGCCACGCTGCTGGTATAGACGACGCGCTCGACGCCGGCGGCGAGCGCCGCCTGCATCAGCGCACGGGTGCCATCGACATTGGCGCGGAACATCGCTACCGGATCGGGCACCCAGAGCCGGTAATCGGCGGCGGCGTGAAACAAATACCGGCAGCCGGCAACCGCCGTGGCGAGCGAGGCGGCGTCTTCCAGCGATCCCTCGGCGATCTCGACATCGAGCCCGGCAAGATTGCGCCGGTCGCTATTCGGCCGCGCCAGCACGCGCACCCGATGCCCCGTCTCGCCCAGCAGCGCACGCGCCACGGCCGCACCGACAAACCCGGTCGCACCGGTGACGAGGCTAATGCCAGGGGCGAGAGGCATAGGCGCAGACTACAAACTGGCGGCGCGCGATGCTATGTAATACCATCTGAGCAGAAGGTATTACCATGCCGCGAATGACCAGCAAGGGCCAGGTCACCATCCCGAAACGCATCCGCGATTATCTCGGCCTCAAGCCTGGATCGCAGGTGGAATTCATCATCGGCGCCGAAGGCCAAATCGTCGTAGACGGTCAGCGCAAGGCTAAAATCAGCCGCTTCGACGCGCTTGTCGGGAGTGCCGGGCCGGGGATGTCGACGGATGAGCTGATGGCGCTCACACGCGGTTGGGGCGAGCCCGACTACGAAGTGAAGTGATTCTCGTCGATACCAACGTCCTGATTGATGTTGCCACGCAACATCCGGTGTGGTTCGTCTGGTCGCGAGCGCAGCTCGATAATGCCGCCTTGGCGGACGAAGTGCTGGCCATAAACGACATCGTCTATGCCGAAATGTCCGTGCGCTATCCGGACGTCGCCACACTCGATAATACTCTTGAGCGGATCGCCGTCGAACTCGTCCCGACACCGCGCGAGGCGCTCTTCGTCGCCGGAAGAAGTTTTCAACGTTACCGGGCCGCCGGAGGAATAAGAACTGGGGTTCCGCCGGATTTCTTTGTCGGCGCGCATGCTCTGATCGCCCGGGTGCCTTTAATCACCCGTGACACTGCGAGGTACCGCAGTTACTTCCCAGGCATCCAACTCATCGCGCCACATTAGAAAGCGGCACAGGATTCGCGGGTGATGATGCCTACAGATTGCTGCTGGAAGCGCGCTTTGTAGGCGTCGATCACGGCTTGGAAGCGGTCTGCGACATCGGAGCCGGGCCTCACCGCGATCAGCACGATCTTGACGCCGTTGGCGCGGCCGATCATCCCGGTTTGCGGATTGCGCCACTGGCCGTAGCCGTCGAACACGGTGAGGCCATCGGGGAAGTTCGGCGTCACCACCGTCGCGAGAAAGTCCGACCATTCGGCGTCGGACACGACACGGTGGCCGGCCTTTTCGCGGCCGAAGAACAGCTCGGCGACGAGCATCGGTTCCTGGCTGGACAAGAGGCAGCCGGCGGCTGGCGACTCGGCAGCTTCTGTCGGCGCCGAAGGACTCGCGGCGTAGGCGAGGCCCAGCAGCAGTGCACAACCGAGCCCGTGAAGGCGCATTGGCAAGTCGCTACTCAGCCGCCGCCCTAGTCATCACCGGCTCGACCTTGGCGGCGCAGTATTTGAATTCGGGGATTTTGCCGAACGGGTCGAGCTGCGGGTTGGTGAGGACATTGGCCGCTGCCTCGGCATAGCAGAACGGCACGAACACCATCCCCGGCGCGACATTGCTGTCGGCGCGCGCCTTCAGCTCGATATGGCCGCGGCGGGTCGTGACCTTGATCGAGTCGCCCGCCGCGACGCCGAGCCGGCGCAGCTCGGACGGCGCGAGGCTCGCCACCGCCTCGGGCTCGATCTCGTCGAGCACGCTGGCGCGGCGGGTCATCGCCCCGGTGTGCCAGTGTTCGAGTTGGCGGCCGGTGGTCAGCACCAGCGGGTATTCGGCGTCAGGCTCCTCGGCTGGCGGAATGATCGCCGCCGGCACCAGCTTGGCGCGCCCCGACGGCGTCGGGAACCCGTCGCCAAAGACGATCTCGTTGCCCGGCTTGTCCTCGGCGTCGCACGGATAGGTCACCGAATCCTCGCGCAGCAGCCGCTCCCAGGTGATGTTGTCGAGCGACGGCATCGCCAGCTTCATCTCGGCGAAGACATCGGCCGGGCCGGCGTAGTTCCAGTTGAGCCCCATCCGCCGGGCGATCTCCTGGATGGTCATCAAGTCGAGCCGCGCATTGCCGGGCAGCGGCAGCGCCGTACGACCCATCTGCACCTGGCGGTTGGTGTTGGAAACGGTGCCGTCCTTCTCCGGCCAGGCCGAGGCGGGCAGCACGACATCGGCGTATTTCGCGGTCTCGGTGAGGAAGATGTCCTGCACCACGAGATGTTCGAGATGGGCGAGCGCGTGCCTTGCGTGCTCGACATCGGGGTCCGACATCGCCGGGTTTTCGCCCATGATATACATGCCCTTGATCTCGTCGCGATGCACCGCGTCCATGATCTCGACGACGGTCAGCCCGCGCTTGCCGTCGAGCTCGGTGTTCCACAGTTTCTCGAATTTCTCCTTCACCGCCGGGTTCTCGACCGACTGATAGTCGGGATAGACCATCGGGATCAGCCCGGCATCCGAAGCGCCCTGCACGTTGTTCTGGCCGCGCAGCGGGTGCAGCCCGGTGCCCGGCCGGCCGACCTGCCCGGTGACCATCGCCAGCGCGATCAGGCAGCGTGCATTGTCGGTGCCGTGGGTGTGCTGCGAGATGCCCATGCCCCAGAAGATGATGCCGCGCTCGGCACGGGCGTAGGTGCGGGCGACATGGCGCAAGGTGGCGGCGTCGACGCCGCAGATCGGCGCCATCTTCTCCGGGCTGTAGTCCTTGATGTGCTCGCGCAGCTTTTCGTAATCCTCGGTGTGCGCCTGGATGTACTGCCGGTCGGTCAGCCCCTCCTCGATGATCGTGTGCAGCAGCGCGTTGAGCATCGCCACGTCGCGGCCGGGAGTGAAGCGTAGGGTCTCGGCGGCGAACCGCACGAGGCTGTGGCCGCGCGGGTCCATCACAAAGACCTGGGCGCCGCGCTTCGCCGCCTGCTTGAAGAAGGTCGCCGCCACGGGGTGGTTCTCGGTCGGCCGCGCGCCGATGACGATGATGACGTCGGCGTCCTCGGCGGCGGTGAACGGCGCGGTCACCGCGCCGGAGCCGATCCCCTCCATCAGCGCCGCGACCGATGAGGCATGGCACAGCCGCGTGCAATGATCGACATTGTTGCTGCCAAACCCGGTGCGCACCAGCTTCTGGAAGAGATAGGCCTCCTCGTTCGAGCCTTTGGCCGAACCGAACCCGGCGAGCGCGCGGCTGCCGTCGTGGTTCCGGATCCTAACGAGACCGCCGGCGGCGCGGTCGAGCGCCTCTTCCCAGCTCGCCTTGCGGAAATGCGTGTAGGGGTTGGCCGGGTCGATATCGGTGTCGTCCTTGGCGACGCCGTCCTTGCGGATCAGCGGCTCGGTCAGCCGGTCGGAATGGTGCACATAGTCAAAGCCGAAGCGGCCCTTGACGCAGAGCCGGTTGTGGTTGGCCGGTCCGTCCTTGCCCTCGACCGAGACAATGCGGTCGTCCTTGATCTGATAGGTGAGCTGGCAGCCGACGCCGCAATAGGGGCAGACGCTGTCGACGGTGCGGTCGGGCGGATTCGCGAACACGCCGTTCTCGTCGACCTGGGTCGCCGGCATCAGCGCACCGGTCGGGCAGGCCTGGACGCATTCGCCGCAGGCGACGCAGGTCGAATTGCCCATCGGGTCGTCGAAATCGAAGACGATCTTTTCGTTGTGCCCGCGTGCGGCCATGCCGATCACGTCGTTGACCTGAACCTCGCGGCAGGCGCGGACGCAGAGGTTGCACTGAATACAGGCGTCGAGCTGCACGGCCATCGCGACGTGGCTGCGGTCGGGGCAGGCCGCGGCGCGCTGCGGGAAGCGGCTGTCGGAAACGTGGAGCTTGTCGGCCCATTGCCAGAGCGACGAATTCGGGTCGTGCGCGACCGCCCGCCCGGGCTGGTCGCCGACCAGCAGCTCGAACACCATCTCCCGCGAGAATTTGGCGCGCTCGCTGGCCGACTGCACCTTCATGTTCGGTGTCGGCTGGCGGATGCACGAGGCGGCGAGCACCCGCTCACCCTCGATCTCGACCATGCAGGCGCGGCAATTGCCGTCGGCGCGGTAGCCCGGCTTGGGCCGCCAGCAGAGATGCGGGATCTCGGTGCCGAGGCGGTTCGCCACCTGCCAGATCGTCTCGCCCGGCTGCGCCTCGACCTCGATGCCGTCGAGCATGAATTTGATCGGATCGCTCATAGTCGGACGGTCCTCCCGAACCAGTGTTCGTGCATACGCCGGAGGAATTGTTTGTCGGCAGCTTGGCCGCTGGCGCTCAAGACCGAGTTGATGCCGCAGCGCGGACAAAGCGCCGTACTGTCGTGGTCTACCCACTCGGAAATGTCGTCCGCGGCAAACTCCTCACAACAATAAAAGCACGCGCCCCTTCCGGCCTCCAGAAGGGCTTGCCGGTTATTCGTACACCCGTTGTGGGCGGCCAGAAGATCGTAATTTATGGAGCGAAGCCGTTGAATGAACTCGTTCACCTCGGGCTGCGTCCACGTATCGCCGCGATCCCAGAAATCCAGCAGCTCGTCCTTGTTGCGCAACACCCATTCGAGCACCTGCGGTGCCATCTGTCTCAACGTGCGCACAGGCAGGCTGTTAGCGACGACAGTCGGAGTATCCGCGATCGACACCGAGAAACTCGGCTGTGTGCGCCCGGCCCGCTCAAAGTATTTCACCCGCGATCCGTGCGAGCCCATCGCGGTCGAGATAAAGATGGTGCCTGTGATGCCGGTCTGCGCGCTCGTCAGGTTGGCCATCTCGACTATTTCCTCGCGCGAAAGCTCTGTCGCGAGAAGTTCATCTTCCGGAAGCTGTAGGGTCGCCTGGGTGTTCAACAGCCCAACTCCGATCCGCGCTTCCCGGCAAAAGCCGGGACCCACTGTTCAGCGGTTCGAACGGCGGATGGGTGGACCCCGGCTTTCGCCGGGGAGCAGCTCTTGTGGTTGAGACAATGAAGCATCACGCCGGCGCCGCTAAATCTTCGGGGAAGTGCTTCAGCACCTGCTTCACCGGGTTCATCGCCGCTTGCCCCAGGCCGCAGATCGAGGCGTCGCCCATCACTCGCGACAACTCCTGCAGTAAATTGTCGTCCCACAGCGGCTGGCTCATCAGCTTGACGGCCTTTTCGGTGCCGACGCGGCACGGCGTGCACTGGCCGCAGCTTTCATCCTCGAAGAATTTGAGCAGGTTGAGCGCCACCGCCTTCATGTCGTCCTTGTCGGAGAGCACGACAACCGCAGCGGAGCCGATAAAGCAGCCCTCGCTCTCCAGCGTGCCGAAATCGAGCGGGATGTCGGCCTTCGACGCCGGCAGGATGCCGCCCGAGGCGCCGCCGGGCAGGTAACCCTTGAAGGTGTGACCGTCGGCCATGCCGCCGCAATATTCCTCGATCAGCTCCCTGACCGTAATCCCGGCCGGCGCGAGCTTGACGCCGGGATTCTTGACCCGGCCCGACACCGAAAACGTGCGCCGGCCCTGACGGCCGTTGCGGCCTTCCTTCGAAAACCATTCCGGGCCGTTCTCGACGATGTCGCGCACCCAGTAGAGCGTCTCGATGTTGTTGATCAGCGTCGGCCGGCCGAATAGCCCGACCTGCGACGGGAACGGCGGTTTGTGGCGCGGCAGCCCGCGCTTGCCCTCGATGCTTTCCAGCATCGCCAACTCTTCGCCGCAGATATAGGCGCCGGCGCCGCGCCGCAGATGCAGCTTGGTGTGCTTTGATAGATCAGCGGCCTCGATCTTGGCGATCTCCTGCAACAGCACCTCGCGGCATTGCGGGTACTCGTCGCGCAGATAGATGTAGACCTCCGGCGCCTCGACGACCCAGGCGGCGACGAGCGTGCCTTCGAGAAAGCGGTGCGGGTCGGTTTCGAGGAAATAGCGGTCCTTGAACGTGCCGGGCTCGCCCTCGTCGCCATTGACCGCCATCAGCCGCGGCGCCGGCTCGGCCAGGACGAATTTCCACTTGCGGCCGGTCGGGAAGCCGGCGCCCCCCATGCCGCGTATGTTTGACTTTTCCATCGCCTCGATGAGGCTGTCGCGGCTCTGCGCCCCCGACAAGCAGGCCTCGAGCAGCGCGTAGCCCCCGCCTGCGCGATAGTCGTCGAGGCCGACAAACGGCGGGATATCGGGATGTGTGTGTTTGTGGGCGACCGCATCGGCGACGCTGTCGGCGGTGGCATGCTCGTGCAGCGCGTGGCCGATCGCGCAAACCGGCGCATTGTGGCAGCCGCCCATGCACGGCGCGCGCACGACGCGTACGCCGTCGCCGAGCCGATCCTGCAACTCGCCGAGCAGCTTGTCGGCGCCGAACAGCGCGCAGCTCAGGCTGTCACAGACGCGGACGGTGATCTCCGGCGGCGGCGCCTCGTCATCCATGACGACATCGAAATGCGCATAGAACGTCGCGACCTCGTAGACCTCGACCAGGGCGAGGCGCATCTCCTCCGCGAGCGCCGCGAGATGCCGCGCATGCAGACAGCCGTGATGGTCCTGCAAGAGGTGCAGGTGCTCGATCAGCAGGTCGCGGCGGCGCTCTGTGTCGCCGAGCAACGCCTGGACCTCGATGAGTGCCGCCGGGTCGACCTGTCGTCCCTTCGGTTCGTTGCGGCCGCGCCGCCGGCCGGAACCGGGATGGATGCGCCGATCGTGTGTCGTGGATTGAGCCATGCGCTTACTCTACAACCCCCCTCCCGCGCGCGGGAGAGCGCGGGTGATTTGTTATCGGTTCTTCATTCGAGCACTTGGCCAAAACTGAATTCGACGCTGTGGCCATTCGGGTCGCGCAAATAACAATGATATCCCACGGTCTCGCCACCATAGCGAGGAGCCATGAGCAGCAGACCTGCCGCCTCTCCCCGCCTCGCGACCGCATCGACGGCATCCCGGCTGTCCAAGGCAAATCCGAAATGGGAGAGCGGACCAATCGTCGCCTGCGGACTGCCGCCGAAAAGATCCGACTTTCCTTCCAGCAGCACCAGGACAAAGGAGTTGGGCGACGCAATGCTTTTCAACCATTTCACCTTTAGGCCGTGACCGTCCTGATCCTCCCACGCGCGCACGATGCGCATATCCGCGAAGTGCTCGTAGAACGCGGCCGTGGTGTCAGCATTGGCGACGTGCAGCGCAAAATGCGTGAGAGATGCGCTCATCCGAATCACTCCTCACTCCTCACACCGCGCCTTCCTGCTTCATCGCGGCGATTTCGGCGTCGTTGTGGCCGAGCCATTTGAGGACTTCGTCGGTGTGCTCGCCCAAAAGCGGGGCACGCTGATGCTCGACCGGCGAGTCGCTCAGGTTGATCGGCATGCCGACCTGCACATAGCGGCCACGCATCGGGTGGTCGAGTTCGACCAGCATTTCGCGGGCGTAGAGCGACTGGTCCTCGTAGATGTCCTTCATCGACAGGATCGGGCCGCACGGCACGTCGACGTCGTTGAGCGCGGCCATGACCTCCATCTTGGTCAGGGTCTTGGTCCACTCTTCGATGATCGCGAAGCACTCCGGGATCTTCGGCAGGCGCGCGGCCGGGGTCGCCCAGGCGGGGTCGGTGATCAGCTCCTCGCGGCCGCAGAGCTTCATCAGCGGCTCCCAGCAGGGCGGTTGGATGATCACATAGACATAGTCGTTGGGGCCGCCGGGGGCGGTGCGCAAGGCCGCGCCGGGCTGGCCGCCGCCCGAGGCGTTGCCGGCACGCGGCACCGCCTCGCCGAATTCCTTGTTCGGATACTCCGGCAGCGGCCCGTGCTTGAGGCGCTGCTGGTCGCGCATCTTGACGCGGGTCAGGTTGAGCACGGCATCGGTCATCGCCACCTCGACCCGTTGGCCCTTGCCGGTGCGCTCGCGCTGGTAGAGCGCGGCGAGGATGCCGGCGACCATATGCACGCCGGTGCCGCTGTCGCCGATCTGCGCGCCGGTCACGGTCGGCGGACCGTCCTCCCAGCCGGTGGTGCTGGCGGCGCCGCCCATGCATTGCGCGACGTTCTCATAGGCCTTGCAGTCGACAAACGGCCCCGGGCCGAACCCCTTGACCGAAGCGTAGATGATGCGCGGGTTGAGCTCCTGGAAACGCTCCCAGGTGAAGCCGGCGCGGTCGAGCACGCCCGGGCCGAAATTCTCGACGACGATGTCGCTGCGCCGCACCAGCTCCTCGATCACCGCCTTGCCCTTGGGTTGCTTCATGTTGATCGTGATGCTGCGCTTGTTCGAGTTGAGCATCGTGAAATAGAGGCTGTCGGCGCCCTTCACGTCCTGCAACTGGCCGCGGGTGATGTCGCCGCGCCCCGGCAGCTCGACCTTGATCACGTCGGCGCCCATCCAGGCCAGCAGCTGTGTGCCGGTCGGCCCCGCCTGGACATGCGTCATGTCGAGAATGCGCACACCGTCGAGTGCTTTAGTCATCACGGTCTCCCAGCGCTCATCATTTCGTCATGGCCGGGCTTGTCCCGGCCATCTCCGGGGCGCCCCTGGACCCGCGGGTCAAGCCCGCGGGTGACGAGGCAGAAGGATCGGTATCGAGAAAATCGCCGTGTTTTTCGACATGCGCGGCGAGCCCCAGCGTGTGCTCGCGCGCCAGCCGTGCCGCCGCATCGGCGTCGCGGCGTTCGAGTGCCCCGATGATCGCCATGTGGTCGACGATCGAGCGCGCCGCGCGGTTGTCCTGATGGATCGTGACCTTGCGGATCGCGCGCATGTGGATGAACAAATTCTCCGTCATCTCGGCCAGTAGCGCGCAGCCGCTCATGCGGATGATCGCCTGGTGAAAGGCGATATTGGCGTCGGAATATTCCTCCAGCCGCTCGCCATCGGTGCCGTCATGGAACGCGTCCATCAGCCGGCGCAGCTCGGCGATATCATCGTCCGCCGCATCAAGCGCGACAAGCCGCGCCGCCATGCTTTCCAGCGCCGCCATGACGGTGATGATCTCGACGATCTCCCGCTTGGTCTTGCGCACGACATAGATGCCGCGGCGCGGCAGGGTGCGGACGAAGCCCTCCTGCTCCAGCAGCGTCATCGCCTCGCGGATCGGCGTGCGGCTGACCCCGAGATCGGCGGACAAGGCGCGTTCGTCGAGGCGGATCTCCTCCGCATGGTCGTAGACGTCCATCGCGGTGATCGCGCGCTTCAGCGCGGCATAAGCAAGGTCGCGGAACGTCGATTGCGTGTCGATCCGCGAAATATCGAGGACCGGGCGGTCCAATCTCTCGACGGCTCTTGCACTGGCTGCGGGCATGGCTCATGGTATCTGGTATACCAGAGCTCGGCAACCCCCACGTTGAGGAGAACCGCACGATGGCAATCCAGCTCGTATCGAAGAGCGAGTCCGTCCGCGGCCAAGTCAGCCCCGAGGAATGGGCGGCGCGGGTCGAACTCGCGGCGGGGCACCGCGTGCTGGCGCATTACGGCGTCAACGACCTGACTTACAACCATTTCGGGCTGCGCGTGCCGGGCGAGCCGGATCACCTGCTGGTCAAGCGCACCGACTGGATGTTTGGCGAGGTCACGGCGTCATCGCTGCTGAAGGTCGATTTCGACGGCAATGTCCTGATGGACACCGACGTCAAGACGATCAAGGGCGGTGCGCTGATCATCCACGCCGGTCTGCTGAAGGGCCGCCCGGACCTCAACGCGACCCTGCATACCCATACGGTCAACGGGATGGGTGTGGCGGCGCATAAATTCGGGCTACTACCAATCAACCAGCACGCGCTGCGCTTTTACGGCGAGATCAAATATCACGAATTCGAAGGCTTCGAGTTCGACCCCGACATGACGGGAAAGCTGCTGCGCGACCTCGACGGCGGCCAGCACATGATCCTGCGCAATCACGGCGTGCTCGTGTGCGGCGAGAGCGTCGCCGAGTGCGTCGTCAATCATCATTTCCTGGAAATGGCCTGCCAGGGCCAGATCGCGGCGTTGGCGGCGGGCGAAGGCAACTACACCATCCCGAACCGGGAAGCCTGCGAATACGCGCACAGCCAATTCATCGATGCCGGCAACTTTCTCAAGGGCAGCAAGGATTGGGCGGCCTGTCTGCGCCTCGCCGACCGGCTCGACCCGTCGTACAAGGACTAAGTCAGAATCCTCAGGTGAGAAAGATGGTGCCGGCCCCCTCCCAGCCGCTACGCGGCTCTCCCTCCCCCGTGTCCACGGGGGAGGGTTGGGGTGGGGGCCGGCACCGCGCTTCGATCCAGGGCGGCATTGACGGGTCTCGGCGTTGGGAGAACTCGCGGGAAGAAGGCCCGGCTTTCAGCACGCCGCTTCTGCGCTAGACTGCCCGAAACGCATTGACGGGGAGCGGCGCATGCAGACGGATTACATCATCATCGGTGCGGGTTCGGCGGGCTGCGTGTTGGCCAACCGGCTGACCGAGGACCCCAACACCAAGGTCCTGCTGATCGAGGCGGGCGGCAAGGATTGGAACCCGCTGATCCATGTGCCGGCGGGCTTCTTCAAGATGCTCGACCATGACACGCTGACCTGGAAATTCCGCTCCGAACCCGATCCCGGCACCAACGGCCGCGCCATCGTCTATACCCGCGGCCGGGTGGTCGGCGGCTCGTCCTCGATCAACGGGCTGATCTATATCCGCGGCCAGCCCGAGGACTACGACCATTGGGCGCAGCTCGGCAATCGCGGCTGGTCATGGGACGATTGCCTGCCTTATTTCCGCCAGGCCGAACGCTGGGAAGGCGAAGGCAGCGAGGTGCGCGGCAAGGACGGACCGCTGTTCACCTCGAAGATCGATCGATCGCCGATCTGCGCGGCGGTGGTCGAGGCCGGCAAGGAGCTGGGGCTCGAATACCGCGAGGACGTCAACAACCTGCCGCCCGGTTCGGGCGACGGCATCGGCTGGTGCCAGCAGACCCGCGGCGGGCGTCGCCGCGCCAGTGCCGCACGCACCTACCTTAAGCCGGCCTTGAAGCGCGGCAATCTCCAGCTCGTCACCGGCGCGCTGGTGCACCGCATCGTATTCAACGGCAAGCGCGCGGTCGGCGTCGAGTTCTCGCGCGGCGGCCCAGGAAACAACAATGTCGAGCGTGCGGACGCGGCACGAGAGGTGATTCTGTCGGCCGGCGCGATCGGCTCGCCGCACATCCTGCAGCTTTCCGGCGTCGGCGACCCGGAGCATCTCGGCCGGATCGGCGTGCCGGTCGTGCACGAGCTGCGCGGCGTCGGCAAGAACATGCAGGACCATTATCAGGCGCGCGTGTCCTATCCCGTCGTCGGCGCCAGCACCGCCAACGAGAAATCCCGCGGTCTGCCGCTTGCCGGCGAGATTGTCCGCTGGCTCGTCAGCGGCAAGGGCATGCTGAGCTACAGCCCCTCGCTGGTCGCGGCTTCGGTCAAGGTGCTGGAGGAGTTGGCGACGCCCGACATGCAGATCACCTTCGCGCCGGGCAGCTTCAAGGGCGGGCAGATCGGCGAGCTGGAGGAGGCACCCGGCCTTTCCGCCGGCGCCTGGCAGATGCGGCCGCTATCGCGCGGCTATGTCGAGGCTAGGTCGAACCGGCCCGGCGATATGCCGGCGATCAACCCGCGCTACCTCTCCGAGGAGAGCGACCGGCGGGCGATCATCGGCGGCCTGCGCTATGCGCGGCGTCTGTTCGATGCGCCGGCACTCAAGCAATACGTGCTCGACGAGAGTTTGCCGGGCCGGCAGATCGAAACCGACGATGAGCTGCTCGATTACGCGCGGCGCAACGGTGGCACCTGCTATCACGCCACCTGCACCTGCTTGATGGGGCAGCACCCGCTCGCGGTGGTCGACGACCAGCTTCGCGTGCACGGGCTGGAGGGGCTCCGCGTCATCGACGCCTCGGTGATGCCGGCGGTGACGTCGACCAACACGAATGCGCCGACGATCATGATCGCCGAGAAAGGCGCCACGTTCGTCAAGGCCGCCGCTCGCCAAAAACTGGCGGCCTAGTATCGCGTCGTCTGTGCCGGCCCCCACCCACTTGCAGCTTGCGCTGCAAGTTTCCCTCCCCCGTGGTCACGGGGGAGGGTTAGGGAGGGGGCCAGCACCAACACCGCCGATCGGATGCTCCAACGTTTAGATCACGCCGAGCGGCGCCGACGGCCGGTCATCAGGTAGATGTTCGCGCGCGGCTCGAAGAGCGGGTCGGCCGAGGCGTCGATGCCGTCCACGCGCGGGATCGGGTCGAAGATGATGTGCTGCTGCGCCGTGGCGTTGTCGGTGGCGATCGCGTCCAGGCTGATCTCGCCGAACGGGAGCAGCGGCCGCTCCGCCGGCCAGCCGACGGTGGCGTCGTCGGTGACGTCGCCGGGCTCGGCGAGTTGGACGGCGACGCGAAACGTCACGGGTCCCTTGGCGATGCGCGCCGCGAGTTCGTCAAAGAGGAAATTGGGCGCTTGGGCGGCCGCATCGGTGTCGCTCAGGTACTCATTGCCCGCCGCCGGCAAGATCCTATAGCGGCCGTAGCGGCTGGCGCCGGCGGCGTTGGTGAACTTGAACGCCGAGACCGCGAAAAACGACTCCTTCGCGAAGCTGGTCGGGATCGGCTTCGGGATTTGCACAAAGGCCAGCGCCGCCGGATGCGCGGCGAGATATTGCTCGATCGCGTTGGGATGCGGCCCCATGGGATCGGTGGCGAGCAGGGCGTTGAGGAATTCGAGAAACGCCTCGATCGTGCGCGTCGGGAACGCGTCGACCGAGTGGGCGACGATGTCGGTATGGACATGCTCGGCCAGGTGGAAGCGAACCGCAAAGCCGCGCGGGCTTGCGCCCTGCGCGGCGTTGTCGGGCACGGTGGGGATCCCGGCGAAGTCGGACAAACGCACGGTTAGGGGTGTCGCGGGCTGCTGGAGATGGGGAGCGCGGGTCAGCGTCGCCGCCTCGGGTGACGGCTTGAACGTACCCGTCAGCAGCAGGCCCTTGGCATGTGCCGGCCGAAACCCTGCGTGAACCCCGCCATTCGCCTTGTCGAAGCCGGCGATGACATCCCGGCTGAGGGCCAGCAATCTTTCGTCCGTCGAGAGCGGCATGGTCGAGACCTCCGGCGATGCTGGGCGAGCGATAGGCCGCCATTGTGACCTTTTGGTGTCACGCCCGTGCAAGAAATTCGCCGAAGATGATCGCACGGCGGCACGCCGGCGCAGTGCCGCCCCACCTGAAGACGCCTCAGTAGAGCCCGCCGGTGCCGGTCATCAGCCGTGACGGCCGCGCGTTAACCGGCATCATCGACGGGCCGCCGAGCGAGGCGCGGCTGAGCGGCAGGGTGCCGGTCGGCACCGCACCGTCGATCGCATCGGCCGTCTCCTGCTGCGTCGGGTAGGCGGACGGCGCGGAGGCGATCTGCTGGCCGCCATAAGAACGCGATGTCGGCCCGGTGCCGGGGCGGAACGGTACGAGCACCGCGTCCTTGTCGCCGGCGACGGTCGGTTGGCCGGTAACCGAACTGATCAGCACCATCTCGGCGCCCGGGTTCTGCGGGAAGGGCAGCGCCGGTTGGTCCTTCAGCGCGTCGGCCATGAAGTCGCGGAAGATCGGCGCCGCGACATGGCCGCCGGTCTCCCCGTCGCCGAGCGTGCGCGGGGTGTCAAAGCCGACAAACGCGCCGGCCGCCAGTTCGGGCGAGAAACCGACGAACCAGGCGTCGAACCAGTCGCTGGTCGTGCCGGTCTTGCCGGCGAGCGGCTTGCCGACCGCGGCAACGGCCGTGCCGGTGCCCTCCTGCACCACGCCTTCCATCATCGAGATGATTTCCGCATCGGCGACCGGGTCGACCAGCGGGTCGGGCTTGGTGGGCTTGTAGAGCAGCGGATTGTCAGCGTAGCTGGCGCCCTTGAGCCAGATCAAGGATGGGTTGGCGCGCCCGGCCACCGTGTAGGCGGGGTCCTTGTCGGGCGCCAATTGCGGCCCGGCGGCGATAAAGCAGGCGGCGCAATTCGCGGTGGCTTTCTGGTAAAGGATCCGGCCCTGGACATCCTGCACCATGTCGATCATCGACGTGTTGAGCCAACGCCCGCCATTGTCGAGCATCGCGTAGGCGCCGGTCAGGCGGTAGAGCGTCGTGTCGCCGGCGCCGAGTGCCATCGAATAATAGAGCGGCATCTTGTCCATGACGTGGAACTGCTCGACGGTTTTGGCGATCGCCGGCATCCCGATCTGCGAGGCGAGCCGCGCCGTCGCCAGGTTGCGCGAATGGATGAGCGCCTGGCGCAGTGTCGTCGAACCGACGTAGTTGCCCTCGTAATTGGCCGGCGTCCACATCGGCAGACCGGGTCCTTGCGGCAGCGAGATCGGCGCGTCTTCGATGACGCTCGACGGCGTGTAGTCGCCCTGCAGCGCGGTCACATAGACAAAAGGCTTGATCGACGAGCCCGGCTGCCGCCGTGCCTGAACGGCGCGATCGAATTGGCTCTCGTGATAATCCCAGCCGCCGACAATCGCGAACACCCGCCCGGTTTTCGGGTCCATCGCGATAAACCCGCCGCTGACATCGGGCACCTGCCGAAGTCCGTAGAGCAAGGGGGCGACCGGGGCGCGCTTGCCGGCAGGTTCCGGCGCCGGCGGACCGGCCGCGCCGAGCGGTTCGACCAGCACGACGTCGCCGGAAACGACGACCTCCTGTGCGCGGGAAACGCCGGAGCCGAGCCTTTGGTCGGGCAGCGTGCGCCGGGCCCAGCGCATTTCCTCAAGCGGAATCCGCCCGTTCGCGCCGCTTTTCAGGACGATATTCGCGCCCATGGCGTCGACGCCGGTCACCGCGGCGAGGCGCCAGCCCGACATCGCCGTCGACTCGGGCGTGGCGTAGAGCGCCGATTGTGCCGCCGCCGCGTTGCCGGTATGCACGACCGGGCCGCGCCAGCCATGGCGCCGGTCGTACTCGATCAGCCCGTTACGGAACGCCTTCTCGGCCATCGTCTGATAGACCGGGACATAGCTCGTTCGCACCGTCAGCCCGCCTTCATAGACGGTCTTCTCGCCGTAGCGGTCGAGCAGCTGGCGGCGAACCTCTTCGAGGAAGTAGCCATTGGCGGCGGGCTCGGGCGGAACATGAATCGCCGCGCCGAGTGGCTGTGCCTTCGCTGCCTGGGCGTCGGCGGTGGTGATCCAGCCCTGCTCGGCCATGCCGTCGACCACCCAATCGCGGCGCGCCTTTGCCGCCTCGGCGTGGTGCTGCGGGTTGTAGTTGTTGGGCGCCTTGGGCAGCGCCGCGAGATAGGCCGCATCGGCGAGTGTCAGCTGGCTGAGCGGCTTGCCGAAATAGGTGTCGGCCGCGGCGGCGACGCCGTAGGCCCCGGCGCCGAGATAAATCTCGTTCATATAGATCTCGAGAATGCGGTCCTTGCTGAGCTGGCTTTCGATCCGGTAGGCGAGCAGCGCCTCCTTGACCTTGCGCGAGATCGAAACCTCGTTGGTCAACAGGAAATGACGGACCAGCTGCTGGGTGATCGTCGAAGCGCCGAGCGGCCGCTGGCCGCGGCCGTAGCGCACGACATCGGCCAGTGCGGCGCGCATCACCGAGCCCGGGTTGACGCCGTTATGGCTGTAGAAATCCCGATCCTCGGCCGAGAGGAACGCCTTGACGACGATCGGCGGAATGTCCTTGAACGGCGTGATGATGCGGCGCTCGGTGGCGAACTCGGCCATCAGGTTGCCGTCGCCAGCGTAGACCTTGGTCCCTGTCGCCGGCTGATAGGTCAGGAGCTGCTGGTGGTCGGGCAGGTCGCGGCTGAAATGCGCGATGGCGAGCGCTACCGCGCCGCCGACAAAGACGGCGCCCAGCACGCCGAGCACGAAGACGAGCTGCACGAGACCGCGCAGAAAACCTGTCACACCAAGGAACAGGCCCCTGCCCGTTGGAAGCCGGAACGCTTTCAGCATCGGCCGAAAACTGCCATGAGGACCCCTGACGTCGCCAGAGCGCATTTTTTCGGGGGAAAATTTGTGCGGGCGGCGCCTTTCTTAAACAAGCGACCGCGATGATCATTCCCGGCCGCCGCTCAACCATATGTTAATTGATTGCGCGTAAGCAAAAATCGGTAGAGACCAGCTTTGCAACCCGGGGAGGCCGGCGATCGGCAAGACGGCTTTGCTGCGCGGCCCAATTGAAAGCGACGCCTCATCCCCGTCGCCCTTTACCGACATGCGGCTCGAGCAGGCGTATCACTATTGGGTGGAGAAGGCCGCTGGGCGCGCAATGCCAAGTCGCGCCGATATCGACCCGGTCGACATCCCGAAATTGCTGCCGGATGTAATGCTCGTCGAGCGCTTCGCCAACGGACGCTACCGCTACCGGCTGATCGGCACCGAAAACACTCGTGCCCACGGCATGAATGCGACCGGCCGCTTCCTCGACGAGGTGCTGCCCGGTCCGGACTACCGCACGCACGTGCTCGCGCTCTATGACGAATGCGTCGCGACCCGCCGCGCGCTGTATTCCGAATGCCTGTTTTTCTCGCCGGCCCGGCACCAGCCCGAGCGTCACACCAAGGTGCTGTTCATGCCGCTCTCACCTGACGGCACGACAGTGAACATGATCTTCGTGATCCAGGTGTTTCTCTACATCGACCGGGCAACGCGCGAGCGGCATTTCGTCGACGCCCGCCCCTACAAAGAGATCGCCCACGTTCTCCTCTAACCGGGCTCCTCTAACCGGGCTCCTCTAACCGGCCCCGCGGCCCGTCATTCCCACGGGCCGTTGCGGCGAAAACGGCGGGGCCCGCTCTCGGGCACGCTGCCGTGGAACGGTTGACGGCCGGCAATGCCTCGCGACGGCATCGTCGCGAAGGCGGCGGAGCGCGGCGGCCGCCACAGCGCGCCGTCGCGCGGTCGCATCAGCAGGAACAGCACGATGCCGGCGACAAAACCGGCTACATGCGCCCAGAACGCCACGCCGGCGCCGCTGCCGCTCAGCAAACCGCTCACCAACTGCGCGCTAAACCACAGGCAGAGCAGTATCCACGCCGGCACGGTGATGATGCGCAAAAAGACCAGCAGCAGCACCAGCACGTGCACATTGGCGTAGGGGTACATCAGCAGATAGGCGCCCAGCACGCCGGCAACCGCGCCGCTCGCCCCGAGCATCGGCACGGTCGAAGAGGGGTCGGTGAGCGCCTGCCCCAGCGCCGCCGCGGCGCCGCTCAACAGATAGAGCAGCAGGTAGCGGGCGTGGCCGAGCACGTCTTCGACATTGTTCCCGAAAATCCACAGGAACAGCATGTTGCCGCCGATATGCAGCCAGCCGGCATGGAGGAACATGCTGGTGAAGATCGTCGCCCAGGGCGGCACCACGGCAAGCTTCGCCGGCAAGGCGGCGGTGCCGAACACCACCGATGGGATCATCCCGAAGCTGTAGGCGACGATGTCGTCATCCTGGCCGAGCTGCCACAGAAAGACGATCGCGCAGAGGCCGATTAGCGCATAGGTGACGACGGGCGTGCGCCGGGTCGGATTGTCGTCGTAGAGCGGCAGAAAGAAGAACACGCGCCCTATTTGGCCCTTTCAAGCCAATGGCGGGAGAGGGCGAGCGTGAGCGCACGACGGATTTCTTTCGGAGCGCGGCCGTCCCGGCCGCTCCTTGGGTCCGTGGGGCGGGCGGGACGCCTGCGGTACTTCGCGGATTACGTTCCGACCAGGCCCAGTTGCGGGCTCGACGGCTCGGCCATCGTGCGCTTCGGGATACGGCCGGCGAGATGGGCGAGCCGGCCCGCCTCGACGCCGGCCTTCATCGCCGCCGCCATGCGCAACGGGTCGTGCGACTTGGCGATCGCGGTATTGACCAGCACCGCATCGCAACCGAGCTCCATGGCCAGCGCCGCGTCGGACGCGGTGCCGATACCGGCGTCGAGCACCACGGGCACCGAACTGCGCGTGCAGATCAGTTCGATCGCCGCCGGGTTGGCGATGCCGCGCCCGCAGCCGATCAGCGACCCCAGCGGCATCACCGTGGCACAGCCGACATCTGCGAGCTTCTGACACGTGACCGGGTCGTCATTGCAATAAGGCAGCACGACAAAGCCCTTGCGCACCAGCTCGTCGGCGGCGTGCACCAGTTGCTCGACATCGGGGTAGAGCGTCTCGCGGTCGCCGATCAGTTCGAGCTTGACCCAATTGGTCTGCAGCGCCTCGCGCGCCAGCTCGGCGGTGAGGATCGCGTCGCGCGCGGTCACGCAGCCCGAGGTATTGGGCAGCAGCCGGCAGCGCGGGCTCAGCAGATCGACCAGGCTGCCGCTGTAGGAATCGAGGCTGATCCGTCGGATCGACATCGTCACCAGCTCGGCCCCACTGGCTTCCAGCGAGTTGAGCATGACCTGCTGGTTCGGGTAGCCGGCGGTACCGATAAAGAGCCGCGACTGGAGTGGCGTGCCGGCGATCAGGAGCGGATCGTTGGTCATATGCTATCCTACCTACTATTCGTCATTCCCGCGCAAGCGGGAATCCAGGGCAAGCGACAAAGTGGCGGCTCCTGGACCCCCGCCTTCGCGGGGGTGACGACGAAACCTTCGGTCACCCGCCCTGCAACGGGCGGACGATTTCCACCGCATCCCCGGCGACGAGCGGTGCCTCTTCCCAGCTTGTACGGCGCACCACCGCGCCGTTGACCGCGACGGCGAGAAACCGGGCCGCCGGGTCGATGCCGCGGGCGACGAGCAACTCGGCGATCGTCGCCGCCGCGACGTCCTCGTCGACGCCGTTGATTTTGATCCGGGTCATTGCGCGGCTACGGCCAGTAGCGCCGGTTTGGGCCGGTCGAAACGCTGCGGATCGAACGGCCGCGCCATCTCCGGTAGCCGCCCGGTGAGGATGTAGTCGCTCATCACCGCGGCGCTGACCGGGGTCAGCAGGATGCCGTTGCGGTGATGACCGGTCGCGATGACCAATCCGTCGATGCCGCTCGGCCCCAGCATTGGCGCATCGTCGCGAGAGCCCGGACGGAATCCAACCCAGGTTTCGGCAATCGGCAATTCCTCGATCGTCGGCACGCCACGCCAGGCACCCTCGATCAGCGCCAGCATGCCGCCGGCGGTAAGGTTCGTATCAAAGCCGCGCTCCTCGACCGTGGCGCCGATGATCAGCCGGCCGTCGAGCCGCGGCGCCAGATAGGCGCGCGGCAGCCAGATCACATGGTTGATGACCGGTGCCCTGGGGTCCATCTGCAGCGCCAGCATCTGGCCCTTGATCGGCCGCACCGGCGGCTGATGCGCCGCCGGGATGCCGCCGATCTCGCGCGACCAGGCGCCCGCCGCCAGCATCACGACATCGGCGGCCTCGCTGCCCTGAGCGGTCTCGACGCCGCTCGCGCGCCCGCCGGCCATCATTACCTCAGCGACCGGGCAATCCTCGTGGATCGTGACGCCGGCGCCGCGGCAGGCGGCGATTAGCGCCCGCGCCAGCGCGCGGTTCTCGACCTGATGGTCGTTCTTGCTGAACACCGCCGCGGCAATGCCCGGCTTCAGATGCGGCTCCAGCCGGCGCGCGTCGGCGGCATTCAGCCAGTCGAGGTCGAGCCCGAGGCCTTTCTGAAAATCGTAGGAATGCCGCAAGGTCTCGGCGTCGTCGCGGTTCAGCGCGACGACGAGCGTGCCTTCGTCACGGTACTCGCAGGAAATGCCCGTCGCGGCGAACAGCTCGCGGGCGAAATCGGGCCACTGCCGCTGGCTCTCCAGTGTCAGCGGCAGCAGCGGCTCCTCGCCCGGCTCGGTCTCGACCGCGGCGGCGAGCATCCCGGCCGCGGCCCAGCTTGCGCCGCGCCCCGCCTCGCCCTTGTCGTATACGTCGACCTTGCAGCCGGCCTGCGCCAGCCGCCAGGCGATGCCGAGACCAATCACCCCGGCGCCGATAATCACCGTTTTCGGCCGGTCGGATGCTTTCGACTGTTGCGTGCTGATGACGGACTCCCTTCACCGGGACTGGCCCGGCCAGGTTCAGTGGGTCTGCTCTCAGCCGCCTCGCGCCCGCGAACCCGTCCGCGCGCCGGGCGGCACCCCAGCCTTATGACAATTTTTGGTCTGCGATGGGGGCGATGCAAGGTTTTTCTTCGCCGCACGCCCCGCCGCTGGCGCCCGGTAAACCGCATTAGCGAATTCAGCCGGTTCGATGATTAACGTTTCGGTGATCTTTGTCCGCCATCCTGGAGTTCGACGCGCTTCCCTGGATGCGCGCTGCCCGCATGGGCATCCTCCCCTCAGCCTTGAGGCCGCTTTCGGAGCGGCCTCTTTTTTTGTCGTCCGGGGCCTTCGGTCGCGGCGGCGCGCACGCTATGATCGGCCGTGCGGTCGGTCGCGGGTATCACATGAAATCGCAGCGGCTAAGGGTCATCGGCATTACCCTCATGCTGATGAGCAGCGCCGCCTTGCCCGCCGCCGCCTTGGCCGCTAATGCCGACGCGCTCAAAGGCGACATCGACGCGTTCTTTCAACGAGTTCAGATCGCGACCGCCGGGCGGCTGCACTGGAGCGGCGCGGACAGCATCGACGTGCGCGATGAGGGTGCCGAGGCAATCGCCCGGATCAGCAACGGCCATCTGGCGCTGCGTTCGCCAGGTGGCGATACGAAACCCGTCGCGACAATTACGCTCGACCGCATCGACATTCGCCGGCGGCGCGCCACGGCGGGCGGCGATATGACCGAGCTTGTGGTGTCGCTGCCGACCACGTCCACTATGACGACCGACGACGGCAACGAGCTGACGCTGGCCCTCAAGGATGCCAAAGCGACGGCCTTGCTCGAAGGCACCGCTGAGCGGCAGCGTGAAGCGACGCTGGAGATCGCCGGCGGGCGGCTTGATGAGAAGAGCCATGCCGCCTGGGTGAGTTTCGGCCCGGTCTCCACGCATTGGAAGACCATCCGCGGCGACGATGGGAGTTGGCGGGCGCCGGCGGATTTTGCGGTCGATAAGCTCGCTTTCCTGATCCCTGAGACCCCGCTCGCAGGCGGGATCGAACGGATCGCCTACAAGGCCGAAGTCGCGGGACCAAACTTGTCGGCGCTCGACGCCTTTCGCGACAAGGCCGATGAACTGCGTGAAAATTTCCGTGACGAGCCGCAGAAGCGCATCCAGGAAATGATCGCGCTGTTGCCGCAGATGCTGGATTTGTTCAGTTTCTCAAAGGCCATGCTCACCATAGAACAGGTGAGGGCGAAACGGCCCGACGGTGAGACGTTGGTTTCGCTCGGTAAAGCGTGGCTCGGCGGTGAAGGACGGCGCGACGGCGACAAGGCTGCATTCCGCATCACGCTCGGTCATGACGGGTTGGCGCTGGCGCCCTCGTTGCTGCCGGAAAATCAGGTGCCGAACAGCGTCGAGCTCGATTTTGGCGTCGAAGACATCGCCCTTGCCGCCATTCGCAACCTCGCGGCGGCGGCTCAAGCCGCGGCGGAGGCCAATCCCGACGACCGGCAGAAATTCGTGCCGCAGATGATCGCCGCCGCAATGTCGTTGAAACCCGTCTTCGACCTGTACGAGGCACTGGCCAATTTCAAGGATGTCGGCATCGCCGGCAGCGGCAAGGCCGAACGCGCGCCACCCTTGCCCCTCGGCTATGCCGCTGCCGGCGATGTCGCCATCAGCGGCTTCGACGCGCTTGGACAAATCCTGACCGCGAAGGGTGCCCGCACGCATCTGGCGTTGTTGAAATTTCTCGGCGAGCCGGCGGTGAACGCCGCGGGCGACAAAATCATGCAATTCCATCTGGCATCGCAGCTCGGCAAGCCGATCACCGTCAACGGCAACGACCTCAGCGAGTGGTTCAGCGGCAAGGCCCCGGCGGGTCAGCCGCGGCTGTTGCGGCTCACCGACCCGCCCGAAGCCGGCGACGATGTGCGCGCGGTGCAGAAAGCGGTCCTGTCGGACGGCCGCTCCGACGGAATTTATGACGTCGTCACAGCGCTGGCGGTGATGCGCTTTCAGAAAGCGCACGGGCTTAACATCAACGGCGTCGTCGATGCGGCGACGCGCGATAAACTCGGCCTCACGCCGGCCCCGCCGCCGGCAAAAAATTGACATGCGCCGCCGCCGCAAACTATCACCGCAGGCTGTGTCGGCGTCGGCAAGGAGCAAACGTTGAAGAAGATTTATCCAGACGCCAAAGCGGCTCTTGCCGGGCTGCTGCATGACGGCATCACCATCATGGCCGGCGGGTTCGGCCTGAGCGGCATCCCGGAAAAGCTGATCGCCGAGGTCAAGGCGTCCGGCGCCAAGGGGTTGACGGTGATCTCCAACAACGCCGGGATCGACGGCGCGGGGCTGGGGCTGCTGTTGGAGACGCGGCAGATCAAGAAGATGATCTCGTCCTATGTCGGCGAGAACAAACTGTTCGCCGACCTCTACCTCAAGGGCGAGCTGGAGCTCGAATTCAACCCGCAAGGCACGCTCGCCGAGCGGATCCGCGCCGGCGGCGCCGGCATCCCGGCCTTTTTCACCAAGACCGGCGTCGGCACCCTCGTTGCCGAGGGCAAGGAGACCCGCGAGTTCGACGGCCATACCTACCTGATGGAACGCGGCCTCGTCGCCGATCTCGCGATCATCCATGCCTGGAAGGCCGACACCGAGGGCAACCTCGTGTTCCGCAAGACCGCGCGCAACTTCAATCCGGTCATGGCGACCGCCGCGAAAACCACCGTGGTCGAGGTCGAGCATGTGGTGCAAGCCGGCGAGATCAATCCAGACCAGATCCACACGCCCGGCATCTTCGTGCAGCGCATCGTCCATTACGATCATTACGAGAAGCGCATCGAGCAGCGCACCGTGCGCAAGCGCGGCTAAGAACACCCATCAGCGCAAAGAACGCGAAGGAAACGTCCCTGCCTGCCCCCTCCCAGCCGCTTCGCGGCTCTCCCTCCCCCGTGGACACGGGGGAGGGTTGGGGTGGGGGCCGGTACCAACCTGTGGACCGATAGGAGCAAGCCATGCCCTGGACACGCGAACAGATGGCGCAGCGCGCCGCCCGTGAATTGCAGGACGGGTTTTACGTCAATCTCGGCATCGGCATCCCGACGCTGGTGTCGAACTTCATTCCGTCGGGCATCACCGTGCAGCTGCAGAGCGAGAACGGCATGCTGGGCATGGGGCCGTTCCCCTATGAGGGCGACGAAGACCCCGACCTGATCAACGCCGGCAAGCAGACCATCACCGAGCTGCCGACGACGAGTTATTTCGACAGCGCGCAATCCTTCGCGATGGTGCGCGGCGGGCATATCGACCTGTCGATCCTCGGCGCGATGCAGGTCGCGGAGAACGGCGACCTCGCCAACTGGATGATCCCCGGCCGCATGGTCAAGGGCATGGGCGGGGCGATGGACCTCGTCGCCGGCGTCAAGCGCGTCGTCGTGCTGATGGAGCACACCGCGAAGGACGAGCCGAAACTGCTCCATCGCTGCACCCTGCCGCTGACTGGCGCCGGGGTGGTCGACATGGTGATCACCGATCTCGGCGTCTTCCAGATCGACAAGACCGGCGGCGGGATGACGCTGCTGGAAATGGCGCCCGAAGTCTCGCTCCAGGAAATTCAGGGCAAGACCGAAGGCAGCTTCGCGCTCGGCCCGTCGATTCGCTGACCCGCATCGCCGCCATCCCCATATCAAGCGGCGCCGGTGATTTTGCCGGCGCCGAGTGGAGGATGAGGCGATGGCGACTCCCGTGGTCCTGGTCACCGGCGCGCTGACCGGTATCGGCCGCGCGACGGCCTTGGCGTTCGCGCGCAAGGGGGCGCGCGTGGTCGTCTCCGGGCGACACGACGAGGCTGGACATGCGCTCGTTGCCGACCTTACCGGTGCGGGCGGCGAGGCCGAATTTGTCCGTGCCGACGTGCGCCACGAGGACGACGTCCGCAGCCTCATCGACCGCGCTGTCGCCCGCTTTGGCCGGCTTGACGTGGCCGTCAACAATGCCGGGACGGAAGGCCAACCGGGCCCGCTGACCGAACAGACCCCCGAAAATTATTCCACGATCTTTGACACCAACGTCCTCGGCACGATGCTGAGCCTCAAGCACGAGCTGCGGGTGATGTGCGGGCAGGGCGGCGGTAGCATCGTCAACCTGTCCTCGATCGTCGGCCACAAGGCGTTGCCGGGTGCGCCGCTCTATGTCGCCAGCAAGCATGCCGTCGAAGGGTTGACCCGGGCGGCGGCGATTGAAGGCGCGGGCTACGGCGTGCGGGTCAATGCCGTCGCGCCGGGCCCGATCGAGACCGGGATGCTCGACCGGTTCGCCGGCAGCGCCGACGCAAAAGTCGGCTTTCTCGCCTCGCTGTTGATAAAACGCGCCGGGACGCCGGACGAGATCGCCGAAGCGATCGTCTTTCTCGCGTCCGATGCGGCCGCCTTTGTGACCGGCCACATCCTCGCGATCGATGGCGGCATGACGGTGCAATGAGGACGGCCGCGGCGGCTGTGTCGGCTTGATCCGACGCCAGGAGCGAAATCCGTTCGGTTGAAGCGATGGTGCCGGCCCCCTCCCACTTGCAGCTTGGAGCTGCAAGTCCCCCTCCCCCGTGTCCACGGGGGAGGGTCGGGGTGAGGGCCGGCGCAGCGGCGCGATCCGGTTGCGTCCCGCTCTAACTTTCCAAGCCCGCCTTCATCGCCAGCAGGTCGACGAGAAAGCGGTCGCGGCGCGCCTCGAGCTGGGGAATGTCGCGGCCGGCGGCCTCCTCGGCGATGCCGGCGGCAAGGCGCTCGCGCAATTCGGGGGTGAGGACGGGATCGCCCAGGTCGCGCCACCAATCGGCCATCGGGCCGGCGAACTGATCGAGAAAATGGCTAATCCCGCCAACACCGCCGGCCAGGTGGAACGTCAGATGCGGCCCCATCAGCGCCCAGCGCAGCCCCGGTCCGGCGCTAATCGCGGTGTCGACATCGGCGACGCTGGCGACGCCCTCGGCGACGAGATGCACGGCCTCGCGCCACAGCGCCGCCTGCAGCCGATTGGCGACATGGCCGCGGACCTCGCGGCGGATGTGGATTGGCGCCTTGCCGACCGCGGTGTAGAAGGCCAGCGCGCGCTCGATCGCCCAGGGCGCGGTCCGGTCGCCGCCCACGACCTCGACCAGCGGCACCAGATGCGGCGGGTTGAACGGATGGCCGATCACGCAGCGTTCGGGATGCCGGCAATCGCTCTGTATGCGGCTCATCAGCAGACCCGACGAGCTCGACGCAATGACGATCGATCGATCAAGCGCCGCGTCGAGCCGGGCAAGCAGCGCGCGTTTCACGTCCTCGCGCTCCGGCGCGCTCTCCTGAACGAAGGTCGCCCCCGCCAGAGCCGCCTCGGGCTCGCGGTGGAAGCTCAGCGCGGCCCAGGGCGGCTCCGCCGGCGCGTCGGAAAGGCGCGCAAGGCTCGGCCAGGCGGCCGCGACAAAGCGTTTGAGAAAGGCCTCGGCGCCCGGCGCCGGATCGCTCGCCGCGACGCTCAGCCCCTGAGCGAGAAAGACCGCCGCCCAGCTCGCGCCGATCGTGCCGCTGCCGATCACCGCCACCCGGCGGTCTGTCGTCTCGCTCATATCCTCTCCTCCCCGCCGGTTCGCCGCATCGACGCCGTGTGCCGGTTTTGCTAAGTTGCCGCGGCGTCAGATCATGAGCGCCGCACCGTCTCCATCATCAGCTGCCTCGTCGCGCGACCTGCGTCTCGATTTCTTTCGCGGGCTGGCCCTCGTCTGCATCTTCATCGACCACATCCCGGAGAACTACCTCAACTATTTCACGCTGTCGGCGATCGGGTTTTTCGACGCGGCCGAGGTGTTCATCTTCATCTCCGGATTCACCGCGGCGTTGGTCTACGGCCGCGCACTGGCGCAGCGCGGTGCAATGATAGCGAGCGTCCTGGTGCTGCGCCGTGCCTGGCAGCTTTACGTCGCCCACGTCTTTCTGTTCATGATCTTCATCGCCGAGGTCTCGTACACGGTCAAAACCTTCAATAACCCGATGTACAACGAGGAAATGGGGGTCGGCGACTTCCTCGAACACCCGCATATCGCGGTGGTCCAGGCCCTGCTGCTGCAGTTCCAGCCGACGTTTCTCGATATCCTGCCGCTTTACATCGTGATGCTGTTGATTTTTCCGATCTTGCTCCTGGGCATGCGGCGGCACCCGATGGTCGTGCTGGTGCCTTCGGCGCTGATCTATCTCTTCGTACAGCTCCGTGGTTTCGATGTCCCGGCCTACCCGCCGGGCAACATTTGGACCTTCAACCCGCTCGCTTGGCAATTTTTGTTCGTGTTGGGCGCGGTCCTGGCGCAAGCCGAAACCCGCTCGGGCGAGCGGGCACGGATGATCGAGCTGGCCTATTGGCCGGCGCTGGTCATCGCCGGGGCTTCCCTGGTGATCCGATTGTCATGGAGCTTCCACGGCGTCTGGGACGCGGTGCCGGCGTTTTTCCTGCGCCAGCTCTGGCCCCTCAACAAGGGCAACCTGTCGCCGATCCGGCTCATCTCGTTTTTTGCTCTGGTGATGCTGGTAGCGCGCTGGGTGCCGCCGCGAGCGGCTTTCATGCGTGCCGGCCTGGCGCGGCCGCTGGTGCTGTGCGGACGGCACTCGCTCGAAATCTTCTGCCTCAGCATTCTTTTGTCGGCGCTCGGCCATTTTCTGATGTCGGAAGTCAACGCAGGGTTCACTATGCAGGTCGGTGTCAACGTCGTCGGCATTGCGATCATGTGTCTGACGGCGGGGATGCTCGACTGGTACCGGGCGGTGCAACGCGGGCCCATAAGCGCCCCGGCGATGAATGAGGGGAGCGGCGGGGAGGGATGAACATTCGGGGGCGACCTCGCACCCGCGCGGCCGTTGCGGCGCTGGCGGGTCTCATGGTGATGCTGTTCGTAGCGATCGGGCCAGCACGCGCGGAATCGAACGACTGCGCGACGCCGCCCGAAATGACCGAGGGTGAACTGAAGCTGCCGCATCTTGCCGAGCGGCTGAAGGCGCATCAGCCGGTATCGATCGTCGCGATCGGCGGCGCCTCGACGATCGGCCGGGCGGCCGGTTCGCCGGACCTTTCCTACCCGCACCGGCTGGGGCAAGAGCTGCAGCAGGATTTTCCCGACAGCCCGGTCACCGTGATCAACAAGGGCGTGCCGCGGCAATCGGCCCGCCAGATGTTCGAGCGCTTCGCGACCGATGTGTTCGCCGAGGATCCGGTCATGGTGATCTGGGAGGTCGGCATCACCGATGCGGTGCGCGGCACCGATATCGACGATTTCGCCCAGACGCTGCAGGAAGGCGTCGAGCAGCTCAAAAATAAGGCAATCGAACTCGATGTTTGTGGATATGCAATTCTCGCGAAGTTCGGCGACGGTTATCAATTTTGAGGCCTATCTCAAGGCGTTGCACCGGGTGGGCGACCTCGACGAAATCTACGTGTTTCCGCGCTATGCCATGATGCGCTACTGGAGCGACGAAAAAGTGTTCAATTTCGACGAGGTCGCTGAGGACGATCGGGCCAAGCTTGCGGCCCGCGTTTACAATTGCCTGGGCCGCAAGATGGCCGAGCTGATCCGGCGCGCCGTCCCATGAGGCGTATCGTCGTCTGGTGCGCCGCGCTGGTCGCGCTGTTGCCGGTCGCTGCAGCCGGAGCTGAGCTGTGCGCCGGCCCCCCCGGCGGGTTGCCGATCCTCGCGCCGCTGGCGCGGGTTGCCGCGCGCATCGATCAGGGCGGACCACTGACCATCGTGGCGATCGGCTCGTCATCAACCGCCGGGAGCGGCGCTACCAGCCCGGATCGTTCCTATCCGAGCCGGCTGGAGGCCGAGCTGCGGCAGCGTTTTCCGGCGCTCGACGTTCGCGTCGTGAACCGCGGTAAGGGCGGCGAGGATGCGCCCGAGGAACTGGCGCGGCTGTCTGCGGATGTCGTCGCGCTGCATCCCGATCTCGCGATCTGGCAGGTCGGGACCAACGCGTTGCTGCGCCGCGATGACATCTCCGCCGACGGCGAATTGATCCGCGAGGGTGTTGAGTTGTTGAAGCGCCACGGGATCGATGTGGTGTTGATGGACCTGCAGGTCGCCCCGCGCGTGCTCGATCGCTCCTCGTATCCGGTGATGGAGAAATTGATCGCCGATACCGCTGACGACGCGCAGGTCGGCCTATTCCGGCGGTTCGCGTTGATGCGCCATTGGCAGGCGAGCCACGCGTCGGACGCATTGCCGATGGTCGGTCCCGACGGCCTCCACATGACCGACGCGGGGTATCGTTGCCTTGCCGCCGACCTCGCAGCGGCGCTCGAAGCGAATTGGCGGGCGGAGACGAAACTCGCGCGGCGCGTGCATGCGACCCCCGACGCGGTGGCCGGGCTGCGGCCGTAATCTGTCGGTTACGATCGCGATTTCATGCCGGCGAAGCCGATGCGGCGAAACGACGCGATGCCGTTTAATTAAATTTTCGGTTGCGCGGCATAGATTTGCACCGGCCAGCGTTCAGGTAGAATCAGTATTGGAATCCGAGCGGATTCATATATGCTGAGCGCAGCACGGCAGGGCACCACAAAATGTTGTTGCTGTCCGCTTTAATACCCATATCCGGCTGGTATCGGCGCAGCTTGCGCCACGGCGGCCGGCATGGCAGCGCCGGACCGCACGACGACCCCAGTGTTGCCACAAAGCCTTGGCATATGGCTTGCGTTCGATCGGATGTTATCGGCGAAGGGGAAAACCGCTTGGGGCGCGGCGCCGTAACACATGTAAGCCGATTTTTACTTAGTCGCGCTGGGATTGTTCGCGCGACGCTGTGTTCAGTATGCGTTGGCGAACGGCAATTATTGTGGCCGACACCCGTCGATTGAGGTGAGCAATGCGATCGTCGTTGGATGAAGGGATCTTCGGCCTTTATTCGCGTCTCTACGAGAACCGGCGCGAGGTCGAATACTCGATCGAGGACTATCTGGGCGCCTGTTCCGACGATGCGTCCTTCTATGCCGGCCCAGCCGAGCGCCTGCTGAAGGCGATCGGCGAGCCGGTGATGGTCGATACCAGCCAGGATCCGCGCCTCGGCCGCATCTTCATGAACCGGACGATGAAGATCTATCCGGCATTTGAAGATTTTTATGGAATGGAAGAGACGATCGAGCGGATCGTCGGCTTCTTCCGTCACGCGGCGCAGGGGTTGGAAGAGCGCAAGCAGGTGCTCTATCTGCTGGGGCCGGTCGGCGGCGGCAAGTCCTCGCTCGCCGAGCGCCTCAAGCTGCTGATGGAGAAAGAGCCGATCTACGTCCTTAAGGCGGGCGACGAGATCAGCCCGATCTTCGAAAGCCCGCTCGGACTGTTCGACCCGAACCTGATGGGTAAGGAGATCGAGGAGCGCTATGGCATCCCGCGCCGCCGGCTGACCGGCACCATCTCGCCGTGGGCGGTGAAACGGCTCGAGGAATTCGGCGGCGACATCTCGAAATTCTCCGTCATCCGTCTGCAGCCGTCGCGGCTGAAACAGATCTGCGTCGCCAAGACCGAACCAGGCGACGAAAACAACCAGGATGTCTCGAGCCTGGTCGGCAAGGTCGATATCCGCAAACTCGAAATGTATTCGCAGAACGATCCCGACGCCTATTCGTTCTCGGGCGGCCTCAACCGCACGACGCAGGGGCTGATGGAATTCGTCGAGATGTTCAAGGCGCCGATCAAGATGCTGCACCCGCTCTTGACCGCGACGCAGGAGGGCAACTACGCCGGCACCGAGAATATCGGCGGCATCCCCTTCCAGGGCATCATCCTCGCGCACTCGAACGAGGCGGAGTGGCAGACCTTCAAAAACAACAAGAACAACGAAGCCTTTATCGACCGCATCTCGGTCATCAAGGTGCCGTACTGCCTGCGCGCCACCGAGGAGCGCAAGATCTACGAGAAGCTGCTGCAGTCGAGCGAGCTGTCGAACGCCGCCTGTGCGCCGTCGACGCTCGACATCCTGTCGCGCTTCTGTGTGCTGTCGCGGCTCAAGCCGCATGAGAACTCGAACCTGCACTCGAAGATGCGGGTCTATGACGGCGAGAGCCTCAAGGACACCGACCCGCGTGCCAAGTCGGTGCAGGAATACCGCGACGCCGCGGGGGTGGACGAAGGGATGGACGGCATCTCGACCCGCTTCGCGTTCAAGGTCTTGTCGGGCACATTCAATTTCGACACGCAGGAGGTCGCGGCCGATCCGGTGCACATGATGTACGTGCTGGAGCAGGCGATCTGGCGCGAGCAGTTCCCCGACGCGGTCGAGAAGAAATATCTCAACTTCATCAAGGCCGAGCTGGCGCCGCGCTACGCCGAGTACATCGGCAATGAGATCCAGAAGGCCTACCTCGAATCCTACTCGGATTACGGCCAGAACCTGTTCGACCGTTACGTCTCCTACGCCGATGCGTGGATCGAGGACCAGGACTTCAAGGACCCCGACACCGGTCAGCTGTTGAACCGCGAGCTGCTGAACCAGGAGCTGTCGAAGATCGAGAAGCCGGCGGGGATCGCCAACCCCAAGGATTTCCGCAACGAGGTCGTCAAGTTCGCGTTGCGGGCGCGCGCCAATAATGGCGGCCGGAACCCCTCGTGGCAGTCCTACGAAAAGCTGAGGGAGGTGATCGAGCGGCGGATGTTCTCGCAGGTCGAGGATCTGCTGCCGGTGATCAGCTTTGGCAGCAAGAAGGACACCGATACCGAAAAGAAGCACGCCGACTTCCTGGAACGCATGGTGTCCCGTGGCTACACTGAGCGGCAGGTGCGCCGTCTCGTCGAGTGGTACATGCGGGTGAACAAGGCCGGTTGATCACGCTCTTTACTGGTCAGTTGGCGGTATAAGGATGCGTTGATGAACGTCGTCGATCGCCGCCAGAACCCGAAGGGCAAGAGCCTTAGCAATCGCCAGCGGTTTCTGGAGCGGGCCCGCGCCGAGGTTAAAGGCGCGGTGCAGGATGCCTTGCGCAAGCGCAAGGTGCAGGACGTCGAGCATGGCGAAAAGATCGCCATCCCGACGCGCGGCATCACCGAGCCGGTGTTCCACCACAGCCGGCGCACCGGCCGCACCGACCATGTCGTCCCCGGCAACAAGGAATATGTCCGCGGCGACGAAATCCCGCGCCCGCAAGGCGGCGGCGACGGCGGCGGCCGCGAGGGCAGCCCCGACGGCAGCGGGGACGACGCGTTCGAGTTCACGCTGACCAAGGAAGAGTTCCTCGACATGTTTTTCGAGGACCTCGAACTGCCGGACCTCGTCAAAAAGACGCTGAAGGACACCACCGCGGTCGAGCTGCAGCGCGCCGGGTATACGGTGACCGGCTCGCCGTCGAATCTCAGCGTGCCGCGCACGATGCGTCAGAGCATGGCGCGCCGCATCTCGCTCAAGCGCCCCAAGCTCGGCGAGCTTGAAGCGCTCCGCGAGGAGATCGAAAAGGCCAAGGCGCGCGGCGCCGACGAGGAGGTCGAGCGGCTGACGCTGCTGCTGGAAAAAGGCGAACGGCGCAGCAAGATCATCCCCTATATCGACCCGCTCGACGTGCGTTATCGCCGCTTCGAGCGCGTGCCGAAGCCCAATACCGAAGCGGTCATGTTCTGCCTGATGGACGTGTCGGGGTCGATGACCGAGGCGATGAAGGATCTCGCCAAGCGCTTCTTTATGCTGCTGCACGTGTTCCTGATCCGCCGCTACCGGCATGTCGACGTGGTGTTCATTCGCCACACCTCGACCGCCGAGGAGGTCGACGAGGAGACGTTCTTCTACAGCCGCGAGACCGGTGGCACCGTCGTGTCGACCGCGCTCGAAAAGATGCTGGAGATCGCCCGCGCGCGCTATCCGACCGACCGCTGGAACATCTATGGCGCGCAGGCCTCGGACGGCGACAATTACGGCGCCGACAGCAGCCGCTGTGTGTCGCTGCTCGGCGGTGAGGTGCTGCCGCTGTGCCAGTATTTCGCCTATGTCGAGGTCGGCGATGGGACCAGCGGCAGCCTCACCGGCCTGTCGCGCGACAGCGATCTGTGGCGCGCCTATAACGAGGTCGCCCCGGCGCATTCGCATTTCGCGATGCGGCGGGTCGGCGATCCGGCGCAAATCTTCTCGGTGTTCCACGAGCTCTTTGCCAAAGGGGGCGTCCGTGCCTGACTCGCTGGTCGACGCCAAGGCGAAATCGAAGCGCAAACCCGAAATCGCAAGCGGAACCCCGCTCTTCACCGGCGCCAACTGGGATTTCGGCGGCCTCAGAAAGGTGCACGACGCGATCGAACGCATCGCGGTCGACGAGCTGGGCCTCGACACCTACCCGCTGCAGATCGAGGTCATCACATCGGAGCAGATGCTCGACGCCTACGCCTCGGTCGGCCTGCCGTTGATGTACGGGCATTGGAGTTTCGGCAAGCGCTTTGCCTATCACGAGACGCTCTACCGCAAAGGCCTCGCCGGGCTTGCCTACGAGATCGTCATCAATTCCAACCCGGTGATCTGCTACATCATGGAGGAAAACTCCATGACCATGCAGACGCTGGTCATCGCGCATGCCGGTTTCGGCCATAACCATTTCTTCAAAAACAACTACTTCTATCGGCAGTGGACCGATGCCGACGGCATTCTCGATTACCTTGCCTTCGCACGCGACTACGTCGCGAAATGCGAGGAGAAATTCGGCTACGAGGCGGTCGAGCGAGTCCTGGATGCGGCGCATGCGCTGAAGGATCACGGCGTCAACCGCTACGCCCGCCGGTCGCGGCCGAACCTCGCCGAGGAACAGCGGCGCATGCGCGAGCGCCTCGAACATGCCGAAGCGACATTCAACGATCTGTGGCGCACCGTCCCGACCCCCGATGTGGATGAGGAGGAAAGCGAGGAAGACGACAAAAAGCAGAACGTGAAGCGCAAGCTCGGCCTGCCCGAGGAAAACCTGCTCTATTTCCTCGAGAAGCGGGCACCACGGCTGGAGGACTGGCAACGCGAGCTGGTCCGCATCGTTCGACATGTCTCGCAGTATTTCTACCCGCAGCGGCAAACGCAGGTGATGAACGAAGGCTGCGCGACCTTCGTCCACTACGAGATCATGAACCGGCTGCACGACCGCGGGCTGATCAGCGAAGGCTCGATGCTGGAATTCCTCCATTCGCATTCGAGCGTGGTGTTCCAGCCGGGGTTCGACGACCCGCGTTACGGCGGGCTCAACCCCTACGCGCTCGGCTTCTCGATGATGAGCGACATCAAGCGCATCTGCACCGACCCGACGCCGGAAGACCACGAATGGTTCGCCGATATCGCCGGCAACCAGGACCCGTACGGTGTGCTGCGCCACGCCTGGGCCAATTACCGGGACGAAAGCTTTATCCTGCAATACATGAGCCCGGCGATCATCCGCCAGTTCAAGCTGTTTCAGATCAACGACGATTCATCGAAGCCGTCGCTGCGGGTCGAGGCGATCCACGACGAGCTCGGCTACCGCAAGCTGCGCAGCGCGCTGTCGAAGCAATATGATCTGTCGCGGCGCGAGCCCGACATCCAAGTGGTCGATGCCGACCTGACCGGCGACCGCCAGCTGGTGCTGGCGCATTACGTCCATGAGGGCGTGCTGCTCGAAGAGAAGAGCTGCCGCTCGGTGCTGCGCCACAGCGCGCTGCTCTGGGGCTACGCGGTCAAGCTGCTCGAAATCGATTACGCGACCGACAAGGTGCTCAAGACCTACGAAACGGGCGACGCGAAATAGGTCTCCTTGCGTCATTCCGGGATGGCGCGCAGCGCCAGACCCGGAACCCATGAACACGGACCTCAAAAGCGACGCTGCGGCGTTCGTCCAGCAAGGATGCATGCCTGTGTCCATGGGTTCCGGGTTCGCGGCAAGCCGCGCCCCGGAATGACGAGTAATGGGCGCTTGCGCCGCGCTTCGCTAGCTGCCATTTCCGCGACATGAACATTCTCGGCATCGAGACGAGCTGCGACGAGACGGCGGTGGCCGTGGTCTCGGACGACGGCGGGCGCGCGACGATCCGCGCCAATCTCGTACAGTCGCAGCTCGTCGAGCATGCGCCCTATGGCGGCGTGGTGCCGGAGATCGCGGCACGGGCGCATCTCGATCATCTCGACACACTGATCCGCCAGGCGCTCGATGAAGCCGCCTGCGGCTTCATCGAGCTCGACGGCGTCGCGGCGGCCGCGGGCCCGGGGCTGATCGGCGGGCTCATCGTCGGCACGATGGCGGCGAAGGGCATCGCCTGGGCGGCGAAGAAGCCGTTCGTTGCGGTCAATCATCTCGAGGCGCACGCGCTGACCGCGCGGCTCACCGACGCAGTCGAGTTCCCGTACCTGTTGCTGCTGGTATCCGGCGGACATTCGCAGCTGCTTGCCTGCTTAGGAGTCGGGGAATACCACCAGCTCGGCACGACACTGGACGACGCGGCCGGCGAAGCCTTTGACAAGAGCGCGAAGCTGCTGGGCCTGCCTTACCCCGGCGGGCCGGCGCTGGCCGAACGGGCGACAACGGGCGATCCGCGACGCTTTGCGCTGCCGCGGCCGATGCTCGGCCGCGACGGCTGCGACTTCTCGTTCTCGGGGCTGAAAACAGCTGTGCGGGAGGCGGCGCACGGGATCGAACTGAATGACGCCGCGGCGGTCGCCGATCTTGCCGCTTCGGTCGAGCTGGCGATCTGCGACTGCCTCGTCGACCGCACGTCGCGCGCGCTGCGCTGGTTCCGCAGCCGCTACGCGCGGGGCACAGCGCTGGTCGCCGGCGGCGGCGTCGCGGCCAATGCCCGGTTGCGCGCCCGGCTCGCAGCCCTCGCCGTGGATTTCGGTCTGGCCTTTGTCGCACCGCCGCCGGCCTTGTGCACCGATAACGGCGCGATGATTGCGTGGACCGGGTTGGAGCGGCTGCGTCTCGGCCTGACGGACACACTCGCCGCGCCGGTGCGCCCGCGCTGGCCGCTCGATCCCGACGCCCGCGTCAGATGACGCGGCTGACCATCATCGGCGCCGGCGCCTGGGGTACCGCTTTGGCCGCCGTCGCACATCGTGCCCGCAGCGACGCGACCATCTGGGCACGCGATCCTGCCATCGCGGACGCGATCAACACGCGCCGGGAGAACCCGGTCTACCTGCCGGGCATCCCGCTTGATCCGGCGATTTGCGCGACCGCCGACATCGTCGAGGCGGTAGCCGGCGCAGAGGCGGCGCTTGTCGTCGTGCCGGCTCAGTTTCTGCGAGAAGTGCTGGCGAGGTTTGCGGCCCATCTGCCGCCAAGCTTGCCCTTGCTGCTCTGCGCCAAGGGCATCGAGACCCGTTCGCTGAAAACCATGTCCGAGCTGGCCGCAGAGACCGCACCACACAACCCGCTCGCGGTGTTGTCCGGGCCGAGCTTCGCAGCCGAGGTCGCCCACGACCTGCCGACCGCGGTCGCGATCGCCAGTCGCGACGCCGCCACGGCGGAGCTGTTCGCCACCGCGCTCGGCGGCCGCAATTTCCGGCCTTATCTGTCGGCCGATCCCGTCGGCGTGGAGCTGGGCGGCGCGGTCAAGAATGTGTTGGCGATCGCCTGCGGCATCGTCGATGGCTTGTGCCTCGGCGACAATGCGCGGGCCGCGCTGATCACCCGCGGCCTCGCCGAGATGACCCGGCTCGGCGTCGCCAAGGGGGCGCGGGCGGAGACCTTTGCCGGCCTCTCCGGCCTCGGCGACCTGGTGCTGACCTGCGGCGGCGCGCAGTCGCGCAATCGTGCGCTCGGGGTCAGCCTCGGCCGCGGCCAGAGTCTCGCGGAGGCGCTCGCCGGGCGCCGCTCAGTCGTCGAGGGCGTCGCCAGCGCGGCCGCGGTCGCGGCGCTGGCGGCCAAGCATGGGGTAGAGATGCCGATCGTCGATGCTGTCGACACCGTGCTGCACCGCGGCAAGGCAATCCCCCCGGTGATCGAAGGGCTCCTCGCTCGCCCGCGCCGAGCTGAATAGGTGCGCTGCAACCATTAACCCGGCCTTCGCCAATTTTGTCGCTGGGCGCGGTCCGGAAAATACGTTTTCGTGACGAGTCAAAGCCCATATCATAGGGGACTGGCGTGCACCAAAAACCGCGCAGGCTCAAATGAGCGGCAACGGAAAAAACGGCGAGGAAGGACCCGGTACCGGCGTCATCGTCAAGGCGAAGCCGAAGACGAAGAAGCCGGCTATGTACAAGGTATTGATGCTGAACGACGATTACACGCCGATGGAGTTCGTCGTGCACATCCTCGAGCGGTTCTTCAATAAGAACCGCCAGGAAGCTACCCGTATCATGCTACACGTCCACCGTCGCGGCGTCGGCATCTGCGGCGTTTACACCTACGAGGTTGCCGAGACCAAGGTGACCCAGGTCATGGACTTCGCGCGGCAGAACCAGCACCCGCTTCAATGCACGCTGGAAAAGGATTGAGACTGGCGGACGACCACCCCCTCGTAAACGTTCATTGGCAGAAAGGAGAGCGCGGTGCTCTCACGTAACCTTGAGAAGTCGCTGCATCGGGCCCTCGCCTACGCCAATGAGCGGCGTCACGAGTATGCCACGCTCGAGCACTTGCTGCTCGCGTTGACCGAGGACCAGGACGCCGTCGCGGTGCTGCGCGCGTGCAGCGTCGATCTCGACCGGCTGCGCCGCGAGGTCCTCACCTATGTCGACAACGAGCTCGGCAACCTCGTCGCCAGCCACACCGAGGACGCCAAGCCCACCGCCAGCTTCCAGCGGGTGCTGCAGCGCGCCGCGATCCATGTGCAGTCGTCGGGCCGCGAGGAGGTCACCGGCGCCAACGTGCTCGTGGCGATGTTCGCCGAGCGCGAGAGCCACGCCGTCTATTTCCTGCAGGAGCAGGACATGACCCGCTTCGATGCGGTCAACTACATCTCGCACGGCATCGCCAAGGCGCCAGGCCGCACCGAGACCCGCCGGGTGCAGGGCACCGACGAAGACAGCGACCGCAGCGAGAAGAACAGCCAGAAGCGCGGTCACGACGCGCTCGACGCCTACTGCGTCAACCTCAACAAGAAGGCCAAGACCGGCAAGATCGACCCGCTGATCGGCCGCGAAGCCGAGGTCGATCGGACCATCCAGATCCTCTGCCGCCGGTCGAAGAACAACCCGCTTTATGTCGGCGACCCCGGCGTCGGCAAGACCGCGATCGCCGAGGGGCTGGCGCGCCGCATCGTTGGCCGCGAGGTGCCGGAAGTGCTGCTCAACGCGACGATCTTCGCGCTCGACATGGGGGCGCTACTCGCCGGCACGCGCTATCGCGGCGATTTCGAGGAGCGGCTCAAGGCGGTGCTCGCCGAGCTGGAGTCGCAGCCCGGCGCGATCCTCTTCATCGACGAAATCCACACCGTGATCGGCGCCGGCGCGACCTCCGGCGGAGCCATGGACGCCTCGAATCTGTTGAAGCCGGCGCTGGCCGGCGGCGTCATCCGCTGCATCGGCTCGACGACCTACAAGGAATACCGCAACTATTTCGAGAAGGACCGCGCGCTCGTCCGGCGCTTCCAGAAGATCGACGTCAACGAGCCGTCGGTCGAGGACTCGATCAAGATCCTGCGCGGCCTCAAACCCTATTACGAGCGGCACCACAAGGTGCGCTACACGGCCGACGCGATCCGCGCCGCGGTCGAGCTGTCGCATCGCTATATCGGTGACCGCAAGCTGCCGGACAAGGCGATCGACGTGATCGACGAATCGGGCGCGGCCCAGATGCTGCTGCCCGAGAGCAAGCGCCGCAAGACAATCACCGCCAAGGAAGTCGAGGCCTGCATCGCGACGATGGCGCGCATCCCACCCAAGAGCGTGTCGCGCGACGACCGCGAGGTGCTGAAGAACCTCGACCGCGACCTCAAGACGATGGTGTTCGGCCAGGACCCGGCGATCGAGGCGCTCGTCGCGGCGATCAAGCTGGCCCGCGCCGGGCTGCGCGATCCCGAAAAGCCGATCGGCTCGTACCTGTTCTCCGGCCCGACCGGTGTCGGCAAGACCGAGGTCGCGCGTCAGCTGGCGCGCACGCTCGGCATCGAGATCACCCGCTTCGACATGTCGGAATACATGGAGCGGCATACGGTCTCGCGGCTGATCGGCGCGCCGCCCGGCTATGTCGGCTTTGATCAGGGCGGGTTGCTCACCGATGCGATCGACCAGCATCCGCACTCGGTGCTGCTGCTCGACGAGATCGAAAAGGCGCATCCCGACCTGTTCAACATCCTGCTGCAGGTCATGGATTACGGGAAGTTGACAGATCACAACGGCAAGAACGTCGATTTCCGCAACGTCATCCTGATCATGACCACCAATGCCGGCGCCGCCGAGCTTGCCAAACAGGCGATCGGCTTTGGCAGCGGCATCCGCACCGGTCACGACGAGGAAGCGATCAACCGGATGTTCACGCCGGAATTCCGCAACCGGCTCGACGCGACCATCTCCTTCGCGCCGCTGGCGCCGGAGACGATCGGCCGCGTCGTTGGCAAGTTCATCCTGCAACTGGAAGAACAGCTCGCCGACCGCAACGTGACGATCGAGCTGGACGCCAGCGCCCGCAGCTGGCTCGCCGAAAAGGGCTACGACCCGCTGTTCGGCGCGCGGCCGCTGGCCCGCATCATCCAGGAGCACATCAAGAAGCCGCTGGCCGAGGAGCTGTTGTTCGGGCATCTGGCGAAAGGCGGGATCGTCCGCGTCCGCAAGGACGAGACCGAGGACAAGCTGGCCTTTACTTTCCACGAGCGCCCGGCCGTCTTGCCGCCCTCCGATGTCGAACCGCAAGAACCCGAGCTGGTGGAGTAGTCGCCGAGGTGTTGGGCGGATGAGCGAAGCGCCATCCGCCAATTACATGGCATGGTAATGACTCCCCAAGGCGGAAGGCGATTCGCTTGTCCGCCTAGCATCCCCTAGCCGCGGCGACAAAGGCGCGCACTGCATCGAGGTCTTTGCGGTTGCCGTCGGCGTGGTCCGTCTTGGTCTTCGAATCGACGCCGACCGGGATCACTGCGGCGATCGCGGCGGCGACATTGTCCGGCCCGAGCCCGCCCGCGAGGATCACCGGCACTTTGACGCTGTCGACGATACGGCGGCTGATCGTCCAGTCATGCGTGCGGCCGAGCGCCCCTACCTGCCGGTCGCCCGGATCGTGGCTGTCGAGCAGCAAAAAATCGGCGATGCCTTCGTAAGCCCGCGCGATCTCGACGCTGCCGCTATCGACGACGGGGACCGAGCGCATCATCCGCACTTCGGGATGCCGGGCCTTGATCGCCGCTGTCGCCGCGGGTGAAAGGAGCTCCGGCGCGGCCCCGATGTGAATGATGTGGGGCTCGGTTTCGGCCATGACCCGGTCGATTTCCTGCGGTTCAGCCGACAGGGATAGCGCGACACGCATCGTTCCCGGCGGGCAGGCAGCGAAAATCCCGCATGCCGCGGCCGGGGCGGTTTCTCGGGGAAAGGCGCCAAAGCCGACCAGAACGCCAATGTGATCGACGCCGCAGGCGGCTATCGCCGCCGCTTCCTCGGCGCTGCGCACCTCGTAAATCTGGACGATCATGACCGCCGCCAGTCCGTCGGCCTGCTAGTCGAACTCGATCGGAAAATCGGGCGTCACGACGCAATGTTCGAGGATGCCGCGACCGCCGTTGGGCAAACGGCGCGCTTTCACGAAGCGGTGGTGTGCTTCGGTGAGCATGCCGAGCCGGCTTTTGGGATAGGTCGGCACGTATTGGATCAGATTGTCGCGAAACCCGCGCCGCGTCACATAAAAGCATTCGAGGCCGCAGCCACGCGCGAGTTCCTGCTGGCTTTCGGCCATCGGCTTGACTTTGCGGTTGCTGGCGAAATCGGCCCAATTGGTCGCCAGGCACCCGCCCGGTGCCAGGGCATCGAGACAGCGCCCCCAGAATGCCACGTCGAACGTGGCCGGCCCGCCGGAATTGTACAGATCGACCAGGATCACATCGAATTGCTGCGTTGTCGCCGCGAGATAGCGCTCGGCGGTGTCGAGCACGACCGGCTGGCTCAGATAGAACCAGCGCTTGGCGATCGCCGCCACGGTCTCGTCGCAATCAACCAAGGTCGGCGCGCATTCCGGCAGGTAGGCGCGCATAAAGCGCCACATCGCGGCGCCGCCGACGCCGAGCAGGAGTGCGGTGATCGGCCGCTCGACCAGCGCAAACGCCAGCGACATCAGCCGCTCGTAGTGAAAGACCAGTTGCGCCGGGTAGAGCAGGTCCATGCTCGACTGCTCGGTGACCTGCAGCGAACTGCCGAACCAGTTCGTGATCGTCTTGTCGAAGGATGCGCCAAACGAGCCGAGCGTGCGGTAATGCCGTTGGCCGCGGTCGAAATCGATCACGAACAGGGAGGCGCCAAAAATCGGCGCCGGGCGCAAGAGACGGATGCGCGCGTTCTCGCCGAAATAATCGTGGATCAGGCGCCGCTGGCGCTCTTCTTCGGGCGTCTTCGCCATAACCGGGCAAGCATCGCAAATCCGCGCGGCTTGCCAAGGCCTTGTTGAACGCTGGCGGGTTTGCGCCGGCAAAAAGCGTTATGCTGGCACGGCGGCGGCGCGGTCCCGCCGCTGATTCGGGATCATGGCATGCATGCGCAAGTGCTGACCGCGGCGCATCAGCCGCTGGCGATGACCGAGCTGCCGCCGCCGAAACCGGCCGAGGGCGAGGTGCTGATCGCGGTCACGGCCTGCGCGGTGTGCCGCACCGACCTGCACATCATCGACGGCGAACTCGCCCATCCCAAGCTGCCGCTCGTGCCGGGGCACGAGATCGTCGGCACGGTGGTCGAGAAGGGCATGGCGGTCGACCGTTTCGCGATCGGCGACCGAGTTCGGCGTGCCGTGGCTGGGCTGGACCTGCGGCGCCTGCGAATACTGCCGCAGCGGCCGCGAGAATCTGTGCGACCGCGCGCGGTTCACCGGTTATCAGATCGACGGCGGCTATGCCGAGCTGACCGTCGCCGACCAGCGCTATTGCTTCCCGCTGCCGGCTGAATTCGACGACATCGCGGCGGCGCCGCTGCTCTGCGCCGGGCTGATCGGCTATCGCACCTTGCGGCTTGCCGGCGAAGGAGCCCGAGAACCGGAACGAATCGGAATTTACGGTTTTGGCGCGGCGGCGCATATCGTCGCCCAGGTCGCGAAATTCCAAGGCCGGCAGGTCTTCGCCTTTACCAGGCCGGGTGATGCCGCGGGCCAGGATTTTGCCCGCGGTCTCGGTGCGGACTGGGCCGGCGGCTCTGACGAGGCGCCGCCCGAGAAGCTCGACGCGGCGCTGATCTTCGCGCCGGTCGGCGGTCTGATCCCGGCGGCGCTCAAAGCGACCAGGAAAGGCGGCACCGTCGTCTCGGGCGGCATCCACATGAGCGACATCCCGTCTTTTCCCTACGCGCTGCTGTGGGAGGAGCGAATGATCCGCTCGGTCGCCAACCTGACCCGGCGCGACGCAGAGGAATTTCTGGCGCTGGCGCCAAAAGCCGGGATCGTCACGACCACCCGCCCGTATCCGCTGGCCGAGGCCAACCGGGCGCTCGCCGATCTGCGCGAAGGCCGGCTCGAAGGTGCCGCGGTGCTGGTGCCCTGAGCATCCAAGGCATAGGATTTGCTCGGTTCAGCGCGGGAACCCAGGGAGATCATCGATGTCGCAGCATCATGTCGTGTCGTGCCGGCCGGAACATTGTCATTGGGGGTTTTTCGACGCGGCGCTGAGGCCGGTGGTGACCGTCGAATCCGGCGACACGGTGCAGGTCGATTGCGTCTCCGGCGGGCCCGACATCCTGCCCAAGGGCGACAATTGGGAAATCCTCGACGACCATCTGGCGATCCATGCCGGGCTCGATAAGGGCACAGGCGCGCATATCCTGACCGGCCCGATCGCGGTCGCCGGCGCCGAGCCGGGCGATGTGCTGCAGGTCGATATTCTCAGCATCTCGCCACGGCAGAACTGGGGATACACCCGCATCCGCCCGCATGCCGGGACGCTTCCCGAGGACTTCCCGATCCGCAAGGTGCTGCACAGCGGCATCGACCGCCAGCGCGGCGTCTGCACGCTGCCCTGGGGCGCCGAGATCGACCTCGCGCCGTTTTTTGGCGTGATGGGCGTCGCGCCGCCGCCGGTCTACGGCATGTGCACCTCGATCATCCCGCGCGAGTTTGGCGGCAACATGGATTTGAAGGAGCTGACCCAGGGCACCACGCTCTATCTGCCGATCTTCGTGCCAGGGGCGAATTTTTCCTGCGGTGACGGACATGGCGTGCAGGGCGACGGCGAGGTCTGCGTCACCGCGCTGGAAACCGCGCTCTCCGGCACGTTCCGGCTGACGGTGCGCAAGGACCTCACATTCGCGCTGCCGCGCGCCGAGACCCCGACTCATCACATCACGATGGCGTTCAACGAGGACCTCGACGACGCCGCCAAAGACGCACTGCGCGAGATGATCAAGCTGATCGGCGAGCGCATGGGCCTCGAAGCGTCGGACGCCTATATGTTCTCTAGCCTCGCGGTCGACATGCGGGTAACCCAGCTGGTCGACGGCAACAAAGGTATCCACGCCATGCTGCCCAAGCGCTACGCCGCACCGGTGAAGGCGGCGTAGACCGCCCTAACGTCGACCGACTTAATCGTCGACCGGGCCGCACCAGCCGGGAAGGTAATCCGCGTCCCGGCTCCGGGCGACGGTCAGGGCTTTTTCGAGCGCCTGCTCGAAATCCCCCTCGATTTCCTCGCGGCCGACGCGGCGGCGCAGGAAATCGGCCCATAGAAACTCGCTGAACGGGTTCGTCTCCTTGGCGAACCCGCCGACCCGGCGCAGCCCGCCGGCGAGCGAGCGGTAGGGGTCATCGACGAGGCCGTCGATCGAATGAGGGATGTCGCGGTAATGTCGGCGCTTGCCGTGTTCATCAAACGGGTGCGTCAAGCCGCGATTGTCGAGCACAAACCAGAATGCTTCAGGTTCGAGCCGGCTGAGGTCGAGAACAACCGTCGTCGCGATCTGCTTGACGCCTTCGTCGCGCAACGCCCGGGCAAGGTGATGATGGTCGGTGACGTAGGGCCGTTCTTCAGGCCCGAGCACTACCGGAATCATGTGCGTGGCGAGGAACTTGCCCGCCTTCTTGCCATGCTTCTTGTTCCAGCGGCGGCGTTTTTCCGCGACCTCGCGCATGCCGACCGTGATCTGCGTCGGCCGTAAATCCTTGACCGGTGTGGAGGTATAGATCGGCTCGCGGATCATCGTCGCCTCACCAGCTTATGTGGGTCTGCGCGCGACGTAACCGATCCGCACACCCGGCTCGAAACCGCAGCTCTCGTAGAAGCGATGGACGCGGGGGTCGGCGCGGCCGCTTTGCAGCAGGACATGATAACAATCCTCCGCCCATGCCTGCGCAAGCGCGGCTTGAACGACTGCGCGACCATATCCCTGACCGCGAAAGTCGGGATGCGTGACGACGTTTTCGAGAAAGGCGTGACCGCGCCCGCCACGCAACAGGTTTGGCGCCGTCATGAGCATGCAGGTCGCCGCGAGCCGAGACCCCGCGTCCGCGACAAACACAGTCACGCCACCACGCGCCAACATCTCGGCCCAGATGCGTTCGGCTCGATCGCGCGGCTGCGCGGCCGAACTCACCTCCGATACGTCGAAGAGGCGCAACAGCCGGTCGAGATCAGATGCTTGCGCAACCCTGGCCATCGGCATCGGAACGGCCGATCACTTCTTCGGTGCGGCGGCGCTCTTCGGGTTGAGGCTTTGGATGTGGCCGCTTTCGGTGCCGGCGGTCGGGTCGATCACTGCATTGATCAGCGCCGGCTTGCCCGAGGCAAGCGCCTCGGTCAGTGCGCGGGTGAGGCTTGGCGTGTCGCTGCAGTGGTAGCCCTTGCCGCCAAACGCCTCGATGATCTTCTCATAGCGAGCATCGCGCAGCAGGCCGGTCGGCGAATAGGGCCGGTCGGCGGGGTCGCCGCGATAGACGCCGTTATTGTTGAAGATGATCGTCGTCACCGGCAGATCGTAGCGGCAGATCGTCTCGATCTCCATGCCGCTAAAGCCAAAGGCGCTGTCGCCCTCGATCGCGACGACAGGCTTGCCGGTCACCGCCGCGGCGCCGACCGCATAGCCCATGCCGATCCCCATGACGCCCCAGGTGCCGCTGTCGAGGCGGTGGCGCGGCTTGTCCATGTCGATGATGTTGCGGCCAAAATCGAGCGTGTTGGCGCCCTCGTTGACGACGTAGACGTCAGGCTGGGTGGCGAGCGCGTTGCGCACCGCGCGCAGCGCCGAGGAGAAATTCATCGGGTTCGGGTCGGCGTTGAGCCGCGCCGCCATGCGCTCGACATTCTGCTGCTTGCGCTTGCCGATCTCGTCCATCCACGCGGCCTGGCGCTTGACCTGGCCCTTAAGCGCGGCGTTGAACGCGGCAAACACCGATTTGATGTCGCCGACCACCGGCGCGGCAATGGCGCGGTTGCTGTCCATCTCGGTCGGCGAGATGTCGATCTGCACGAACTTGGTGTTGGCGTTCCACAACGGCGCCCGGCCATGCGACAGGAGCCAGTTGAGCCGTGCGCCGGCGAGCAGCACCACATCCGCATTGCCGATCGCGTAGGAGCGGGCGGCGGCCGCCGATTGCTCGTGGTCGTCGGGCAGGAGCCCCTTGGCCATCGACATCGGCAGGAACGGCATGCCGGTGGTTTCGATAAAGGAGCGGATTTCCTGGTCGGCGCGGGCATAGGCCGCGCCCTTGCCGAGGATCGCCAGCGGCCGCTGTGCGGTCGCCAGCAGGTCGAGGGCGCGGGCGACCGAATCCGGCGCCGGCGGCGAGGCCGGAGCCGCATCGACCACTTTGACCAGCGATTTCTTCGCGGTCTCGACATCGAGCGCCGAGCCGAGCACCTCGGCGGTGAGGTCGAGATAGACGCCGCCCGGCCGGCCCGAGACCGCGGCACGGATCGCCCGAGCGATGCCGATGCCGATATCCTGCGGGCGATTGACGCGGTAGGCGGCCTTGCAATGCGGCCGGGCGACCGCGAGCTGGTCCATCTCTTCGTAATCGCCCTGTTCGAGGTCGACGATGTTGCGGTCGCTCGACCCGCTGATCAGGATCATCGGGAAGCAGTTTGTCGTGGCGTTGGCGAGCCCGACCACGCCGTTGAGAAAGCCGGGCGCCGAGACGGTCATGCAGATGCCCGGCTTCGCGGTCAGATAGCCGGCGATCGCCGCCGCGTTCGCGGCCGATTGCTCGTGGCGGAAGCCGAGATAGCGGATGCCTTCGTTCTGCGCGAGGCGCAGCAGGTCGGTGATCGGGATACCCGCCACGCCGAAGATCGTGTCGACCCCGTTCAGCTTGAGCGCCTCCACCACGAGGTGAAAGCCGTCGGTCATATCGCCTGTGAGTTCCGCGTCGCTCATCTCGATCCCCGCTTCCTGCGTGGAATAGGGTCTAATGAGTGTTGCCCTCGCCCGTCAACGGAGCCGTTGCGCGATGGGGCCTTGGCCGCGCCAGCGTGAGCCGCACCGCCGCGAGAAGCTGGCTCTGGGTGAATGCGGTCGTCAAGGCCAGAACCCGCACGGCCCGGTAGCGCCGGCGGATGATTGCGATATCCGCGCCGGGTTCGACAATCACCAGCTTTGGCCGAGCACACGGCACTATTGTCACGTCCGCCGCCTCGCTAACGAGGAAGCCGGCCCTCTCCAACGCCGATCGCGCGGCGAGCCGCGCCGCGGCGTCCGTCCCGATAATGTGGACTTTGATCATTGGCCGACCGTATCGCCCGAGGCGATACCGCGCAGCGGCCTGCTCCCCACCCAAAACGGTGTCGATTAGACCATTGGTATGGGGTCGGCGACGATTTCCGTCACGCCGAGCCACGTAGTGTCGACCTGACTTGAGGCAGATTTGTCTTGGCTGCTCCGGTGCCGCGGCATCGTGCATTCTTCGAGACGCGCCTATCGGCGCCCCTCAGAATCTGACCCGGAATGACGCGCGAAAAGCACCCAGGCACATATTACGCCACGGCCAGGCAGCGCTTGACAGTCTCGAGCAGCGCCGTCGGCTCGAACGGCTTCTTGAGGCTGTTGTCGGCGCCCAGCAGCTCGGCGATGCGCAGCACATCGGTCGCGGCGAAATTGCCGCCGCCGGTCATCGCCAGAATGCGCGCATCCGGATTGGTCTCGCGCAATTCGAGGATCGTCGCGATGCCCTCCTTGCCCGGCATCAGGATGTCGACGATCACAAGATCGGGATGCATCTCGCCGAACCGGGTGATCCCGCTTTGCGCATCGCCGACCGATTCGACGGCGTAGCCGTTATTTTCGAGGATCCCCTCGACCACGCGGCAGAAAACCGGATCGTCGTCGATCACCAGTACCGAGTTCATCACCCGAGCCTCCGCGTTCGTGCTCATATTCCGCTCATTCCTTGCAGCATGGCGATCCGCACCGCGTCCGAACGGTTGCGCGCGCCCATCTTCTTGAAGGCGCTGTTGAGGTGCAGCTTGACGGTGATCTCCGAGATCGCCAGCCGTTCGGCGATCTCGCGATTGGGCGAGCCGCGCACCAGTTGCCCGATGCAATCGAGCTCACGCGGCGTCAGATTATCGAACGACGCGCGTCCACCAGCACGGCCGGGCAGCGCGTTGACGACCGCGCGCGGGACATAGGTCTCGCCGGCCTCCATCAGCCGCAACGCGGTCAACAGCGCGGTGCCGCGCAAATTCTTCATGATGACCCCGGCGGCGCCGCGTTCCAGCGCGCGCTCGGCTTCCTCCGCATCCATTGCGCCCGAGAGCACCGCGACCGGCGTCTCCGGCAGGCGCTTCTTGACCTCGTCGAGCCCCGCCAGCCCGTTCATGCCCGGCATCCGGTAGTCGAGGATAACGAGATCGAAGCCGCGCGCGTCGTCGAGCCGTTCGCGGACCTGCTGAAAATCGGAGGCCTCGATACAGGAAATATCCGGCGCCGCGCGCGTCAGGTAACTGGCGATCGCCTCGCGCACCAGGTGATGATCGTCGGCGAGCAAAATTCTCATGATCGTCCGCGGCGAGGGGTCTCGCGCCGGCGCGGCCATCGCCGCATCCGGAACCGGAGACCCTAGGCAAATAAAGTTAACGAGGTACAAACATCGGGATTGCCACGGCCCGATAAACGAATCCTTCAATTTATACCTATAGACGTATATTCATCGTTTTACGTGTTTTTGGAATCTTGTTTGTGAGCGACGCGGAGGTCATCGCCGCTGCCCTGGCGGCCCGGCCGTTTCCGCCGGTCAAATCCGAGCCGCGACCGGACCCGCGGCTCGAAGAGCGGCTGCGCCATGCCCAAAAGATGGACGCCCTGGGCCAGATCACCGGCGGGATCGCACATGATTTCAATAACCTGCTGCTGGCGATCAACTTCAACCTGGAATTGCTGGCCGAGGAGGTATCGGATGGTCCGACGACAACGCCATTGTTTGAGGGCGCGCGGCAGGCGATCGAGCAGGCGCACAATCTGATCGGGCACCTGTTGACCTTCGCGCGCCGCCAGCCGCTTTCCCCCACCAGCATCGACATCAATCGCAGCGTGCTGGAAACGCAGTTGATGCTGCGTCGGGCAATGCCCGTCGGGATCGAGATCGAGACGCGCCTGGGACGAAATGTCGGGCTGGTGCTCGCCGACCGCAACCAGTTCGAGACGGCGCTGCTCAACCTCGCGCTCAATGCCCGCGACGCGATGCCAAATGGCGGGCGCCTGACGATCGGCACGGCCGACATCACCTTCGATGCAGCCTATGCGGCGCTGCGGCCCGGGATGGCGCCAGGGCGTTTCGTCTTGGTCGCGGTCAGCGACACCGGGGAAGGCATGCCGTCGGATGTCGTCGAGCGGGCATTCGAGCCGTACTTCACGAACAAGAACGGCGCGGAACACAGCGGTCTCGGACTAAGCCAAGTCTACGGTTGCGCAAAGCAGTCGGGCGGTCATGCGCGGATCGACAGCGAACGGGGGCGCGGCACGACGGTGCAACTGTTCCTTCCCCGCTTCGCCGACCTCGCGCCGGTCGAGCGCCGTAGCGCGCCGCCGAACCGGGCACGTGGCGAAACCGTGCTGCTGGTCGAGGACGCGTCGCTTGTGCGCAACGCGGTCGCCAAGATGCTCGCCGACCTCGGCTACCGGCCGATCGCCGTACCAGCCGCCGAGCAGGCGGTGACGCTGATCGAAAGCGACGGCCGGATCGACCTGCTGCTGACCGATGTCGTGCTCCCGGGCGGGCTCGACGGCGAGCAGCTCGCGGTTGTCGCCCGGCGGATGCGGCCGGATCTCGGCGTGCTCTACATGTCGGGCTATGCGGAGCGCCTCGCGGCAACCGCCGAGACGCAAGAGCGCTGCGGCTTTATCGCCAAGCCGTTCTCCAAGGCGGAACTCGCGGCGGTGCTCCGCTCGGTGCTGGATGGCGAAGCCGTCGCCGCCTGATGTCGCGTGTGGCAAACGGATCGTTAACCCGCCGCCCGCCGTTCGCTGGTATCGTCGTTTGGCGCCGCCGCGGCGCCAAACGACAACCGAGCTTGCAGGGAGGCGTTCATGGACGATCACATCTACCGCGTCATCCAAATCGTCGGCTCATCGGAAAAAAGCACCGACGATGCCATCCACCGGGCGATCGAACGCGCGTCGAAGACGCTGCGCGATCTGCGCTGGTTCGAGGTGGTGGAGACGCGCGGCCATATTCAGGACGGCAAAGTCCATCATTTCCAGGTTACGCTGAAGGTCGGGTTCACGCTCGACGACTAAGCGAGGGGAGATGGCGAAGGCCTATTACGCGGTTCGCGCCGAAGTGCCGGAGGCGGACCGCGCCCAATTCGATCACTGGTACGAGACGGATCATCTGCCCTGGGCGCTGCGTGTCTTCGGCGCGCGGCGCGCTTGGCGCTGCTGGAGCCGGAACGATCCCGGCGTGCACGTCGCCTTCTATGAGTTCGACTCGGTCGAGACGGCGGAGGCAGCCACCAAATCCGACGCGGTCAAGCCGCTGGTCGAGGATTTCGACCGGGTCTGGCAAAACCGCGTGACCCGCCGCCGCGCCGTGCTCGATGTGGTGCAGGAGATCGAGGCTTCCTAACGCCTCAGCACCACTCCTCTTCGGCATGGGCGCGCGGGTTGGCGCCGATCTCGGTCGAGGTCACCAGGATTACCCCGGCTTGGGTGCCGAAGACGATTCGTGTTCCGGCGATCAGTCGCACCGTGCCGGCCGGCTCGACCCGGCGCACGGTGCCGTCCGGCAGCACCGCCTCCCACAGGTTCTTCGACAGGTTGCGCAGTACCAGCAGCGACGGATCGTCCGGGTGTTCGCGTACCTCGGCGACGATGCCGTCGGCGCCGGGCGCCTGAAGACAGGGGATATCGCGCATCGTCACATGCGTCGTCTCGGTAAGGCTCAGCCGGCGTCCCGCGATCAGCAGCCAGATGTCGCCCGGCAGTACCGGCATCATCGGCAGCGGCTCGACCTCGGGCGCGCGGTAGGGCAGCAGCGAGCCGAACGGCCACAGGAACTCGCGCTCGGGCGACAGCTCGCGCGCCTTCACGATCAGCGAGCCGAGCACCACAAAGCAGACGACCGCGATCACCACCTCGTGGATCGGGCTCATGATCGCCAGCGAGCCGCCGTAATAGCGCATCGCGTCCCACAGATCGTGCAGCAGGTTGGCGAGCAGAAAGCCGATCCCCACCGCGATCACGGCGGGCACCGCGCGGCGATGGCGCAACGCCGCAAGACCGATGAAATAGCCCCAGGCAGAGCCATAGGCGATGTGGCCAAAAATATTGACGAGCAGCCGCGGCGCGCTGATCAGCTCGCCGTATTTCGGCACATAGACGAACATCGTCTCGAGAAAAGCGAAACCCGTCGCCGAGGCTGCGGCCAGGATGATGCCGTCCAACGGCTCGCGCAGCCCGTATTCGCGCCGCAGCCGGTGCGGCAAGAACCATCCGGCGGCCAACACGATGACCAGCGGGAGGACCTTGACGCCTTCCTCGATGATGCCCGGCGCAACGGCGTCAGGCATAAACCGCTCGCCGGCGATGATTACCGGGCTCAGCGCGGCGTCGAGGCCAAACGCACCGATCGCGACCAGGAGCATATAGGGAAACGGCATCTTCTTGCCGCACCACAGGTAGATCAGGAACAGATTGCCGAGCGAGATGAGTCCCGACAGGCACCAGAAGAATCCTTTCTCGCTTTCCGCGGCGGCGAAGATCAGCAGCGCTGCGCTGAACACCGCCAACGTGACACCCGGCCACAGGAATGACCGGCGGCGCAATTCGCTGAATGAAACCAGGAACGGCAGCAGATCGGCGCGCGAGATCTCACCGTCGTTGGTGTTACCCGGTTGGAAGGTCATGCGGTGCACACGGACGAGGGCTGATGCAGTTCAAGTGCCCGCAGTTCGCCCGAAGAGGCCGTGTTCACGGGTTCCGGGTTCGCTCGCCCCGCTCGCGCCCCGGGATGACATTGAAAAAACGAGAACGCCGGTGCGCGCATTTCCATTATCCGGACAACCCTACCCTGCGGCGGTGCTGGTCGCCGCAGATGATCGCGGCATGCTAGACTCGGTGCGTCGGTGAGGCAATCGCAGCGCCTTGGCGCGGTTGGATCGGTCCAGGTGGTTTCCGCGAATATCAATGGCATGCCCCCCGACCGGCCGAAGACCGCGCGGCGCTCGCCGCCGCTATCGCTGATCGCCGCCGCCACCGGTCTGGGGTTCTGTGCGCTGCACATGATCGTGCCGGCGCTGCCGGTTCTGGTCCGCGCGTTCGACAGCACCGCCGCGCAGGTCCAACTCGTCCTGACGCTGTATTTTCTCGGCATCGCCGGCGGACAGCTGATTTACGGCCCGGTCTCCGACCGGTTCGGCCGCCGGCCCGTGCTGATCGTCGGGCTGGTGTTGTTTCTCGGCGGCACCGTGCTGTGCGGGGTTGCGCCGACGCTGTCGCTGTTGATCGCCGGTCGGGTCGCGCAAGCGATCGGCGCTTGTGCCGGCATCGTCCTCGGTCGCGCGATCATTCGCGACGTCTACGGCCGCGACGCCTCGGCGCGCGGCATTGCCGTGGTGATGATGGTCATGACCCTCGGCTCGGCGTTGAGCCCGGCGGTCGGCGCCGGCATCGCCGAGGTGCTGGGATGGCGGCTCATTTTTCTCGCGCTCGCCGTCGCCGGGACGGCGGTGCTGGCGTGGACCGCGGTCCGGCTCGACGAAACCCGCGCCGAGCCGCAGCCGCTCAATCCGACGGAAATCGGCCGCACCTATGGGCGGCTGCTGCGGTCGCGCCCGTTTATGGGCTTTGCGCTGTGCACCTCGTTCACCAGCGCGTCGTGGTTCACCTTTATCGCCTGCGCCCCCGGCCTCATGTCGGAGACATTGCACGAGCCGCCGAGCACCTACGGGCTGATGATCATCCTGCCGATGCTCGCCTATATGGTCGGCAACGGATTGGCCTCGCGGCTGGCGCTGCGCCTCGGCGCCAACGCGATGATCATGTTCGGCGTCGCGCTGTCGTTGTTCTCGGGCGCGGCGATGGCGGTGTGGTGCGTCTATCCTGGTCTGAGCAGCTGGGCGCTGTTTGTGCCGATGGCGGTGAGTTCGATCGGCAACGGGCTGAGCCAGCCGAGCGCGATGGCGGCGGGGCTCAGCATCTACACGCGCGTCGCCGGCACGGCGTCGGGGTTTATCGGCTTTCTGCAGATGGCGGTGTCGGCGCTCGGCACGCTGGCCGTCGGGATGCTGCCGCATGACGGGGCCGCCGCCATGGTCGGCGTGGTGCTGGCGACGCAGATCCTCGCCATGGTGCTGGCCGCGGTCGCGCTGCGGCGACCGGCCGGCGGCTTGGCAAAGACCGCCGCGGCCTAATCGAGCGCACGGCGCGGAATAGCGCCGCCGCCATCGACCGAGAGACTGGCTCCGGTGATGTAGGCGGCGCGCTCGGAGGCAAGAAACATCACCGCTTCGCTGAGCTCGCCGGGGTTGATGCCACGGCCGAGCGGCACCCGCTTTGCCATCGCCTCGGCGTATCCGGCGGGAAAATCGGTGCCGGCGCTGCCGAGCGCCAGCCCCGGCGCGACGAGATTGGCGCGGATCCCGTGTGGCGCCAGCTCCAGCGCCACCCCCTTCATCAGCCATTCGAGGGCGCGCTTCGAGGCGCAATAGGCCAGGCCGTTGGTGCGCAGCATCTGCCCGGCGCCGGAGCCGATAAAGATGAACGCGCCCTGGCGCTTTGCCGCGATCATCGCCTTGGCGAGCGCCTGCGTGATCAGGAACGGCGCCCGCAGATTGACGTGCATGATGCGGTCCCACATCTCGACCGAGGTATCGAACAGCCCGCCAAACGGGTAGATGCCGGCGTTGTTGATCACCACATCGGGGATCGCCCAATCGACGATCTGCCGGCATAGCGCGGCGACCGACTCGGGGTCAGTCAGCTCGGCGGTCGCGGAGGCGATATCCGCGCTGCCGAGTTTGGCGTGGACCGCCGCCAGGCCGGCGGCGTCTCGGTCGGTCAGAAGCAGCCGCGCCCCAGCCCCGGCAAAACTCTCGGCGAGCTGCGCGCCGTAGATCCCGGCCGCGCCGGTGATCACCACGCCCTTGCCGGCAAATTCCTCAGACATCGCTGTCGCCCTCCGCCTTTGGCTTCCGCTAGGCTACAAGGAAGCAATCGGGAGGGCCGCAGCAATGACCATCGTGATCGACGAAACCCATGACCCCAAGCGCCAGAGCTGGGTCGAAAGCGCCAATGGCCACCGCGATTTTCCGCTGCAGAACCTGCCGCTCGGCGTGTTCAGCCCGCCCGGCAACAACGTCCCCGACGCGCGGGCGCGCGGCGGCATCGCGATCGGCGACAAAATTTTCGACATCAAGGCGGCGTTAGCCGCCGGGCTCTTTTCGGGCGAGGCGGAGACCGCCGCCAAGGCGGCCTCGGGCGGCCCCCTCAACCCGCTGATCGCGCTTGGGCCGGCGCCGCGCCGGGCGCTGCGGCGCCACGTCTCCGACCTGCTCGCCACCGACGGCAAGAACGCCGGCAAGGCGCGCGATCTTGCCAAGAACATCCTGCATGACGCCAATGCCTGCGCGATGCACCTGCCGGCCAGGGCTGCCAGTTTCACCGATTTCTTTGCCGGCATTCACCACGCGACCAATGGCGGCCGGCGACGCAACCCCAATGATCCGCTCGGCCCGAACTACAAATACGTCCCGGTCGCCTATCACAGCCGCGCGTCGTCGCTGCAGGTTTCCGGACAGCCGATCCGCCGGCCAAGCGGACAGCGCAAGCTGCCGGAAGAAAACGCGCCGAGCTACGGACCGTGCCGCAAGCTCGATTACGAGCTTGAAGTCGCGATCTGGGTCGGCCCCGGCAACCGTCAGGGCGAGCCGATCCCGATCGCCGAAGCCGCCGACCACATCGTCGGCCTCGGTTTTGTCAATGACTGGTCGGCGCGCGACATCCAGCAATGGGAATCGGCGCCCTTGGGGCCGTTCCTCGGCAAGAGCTTCGGGTCGACCGTGTCACCGTGGATCGTCACGATGGAGGCGCTGGCGCCGTTTCGCGTCGCCCAGCCTGCGCGCCCCGCCGGCGACCCGCAGCCGCTGCCGTATCTGTGGGACGACGCCGACCAGAAGGAAGGCGCGTTCGACATCGCGCTGGAAGCGCTGATCCTGACCGAGAAGATGCGCGCGGCCGGCCAGGAGCCGCACCGCATGTCGCACAGCAGCACGCTCGACCTTTACTGGACAGTGGCACAGATGGTCGCCCACCAGACCTGCAACGGCTGCAATATCGAGCCGGGCGACCTGTTCGGCACCGGCACGATCTCCGGCCCGACGCCCGAAGGCTGGGGCAGCCTCAGCGAATTGAGCCGCGATGGCCAGCAGGCCAACACGCTGTCCTCGGGCCAGACCCGCACCTTCCTCGAAGACGGCGACGAAGCGATCTTCCGCGCCCGCGCCAGCCGCGCCGACTATGTCTCGATCGGCTTCGGCGAGTGCCGCGGGCGGGTGATCTGAGCCTGCTCGCCGACGACATCCCCCCGCTCGGGAGGATCGATCTAGGCCCGCCTGCGCAGGCCGATAGGCGAACGCCGCCGCCGTTAATGCTTCTTCAATCGGCAGAGGGGTTTATTGCCGGTTGGACTGGAACGTCGGTGAGCCTGCGAGCTGATGGCCGCTGAGCATCTGTCGGAACGCAAATACGAGTGGCTGTTGCCGCAGCTACGGCCGCTGACGCTATTGATCGCGTGCGGCATCGTGCTCGGGGTGGCGCTGCTCATCGTGACCGGGCTCGTCGCCGGCTATCTGCGCCAACAGACGCTTGAGTCAACGAAGGCAGGTCTGTCGCGGCTCAATTCCGTCCTGGTCGAGGCCGGCAACCGTTCGCTGCTCGGCGCTGAAGCGGTGCTGAGCGACATTGCCAGCCGTGTCCGCTTGGCCGATACGGAGCGTCCCGAGACGCAGGCGCGGGATTTGAGGGAAGCTGCCGCCGCCTCGCATCTCGACCGGGTCTTGGAGGCTGCGCCGCAGATTGCCGGCCTGGCTCTGATCTCTGTCGACGGAACCGTCGTCAATCGGAACGGCGCCTGGCCAGCAGGTGACGACAACGTCGCGATGCGCGACTATTTCGTCTCGTTGCACGAGAATGCCGCATCGGAGGCGGCGATCGGCGCACCGATCGCGCTCCGGTACGACCGGCCGCAGGTTATCCCTGTCGCGCACAAGATACGGACCAACAGCGGCGCGTTCGCCGGTCTCGCCGTTGCCGTGCTTGCAGCCAGCGATTTTGAGGGCCTCTACCGAGTCATCCCGCTCGGCGAGGGCGGTGTCGTCTCGCTGATGCGGCGTGACGGCACGGTTCTGGCGCAATTTCCGCGGCAGGAAACCGGGGACCGGACGTCCAACAAAACCGTGCTGATGGCGCTGGCAAATGGCGATCAGGGCGTGTTCGAAGAGCGCCGCGACAAGCACGGCCAATGGTATATCGACGCGGTTCAGCCGCTGTCCGACTATCCGGTGTCGGTTGTTGTCAGCGGCAACGGCACCCATGCGTTGATCGCCTGGTCGCGCCAGGCGGCGATGTTCGCCGCGTTCGCGTTATGCGGCGTCGCGACCATCGCCCTGATGGTCGTGCTGATCGGCCGGCAGATTTACGCGCAGAGCGCGCTCGTCGCAATGCGCGCCGAGAAAATCGAGGCCGACAACGCCCGGCTCGTCGCCGAGGCCGAGCTCCTGAAGAAGGAGCGCCTGTCGGTGCTCGGCCAGTTTACCGCGACGGTGGCGAACGAGCTGCGCAACCCCCTGTCGGCGATCCGCAATACGCTCTTCACGATGCGCGAGATCGCCACCAGCAGCGGGCTCGTGCTCGACCGGCCGATCGCCCGTATTCAGCGCAGCATCGCCCGCTGCGACCGCATCATCGGCGACCTGCTCGAATACATCCGCACACCCGAGCTCACCCGCGTGTCGGTCAATTTCGACGAATGGCTGCGGGGAATCCTGGTCGAGCACGGCTTGCCGCCGGCGGTGACGCTGGTCGAGGAATACGCCGCCGGGGACGCCATCGTGCGCATCGACGCGGACCGCATCCGTCACGTGGTGATCAACCTGATCGACAATGCGGCGCAGGCGCTCGGCGAGATGCCGCCGGGCCGCGGGCCGCTGCGCATCGCCGTGCGCAGCGCGCTCGGTGATGGGGTACTCGAGCTCAGCGTCAGCGATACCGGGCCGGGCATTCCCGCCGAGCACTTGGCGCGCATCTTCGAGCCGCTGTTCAGCACGAAGAGCTTTGGCGCGGGTCTCGGCTTGCCCACCGTCAAACAGATCGTCACCCAGCACGCCGGGACGATCGACATCGCGAGCGAGCCGGGTCAGGGCACGACGGTGACGATCCGCCTGCCGGTCGAGCAAGCGCTCAGGATCGCGGCATGATCGCCGCCGGCGCTTCGCGCAGCGTCCTGATCGTCGAAGATGACGGCGACTTCGCCGAGTTGCTCGCCGACATGCTGGTGCCGCGCGGGTTCAAACCGGTTATCGCCGGCTCGCCGGGCGCCGCGCTGGTGATCATGGAAGGCGCACCGAGCGAGGAACCGCCGGCGGTCGCCCTGATCGACCTGCGGCTGGGCACGACCTCGGGCATCGACCTGTTGGCGCGCCTGCGCCACGACCGGCCGGAGTTGATCGGCGTGTTGATGACCGCCGAGCTCGACACCCATACGGCGGTCGCCGCGCTGCGCCGTGGCGCCTACGATTATTTCGACAAATCGGTCGATCCGCAGTCGCTGTTCGCGGTGCTCGACCGCTGTTTCGACCGCGTCGATCTGCTGCACGACCGCGAACGCGCCTATCAGGAGCTGCGCCACGCGAAGGAGGAGGCCGAGGCCGCCAATCAGGCGAAATCCGGCTTTTTGGCGACGATGAGCCACGAGCTGCGTACGCCGCTCAATGCGATCATTGGCTTCTCCGAGATGATGCTGCGCGAGGTGCTGGGCCCACTCGGCAAGGAGCAATACCGCACTTATGTTGGCGACATCCACGCCAGCGGCACGCATCTGTTGCAGATCATCAACGACATCCTCGACCTGTCGAAGGCCGAGGCGGGCAAGGTCGATCTGGCGGAGGATGTGTTTGATCTGCGCGACGTCATGCGCTCGGTCGGGCAGCTCACCGTCGGGCGCATCCACGCCGCCGGGCTGACACAGGATGTCGATATTCCCGACGACTTGCCGCCGATCTGCGGCGACGAGCGCAAGACCAAGCAGGTTCTGCTGAACCTGATCACCAACTCGGTCAAATTCACCCCGGCCGGTGGCTCGATCACGATTTCCGCGCGCTGGGAACCCAGCACCGGTCTGGCGATCACCGTGGCCGACACCGGCATCGGCATCCCGGAAGCGGATCTCGAACGCGTGCTCAAGCCGTTCGAGCAGGTCGATTCCTCGCTGTCGCGGCAGCACCAGGGCACCGGGCTCGGCCTGCCGCTGGTCAAGGCGATCATGGAGCTGCACGGCGGCCGGCTTGAATTGACGAGCAAACTCGACGTGGGCACCCAGGTGAGGGTGGTCTTCCCGCCGGAGCGCGTGCTCGCGCAGTGCCCGATCGAACGGCCGCGCGACGCCGCTTAGACTAGCGGCGCTCGCGGAAGAACGCCCGCAGCAGCGCGCCGGCGCGGCGCTCGTCGATGCCGCCATAGACTTCCGGGCGATGGTGGCAGGTGGGTTGCTCGAAGATGCGCGGGCCGTGCTCGACGCCACCGGATTTCGGGTCGTAGGCACCGAAATAGAGCCGGCGGATTCGGGCCAGCGAAATCGCCGCGGCGCACATCGGGCAGGGCTCCAGCGTCACATAGAGATCGCAGTCGTCAAGCTGCTTGCGGCCGAGCGCCGCCGCGCCGGCGCGCAGCGCCAGCATCTCGGCATGCGCCGTCGGATCGCCTTCCGCCTCGACCTGGTTGCCGTGCGCGGCAATGACCGCACCATCCGCGGCAACCAGCACCGCGCCGACGGGGACCTCGCCGCGCCAGCCGGCTTGCTCGGCCGCCTCAAAGGCCAGCGTCATCGGCGTGTCGCCGCGCTTCGCCATTGCCGCCGTCATCGCCTCCCGCTATGTGCTGACAGGATGAACGACGTCGCGCCCCAGCGCATCGCCAAACTGCTCGCTCGCGCTGGGCTGTGTTCGCGGCGCGACGCCGAGCGTTGGATCGCCGACGGCCGTGTCGCGGTCAATGGCGAAGTCCTCACCACCCCGGCGGTGGTGGTCGGCGACAACGACGAAGTCCGGGTCGACGGCAAGCCGCTGCCCGAGCCGGAACGCGCGCGGCTGTGGCGCTATCACAAGCCCGTGGGGCTCGTCACCACGCATCGCGACGAAAAGGGCCGCGCGACCGTGTTCGCGGCGCTGCCCAAGGAGCTGCCGCGGCTGATCTCGATCGGCCGGCTCGACCTCAATTCCGAAGGGCTGTTGCTGCTGACCAATGACGGCGGTCTGGCGCGTCGGCTCGAGCTGCCGGCGACCGGGTGGCTGCGGCGCTATCGGGTGCGGGTGCACGGCATCGTCGAGGCGACGCGGCTCACGAAGCTCGACAAGGGCGTCACCACCGACGGGTTCGACTATGGGCCGATCCACGTCGAGCTCGACCGCCAGCAAGGGTCGAACGCTTGGCTGACGCTGAGCCTGCGCGAAGGCAAGAACCGCGAGGTGCGCCGGGTGCTGGAGCATCTCGGCTACCCGGTGACCCGGCTGATCCGCCTGTCCTATGGGCCCTTCCAGCTCGGCCATCTCGACCGCGGCGCGATCGAGGAGGTGCCGAAAAAGGTGCTGGAGGAGCAATTGGGGAGCGGCGGCGGCCCGGTGAAATCGCGTGCGCCCAAATCCCATGCGAATCGTCGGCGGTAGGCATCGCGGGCGCCGCCTGATCGTGCCGCCGGGCGACGCGGTGCGGCCGACCAGCGACCGCGCGCGCGAGGCGCTGTTCAACATTCTGTCGCATGGCGATTTCGCCGCGGCCGGCTCGCCGTTCGCCGGAGAGAATGTGCTCGACGCTTTTGCCGGCACCGGCGCGCTCGGCCTCGAGGCGCTGTCGCGCGGCGCGGGGCGCGCCGCGTTTATCGAGACCGACCGGGCAGCGCTCGCTGCATTGCGCCGCAACCTTGTGGCGGTCGACGAGGAAGACGCGGCCGACATCATCGCCGGCGATGCGACGCGCCCGCCGCGCGCGCGTTTTGCCGTGGCGGTGGCATTTCTCGACCCGCCGTATCGCAGCGGCCTCGCCGCGCCGGCGCTGACCGCGCTGGCCGCGGCGGGATGGTTGGCGCCGCGCGCCCTCGCAATTGTCGAGATTGCCGCGAAGGAACCCTTTTCCCCGCCCGCCGGGTTCGCAATGATTGAGGAGCGGCGGTATGGCGCCGCACGATTGGTTTTCCTGCGCCGCGAGGGAGAGCAGCGATGAGCATGCCGCAGATCACCCTGCCCGATGGCGAAAGCGTACCGGCTTTTGGCCAGGGCACCTGGCATATGGGCGAGACCACCACCCGTTTCGCCGACGAGGCGGCCGCCTTGAAGCTCGGCATCGACCTCGGCGTCACGCTGATCGACACCGCCGAGATGTACGGCAATGGGGTCGCCGAGGAGATCGTCGCCGAGGCCGCCAAGGGGCGGCGCGACAAGCTGTTTATCGTCAGCAAGGTGCTGCCCTACAACGCGTCGCAACGGGGCGCGATCGATGCCTGCGAGCGCAGCCTCAAGCGGCTGAAGACCGACCACATCGACCTTTACCTGCTGCATTGGCGCGGCTCCTACCCTTTCGCCGAGACGTTGGCCGCGTTCGACAAGCTCAAACAGCAGGGCAAGATTCGCTACCACGGGGTCAGCAATTTCGATCGCCGCGACATGGAGGAATGGTTGAAGACGGGAGGCGGCAGCAGCGTCGCCTCCAACCAGATCCTCTACAACCTGACGCGGCGCGGGCCGGAATGGGAGGTCATCCCGTGGTGCCGACAGCGCGGCATCTCGATCATGGCCTATTCGCCGATCGAGCAGGGCCGCATGCTCGGCCACAAGGGCTTGGCCGAGGTGGCCGCGCGGCATGACGGCGCGACCCCGGCGCAAGTTGCGCTCGCCTGGCTCTTGCGCCGCGACGGGATGATGGTGATCCCGAAGGCGGGCAAGAAAGAGCATGTGCGCGAGAATGTCGGCGCGCTCGATCTGCCGCTGACCGACCAGGACCTCGCCGATCTCGACAAGTCCTTTCCGCCGCCCAAGGGCCGCACTGCGCTGGGGATGCTGTAGCGACATCTTATTTTCGCTTCCCGGCGAAAGCCGGGATCCACGTTTCCGCGCCCGAGAACCCGATAAATGGGCCCCGGCTTTCGCCGGGGAGCGATAGGGATGATCACCTCGACTGGATCGTCGTGCCGCCGTCGACGGTGAGGATCTGGCCGGTGATGAAGGCGCCGGCGGGGGAGGCGAGCAGCAGGGCGGGGCCGGCGATGTCGCTTGGTTGGCCGAGGCGGCGCAGCGGCGTCGCGGCCTCGCGGCGGGCGCGGCGTTCGGGGTCTTCGTAGAGCACGCGGGCGAACTGGGTCACCACCAGGCCAGGCGCGATGCAGTTGACGCGGATGCCGTCCGGTCCCCAGGCGGCCGCGAGATTGCGGGCGAGCGCGAAGTCGGCGAGCTTGGTGATGCCGTACATCGGCAGCTCGAGCGAGGCGTGCAGCGCCGCCACCGAGATGATGAAGATGATCGAGCCTTCCTTGCGCTCGACCATGCCGGGCTTGACCGCCTTGGCGAACCAGAAGTTCGATTGGACGTTGTTGACCATCATCCGCTCGAAAACCTCGTCCTTGAGGTCGTCGATCGGGCCGTGATGCGGATTGACCGCGGCATTGCAGACCATGATGTCGACCTTGCCGTAGGCCTTGATCGATTCGGCGACGAGGTTTTCGCATTGCGTCTTGTCGGAGATGCGGCAGGTGACGGCGGTCGCTTCGCCGCCCTTTGCCTTGATCGCCTCCACGACCTCCTGACAGGGCTCCAGGTTGCGGCCGGAAACCACCACCTTGCCGCCGGCGTCGGCGAAGATTTCCGCCATCGCCCGGCCAATGCCGCGCGACGAGCCGGTGATAACGGCAACCTTGCCGGTGAGGTCGAAGAGGGAGAGGGTCATCGAGTTCTATTCCCTGTCATTCCGGGATCGCCCGCCATGGATCCCTTGGGGGCTAGACCCGGAACCCATGAACATCGACGGCGAAGGTCATGGTCGGGTTTCGCCGTATAATCGGCAAAGGTCCGTGTTCATGGGTTCCGGGTTCGCCGCTGGCGCGGCGCCCCGGAATGACTCCGTGAGTGCCTACCGCTTCTCTTTCACCAGCGGGTTGCGCAGGATGCCGATGCCGGTGATCTCGATCTCGCACACGTCGCCGTGTTTGAGGTTGCGCGGCGAGCCTTCGGTGCCCATCCACACCACATCGCCCGGCCACAGGGTCAGGTATTGCGACATGCGGCTGATAAAGGTGGCGACGCCGTAAAGCATGTGGTTGGTCTGGAAGTTATCGGTTTCCTCGCCGTTGACGCGGACGATCGTGCGCGCGGCCTCAAGGTCGAAATCGGTCTCGATCCACGGGCCCATCGGCTTGAACGTGTCGGTGTTCTTGGCGCGCCACAGCGTGCGGTCGTTACGCTGCCAGGTGCGCTCGCTCATGTCGTTGCCGATCGTCCAGCCGAGCACGCAGGAGAGCGCCTCGCTCTCCGAGAGATACTTGGCCTTGGTGCCGATCACCGCGACGAGCTCGCCCTCGTACTGCACCAGTTCGCCGGCGTCGTGCGGGATGACGATGTTCTCGTTATGCGCGATCAGCGCATTGTTGGCGCGATAGCCGACATCGGCGGCTGGCGGAATGTTGGGCTTTTCGCCGCGCTTGGCGGCCATCTCGGTGATGTGCTCGACGTAGTTGAGCCCGGCCGCGTAGAAGGTCTTGGGCACCACCGGCACGAGATACTTGATGTCGCGCAGCCGGTGCTTGGTCTTGGTCATCTCGTAGCCGGCGAACGGATCGCCCTTCACCGCGACGACCTCGTCGCCCTCGATGATGCCGTAGGATTCCTGTCCGTTCGCCTCGTAGCGGAGCCAGCGCATCGCATTCCTCCCCGGTGAACTGATGAGCGACTATAGCCGACGCGATGTCGCGGGCAACGCGCTGGCTGTTTTCGCTGATAAATACAGGAAATCTACAGCCAGCCCCGCCCCGCACGGCTTCACGACGCGGCTAGCAAAACACGGAATTTTGGCGAAATTAGCGACGCCGCCGCTACGCCTACTCCTGTGCGTAGCGCCAGGGCTTGGCGGGCTGCTGCGCGGTCTCGTCGATGGTCCATTGCGGCAGGGCGATGCCGGCAGAAACGTCGCTGAACACCATGCGGACGCGGGTGCCGACGCCGACGCTCCTCACCACTTCGGGCGGCGCGAACTGGCCGTCCGGCATGCAGAGATTGCCGATCACGCGCAGCGCCTCGTCCGGCGTCGGCTCGCCCTTTTGCGTGTCGAGGTCGACCAGCAGCACCAGGTACGGCGTCTTGCCGCGGAAGGCGGGCTGAATCGCGTGGTGCACCTCGGTGTAGGAATGCACCGTGCCCTTGCCCTCGACCTTTTTCCAGCTGCTCTCGCGGCTCATGCACCACGGGCATGCCGTGGTCGGCGGGTAGCGCAGCCGGCTGCATTGGTTGCAGGCCTGAAGGTGGAAATCATGCGCCGCGCAGTGCTTGAAGTATTCGACGTTCTCGACATCGAGATCGTCGATGCGCAGGCCCATGCCCATGTATTCGCCGTCGATCGTGGCCATTTTGCTGTTCCTCCCGGAACCTAAAAGAGATCGTCATGGCCGGACTTGATCCGGCCATCCACGTCTTGCGCTTGTGCGGCGTCCGCGGATGCCCGGGTCAAGCCCGGGCATGACGAGAAGAAGGGATTGAAGAACAAGGAGATCACCAGCCCTTGCGCATGACCATCGACGAGGCGGTCGCCGGGTTGGCCCAGCCGAGATTGGCGCTGACCTCGACATCCTTGACCTGGCGGCAGCCGCCCTCCTTGTAGTCGAAGGTGTGCTGGCGCTTGCCGTCGGGGCCGAGCGGGCAGGAATCGTCGACGTCGTGGCGCAGCTGGCGGGTGTTTTCGATCACCATGTTCATGCCGTGGGTGTAGCCCTCGCAGAGATGGCCGCCCGAGGTGTTGTTGGGCCGCTTGCCGCCGAGGGTGATCGAGCCGTCGCTGACATATTGGCCGCCGTCGCCCTTCTTGCAGAAGCCGTAATCCTCGAGCTGCAGCATCGTCGTGAAGGTGAAGGCGTCGTAGGAGCCGGTGACGTCGACGTCTTCGGGCCCAACGCCGGAATTCGGCCACAGGATTTCCTTCGCGTAATAGCCGGCGACGCGCGAGATCGGCCCGTGCTGGTAGTGCATGTCGAGCCGCGGCTTGTTGCAACGGCCGACGACGCCGCGGATCAGCACCAGCGGCTGCTTCATGTCCTTGGCCCGGTCGGCGCGGGTGACGATGACGCAGGTGCCGTTATCGGTCTCGACGCAGCAATCGAGCAGGTGCAGCGGCTTGCAGATAAAGCGGCTGTTGATCACGTCCTCGACCGTGAAGCGCTTCTTGTAATAGGCCTTCGGGTTGTTCGAGGCGTGGCGCGAGTGGAACATCTTCACATGCGCCACCTGCTCGGGCGTCGTGCCGTAATCGTACATGTGGCGCATAAAGGTCGGCGCGAAGCTCTGCCCGGCGCTCTGCCAGCCATAAGCGCGGTTGTGCAGCATGTCGCCGGCGACGGGCGCCGCCGACCGCGCCCCGGTGCCGCCGATGCGGACCTGGCTGAAGCCGTTCATCGCGCGGAAGATGGCGACGCATTTGCACAGGCCCGCCTCCATGATGCCGATGGCGATGCCGATCAGCGCCTCGGTCGACGAGCCGCCGCCGACGCAATCCATGTAGAAATTGAGCCGCAGGCCGAGATCGCCGGCGATAAACGTCGCTGAGGTCGAGTCGCCGCCCGAATAATCGAGCATGCCGTCGACATCCTCCGGCTTGAGGCCGGCGTCGAGGATCGCGTTGCGCACCGCCCAAGTGCCGAGCGCGCGGGTGGTGATCCCCGAGCCGCGGGTATAGGTCGTCTCGCCGACCCCGACGATCGCGTATTTGTCGCGCAGATATTTCGGCGTGGTGCCGTCGACCTCTTGGCGTGGCAGTGGCATGCGCTTGTCTCCCTCTCACTTCTCGGTGTCATTCCGGGACAGCGCGAAGCGCTGGACCCGGAACCCGTGAACACGAACCTGTCTGATTAGGCGATGACGGTGCTCACTCCCATGGGTTGGTGTGCATGGGTTCCGGGTTCGCCGCTTTGCGGCGCCCCGGAATGACGATCAAAGGCTAATACAACCGATAGAACTTCAGCGCGGTGTTGTGGAACATCGCGTTCTTCTCGTCGTTCGAGTAGCCCTCGGAGACGCGCTTGAACGCGTTCCACAGGTTGGAATAGCTGCACATCCCCTTGTCGACCGGGAAGTTGCTTTCGAACATCGACTTGTCGGGGCCGAACGCCTCGATACAGGCGTGGAGATACGGTCCCCAGGCCTTGGCGAGCTGCTCGGAGGACGGCGCGGAGTTCCTGCTGGCCCAGTTCAAAGCCCATCAGCGACGGCATGCCGAGCCCGCCCAGCTTCATGTAGACATTGGGGAACTGGCCGAGCTTCTGGATCTGCCCGCGCCATTCCTTGAACACCTCCTCGCTCTTGCCGGCATAGGGGCCGACCGCGAGCGAGCCGCCGACATGGTTGACGACGATCTTGGTCTCGGGAAAGGCGGCGGCGAGGCTGACGATATCGCCGAGCTGCGAGTGGAAGGCCCAGGCCTCAAACGTGAGGTTCAGCGCGGCGAGCGCCGCGAAGCCCTCGCGGAAGCTGCGGTCGAGATAGAGGCCTTCGCCCGAGCCGGAGGTGAACACGCGCAGCGAGGGATCGCTGTGCCACGTGGCGCCGTTGCGGATGCCGCGGAAACGGCCGCCCGAGGCGACGACGTGCTGTTCGAGGATCCCCTTGGCGCGGCCGCCGACCGCGCGCAGATCGACATTGCCGATGATCCCGGCACAGTGCTGGGTCGAGCCGTATTTGCCGCTCTCGCTCATCGCCGCGACGCCGGCGACAAAGGTCGTCTCGCCGAGCGAACGTGTCTCGGGCGGGCCGTCGGCGCGGTACATCTCGCGGCATTCGAGAAACACCGTGGCGCGGATGTTGTGGCCGCTCGATGTGTCTTCAACCAGGTCGTGCAGCAGGTAACGGTTGCCCGGGCGATCCCACAGATGATGGTGCGGGTCGATGATCGGGCGGTCGGGCTCCAGCGCCTTTTCCTGGGTGGCGGCGAGCCAGTCCTTGCGGATCGGCAGATGGCGCTGCGGCGCGGCGCTCGACGATTGCATGAGTTCCTCCCCAACGGACTGAAGCTTGCGCCTTGGCGAGCCGAAAGCCGGGTTATGGACCCAGCTTGAGCAGTTCGCGCGTCAGATGGCTAGTGTTCTGCGAATTCGGCAAATGGACCAATGCCGAATTTCGCACCGAGATACCCAGATTCTCGGCGACCGCCCACTCCCCCTCGACAAAGACGCCGTGGCCCGACGCCGGCGTGCTCTTGTACTTGACCTCGGCCACGGCGAAGTCGCCGGCGGGAACCGCGATGTGGTCCCGCCCGGCAAAGGTCAGCGCCATGGTGAAGTCTTCGCTCGACTTGCCGTCCTTGATCGCCGGCACGCGACTTTGCGCGCGCTCGCTGGTGGTTTTGCAGGCCGCCGAGAATTGCGCGGCGACGCCAAGCGGGAAGAAGCCTTTGGTCAGCGCGTCGTCGCATTCGACCGCCGAGCCCAGGAGGTAAAGCGGGGCTTCGCCGATTTTCGGCTTGTCGACCTCCTCGATGTCCTCGGGACCCGGCATCGGGAACACCTGCGTCACGCGGAGAAAATCGCGCGCGACCAGCTTGCTGAGCTTCGTCAGTTTGGCGGCGACCTCAGGTGGCACCGGGATAGTGACCATGTCGCCATCGCGGCTGGCGCCGGGGAAATGCGGCGCCGCGCGGCAGTCCTTCGAGGTCTCGTCGGCGGGGCAGCGATAGATCAGCGCCAGCGGCGTTATCGTCCCTTCGGCGGTGATGCCGTCTGAGGCCGTGATCGTCACGCGGTAGATCTGGGCGGCGGTCGTCTCGCGGCCGTTGACGGTGATCACGGTGGTCAGGCGATAAGTCGCGGCCGTCTGGGCGGCCGGCACGTAGCGCGGCTCCTCCGCCGCCGCGGGCGAAAGCCCGCCCGGCACGGCCAGCGCAGTCACGATCATCGCCAGCGTAGCGACGCGCCGCATGCTTCCTCCCACGGCGGATACTCTGCGTCGCGGGCGCGCGGAACGCCACGATTTTTGCGCCACCCGATGCGGGTCAGAGATGCTTCCGGTTCCAGCGGTCAAGCAGTTCGAGCTCCCTCGTATGCGGCTCATAGGCTTTTTTCTTGGTGTTCCAGCGCCAGGAGCCGTTGAAGGTCGTCGTCACCGTGCGGCCGAGCTGCATCTCGCAATCCTCTGCGAATTTGCGCGCTTCACGCATTATGGCGACATCGATCCGAGCCATCGGTTTGGCGGGGATCGTGCTGATCGTGGTGTCTTCGGTGAATTGCGAACGGCAATCGCGGCTGCCGAACGCGAAGACATTACCGACCGCCGAAAAGCCGTCGGGCTTGGCGAGGATCAGCGAGTCCATGTCGTAGCTCTGGTTGCTGTTGTCGTGCCAGTTATGGCCGATGAGCAACGCACCGGCCGAGCCCAAAGGACGAAAATATTCGCCGGAAAACGTGAGATGCCGGTCGCCTCTGAGGTTGGCCGCGTCGACGAGCTTGCCATCGCCGTCGAACATCGCCAGTGGCGCGGCGCACTCATCGGCCAGCGCAACGACAAGGACGACTCGCCGCTGATCCCCGAACTGCAGCGGGTGCGCATGCGCATACTCGATGTCGATGCGGTCGCCACAGCCGATCCAGCTGTCGTCGCCAGCGCCGATCGACCGCAGCTCGATCATCTGCGTCGCGGTCCCGATCGTCCGCGTGTCGGTGCTCGGTTCGATGTCGGCGAAGAGCTGGCGCAGCAGATCGAGCGCGGTTTTCCCGGATATGCCGGGAACGCTATCGGATAAGTCCCCGATATCGTCGGGCGCCGGAGCCGCGGCCAGCGGGTGCGCGAGGACGAGCACAACAAACAGTGCGGCTGATAGCCGAGGCAAACGCACGCTTTTCCGCCTCGCGATGTTTCCACCGCGAGGATACGGCTGATCGCAGACACCAGTTTCGCCGGCGCTACGCCTTTGCCAGCACCCGCTCGCGGAAGCTGCGCATTTCGGCGAGGACGGCGGCTTCGGTCGGGCGCTCGAAGTCGAAATCGATCGCGGTGACGCCGATATCGCGCAGCGCGTGGATGTCGCCGACGAGATCGGCGTCGCCGCCGGAGAACAGACGGCGCTCGCCGTCGCCGGCATGGTCGGGCACGTCCTTGCCGTAGCGCTTGATGCGATAGGTGAGCGCCACGGCGTCGGGCTTGCGGCCGGCGGCTTCGGTCAGTTGGCGCAGGCGCGCGACGCCGGCCTTGTAGCGCGGCAGGCTGTCGAACGGGGCCTTGTTGTTGGTGCCGATCGGGTACCAGGCGTCGCCCAGCCGGGCGGCGCGGCGCAAGGACGGGCCGCTTTCGCCGCCGACCCAGATCGGCGGATGCGGCTTCTGCGTCGGCTTGGGCTCGAGCAGCAGCCGGTTGTAATGGACGTATTTGCCATCGATCAGCGGCTTTTTCTCGGTCCAGAGGGTCTTGAAGGCGGCAACGTATTCGTCGGTGACGGCGCCGCGCTCGGCGAAGGGCGTCGTCACCACCGCGTCGAATTCGGCCTTGAGCCAGCCGGCGCCGATGCCGACCGTGAGCCGGCTGCCCGACAGCGCGTCGATCGTCGCCAGCTGCTTGGCCGCGAGCACCGCCGGGCGGTGCGGCACCACCAGCACCGCGAGTATCAGGCGCAGCCGCTGTGTCACCGAGGCGAGCCAGGCGGCGAGGGTCAGCATCTCGTGGCGGTACGCGCTGTCAGTCGAATAGAACGCGCCGCTCTCGGAATAGGGATAGCCCGGCTCGGCCATGTCGGGCAGCGTCACATGGTCGGTGACCGTGAGGTAATCGTAGCCGAGCGCTTCGCCCTCACGGGCAATGCGCGCCATGATCTCGGGCTGCGCCAGCGCGCCGCTATTGGGCAGGTTGAAGCCGAACTGCATGTCTTCTCCTTCGAGTGCGGCGGGCAAGCGCGGCGGGGCGTCAGGAGCCGATCGAGCCGTGTGCCGGCCCCCACCCACTTGCAGCCTGTGCTGCAAGTTTCCCTCCCCCGTGGACACGGGGGAGGGTCAGGGAGGGGACCGGCACCGACGTCCGCTGCTCCGTTTGATTCGATAGTCTGCGCCCGCCGGCGAGCTTTGCGCGAGCCTCAAATGTCGCAGACCGCATTGGCTGTTGCGGCGCTCGCAGAAATTGCGAATAAGATGCCAGCAAGCCGGGCCGGGGGCGGGCGCGTTAAGGCGCATGCCGGCATCCAACAGGGAATTCTTCGCGTTTGGGCCGCTGAATACGTTGCGGGCGCGGCACACCACGACCCGCCAGAGAACTTGGGAGGAGATGTCGATGAAGTTGACCCGCCGCACCGTGTTGTCGCGCGCCTCGGCCGCCGCCGCGGGCACTTTCGCCGCGCCGCTGATCCTGCGCTGGCCGGCCAACGCCGCCGAGTTCGCCTACAAATACGGGACCGCGCTGCCCGAGGGGCATCCGATGGTGATCCGCTCGAAAGAGGCGGCGGCGAAGATCAAGGAAGAGAGCGGCGGCAAGCTCGACATCACGCTCTACCCGTCGAGCGTGCTCGGCCAAGACACCGCGATGATGTCGCAGGCGATCGCCGGCGCGCTCGAAATCTACGGCATGTCGATGGACATCCTGGCGCAAAAGAACCCGCCGGCGGCGATCTTCGGCGTCGGCTTCGCGTTTCCCGATTACGACACGGCCTGGAAGGCGATGGACGGCGACCTCGGCAAATTCTGCCGCGGGCTGGCGGAAAAGGCCGGCCTCTATTGCATGGACAAGGCGTTCGACCACGGCTTTCGCGAGATCACCAGCAAATCGAAGCCGATCAACACGCCGGACGACCTCAAGGGCATGAAGATCCGCCTGCCAGTGGCGCCGCTGTTCATCTCGCTGTTCCAGCACCTCGGCGCCTCGCCGACGCCGATCAATTTTGGCGAGGTCTACAGCGCGCTGCAGACCGGGCTGGTCGACGGCCAGGAAAACCCGCTGATCCTGATCGACACCGCCAAGCTCTACGAGGTGCAGAAATATTGCAGCATGACCAATCACATCTGGGTCGGGCTACACATCTCGTTCAACACCGACGCCTGGAAAAGGCTTCCACCCGACCTGCAAGCGCTCTCCTACAAGCATTTCAGCGCGGCGGCGATCGCCGAGCGCGCCGACTGGCAGGTCATGGACAAAACCGAGATCGAGAAACTGACCAAGGGTGGGCTGACCTTCAGCACGCCCGACACCAAGCCGTTCCGCGAGGCGCTGCGCAAATCGGGCTTCTATCCCGACGTCAAGAAGCAGATGGGCGACGAGGCCTGGGGGTTGCTCGAAAAATACACCGGGCCGCTGGCCTAGGCCCGGGGCGATCGTGATGACGACACCCCCCGTCGTCACCCCGGCGAAGGCCGGGGCCCATGGCTCAGCCATTCGTGCGGCGGAAAAATGGGCCCCGGCCTTCGCCGGGGTGAAGAACGGTATTGATGGAATCCGCTGGACTTCCGGTTCACGCCACTCGCCTCAAGGAATTAGCGGATGAGCCACCAGGCAGCGGAAGTCGTTCCCGCCGGCATATCGTGGGGCGGCGGCGTGCGCCGCGCCGCCTTTGGCCTCGACATGGTGATCGGCCGGCTCGCCGAATTCATCGGCGCCGCGCTGGTGCTGGCCGAGACCTGTATTCTGTTTGCCGGCGTCGTCTCACGCTACGTCTTCAACAGTCCGATCATCTGGACCGACGAGCTGGCGACGTTCCTGTTTCTGTGGCTGTCGATGATCGGCGCGGTCGTGGCGGTGCGCCATGACGGGCATATGCGGCTCACCACGTTCATCAACTGGTGCAGCCCCAAATGGAGCAATTGGCTCGGCACCGTCGCCGAGCTCATTGTCATCGTCTTCGTCCTCGAAATCATCGTGCCGACGCGCGCCTTCCTCAAGGTTCAAGCCACTACCGAGCTGATCACGCTGCATATTTCCGACTGGTACCGAGTCGTCGCACTGCTGGTCGGAGTCGGCTTGATCTCCATCGTCGCGCTGTTGCGGCTGTTGGAAACCACCACTCTGCGCGGTTTTCTGTCGGCGCTGCTGGTGGTCGGCGCCGTTGCGGCCGCGCTGTGGTTGGCGCAGCCGCTGCTGGTGGCGATGGGCTTTGGCAGCCTCATCCTGTTTTTTGTCGTGCTCGTCGCGGTGTGCGTTGCCATCGGCGTACCGATCGCCTTCACCTTTGGGATCGCGACCCTGTCCTACCTGAGCCTCACCACCAACCTGCCTTCGATGATCGTCATCAACCGGCTCGACGACGGCATCTCCAACCTGTTGCTGCTGTCAGTGCCGATGTTCGTGTTTCTCGGCCTGTTGATGGAGATGACCGGGATCGCGCGGGTCATGGTCAATTTCCTCGCGGCGCTGGTCGGCCATGTGCGCGGCGGGCTCTCCTATGTGCTGCTCGGCGCGATGTATCTCGTCTCGGGCATCTCGGGATCGAAGGCCGCCGACATGGCGGCGGTGGCGCCGATCCTCTTCCCCGAGATGCAAAAACGCGGCAGCCATCCGGGCGAGCTGTCGTCACTGCTGGCGACGTCGAGCGCGATGTCGGAGACGATCCCGCCGAGCCTGGTGCTGATCACCATCGGCTCGGTGACGCCCGGCCTGTCGATCGCGGCGCTGTTTACCGGCGGGCTGATGCCGGCGTTTATCGCCGCGCTGGCGCTGGTGGTGGTCGCGTGGTGGCGCTCGCGCAAGGAAGACACTGGGGCTGGCAAACGGGCACCGTTCTCGGTGATGGGCAAGACGCTGCTGATCGCGCTGCCGGGTCTCAGCCTGCCGTTTGTGATCCGCTATACGGTCATCGAGGGCGTCGCCACCGCGACCGAGGTGTCGACGATCGGCGTCGTCTACACCGCGCTGCTCGGCCTCTTGGTCTATCGCCAGTTCGATTGGCGGCGCATCTACCCGATCCTGGTCGAGACCGTGTCGCTGAGCGGCGCGGTGATGATGATCATTGGCACCGCGACCGGCATGGCCTGGGCGCTGACGCAATCCGGCTTCTCGCTATGGCTGGTGAACGCGATGGCCTCGGTGCCGGGAGGCAGCTGGGGTTTTCTCGCGATCACCATCGTCGCCTTCATCATTCTCGGCAGCGTGCTCGAAGGGCTGCCGGCGATCGTGCTGTTCGGACCGCTCCTGTTCCCGGTCGCCAGGACGATGGGCGTGCACGAGGTGCATTACGCGATGGTGGTGATCCTGGCGATGGGGATCGGCCTCTTCGCGCCGCCGTTCGGCGTCGGGTTCTTCAGCGCCTGCGCGATCGGCCGCACCAATCCCGACAACTCGCTGTGGCGCATCTGGCCCTATATCGGCGCGCTGGTGATCTCGCTCCTGATCATCGCGGCGATCCCCTGGCTGTCGATCGGGTTCCTGTAGGATCTCGGCTCGTCACCCCCGCGCAGGCGGGGGTCCAGAGCAACCGCCGCGTCATCAGCTCTGGATTCCCGCCTTCGCGGGAATGACGACGAGAAGCGGTCGCTAATTCCCCTTGGTGAGGGCGAGCACCGCGAGGCCGATGGCCGGAGCGAGGCGGCTGCATTTGTCATCGCCGATCGCCGCGGCGGTGAGCTGCAGCACGATGCCGTTATCGGTGTCGCCGCTGCCTGAGCCGAAGGTGACCGCCAGCCCGCCGTCGCTGCATTCGACGCTCCACATCACACCCGCGGGCATCACCGTGATGCCGCCGGCGCCGCTGCGGTCGATCAGCACCAGCACGCCATCGCGGTAGGTCGCCTGGCTGCGCAGCCGGCGCTCGAGCTCGGCTTTCGCCTTGTCTTCGTCCTGCAGCAGCGACGCGTCGGAGGCCGCCAGGCCGGGATCGGCGGTCAGGCGCGGTTGTGCCCGCGCGGTAAGCGGCGAGCCGAGCAGCACGGCGGCGGCGATAACGACAGAAACTTTCACGGGCATCCCGATGATACGCGTCTACTCGACGATATCGCCCTTGAGGCTTTCGACAAACCCCAGCACCGCGGCGCGTTCCGCCGCCGGCACCTTGAATTCGTCGAGCGTTGCGGCGACATGGCCGGTAAACACCTGCCAATCGCCTTCGTCGATACGCATCCCGGCATGCGAGATTTTCATGTCGCGGCCGGTATAGAGCAGCGGTCCGCCCGTGCAGGCGCAGAGATAGCCGATCAGCAGTTGCTTCTCGCGGCGCAGCCCGTCGTTGCCGCGATGCGCCCAGAAGCGGCCGAGCCGCGGGTCGCCCTGCAAACGCGGCAGCAACGCGTCGGTGACCGCAGCGATCCCGTCATAGCCGCCCAGCCGGGCGTAGAGCGTGTCGGCCATCTCATCCCCTTCCTTCCGCCGCCGGACGGCAGCGCATCAGGCTGACCGGCTTTAGCGACAGAACCACGTCGCCGTCCTGGTTGAGCACCTCCACCAGGCTGGTGACGACACCGATCTCCGGCTTGGAGCGCGAGCGCCGCGCGGTCTCGACCGTGACGCGCAGCCGCAGCGCATCGCCGGGGCGCACCGGGCGCAACCAGCGCAATTCGTCGAGGCCGGGCGATGGCAGATTGCCGGGGTTCGGCACGAAATGCCGTGCCAGCATCTGCATCATCAGGCTGCCGGTATGCCAGCCGCTGGCGATAAGGCCGGCGAACGGACCCGCCTCGGCCGATGCCTTGTCGATATGCATCGGCTGCGGGTCGTAGCGGCGGGCGAAGTCGAGGATGTCCTGCTCGCTGACGGTGATCGGGCCGCCGACATAGACGGCGCCGGCGGGGTAGTCCTCGAAATATTGGCCGGGCGCGCTGCGAATGGGAGACGCGTCATTCATCGCGGCTATTCATCGCGCCTGGGGTCCGGGAAATCGATGATCTGTACGTCGTCGCCAACGGTGTCGAGCACCGCGCAGCTGAGCCGCCGCCCGTTGCCATGATCGCGCGGATCGCCGGCCGAGCCGGGGTTGATGACCATCACCCGGCCAAAGCGCCGGGCGACCTGGCGGTGGGTATGGCCGTAAAGCACGAAATCGGCATCGGCTTCGGCGAAGCGGGCGAGATCGGGACTCTCGGGATGGATATAGGCGCCGCGCGGCTCCCACGGTGTCGAATGGATCAGCAGCAGCTTCTTGCCGTCGCGTTCGAGTTCAATGCGGTGCGGCCGGCTGTCGAGCCAGGCCATCAAGTCGGGATCATTGTCGGGGCGCGCCCGTGCCCGTTCGCCGAGCGGGCCGAAGAAACACTCCTCGTGATTGCCGAGGATCGTGTGCGCCTCGCGCTCCTTGAGGAGCTGCGCGACCTCGTTCGAGAAACGGTATTCCCAGATGCTGTCGCCGAGGCAGATCAACTCGTCGAGATCGCCCATCAGCGCCAGCGCCTGCCGGAGGCCAGCGGCGTTGCAATGAATGTCCGAGACGATGCCGAGACGCAAATCCAGGCTCCTTGAGCGGGCGGCGGCGATCCTGCCGCGTCGCTCGCTTTAGTCAAAGCTCAATTCGCGATACCCTGGCCTGCACCACCCCCCAGAGGAGGTTGCGATGGCCATCGTCCTCAATCACACGATCGTCCCGGCCCACGACAAGGTCGCCTCGGCCGAGTTCTTCGCCCGGGTCTTCGGGCTCGACTACAACGGGCCGCACTCGCATTTCGCGCCGGTGCGGGTCAATGACGGGCTGACCCTCGATTTCGACGAGCGCGAACGGTTCGAGCCGCACCATTACGCGTTCATGGTCAGCGAGGCCGAATTCGACGCGATCTTCGATCGGGTGAAGGCCGAGGGCATCAGCTACGGCAGCGGGCCGCGCTCGCGCACCGACGGGCAGATCAATCATCGCCATGGCGGGCGGGGTGTCTATTTCGACGACCCGAACGGCCACGTCCTCGAAATCCTCACCGCATAAGGCCCGACATGGACAATCTGGCTTTCGCCTCGGCGACGCAGCTCGCCGCGCAAATCCGCGACCGTAAGATCGGCTGTGTCGAGCTGCTCGACTTCTTCCTGGCGCGCGCCGAGAAGTACAACCCCCAGCTCAACGCGATCGTCGCCTGGCAGGTCGACAAGGCGCGCGACCGGGCGCGCGAGGCCGACGCCGCCTTGGCGCGCGGCGAAAGCTGGGGGCCGCTGCACGGCGTACCGATGACGGTGAAGGAGTCGTTCAACATCGCCGGGCTGCCGACGACCTTTGGCAATTCGATCTGGAAGGACAACATCCCCGACCATAACGCGGTGCTGGTCGACCGGCTGCTCGCCGCCGGCGCGGTGATCTACGGCAAGACCAACGTGCCGTTCATGCTCGCGGACTCGCAGAGCTACAACGACATCTACGGCACGACCAACAACCCGTGGGATCTGGCGCGCGGGCCGGGCGGCTCGTCGGGCGGCGAGGCGGCGGTACAGGCGGCGGGGCTGAGCGGGCTGGGCGCCGGCAGCGACATCGCCGGCTCGCTGCGCAACCCGGCCTATTACTGCGGCGTCTACGGCCACAAGCCGACCTTTGGGCTGATCCCGACGCGCGGTCACGGCCCGCCGGGCAGCGTGACGCCGGTCGATGTCTCGGTCGTCGGCCCGATGGCGCGGCATGCCGAGGACCTCGCGCTTGCCCTGGGTCTGCTGGCCGGGCCCGACCTGCTGCAGCAGGCGGCGTGGCGCGTCGAGTTGCCGCCGCCGCGCGGCAGGCGGCTCGCCGACTTCCGCGTCGCGGTATGGGGCTCGTCGCCGCTGACCGCGATCGACGACAGCGTGACGGCCGCCTTCGACGCCGCGGTGGCCGCGATCGCCAAGGCCGGCGCCAAGGTCGACCGTGAGCCGCAAACCCCGATCGGGCTCGAGGAAAACCAGCGCCTCTTCATGCAGCTGCTGCGCGCGGCGACGGCGTCGCGGCTCGACGACGCGGCCTTCGCCGAGCAGCAGCGCATCGCCGCGGCGCTGTCGCCCGACGATACGAGCCCGGAGGCGCATACCGCGCGCGGCGCGACGATGGCGCACCGTTCCTGGGGTGTCGCCAACGAGCAGCGCAGCAGGCTGCGCTATCGCTGGCACGATTTCTTCACGCGCTACGACGTGCTGCTGCTGCCGGTCGCGGCGACCGCGGCCTTCCCGCACGACCACAGCCCGGATCGCGGGGCGCGCCGGGTCGTGGTCAACGGCAAGCCGTCGCCGCATATCGACATCCTGTGGGCGGGGCTCGCGGCGCTGTGCTATCTGCCGGCGACCGCGGCGCCGATCGGGCTCGCCGGCGGACTGCCGGTCGGGCTGCAGATCGTCGGGGCGGAGGGCGAGGACCCGACGACGATCGAATTTGCCCGGTTGCTGGCGGCTGAAATCGGCGGTTTCGTGCCGCCGCCGGGATACGCCTAGCCCGTCAAACGTCGGCGTTGATTTCGGGCGCATGCCGATTTGCCCCTTGAAATCGGTGCGGCCTCGGTAGAATCGTAGGCATGTCCAGCCCCAGTCGTACGGTCGATCGCGGCGCCGCCGAACCCGCTCGGGCGCCCGCGCTGGCGGATGGCGATACGCTCATCGATACCGGTGAGCCGATCGACGATCTGCCGCCGCTGATCGAACCGGTCGTCTGGGAGACCCCTGGGCCCCGCCCGGCGCGGCGCAAGTTTCTCGCCGGTCCGACGGCGATCGCGCTGGCGGTGCCGGCGGCGGATGCCCCGACCTTCGAAATTCCGGCGCTGATCGAACCGGTGGCGGTGCCCGAAGATGCGGCGCCGGCTCCGCATGAACGAACGGATGCCCCCGCCGCACCGCCGCCCGTCGGCGACAGCGCGGCGGCGCCGCCACTGCAGCCCTCGCCGGTGATCGAGGCGCCCGCAGCATCCCCCGTGACGGAAGCCGGACGGGCAACGGCGATCGCCGCACGTCTCGTGGGCTGGACCGCAGGTGCGCGACGCCTGCTGGCCACCACGCCGCGCCGGCGGCTTGCGGTGGCGGCGGGGATCGCCGTCGCGCTGTGCGTGCTGGTCCTGGTGACTGCGGCAATCGGACTGGGGCCGTTCGCGCGCAGCCGCCAATATCCGACCGCGGAAGCGCCCAGCGATCCGGCCGCGCGGCTCGCCTACTTCCAGGAGGGCGCCGCGGCGGGCGACGCCAATGCCGAGCTGCAGCTCGGCATCCTCTACGCCAAGGGCGACGGGGTGAAGCAGGATTACGATACCGCCGGCAAATGGTTTCGCGCGTCGGCCAGCCAGGGCTTGCCGCGCGCGCAATACGATCTGGGGGTGCTCTACGAGCGCGGCCGGGGCGTGCCGCTCGACCTGACCGAGGCCGCCAACTGGTACTTGAAGGGTGCGCAAGGCGGCCACCCGCTGGCGCAGTACAATCTCGCGGTGTGCTATATCAAGGGCCAGGGTATTCGCCAGGACGCGGCCGAAGGCGCACTGTGGTATCGTCGCGCGGCGACCCAGGGCGTGGTGCAAGCGATGGTCAACCTGGCGATCATGTACGAGAAGGGTGAGGGCGTCACGGCATCGCCGGTCGATGCCTATGCCTGGTTTCTCGCGGCCGGTCGCCGCGACAACCAGGCGGCGGCGAAGCACGCGGAAGATTTGTTCGCGACCATGGCGCAGAACGACCAGATTCGCGCGCAGGCACTGGCCAGCGATGTCGCGGCATCGATCCGCGAACCCGGGCGCAGCGACAAACCCGTCGCGGCGGCTGCCGGCGGCGGACACTGACAGGCGGAGGCGACGGCAATATGGCGCTGAGTTTCTGGCGGCGGCGAAGCATCGATCCGATGCCGCGGCGCAATCTCGAAGTAGCGATGCGCGGTGGCGGCGACCCATTCAGGGCGCCGTCGGACGATTACCTCGTCGAGGGAACGGAAGAGCCGGTCCGGCCGTCTACGACGGCGCAGGTCGCGCAATTCCTGCAGATCATACTGATCGCGGTGATCGCGGTGTTGTCGCTGGCGGTGTTCTGGCTGGTCTGCACGCTGTTCAACATTATCTAGCCGTGTCTTGATTACCGGAAACTTTCTTTGTCGCCTTGGCCGGGCTTGACCCGGCCATCCACGTCTCCTGGCTCGAACGTTCGCGAACGAAGACGTGGCCCCCCGGGTCAAGCCCGGGGGAGGCGGAATTTCCAGTGCCGCAACTTAAATGTTTTTAGCGCGACATCAGCAGTGGCCGGGCGACGATGTCGATCGGCCAGAACAGCCCGGCGCAGAAGGCGACCGGTAACGCCGCGACAAGGCTCGACCGGTTGGCGGCGTATTTCGGCGCCGTCAGGTGATAGGCGCCATCGGCGATCCCCGCCGCGGCGTAGAGCACCAGCCCGATCAGCCAAAGCCGCCGTTTCATGCCGCGACGGGCGCTACACGACCCGGATGTTCTTGAATTGCCACGGGTCTTCGCGGTCGAGGTCCTCGGGGAACAGGCGCTCGCGGTCGACCAGCGGTGTCCAGTCGCCGCGTACGCCGACCACATCGCCGAGATAGGGGCCGGCGACTTCGAGGATGCGCGCGAAATCCAGTTCCTCGGGCTCGACGAGCCCGGCGCGCGGGTGTTCGATGGCCCACACCATGCCGGCCAGCACCGCCGCCGTCACCTGCAGCGAGGTGGCGTTGTTGTGCGGAATGATCGCGCGCGTCTGTTCGATCGACAGCCGCGAACCGTACCAATAGACCCCGCCCTTATGGCCCATCAGCAGCACGCCGAGCTCGTCGATGCCGCTGATGATCTCGTCCATCATCAGCCGTTTGCGGTCCTGCAGCTGCCAGTTCTTGCCGCCCAGCTCATGCACGCTCAGCACCGCGTCATCGCACGGGTGATAGGCGTAATGGCAGGTCGGCCGATAGCGCACCGCGTCGCCGTCGCGCACGGTGAGGTAATCGGCGGTCGAGATCGATTCGTTATGGGTGATGAGAAACCCGGTATAGGGACCTTCGAGCGGCGTCCAACTGCGCACGCGCATGCTGGCGCCCGGCCGCAGCAGGTAGATCGCCGCGCCGCTGCCAAAATCGTGACGCCGGCCGTCGGCCGGAAAATGCCGCTCATGCGCCCCCCAGCCGAGCTCGGCGGGCTGCGATCCTTCGCTGAAAAACCCGTCGATCGACCAGGTGTTGACGAATTCGCCGACGGCTTTCGGGATCGAGGCGACCTGGGTATCGCGTTCGGCGATGTGGATAACCTTGATGTCAAGCCGCTCGGCAAGCGCGGCCCAACCGGCGCGGTCGCTCGGGACCGGCGTGTCGGTATCGCCGATCCGCGCCAGATCGACGAGCGCCTGCTTGACGAAATGCGACACGATACCGGGGTTGGCGCCATGCGTCAGCACGGCGGTCGGTCCGCCGGCATGGCGCTGACGCAGGGCCAGGGCGCTTTCGCGCAGTGCGTAATTCGAGCGCTGCGACGGCGACAGGTTGGGGTCGGTGTACCCGCCTGGCCACGGTTCGATGCAGGTGTCGAGATAGAGCGCGCCTTTTGCCTGGGACAATTCGATCAGCGCGACGCTCGACACGTCGACCGAGACGTTGAGCAGAAAATCGCCCGGCCCCAGCAGCGGCTCCAGTACCGCACGGTAATTGTCCTGGGTAAGAGCGGTTTCGACAAACTTGACCCCGTATTCGGCGGCGACCTCGTGGCCGCGCGGCTCGGCGGTGACGATCGTGATGCGCTCCGGCGTGATGCCGATATGGCGCCGGATCAGCGGCAGCACGCCTTGGCCGATGCTGCCGAAACCGACAATGACAAGACGGCCGGCGAGGGTGGCGTGAACGGTGTCGGGCATCGGGCGGGGGTCCAGCAAAGAGGGCGACGTGACCTAGGGTGGGCTCGGAAGCTTGTCAAGATGATGTGACCGGACCTGTGACGGATCGCTGCGCCGCGCTACCTCTTGTTGTCTGTTAGAATGAGCGCGCATGACATCCCGACGGCATCAGTGGCGGGTGGAATTTTTGCGACGCATTTTGGCTTGTCTCGGAATCCTGATCGGCTCGGCGCTGGCGGCACCCTTGCCGGCGATGTCGGCATTTGCCGCGCCGCCGCTGGCGAGCGAGCTGGTGAAGGCGTCGCTTTATGCCGAAGGCAGCACGGTCGCCGCCGGCCAGACGCTGTGGGTCGACGTGCATCTGGCGGTCGCGCCGGGCTGGCACGTCTACTGGAAGAACCCCGGTGATTCCGGCCTGCCGACCGAGATCGATTGGGCTTTGCCGGCCGGGTTTTCCGCGGGGCCGATCAACTGGCCGCTGCCCGAGCGGTTCCAGCTCGGGCCGATCGCCAATTACGGCTATGCCGGCGATGTCGATCTGCTGGTGCCGATCGATGCACCGGCCGGGCTCGATGCGGCCGCGCCGGCGCATCTCGGCGCGACGGTCAAATACCTCGTCTGTGCGGAAATCTGCATCCCCGGTGAAGCGAAACTCGCGCTTGACCTGCCGGCAGGGGCGGGAACCGCCGATCCCGCGCAGGCAGCGCGGTTTGCCGCGGCGCGCGCGGGGTTGCCCGTCGCCGCGCCGTTTAGCGCGCGGTTCATCGTCGAGCCGCACGATCTGCGGCTGCTGGTTCCGGCGAGCGCGCTTGCCGGGCTCGATCATCCTGCGGCGAGCTTCTTCCCCGATGCCGACAACGCGATCGACCATTCGGCCGAGCCGAGGGTCGAGCCGCGCGCGGACGGGCTGGCGCTGGTGCTGCCGAAATCGGCGAACCCCGCCGCCGCAGTGCCCGCGACGCTCGACGGCGTGTTGGTGCTGCGCGGCGCGGACGGGCATGCGCGCGGCTATCAGATCAGCGCCGCGCCGGCACCGGCACCAGCCGGCGAAACCGGGCTGATGGGCTGGTGGCAGGCGCTCGCCTTTGCGTTTCTCGGCGGGCTGATCCTCAACCTGATGCCCTGCGTCTTTCCCATCCTGTCGCTGAAGGTGCTCGGCTTCGCCGGCGCCGATCCGGCCCGACGACACCATCACGGCATCGCCTACGCGCTCGGCGTGGTGCTGAGCTTTGCGGTGCTCGGCGGCGCGCTGATCGCACTGCGCGCCAGCGGCTCGGCGATCGGCTGGGGGTTCCAACTGCAATCGCCGCTGGTCGTCGGACTGCTCGCCTATCTGATGCTGGCGATGGGGCTAAGCCTCTCGGGTGTCGCCGAGTTCGGCGCCGGTCTCGCCGGCATCGGCGGCCGGTTCGCCGGACGGGAAGGATTGGCCGGCGCGTTCGTTACCGGCGTACTGGCAACGGTGGTCGCGACGCCATGCACGGCGCCCTTCATGGGGGCGGCGTTGGGGGCGGCGCTGGCCGCGCCGGCGGGGTTGGCGCTGGCGATTTTCGTCGCGCTCGGCGCCGGGCTCGCGGCGCCGCTGCTGGCGGCGAGCTTTGTCCCCGGCATCGGCCGCCTGCTGCCGCGGCCGGGCGGTTGGATGGCGACGCTGAAGCAGGTTCTCGCTTTCCTGCTTTACGCGACGGTCGCCTGGCTGATCTGGGTGCTGATCCAGGAGGTCGGCCCGAACGAGGCGCTGATGGCGCTGTTCGGACTGGTGTTGGTCGGGTTCGCGGTTTGGATTTACGGCCGCACCCGGTTCGCCGCGCCCCGTGCGCGCCGTGCTGGTGGGGTGCTGGCCCTTATCGGCTTCGCGGCTGCCGTGATCATGGCCGCAACGCTGTCGCCCGTCGCCGGACGCGCTCCCTCGGTGAAAGACGGCTTCGCCTACGAAGCTTTCACGCCGGCCCGGCTTGCCACGCTCAACGCGAACCACCAGCCGGTTTTCGTGAACCTGACTGCGGCATGGTGCTTGACCTGCATCGTCAATGAGCGGGCGACGCTCGACCGCGACGCGGTGCGCGCGGCCTTCGCCGCGCATCACGTCGTCGCGCTCAAGGGCGACTGGACACGGCAGGATCCGGACATCGCCGGATTCCTGCAAAGTTTTGGCCGCAGCGGCGTGCCGCTCTATCTGCTCTACGACAAGGGCGGCACCGCGACGGTGTTGCCGCAAATCCTCACCGAGGCCGAAGTCATCGACGCGGTAGGCAAGCTGTAGCGGCGCTTCACTTCCGGCGAGGCAGAAGGAGGGCGGAGCCTCTTAAGTCGCCGTGGCCGGGCTTGACCCGTGGGCCTTCAGCCCACGGACTTGATCCGTGGGCATCCACGAATAATCCGAACCTATTCGTGGACCCCCGGGTCAATCCCGGGGGAGGCGAAAAATGTTTTATGAGATCAGTCTAACTCTGCATCGCCTGGGTGACGGCGCCGCCGATCGCGGTGCGGCCGCCGTCGACGACGTATTGCGCGCCGGTGATGTTGCTTGCCAGGTCGGAGGAGAGGAACAGCACCATGTTGGCGATTTCCTCGGGCGTCGTGTAGCGGCCGGAGGGGATGACGGACGCGTATCGCTTGCCGACGGCTTCGGGGTCGTCCGGGCTGATCATCTGTTCGAGCGCATGGATCATCCGCGTGTCGACCGGACCAGGGCAGACAGCATTGACCCGCACGCCCTGGCGGGCGACCTCGCCGGCGGCGGTCTTGGTGAGGCCGATCACCGCGTGCTTTGAGGCAACATAGGCCGGCATGCCCGGCGTCGCGACCAGTCCGGCGACCGAGGCGGTGTTCACCACCGCGCCGGATTTCTGTGCGATCAGCACCGGTAGTACATGCCGCAGGCCGAGGAAGACGCCCTTCACATTGATGCCGATCACCTGGTCGAACATCGCCTCGTCGTAATCGGCGGTGTGCGCCAGGCTGCCCTCGATGCCGGCATTGTTGAAAAAGCAGTCGATTTTGCCGTAGGTGGCGAGCGTCTCCTTCACGTAATTCGCGACATCGGCGGATTTGGTGACGTCGGCGGCGATGAATTTCGCCTCGCCGCCCTGCTGCTTGATGATACCGGCGGTCGCCTCGCCCGCCGCCGCGTCGCGGTCGACCACGACCACCTTGGCGCCGGCCTCGGCGAAAGCAAGCGCCGTGGCGCGGCCGATGCCGCCACCGCCCCCGGTGATCAGCGCGACCTTGCCGGTGAAGTCCATATTCATGGCGCCGCCTCCTCCAATGGTTGTCGTCTGCCCACTACCGCCTCCCGCGGCCTTAACCCGCGGGACCATGAATAGAATTCAGCTTATTCATGGATGCCCACGGATCAAGTCCGTGGGCTGAAGGCCCACGGGTCAAGCCCGGCCAAGGCGCGTTGAGATCGAGAGCAATCCCCAAAACAAAAACGTCCCCGGGGCATGCCCCGGGGACGTTCGCAACGAAGTCTAACGCGGTTACTCGGCGGCGTGCAGCAGGTCGAGATATTCCTCGTACACCGCCATGTTCTTGCCGAACGAGATCGCCGCGGCCTGGCAGCCGGCGACGAGGTGCATCCAGCGCCACGGCTCGCGCGTGTTGCGGAACTCCTCGACGATCGCGTTGTGGTGCTTGAAGGCGTGCATCTCGGTGAAATTGTCGTGGCAGACAATCTCGGCGAGACGCGCGATCAGCGCCTCCGGATCATAGCGGTTTTCGACGTATTGCACCGCCAGCTCGATCGTGTGCTTGACCTCCGGCACCGCGCGCATCAAGCCGAGATTGCTCACGGTCGACCAGTCCGTCGGCGGCTGCGTGTAGATGCTGTGGGTGATGGCGTCGAGCAGCGCTTCCTGGCTGCGCGGCGGCAGGGCCTTGACCGCTGCCATGTCGGGCTGCGAACCGGGAGGCTCCATCCGCATCGCCGTCGAGCGGATTTCCGGACCCAGGTGCCAGTTCATCAGCAGCAACAGCTTGCTGCGCAGGGCCAGCCCCGGCAGGCTGATCAGATAGCGCCGCAGATTGATGCTCGTGTGCAGGTGGACATCCATCGGATTTCCGCCGAGCGAGCGGGTGAACAGGCCGGCCGCACCGATCGACAACGCTTCGCCCGCGCCGTCGAGCGACAAGCCCCTCGCCAGCGCGCTGGCGATCATGACCGGGATGTCGGCGAATTCCTCGACCTGCCCGATGTTCTTGCCCAGCCGGCCAATGGCGACCGTCTCGTCGTCGCCGGTCTCCTGTCGGGTCACCTTCTCAAGGAGCTTCATGTCCTTGATCAGCGACTCGATTTCCGGTTGCGCCGGGGCGATCGGGAAGCGCGCGGCGTACTTGACCGAAGGACGCATCAACACCGACAGGTATTGCTTGTCGAGCACACCGGCCTCGAACGAGCGCCATAGGTAGCCCGGGAAGACGAAGTAGTGATCGTCGACATTGTTCTTCGGGATGGCGATGCTCATCAGCAGGTCGAACGCCTCGATCGGCTCGGCGTTGTCCCAGATCCACTGGTAGATGTGGTCAGCCTTGAGCGATTCGCCGCGGGTGCAGGCAAGCAGGAAAGCTGCCTTGGCCTTCTCGAAGCTGTCGAAATTGAGCGGCTTGAACTCGAGCAGCTGGTAGGGGCTGGTCTCCGGCGCGTTGACGTGCTTGTTCGACAGCGCGACATGCTGCAGCACCGGCACGAATTTGTCCTCGCCCTCAAGCCGGTTGACCAGGTTCGACAGCGCGTAGAGGCCGGCGAGCGGATGCAGCGGACCGCCGTGATGGCCGGGTGGCAGGTCGGAGGAGCGCGTTACCGCCAGCGCCGATGCCGTCAGCATCGTACCGGTCGGTACGCCGCCGCGCAGCTTTTCCAGCGCGCGATCAATGATCTCAGCCGGAGGCGTGTCCTCGATGAACTGAACAAGCGGCTCGATGTCGGCGGGGTACTGGACGCGCTGCGGTATTGGCATGTGGGGCTCCCCGTGTTTCTGTCGGTTCGGGATTAAGTCAGTTGATCTACGGTCAATCCTGCAATGCAGACATGCTCTTGCAGTTATAGTGCCATCAATAATGTTCCCGCGGGAGGTTCAGATGTGGGAAGGGGCTATGCACCTGGGGCGGGACTACCAGCGGCGCGGTGCGGATGTATGACTTGTCGAGTTGCGCGTAGCCGGTGACGCCGAGCAGCGACAGGCAGATGCGGACCTCGTCCTCGAGGATCTCGAACAGCCGCACCACGCCTTCATGGCCGGCGGCGGCGAGGCCGTAGACATAAAGCCGGCCGACCGCTACTGCGTCGGCGCCGAGCGTTATCGCCTTCACCACGTCGGTGCCGCGGGTGATGCTGCCGTCGACCATGACCTTGGCACGGCCCTTCACCGCCTCCACGACCTCGGGCAGCACCTCGATCGAGCCGACGCCCTGGTCGAGCTGGCGGCCGCCATGGTTTGAGACATAGACGCAATCGACACCGTGCTCGACCGCGATCGCAGCGTCCTCATGCGTCGCGATGCCTTTGAGGATGACCGGGATTTTCGACAGCTTCTTGATGCGGTCGATGTCCTTCCAGTTGAACCGCGCCTGGTAGATGCGGGCGTCGCCGACCCGCACCCGCCGGCGCTCGTGGCGCTTGGCGATGTCGCGCTCGCGCCGCGAGTAGCTGTCGGTGTCGACGGTCAGCGCGAAGGCGTCGTAGCCATTGTCCATCGCCCGGCGGACATGGTCGTCGACCCAGGCCTCGTCGCCGCGCACGTAAAGCTGAAAGATCTTGAAGCCATTGCCCGAGGCCTCGGCGGTCTTCTCCAGGCCCGGATGCGAGACCGAGCTGAGGATGATGCCGTTGCCGAACTCGGCGGTCGCCGCGGCGACCGTCGCGCCGCCGCCGGGCTCGAAATTCTCCAGGCTGCCGACCGGGGCGCACAGCACCGGGATGCGCAGCTTCTTGCCCCACAGCTCCTTTGAGCAATCGACGTCGGAGACATCGCGCAGCACGCGTGGGCGGAAGCCGATCGAGTCGAGCGCGGCGCGGTTGCGCGCGATCGTCGTCTCGGTCTCGGAAGCGCCGATCAGGTAGTCCCAATTGTTGCGGTTGAGGTTCTGCCGCGCGACGGTGACGAACTCGTGCAAGTTCATAAAGCGGTATTCGAGGAGTTCGTCAGCCATCAGGACCTCGTGGAGTTGAGCGCAATTGATATTGCCGAGCGTAATGGACGAGCCATGCAGCCGGCAACCAAACCTTGCGCCACTTTGCGCTTGGGGAGCGCGGCGCGAGGTCGCTACGATGCCCACCGGGAGATACGCGCGCAAACAGAGGAGACGCCGCCATGCCCTATCGCATCCTGACGCCGAACAGCCACGGCGACGAGACGATGCAGATCGCCTACGACATATTGCCGAGCGGGTTCGAGCTGGTCGCGGCGCCGCATGGCCGTCCCGAATTCTGGGACCTGCTGAAGGACACCGATTTCTATATCGGCGCTGGCCAGTTCAAGCACGGTCCGGAGTTCTACGGCCAGGCGCCCAAGCTGAAGCTCGTGCAGACGCTCAGCGCCGGCTACAACACCTATGACCTCGATGCGGCAAAGGCAGCTGGCGTGCCGATCTGCAACAATGGCGGCGCCAACGCGACCGCGGTCGCCGAGCACGCGATCATGCTGATGCTCGCGGTATCGCGCAACCTGATCTCGGTGCATGACGGCGTCGTTTCCGGGCGCTGGCGCGGCAACGATTTCAACAACACGAAGCTCTACGAACTCGAAGACAAGGTGCTCGGCATCGTCGGCCTCGGCAATATCGGCACCAAGGTCGCGCGCCGCGCCAAGGCGTTCGACATGCGCGTCCAGTATTACGACATCAACCGGCTGACGACCTCGCAGGAAGACTCGCTCGGCATACGCTTCGCGCTGTTCCCCGAAATCTTGAAGACGTCGGACTACGTCTCGCTGCACGTGCCGCTCGACCTGTCGACGCACAACCTGATCGGCGAGCGCGAGCTCAACATGATGAAAAAGACCGCGATCCTCATCAACACCTGCCGCGGGCCGGTGGTCGACGAGGTGGCGCTCTACAAGGCGCTGCGCGACGAGACGATCATGGCCGCCGGGCTCGACGTCATGGTCGAGGAGCCGCCCAAGCCGGACCACGAACTGTTCACGCTGAAGAACGCGATCTTCAGCCCGCACTCCGCCGGCCCGACCTGGGACAACCACCCGAAGCGCTGGCGCAATGCCTTCGACAATTGCGAGCGCGTGGCGCGCGGCCAGCGGGCGTTCTGGATCGTCCCCGAGATGCGCGACGCCGTGTAAGAAAAGAAAACTTCGACGCAAAGGACGCAAAGGAAACGCGGAGGACGCGAAGGGGCCGGTACTGCGGCGAAGCCGCAATAAAACCGGCGGCGTCCGTCGGCAATTTTTATTGGCGCTTCGCGCCGGAACGATGCCTTCGCGTTCTCTGCGTTTCCTCCGCGACCTCTGCGTCGAAGTGTTTTTCAGGGAGGTTTCGATGGCCGGGCAGAACCCGCGTACGGTCGAGGAGGCGCGCGCCTTTGTGGCGCATGTCGAGTCGCTGTTCATGCCGTGGAACATCGACGGCTTGCTCGCCGGCTTTACCGATGATTGCGTCGTCAAGTTCGGCGACCTGCCCGAGCTGCGGGGCAAGGCGGCGCTCGAAAAGCTCTTTCGCAGCCGCATGGAGCGGCAGAAGGACTATCGCCTGGTCAAGGAGTTCCGAGCGCTGATGGGCGACAAGATCGCCAATTACTGGGAAGGCTGGTGGGAGGACCGCGCGACGGCCAAGAAGATGCAGGGGCGCGGCGTCGAGGTCTGGATCATGCGCGACGGCAAGGTCGCGGTCTGGGAGGCCGCGTTCAACGTCAACGAACAGGGGCAGCCCAGTGCGATGGGACTGGTTTAAGGCACCGGCAATATGGGTCGACGCGTCCTTCGAGACGCCGGCTGCGCGGGCTCCTCAGAGTTCGACTCGAAACTATCTTCGTCATTCCGGGCGGCCTGCAGGGCCGAACCCGGAACCCATGAACGCAGCCCCCTCCGACGTGGTTACGGGCCTCGGGACGCACTTTTCGAGGTCCGTGTTCATAGGTTCCGGGTTCATCGCTGCGCGATGCCCCGGAATGACGAGCAAAAAAACACTCAGAGGACGCCCCAAACGCATTTCAGGTCAGGCTCTCAGGATGACGTTTGTCGTAGATGCCGCAAGGAACGCCCGTCATCCCGAGGAGCGGCCTTCAGGCCGCGTCTCGAAGGATGCAACGTCTCGATGGAGCGTGAACTTCGCAGGAGCTAAGGTGATGCAGCGCCACTCGCCGCATTGTGGTTGCGTCGGGCCGTCGCGACGGCTGGTGCTTGGCGGATTGGCTGCGACGGCGGCGCTATTACCGGCAAAAGTTCACGCGGACGACGCATTCGATCCCGCGCCGCGTCGGGTCGATGTCCACCACCATTTCTTCCCGCCGGCCTATCTCGACAAGATCGAGGAGGTGGTCGGCAACAAGCCGAGCACGCTGATGACGGGCTGGAGCGCCGCCGGCGTCCTGGAACACATGGACAAGACCGGGGTCGCCACCGCGATCCTGTCGATGTCGCCCTGGGGGCCGCATTTCAAGGACGCGGCCCAGGCGCGCGCGTTGGCGCGAGCCTGCAATGATTACGCGGCGCAAACCAGCCGCGACCATCCGGGCCGCTTCGGACTGTTCGCGGCGATGCCGCTGCCCGACATCGACGGTGCACTCGCCGAGATCGCCTATGCCTTCGACACACTAAAGGCCGACGGTGTCGGGCTGATGACCAGCTATGGCGGCAAATGGCCGGGCGACCCGACGTTCGCACCAGTCTGGGAAGAGCTCAACCGCCGCAAGGCCGTCGCCTATTTTCATCCCAATACGCCGGAATGCTGCGTCAATCTTGTGCCCGGCGCGCAGCCGTCGATGCTCGAATGGCCCTACGATACCGGCCGCGCCGTGGTCAGCCTATTGCTCGGCGGCGCGCTGGCGAAATATCCCGACATCAAATGGGTCTTCTCGCATGCCGGCGGGCCGGTGCCGGCGCTTGCCGGCCGCATCGTCAACATGACCCGCAACCGCAAGGACCTGCCGCAGATCGCGCCGCAAGGGGTGATGCAAGAGCTGACCCGGCTGCATTACGACACCGCCAACGCCAGCTTTGCGCCGACCCTGGCGGCCCTGTTCAAATTCGTCCCGGCGAGCCAGGTGCTGTTCGGCAGCGACTACCCGTACTACACGCTCGAAGAAAATGTCGGCCTGCTTGCCGACTATCCGCTGACCCAGGCCGAGCGCCAGGCGATCAACCGCGGCAACGCCGCCCGGTTGATGCCGCGGTTTGCTGGTTGAGGCATTGAGAATGGCATCAGCTGATGTCATTTTTGATGTTAGCCGAGGAGCATGAGATGCGGACGACAGTAGCGATCGATGATGAATTGATCGCGCAAGCGCGCGAGTACACGGGATTGACGGAAACCGCCGCATTAATTCGGGAAGCACTGAAGACGCTCGTGGCGGTTGAAGCCGGCCGCCGGTTAGCACGGCTCGGCGGTACGGACCCGAACGCCAAGGCGCCCCCGCGGCGGCGGCCAAAGCTTCGGTGATTTTAGAGTCTAATCCAAGCAAGTACGACCACCCCGACGAAGGTCGGGGTCCATATCTCAAACGGCCCGAGATGCGGATAAATAGACCCCGGCCTCCGCCGGGGTGGCGCTGTTACTTTTACTTCACGCTGGCCGGCGAATGAACGCGATCCCTTCAGATCGGATATCGCTCTAGTTGATACGTCGGTTTGGGTGAGCCATCTGCGGGTCGCCAACGAGGTTCTCTCGACCCTCATGGCGCGCAAAGAGACAGTGACGCATCCATTCGTCATTGGGGAGGTTGCGCTGGGCAGTATTGCTCGGCGTAGTGTAGTTCTCGCTGAGCTGCAGAAACTGCCAAGCGTCCAAGTCGCCAGAGACCGTGATGTGATGCTGCTCGTTGAGCGGCGCCGATTGTTTGGCGCAGGCATCGGCTATGTCGACGCCCATCTTCTTGCCGCCGCACTATTTGCGGATGGCTTAACACTATGGACGCAGGATCGGAGACTTCTGCCGGTCGCTACCCGACTTGGAATCGCCGCACATCCATTAAATTAGGCCTCCAAATTAGGCCTCCAAATTAACCCTCCCGGCACTTGACCATGCGCAGCGGGGTGTAGGTCTGCACGACCTTGCCGTGCTGGTTGACGATACGGTTGCGGGTGCGGACGAGACCGCGGCCGGGGCGGCTCTTCGACAGGCGCGCTTCGGCCACCTCGCATTCGACGTGGATCGTGTCGCCGGCCAGCACCGGGCCTTCGATGTTCAACTCCATGTGCAGGAAGGCGAAGCCGGTGTGCTGCATGGTCGCTTGCGTCAGCAGCCCTTCGGCAAAGGCGTAGACCAGCGCGCCGGGCGCCGGGCGGCCTTTGATGTCGCTCTCCTCGCGCAGAAATTCGAGGTTGGTGAACAGCACCTCGACCATGCCGGTGCAGTTGACGAAATTGGTGATGTCGGCCTCGGTCACGGTGCGGCCGATGGTCTTGAAGGTCCGCCCGACCGGCAAATCCTCGAAATAGAAGCCGAGCCCCACGGTTTCCACATGCTTCTCCCGGATTGCGCCGTCCGACGATACCGTCCGGAGCCGCTGCCTGCTACCATTGTCGGCCGCTAGCGCCGGAGGACTATCATGCCCCGCATCGCACTTATTCATGCCGTCACCGTCGCGATGGCACCGGTGCACGAGGCGTTTCGCCGGCTGTGGCCGGAGGCGGAATGCGTCGACATCCTCGACACCTCGCTGTCGCGCGACCGCGAGCGCGACGGAGAGCTGACCCAGGCAATGGTTGACCGCTTTCTGCTGCTCGCGAAATACGCCGAGGACAACGGCGCCGACGGCATCCTTTTCACCTGCTCGGCCTTTGGCGAGGCAATCGAGGCGGTGGCGGACAAGGCCGAGGTGCCGGTGCTGAAGCCGAACGAGGCGATGTTCGAGGCGGCGCTGGCCGCCGGCAAACGGCTCGGCATGCTGGCGACCTTCGAACCCAGCGTCGCCGGCATGGAGGCGGAATTCCGCGATATCGCCGGCGATAAGGTGGCGTTGTCGAGCTTTTGCGTACCCGGCGCGATGAAGGCGCTGCAGGCGGGAGATGCGGCGGAGCACGACCAGTTGCTGGCGATCGCGGCGCCGCGCTTCGCTGATTACGACGCGGTGCTGCTGGCGCATTTCTCGACATCGCGCGCGGCGGCGGCGGTCAAGGCGGCAGTGCGCTGCCCGGTGCTGACCGCGCCCGGCGCCGCGGTGACCAAGCTCAAAGGGCTGATCGCGTAATGCGCGATCGGCAAGGGCTGAACCTCGCCCGTGCCAATGCCGTTTCTCTTGGGCCAGGCGCTGAGCGCCGCCATCCGGAGGATAGACGCGTGAAAAAAACGATGATGTTTACGACTGCGATTTTGGCGCTAACCGGTGTCGCGGCAGTTCAGCCGGCCCAGGCCGGCTGCGTGAGCGGCGCTGTGGTTGGCGGCGTCGCGGGCCACTTCGCCGGTCATCATGGGCTGATTGGCGCCGGCGTTGGCTGCGCCGTCGGCCATCACCACACCGTCGTGCGCGAGCGCGAACGCGCCGATTATTACGGCCGCCGCTGGTAGCTTGGTGGCGCGGCGCCCGAGAACTTCGGGCGCCGCGCCGCACGTCGAAACGCTATTTCTTCTTGCTCAGCGTCTTCTTGTCGTCGTCGTCATCGTCCTTCGCCGGGACGTCCTTAGCGGCGGCCGCGGCCGCGCCGGGCTTTGAGCTGCGGCTGCCGGCGTAGCTGATCTGGAGGCCGAGCAGCTTGACCATGTCGTCGGCCGTCTTGGCGTCGCTCAGTTGCGCGCTCGACACCTTGTCGGGCGGGTTGAGGGTGATCTTCAGCGGGCCCTTCGGCTTGGCGTAGTCCTCGACATAGGCGACCAGCGAGTCGATCGCCTTCTGCGCCGCCGCGCCTTGATCCTGGCGCATGCCGTCGAGCATCGCGACCGCCATCGCGACCAGCGCCTTCGGGTCGGTGCCCTGCATCACCGCAGCGACCGGCACCGCCTTCGACAGCAGCGAATGGTCGTCATAGGTCAGGTCGGCGGTCTTGAGGAACGCGTCGTTCATCGCCTGGTCGGGCTTGCTCGCCGCATCGGCGCTGACGCCGTCTATCACGAACGAGCTTTCGAGCTTGCCGAGCCCGTTGAGGTTCAGTTCCAGCCGCTTCAGCGTAAAGGTCTTCTTGTCGCCGTCGAGCCGGTAATCGACACCGAAATCGGCGCTGACGTTGTCGATATCGGCCATCTGCTTCAGGTCGAAGCCACCGGCGCTCGATCCGGCGGTGACGCCGTCGAACTTGATCTTGGCGTAGAGCGGCGGCTGCTGCTTCTCGACCGAGTCGAAGTCGAAACGCTCGACGGTGATGGTCTTGACCGCGATCGGCTGCGGCTTCTTGTCCTTATCGGACTCCGGCGGGGTGATGACCACGTCGTCCAGTTGGAACCCGTCGTCGCCCAACCCCTTGCCGCTCTTGTAGGTCAGCGCGCCGGGCGGAATCTGCCCCTTGCTCAGCTTTTCGAAGCGGGCGAGGCCGTCGGCCGAGGCGGGGCTCGCCGCGGCCAATCCCAACCAAAGCCCGACCGCCGCCAACCCGATGATCCGCATCGTAGCCATCTCGACCCCTGTGAGGATGATTTCGAAGAAGTGCCGAATTTTAGAAGGACGCCGGCGCCGGCACAACAAGCTGCGGGGTTAATACGTCCTTACCGGCGATCCAGTTCTCAGTCCTTCGCGGATTTGCCGCCGACGCCGTACGAGACGCCCGGCACATCGCGAAACAGCGACATGTGCGTATGGTCGGCGACCCAGTCCTCGCCGACAGCGCGGCGCGAGAAGGCCGCGGTCGTGCGGCCGGGGCGCGCGTAGGGCGTGCCGTCCGGGTTGTAGCCGGTCGAGTCGAAGACGGCCATGCCGATCGCGGTCAGCCGATCGCCCGAGACGATCGCGCGGATGTCGTCGGCGCGGTAGCGGAACCCGCTGGTGACGCCCCAGACACTGCGCCACTGCGCCTGTTCGACCCGCTCGCGGCCGGAGATGAAATTCTCGAACGTGCCGAAGGCGATCATGTCGTCGGCAAAAAGCGGCCGCGCGCCCTCGTAATCGACCGCCCGCACATGCTCCGACAACCGCTCGAACCAGACCTTGACGCGGGCGAGATCATCGGGATCGGGGGTGGGAATCATACGGTTATCAACGGGCGGGAGCGGGTGCGATTTTGGATGACGACAACATAACGGCCGAATAAGCCTTCGCCAATCTGCGTGATCGCGGCCTCAAGCCGCGTCCATCGCAGATCGAGCGGTCTCGTCGTGTCGATCCGCAACAGGATAAGCCCAGGCACCGACAGCTGAAAGCGGAAGACAAGTTCGCCGAAATCCTTGTCCTCTGTCAGAAACAGTCGCTGTTCAGCTCGCGCAAGTGCGAGCGCTTCAGTGTCGCTCAAGCCGGAAGCGATCTCCGCTATATAGGCGACGTCGTGCTGTGCCGCTCTGAGGGCCGCGACAAGCGCGGCGGCGACACATTCGTCGGCCAGCCAACGCATCCGAACCCACCGTCAGCTGAAGATCGCTTCCTCGTCGGCTAGATAATCCGCGGCAAAGGCTTGGGCGGCACGGATGTCCTCCGGCGTCAGCCGCGGATGATCCGCAATGATTGCGGCAGTGTTCATCCCTGCGCCCAGCTTTCGCAGCACGAGTTCAACCGGCACCCGCGTACCTCGGATCACCGGCTTTCCGCCCATGATCTCGGGATTGATCTCGATCCGTTCGTGCGCCATGACATAACATCCCGCGACAGATGGCTCTGTCATCTTAGAGTATTGTCAAAACGGGTTGAACCGTCCGCGAGCGTGCGTGAGGGGAACATCATGCCCGGTCCACTTACCGGCGTTCGAGTGATTGATCTGACGGTCGCGGTGCTGGGGCCGGTGGCGACGCAGATTCTTGGCGATCTCGGCGCCGAGGTGATCAAGATCGAGGCGCCCGAGGGCGATATGATGCGCTCGATCGGGCCGATGCGGCACCGCGACATGGCCGCCTATTTCCTCAACATCAATCGCAACAAGAAGAGCGTTGTGCTCAACCTGAAGCGGCCGGAAGCGCGACAAGCGTTGCTGCGGCTGGCGGCAACCGCCGACGTGCTGGTGCACAACATGCGGCCCGGTGCGGCGCGGCGGAACGGCATCGGCTATGCGGCTGTCGCCAAGGCCAATCCGCGCATTGTCTATGCCTCGGCGAGCGGTTGGCGCGCCGATCATCCACATGGCGACCGCGCCGCGTTCGACGACGTGATCCAGGGCGAAAGCGGGTTCGCAGCGCTGAACAAGGATGCCGCCGATGGACCAAATGGAGGCGCGCCGCGCTATGCGCCGATGGTCATTTGCGACAAGATTTCCGGCTATGTGCTCGCCGGCATGGTCGGCATGGCGCTCTATGCGCGAGAGAAGACGGGCCGCGGCCAGGAAATCCACGTGCCGATGGTCGATACGATGGCGGCGTTCAACCTGGTCGACCATCTGTGGCATGGCGTGTTCGGCGAGCCGGAAAAAGGGCTGGGCTATCCGCGCATGTTGACGCCGCATCGCCGGCCCTACGCGACGACCGACGGCCATATCTGCCTGTTGGCGACCACCGACCGGCAATGGCGCAATCTGTTCGGCGTCTGCGACGCGCCCGAACTCGCCGACGACCCGCGGTTCGATACGATCGAGCACCGCACGCGGAACATCAACGAACTCTACACCTGGCTGGCCGGGGTCATGGAGATGCGGTCGACCGCGGAGTGGGCGCAGCGCCTCGACGCGGCCGACGTGCCAAACGGCAAGGTCAACGACCTGATGGGCGTCGTGCGCGACCCCTATCTCAACGAGGCCGGCTTCTTCCAGCCGCTCGACCATCCAACCGAGGGCCGGCTGATGACGATGCCGTTCCCGGTCAGCTTCTCCGACACCAAGCTCGACCAGAACCTGCCGCCCGCGCGGCTCGGCGAGCATACCGAAGCGGTGTTAGGAGAACTCGGCTACGGCGCAAAGGAGATCGCAGATATCGCCGGCTGATCAGATGCCGCGGTCGAGGTCGCCGAGAATGCGCTCGGAGGTGTCGATCAGGTTCTCGGCGCGATGGCTGCCGCAATAAAAGCCGAGGCGGGCGGCGTAGGGGTCGCTGGTATCGAACGAAATGTTGCCACTCTTCCCGGCGTGATAGCCGCGCAGCCACCAGATCATCACGGCCATGTTATCCTTGCCGGAAGCGAGGAAATTACCGCAGGTGAGTTTTGTATAGTCTCGGGTTGCGGCGTCGCCCGGGACGGCGATCACCAGCCACGTGACAGTGGCCAGCACGCAGCGATGCGCGTGCATACCTTCCTCCCGTCGATTTTATCGGGTAGCATAATCCAGGCTTGGCGACCACGGAAATGCTGGTGCGCCACTATTCGGGATGACTTGCCGCCCGTGCGGCTCGGCTACGGCGCGGATGAGCTCCCGCCGATCACTTCCCGCCGAGGGTCTTATCCGCCGCGGTGATCAGGCCCGTATCCGGGTTCTCGCCGCAATACTTACCGAGTTTTGCCGAGTTTTTCTGGAATTTGTCGAAGTCGATGACCGGAGGCGCGTCGGCATCTTTGTAATAGCCGTCGAGCCAGGTGATGATCACCATTATGTTGTCTTTGCCGGCCTTGACGAAGTCTTCGCACTTGATGGTCGAGAGATCGAGCTTGTCCGCATAAGCGGCCGGCGCTGCGAAAAGCAGCGCGCCGAGCAGCAATCCTGTGTGGAGACGCATGGGTTCCTACCGATGGGATGCAACAAAACCGACGATAGAAGCGCGTCGGAACCTGCGTCAAATCACAGTTGTCCCAGACGCCCGGCGGAACGTGAATGTCGGCCGCGCGTGATCCGGGATTGACCGGACGCGCCGAACGGTATCCCATCCGCAGTTCCCGCCAGGGAGGGCCCCGGGAGGACCGCAACGCGATGAGCATCAAGGGAAAATCTTACATTATCGGCGTCTACGAGCATCCGACGCGGATGGCGGCGGACAAGACGCTGTACCAGCTGCACGCCGAATGCGCCAAGGGCGCGATCGAGGACGCGGGGATCAGCAAGGACGATATCGACGGCTATTTCTGTGCCGCCGGCGACATGTCCGGGCTCGGCGCGCTGTCGATGATCGATTATCTCGGCCTCAAGCTAAAGCATTGGGATTCGACCGATACCGGCGGCTCATCCTACCTGCTGCAGGTCGGCCATGCGGCCGAGGCGATCGCCCTCGGCAAGTGCAATGTCGCGCTGATCACGCTCGCCGGCCGGCCGCGCGCCGAGAACATGCAGACCGGCACCGCGCCGCGCGCCCCGGCCGCGCCGATGCCCGAGACGCAGTTCGAGTTCCCCTACGGCCCGGCAACCGCCAACATGTACGCGATGTGCGCGATGCGCCACATGCACCAGTTCGGCACCACCAGCGAGCAGCTTGCCTGGGTCAAGGTCGCCGCCTCGCACCACGCGCAATACAATGAGCACGCGATGCTGCGCGACGTGGTGACGGTGCACGATGTGGTGAATTCGCCAATGATCGCCGACCCGCTGCACCGGCTCGATTGCTGCGTGATCAGCGACGGCGGCGGCGCGATCATCCTTGCCAACCCGGAGATCGCGAAGAGCCTCAAGCGGCCCAAGGTCAAAATCATCGGCGCCGGCGAAGGGCCGAAGAACCAGTACGGCGGCAAGCTCGACCTGACCTATTCGGGCGCCGTGATATCGGGCCCGATCGCGTTCGCCGAGGCCGGCGTCAAACCCACCGACATCAAATACGCCTCGATCTACGACAGCTTCACCATCACCGTGGTCATGCAGATCGAGGATCTCGGCTTTTGCGAGAAGGGCCAGGGCGGCAAGTTCGTCAGCGACGGCAACCTGATCTCGGGCGTCGGCAAGCTGCCGTTCAACACCGATGGCGGCGGCCTGTGCAACAACCACCCGTCGAACCGCGGCGGCCTCACCAAAGTGGTCGAGGCGGTGCGCCAGCTCCGCGGCGAGGCGCATCCGGCGGTACAGGTGCGCAATTGCGACATCGCGCTGGCGCACGGCACGGGCGGCTCGCTCGGCACGCGGCACGGTGCGGCGACCGTCATCATGGAAAGGGAGTAGGGACCATGCCCGAGGGACAACAAGTACGCAAAATCCCCGCGCCCCAGCCCAATCTCGAAACCCAGCCCTATTGGGACGGCGCCGCCGCGGGCAAGCTGCTGGTCAAGAAGTGCAACGCCTGCGGCGAGCTGCATTTCTACCCGCGCGCCAACTGCCCGTTCTGCTTTAGTGGCGACACGGTGTGGCAGGAGGTCTCGGGCGGCGGGGTGATCTACACCTACAGCGTGCTGCGCCGCGGCGCGCCGGTGCCCTACGCGATCGCCTATGTGACGCTCGCCGAGGGGCCGGCGATGATGACCAACATCGTCGATTGCGACCTCGACTCGATCAAGATCGGCCAGAAGGTCAAGGTCGTGTTCAAGCCGAGCGAAGGCGGACCGCCGGTGCCATGTTTCGCGCCGGTGTGATTCCGGCGTAGACTGCGGCGATGGACTGGCGCGAGCGGATCAGCATCGATCCCCGGATTCACCACGGCAAGCCGTGCATCAAAGGCACGCGCGTGCCCGCAAGTGTGATCGTGGGGACCATTGCAGAGGGACATTCGCTTGAGCGGGTTCTTAAATCCTGGCCGCAGCTGACGATCGAGGATGTGACGGCGGCATTGTGGTTCGCTTCGGCCCTGGCGGCGGAAGCCACCGCGATTCCAGCCCCCGATGTGGATGCCGACATTGATGCCGATGCCCAATAGTGGCTCGGTTGAAGGTCGACGAGAACCTGCCCGAGGAAATTGCCGATCTCTTCGTCCGGCATGGACACGATGCCGTAACCGTGGCGGACCAAGACTGGCGCGGAATGGCGGACCGCGACTTGTGGCAGGGTATCCAGGACGAGGGCCGCTGGCTTGTGACGGCCGACAAGGAATTGGCCGATCGCCGGCACCGCCCGCCGGGAACTCATGCTGGGATCATTCTCTTTCGGTCGCGTGGAGAAGGGTTGGATGCGTATTTGGAGCTTGCGCAAAGAGTGATCGACGACATCAATTTGGATGACGCCGCCGGCGCGATTATCGTTGTGACAGACCGAGGTGTTCGCGTTCGCCGCGGACCGTGAAACGAAGGAGAAGAACCCATGGACGCGCTCAACATCCAGGCTTCGCGGCCGCGCCATATCGGCCCGGAGGAATGGGCGGTGCGGGTCGATCTCGCGGCCTGCTATCGCCTCGTCGCGCATTTCGGCTGGGACGATCTGATCCTGACGCACAATTCGGCGCGGGTGCCGGGCGAGCCCGATCACATGCTGATCAACCCGATGGGGCTGATGTTCGACGAGGTCACGGCCTCGAACATCCTCAAGGTCGATTTTGACGGCAACCTCGTCGAGCCGTCGGAATACGAGCCGATTTTTGCCGGCGTGGTGATCCATGGCGCGATCTATCTCGGCCGGCCCGATGTCGAGGTGGTGATCCACACCCACACCGAAGCCGATATCGCGGTCGGCGTGCAGGAAGAGGGGCTGCTGCCGCTGTCGCAATGGGCGATGCGCTTTCACAACCGCCTCGGCTACCACGATTACGAAGGCGTCTCGCTCGACATGGACGAGCGCACCCGGCTGCAGCAATCGATCGGCAACCACCCGGTGCTGGTGCTGCGCAATCACGGGCTCTTGGTGACCGGGCGCAATGTCGCCGAGGCGTTCTCCTACACCTACCATTTCGAACGCTCGGCCGAGGCGCAGCTCAAGGCGCAGGCGGCCTGCGCTGCCGGTGCCAAGCTGGTCTTCCCGCCCGAGGAGACGTGCGAGAAACAGGCGGCGCAATTCGCCAATGCCGGCAACACGCCGCGCCTCGGCGGGCAGCGCGAATGGCCGGCGCTGCTGCGCCTGTGCGACAAGCTCGACCCTGCTTTCCGGACCTGACCCCCACCCCGACCCTCCCCCGCTAGCGGGGGAGGGAGTGCGATGAAACCCTCCCCTGCTAGCGGGGGAGGGCGGTCCGCGCCAGCGGGCCAGGTGGGGGCTGCCGCCGCTCAGTCCTTGAAATGCTTGATGAAATGGGCGTAGGTCTCGTCCGGCGCTTCCTCGGGTACGTAGTGGCCGCAGGGTAGCGCGCCGCCCCAGGCGTTCTCCGCGTAATTCTTCTGCCACACCGCCAGCACGTCGCCGTGCACGCCTTCGGTGTGGCTGCGCGCGCCCCAGATCACCAGCAAGGGCACGGTGATCTTGCGGCCGGCTTCGAAATCGGCGGTGTCCATGTCGAGGTCGCAGGTCACGCAGGCGCGGTAATCGGCGCAGGAGCCCTTGATCGTCTTCCAGTTGAAGCAGCGGACATATTCCTCGAACGCCTCGGGATCGAAAAAGCCGAGGCCGATTCCCGGCTTCGACAGCTTCTTCTCCATGAACCAGCGCGCGTCGACACCGGCCATCATGCGCTCGGGGAAATCGTAGGGCTGCGCCATAAACGGCCAGTGCCACGAGCGCAGCGCCCATTCCTTTGAGGCGTGGGTCCAGATGTGATGGTTGGGCAGGATGTCGACCAGCGCCGCCTTTCTCACCCGGTCGGGGTGATCGAGGCACATGCGCGCCGTGGTGCGGGCGCCGCGGTCATGCCCCGCAACCAGGAACTCGCGATAGCCGAGCTTTTCCATGACCTCGACCTGGTCCTGGGCCATCGCGCGGAACGAGTAATTGATGTTGTTGGGGCCGGCATCGTCGGGCCCGACGCTGTCGCCATAGCCGCGCAGATCGGGGCAGACGACGTGAAAATCCTGCGCCAGGCGCGGCGCAATCTTGTGCCACGACACATGCGTCATCGGGTTGCCGTGCAGCAGCAGCAGCGGCGGACCATCGCCGCCATGGCGCAAATGGATGCGCGCGCTTGAGGTCTCGATCTCGGTGCGGGTGAAGCCCTCGAACATTGATAAGCCTTTACAAAGTGTTATGGCTGAGCATGGGATCTATCCCATCACCCGCCCCATCGCATGCGTCCATCATCACGAGCGCTTGGACTGTAAGCGTGCGACAAGGCTTGTAGAGGTATTCCCAGGAGCCTACAATCTTTGAGGATTGAACTTTCGCGCCGTGTGGTTGGGCCTTCCAACGTGACGGAACCCTTCCGGGGGCTCGACGCCCGGCAGACCAGGAAGCGAGAAGCAGGAAGCGAGAAATGGGAAAAGCTCTCTCTAGCTAATCGCCAGCTCCCCCGCGCGCTGGCGGGGGTGAACAAAATGTCGGAATCGAGAGCCCAGGCGTCGCAGATGATCCGCGCGGTCGAGGTTTACCGCGGTAACTGCGCCAAATCGACTTTTTATCAATGGGTCAAGGCTGGTCGTGTCCGGCTTTATAGGGTCGGCGGTGCTTCGTATACCGACGAAGATTTCCCCACGATAGTAAGGCGGCTTGCCTCCGAAGAACAGGCTGCCGAGGCAAATCGCGGCAAGGCCGGTCGGGACGCTGCACGCAAATCTCGCAAAAAACACGGTGCCACCGGTCGCGAACGGGTCATATGAACTATGTCCCGAAACAACCGCGGGGAACTGCGTGGGGGCAGTCACCCCGACTCTAACAACTTGCGTGTGGCGGCAGGGCAGCCAGGCGTCATAGGTAGCGCCGTTCCTTTTCGCCGACTGAACGGGGCACGCGCGCCGTGACCCCGCAAATAACACTGATAACAAAGTGCGGTGTCGAGCCACTGATGTCGAAGCGCATTTTCCTCGACGATACGGGGAAGGTGCGGAGTGACGGGTCTAGCTGTTTGATGGTTCGGGGCACCGCAGCGCGGGCCGCGGCGGCAACCGCCGGTGGTTTCGCCGAGTGCATTATGTCTTGCGGTTCCGACCAGGCAATCGCGCTTGGCGCTCTCGAACCGCGGCTTTCCGAACTCGGTGACGATCACCACCGAGAAAAAACTGAAAGATCATCCCGGCGCCATCGCCCGCACCCGGGAGTTCATCGATTACATTCCGGGATCGCCTGGCTGGGCGCTGATCGACTTCGATCGTAAAGGCATCCCGCCCGAAGTGTCGGCCGCGGTCGCTGCCGCCGGCAGCGTCTGGGGTGCACTGACGTCGATCTCGCCGGGGCTGGCGCAGGCGGCGCGCGTGACTCGGAACAGCACCAGCGCGGGGCTTTGGCGCAGTGACACTGGCGAGGAGATCGCCGGCAGCGGTGGCGAGCACCACTATGTCCTGGTCGCAGACGGCACTGACATCGACCGAGCGCTCAAGACGCTGCACGATTTGTGTTGGTTGCATGGCTTCGGCTGGTACCGGATCGGGAAAGCTGGTCAGTTGCTCGACCGCTCCATAGTCGACGCCACCGTGCGCTTTGGCGAGCGGCTGGTCTTCGAAGGGCCGCCCGAGGTGGTTCCGCCGCTAATGCAAGACGCGGCGGCTCGAACGCCCATTCCGCACGACGGGGATGCGATCGACACGAGAACCGTCATCCCGGCCCTGACTGAGTACGAGTTGGCTCGGGTACGGGAGGCAAAAGAGCGCGCGCGGATTGCACTGGAGCCTCGCGCCACCGAGGTTCGCGCCGAAGCCGACCGTCGGCTGGCCGAAGACATCAGCAAACGCACCGGCATGCCGTTCGTCGCGGCAGTGCGTGCCGTCGCGTCCCGTCACTACGGCTCGCTGTCGCCGCAGCTTATGCTGGACTTCGATCATCTCGGCTTTGTCAGCGTCGAGGCGGTGCTGGCCGACCCCGACCGTTTTATCGGCGAGACCCTCGCCGACCCGCTTGAAGGCGCCGGCTATGGCCGCGACAAGGCGATGGTCCTCAGGTCGAAGACCGACCCGTGCGCGATCTTCATCAGTTCTTTCGCTCACGGTCGGGCTTTCTATCAACTGCGCCACGACGCGCGAACTGCACGCGCCGCCATCGAGGTGGCAGACCCTCAGCATGTCGTCGACGTGCTGTGCGCCATCGTCCCGCAGGCTGACATCGAGGCCGATGAACTGGCCGGATTAATCGCGATAGCGGCAAAGCAGGCGAAGATCGGGGTTCGCGCGATCCAGGCACGTCTCAAGGCCGAGAGGGACCGGCGCGACGCGGCCAGGCGCAAGGCGGCTCAGGACCGGCAGATCGCCCTGGACAAGCGCCTCGTGTATCCGCTGCCGCCGGGAAATGGCGAGCGCGGCCCGATCGTCAAGCTCGTGGACCAGACCCTGGCTGCCGATCAATCGGCCGAGCCGCCCATGCGCGACGCCGCGGGCAACATCATCGAGGTGCGCACCATTGAGCCTTGGGGCCTGCATCTCCTGACCGCCACCGGCAGTAATGCTGACGCCGTGGTGCCCAAGACGGGAGATGAGGGAGATACGGGAGATGATTTCAGCCTTCGCGCCCCGGCCGAACCCACAATTGTGCGGGTGTCGCCCGTCGAAGTGGAACTCCTGATCGAGCAACACATCCGCTTCGAGACCCAAGCGACCGACAGGAAGCCGAGCTACGCGGCCGCCTTGCAGGAGCCGTTTATCAAAGCGCTGATGGCGATCAGTGCTGAAAAATCCATGATGCCGGTCGGCCGCGCCATCAATACCGCGCCGCTGGTGGCGATCAACGGTGCGATCATCGCCGGGGCCGGCCTCGACCGCAGTAGCGGCTTGATACACAGGATTGAACCACAACTCCTCGCCTGTCTGCCGGCCGCGCCGCCGACCGAGAAAACCGTTAAGACGGCGTTGTGTTGGCTCCTCGACGAATGGTTGGTCGACGTGAAAGCCAACATGGTCGGCAAGCTGCTCGCCATCATGCTGTGTCTGTCGCTAATCGAACGGGTTTTGCTGAAAGAGCGGCCGGCTTGGTTCGTGCGCGCGGGCCACCGTGGCGGGGGCAAGACCACCCTCGTACACATGATCATCATGGCTATTTTCGGCCGCATGGCGGCTGCGGCGGCTTGGTCCGACAACGAGGAAGAGCGGCGCAAGGCGTTATTCGCCTATCTGCGGCAGGCGATTGCCGCATTAGTTTGGGACAACATACCGCGCGGGGCACAGATCAGTAGCGCCTGCATCGAAAAAGCACTGACCGGCCCCGAGACCAGCGATCGGATTCTTGGTAAATCGGCGTTCGAGAACGCGCCGGCCGGCACGGTTCAGATTTTCACCGGCAACAGCATCGGGCCGAAGGGCGATTTGGTCAGCCGCAGCTTTTCCATTGTCATCAACGTCGACCGGCCCGACCCCGAAAACCGCGCGTTCGCTCATCCCGACCCGATCGGCTGGACGGCGCAGCACCGTCGCCAAATTCTGAGCTGCCTTTACACCATCCTCATTTACGGCTGCCAAAACCGGCCCGCAGGCCAGGTGGCGAAGACCAGGTTCAAAGATTGGTGGTCGTTGTGCGGCTGGCCAGTCGAGCATGCGGCAACGTTGATCGGCGAAAGCATTGATTGCCTTTCCTTGCTCAACGCCGGCGAGAGCGACGACGACGAAACGGCCGCGGCCGCCACCATGCTGTCGACACTGCGGGACGAGTTCGGCGCGAGACCTTTCGCGGCGGGTGAAATCGTGAGACTGATCGAAGCCGGCACCGCTTCGTTTGGGAAGTATGTGGAGCCGGAGGCGCAGGAAATAGCCGAGCATCTGCTCGATGCGTTCGGCGAATTGCTGGGCCGCCAGCTCAATCGGCCGACCGCCGGCTCGCTCGGCAAGCTCCTGAACAACCGCCTCGTCGACCGACCGACGCGCGTCGACGCCTCGACCGTCGCGACCCTAAAAGCATTCAAAAAGGACAACACAGGTTACTACGAGGTGCACCTGACCTGCTCGGGCGACAGGTTGATTTACACCATTTCCGATCCGGCAGGCGGCCAAACTATGTCCCCTATGTCCCCTATCTCCCTCCCTGCGGGACGACCGGCGGGAGATAGGGGAGATGCGGGACATGTTTTCAGCCCTCCAGCGTCCGCTCCAACTGAAAACGACGATGACGTTCCTGATGTGCCGCCTGGCGAGGAGTTCGTCGTATGACAGCCACGGCTCCGGAGCTTCTCGATCGCTTTGCCGAGATCGGGGCAAGTGTCCGTCCCGGCGGCGAGGACCGCCTGGTCGTTCGTGCCGGCGCGAGGCCGGTCCCCGCGGCGTTGGTGCGTCAATTGCGCGAAGCAAAGGCTCAAATCCTGGCCGCGCTTGCATCGGGTCTCGAACCACAGGCAGGCGACGCCCGCAACTCAGACCCCCACCTGGTCGCAGCAGCATTTCCCGCGGCCGACGCACTGAGGGTGGCCCGCGCCGCCGGCAACAAACTCCGTATCGACGGCGACGATCTGGTGCTGGAAGCGTGCGCGCCGCCGCCGACCGTTGTGCTCGATTTGCTGTCGCGTCACAAGGCCGAGATCGTACGGCTGCCGTTGCCTGGCCGGGACGGTTGGTCGGCTCAGGACTGGCAGGTCTTCTTCGACGAGCGGGTCGACATCTGCAAATTGGATGGCTTGCTGCCGCGCGAACAAGCCGAAGCCCGTGCCCGCGCCTGGTGCGTTGCCGAATGGTTGAAGCGCAATTCCGTGTGCTCGCCGGCAGACAGCTGTTTCGGTTGCGGTGGCGGAGAGCAACCCCTCGATCCCCTGTTGCCTTTCGGGATCGGGACCGACGGTAGTAGGGTCTGGCTGCACTCTCGTTGCCAGCCCACCTGGTACGCCGGTCGAAAGGCCGAGGCCATTGCCGCCTTGGCGGCGATGGGGATTGTTGCGCCAGCCGCCTTTCCAGAAGATTTCGGGAAAGACGGAGCCCATGCCTGCGATGAGCGCGCCGCCATCATCGAACTGGGTGCCGGTGTCCCTCGCGCCTGGGCGGAAGGTTACGCCGCACTGTGTGCTATGCCTCCGACCTGCTGGCTTCCTGCCCGCGCGTTGGCAGCGGATCGTCGATGCCGCCGGGGTCTTTGTCGACCGCTGGGCCGCCAAGGCAGCAGCTTGCGGCTGGTCGGACCTCGATGTGTTCGGGTGCAACCCCGACCGCCCCGATGCGCGGTTCGATTGCATGGGGATCGTCCTGCTGCTCGACCGCTGCGAGGTCGTCGGTGTCGATGAGGCGCGGGCCGACCTGATGACAATACCGGCGTCCGGCAGCGCTTCTCCCGCCGCCCGCTGCCGCCCGCGACCGATCAGGCTATGGCAGTTGACACGATGACGCGCCTCCACGTTGGCGCTGGTGTGGCGGCCAACACCGCGTCGGCGACGGCTGCCAACCGCCGCGACGACAGCGCAGGGCTCAGTTAGGGATTTGGGAGATCGCGCCATGACGACTGTTTCGATCCGCCGGCCAATCACTTCATCAACAGAAGATGGCACGAGCTGGCGTAACTTTTTACCTATCCACCCTGCGGCTGAAATCTTTCCGCTGATGTCAGCTGAAGCGCTGGACGAACTCGCCGCCGACATCAAAGCGCACGGCATGCTGAGCCGGGTCGTCGTCATGAAGGAAGCAAATGGGTCGCTGTCGCTCCTCGACGGGCGCAATCGGCTCGATGCAGCGGAGCAAGGCGGGGTCCACGTGATCGACGACGCAGGCCGTCTCCTGGTGCCCTTTGAGATGTTCGATCCTGAGGAACGGGGGATCGACCCGTTCGCCTTTGTCATCTCGGCCAATCTTTGCCGCCGGCACCTGAGCGAGAGCCAGCGCGCAATGGTTGCCGCCAAGCTCCCGACGCTGCGCCGCGGCGACAACCAGCATACCGCAATTGCGGGAACCTCGCAGACGGAGAAGGCCGTCCTGTTCAACGTCAGTTCCGACAGCATCGCGCGCGCCAGTGTCGTCCGCGAGCACGGCCTGCCCGAGCTGATCGAGGCGACCGAGCAGGGGCAGATCGCCGTCTCGGTTGCCGCCAAGATCGCGCAGCTTCCCCCTGATCGGCAGCGTGAGGCGACGGCGAACCCGGACCGCGCAAAGCACATGGTCAAGCGTGCCGCTCGCGAAGCGCGCGAAGTGGCGCTGGCGGCAAAGACCGCCGAGGTGTCTCAACTGCTCGGTCGTCAGCTCTACGGCGTCATCCTCGCCGATCCGCCCTGGCAGTTCGAACCATGGTCGCCCGAGACAGGCATGGATCGCGCCGCCGATAACCACTACCCCACGATGACGCTGGAGACCATCGCCACGCTGGAGCTGCCGGCGGCATTTGACTGCGCCCTCTTCCTCTGGGCAACCGCGCCGATGCTGGAACAAGCGATGGAGCTGATCAAGCGCTGGGGCTTTACCTACAAGTCCTACTTCGTGTGGCTTAAGCCAAACGCTGGGACCGGCTACTGGACCCGCAACCAAGCCGAGCTGCTGCTGGTCGCAACAAGAGGAAACATCCCGGCACCGGCAATGGGTGATCAGCCTCCCCAAGTGATGACATTTGAACGCGGCCGACACAGTGAGAAGCCGGACGCCTTTGCCGAGATGATCGAGCGGATGTTCCCGCACCAGCGGAGGCTCGAAATGTTCGCTCGTCGCCGCCGCGCGGGATGGGATATCTGGGGTAACGAGGCACCGGCGGCATAGTTCTGGCGACGTGGGTGGGCTAGAGCGTTCCGATTTTCGTCATTGCCCTTACCCCTAGAAATGATTGATTGCTTCGTCATACTGACGATTTTCCAGGTAGTCACTATCGTATGAATGCGGCCGCGACAATTCGGGCGCTTTCAGGAAATGCGCCTTGCCGGCGGCCACCTGATCCCCGGTTGGCGGCGTATCGAAGCCGCCGGCGTTGATGTCCATCACCGTGCCGGTGGCGCCGTAACCGAAAGAGGTCAGGTCCCCGCAGGGGCACGCACTCGCGCCCTGCAGGTGTCGGTCCTCTCATCGAATAGGCGATCTGATGCGGCTATTTGCCGGGGCACTGACGACGGAGCTTTGTTGGTGCATGCGACCCAGAGAGAGTGCGGAATCATCCCGGACATCCAGCGCCGGGTGGTCTTGGGGTTGATGCCAAACTGGAGCCGAAAGCTCGCGCGCCACCATCGCCCCACAGCGCCTCGCCGCAGCGCTGCACCAGCGCCAGGTCTTCGGGCAGCGTTTCATAGCGTGCCGGGCGCGATCAGTCTGTTGAGGGCAAATCGTGCTGCCAGGAGAGCGCCCCTCCGGTCAGGCCGCTGATCCCGGCGACGATCGGCGTGTAGCGCATCTCTTGGCGCACGCGGTCATGCTGGGCGAGCATCAGATCGATGTGCGCTAGTTTCTCGCGGAGGCCGATCTGATCAAAATACAGGTCGGTCACTGTCGTTCCTCATGTCAGGTGGCTTTCTTGAGCGCTTGCTTCAGATCACGCCGCGCTGCGACCAGCTCGGTGATGCGCCGGATCAGCACGGCGTCGATGCGCTCGCCCAGGTCGGCCGGCAGCCGGCGCTTGCCGGCCAGCCAGTAGACCAGTGTGCGATGGTCGGTGCCGATCGCCCTGCCCAGCTCGCGCTGCCAGCGCGGCCCGTAAAGGGCCACGCCGACATTGCGCAGATCGTCGATGGTCATTGCGGCACCTTCAACGCACGAACAGTTTGACGAATACCGCCAGGGTCATGGCGATGTTGGCCCCGACCATCCAGGTGAGGAGGGTGAGCCGGGTCTCGATACCGGCGAGCCGGTTTTCGTAGCCCGCCAGCTCCTCGGCCGCCTTGTCAGCCTTCTCGGGCGACGCCCGGCGCTAAGCAGGGCGCCTAGTTGTAGCGCCATCACTCGCCCTCCTTCGCCCGTTCCCCCGCCCGCAGCCGTCGCTCCAGGTCGTGGTCGCTTTGCAGCAGCGATATCAACAGCTCATCGTGCCGGTCGAGACGGTCCTCAATCCGGCGCAGCATGCGGACGACGATGTTGTGCTGCTTTTGCCGGTCGCCTTCAGCTCGCGCATCTCGTCGCGCAAGCGACCACCAGTTCGCCCAGCAGATCGAGGGAGATTTTTGCTTTTTTTGCCATCGTCACGCAACGAAAGCCCGGCGCCGATCGCCCTCGGGCGTCCTCAAAATAGGGACTGGCCATAATGTCTCTATTTTGACGACCCCGAGGGGGCTGGCTCCGGCATGAAGGAGGACCAGACGATAAAGCCCCGCGAGCGGGGCTGGGTGCCTGGGGGAGCCAGTGTCGGGATGTGGTTGACACTGGCAGCATACAGCTGGCGGATGAATACCGGGTTTCATTTTGTGACGACAGCGCCGTCAATCAGGCTCAAAATGGCCCACCTGGTGACGGCTGAGCCGTCATTTTCTGACGGCAGGCTATCGTTTTGTGACGACCAACATGGTGAGACATGATACTGTCAATCAGAAACACGAGGCCTTCGCTCAGCTGATCGCTGGCAGGCAGCACCATAGTTGATGCCTACGTAATGCAGGCTATCCGAGGAACCGAAGCAACTCCTGCCGGCTACGGCTGAACGAACGCATCAACGCCAGGATCGCCGAATTGCTGGCGCAGAAGACGGCTGCGGCGAAGCTGGCCGACCTGTCGGCCGCCGAACGTGCCGGCGTCGACGCCTTCTGGGTCATGCGCCCGCTGCGGCGCAATGCGACGCTGGCGGCGCGCGCTGGCGACCGGGCTGCATCGAACCGGGCGGTCGAGTTGATCGGCAAGCATCTTGGCATGTTCATCGACAAAAAACAGATTGATATCAGCGTGATAGACGACAGCGACGAGTACCTGGCAGGTTGATGGAGGTTGTCGGCATCAAGACGATCGACGCCGAGCCGGCGCCGCTGCAGCTGGAGAATGATGGGCTCAATGATGGGTCAGCCGCGGACGGCTCAACAGTAGACGAGTGATATCAACAGCTTATAGGTAGAGTTGGGCGGATACCATCTCCGCCATACTGCGAATTGGCAGCGCTGTTTAAACGCTGGGTGTGACTAGAAGCTAACACACCCACGATCGCAGCTCACATCTCTACGGTGCCGGGCTAGAAACCCAGGATTTCTGCCACGTTTGAGCCGGACGGCTCAGACGTTCCATACTTGGTCCCACCTACCCGCCTCGGCCAAGCCGTTTAAGCGGCTCGACCGCGGCCAGGCCGAGCGCCGCTGGCGGCGGGCCGGCGCCGCGGGTCAGCCACAGGCTGTCAATAGGCAAAACCGATCCCCCCTGGCCGGCGCGTGAATTTTTGTTCCCCCACGCGCCCAACGACCCACAAAAATGAAAGGGTCCTCAAAATTTTATCAATCGTCAACGCGCCTTTCCTTTCTGAAAATCAGCAATTTTTGGGGACCCAAAATGGTGTTAGTGAGGAAGCGCTTTGGAGGTTGTCATGACACAAGCCGTTCCGGGCCGTCGGTGAGGTTGTCATCGTGTCGATCGAGTACACGGCCGATGGTGTAGTCAATGAGGTGAAGGCAATATCACCCTAATAGTGGTCTAGCCGGCACCAGTGTGGCTATGCGAACTGGCGCATATGCCGGTCGGGTCTTGGGCTTCAGCAGCGCCGCCGCAAGGCGTTGTCACACCGCCGCCGCAGCCCGCTAGGCCGAAGAGCAGAGCAAGGACTAGACCTAACCTGGACATCATCCACTCCCCGAGGCGCAACAAAGGGGCATCACTATGCCCGAGCGATAGATCAGCTTCTCATCACGATCCGGTGGGTTCGGTGGCCTTTGCGGCGCACGTCGAATTTGTTGATGTGACGTTGACCCGGTCGGTACTCGGATCGCCGCTAAGCGTCGCGCAACACGCAACCTACGTCTCCAGCGACGACGGCGCGCCGCTGACATCAACGCGGTGTGCTCAGCGTCGGTAAGCTCGTTCGTCGGCATTTGGTAGGTCGAGCGCGGTCTAGCAAAGCGCCGGTTTGTCGCGGGGACGACAATCACTATCGCCTCGTAAAGATCGTGGGAGGAGCCTATCGAATTGCCGGGCCGCAGTTTTGTTCTGATCGTCGTCGATCGCGACACCGGCGAATTTACCGTCGAAGGCCCCATGACCGATGACCGCCCTTGGAACAAGGCGGTTGTCGACGCACAGAAGGTCGGTCGCAACATTCGCTGCTTTGGCATGGGCGACATGACGCCGGATGACGCTGCGGTCGAATGGCGAGCCGCGCATAGCGGACGGCGAGTTGCCGCCGGGTCGATCGTAATGTGTCCACTATTTAGAGATGTCACCGGTTGTGCCAGTTAGAGATGTCACTGTCGTCGGGTTCGGGCGGCGGGCGGGTGCGGAGCCCATGCGTAGCGCAGCGCCCGATCGACGGCCGTCGCACAACCCTGGCCCCCTCGCCGTGGGCCAGGCGCTTTGCATCTTTTTTGCTTTCGCCGTCTCGCCGAGCGGCAATGCCGCGGCCAGAGCACGGTTCAATGCGACGATTGAAGCACGGTAGCCCGCGCCGCGTATCCTGCTGACTACCAGAAGCTCCACTGTCCGGTGGAGAGCACCCAGACGCCGAGGCCGAGGTTAGAGACGCCGTGAGCCAGGATGCATGCCTTGAGGCTCCGCGTGCGATACCAGAGTAGGTTGTACGCGATCCCCGCCATTAGCCCTACCAGCCAATGCGCATGTTCGGCCGCGAAGAGACCTGACGTGATCAGGAACGAGAGCCACGTGAACGTTCCCGGCGCGACCGTCCGGAAGTCGGGCCTGACCAGCCACCGGATCAGAAATCCGCGCCAGAAGAACTCCTCTGCGATCGGGACGACAAGGGCCGCTCCGATGAGGCGGAATCCGATCCAGACGATTGCCTGGGGTCCGGAAAAGTGCTGGTAGGGGTCGAAGATCGTCGTCTCGCCGAGCAGCGGGTAGAGGCCCTCCGGCAGGATCCACAACACCAGGACCAGCAGACCGGTGGCGACCGCGATCAAGGCGGACCAATCGCCGTACGGGACGAGCCAGCGCCACACTCCGAGGATCAGGAGCCCGGTCAGCACCGTCTTCGCCGGATAGACCCAGGTGACGCCGCCGGGCACGTACGGCTGCAGGCCGGTGAGTTCGACGAACAACGCGAACGGCACCACATACGGCAGCCACGGATGCCGTTCGATGATCGCCTTCACGCGCCTACCCGCACCGCCGCAAGGACTGCTCCTTGGTCACCATTGCAGCTTGGGGCTTGGTATGCGGGCTCGCGCCTTCGATCATCTTTTGGTCACCTTTAACGGCGAGCACGGATGCGGAGAAAAGCTCGTTTCTGCTGACTGCTGAAATAAAATTGATGTTTAATTTTCTCTAAGCCGACGCAAAAGTAGCCGGCGTGAGATCACTCCCGACCGACGGTCGTCGCACAACCTTCGCCGTGGCGCCCGTTGGTTTACCGAGCGAGCGCCTGCTCGCTCGGCTCGTAGAGAATCTTAGCCGACTTTGAACAGCCGCGCGTCGCGTTGATCGCGGCGGCGGGGTGCCGACTGGCTGCGGGTCTCCGCCCGTTCGATTTGTTGTTCTCGGATAAAGGCGAGAACGGCACCGAGCCGCTTGTTCTCGACAATCTCGGCCTGGGACACCTGACGCAACTTGTCGAAAGTGCGATAAGCCAGTTCGACGCCTTTGTAGCGGATCGACAGCCGACCGTCGGGATAATCGAACACAGTGACCCGCTTGCCAATCGCCGCTTTGGCCTGGTCAGTCGGCGCGAGAACAAACACCACTTTGTCGTATTGCAGGGTCAATGCCCGTGACAGCGTGCGCTCTTCCTTCCAGGCAAAGGCGTCCTCCAAATCGTCGCCCGCGTGCAATGGACGGTGCAAATCCTTGCCATTCGCCGCGGGTTTGGCGAAGCGCTTGTTGTAATCGGCCATGAAGGCTGGAAGCAGCGCGTTCCCCGCCGCCAGGTCACACGCGCCAGCAAGCCGCAACTCTTTGACCAGTCGGTCCTGCAAGGTCTTGTGCGCCCGCTCGACCCGACCCTTCGCCTGGCTCGAATTGGCGCAGATAATCTCGATGTGGAGAGCGTTGAGAGCACGGCCGAACTGGGTCATGCCGTCGCCGCCGGTCGCCCCCTCATGATTGACGCGAAAGACACCGTGCTTGTCGCTGTAGAAGGCCACCGGCTTGCCCCAAGCCTCCAGATAGGCCCGGGTCGCATGGAAATAGGAGAATGTCGACTCGCTCTCGACGAATTGAAGGTGCATCAGCCGGCCCGTCGCATCATCGACAAACACCAGCAGAGTGCATTGCGGCCCGCGATCCTCGAACCACCAATGCTCGCAGCCGTCGATCTGCACCAGTTCGCCGACGCAGTCGCGCCGAGAACGGGGTTGATGAACGCGTTTCAGGCGCTGCTTTCGGTCGAGCCACAGCCCGTCCGCGATCATCCATTGGCGTAGCGTCTCACGACCGAGCGCGATCCCGTGCAATTCGCCCAGCTTCTCCGCCGCCAGGGTCGGGCCGAAATCCCAATAGCGTTCGCGAATGATCGCCAGCGCCTTGGTGCGAAGAGCCTCGGGCTTGGCTCGGTTGCTCGCACGACCGCGGCGCTTCGAGATCAGACCGGCCGCACCCTCGGCCCGGTAGGCTCGCAAAAGCCGGAATACCTGACGTCGCTCAAGCCGCAGCAATCGCGCCGCCGCCGGGGCCGTCAGCCGGCCTCGATCCAAATCCCGCAGCACCTCGAACCGCGAAAGCTCCCGATCGCTCATCAGCCGTATCGTCACCCCAGACACCCCCCGCAAAATCCGCAGGAAGTGTCATTCCTATCTGGCAGAGGGGTGACATCTACATCGGGCGCCTACAACCATTT
>CAVZUA010000015.1:0-86567 GCA_963778385.1 uncultured Alphaproteobacteria bacterium | reverse complement strand
GGCGTGCCGTTTGCCGACGCGCTGGGCCGCCTCCGGGGGATTTTCGAGGAGGTGCCCGCCGACCGGCGCGACCAGCGCTGGCGCGTGCGCTATGCGGACATCACGCGATGCGTCGACGACATCTACCGGAAGGAGGCGGGCAAAGCCGAGGATAACGCCGCGGAAGCGCCGCAACCCAACGGAAAGGGCATCCGTCGCCTTCGACGCTGGCGCTGGTCGATCCGGTTACGCTCTCCGGCGTCGCGGCGCCACCACGCCGCTGGCTGGTGCCCCTCTGGGTGCCGCTGGGGCGCGCTACCGGGCTATATGGCGCGCCCGGCGAGGGCAAGACCCTGCTCGCGCAGATGCTCGCCACAGCCTGCGCGATCGGCGCGTTATGGCTGGGCCTGCCGGTGCGGCGGTGCAATTCGCTGCTGATGTTCTGCGAAGACGATTTGGACGAGATGCACCGGCGGCAGGAGGACATCAACCGCGCCTACGGCTGCACCTTTGCCGATCTCGGCGCGATGCGGTGGTTGCCCCGGCTCGGCGACGACAACGCGTTGATGGAGTTCGACGACGGCCGCGCGAGCCATACCGATTTGTTCCACGGCCTGCTGTCGGCCGCGAAGGATCACCAAGCCGAGCTGGTGATCGAAGACACTCTGGCCGACATCTTCGCCGGCAACGAGAACGATCGCGGCCAGGCGCGCGGGTTCACGCAGCAGGCGCTCGGGTGGCTCGCCCGCGAAATGCAGGGCGCGGTGGTCGCGTTGGCGCATCCCACCCGCGCCGGCATCAACAGCGGCTCGGGCGAGAGCGGCAGCACAGGATGGGTCGGTGCGTTCCGCTCGCACCTCTATATGTCGACGCCGCTCGCGCCGGGTGAGTCTGAGCCGGCCGATCCGGATTTGCGCCTTTTGACCCGGCGGAAGGCTAACGCAGCCCGGCGCGGGGAGCAGATCGAGTTGCGCTGGACGGATGGCGTCTTCGTCCCGACCCGGCCGCCAGCGACCGGCATGCCCGACTCGGTCGAGCTGCTGCGCACCGCCGAGAGCGTGTTTCTCGATCTGCTCGCCAAGACCACAGCCGAAGGGCAGTACCTCAGCCACAACTCCAGGTCAGGAAATTACGCGCCGCGCGTTTTCACCAAGCGGCCGGATCGGGGGAGGTTCAACAAGGATAGTTTCGAGCGCGCAATGCAGACCCTCTTTGCGGCGCGGGCGATCGAAATCGTGCCGCGAAAAGCCGGCGATCGACATTTCTACGATGTGCTCCGGGTCGCCGCAGCGGTGCCCGAAAGCGATGTCGCGGGGGCTGCGAGCGATGCGGGCGATGCGAAAAGCGGTGCTACCGCTTTTACGGATTGTGCAGAACGTGAGGGTGCGGACAACGTCAAAAGCGATGCTACGGGTACTGCTGCGGACGGTGCGCGGACGGTGCCAAAAGCGAGGACGCGGAAAGCGAGGGTGCGGGCGGTGCGGGCGACTGCTGCGCGGGGTGCGGGCGGTGCGGGCGGTTGCTAATAAGACATTGATATTGCCTTGCGGGCGCAAAACGCGGGCGGTTTGCGGGCGGTGCGGGCGGTTCGCACAACCCTTTGTTTTTTCTGCTTTCGGGGTGCGGGCGGCGCGCGGGCGCGTCAACCCCCATACCCCTATAGCGCTCGCGGGGCCGCTAGAGGCGCCCCGCGGCGCTTGTTGAAAGAGGGGCAAGATGCCAATCCGACCTGAAAACCGGGACCACCGCCCAGCCGACCGGCGCCAGATCAGAGGCCGTATTCTCGATCGTGCCGGGCATCGCTGCGAATGGTGCGACGTGCCGAACCACACGCTCGGCGGGCGGCTTCCCGATGGGCGGTTCGTGGCGGCACTCGGCGCACCCAAACGTGGCGATTGGGCGCTCTGCGGCGACGGCACGACGTCGGTGATGCTGCGCGTTTTTCTCGTTTTGACAATCGCCCATCTCGATCACCAGCCGGAAAATTGCCATCCGGAGAACCTGCGGGCCCTATGCCAGCGGTGTCACATCCGCTACGACGCGCCGATGAAGGCGGCCGGCATCAGACAACGCCGCGCGGCCGAGCTGCGGCACGAAGACGGCGGCACGGTCCCCAGCGAGGCCCTCGCCCAAGCCGCGGGCGTTCCGACGCCTTGCTGCCGATGGCGCTCCACACGATCAGCCTCGAACCGGATCAATGACACTGGGGGGGGACGGTTTTTGATTATTTCGGATCGAACCTCCAACCGGTGCCTGATCGGCCTGTTCTGAAACTACGTAATCGATTAGTGAGGAACATTCATGGTGAAGAAAGCCACATTGACGCTCGCCGCACCGGTGGGAGCCGCACTATCACAGCCCGATACGCCACCGCGACCGCTCGGGAGCTGTGGCGCCGGGCTTTGGGGCGCAATTACCTCCTCATACGACATAGCGGATGAGGGCGGGCGCGAGATACTGGCGCAGGCTTGCGCTGCGCTTGATCGCGCCGAGGCACTGCGGGCTCAGATTGACGCGGACGGCGAGATCCTCCGGACGAAAACCGGGCTGCGCGATCATCCGGGATTAAGGCATGAGCTTGCTTGCCGAGCGTTTATCACACGCTCACTGGCCCGCCTTGGCCTCGATGTCGAGGCGATTAAACCAATAGGTCGGCCGCCGGGGCGGTACTAGCCATGCCCGCAAAACGCACTCCACTGAAGCGGGCGCAGCGCACGCGGATCACCAGCGAGGCGGTTGAGGCATTCATCCGGGCGCGCGAAATCCAGGACAGCGAGGACGCCGACTGTTGGGAAGATGAAGGTGGTCGTCACCGCGAAATGCTCGATGCGATTAGCGCGTTGCACAGCGCGCTTGGTTTGAGACCGTGGGAGGAGAGCCCAGCGGAGGTTGGCGACAATCCGCGGCCGACTTGGGCAAACGATTTATGGGAGCAGGCCCAGGAACTGCGGCGGCTTCTCGAAGATGCTGCCGTGCGCTGTGTCAACCGACACTAATTAGGAAGCGGCCATCGCCTCGTACACGGATGTTATCCAAGATTGCCGCCGCGCCGGCGCCGCCGATCGGTCCCGTTGCCGATCTGTGTTCCCGGCATTATCAATCGAGCATGCCCGATAATGCCCCGTCTTTCCTCCATGAAACTGCGGCGCTCGAAATCTAGGACCGATGCCCGAGCACACGTCAAAAATGGAGTGAAAGTAATGGCTGAACAGGTTGAACCCGCCCCGTAGCGTATCGCTCTAAGGGCCCGTCCACAAATAAGCGACTCGGTCATTTGGTTTCTGTAGATGTAGGATTCTCAGGCAGGCGAGAATACCATATCTTGTATAGATGATTGACGTTGCGGCGATTTGGCAGCGGTTTTCGGCGGTAGCGCCGTTTCTCAACGAGCGCGGTCGGCGTGTTGTCGCGGCGGCCGAAGCATCGGCTCGCAGCGGTATCAGCCGCGACGGGGCTTGCGGCGAGTACGATTGGTCGCGGCTTGCGGGAGTTGTCTGCGCCTGAGGAATTGGGCCGGATACGGCGCCGCGGTGGTGGCCGCAAGACGGCGGTGGCGCAGGATGCGACGTTGCTGAGCGACCTCGGCGCCTTGGTCGAGCCAACCTGTCGCGGCGATCCGCAGTCGCCGCTGCGCTGGACGTGCAAGAGCGTCCGGCGGCTGGCAGAAGAGCTTCAGGCGCAAGGCCATCGGGTTGGTCGCACGCTGGTTAGCACCCTGCTCGATAGCATGGGCTACAGCCTGCAAGGCAATCGCAAGACGCGTGAGGGTGATAGTCACCCGGACCGGAATGCGCAGTTCGAATACATCAACGGCGCGGTGGGCGCGGCGCTGGCCGAGCGTCAGCCGGTGATCTCAGTCGATACGAAAAAGAAGGAATTGGTTGGCGATTTCAAGAACAGCGGTCGTGAATATCGTCCGGCGGGCGATCCCGAAAAAGTCCGGGTGCACGACTTCCTGATCAAGGAACTCGGCCGGGCGGTGCCGTACGGCGTCTATGATCTGGCCGCCAATGCAGGCTGGATAAATCTCGGGATCGACCACGACACAGCGGCCTTCGCCGTCCAGAGCATTCGCCGCTGGTGGCAGGAGATCGGTCGAACGCGCCATCCCAATGCCACGCGACTGCTGATTACCGCCGATGGCGGCGGCAGCAACGGTTCACGCGTGCGTTTGTGGAAGCATGAGTTGCAGAAGCTCGCCAACGAACTCGACATCAACATCGCCGTCCACCACCTGCCGCCGGGCACCAGCAAGTGGAACAAGATCGAGCACCGCCTCTTCTCGTACATCAGCCAAAACTGGCGCGCTCAACCGCTCGTCAGCTATCGTGTCATCGTCGAGAAGATCGATATCGAGCAACTGGCTTCGATTATTCGCGATTTTGGCTACAAGGCCCTAATAGCTGCGCGAGGCACTTCGCGATGCCGTGCAAAAGCTCGACCCGGCGGGAACCGACCCAGCGCTCTCACAAATGGTAGTAATCGGCCACAGCCAGGGCGGCCTGCTGGCAAAGGCAATGGTTTTCGATGCCGGCGAATGGCTGTGGAACGCGATCGCCTACAAGCCGATCGACACGATGGACCTCTCACCGGAGCAGCGCGAACTCCTTCAGCGCTTGTTCTTTTTTGAGCCTGTGCCAAACGTCCGGCGTGTCGTCTTCATCGCCACACCGCACCGGGGCAGCTATTTGACGGAATATCCGTTCGCCGAACTGCTCGGACGCTTCCTCACCCTGCCCGCACACATTGTAGCGACCTCGACCGCCCTTGCGGACAAGAGCGCCGACGACTTCAAGGTGAACCCCCGCAAGGTGGAGTTGGGGAGCCTTTTCGGGATGACATCAAACAACCCGGTCCTTCAAATGGTCGCCGACGCGCCAGTCGCCCCGGGCGTCCATGCACACTCGATAATCGCTGTTGCCGGCAATGGCCCGGTCGAGGGTAGCAATGACGGTGTCGTCGAGTACAAGAGTTCGCATCTCGCTGGTGTCGACTCGGAATATATCGTCCGATCCGGCCACTCAACTCAATCAAATCCCTATACGATCGAGGAGGTGCGACGCATTCTCTTGCTTCATGCCGCCGGCGCCTGCGCGCGGATACCGTGCCTCAGTGCGCCGGAGCAACCCCACTCGCCGATCGCATCACATTCGCCCCTATAAAAGGTCGCCGGGATTGATCGCCATCGTTTGGTGGCAAAGCGTGTATCCCCGGGGCGAACGCTGATCGAACTCAACGGCAACCAAATCTACGGTGTCGCTGGGACCTCGAAAACCGTCCAAGACAGACGGTGGAGCGGGCGGGCTCACGAGCTGCGCGGTCGCCGTGTGACTTCCAACCATCGTCAGAGCTGTCACCAACAGCCCATACGCGCTCGCCCATCGGTTCGGCTCTTCAGATGGAGAGCACTCCGGCCTATCACTCCGCCAAGTATTTCACGTGGACCTGCTCGATCGTGCCATTGAACTTGAACGGTGCCTTGTCATGGTAATCGAGCGAAACCGGCGACCCGAGCGCGATGCCGATGTCGAGGCAGTCGTTCGCGGTAAAGATCAACGGCGCACTGATCGGTACGGTGCCTTCCGCGATCGCCCGGCCATCCACCTTCATCGTCACCTTCAACTGACCACCGGGCCGCGGCACGACATAAATTGTCTCGATTTGGATCTTCACCTTGCCCGTCGGCAGTTTTTCTTGGGCGCGGATCTTCGTACGCTGAATGATGAAGAGGTTGTACTCGTAGCAGAGAATGCCGTCTTCGACGAAACAGGTAAGACCAGCGGCATTCGCGCCCAGCTTGTAGAGCACCCCGTTGGCGTTGTCGGGGATCACGGCGTCGATGGTGACGACATTCGGTTTGTTGCCGAGGGCCGGAGCGGAAAACTCTGGGATGCGGACCATATCTCCCGCGTAGGTCCACTCGGCATAGGTCGGTGCAACGCGCAACTCGGGGTGAAGCACCGGAATCCAAAGGCCTCCGCCGATAGGCAACGCCTTGTTTTTTGTTGCCTCTATCAGGAAGATTTCCTTCATCTGGGCCAGCTTTTCCGGCATCTCGCCGGCGAGGTCGTTGGCTTGGCTCCAATCCTGTTCCAGGTCGTACAGTTCCCAGACATCATTGTCCGGCGTCCACTCCCGGATGCCGGGCGGCAATCCCGGAACCCAAGGAAGCCGCGGGCCAAGCGCGCAAGCCAGCCAGTGGTCGTGATAGATCGCACGGCTGCCCATGACCTCGAAGTACTGAGTGAGCAACCGGCCCTTGGCGTTCGCGTCGGCAAATGAGTAGGCGAGGCTCACGCCGTCGATCTGATCTTGCTCGACGCCGTTAACCGTGCGTGGTGGGGTGATTCCGAGGATCTCGTAGATCGTTGGCACAATGTCGTTGACGTGGTGAAACTGTGCTCGTGGGGCCCCATCAGGTTTGATCTTCGACGGCCAACGGACGGCCAGCGGATTGCGCGTACCGCCGAAATGTGAGGCTAGCAATTTCGTGCCCTTGTAAGGCGTGGCGCCAGCCCATCCCCAACCCGCATGGTACATATTGTCGGTGAGAGACGAGCCTAGCGCGTCGAGCCCGCCCAACTCTTCGAGCGCCGCGATGTGCTGATCGACGGTGCTCGGAATTGCGTTTTGCGCCAGCAATTCGCTAATGGTGCCGTTCTGGCCTTCCGCGGAGGAACCATTGTCGCCCCAAATGTAGAAGATCAGCGTGTTGTCACCATAGCCGAGCCGGTCGATCTCCTCGACGATCCGACCGATTTGGACGTCCACGTGCTCGGTGAAGCCTGCTGCCACTTCCATCAGGCGACGCTGGAAGGCTCGCTCATTCTCGGGAATGCTGTCCCACGACGGCATCGTTTCGTGCCGTGTGGTAAGTTGAGCGTTGTCAGGTATCCAGCTCAGGTTTTTGGCGCGCTCGAAAACGCGCTCGCGGTACGCGTCCCAACCGTCGTCAAATTTACCCTTGTACTTGTCCGACCACTCCTTCGCGACCTGATGCGGACCATGGATCGCGCCGCTGGCCCAATATAGGAAGAACGGCTTATCCGGCTGAAAGGCCCGGTGCTTATGCAGCCAGCCGATCGCATCGTCCGCGAGATCTTCGCTGAGGTGGTAACCCTCCTCCACGGATTTTGGCGGCAGAACATATGTCGTGTTGCGAATCAGGTTGGGCTCATAATGCGAGGCCTCGCCGCCGATGAAGCCATAAAAATATTCAAAACCAAGACCCGTCGGCCAGTTCTCGAACGGCCCGGTTGGCGTGGCCTCCTCTGCGGGCGTGTTGTGCCATTTGCCCCAGGCCGCCGTGGCATAACCGTAATCCTTCAATACCTCGGCTACGAGGGCGCTGCTCCTGGGAACGAGCCCGGAATAGCCATCCCAGTCATTCGCCAGCTCCGCAATCTGCCCGTTGCCGACACGATGGTGATTGCGTCCGGTGAGCAGGGACGCACGGGTCGGCGAGCACATCGCCGTGGTGTGGAACCGGTTGTAGGCGATCCCTTCCTTGACGAGGCGGTCCAGAGCCGGGGTGTCGATCTCGCCGCCAAACGTGGCCGGGAGCGCGGGGCCTGCATCGTCGATTAGCACAACCACTATGTTCGGCGCGTCGGCTGAAAGCCGACGCGGTTTTATCCGCTGCCGGTAAACCGACTCCTGCATCGTGCGGCCGGCAATGCTCGCCGACGGCGTTGGCGGGAATGGGAGAGCGTCTTGTTTTTCCAACTTGTCTTTCGGATCGGACATCCGGTTTCTCCCAATCGACAATTCGTCTACGTTTTTTGCTGCGCCGCGACCTCGTCTAGCCCACGCGGAACAGGAGGGCGAAGAAGGCAAGTAGCCCGACCACGGTAAGGGCGATGGCGATCGCGAGGCTGGGCGTTCGTCCTACACCGCCCTCGCGCAACCCGGCAATTGCGTGGAACTGCTGGCTGCTTAGATAGTTACTCACCCAGACGTATTGAAAGCACGAAATCACCAATGCCAGGACGCCTCCGCCGATCAAGGCGAGCCCTACATACCGGGGCATTTCCGGCCAATAGACTGGAGCGACACTCGGGTTGACAACGACACGGTTGAAAATCTCGACGATGCTGAACCCGAAGCCGATCAGGGACATTCCGGTGCGCACCCACGCCATCAGCGTGCTCTCAAGAGCAAGGCGCGTCCGCAGCCAAGCGAAGTGATCCGACGAGGTCGCCGTTACGGTGAAGCGGTCAACGCCGGCTTGGCGATCTACCGTCATGTCTGAGGCTCCGCGGCTCATCGGCAACAAGCATCTCGCCGCCGCCTCCGCTGTTGTCTCTATAGTACGAGGACACCTCGACAAAGCTTCCCCATCGCTGGTACGCGACAGGGCTGTGACCACGCGCAAACCAATCGTCACGACGGCGGTCTTGGGGGGCGTCTCAAAAATTCTCCGATTTCGCCTCCCACCGGCCCCGTCGACAATTTTTTGCAAAGCCGATTGAAATTCCTTTGCGGCCTGCCCCGACGCAACCCCATCCGTTGTTCGCCCCAACGGCACAAAGCCCCTCGCTAACGAGAGCGCCCTCGATTTCAGCGATCAATGCCGCTACGGGCGCATGAAGACGAGTTCCTGCCGCCAAGCTTGAGTGACCGTTATAGTTGCCCGAGCCTGAAGGCTGAGCAGCTGTTCAAGTAATTCGACCATCCGCGATACCTTGGACGCACCTCACTCGAATGTGATGTTAGCCGGTTGCTTTGGTGAGAGGGGCTTCTCACGACCGACGAAGTCGAGCGCGGCAGTCTAATCGCACTCGGACGGGAAGTTCGGTTCGCCGGAATGGCGTTATAATCCATTGAAACTAACGGCTTTTGGCGTCCGCGCAGAGTGGACAACCCGTGCCATGACAAATACGCTCGGTCACATTCTATTGGCGGCCCGCCAGGTGGGGCAGAAAGCCGACGCTCCTGTCCTGCGGCACGGCCGATACCATCGACAATATGGAGAACGACAATGGTTTCCCTCACGGTCAACGGCAAGGGCTATCAGGCGGATGCCGATCCGCGCACGCCCCTGCTCTGGGTGTTGCGCGACACGCTCGGCCTCACCGGGACCAAATACGGCTGCGGAATCGCTCAGTGCGGTGCCTGCACGGTGCACATCGGCGGCGTCGCGACGCGGTCCTGCCAGGTCCCCGTCAGCCAGGTCGCGGGCAAGCCGGTCACGACGATCGAGGGCCTCGCGCAGGGTGGCGTCCTGAACAAGGTCCAGCAGGCCTGGCTCGATCACGACGTCCCGCAATGCGGTTATTGTCAGAGCGGCATGATCATGGCCGCGGTGTCGCTGCTCAAGGAGAAGCCAAACCCGACTGATGACGATATCAACGACGCGATGACCAATATCTGCCGATGCGGCACGTACCAGCAGGTGCGCGAAGCGATCCACGCGGCGGCGAAGGCGTAGGGAGGCGGCGATGACCTATATGCCAAAACTGGGGCGCCGCTCGTTTCTCGCTGGGGTCGCGGCGGTCGGCGGCGGGATGTCATTCGGCTTCCACGTGCCGTGGGGCGTCACGAGAGCGCTCGCGGACGACGCGGCGCCGGAGATCAACGCCTGGGTCGTCATCGAGCCCGACGACACGGTCATCATCCGCATCGCCCGTTCGGAGATGGGGCAAGGAACCTTGACCGGCCTCGCGCAGCTGGTCGCCGAGGAGCTTGAATGCGACTGGTCGAAGGTGACGACCGACTACCCGACCCCCGGCGAAAACGTCGCGCGCAAACGCGTTTGGGGCAATTTCTCCACGGGTGGCAGCCGCGGTATTCGCGAGTCGAACGAGTATGTGAGAAAGGGTGGAGCGGCCGCGCGGATGATGCTGATTGCCGCCGCCGCGGCGGACTGGGACGTTCCGGCCGCGGAATGCAGCGCCGCCAATAGCGTCATTACCCACAGCAAATCCGGGAAGACGATCAGTTTTGGCAAGGTCGCCGCGGCAGCCGCGAAGCTCGACCCACCCACCGATGTGCCATTGAAGGACCCGAAGGACTGGAAGCTCATCGGCAAGGGCGTCAAGCGGCTCGATACTCGCCCCAAGCTCACCGGCGAGCAGATTTACGGGATCGACATCAAGCTGCCGAACATGCTCATCGCGGCGATCCGCGCCTGCCCGACCTATGGCGGCACGGTAAAGAGCTTTGACGCCGCCAAGGTGCAAGGAATGCGCGGTGTCAAACAGGTCGTCCAGGTCGACAACAACGCGGTCGCCATCGTTGCCGACACATTCTGGAACGCCAAGACCGCGGTCGCGGCGCTGCCGATCGTCTGGGACGACGGCCCGAACGTCAATGTGTCGAGCGCGACGATCGCCGACATGCTGAAGGAAGGGCTCGACGCGCCCGAAGCCTTTATCGGCAACAAGGCGGGCGACGTGAAAGCCGCACTCGCCGGTGCGGCCAAGGTGATCGAGGCAACCTTTGCCTACCCGTATCAGAACCACGCGACGATGGAGCCGATGAACGCCACGGCGCTTTACACGGCCGACAAATGCGAGGTGTGGTGCCCCACGCAAAACGGCGAGGCGGCGCTCGCTGCGGTCGTCGAAGCCTCCGGCCTTCCGACCGGCAAGTGCGATGTCTACAAAGTATTGCTCGGCGGCGGGTTTGGTCGGCGCGGTCGCACCGACTACGTGCGTCAGGCGGTGCTGATCGCCAAGCAAATGCCCGGCACGCCGGTTAAGCTGATCTGGACACGCGAAGAGGACATGACGCATTGCGGCTATCACCCGATCACGCAATGCAAGATGAGCGGCGGGCTCGACAAGGACGGCAAGCTTGTCGCGCTGCATATGCGCATCTCGGGGCAGTCGATCCTCGCCTCGCTCGCGCCGCAAAGGCTCAAGGACGGGATGGACCCGGTCACCTTCCAGGGGCTTAACCCGAGCGGCAATGAGAGCGCGTTCGGCTACCAAATCCCGAACCTGTTGATCGATCACGCGATGCGTAACCCGCCGATCACCGCCGGGTTCTGGCGCGGGGTCAACACCAACCACAACACGATCTACGTCGAGAGCTTTATCGACGACCTCGCGCACGCCGCCGGCAAGGACCCGCTCGAATTCCGTCAGGGTCTCCTGAAGCCGGCGCATTTCGCGGTGCTCAAGGCAGCCGCCGACAAGGCCGGCTACGGCAAGGCCCCGACGGGGCACTTTCACGGTCTCGCGCAGATCATGGGCTTCGGCAGCTATGTCGCGGCCTGCGCCGAGGTTTCGGTGAGCCCCGAGGGCCGGCTCAAGATCCACCGCATCGTCGCTGCGACCAATCCCGGCTACGCGGTCAACCCGGCCCAGATCGAGCGGCAGGTCGCCGGCTCGTTTGTCTATGGCCTGTCCGCGATGCTCTACGGCGAGTGCACGGTTAACGCCGGCGCGATCGAGCAGACCAATTTTGACAGCTACAACGTCATGCGCATCGATGAAATGCCGCATGTCGAGGCGATCATCATGCCCGAAGGCGGTTTCTGGGGTGGGGTCGGCGAGCCGACGATAGCGGTTGCCGCGCCTGCGGTACTCAACGCGATCTTTGCCGCCACGGGGAAGCGGATCACCACTTTCCCGCTCATGAAGCACGACCTGCGAGGCGCCTGAAGCTGGAGGCGCGCGGTGATCGTGCGTCTCTCTCTCGCGGCGCTGCTTGTCGCGGCGGCGATGCCGGCCGCCGGTGCGGCTACGCAAACTCCGCCGCCCGGCGCCTCGTCATGCTCCGGCTGCCACGCGGCAAAAAAGACCGGAAATACGCCGGTCCCCCGTCTCATCGGCCGCAGCCCGGCGGATATCGAGGCGGCGATGACCGCGTTCCGCAGCGGCGAGCGGACGTCGCTTGTCATGCAACGCATCGCCAAGGGTTTTAGCGACGACGAAATCAAGGCGATTGCCGTCTGGTACGGCGCGCAGAAGGACCAGTGATGCGGCGGCGCGACCTTCTCAAACAGGCGGCTGGCGCTGGTATCATATCGTTGTTGCCGCTTCCCGCCTTTGCGCGCGCCGCTGCGGCACGGGTCGTAGTGATTGGCGGTGGTTTTGCCGGGGCGACCTGTGCGCGTGCGCTGAAACGGTTCAACCCAAAACTCGCCGTGACCCTGGTCGAGGTCAGCCGCATTTTTACCGCCTGCCCGTTCAGCAACGAGGTCGTAGCGCGGCTGCGCGATCTTAAAGCCCAACAGTTTCGCTACGACCGGCTCGCCGCCCAGGGCATCGTGCTCGCGTTTGATGAGGCGAAGGCAGTCGACCCGCAGACAAAGTGGGTCATGCTCGCGAGCGGCAGCAAGCTCGCCTACGACCGCCTCGTGATGGCGCCCGGCATCGATTTTCGCTGGGACGCGCTGCCGGGCTACACCGAGGCGGCCGCGGAAAAGATGCCGCATGCCTGGAAGGCGGGGCCGCAAACCTTGTTGCTGCGCCGGCAGATCGAAGCAATGCCCGATGGCGGCACCGTTATCATTGCCGCCCCGGCCAACCCGTATCGCTGCCCGCCGGGCCCCTACGAGCGGGCGAGCCTCATCGCCCACGAGCTTAAGACCAAAAGGCCTAAATCGAAGCTGCTGATCCTCGACGCCAAGGACGCGTTCTCAAAGCAGAAGCTGTTTCAGAACGGTTGGGCGGCGCTCTATCCCGGCCTGGTCGAGTGGGTCGCGCTGTCATCCGGCGGCAAGGTCACATCGGTCGATCCGAAGGCGATGACCCTGACGACCGATTTTGCGACCTACAAGGCCGATGTCGCCAATGTCATTCCGCCGCAAAAAGCCGGGAACATCGCCGCACTCGCCGGGGTCGCGGATCAGACCGGCTGGTGCCCGATCGATCCGGTGAGCTTCACATCCACCTTGCAGCCCAACATCCACGTAATCGGCGACGCGGCGATCGCCGGCGCGATGCCCAAGTCCGCTTTTGCCGCCAACGCGCAGGCCAAGGTTTGCGCCGCCGCGGTCGCGACGCTACTAGCCGGCGACGCGCCGACACCGTCCAAGCTTATCAACACTTGCTATTCCCTCGTTGCCCCCGATTACGGGATCTCGGTGGCCGGGGTTTATCGCGTCGCCGACGGCAAGCTTGTCGATGTCGAAGGCGCTGGTGGCACCAGCCCGCTCGATGCCCCGGCCGATGTGCGGGCGGAAGAGGCCAAGCTCGCCGACGGCTGGTTCCGCACGATCGCTGGCGAAGTCTTTGGGTGAGCGCCTTTCACGGGGTCTTCGCCACGGTGCTCTTATCGGCGGCGGCCTTTGCCGGGCCGGTGCAAGCGGAAGATGCCTGGCACCCTTTTGTCATGGTCGACGATGCGATCCCGCGCTTCTTGACCGGCCGCCCGGGCAACCCCGTTCGCGGCCGGGAGATTGTGGTCAATCGTCAGGAAGGGCTCTGCATGCTCTGTCATAGCGGGCCGTTTCCCGAGGCGGTGTTTCAGGGCAGCTTGGCGCCGAACCTCGCGGGCGCCGGTTCGCGCTGGTCGGTGGCGCAACTGCGGCTCAGGATCGTCGACGCGAGCCGTCTCAATCCCGACACCATTATGCCGCCCTATTATCGCGTCGACGATTTGACCCGGGTGGCCCATACCTATGTCGGCAAGCCGATCCTCTCGGCCGAAGAGATCGAGGATGTCGTCGCCTTTCTCGCCACGCTGCGCGATTAGCGCGATGCACCCAAGCCGCCGCGAGGTTCTTGTCGGCTCGGCCGCGATCGGTATCATCGCTGCGTTACCGGCGAGCCTCGCATCGGCGACCCCAACGATGCTCGAAGCGGCGGTCCGCGCCGTTGTCGGTGAGGCGACGCTGCACCAAGGCAAGGTGACGCTCGACGTGCCTCCGCTTGTCGAAAACGGCAACGTCGTGCCGCTAACCGTTGCTGTCGACAGCCTGATGAGCGCGGCCGACCACGTCACGGCGATCCACGTCTTCAACGAGAAGAACCCGCAGCCGCATGTCATCACCGTCGCGCTCGGCCCGAGGGCCGGCAAGGCGAATATCTCGACCCGCATCAAGCTTGCCGACGCACAGCGCGTCGTCGCCATCGCTGAGATGAACGATGGCACGTTTTGGAGCGGCGAAGCGCATGTGATCGTGACGATCGCCGCCTGTGTCGAGGACGTGAACTGATGGCGACACTCATCAACGTCCCGGCCAGCGCCAAACGCGGCGACATTATCGAGATCAAGACGCTGATCTCGCACCCGATGGAGTTGGGCTACCGCGTCGGCACCAACGGCAACATGATCTCGCGCGACATCATCCAGCGCTTTGTTTGTACCTATAACGGCGAGGAAATTTTCCGCGCCACGCTGTCGCCGGCGATCGCCGCCAATCCGTTTATCTCGTTCTTCACCGTCGCGACCGAGAGCGGCAGGATCGTCTTCGAATGGACCGGCGACAACGGCTTTGCCGCGAGCGAACACGCCGACATTATTGTCGAATGAGGCGCAAGCTCGGGTGCTTGCTGATCGCGGCGATGGTGCTCGCCATCGCCGCGCAGGCCGGTGAAATTCCCACCGATCAGCGGCGCTCCGACTACCAGCTGATGAGCCCCGAACTGCAGCACATGCAGGACGACGATACCAGCAATCCCGGCATGCTGTCGGTGCTCGACGGAGAGGCGCTCTGGCAACGCAATGAAGGGGGTGAGGGCAAGTCTTGCGCCGATTGCCACGGCGAGGCCGTGAACAGCATGAAGGGTGTCGCCGCGCGCTATCCCGTCGTCGATCCAAGGCTTGGACGCCCCGTCGATCTTGAAGGACGCATCAACGCCTGCCGGACCAACCATCAGGGCGCCACGCCGTTTCCTCCCGAAAGCAAGGACTTATTGGCGCTGACCGCATACGTCGCGCACCAATCAAAGGGATTGCCGCTCTCGTTGCCCGACGATGCGGCGACCGCGCGGTCCGTCGATGTCGGGCGGCAAATCTTCGAGCGGCGGCAAGGCCAGCTCAACCTTTCCTGCGCGCAATGCCATGACGATAATTGGGGCCAAAAGCTCGCCGGCGCGACGATCCCCCAAGGCCATCCGAACGGCTATCCGCTATACCGCCTCGAATGGCAGAGCCTCGGCTCGCTGCAGCGGCGCCTGCGCAACTGCCTCTTCGGGATGCGCGCCGAACCCTACCCCTATGACGCGCCCGAATTGGTCCAACTCGAACTTTTCCTCGCCTGGCGCGCGGGCGACCTCTTGATCGAGGCGCCAGCAGTCCGCCCTTGATGTTGTAGATGATGGGTTGAATAGTGCTCGCGGATTGCCGGTAAGGGGAGGACGATCAGTCCCTGTGGCGGGGATGAGCGCCTGCTCTGTGATCAGAAAGCGGACGTCGACGCGACCCGGAGCAATGGGCGGGATGCACCACAAACAGACCCATATCAAATCTGGCAGGAAACGCCGAGGGCCGTAGTGTCGGCTCCATCACGCGCCGGCTAACTCTATCGCGGCGCGTAGTAATAAGCGGGCGGTGGCGGCGCGTATCCGGGTGCGTAATACCTTGGCGCCGGGTAATAAGGCGCCCCGTAATATCTGTAGTAGTAGGGTGGCGCCCCGGATAACAACCAGAGTGGCGCGGTCGCGATCGTTGCGGCGCCGACCACGATCGCACCCGCTGCACAGAACGGCCAAGCCAATGGGAATGGCGAACAGGGGGCGTAGTATTGCGCTTTTGCTGGGAGCGGCATAACGGCCATCCCGCAAATTACGGCGAACGCAGTGGCGATCCGGCGAACACGCATGAGAAAAGCCTCTCGGCTTGGCTTCGCCGCGGTTGGCGGTTACTTAAGCTGGTCCTTGATCTGGTCGAACCCGGCCTGAGCGCAAGCATCGTCGAGGTCGCCGCCAGGCGCCCCCGCCGCGCCGATCGCGCCGACGACTTCATCGCCGAGCTTAATCACGATGCCGCCACCGAGCAGAAGCAGATGCGGCAATTTGAACAGGTTCGCCAGCACGGGGCTCGACTTCGATCGCTCGACGAGTGCGCCCGTGCCGGTCTTGAACGACGCGGCTGTGAAGGCCTTGGAGAAGGCGCTGTCAAGTGTGTGGGCGCCGGCACGGTCACCGCGCAACACCGCCTGCTGTACGCCGTCCGCGTCGACCAGTACGGCGGTCTTCGCATAGCCTTGACTGGCGCATTTTGAGACAGCCGCAGCAACGGCCTGGTTTGCGAGATCGGCCGAAATGCGGTGCATCGGCAGCAACCCCTCAGAATGAGCTTGGGCTGTGAGGAGAGCACAAAGCGCGAAAAGCAGAAGCGGCTTCATGTGATTAACGCCCGTTCGGTGCCTGGAATTCTCCGGATTTTAAATCGTTGCGAGCCCAGGATTGCGCGGTTGAATGACTTGGGCAACTGCAAGCCTTCTCTTTGCTGTGGGCTGATAAGCAATGAGAACGCCGCTTTAACGGCTGAGGGGCACAGTGTCCAGGCAAACGCTACGTTTAATGTGGCAGATAGGGTGATTCCGCCGGCGGCGGAATAACTGCCCGAGATATTCCCGTTGGCGGAGTCGCGGTCCCAGATTGGTCCAGCTGTTGCCTATTCAACTGATCGGCACCGGTTTGCGAATAAGCACCGGCACCCGATTGTAACTGTTCCAACTCTTGCTGGTTGAACTGACGCGTCAGCTCGTCCGCTAACGGCCTATTCACGGGCGCAGCGCTCGCGGACACGGCACTCAGATGAGCGGTAAGCAACACCGCGGCAGCGCTGGTGATCCGACGTAGCATAAATCCGCGCCTCCCCGACTTGGGCGTTTTGAGAACTGGTTTGAAAAGACAAACGCAGAACGTGAGTTATTCGTCCCGCCAGGACAGCTGATGACGCCACACGGGGCCGTTGTAATCGGCTTTGGCTCTGTTGGTGGCCGTTGGTCGCGCACTCTGGCATCGGCACTCCTGGCCGCAAATCACTCCTCCGGGATCCCAGCCTTTCGTAAACCGGCAAAATAAGTGATCTCGGCCAAGTCGCGGACCTTCGGCACCCCCCAAAATGAGATGGTACGGAACCGGGCGATGTTCGAATAACGATCGTCGCCAACTAGCCTGCGGCCTTCGGCGAGTGCGCCAGCAGCGCGTTCGGCGTCGCCTTTAAGGGCATATGCAGAGGCGAGAAATGTGCGGAACTCTGGGTGCGCCGGAGTAGCATTTGCTGCCTTTTCGTACCAGATCGTGGCCTCGTCGGTGCGTGACTGCAGCAGATGTCCAGATCCGATCCGGCTGTAAAACAGGCCGATCTGGGGATCGCGGGGACTAAGTCGGATCGCTTGCTCTTGGGCCGGAATCAGTTCCTCGATCGACCCGCTCATGAATTTGCACCAGCCGAGATGGGAGTACGCGTGAGCCCAGTTTCGGTTGAGCGAGATCACCGTTTCGTATTCGGGCAGGGCCTCGCGATATCGGTGTTGCGCGCGCAGCACCTGGGCTTTGGCAAAATGCGCGATCGTACTACGGGGCAGCCCGGCCAAAGCTTGTTCGGCCAATTGTTCCGCGCGCGCAATATCAGCCGCCGCAGTATCGGCCATAAAGTCAAGGACCCGGGCGGTTAGCGCAATCGCCAGCCAGCTCTGAGCTGCGGCGGATTGCGGATCGAGCGCCAATGCCCGTTCGAACAGCGCGATCGCCTCGGCGCGGTTCTCGTGAGATGGCGGCTTCAACCGAACGGCGCGTCCCCGTAAAATATAGTCGCGCGCATCCGGATGCTCGATTGGTCGCGAGGCTTCCGCGCCGACCAGTTCGAGGTCGAGCGCCACCGCGATCCGGCTGGTAATCTCGTCTTGCAAGGCAAACAGATCGTCGGCATTCCCGGTGAACCGTTCTGCCCAGAGATGCGTGTCAGTGTCGGCATCGATCAACTGCGCAGTGACACGGACCGCGTTTCCCGACCGTTGCACGTCGCCTTCCAGTGCATAGCGCACGCCAAGCTCGCGACCGATCTGCTTTGTGTCGATCGGCTTGTTCTTGTAGGTGAACGCGGTATTGCGCGAAATCACCAGCATGTCCGGGATCCGCGACAGATCGCTGGTTAGGTTTCCCGTGATTCCATCCGCAAAATATTGCTGTTCCGGATCGGCGCTCAAATTGGCAAAGGGCAGCACCACGATCGACGCGCGCATAGCACCCGTCGGCTCCGTCGGCGCTATGTTACGGCCAGGCGAAGAACGGGCGGTCGATGCTTGTGCCGAACGCCAAGCATGCAGCAGTGGCCCCGACCCACCCCCGACTTCACGCAGAGCGCGCAGGCCGGCCTCATATTGCTGCCTGATCTCACCGCTGCGGCCGGCACTCGTGAGAACACCAATCAACAGCGCCCATGCGCTCTCATCAAGCGGGTCTATGCGCACCAACTCGCGTGCATAGGGCAATGCCTCATGCGGTGCTGCACCAAGCCGCTCCGTCAACGATCGAAGAATCGTTGTCTGCAGTTTGCGCGCGTCCTCACGCAGACCCAACAGCCAGCTGTGAAAATCAGTGTTCTCGGGCAGCTCAAGATCCGCCAGTAACGGGCCGCGAAACGATGCTGCCGCGGTCACCAGCTCGCCTGTCGCTGTCGACTTTGCATCCGCGCAAGCCACCGCGGAAAAGAAGTCGACGCCGAGTCCCTCGGTGCAAAGTTCAACAGTCTGTCGATCTGCCAGCAGGCGCGGCGTTGCCGGCTCGTCCACTAGCGGCCGGATCTTGCTCAGACTCCAGCGCAATGCTCCGCGCGGATCGTCCGGCACGTCCCAGAACATCTCGCATAGCTGCTCGCGCCGGTGGCGGCATCGGGTCAAAACAAGATAAGCAAGGAGTGCCCGGGTCTTCCGGGACGGTACTAACGTTGCCGGTGCGCCGTCCCGGATTACCTCAAGACCGCCAAAGACCTTGATTTCTAGCACAGCGACGTCCTTTGCCGGACTCCGCCAGAAACGTTCTGGGCACGTTCGTTCCCGTGAGTATCCCGTAACCACGTTTCCTCAGCAACTTTCCACGCCTGCTCACACGCAAATACAAACGGCCGGAGAGCAATCTCTGATCGGTGGCGGCCATCGGGCGCCCCACAGCAGAGGGAGTTCTAAACGATGGACGCCACGCGGACCGAGCGGCTCACCCGCTGTATCGCGGCTTCCAAACGTGTTCGTTGGGACATCGACCTCGATGTGATCCGGGGCCGCGCGTTCGATACGTCCGAGAAATACCTGCCCGACGGGCTGTCGCTGGTCGTGAAATTCGCCACCCTATCGGAGAACGAGAAACGCTTTGTCAGCCAGATCCAGGGGCGCACTTACGCAAAGGTGTTCGGGCTGGTCGAGCGGTTCATCACCGCCAAGGTGCTGGAAGTCAGCCAGGATTACTGGCTCGGAGACCAACTCGCGCTCGAAGCGCTGATCCGGTTCAGCGACGAGGAACTGAAGCACCAGGCGCTGTTCCGCCGCATCGACGAGATGGTCGGTGAGACCCTGCCCGCTGGCTATCGCTTTGGCGTAGACCCGGATGCTGTAGCGCGCCTGGTCCTCAGCAAGAGCACCTGGGCGGTGTTGGCGCTGACGCTGGATATCGAGCTGTTTACGCAGCTCCACTATCGCCAGAGCATCGATCCCGACGAGCAGCTGTCCGAGCTATTCAAGGACGTCTTCCGCTGCCATTGGAAGGAGGAGGCTCAGCACGCGATCCTCGACGAGATCGAATGGGTGCGTCACGACGCCGGCATTACAGACGCCGAACGCGATAAGGCGGTCGACGAATTCATCGAACTGGTTGCCGCGATCGACGGCATTCTGCAAGCGCAAGCCACGGCCGATACGCGCTATTTCGGGGCGACCTGCGGCCGAGGCGTCGGCGAGGTGGAAGCAGGGTCAATCGAGGCTGGGTTCCTCGAAGCCTACCGCTGGCAATTCATCCATTCGGGTGCTGAGCATCGCTACTTCGGCAATGTCCTCACCAGCCTGATTTCCGACGAACAGGGTCGGCGCATTCGGGCGGCGCTCGCCACCCTGCATTGAGCTTGCCGCGGACGATCAAAACCACGCGAAGCAAAGGAGACTAAACATGACTGCCCAAGCAGAGACCGCAGAACCCACCGTCGTCAATGGCATCAATCTCGACGACCTGTTCGCTTTGATCAGTGGCATCAAGCGGGATGCCTCACAAGCCAAGACCAGCTGGCGTGTCGCCACGACCTGGCAGGGCCAGGCCCGGAGCCGCTCTGAAGTCACGGGGTTCCGGATCGGCGGCCAGGATGTGGCACGCCAGTTCAGTTTCGAGATCGATGAGCCACACGAGTTGGGTGGTTCGAACCGGTTCGCCAATCCGCAGGAGCACCTGATCGCGGCGCTCAACGCCTGCATGACAGTGGGGTACGTGGCGCAATGCGCAGTCCGCGGGATCACCCTTGAAAGTCTGGCAATCGAGACCGAAGGCGAGATCGATCTCCGAGGCTTTCTTGGCATCGATCCTACCGTGGCGAACGGTTACGAGAACCTGCGCTACACCGTCCGCATCAAGGGCGACGGCACCAAGGAGCAGTTCACCGAAATCCACGACGCGGTGATGGCGACCTCGCCCAATTTCTACAATGTGTCGCGGCCCGTCGCACTCAAACCGACCCTCGTGGTCGGATAGCCGACACAACATCCCCCGGACGGGCCCGCCGCGCTGCTGCAGCGAGCCCGTCCACGTAGCGCATCGCTGCGCGTCCCTGAAAATCGAGGATCCGATCATGGCCACCTTTACCGGTACGAATGCCGACGAGACCATCACCCCAAACTTTGTTTCCCCCACGGTTTCGACGAGCGGCGGGACTCTGCCGAGCGACGCAGCCGACATCATCGACGCCGGTGGCGGCAACGACGTCATCGACGCCGGCGGCGGCGATGACATCATCATCGCCGGTGCCGGAAACGACACGATCATTGGCGGACGCGGCAACGACGTGGCCCTTCTGGGAAGCGGCGACGACACGTTCGTCTGGAACCCGGGCGACGGCAGCGATGTCGTCGAGGGCCAGGGCGGTTTCGACACGCTGCTGTTCAACGGCGCTAACATCGCCGAGAACATCGACATTGAAGCAAACGGCTCGCGGGCGCTGTTTACCCGTGACGTCGCCAACATCACAATGGACCTCAACGGCATCGAACGCATTCAGTTCAACGCGCTGGGTGGTGCCGACAAGATCACCGTCGGCGATCTTTCCGGGACCGACGTGAAGCAGGTCGCGGTCGACCTGTCGGCGCAACCCGGGAGCGGCATCGGCGACGGTGCGGCGGACACGGTGATCGTCAACGCTACCACGGGCGACGACCACATCAGCGTCGCCGGCAGTGCCACCGCGGTTACTGTCAGCGGCTTGGCTGCCGAGGTGACCGTAACCGGCGCCGAACCGAACCTCGACAAGCTCCTCGTCAATGGTGTCGCCGGATCGGATATGCTGCAAGTGAATGGCACCGACGCCGCCGATACGATCGGCGTGCTGACTGACGGACAGAACGTGGCGGTGACCGGCGTCGGCAATATCATCGTCGAGGCCAACGGCGTCGAAGATGTGATCATCAGCGCTGGCGCTGGGAACGATATGATCAACGCCTCGGGCCTCATCGCCGGCCTGACCCAGCTGACGATCGACGGCGGCGCTGGCGACGATTTTATCGTCGGCAGCCAGGGCGCGGACACCCTGCTCGCCGGCGCTGGAAACGACACCGTCATCGGCGGGCGCGGCAACGACGTGGCCCTTCTGGGAAGCGGCGACGACACGTTCGTCTGGAACCCGGGCGACGGCAGCGATGTCGTCGAGGGCCAGGGCGGTTTCGACACGCTGCTGTTTAACGGCGCCAACGTCAACGAGAACATCGACATCTCGGCGAACGGCTCGCGGGCGCTGTTTACCCGTGACGTCGCCAATATCACGATGGATCTGAACGGCATCGACCGCATTCAGTTCAACGCGCTGGGCGGCGCCGACAAGATCACCGTCAACGATCTGTCCGGGACCGATGTGAAGCAGGTCGCGGTCGACCTGGCGGCGCAACCCGGGAGCGGCACAGGCGACGGTGCGGCGGACACGGTGATCGTCAATGGCCGCGACGCCAACGATCATATCTCGATCGTCAGCGACGGTACGGCGGTTGTCGTCAACGGGTTGCCCGCACAAGTCACGGTGACCGGGGCCGAGGCGGCGCTCGACACGCTGGTCGTGAACGGTCTCGACGGCAACGACAAGATCGATGCCTCGGCCCTCAGCCTTGGCCAGATCAACCTGCAGATCGATGGCGGGGCCGGCAACGATACCATCATCGGCAGCGGCGGCGCCGATGTGTTGCTTGGCGGCGACGGCAACGACGTGGTCACCGGCGGCGCCGGCAACGACGTGGCCTTTCTCGGCTCCGGCGACGACAAGTTCGTCTGGAACCCCGGCGACGGCAGCGACATTGTTGAAGGCCAGGACGGCAACGACACGCTCCAGTTCAACGGCGCCAACGTCAACGAAAACATCAGCGTTGTTGCCAACGGCTCGCGCGTCTTGCTGGCCCGAGATGTCGGCAATGTCACGATGGACCTTAACGGCATTGAGCACATTCAGATCAATGCAGCGGGGGGCACCGACAATCTGGTCGTCAACGACCTTTCGGGTACGGGTGTCGCCCAAGTTGCCATCGATCTGGCCGGCACGCCTGGCGGCAACAGCAGCGATGGTCAGGCAGATACCGTGACCATCAACGCGACCGCCGGAGCCGATGTCATCTCCGTCGACAAGAGCGGCGGGGTTATCACGGTGAGCGGCCTCGCCGAAACGGTGACAATCGCGCATGCCGATGCCGATCTGGATCTTCTGTCGATCCTGGGCGGAGCCGGCGACGACGTGATCGATGCGAGCAACCTGCCTGGCAACCAAATCGGTCTGACCATCAACGGCGGTGCCGGCGACGACGTGATCCTGGGCAGCCAGGGCAACGATCAGGTGATCGGTGGTCAGGGTAACGACGCCGCCTTTCTCGGTGCGGGAAACGATACATTCATCTGGAACCCGGGCGATGGCAGCGATGTCGTCGACGGCGGATCTGGGTTCGACACGCTGCTGTTCAATGGCGCCAACATCAACGAAAACATCGCGATCTCGGCAAAGGGGTCGCATGCCCTCTTTACCCGCGATGTCGCCAACATCTCGATGGATCTCAATGCGATGGAACGCATCGATTTCCACGCGCTGGGCGGTGCCGACAACATTGTCGTCAACGACCTCACCGGAACGAGTGTCAAGCAGGTGGCGATCGACCTGGCCGGCACTCAGGGCGGTAACACCGGCGACGGTGCGGCTGACGCGGTTACGGTCAACGGTAGCGCCGGCAACAACCAGATCACGGTAACGACCGTGGGTACCGCGCTGGTGGTCGACGGCTTGTCGGCGCAGGTCACGGTGGATCATGCCGAAGCGGCCAACGACCACCTGATCATCAACGGCGGCGCCGGAAACGACACGATTAACGCTTCGGCGGTCCCATCCGGTGCAGTCGCGCTGACGCTGGCCGGCGGCGCTGGTAACGACGTGCTGATCGGAAGCGGTGGCAACGACACATTCCTGTTCACCTTCGGCGAAGGTGGCCAGGATGTGGTCAAAGGCTTCCAGGCGCACGGTGCCGCCGCACAAGGTGACGTGGTGGCCTTGTCTGGCTTCGCCGACCAGTCGTTCGCACAAGCGGTCGGAGACGGACATATCGCGCAATCCGGTGCCGACGTGGTGATTTCCGACGGAACCCACCTCGTCGCGACCCTGCAGAATGTACTGCTCTCCTCGCTGCACGCGAACGACTTCGCCTTCAGCTAAGCAACATCGTCTAGCGCCCCCTGGTGTTGGTGCTGCCGCCGCTTGGAGCGGCGGCAGCACCCGCCTTCTTATTTCCGAGCGAGCCATGATCGGTCATTTATCATCCCAAATTGGGCGTGTGGCGACACGCCATCCGGCCATTGCCGCGGCCTTCAAGGATTGCCGCCGGGTTCTTTGCGGCGTCGCGCTGTTCTCCGCCATGGTGAACATCCTGATGCTCGCCGGGCCGCTTTACATGCTCCAGGTCTACGACCGCGTGTTGGCGAGCCACAGCGTCGCGACGTTGATCGCCTTGTCGGTCCTGCTCGGCGGCGCCTTGGCCTTACAGGCCCTGCTGGACCTGATCCGCAATCGGATGGTGACGCGCTCGGCTGGGTATCTTGACCAGCATCTCGCTGCCGTCACGCATATGGCGGTCATTCAACTGGCGGTGGTCGGGCGGCAGGCAAACGAGGCGCATGACCCGGTCCGCGAACTCGACCAAATCCGGAGCTTTCTGACCGGTCAGGGTCCGCTCGCGATTGTCGACCTGCCGTGGATCCCGGTCTTCTTGCTGATCTGCGGCCTGATCCACCCGTGGCTCGGGATCATTGCGCTGGTCGGTGGCATTTTCCTGGCGAGCGCTACACTGTTGACAGAATGGGCCAGCCGCGGCCCGTCGCGGGAAGCCAATCGGACCGCGCGTATTCGGTCGCTGACACTCGAAGCAGATCGCCGTAACGCGGAGACCACGAGTGCGATGGGGATGCAGGCGGCGCTGTCGCGGCGTTGGCTAGGGCTGAATGCGGCCTATCTGAACGCCATCGGGCGGGCCGCAGATGTGATCGGGCTGTACAGCTCCCTGTCGCGAACGATGCGTCTGATGCTGCAATCGGCGGCGCTTGGCGTCGGCGCCTATCTTGTCATCCAGCACGAACTGATGCCCGGCGCGATGATCGCCGCATCGATCACGATGGCACGCGCCCTGGCACCGATCGAAACCGCTATCGCCAATTGGCGGGGCTTTGTCGCGGCGCGGGACAGCGTCGGTCGACTGACGCGTGCGCTCGCCACGTTCGGCGCCGATCCACCGAGAACATCGCTGCCAAAACCACACGCGACCCTGGCGGCGGAAAACCTCACGGTCGTGCCCCCCCATGGCAGGGCCGCTACCGTCAGCAATGTGAACTTTGCGGTGGCGGCAGGCGAGGTTCTCGGCATCATTGGTCCGAGCGGCTCCGGCAAGACCTCGCTCGCGCGCGGGTTGGTGGGAGTATGGCGCGCGGCGCAAGGGTCGGTGCGCATCGACGGCGCCGCGCTGGAGCAATGGCCACCGGACGTTCTCGGCCCGGAACTTGGTTACTTGGCGCAGTCGGTCGATTTGTTCGACGGCACCATCAGTGAAAACATCGCTCGCATGGCGGAACGGCCGGATGACGCAGCGGTTGTCGCCGCGGCCCAGACCGCCGGCGCCCACGAGATGATCCTAAGCCTGTCGGATGGTTACGACACGCGCATCGGCCAAGGCGGCGCTACCCTGTCCGGCGGCCAGCGTCAGCGTGTGGCCCTGGCCCGAGCCCTTTACGGCAATCCGTTTCTGGTCGTTCTCGACGAACCGAACGCCAATCTCGACGGCGAGGGGGAAGTGGCGCTGCTACAGGCGATCGAAGACGTCAAAGCCCGAGGCGGCATCGTCGTCCTGATCGCCCATCGCGCCGGTATGCTGTCGGTTTGCGACAAGCTGCTGGTCCTGCGAGACGGCACGCAGTACGCGTTTGGCAACCCAGACGACATTCTGGGCCGCGTCACTCGGCAACCGGTTGTCGCCGCGACGACACGTCTGAAGGTCGTCGGGTCGGTTAGTGAAGTAGTCCGATGACCGTGACCACACGCACGCCGCAATCCTCCATTCGCAAATTGCAGCTCGTCGGATACTCGGCGATTGCGGTCGCGGTCGGCGGGTTTGGCGGTTGGGCCGCGACCAGCGAGATCGCCGGCGCTGTCATCGCCAACGGCAATATCGTCGTCGAGAGCAACGTCAAGAAAGTGCAGCACCCGTATGGCGGCATCGTCGGTGACATCCTGGTCAAGGAGGGAAGTGAGGTCGAGGCCGACCAGGTGCTGATGCGCCTCGATGATACGCTGATGCGGGCAACCCTGGGCGTGGTCCAGTCGCAGCTCGATCTCTACGTCGCGCGCGAGGCGCGGCTCTTGACCGAGCGCGACGGGCTGCCAGCGCTTCCAACTCTCGACGGATCACCTGGTGCCTTCTTAACCGAGGCGTTTGCAGTCTCGCTTGCCGGTGAGCGGCGGCTGTTCGAGTCGCGACGCGGCGGGCTCGAAGGACAGCGGGCGCAATTGCATGAACGGGTTACGCAAATCGGCGAGGAAATTCGCGGTCTGACGGCGCAGCAGGAGTTGAAGGGGAAGGAGATCGATTTTATCGCCGAGGAACTGAGCGGCGTCGAGCAACTCTACGCCAAAAACCTGGTGTCGATCGCGCGACTGAAGCAATTGCAGCGGGACCAGGTGCGGCTGCAGGGCGAACGCGGCCAGCTGATCGGCGAAATCGCGCGCTCCCGCGGCAAGATAGCCGAAACCGAGCTGCAGGTGCTCCAGCTCGATCAGGACTTCCGCACCGAGGTGCTGAAGGAATTGCGGGAGACGGAGGCCCGGATCGCCGAGTTGCAGGAGCGCGCGAACGCCGCCACCGACGAGCTGAAGCGTACCACGATCCGCGCGCCGCAGGCCGGGATCGTCTATCAGCTTCAGGTGCACACGATCGGCGGCGTGATTGCAAAAGGCGACACGATCATGCAGATCGCGCCGCGCGCCGACCCGCTGGTTGTCGAAGCGAAAGTCGCGCCACCGGATATCGACCAGGTCGAGATGCAGGCGCCGGTGCGGGTTCGCGTCAACGCCGGCAATCGCCGCACGACGCCGGACCTCGACGGCACCGTGACCTTTGTATCGCCTGATCTGACCAGCGAAGCCCTTGCGACACCCACCGGCGTGCCGAAACAGCAATACTACCTCGTACGAGTGACGTTATCGGAACCGGCGGCAAAGGCTCCCGACGATCTGCGATTGGTGCCGGGGATGCCGGTCGAGGTCTATATCCACACGCAGGACCGCACACCGCTCGATTATCTGATGAAACCCTTGCACGAGCAGCTCGCACGGACCTTCCGCGAACGCTAGCTGCGTCAAGCATTCGAACTTCGGTGGTCGCTTGAGGATCAATCCTCTTCCGCGGCTAGCGTACCGGTGTCGGCTTCGAGTGGCAGTGCTGAACTGGCGGATCGCGTTGTTGGATCGTCCTCACCGCACACCAAGGATTTGGCGGTCGCTCCGGTGCCATACGGATGGCACAGCCGCCCGTCGCAAAGGAGAAGTCCAATGCCGTTCACCCCATCTTTCGAGGTCGACTTTCTCGAAGCCGGCTCGTCCGATCGCGTCGTCATGTTGGTGCACTCAAGTGCATCAGGTGCACGCCAGTGGCGCCGGTTGATGGACGACCTAAAGGGTCAGTTTCGGGTCCGGGCCGTCAATCTATTTGGGTATGGTAAAACGCCGCCGTGGTGCGGAGAGACAATGCAATCGCTCGACGATCAAGCGAGCTTGGTCGAAGCCGCAATACCAGCAGACGCTAGTGAGATTTATTTGGTTGGCCATTCGTTCGGTGGAAGTGTTGCGATGAAAGCAGCGGCCCGACTGGCCAGCCGGGTTTCCAGGCTTGTGCTACTTGAGACTAACCCGTTCTCTCTCCTCGCCCAAAAGGGCCGCGTCGAGGCGTTCGCCGAGGCGATGGACTTGCGCGACTACATCAAGAAATTCGGAGCACTTGGCGACTGGGTAACGGCGGCGGCGAAATTCGCCGACTACTGGGGCGGCGCCGGATTATGGCGGGAGATGTCGTCGGAGCGGCGCACCGCATTCGCGCAAGCGCTCAAGCCGAATTTCTTCGAGTGGGACGCGGTAATGAACGAGCCCACATCCGCAGAACAATGGGCCATCCAACTGCCACGCGCCACGCTGCTGGTCTACGATCCCGATACGGTTTTGCCCGTCCGAGAAATAGCGTCAATCCTGCGTCAATCCTGTCATGCATGGACCTACAAAGAAGTCCCGGGAGCCGGCCACATGGCGCCTCTGACGCACCCAGATCTGATCAATCCGCTTGTCACCTCATTCCTGAACCAGTGAACGCTTGCCGCGAAAGTACAGGGGTTACCTGCAGCAGCGCATCCTCTCGTGTAGACGATCCTGGCCCCGGTCGTCGCCATTGATGCGTCCGGTTCTTACTCATCGGGTGTCGGTAGAGAATGGCGGAAAGTCCGCAAGATCGTTTCTCGCTGCCAAGGCCGAGCAGCCGTTTTGCGTTTTGGAGCGGACTTCCGCGTCGCCAGGCGGCACCACGCGCCCGCCTCGGCGCGTCAGCCGACTGGCTTTTCGGGTCGCCGTCGAGAACCAATTTTTAGCTTCGCCGGCGCTTTGCCGCCGGGGATAACGCGAAGCCGGCCAAATTCTTGCGCAAACGCATCGGTCTCCACTTCGTCCTCGGCCGGCGGTGCGGAGAGCTGGGCACGGCTCGTCGGGCTGAAACCAAATCGGTTGCCGGCCTTGATCAGATCGCCTTCGAGCGCACGCAGCTCGCGGACCAGCGGCGACATGGCGCGCGGGCGGCCCTCGTCGTCGTACACCAGCAACGCGTGCCTACCCTCGGTATCGAGCGCGCGCTGCACCGCTAGCGCCAGACGGTAGCGTGCCATCTGCTCGGCATAGGCTCCGACCAGATGCTCATCGGCCCGGCGCAAGATGCCGGCGGGCGCAAGCTTCAGCACCTCGTGCCAGACCGGACCTGCGTTGCCCGAGAGCCAGGCCGGCGGTTCGTCGGCGAGCGGCGGGCCGCCGGGCGCTTCGTTCCGATCGCGGTGCCGGGTCGTCCGGTGCGTGCCGTGCAATTTGTGGAGGGCCAGCGGCTTCCGCAAACGGGCCATTAGAGCCGCCGAAGAAGTTGATGGCTGAGCCGGCGGGTCAGCCGGTCGGCCTGCTCCAGGGCGAGTTCGAGCCGCGCGGTGTCGACCCGTTCTCCGCGCGCAGCGGTCTGGATCAGTTTTTCCGCTGACCGCGGCAACGCCAGCACACTTTCACCGGCCCGGCGCAGCAGTTCGCTGCTGTCGCGCAGTTGACCGAGCACCTCGAACGCTCGGGCGTGCAACGGCCCGGCGCGCTCGGCCTCGGCTCGGGCTTCGCAATCCGGCGGCGGGTCGCCTGGCGCGTCGTCGCGATGCCGCCGCACGCCCTCGGCGAAACAGTGGTGTGCGAACACGGCCGGGTCACGGGTCGGGCCGGCTACGCGTAACGCGTAATCGATGCCGATGCGCACCGCACGCGGCATGTACGGGACCTCTGCCTCGCGGCCGGCGAGGCCAACGATTGCGCTCTCGATGTCAGGGTACAGCATTGTCGGGCTCGTGGCCCGCCACAGCCCGTGAGCCGCGGCGGGCGCAAAACGGTTCTTACACGCTCGGTAGCGCGGTGACGACCGCTTGTATCGCGTCGCCGCTGACGTTGAGCGTTTCGCTGTCATCGGGGCTGAACGTCACCGTGCCATCGGGATTTTTCTCCCATGACATCCGGTTAACCTGCTTCGGGGCCGAACGATGTACCGAACGGCTGGCCTTAGCGTCGGTCACCTCACCGTTAGCAGGCTCTTGGGCTGGCGGCTTGTTGAAAATCTCGATCTTAATGCTGCCGTCGTCGCCAATCGCGACGACCGCGACCTCGTTGTCACCAAGCGCGACGTCGTTCCCGCCAGTGTCGGCATTGGGGGTGACGCTGAACCGTTCACGGGTGCCCGGGAAGTGGCGGCCGGGCGTGGTGTAACCGGCGAAGCGCCGATCGGAATAGAAGGCGTTGCCGCCGCGATGATTGAAGCCGAAACCGCCGCGGTGGGAATTGGTCAAAGGACCAGGTGCCATTGGATTTTCCTTCACATCAAGCGCCGCCAGGATTGACGGGCTAGTGGCATCATAGCGAAGGATGAGGTATTATAATGCCTCAAACCAGGAGCGATCCTAATCTTGGCACTAACCATCCCGACCGACCTGGCTTATCACTTCGGCGACGCGATGCGCTGGTACGGCGACAGCAAGCCGGCGGCGCAGTTCCGCGATCTAATGGCTACGAAAGCACTGTGGGACGCCGAGCCCGTCCGCGAACTCATCCGCTGGGCGCACCGGCGCAAAATTGCCGTCGAAGGCGAGCGGTTTTTGACCGTAATGCTCGCCGGCTTCCGGGGACCAGGGCAGGTGCAGCGCCGCCGGCGGGCACGTGACGAGCTGCGGCGGGCCATGGAAGCGGTAGCCAGTGGCGCGGAGTCCGAGTTAGCCTACGCCGACGGCCGTGATCTGCTCTCGCTTAGTGATGGCCGCCAACCTCGTTGGGGGCCGACCGGTTCCGAAGCTGCGGGGGTGGCGCTGGTCTTCCCGTCGTTCGCCGGAGAGCCGTCCTCGCCGGCCGGGTCGACGCCATCGTCATCACCGTCGTCACCAGGTTCGTCGGCCGTCCCGCAGATGCCGCACGGCGGTTGGTTGACCCGTTTAAAGTAATCGTCGACCCCTATCGCGCTTCTGGCACGGCGGATTTACTGGCGTCAGCAAGTAGATCGGTTTGGCAACATTCCCAAATCTCAGATTTATTTCGCGGCCCTTCAAACCGCTTCTTGCCAGGGTGTAGGTCTGCAAAGCATGGAAAGCGGAAATTCCCAATCAGGGCTCGGGACGACGGCTGTGCGCCGGTCCCGGCCGGTCGTGGGACCCCAATAGAGTTTCCCGCGCAAGAGGGTCGGTAGCCGCGAAAGAACTTTTGATGGAGCATTTGTGCTGATTTGAACTATCTCCGGTTTGGCTTGTTTAAAGAACGTTGCGCCCGGTGCGAAGACGATCTTGTCGCGGCGCCTAACCCGCTGAGGCCAAGTGGGCGAGAATATCGGCTGATGAGCGATAATGAGCCGCTAGATTTTTTTCATGGCGGGGGTGAAATGGGCGAGCGCATGCGCGCCCATGACTGGGCTCAAACACCGCTCGGGCCAGCCGCTTTTTGGCCGCAAGCCCTGAAGACTGCCGTAAGCATCGTTCTTAACTCCCGATACGCAATGTTCATCTGGTGGGGCGGACAGCTCATCAACCTGTACAACGATGCTTACCGTCCGTTCCTCGGCGCGAAGCATCCGGCCTCGCTCGGCCAGTCGGCCCGGGATGTGTGGTCGGAAATCTGGCACCTGATCGGCCCCCGCACCGATGCGGTGCTCGAACGCGCTGAGGCGACGTTCGACGAAGCGCTTCTCCTGATCATGGACCGATACGGATATCCGGAGGAGACCTACTTCACCTTTTCCTACAGCCCGATCCGAGACGATGGTGGGAAGGTCGGCGGTATTTTTTGCGCGGTCACCGACGAGACACCCCGGATCATCGGCGAGCGCCGTCTCAAATTGCTGCGTGAGGTGGCGGCAGGCGTTTCCGAAAGCCATACCTCCGAGCGAGTTTGTGCTGCGGTGGCGGAGACCGTTTCCGGCGATGCCCATGACCTTCCCTTTGTCCTGCTCTACTTGATCGAGAAGAACGAGCGCCGTGTCCGGCTTGTCGCTTGCGCCGGGCTGGATCGCGACGATCCCGCGGCGGGAAAATTGATCGACATGGTGGAGGAAGGGTCGATCTCGCAGTTGGAAGAAGCAATAGCGTCAAACGAGGAACTGATTATCGACGACCTTTCGTCGCGGTTCGAGCCTCCGAACGGCGCGTGGGATCGGCCGCCGGAACGTGCCGTCGTCGTTCCACTGCGCGAGCAGGGCCAAACCGGAACCGCCGGCCTCCTCGTCGCGGGGCTCAACCCGTATTTGCCGTATGAAGAGGACTATCGAGGATTTATCCGACTGTTCGCCGATCAGATCGCGGCCGGCATCTCCAATGCTCGCGCCTACGAGGAAGAACGCCGGCGCGCCGAAGCGCTCGCCGAGATAGATCGCGCGAAAACGCTATTCTTCTCGAATATCAGCCACGAATTTCGGACGCCCCTCACGCTGATGCTCAGCCCGCTGGAACAGCTCCTTGCAAAACCCGGAGCTGCGCCGGAAGAGCGGTCCCTGGTGTCGGTAGCGCATCGCAACGGGTTGCGGCTGCTGAGGCTGGTAAACAACCTCCTCGATTTTTCTCGCATCGAGGCCGGACGGGTTCAGGCGTCCTACGAGCAGACCGATCTGGCGCCGCTGACGGTGGAGCTGGTGAGCAATTTTCATTCCGCCTGCGAACGGGCCGGCTTGTCGCTATCGGTCGATTGCTCGCCGTTGGAGGAGCCGGTCTATGTCGATCGGGATATGTGGGAAAAGATCGTCCTGAATCTTGTCTCGAACGCCTTCAAATTCACGCTCGACGGCGGGATCAAGGTCACTCTCGCCGCAGAAGACGGCCACGCCATCTTGCGTGTTACGGACACCGGTACTGGCATTCCGAAAACCGAGCTTCCACTGATCTTCGATCGCTTCCATCGTGTCGACGGGGCGGGCGGACGTACCCATGAGGGCACCGGCATTGGACTCGCCTTAGTCCAGGAACTCGTCAAACTCCACCAAGGCTCGATCAACGTCGAAAGCACCATGGGCCTCGGCACTACGTTCATAGTGCGCATACCTCTCGGTAGCGCTCATCTGCCGGCGGAACGAATAGCGGCGGCGAATACCCAAGCCGGTGTCCCGCGCGAGGACGCGTTGGTCGGCGAAGCCTTGGGCTGGCTTCCGGATGATGACCACCCGCCGATGATTGACCCCGTACCTGTCGCTGCCGGGCAGCGACCCAGGGTGCTGCTCGCCGACGACAACGCCGATATGCGCCAATACCTAAGTCGGCTGTTGGCCACCAGCTATGAAGTGACAGCCGTCGCCAACGGTAAAGACGCTCTTGCCGCTGTGGCCCGGGTCGACCCCGACGTAATTTTGACCGACGTTATGATGCCAGGCCTTGATGGGTTTGCCCTCCTCCAGCAGCTGAAGGCTAACACCGAACTGCGCGATATCCCGGTGATCTTGCTGTCGGCGCGAGCAGGAGAAGAGGCCAAGGTCGAAGGCCTGGGGATGGGGGCTAGCGACTATCTCGTCAAGCCCTTCAACGCGCGCGATCTCTTGGCGAGAGTGTCTTCCGCTGTTGACCGGAGACGAACTCGGAATGCATTGCGTAAAGAGGCACAGCGGCAGCTCGAAAGCCGGTATCGCCTGCTCGTGGAGGCGGTGACGGAATATGCCATCTACATGCTCGATGCCGACGGCGTTGTGACGAGCTGGAACCCAGGAGCACGACGTTTCAAGGGATATGAAGCCGAGGAAATTATTGGCCAGCATTTTTCACGTTTTTACACTGAAGAGGATCGGCTGTCCGGGCTGCCGGCAAAAGCCTTGGCGACGGCAGATCGCGAAGGCAAGTTCGAGGGCGAAGGGTGGCGTGTTCGCAAGGATGGCGAGCGTTTCTGGGCCAATGTTATTATCGACCCGATACGCGATCCTTCGGGACGACTGATCGGATATGCGAAAGTCACCCGCGATCTAACCGAACGGCTTGAAGCACAGCGCGCACTAGAAAAAGCACGCGAAAGAACGACCCAATCGCAAAAAATGGAGGCTGTCGGGCAACTTACCGGTGGTGTCGCGCATGATTTCAACAACCTCCTCACAGCAATTCTCGGCAGTCTTGAACTGTTGCAAAGACGCATGCCCGCCGACCAGCCACAATTGACGCGGCTCGTCGATAACGCGATCAGCGGCGCAGAACGGGGAGCCGCACTGACACAGCGAATGCTAGCGTTCGCGAGACGTCAGGAACTCAACTTAGGGCCAGTTGACATTCCGACGCTCGTGCGGGGCATGTCCGAACTCGTGGAACGATCGCTCGGACCCTCGATCCTAATCGATACCCGCTTTCCCCTCTCGCTCGCACGCGTCACCGCCGATCCGAACCAGCTCGAAATGGCCGTGCTCAACCTCGTGGTCAACGCGCGTGACGCGATGCCGAACGGAGGCACCATCGTTATCTCGGCTCGGCCTGTGTGGGTTACCCATGGCGACAACAGTGATTTGGCGCCGGGTCAATACGTCTGCCTTTCTGTCGAGGACACCGGCGAGGGTATGGACGAAGCGACGCTAATCCGAGCCATCGACCCCTTTTTCACGACCAAGGAGCCGGGTAAGGGGACCGGTTTGGGGCTCTCGATGGTCCAAGGCCTGGCCGAACAATCGGGTGGGCGCCTCTTCCTGAAGAGTTCCAAAGGAGAAGGTACGACGGCAGAGCTTTGGCTTCCGGTGGCCGTAACAGCTGCCGCAACGCCTTTCGCATCCGAACCGAAGCGCGAGGAGGAGGCCTGCAATGCGTCGCTGGTCATCCTCGTGGTCGACGACGACAGCCTGCTCGTCACGAATATGGTAGCGATGCTGGAGGATCTGGGGCACCGGGTTCTGGAGGCCAGTTCCGGGCGACAGGCCCTCGACATACTCAACAACGACAGCACGATCGATCTCGTCATAACCGACCATGTAATGCCGGGTATGACGGGATTGCAGTTGATCAAGCGGATCACAGCCGAACGAGCGGACCTGCCGGTCATCCTGGCCACGGCTTATGCCGAACTACCGCCGGATGCCGACCCTGCGCTGCCCAGGCTTGCAAAGCCATTTCGCCAATACGACCTGGCGCAGGCCGTCCGCAACGCGATCCGGGTAGGGCGTCGCCCAGCAAGCCGCGTGGTTAGGCTCCGCCAGCCAAGTGCTGCCGCACATAAAGCTTGACGACCAGATCTTAGCAACGGCCGCTTCTCTATCGCGGCCAGTGTCAAGCTCGCACGGATTCACTCATGCCGTCCCCCTTTACGCTTCGGCTAATGATGCCACACGGGGCTCTTGCTTCTCTTCGAGGTCGGCGCCAAGCCGCCTCATGATGGAATGAGAAGATGGGGCGGTACAATCTTAGGGGCGCCCTTGCCGCTGGTCAGCGGCAGGATCGGCGGCCATTACGAACTCGCCCCATCCGTCGTCCCCGTGAGGACATTTTTCTGCCGAAGCAGAACGCGTTATCTCCTTGCCTGCGATGATCGCCGCCGGCGGTTCAGGCAACCGCAGGAACGGCGGCGCTGTCCTTGCTCCAGCGGAACTCGCTACCATCGACCCACATCCGGTGCAGAATCACGGCCAGGCGTCTGGCGACCGCGACAATGGCTCGACGTAGCCCGCGGCGCTGAGCCACCCGCATGCCCCACGCCTTCAGCCACGACCATTTACTGCTGTGGGTAAGCAGTACCTGTGCGGCCTCGTAGAGCATCGTGCGCAGCAGAGCATCGCCGCATTTGGACACCCTGCCGTCATAGTCGGTCTCGCCGGACTGGTAGCGCTTCGGGGTCAGCCCGACATGCGCGCCGACAGCCCGGGAGTGGGCGAAGCGTTGCGGCTGGTCGATCGTCGCACGGTAGGTTAGCGCAACGACCGCGCCGACCCCTGGAGCGGTCATCAGCCGCCGGCACACCGGGTCGCCGCGGACCGTGTCGAGCAGCATCTTGTGCAGGACGGCGAACTGCTGGCGCATAACCCGGCGGACGTTGAGCAGCGGCTCGGCGATTGCGGCCAGCCCGGGAAAGCCGGCGACGAGTTCGCGGACCCGTGCCTCGTATCGAGAGCTACTGACGACGCCGACTTTCAAACCGAAGTTGCGCAGCGTGCCGCGCAAGTCGCATTCCAGGTCCAGCAGCTTGCGTTGAATCAGCTTGCGGCTGGTCAGCAGCATACGCTGTTCCTGCGCCACCAGCGTCTTCACATGCACCGGCTTGAACAGCCCAACCCGCATCATCTGCGCAATCCCGCGCGCATCGTTGCGGTCCGTCTTGTTGATCTGCTGCGCCGTCAGCAAAGCCTTCATGTGCCGCGTCTCGACGCAGATCACCGGCAAGTCGGCCGCCGTCAAGGAATTGACCAACCATTGCGACAGCGGCCCGGCCTCGATCCCGATCCGGCCGTAAGTGACGCCGAGTGAGGTCAGCAGGGCGATGAGATCGGCCGGCTCGGTCGGTACTTTCTGCTCCAAGTTCACCTTGCCGGCATCGTCGACAACGCATACCGACGTTTCCTTCACCGACACATCAAGACCGACGAAATGCGCCATCTGATCGCTCCTTCCTCGATGCCCGAGGCCAAGCCGACCTCGATCCAATCATCGTCACAGAAGGGGATGCGCACTCATCATCCAAGCTGAGCCGCAGCCGCCGCGATACACCATCTTGGGGCACGAAGGGCGGTACCTGCCCTCAAGTCTGAGCGCCTGCTTAGTGATCAGATATGAGACGTTCGCTGCGACCCGAGGCGATGGGCGAGTTGCGCCGTAAGGCGATACTTTTAGCCTAGGCTGCCTCGTCCAGCATCGATCACAGCGCATGCTATGTGGCATCATCCGCTCATGCCGGAGACGCTCCGCCGGGAATTCAACCTGCCGCATTCGGGATTGGGCAGCCGCGAACGCCGCCTTGTGCTGGAGGACGCGGCGCTCGCCTGGGGGGACCGTGACGGTCCGCGGCGCCGCGCTTTCGACGACATCGCCTCGATCAAGATGGAGACGGAGATTGACGGCGACAATCCATTTGCTCAGTGCGACATCGTCTTCCGCGACGAGACGAGGCTGCGGGTCGAGGTCACCAACGACGCTAATCATTACGACGACGCGCTCGAATACCGAGCCTTTCTGGCGGCGTTTTTCGACCGGCTCGGGCCGGAGCGGCGTGCCCGGATCGACTTCATATACGGGCCGAACGTGCTGAAGCGCACAATCCAGATCGCCGTCGGCGCAGCTTTCACCGCCGCCTTTATCGGCCTGATAATCTTTCAGTTATTTTCGTCGGACTTGTGGCGAGATAACAACTGGCTGCTGATCCCCTTGGCGCTGCTCATGGGTTCGTTATGCGCCAAGCCTGCTGTACCTCAGCATCAAAAACCGCCAGACGCCGTTCGAGCCCTTGGCGATCCCGGAAATGCTGCTGCCAATGTTGAAAGCGAAGCGTAAAGCCTAGGCTGCCTCGTCCGGGGTCGAGCCGGCGTCGCCGCGCCCTTGTCGGCTGGTCGCGTCGAGGCAAAGCACGATAACCGCCTAGCCTACCCATTCGCTGGTAACGTCCTGAACGGCAGGTCAGGGGCAGGAGCAGTAGCCCCGGCCGCAAGTGGTGAGTGGCAGCCGAGGGTGCAGAGACGAGACCTTCGCCAAACATGCCGGCGACGACGCAGTCGCGCCAACTCCGGTCTTTCGCGTGCCAGCGATCAATCGGACCAAATCGGCCCGACAACGGACCTTCGTCGGGTTTACTCGATCACCTCGTCGGCGCGCTGCAGTATCGATTGCGGCAAGGTGAGGCCGATCGCCTTCGCGGTCTTGAGATTGATCGCCAATTCGAATTTGGTTGGCTGCTGGACCGGTAAGTCTGCCGGGTTTGCGCCTTTGAGAACGCGACCCGTGTATTCGCCCGTCATTCGAAACGCGGCTGCGAGATCTGGACCATAGCTGATCAGTCCGCCTGCCGTGACGTTCCTTCTAGAAGGGTAGATCGCAGTGATACGGTCCCGTGCGGCCAGCATGCTGAGCTGATCACCCTGGTTCAAAAAGAATGGGTCGTCTCCGACAATCAGAGCATCAAATCGTCGCTCTTGGATCGTCGAAAACGCACGGTCGATATCCTGTGCAGTGCTCGCATGAAGCACCTCTATCTGGAAGCCCAGGGTCCTCGCTGCCGCCTGCAAGTTCTTCGTATTGGGCACGGCGTTGGGATTAGCCGGATTGACGAGGAGGCCAATGGCGCTGGCTTTGGGCGCTAGTTCGCGTAGCAACTCCAATCGTTTCGGCCAAAGTTCCCCTAGCAGGATGGCTACTCCCGTAAGGTTCCCGCCCGGGTGGCGAAGGCTGGTGACGAGGCCGAGCGCAACGGGGTCGGGACCAACGTCGAACACGATCGGGATAGTCGAAGTAGCCGCCTTCGCGGCGACCGTGGCGACGACGGAAACGGCGCGGATCACCGTCACTTTTCGCGCGACGAGATCGGCCGCCAGCGCCGGAAGTCGACCATACTCGTTGTTCCCCCAGCGGTACTCGATTGCAACGTTGCGGCCGTCGACAAAACCGGTTCCATGCAGACCTTCGCGGAATGCCGCTGCGTCGCCTTCACCCGCCTCGGGCGTCTGGGGCGTGAGATACCCAACTACTATGGTTGCAGGTTGCTGCTGGGCGCTTACAGCCAGCGGCCAGGCGATTACAGCGCCGGCCATCTGAATAAACTCGCGGCGCCTCATATTGCCACCTGCGCGCAATGTTCTTGGTCACGGACGATAGCCGCTGCGGTCCGCTATTGCATCCGCACCCTGATTGGCGAGCCAAAACGTCGAAACGAACGATCGCCCGGCAAAGTCCGGAATGGGGCCACATGAGCGGTTCACATCGCCCAGGCTGAACGGCCGGTCTCGGCTTCGATTGTGTTGAAAAACTCCGCAAGCAGAATTCGCGAGAAATATTCTTTCTCACTCGAATCCTTGCGCGCATCAATGATTCAATACACCCACGCCGCTTGAATCATTGTTGCGCCAAAGCCGCCCGATTTCACTGAGGCCGGACTTTTTCAACACAATCGGCTTCGAAAGCGGTCTTTCGCTGTCGATGATTACCTCCGGGACTTTTGAGGCAGGTAGCCACCTTCGTTACCCTGGCCTCCATCCAGCTTGCCTTCAGGCGGCTTGCCAGGGTGTAGGTCTGCAAAGCATGGAAAGCGGAAATTCCCAATCAGGGCTCCGGACGACGGCTGTGCGCCGATACCGGCCGTTCGCAGGACGATGCCGGAACCGCTGGAAGCGATCCATAAGCCGCCAATTTAGCTCTGGTTCCCAGGACTACGCAGCGGTCGGCTTGGTCAGTTCAAGTACGCGGTGTGCCCCGGCGACGGCGGACGGCTCGTCGTCACCGGCAATCTGCACGGTCGGTAGAGCGAATTTGACCCCATTAGCATCAAACGCCGCTTTGATCATCGCCAAGGCCTTCCACCGGATGACGAACTGCTCGCCAGGCAGGCATCATCTTCATCCGGATCTGCACCGCGAACTCGCCGAATGCCTCGACACCCTGCATCTTCAAAGGCTCGATGATCAGGGGCGCAAATTCCGAGGCCTGGGCTAGTTCCAGCCCGATGTCGCTGTCGTAGGTGATGCTCCCGACCGGTTCGGGGCGCCCCTGCGAAAGCAACGATGAGGGGTCGACTGGATGGGTCCGCCGCAACCTGCTGGCCGGGTCCACGTGCGGCGAGCTTGGGAACGCTGAACGAGCAGTTGCTGGAGGATTGTCAAACGCACTCGCGAGCACGTGATTAACCAGGAGAGGAATAGCGTCCTTTGTAGCTGTAGTATCCCGCTAATTGCGAGACCGCACGTCCTTGATAATTTTGGCCACCAAAAATTGACTGCTGCGGTACTCTACGTTCCACGCGTCGGTACTCGGACTGGAACCTGAGCTTTGTTTTGCGTAAAGGTTACATCGGGAGGAATTCGGCTGTGAGCGCCCCCCAAAACGACATCTCCCAGTTTTCATTTCTGTGGACCCGCGGCGTCGCCGCCCGTGAAACCCTCTACTTTCTGGACAGGAAGGGGTTCGACGCCGAGCCGCTTTTGTCGGAGGCTGAGCTTTCGCGCAGTCGGCTGACCGATGACCCGGGTGGCGTGTCAGTCGCATCTCAGCATCGGTTCCTCGAACTCGCTGCCAGCGAGACAAACGATCCGCTGCTCGGGCTGCACGTCGCGGCGGAAATGGACTTAAGAGATATCGGTCTCCTCTACTACCTCATCGGGTCATCCGCGACCGTGACCGAAGCCCTTGAGTACCTGCAGCGATACGCTGCAACGATGAGCGAAGAAGTCCGCCTGGATATCTCGCAGGAGAAAGAGGAGACACTCCTGACCTTCCGGCGCGTTCGGGCGCTTAACGTGCCTGTTCGGCAGCATTCCGAACTCATCGCTCTGGCATTTAACAGAGTGTTGTGCACGCTAACCAATCGCGACTTTGCACCGTCACGCATGACCTTTGCCCACGGCCGGAACTCCGAGCTTAGGGAGGTCCACCGCATCCTGCGATGCGCGGTGGAGTTCGGTCAGGTCGCCGACAGTTGGGTCCTGCCGCAAAGGATCATGGAACTGCCGATCATCTCCGAGGACGGTCACCTGCTGCAGATCTTGGAGGCCCATGGGGACGCTTTGCTCTCGGAGAGGAGCAGCGCACCAGGACTGCGGGGGCTCGTCGAGAACCACCTCCTCAGCGTGCTTTCCAGCGGCAAGGTAGACGCTGCCTCCGTCGCTAAACACCTTGGCATGAGTGCTCGCTCGCTTAGCCGGCATCTTGCTCAAGAGGGTACCAGCTTTGGTGACGTTCTGGACGAGTTGCGACATCGGCTTGCGGTTCGTTACCTCGAAGATAAGCAGATAGCCCTGCAGCAGATTGCCTGGTTGCTGGGTTATTCCGAGGCGGGGGCGTTTAACCATGCCTTCAAACGGTGGACCGGAACCTCGCCCAGCCTCGCAAGGACCCTGCTCGCGGCGAACGAGGCTAAGAAAGGCAGTCCTCGCGGCCAAGGCTAAACGGCCGGTATCTGCTTTCGAAAGCGGTCGTCTGCCGCAATACTCAGGCCACCTAGACTTTTGGATCAGGCTCTAACGCCGCGCTAACCATGGGACAACGATTGTCGCTGTACCCACCAAAACTGCCACGATTTTCGTTATGTCGTGACTATCGACGCTATCGTCCTGCCGCGCCGCTGGGTGGTCGAGCGCACCTCGATAACGAAGGTCGGCAATCGGATTGTGAGGTGACCCTCGCAATAGCGTCCGGCAATGACGAGGTTGGGTCGAGTTGGTCGTCCGTTGGCGCTGTCGAACATCTGCTTCAACCACACCGTTTGATTCTTGGGCTCGAAGCGCGCCGAAGCTTTCACAGCGACGGCGGGGAGCGTATCGTTCTACCTCCTGCGGACGAACCAACAAGTGTGTAACGCCGTCCGGCCGAAACCTTTCGTCTTCGGTTACCACGCGATAGTCAAGCTCACGCTCAGCGGTATCTACCTGCCTAAACCAACCCAACCTTCGGCGGGGGACATTCAGGAATGGAATTGGCGTTCGCGCCCGCCATGGCCCTCGGCACCTTCGCTGCCGTCATTGCCGCGATCGCGTCGAACCGATTGCATTTGACCGTCGCAGCATTGCTCGGGGTCGTCGCGCTGCTATTGACCGGCGTGCTATCGGCCCAGGCGTTAAGCGACACCATCGATCCAGGAGAGGAGACGATCGCTTTATTTTTTGGCGGCATGGTGATGGCACGCGTGCTGATCCCGACCGGACTGTTCGAGTATCTGGCCGCGATCGCTCTCCGTCTGGTGCGAGGCGATGGGCGTCGACTGGTTCTCGCCGTGGTCATTATAGGCGCGCCCATCTGTGCTATCCTGCCAAACGCGACCGTCGTCATCTTGGTTGCACCAATCATTATTAGGATTTGCCGGCGCCTGAATTTGGACTTTATGCAGCCGGTGATCCTGCTGGTGTTCATCGCCAACAGCGCCGGCTTGCTGACGCTCGTGGGTGATCCGGCGACTTTTATTGTCGGCAGTTCGATCCGGCTGTCCTTCACTGATTACTTGAAGTTGCTAAGCCCCGGCGGCCTGTTGGCAATCGTCGTGGTTCTCGCGCTATCGCCCGTGATCTTCCGCTCGATCTGGAGTGCCCGGATGGCGCCGGATGTGGAGTTGGCAACGGCACGCATTGAGCGACCATGGGTGATGGTGGCCTACCTCATCGTGCTCGTCGCGATGATTGCATTGTTCGTGTTCGGCGAAGACCTTCGCAATCCGATCAGACCACCAGCCGTTGCCATCGTGGGGGCGACGTTGGCGCTGCTCGTCGCCTATTTCACTCGGATCGACAAGATCGGCGACATTCTGCGCGACCTGGACTGGGAGACGTTACTATTTTTTGTGTGCATTTTCGTCTTGGTTGGAGCGCTGGACAAGACTGGCGTAATCGGCGCGCTCGGTAAGTCAATGGGAGAATTATTTGGTCGCAACATTCTCCTTGCGAGCTTTTTGTTGCTCTTTGGAATTGGCGCCTTGTCCAGTATCATACCGAATATACCGCTAGTGGTTGCTATGGTTCCGTTGGTCAAGCAGTATTCAATCGGTGCTGGACTAGCGACCACGATGCAGATCGAGGCGGGTTATAGTCAGATGCCCGCGGCTGTCCTCCCAATGTTTTTCGCCATGTGCCTTGGCGCCACGCTCGGGGGCAACGCGACGCTGCTCGGAGCCTCATCCAATATTGTTGCGAGCGGTATCTGCGCTCAAAACGGCCGTCCTGTAACCTTCATGGCTTTCTTAAGATACGGCATCCCCGTCACGGTGGTCCAACTGGTGGTCGCGGCAGGATACCTCTCATCTCGGTTCCTTTAAGCAGCCCCGATGGACCGGCAACCGATCGACGTCGTTCCGACCTTCCTTCTGAGAGCAACGCGTTGATCACAATGTTGATTCTGCTCGGTCTGGCGATCGAGGAAAGCGCAAGCGGCAAGAGGGTCTTCGAGGCCTCGGCAGTCCGCACCGCGCTCTTCGTTGCCGTCGCGCTATGCATGGGGAACGGTCTAGGGACTCGAACGCTGGTGTAACTCGAAACGACCTAAGTTTTTCGAGGATGGGTAACTGAAGCGAACAGATGATACTCGCAAACCTCCTGGTCGGCTTTTCCGTGATGTTGGCGTGCCTTATCGTGCAAGTGGCAGTCGCCTACTGGAGCGTCCGCTATTACGTACGGCAATCCTCCAACGCGGCAGCACCGCACAGATTTATCGCGAGTATCCGGCCACTCATCGTCGCCATGCTGGCGATGCTAGCTGGAAACTTCATTCAGATCACCTTATGGGGACTCCTGTTTCTCTGGCTGGAAGAATTTAAGGAGTTATACGAGGCCGTCTACCATTCGGCCGTCAATTTCGCCTCGCTCGGGTACGGCGATATCGTCATGAGCAAGAACCGAAAGTTGCTCGGCCCACTCGAAGCCGTAAATGGTGTAATCATGCTGGGGATGACTTCCGCCGCGCTGGTGGTGATACTCCAGCAGCTGATCAGGGCTCAGCGAGATGAGATCATCGCCTCAGCACGCCGGAGCATCGACCGCGCCGGTGCATCCCGCTAGCCCATCTTATGGCTGAACCGCCAGCCACCGGCGGTTTGCTACGTGTGTCAGCAGTACACACGGAAGCGAAGAAGTGAGCGTCCTCAGCCTGGACGCTACGGTGACAATCATCCCAAAACTCACCGTCGCACGAGCCGAGCAGCAATGGCCGGATTGGGGCGATATTGTTGAAAAAGTCGGCCAGCATTTTTCTGTTGAAATATTATATCACGATTAGTAATGATCTCAGTTACATTTATTCAATGAGACTTGTGTCCTTGAATCATTATTGCTCAAAACAGCCCGAATTTTTCCAGCGACGACTTTTTCAACAATATCGGGCAACTCCGGCCGGTCCGGCCGCCCCAGCCGAATGCCCGGTTTCGGTTCAGATAGCCGACCGTGACCGGCACGCACGGCAGCTACCGGATCGCGCCGAAAGCGGACGCGGTGCCCCAAAGATTTGATAGGTATACGTCCGGCGCGGTTTCTGCAGATTCAGGGGGTCGATATGTCTTCGCGGTTCGCTGTCAGCGACACCAAATATGCCTTTGAGAACCCGCGCACCCTGACTTTGACAATGCCAGACTTTTCGACCTCTACCGCCTCGTAAGGCTCCCCAACTAAAAGATTACTGCACTCACCAGACGACAGGATCAGCGTTAGCCGGCGTGCGGGCTCCTCTACGTCGGGATCGCGGACGATCGCCAAGATGTCGTCCACCGCCGCTCGATCGAAACACACGACAGTACCGGCCGCAATGCGGTCCTGCGTGCCGTCCTCTCCCCTTGCAGTCGACACCGCCAGCGGAGCCCAGCACAGCGCCACCGCGACCATGCAGCAGGCACGAGGAAGCCGATAAAGTGCCACGGCCTAGGCCAAGCTCGAATGCAACATGGTGACCCCTGTTACCGTCAGCGCGATCGCAAATATGCGGCTCAAATGCTCGGCGGACACGAGTGGAGCCAAGCGCGCACCGAACCACGCTGCGACCGCCTGCGCAGGCGCGATACAAGCCCACATCGTGAGATCGATGCTGCCCACCTCGAACGCATGATGCGACTTGGAGGCTAGCGCGGCGGCGAGCGTGGCGGGAATGCTGACCACGATGCCCGCGGCTGCGGCGCGGCCGATGCTCTTGTGCATCGGCAGTCCAGACAGCGTCATCACGATGTTGGTCAGGATGCCGCCGCCGATTCCGGCAAACCCTGACGTAATCCCGATCACCGCACCCGCCATATGGCGAAATCTGCCGTCAGGAGGCTGCTCCGCGATCGCTCGAAAGCGCTGCGGGAAAGCAAAGCGAACGGCGAATACGAGGCACATTACGGCAAAGATGGCGGTCATAAAGCCGCCGCGCACATGCGGAGCAGCAAACTGGGCTGCAACAACGCCGATCGCGATGCCTGGCCCCCAGTCGCGTAAAAATGCGAAGTCGGTGTTGCCGGCCCGGCGGTGCGCCAAAAAAGAAACGACCGCCGCGGGCAAGATCGAGGCGAGAGATGTCGCGACTGCAACATGCACCGCCTCGTCCTGTGGGATACCGCTGTTCAGGAGCCCAAAATAAACAACGGGAACGACAACGATACCGCCACCAATGCCGATCAGCCCCGCTAGCAGTCCGGCACCTAATCCGGAGACTGTTCCGAGCCCGATAAGCCAAGCGATGCTCATCGCCATCCCTCCAGCGTAAGAACCGGCCGAATGCGATGGCGCTCGTCTCCGGAGGGAGCAGCAGGCGACGAACGAAGGTCCCCGAGCGTCGCCAGCACGGCAAGCAGCACCTAAGGCCAATTCAGGTGCTGGACGGTACTGGCGACGCCGCCTTAAGGTCTTTGTTTAGGATCTAAAAAATTAGAGTCGCGCGGGTTTCGGTGAGTCCGATCGGTAGCGAAGAGATCACTTTCGGCCGCTTCCGGTTCCACCCCGGCCGGCGCGAACTGCTGCGCGACGAGGTACCGGTGCGCCTGCACCACCGCGCCCTCGACATCCTTTGCGCGCTGGCCGCCGCGAAAGGCGAGATCGTCGGCAAGGACGAGCTTATGGCACGGCTGTGGCCCGGCCGTATCGTCGAAGAGGGCAACATCCACGTCCATGTCTCGGCGCTGCGCAAAGCACTCGACGAGCATGGCGAAGGTCATAGTTACATCGTGACGGTGCCGGGCCGTGGATATCGGCTGGTTGGTGTGGCCGACGCTTTCGGAGTGGTCCCTTCTACCACGCAGATCCTCCCGCTCCCCGACAAGCCGTCTATCGCGGTCTTGCCTTTCGCCAATCTGAGCGGCGACCCGGAGCAAGAGTACTTCGCCGATGGCATGGTCGAGGAAATCATCACGGCGCTATCACGCGTCCGCTCGCTGTTCGTGATCGCGCGTAATTCGAGCTGCTTCTACAAGGGCCAGACGATCGACGTGCGGCGGATCGGCCGCGAGTTGGGGGTCCGCTATATCCTCGAAGGCTCGGTGCGCAAGGCCGGCAACCGGGTGCGCATTACCGCGCAGTTGATCGAAGCCGAAACCGCCGCGCATCTGTGGGCCGACCACTTCGACGGCTCAATGGAAGACGTATTCGACTTGCAGGACCAGGTGGCCGAAAGTGTTGCCGGCATCATCGAACCGGCGTTGCAAGCCGCTGAGATCCGTCGATCGGCAGATCGACCGACAAGCGATCTTACCGCGTATGATCTTTACCTCCGAGCGATTGCCCATTTTCCTTCGGAGCGGGAGATCGTTGCTGCACTCGACCTGCTCAGGCGTGCGATCGAACGCGATCCGTATTACGCCTCCGCTCTCGCAGCAGCAGCGTTTTGCCACATGCAGCTCCACGTCAGTAGCTGGAGCAAAGACCCTGACGAAGACCAGCGCGAGGGAATCAATCTGGCGCGTCGGGCAATTCAGCTCAAAGGTGACGATCCGGGTGCCCTGGGTAGGTCTGCGCACGTATTGGCTTACTTTGGCGAGGACATCGACGCCGCACTCCAATTAATTGACCGTGCGCTGACGCTAAACCCAAGCTTCGCTTGGGGGTGGGCTTGGAGCGGGTGGCTCAGGCTATGGGCTGGGCAACCCCAGCTTGCGATCAGCCATTTTGAAAGCTCCTTGCGGCTTAGCCCGCACGCTCGCACGGCCAGTACTCTTATGGGAGTGGGAGTGGGCTACTTCTTCACCCAACGTTTTGACGATGCTGTGGCAATGCTGCAGCGCTCGTTGCAGGAACAACCTGATTGGGTACCTACATATCGGATGTTGGCGGCTTGCTATGCGCTTATGGGGCGGCCGAACGACGCGACGAAGATCGTAGAGCGATTACGATCCATTACACCCCTGATTGTACCGAATGCCACGCACTGGCGTAACCCGGACTACCGTGAGCTTTACCTGTCGGGCTTGCGGTTGGCTGCTGGCGAGACGACGTGAGCCAGACCCGCCGCTTTGCCGCGATCCTAGCGGCCCATTTGCGAACGTCCGCTGTTGAAGCTTGGCCGCATAGGCCCGGAGATTTGGGAACGCCTCTTCCCATCCGGCTTTGCCGTTCGAGAGTGGAGGTCGGCTTCGGGGCAACATGAGCGGTTCACATCTCCCAGGCTGTACGCCCGATGTCGGCTTCGAAAGCGGTCTTTCGCTGTCGATGATTACGACCGGGACTTTTGAGGCAGGTAGTCACGCAAAACCAACCCCGACGCCGTTCCGGCCTTCTGGCGACCTCTGTAGCGCTCCGCTTGGCTTGTCGAGCACGCCCCTCGTCCCTTTTTGCTCGCTCCGAAGTCGCGACCTGCTGTCGTTCGCCGACGAGCCGCGCCGTCGCTGGGGGCCGACCGGTTCCGAAGCTGCAGGGGCGGCGCTCATCTTCCCCTCGTTCGCCGGACAGGCGTCCGAGGCGGCGGGAACGCCGCCGCCAGCAGGCTCTTCCATAAAAAGAGCAGACTCGCGCCGTTAACCGCTGCCCAGATAGCTGATGCCCCAAACGATACCGATTACCGCAATCCATGAAGCAATACTGAGCGTCGCGACCAGCGGCAGGGCTAGCCGTGGAGCAAGTATGAAAGATGATGTTGTGTCGGCCATCTTATGCGCCCCCTCACCCAGAAGGTTGAAAACGACAGGTCAGGCGGCACGCGATGATCAAACGCAACGCCAAGCGCCTCCCTGCCGGCCATGGTGGGGGAAGCCATCGCCTGCGACAGTTTAGCGCACCAACCGAATTCTTCCGCTAGTGGAAAACCGAGGAGCTGGGTCCCGCGTTAACTTGCCCGTGATCCGTGACGTGACCTGTCACGTCAACAAGGCAATGTGCCCGCAGAACGTTTCGCAGGTTCCCCTATGGCCGTACAGATCGCCGCCGCAAGCAAATCCAGGCTGGATCGGCTGATACCCTTGGTCCTCGCCGTTGCGGTTTTGGGTGTGCAAGGAGTTTGGACCGTCTTCTTGGCTTGGGCGGTCCTGCTTTTATTGTGGTAAGTCCTGACCCCATCGCCGACGCCGCGCGGTCACGATCCGAACCCAACGGCAAACTTGGGCGTAAGCGGCGGTTAACCCGCGCCGCCTTCCCAGAAACGCTGGTTATCGGACAATGCTCCGCTGGCGGTAAGCCCGCTGCCGGCAGGCCGGGGAGCACCATTGCGCGTCGGGCCGGGTCGCGATGAACACGCCGCCACACCCCCGGCAGACGAGTCGTTTATGACGATGGTGGCGGCGCAGCGCACGGGCGTAACAGGCCTGGCATAGGCCCATGGACCCGTTAAAGGCGTTCTCGCCGCACTCCATGCAGGCACGCATGCGTTACAGATAGCCGTAGTCGCAGCGTGCGACTACGTTTTTCCGTAACGCGCCCATGGCCACCACGACCGCCGGGCCGGGCGCTGATCGGTCAGCAGCGCGGTCAGTTTGCGGCGGTTCTCGCCTCGCTGTCGAGCCGGCGGCGCAGATCGACGATCCTGATCGCGCGCCCGCCGTCGGGTCGCTAATCGCGATGGTGGGGGAATTGGTGGGGAGGCGCGAAACAGATCATCTATATAATTGATTTTATTAGACATAGTGGGGATGCACGATCCCCTCGCGCCGGCACAGCTCGGCGATGCTGTCCTCGCCGCGCAAGCCGGACAGCACGATGCGGATCTTCTCCTCCGCTGAAAACTGCCGCCGGGTGGCGCGGCGGATCTCCTTGATGACCTGCTCCGCCGGTTCCTTCACCGGCCCGGATTTCTGTCCCATCTTCGCTCCTTTAATGGCTACGATGGGCCAGAAATCCTCCCTTCCTCAACTCGTCCGATCTGTCTCATAGGCGCTGATGCCGGACAACCCCATACCCCACATCGTTCCGCCGTTCATCATGTTATACATAGCGTCTGTTCCTTAGTGTCAGCGGGAACTGCTTTCGGTCGTTTCCGGAATTCCGCAAAAGCCGCGCAGGAACTCATGCTGATCGATATTCCAATCACGGAACTCCTACGGGCCGAGCAAGAGGTATCACCCAACCTCGAACGGCGACGCCGTCATTGAGTGCGCTTCACCTGATTTAGATCAGTTAAAATCCGGCTGTGCGGTGTTAGCACGATGAATGGCCCTCTACCGCGTGCACTTGCTCGATCACGGCGACAACGTCTATGCGACCCGTCAAGTCGAGCACGACGATGATGACGCCGCGATAGAGGCCGCGCATCGGCTGAACGTCCTGCCCCATTTGGGGAGCGGTTTTGAGGTCTGGGACGACAAACGGCTGGTTCAGCGTCACCGGAATTAGTGCAGGGGCGGTCTACTCGACCAGCCGCAGGATCGCGCCGGTCAGATCGGCATCACGAGGAGGTCTGTGCAGATCGTCGGATTTTCACCGGCTTCGGCGTCTGAAGGGTAAGGTGTGAAACCCCACGATGCAGAGATCGCGCATGTTTAAGCTGCTGTCGTTCGATGTTTACGGCACCCTAGTCAACACGCCGCCCACAAACGCGAAGGCGTTTCGGCTCATCCTGGAGGATGCAGGCGCTCCAAACGTCGACGCGCTCGCGATCTACCAATTCTGGGAGGGTCGTAACATCGTCCATTACCGGGAGCCCTACCGCAGCTACCGGGAAATCGGCGAGCTTTCGCTCGAAGAAGCGTTCGAGAGTTTCGGCATCGCAGGCGGCAGAGCCGACCTGATCGAGCGGTACTTCGACCTATTCTCGGAGATGCAGCTATACCCGGACGTGCTGCCGACGCTGGAGAAGCTGGCGGGCAACTACCGGCTGGCCGTCGTATCGAACATCGACGATGATCTTCTCCAGGCCACCCCGCTTCATCGGGAATTCGATCTGGTTTGCACGGCCGAGCGGGCGCGTGGCTACAAGCCTGACGGTACGCTGTTTCGATACCTCATCGCGAACTCGGGCGTCGAAATGCCGGAAATCCTCCACTCTGGCCAATCACAGTTCACCGACATGGTTGGCGGCAAGCCGCTCGGTCTGACCGTGTGTTGGATTAACCGGCGCGGTATTGACCTCGACCCGAGCGTGCCGGCCCCGGATCATATCTTCTCGGACATCCAATCCTTGATACCTCTTCTTGGCCGTGAGGGTGCCTGATGGCCGACCCGGAAACGATCTACAACTGGCGGCGGCTCGACGACCGGGTCACCACATCCGGCCAGCCGACCGAACCGCAACTCGCCGACATCGAAGCACTTGGCGTCCGGCATGTCGTGAACCTCGCGCTGCACACCCACGAGTCATTCGGAGGTGATCGCTGTGGATGCCGATTTTTTGCGAGCGCGCTTCCCGGACCCAAAGTTCTCGCAACACTACATACACTTGATTGAAGAGTACCTCGGATCGGGATTAGCGCCGCCGCATGTCTCTACGGAAATCACCACAGGAGACAGGGGGCTATATGCGCATATCTGGGAGGCGATGCTTTATCGGCATCTGCGTTCCCTCGGATACGAATTTCACCGAGGGAATGTGAGAAGGGCGGGCCAGCGCGGGCCTGACTTTGCGATCGTCCACGAGGGGCAGACGATCTGGATCGAGGCAATAGTCGCATCTCCCGAAGGTATACCGCCCGACTATTTGCGACCGCCCGAACCTGGAGAGTTCAAATCGGGATCGTTCCCACATGAGGAAATTCTGCTGCGATGGACATCAGCGCTTCGCGATAAGCGCGCCAAACTTCAGCGGTATGTAGACGACGCTGTAATCCTAGCGACGGACTCCACCGTGATCGCTATCAACGGATGCCGCACCACGGGCGGCTACCAAGACAATGGCATCACTCAGATGCCCTTCGCGGTGGAGGCAGTGTTCCCGGTTGGTCCGCTCGCCGTTCAGGTCAACCGGAATGACGGCAGAGTCATCGGCGACGCCTACCATACTGCTCGTTATACGATCGAGAAGCCGAACGGCGCGCCCGTACCGACCGATAGCTTTTTCGATCCGACCTACTCGAACGTGAGCGCCGTGCTTGGTTGTGGCCGGGCTCACATGCTGCACGGCGGATTGCCGTTGGCCGTCGTGCATAACCCCTTGGCGACCGTCCGGTTGCCGCATGGCATCCTCGGCGCGGATAAAGAGTACGTTCCAGAGGACGAGGGCGACGCATACTCATTGCGTCGGCTATAGGCACTCACGGTATCAACGGAAATCTTTTTGATGGGAGCCGGATCAGGCCGTTCGGTAAGGAATGTCGGTCAGAGTCACTGGCACGCCCTGGTTCGAGTAGCCGTGAGTCCGCAAGAGATCGGCCACCGAAATCTTCGACACTTCCTTGCGCCGAGACGGCCCGACGACGATGCCTTTCAAGGGTAGGCACGGTTTGTCGTCGCACATCATCAGCCGCATAGGGGCATGGCGGGTCATCATCAAACTCCGCTGCAAATACCGCATCCGGGGCATCGCCTCGTCTTGGAGATGGTAGACAAGACGCCATTCCCGCTCACCCGAGAATTTTGGGTGCTTAACGAAGCACACCAGTAGAGCGAGGAGGTTGGCCCAATAACGCAAAAACTCCTCGGTCCACTGCTCCATCGAAGGAGCCCGATTGTTCTGGACCCCGTCGCGAAAGAACTGGATGACGGACCGCAGCACATCATCCATGAAGGCATCGTGCTTCTGCGGCTCGTACTCGACTTTGCCCAGGATAGTTATCTGATCCGGTAAGCGTCGAAGGTGCTGGGAGTCGAACTCCAGCGCGTACCCGCCCTCGCCGCCGGGTGGCCGAAACGAACGATCGCCAGGCGAGATCCGGAGAGGGCATCATGCGAGATCCGCAGAATTGATGCCGAGCGTCTGCTTCGGGGGCCGCGAACGGGCGTTTGAATCGGAACCCGCTGGAGCCGAGCAACCGCGGAAGGCCGGGGCCGGTGTTAGGAATGCTGGCGGCGTTTGCGTGCGTGTAATGCGCCTGGCGGGCATTGGGTTCGCCGCAAGTTCGGCGCACCGACGTGCCGCGCTCAATCCAGCGGGATGACTTCCGGTGGCTCCGACGCTTTCGCAGGGTGCGCCGACTGAGCCAAGCCATGAGGACGGTGCGGTTTGTCTCCTTTTGCCGCAACCGCCTGTGTGGCCGGAATGTCCGGCATCAGCACCTTTGAGACAGAACGGCTGAGTTGAGGAAGGGAGGATTTCTGGCCCATCGTAGCCATTGAGGGAGCGAAGATGGGACAGAAATCCGGGCCGGTGAAGGAACCGGCGGAGCAGGTCATCAAGGAGATCCGGCGGGCCACCCGGCGTCAGTTTTCGGCGGAGGAGAAGATCCGCATCGTGCTGTCCGGCTTACGCGGCGAGGACAGCATCGCCGAGCTGTGCCGGCGCGAGGGGATCGTGCAGAACCTCTATTACCGCTGGTCAAAGGAGTTTCTCGAGGCTGGCAAGAAGCGCCTGGCCGGCGACACGGCACGGGCAGCGACCTCGGATGAGGTCAAGGATCTGCGCCGGGAGGCCGGCGCGTTGAAGGAGGTGGTGGCCGAACTCGTCCTCGAAAACCGATTGCTCAAAAAAAGCACGATCGGGGCTGGGGAGGACGGCATATGAGATACCCCGCCGCCGAGAAGCTGGAGATCATCCGGCTGGTCGAGCAGTCTGCGCTGCCGGTGCGCCACACCCTGGCGAAGCTCGGCATTCCCCGGGCGACCTTCTACCGCTGGTACGATCGGTACCGCAGCAGCGGGCCGGAAGCTCTGAACGATCGATCGCCCCGGCCAGACCGCGTCTGGAACCGCATCGCCGACCCCGAGCGGCAGCGGATCATCGAGCTGGCGCTCGACGAGCCGGCGCTGTCGCCGCGCGAGCTGGCCGTGCGTTTCACCGACACGGAAAGCTATTTTGTCTCGGAGGCTTCGGTCTATCGCCTGTTGAAGGCCCATGATCTGATCGCCAGCCCAGCCTTCATCGTCATCAAGGCGGCCGACGCGTTCAAGAACAAGACCACAGCGCCCAACCAGCTATGGCAGACCGACTTCACCTATCTCAAGGTGATCGGCTGGGGTTGGTTCTACCTGTCGACCGTGCTCGACGACTTCTCCCGCTACATCGTCGCCTGGAAACTGTGCGCCACGATGAAAGCCGAGGACGTCACCGCCACGCTCGACCGGGCGCTGCGGGCCTCGGGGTTGCACGAGGCTAAGCCCACGCAGCGGCCCAGGCTCCTGTCCGACAACGGTTCCAGCTATGTCGCGGGCGACCTCGCCAAATGGCTCGGTGATCGGAGCATCAAGCACATTCATGGTGCCCCCTATCATCCGATGACACAGGGCAAGATCGAGCGCTGGCACCAGACTCTCAAGAACCGCATCCTGTTAGAGAACTACTTCCTGCCCGGCGATCTCGAAGCCCAGATCGACGCCTTCGTCGCCAACTACAACCACCGCCGTTACCACGAGAGCATCGACAATCTCACCCCGGCCGACGTCTACTTCGGGCGAGGCCCGACCATCCTGGCAGAACGAGAAAGGATCAAACGACAGACCATCGCAAACCGCCGACTACAACATCGTTTACACGCCGCCTGAAACCACCAATCCGATGCGCCAGAGCCTCCCTTATCTTTACCTAGCCCGTTGTCCCAAAAACTCTGACGACGGACAGGCCCAATAACGCAAAAACTCCTCGGTCCACTGCTCCATCGAAGGAGCCCGATTGTTCTGGACCCCGTCGCGAAAGAACTGGATGACGGACCGCAGCACATCATCCATGAAGGCATCGTGCTTCTGCGGCTCGTACTCGACTTTGCCCAGGATAGTTATCTGATCCGGTAAGCGTCGAAGGTGCTGGGAGTTGAACTCCAGCGCGTACCCGCCCTCGCCGCCGGGTGGCCGAAACGAACGATCGCCAGGCGAGATCCGGAGAGGGCATCATGCGAGATCCGCAGAATTGATGCCGAGCGTCTGCTTCGGGGGCCGCGAACGGGCGTTTGAATCGGAACCCGCTGGAGCCGAGCAACCGCGGAAGGCCGGGGCCGGTGTTAGGAATGCTGGCGGCGTTTGCGTGCGTGTAATGCGCCTGGCGGGCATTGGGTTCGCCGCAAGTTCGGCGCACCGACGTGCCGCGCTCAATCCAGCGGGATGACTTCCGGTGGCTCCGACGCTTTCGCAGGGTGCGCCGACTGAGCCAAGCCATGAGGACGGTGCGGTTTGTCTCCTTTTGCCGCAACCGCCTGTGTGGCCGGAATAATCAGTCGCGCACCAGCCTTCAGCTCGTATGGCGGGTGCAGGCGATTGGCCGCGATGATGGCTCGTTTTGACACATGATGTGCCTCGGCAATTCCTCCAAGCGATTGTCCAGATTTGACCGTAATGGTTTGTCCGGACTGCGCCGCTGCTTTGGGTTCGCTGCCAACAGAAGGTGCTGCAGTCAGTGGCGGCCCGCTGATTTTGGCCGGCTCCGGTGGGTTCGGTGGGGCACACGAGGCGACAAATATGAGCGTCAATGCCAAAGGGATCGCTCGGAGTCCGATTTTCCGGTGATGCCGGTGCATGTCGCTTCCGCTCCCCGACCAGGAGAATCTCCGAAGGGTACTCGCGTCGCCGTTGCGACCGAAGTGTGTGGGCCCGGTCGTAAGCAAATGCGCCGTCTTACGGGGGGCGATCACAAGAGTCAGTCGCCAAAATGTGAGGAATCGGAAGGCGCGCCCGCCCCCCATAAGGGTGTTATGACTCCCGTGTGGGAGTTGTCGCCAGCCAGCGCAGGCAGGTGTTCATGGCGCATTAAGGTCGAGTAATGGTCTGCTGCCGCTTGCGGTTTCCCGATCCGAGGATTGTCGGCGCGCCGCGGTGCAGACGGCAACGGAATAACCAGGCTCATCCACGTAGATCCCCGGGACAAGCCGGGAACGATGGAGGGGGAGGCGATCATATGAAGATGTTTGGCAGTGGCTTTGCCGTGGTCGCTGGCGCGGCATTGGCGATGGCAGTCGGCCTCGGCATCGTGGTAGCCGACACACCGGCGGTGCCGTCGATCGATCTCCCTGACCTCTATGCCAAGGGCGTTAGCTTTGGGCAATTGTCGGAGGGGCGGCAGTGGGGCGGGGTCATCGCTGTCACGCCGGGCGCGGACGGCAAGAGCATCTGGGCGTTCGAGCGCTGCGGCGGCAATTGCCTCAATTCCGATTTGCCGCCGGTGTTGCACTTCGACCCCGAGGGCAAGCTGCTCGCCGGCTTTGGCGCCGGCATATTTGTCTTTCCGCACGGCATCGCACTCGACAAGAGCGGCAATGTCTACGTCGCGGATGCCGATGGCAAAAATGGCAAGGGTCATGTCGTCGTTAAGTTCAGCCCCGAGGGCAAAGTGCTGATGACACTCGGTCACCCCGGCATGCCCGGCGATGCGCCGGGGTATTTCTACCGGCCGTCGGCGGTGACGATCGCTCCCGACGGCACGATTTTTGTCGCCGACGGGCATGGCGCCGAGTTGAATGCGCGGATCGTCAAGCTCGCGCCCGACGGCACGGTGATCAAGAGCTGGGGCAAGAAGGGCACGGGTCCCGGCGAGTTCAACGAGCCGCACGGCATCGCGCTGGACTTCGCAAGGCCGCGTGTTTGTCGCCGACCGCGTCAACAGCCGCATCCAGATCTTTGACCAGGACGGCAAGTTTCTCGCCGAATGGAAGCAGTTTGGGCGGCCGAGCGCGGTGTTTATCGACAAGGATGATGTGATGTATGTGGCCGACTCGCAGACCGAGGACCCGACTTGCACGCCGGATCCTGGCTGTCGCCGTGGCATCCGCATTGGCAGCGCTAAGGACGGGTCAGTCAAGTACTACATCCCGCGCGCCAACCCCGGTACCGACAAATCGGGTGGCGAAGGTGTTGCGGCCGATGCGGCCGGCAATGTCTTTGGCGCCGAGAATGTCGGCAAAGGTCTGAGGAAATACGTCAAGCAATGATCGACGAGACCAATATAGAGCCGGACGAAGCGGCGGTCGCCGCCGCGATGGATGTGCTCGACCGGTTTATCGCGGCGCTCAATCGCCGCGACCAGGACGGGGCTGCTCGCGACGATGCATTTCCCGCATTACCGGCTCGCCGACGCCACGATGCGCGTGTGGGACGAACCGGAGGAGAGCTATCAGTAGTTTTCCGCGCTCGACCTCCTGCAGGAGTATCTTGTGCAGCTTCAGCACGGCCGCGTTCGAGACACTTTGCGCTTTATCTCATCGCGCGTAAGGGCGCCAAACGTCACCTTCCTCAAAGCTGTTCCTGACGAGGCTCTTCGGCTGAGGACCGGACCGGAAAGCACTTTCAGCAACAGCCCGCTCGATCGTTCGCAGGCCCGGCTGGATCGCGATGAACCGGGGCTCGTTGACTCCATACGCCGCAAAAGCGGCGCGGAGACCGTTATGCCGCGTGCAAGTTGGAAAGGCTTCCTGCGCCTTTCCCTGGTTTCATGCCCCGTCTGTCCCCGGCGACCACACGGGCGAAAACAGTCCGCCTGCACCAGGTCTGGCAGCCGCATCCGGCGGCCGGCCCTTCCAATTTTGATCCCCGGGAAGATGACGAGCTGCCTACCCGAAACGACCCGTCCGGTCGGGCGAACCCGGAGGGCTTCGCGCCCGCCAGTCGCGTGTCTCTTCGGCCGCACGATCCGGAGTTGGGCGAGGAGATCGAACGGGACGAGGTCGTGAAGGGGTATGAATACCAACGGGGCCAGTTCGTGACCTATTAAGGGCGCGCCGAAGCACTGAGAAAATGCCAGCGTACGCTTGGCGATAGCCCCGCGTGTTAAGGGCGTAGACCGATTAGCGATCTCAAGCTTAACGCATTCGAGCCGGTCGCATGCCGCAAGCCTTCCGCCAAAAAAGGCGCTTTGGGGAACCGCCTGACCACGCAATCGCGAACCGAAACAGTTGGCACTTGCAGGACCGCAATAGTTACTTCTATCCGGGCGATGTCACCACACCCCAGACCTCGATGTCGGTCCAGGTGGGGATATCTGTCGCGGGCGGGTGTTGGCGATCGGATCAGCTTCGGCAACATGACGAGGGCGTGTTTTGGCCCCTAACCGACCGGCGCCGGATCAAGGGGGATAGGATGGCAAGAAATCCATGGCTCCGCCTCGGTCTCAACACCTGGGCTTTAGGGATGGAGGCATCCCAGGTGATCGCGCTTCGCACGCTGAAAATCCTGTCTGGTGGTTCCGCTGGCCAAGCCGAAGCCCGTCGCATGGTCGACGAAAAGATACAGGCGGGGCTGGACCTGCAATCGGCGGCGCTGACGGGAAGTCTCGGGTCAACCGCGCAAGGCGCAGCGGGCAAAGTGCTGTCCCACTATCGGCGGAAAGTGCGAGCAAATCGGCGTCGACTTACAAAGGGATAATGTCGACCCGTCTCCGCACAGCACGACACAACGCCGCAGTTCAGTTTCTGTGCGCGGTTCGTGCCCGTTGGGTTGTCGTGAGGTCGCCAAATCTCGACTAAGTCTCTGCATCTTTCGGGAGCGGCGTTTTGATCCGAAGTCGGACCCTTCGACCAGTAAGAGCCAGGAGGGCCTCGTTCTCGACCGTTCGCATACCCCGCGCGCGTTCAGTGCCGCAGCGCAATGACCAAGCGGGAATGGGTAGTCGCTGGGTTCATCGTGCTGATGCTCAGCCTCGGTGCCGTCGTTGGGCTATTCGTGATTGTCTAAAGTTAGGCGAGGTCGTGCAGCAGCCCACACGCAGCCTCTAGTGTGAGTTGCTGGGCTGATCCTGGTGTCATCCACACAAACCAGGTGCTGTCATCGAGGACACCCGTTGCGGCCACGTCGGCCCAGCCCTGTAGCGCTCGCGTGGCGCTCTCGGTAAGGGGGCCGAAAATGCCGTCGATTGCTCCCGCGTAAGGTTGAAACTGCACCAGAACATCCTTGCCACTCAGCGCTTGCTGAAGCCACGCCACAGCGGGTCCGGCAGAGCCAACGTGCAAGGTAGGCGAAGCCTCGCGATAGGGTGGGAGCTTTGCCCAGGTCGTTGGACCGACGATACCATCGGCCGTCAGCCCATTGTTCTGCTGGAAGGTTTTCACGCTCGTTTCAAGGCTGCCGTCGAACACGCCGGTAATCGGCCCGAACGGGTTCCACAGCAACATGCGAGCAAGAACGCGCTGCAACCGCTTTACGTCGTCTCCTGACGACCCTGGAGCAATCGTCGCTGGCATGGCTGCTCTCCTTCGGTTGCTGCCTATACGCGCCCCCACCCTAATTTGGTTGCGTCATGCCTTGGTCCTCCGCTGCTGTGCCGCACTCGCGAGCAGGACCTTTTCTTCTCGCTCAGAACGCTGGATACCCGCACGGGATCGCTCAGAACAGCCCGCAAGTCACCGTTTGGCGAGCGGATCACGCAGGTGTGCCCCGGGAGACAATCCGCGTCATTTGGCTTCCAGCCAGTGCTGGAGGGAGAGAAGCGTTGCGCTACGGGTGGGCGGCACGAGCACAGCAGGCTCAATTCGCCCAGCAGTCCATCCTCGGACTTAATCCCATGAATGCTTCCGGAGTAACAGGTGCCTTCACCAGCGCCGGCCCGTAAAAGCCGTTCGCAGGCAGGGCCCACCGCTGGCGCTCCGGACGAAGTCGATGCGTGACGTCTCGACGGCTGCGGTGATCGGCGATGACAGGCTGTCGTCGCGGCGCTACCAGGAGACGTTAAACCATGCCCGCCCAGCGACCGTTGGTCGGCATCAACCTGCCGGCAGCCGCAACCGAGGCGGCGCCATTGAGCCCAGACCGGCGGCGCGATGAACGGCGCGGCAGGCGCGGGCATTCGAGACTTGATGCGCCGGCCACGACAGCGGCAAGCGATCGGTCGTGATCGTTTGCCCAGCAGCGCGGCGAGGCGGCCTTGTCGTCGGAGGGAACCGCGCACAGTCTTTCACGCGAGCTTACGCTGAGGATTGCCGAGGCTCATTGAGCGAGAAAGATGCGGCGTGCCGTATGAGAGATCCAAAACCGACGAGTGCTCAAAAGATCCATTCCCAGCAGCATATCCACACCCCTGAAGCTCACATTCGATACGACGATGCCGGGGTCTGAAATAAGCAGATCGCCGATCCTCAATTGCGAGAATTGATGAATGTGGGAGCCGATTTGCTCGGCAGCGGCGCCCCGGACAGTAACCGCTCGATCCCTTGCCAGCACGCTGTCCGTTACCCCGAGTTCCGCCGCAGTTTTGGCCGCGAGTGTGGTGCCTTGCGTGCCCGTATCGATCGCTGCGGCGATTTTGCGGCCGTCGAGCTGCACCGGGAATTGCAGGAGCGCGCCGGGCAAGCCGATCACTTCGAGCGTCTCGTACGATCTAGGCCAATTCGGTGGGGTATCGCAGGCCCCCTGCTGGTACAGCACTGCTCGGCCTTGCGGCATATCGAAATCAATATCGAATTGACCCAGGTTGTCTCTGCCGAAAAGGCCATCGGCAGGTAAGGCGGTGATCGGCGGAATTGCCCTGACCCGCAACGGCGGGGGTACCGCGACGCCATTGATCGCAAAACTTCGGAGTTCGACTTCGCGAGTTGGCGCCGAATTAGCGACACCACGCATTTGCCGTGAAAATTCGAACTTGGGCGTTTCGGCCCCGACGCGTTCGGCGGCGGCTCCGGTTAACACGGTCTGCTCTGCACCGGTATCAAGAACCAAGGTTACCGGCTTACCGTTCGCGGACCCTGTTACCAAGGGCACTCGGTCAAGGATTTTGACAACGATGCTGCCTAAGGGGGCCGCAGCGCAAGCCGTTGCTCCCAGGGCAGCAGTAACCCCGGAGAATAAAATCAGGAGGCAAGCCGCGCCGAAAATGGCCTTAGCTGCTCCCAGCGTCATTTGGCTCGGCTAAAACTTCAGGAGCAAATTTAGATACCAAACGCGCGGTGATGGCGGCAAGCGTCTCGGCAGCGCGGCCAGGATGGTCTTGTCGGGATCGTCGAGGTCGGCGGGCGTCGCCAATGGAAGAGCAGCTATTAGCCTTTTTGGTGAAGGTGGGTTGGGACTGGCGGCATTGCGTGCGTGTGGCGCGCCCCGGCGCCGGCCTCGGGGCTGGTTGATGCGCTCGCGGCGCTTGGCGGCGCATCCGTTGAAGATCAACCGATGAGCCGGGCCTGGAGTTGCCGCATCGCCGCAGTACGGTTCCAGCCGCACCATCATGCAACCGAAGGTCGCATCGTCACAACCGCCGTGCGAACCGACGGAAGCGGCGGCGAGCCCGGTCAGATAGGCCGAGCAGGCGTCAGCGACGGCAGCGTGGCGACCTCCCAAGGCGCTCTGAGGCTCGACGGAATGGGAGTTGTTTGCTACCGGATTTGCTACCGGACCAATCGAAATCAAGTCATTCAGCCGGTACGCAGTGGGACGGTTTTGACTCCATAGCCGCTATTTGTCAACATGTTACGTTACACGATGACATGCAGTGGTAGGCCGGGCCGAGAACGGCGACTATAAGATCAAGGCCAAGCTCAACAAGATCGAGGCGCTGGGCCACCCGCGCTGCTGATATCTCACTTGTCGTCCCGGCGAAGGCCGGGACCCACGCTTCAATGGCTTGAAGCGCGGATAGGTGGATACCGGCCTTCGCCGGTATGACGGTTTAGTGGATCACTCGCCCGAGCTTTACCGCATCGTCACCATGGCGGCTTTTGATGTCGTCGAGCGCGTGTTCGAGCCGGCGCGGTTTGCCGTCCTCCCGGTCGAACAGGGTCGGCAGGTCGGCCGTGTCGGCGCTGGTGAGGCTGTCGGCACCGACCCCGATCAGGCGGAACCGCGTCGCCCCGTCGGCTTCCGCGGCGAGCAGGTGGCGGGCGGTGCGGAACAGCGTATCGGCGAGCTGGCTCGGGTCGGCGAGCTTGCGCGAGCGAGTGCGGATGCGGAAATCGCTGGTCTTCAGCTTCAGCGTCACGGTTCCGGCCGCCAAGCCCGATGCTTTCAGCCGCGCGGATACCTCCTCGCACAGCGGCCGCAGCGTGCGCGCCAGCGCCTCGGCATCGCTCTCGTCGCGGGCGAAGGTGGTCTCGGCCGAGATCGACTTGGTCTGCGAGACCGGTTCGACGTGACGGAAATCGTCGCCCCGCGCGAGGCGCGCCAGCCGCGCGCCCATCTTGCCGTAGCGCCGCGCCAGCTCGCGGTCGTCGAGCGCGCGCAACTGGCCGATCAACGCGATGCCGTCGGCGGCGAAGCGGCGCTGCATCGCCGCGCCCACCCCCCACAGGAGGCCGACCGGCTTGTCGGCGAGAAAGGCGGCGGCATCGGCCCGGCCGATCACCGCGAACCCGCGCGGCTTGTCCAGATCGGAGGCGATCTTGGCGAGGAATTTGTTGTAGCTGAGCCCGATCGAGGCGGTGATGCCGAAATTGGCCTCGATGCGGCGGACCAACGTGACCAGCGACTGGGCCGGAGTCATGTCGTTGACCGGCTCGGTGCCGGTGAGGTCGAGAAACGCCTCGTCGATCGACAGCGGCTCGACGAGCGGCGTCATTCGCCGCATCTCGGCGCGCACGGCGCGGCCGACCTCGCGGTATTTCGCCATGTCCGGGCGGATCACCACGGCATGCGGGCAGCGCTCCAGCGCCTGGAACATCGGCATCGCCGAGCGCACACCGTAAAGCCGCGCGACATAGCAGCAGGCGAGCACCACCCCGCGCTGCCGCCCGCCGACAATGACCGGCTGCTCGGCGAGGTCCGGCCGATCGCGCTTTTCGACCGTCGCATAGAACGCATCGCAGTCGATATGCGCGATGGCGAGGGTGTCGAGCTCGGGGTGCGCGACAATTCGCGGCGAGCCGCAAGCGCCGCACCGGCGCGCCTTGCCCGGCGAGGCGACACGTGCACCGCATTCGCGGCAGAGCGCGCTCACCCAGCCTCCTCCGGCCGCCACAGCCAGGCGGCGCCGCGGACGCCGCTGGAATCGCCATGCGCCGGCGGCAGCAATCGGGTGGCGACGGTGTCGGAGAAGACGAACGTGCCCCACAGGCGGGGCACGTCCTCGTAGAGGCGTGCGATCCCCGACAGACCGCCGCCGAGCACGATGGCCTCGGGGTCGAGGATGTTGATCACATGAGCAAGCGCGCGTGCGAGACGCGCGGCATGGCGGTCGAGCGTCGCCCGGCAGAGCGCATCGCCGACGGCGGCGCCCGCGACAATGCCTTCGCCGGCGATGTCGGCGCCGCCATGCCGGTGATGATCCGCCGTCAGCCCCGGGCCGGAAAGGAACGTCTCGATGCAGCCATGCCGGCCGCAATAGCAGGCGGGGCCCGGCAACTCGTCGGGGCGCGGCCAGGGCAGGGGGTTGTGGCCCCATTCGCCGGCGATCGCGTTGGCGCCGACGACGATCCGGCCATCGATCACCACCCCGCCGCCGACCCCGGTGCCGAGGATCACGCCAAAGACATTGCCGCATCCCGCCGCCGCGCCGTCACTGGCCTCGCTGAGCGCGAAGCAGTTGGCATCGTTCGCGAGCCGCACCGGCCGGTCGAGCGCGGTTTCGAGATCGCGACCGAGCGGGCGGCCGATCAGGCAGACCGAATTGGCGTTCTTGACGAGACCGGTGCCGGCGACGAGCGTCCCCGGGATGCCGACCCCGACGGTCATTGGCCGATCGTATCCACGCTCTATGCCGCGGACCAGCACGGCGACGGCCGCGACCGTCGCCTCATAATCGCCGGCCGGGGTCGCGATCCGTCGCCGAGCGCGAACCTCGCCCGCACGGTCGATAACGGCGGCCTCGATTTTGGTTCCGCCCAGATCGATGCCGATGCGCAATCCTTCGGTCATCTGACGGCTCGTAATTCTCCGTTTGTTCTCCTAGCGCATTCTCGGTGAAAGTGCAAATCCATGGGCGCACCGGCAGCGCATGAACCGCCTGTCGTTACCTTTTCTTAAGTCCGTTCCACTAAAAAATCTCCTGGATCGTGACGTTGGCCGGGCCCGGCTGCGTCAACCTTGCCCCGATCGGCGCCATCTCTGGGGTCATACGAAAATGACGATGCAATTGGTAAATGGGGATCAAGACCCCGGCAAGCCGTGCTCCAAGAAGGTGCTGATTGTCGAGGACAACGATCTCAACATGAAGCTTTTCAACGACCTGCTGGAAGCGCACGGCTACGACACGCTGCAGACGCGCGACGGGGTCGAGGCTCTGAAGCTGGCACGCCAGCACCGGCCGGACCTGATCCTGATGGACATCCAGCTGCCCGAGATTTCTGGCCTGGAAGTCACCAAATGGCTCAAGGAAGACGATGATTTGCGGGCGATCCCGGTCATCGCCGTGACCGCCTTCGCAATGAAGGGCGACGAGGAGAAAATTCGCGGCGGCGGCTGCGAGGCCTATATCGCCAAGCCGATCTCGGTGGCGAGCTTTCTGCGCACCGTCGAGCGGTTTCTTGCTTGACCGCGCCGCTCCCGATCACCCCTAGCACGGCCACCCTCCCATGACCGCCCGCGTGCTCGTTGTCGACGATGTCGAACTGAACGTGAAGCTGCTCGAAGCGAAGCTGTCGAGCGAGTATTTCCAGGTGATCCCGGCCTATAACGGCCCGACCGCGCTCGAGCTCGCCGACAGCGAGCTGCCCGACATCATCCTGCTTGACGTGATGATGCCGCGCATGGACGGGTTTGAGGTCTGCCGGCGGCTGAAGGCGAACCCGCGAACGACCGACATCCCGGTCGTCATGGTCACGGCGCTGTCGGACATCGCCGACCGGTTGCGCGGGCTGGAGGCCGGGGCCGACGATTTCCTCACCAAGCCGGTCAACGACATCGCGCTGTTCGCCCGCGTCCGCTCGCTGGTGCGGCTGAAGCGGATGATGGAAGAGCTGCGCCTGCGCGAGGAGATTTGCGGGCGGTTCGGCAGCCAGGATGAGCATGCCGATCATGCCGAGGCGATTTCCGGCGCGCGGATTCTCATGGTCGAGCAGCAAGGCTTTGGCGCCTCGCGCATCGCCGACACGCTGGTACCGATCGCGGCGGAAGTGCGCCAGGTCTGCAGCGGCGAGGAAGCGCAACAGGTGCTCGACGACTCGTACGAGCTGATCATCCTCAGCCTGTCGATGGCCGATGGCGACCCGCTGCGACTGGTGTCGCAGTGGCGGGCCAGCGAGGGATCACGGCAGCTGCCGATCCTGTTGCTGGCCGACGAGGGTGAGTTGCCACGGCTGGCGAAGGGGCTCGACCTCGGCGCCAACGACTATCTAATCCGCCCGGTCGACCGCAACGAATTGCTGGCGCGGGTGCGCAGCCAGGTGCGCCGCAAGCGGCTGCAGGACCGGTTGCGCGAAAACTATCGCCGCAGCCTGTCGCTGGCGCTGACCGACGAGCTGACCGGCCTCTACAACCGCCGCTACGTCGTCGCCCATCTCGAGGAGCTGGTGGCGCGGGTCAACGCCGAGGGCATCACCGATACCTCGCTGATGATGTTCGACATCGACCATTTCAAGTCGGTCAACGACCAGTACGGCCATCCCGGCGGCGACGACGCGCTGCGCCAGATCGCCGATCGCGCGCTGCGCGGCGTGCGCAGCATCGACCTTGTCGCCCGGCTCGGCGGTGAGGAGTTTGTCGTCGTCATGCCGGAAACGGCGCTGGATGCCGCCGTCCACGTCGCCGATCGGCTGCGTTGTTCCGTCGCTGACGAGCCGTTCCTGATCCATACGGTCGGCGAACGCAAGCCGATCACGATCAGCGCTGGTGTCGCGACCGCGCGGTCAGGCGACACGGTGGACACGCTGCTGCAGCGCGCCGACGACGCGCTCTATCAGGCCAAAAACACCGGCCGCAACAAGGTGGTCGCGCAGGGCAGCCATATGCTCCCGCCGTTCGCGGTCGCTTCGTAGGCGCAGCCTGCCATTCCGGGCCTCAGCAGCGGTTGTTTCGGCCGGGTTGCTGACGGCATCGCTGCCAAAGCGTTTTCCGCTTCCCGGCGAAAGCCGGGACCCACTTATCCGATATTCGAGCGGCTGAGGGATGGACCCCGGCTTGCGCCGGGGAGCGGAGGATGTGACCGGCCGCGGGCCGGTCCTCCCGCTACTTTATCTTCGCTTCCTTGAAGACCACGTGCTTGCGCGCGACAGGGTCGAATTTCTTCAATTCGAGCTTGTTGGTCTTGGTCCGCGGATTTTTCTTCGTCACGTAAAAATAGCCGGTGTCGGCGCTGCTGACGAGTTTGATCTGGACGGTGCTGGTCTTGGCCATTGCCGGGTCTCGCTGAGCCTCAGGGCGTTCGTGGAGGCGAAGATAACCCGCTGCTCCCGGCTGTCAAGGCGGCGCCCACGGACACCTGGGCGGCGTGGATCGCGCCGAGCGCGGCGCTATAGCGCGCCGGGTCCGCCAGCACGCGTTCGGCGAGTTTGACGTCGAGCGGCGACGAGGTCGATTGCGCCGGGCAACCCTGCCGCAATGTCGACCATGCCGTGTCGTTGAGCGACGCGCGCGGGTTCGAAGCATCCGAGCGGCGCAAGGCTGCGTCCAGCGCGCTGTCGGTGTCGCTAAGGCCGCTCGTGCACAGCGTCGGCACGACGCCGTGCTGCTGCAGGTAATACCCCGACGGCGTCACCAGCCGCGCCCAGGTGATGGTCAGTTCGCCCTCGTTCGGCAGACGCATCACGGTCTGCACCGTGCCCTTGCCGTAAGATGAGGTACCGACAACCACGGCGCGCCCGACATCCTGCAGCGCCGCGGCGACGATCTCGGAGGCCGACGCCGAGCCGCCATTGACCAGCACCACCACGGGTGTCGACGGCAGGAGGCTATGCCCCGTCGCCGCGAAATACTGGTGGCTCGCGGGGTGCCGTCCGACGGTCGAGATGATCGGCCCCTTGGCGATGAACAAATCGGAGAGGCTGACTGCCTGGTCGAGCAGCCCGCCGGGGTTGCCGCGCAGATCGAGCACGATCCCTGCCAGCCGCCCGCCTGCCTGGCGCTGCGCCTCGATGATCGCCTCGGTCAGGCGCTGGGTCGTGCTCTGGTTGAAGCTCGCGACGCGGAAGACGGCGATATTGCCGTCGCGCGAGGCGGTGACCGTCGGCACCACGACAAGCGCGCGCTCCAGCTTGACCTCGCGGGAGGCACCGGCGCGTTCGATCGTCAGACTGACGACGCTGCCGATCGGACCTCGCAGCTGGTGGATGATGTCGATCGCTTGCCGGCCGGAGACCGGCGCACCGTCGATCGCGACGATCCTGTCGCCCACCCTGAGCCCGACGCGTTGCGCGGGGCTGTTCTCGCTGACGGCACTGATCGTGAAATCGTTGTTCGCGGTCTCCAGTGTGACGCCGATGCCGCCGAAGCCGTCGCGCGCCGCGCGCTGATCGCGCGCCTCGTCGGGTGTCGCGTAGCGCGAAAAACGATCGAGCGCGCTGGTCATGCCATCGAACACCGCCTTGTCGATCGTGTCCTCCGGCATCGCCTTGATGCGGGGAGAGGCCTTCTTTGCGGCGGCGATCAGCGCGGCAATGATGTCACCGCCGGAATCGTCGTCGATCTCGGGCGGCACGCGATAATTGCCGACGACGATGCCGTCATAGGTCAGCGTCAGCTGATCGCGGTCGCGTATGTCGCTGCCGAGCGAGGCCGCGAGCCGGTTGTCGAGCTTGCCGAGGTTCTTGGCGCCGACCAGCACCAATTTCTGCGCCGGGATGGGATCGATGTAGAGGTCGGTGATCTGCTCGATGCCGCGTGCAAAGAGCCTTCCCGTGCTGGTTTCATGTGCGGTCTCGTGCATGCCGCCGCAAGCCGCAAGGGCGATCAGGCACGCCGCGGCAACAAGGCGTCCGGCGCACGCGAAGAACCCCAGACCCGATATCGAAGGCGCGCGCTCCGGCAATCCGAAAATCCCCCGGTTCGCCGAACACGGCGACGCGTCAAGGGACAACGGCCCCTCGGCGACAGGCCGCCACAGTAGTTTCTTGAGACAGGGCGATCAATGTCGGCGCGGTCGCACTTGTCGTCCCGGCCGCCCGCGATGCCGTATCGGCTGCCGGCGAGGGCGCTCAGTGTCGGGCTCGTCGAGGTGGAAGACGAGCCGGCCGCCGATCGGATCAGCTTCGACCAGACGCGCAGAAACCGCGTCGCCGAGGCCGAAGGTGCGCCGCGAGTGCCGGCCGCTGAGCTGCATCTTCCTCGGGTCGAAGCGATAAAAATCGGGCGGCAGACCGGCCATCGGCAACAAACCATCGGCGCCGTTTTCGGCGACCGTAAGGAACAACCCGAACCGTTGGACGCCGTTGACTCGCGCCGCGAACACCTCGCCGATCCGGTTGCCGAGCAACCGCGCGCGGTAGCGTTCGAGCGCGGCGCGCTCGGCCGCGGCGGCGCGTCGCTCGGTCGCCGAGACGTGGCGGCCGATCGCCTCGAGCTCGTCGATCGTCAGGCTCTCGCCGAGTAGCGCCCGATGCACCAGCAGGTCGGCGTAGCGCCGGATCGGCGAGGTGAAATGTGCGTAGCGGCTCAGCGCCAGCCCGAAATGGCCGATATTGTGCGGGCTGTAGACTGCTTGCGCCTGAGAGCGCAACACCAGTTCGTTGACCACCGGCGCCTCCGGCCGTCCGGCGATGCTCGTCAAGATGCGGTTGAACAGCTCGGGCCGGATCACCTGGCCTTTTGCCAGGCCGAGGCCCGGTGCGTCGATATCGGCGAGCGCCTCGCGCAGCATGTCGAGGCGGTCGGGGTCGGGCGCATCGTGGATTTGGTAGAGGCAGGCGCGGCGCTTCGCCTCCAATTCCTCGGCCGCGGCGACATTGGCGAGGATCATGAACTCCTCGATCAGCTTGTGGCTGTCGAGGCGTTGGCGCGGCTCTACGGCCACCGGCGTTCCCTGTGCGTCGAGCACGACGCGATATTCGATGAGGTCGAGCGCCAGCGCGCCGCGCGCGACGCGGGCGCGATCGAGCGCGGCGAAGGCGCCGTAGAGCGCATCGAGCCGCTCCTTGGTGATCGGCAGGCTCGTCGTGCCGTCGCGCGCCGCCTGCACCTGCTCGTAGGTGAGCCGCGCCGCCGAACGCATGATCGCTTGCTTGAACTGGTGCTTGCGTTTGCGGCCGTCGCGGTCGATCCACAGCCGCGCCGCCAGGCAGGCGCGGTCCTCGTCAGGCTTCAGCGAGCACAGCCCGTTGGACAGCGCTTCGGGCAGCATCGGCACGACCCGGTCGGGGAAATAGACCGAATTGCCGCGCTCCCGCGCCTCGTCGTCGAGGGCGTTGCCGGGCGTCACGTAATGCGCGACGTCGGCGATCGCGACGACGAGATGCCAGCCGCCGGGGTTCGCCGGGTCGGCGTCAGGCTCGGCCCACACCGCGTCGTCGAAATCGCGCGCGTCGCTGCCGTCTATCGTCACCAGATCGAGGCCGCGCAGATCGACCCGGCCCGCGGCATCGACCGGCTTGGCGGCAGCCGCTTCGGCGAGTGCCGCTTCCGGGAAGACGTGGGGGATCTCGAAGCTGGCGATCGAGATGAGGCTGATCGCGCCCGGCACCTCGGGAGAGCCGAGGCGCTCGACGACTTCTGAGGCGCGTCGGTCCGTAGGGCCGGGCGGGAAGGGGTTCGGCGGTGACGAGCTCGCCATCAAGCGCGCCGCCGGCATGCGCGAGGTCGACAAAGTACTCGGTACGGTCGCGGCGGTCGGTCGGGTCGATCCGCCCACCGTTATGGATGCGGCGATAGATGCCGACGACGCGATCCGGTGGTTCGCGTTCTACGGGGTCGCGGGGCGGCGCGATGAGGCGGCTCTCGCTTTGGCAGGCTTTGGCGCCGCCGGCTTTTTGGTGCGACCGGCGGCCTTGCGCGCCGGCTTGGCGGCGGAGCGGCGCGCCGTGCCGTTGGCTGCCGCGCGGGCCGGCTTAGCGGCGGCAGTGGCTGGCTTGGCGGTGGTCCGGGGGGCGGTGCGGGATTTGCGCGCCGGTTTGCCCTTGGCCTTTTGCGCCGCGAGCAGCGGCAGCGCCTCGGCAAGCGTGAATTGGTCGGGGTCCGCCGCCTTGGGCAGCGAGGCGATCAGCCCGCCATGGCTGACATAAGGTCCATAGCGACCACGATAGAGACCGATCGTGCCGCCGTCCGGATGCGCGCCGAGTTCGCGCAGCAATTGCGGACCGCGCCGCCCGCCGGTCTTGGCCTCGGCGAGCACCGTCACCGCGCGGTTGAGCCCGATATTGAGCACATCGTCGTCGGCGCCGAGCGAGGCATAGGTCGTGCTGCGCTTGATATAGGGACCGAATTGGCCGAGCCCAGCGGTGATGGTCTCGCCGCTGTCGGGGTCGCGGCCGATCTCGCGCGGCAACGACAGCAGCTTGATAGCGATATCGAGATTGACGCTCGCCGGCTCCATGTCGCGCGGCAGCGCGACCCGTTTCGGCTTGTCGCCCCCCTTGGAACCATCGATCGCGCCGACGCCGAGCTGGATATATTGCCCGTAGGGGCCTTTCTTCAGCGTGACCGGCTGGCCGCTGACGGGATCCGTTCCAAGCTCGGTCTCCGGCATGGCCTGCGCCTTGCCGTCGCCTTCGGCCTCGAGGCCCATGGCCCGCGTGTAGCGGCAATTCGGGTAGTTCGAACAGCCGATAAAGGCGCCGAACCGGCCGAGCTTCAGCGACAGCTTGCCGTCCTCGCAGGTGGGGCAGCGCCGCACGTCGCGCCCCGAGCCGTCATCGGGAAAGAAATGCCGGCCGAGTTCCTCGTCGAGCGTCTTGATGACGTCGCCGATCTTGAGGTCCTTGGTGCCGTTGACCGCACCGGAGAAGTCGCGCCAGAAATTGCGCAGCACCTCCTTCCAGTCGATCCGTCCGCCGGAGATGTCGTCGAGCTGGTTCTCCAGATCGGCGGTGAAATTGTATTCGACATAGCGCTCGAAATAGGCGGAGAGGAACGCCGTCACCAGCCGCCCGCGGTCCTCCGGCACAAAGCGCCGCTTGTCGAGCCGTACATAGGTGCGGTCTTGCAGAACCTGAATAATCGAGGCGTAAGTCGATGGTCTGCCGATGCCCAGCTCTTCGAGTTTCTTGACCAGGCTGGCCTCGCTGTAGCGCGGCGGCGGCTGGGTGAAGTGCTGGCTCGGGGTCACGGTGCCGCGTCCGAGATTCTCCTTTTCGCGCATCGCCGGCAGGCGGCGGTTGTCCTCGTCCTCCGGCGCGTCGTCGCGGTCTTCCTGGTAGAGCTTGAGGAAGCCGTCGAACGCGATCGTCGTCCCGGTCGCGTGCAGGCCGACGCGGCCGCTGGGGTCGGCGATATCCACCGCGACCTGGTCCAGCACGGCCGATTCCATCTGGCTGGCGATGGTGCGTTTCCAGATCAGCTCGTAGAGCCGGCGGTGGTCGCTATCGAGATGGCGTGCGACATCGGCCGGTTTGCGGGCGAGGTCGGTCGGGCGGATCGCCTCGTGCGCCTCCTGTGCGTTCTTCGCCGGGCTGCGATAGACACGCGGCGACTGCGGCAGATAACGGTCGCCAAAGTCGCTCCCGATCAGGCCGCGCGCGGCGGCGATCGCCTCGCCGGCGATGGCGACGCCATCGGTCCGCATATAGGTGATGAGGCCCACCGTCTCGCCGCCGAGATCGACGCCCTCGTAGAGGCGCTGCGCCAGACGCATCGTCCGGCTCGCGCCAAAGCCGAGCTTGCGCGAGGCTTCTTGCTGCAGGGTCGAGGTAGTGAAGGGCGGGAAGGGGTTGCGCCGGGTCTGCCGGCGCTCGATCGAGGTGACGGTGAAACCGGGCGCGGCAAGGATCGCGTCGGCCGCGGCGCGGGCCTTGGCCTCGCTGTCGAGGTCGTAGCGGTCGAGCTTCTTGCCGTCGAACCGGGTCAGTCGCGCGGTGAACTTGTCGCCCGCCTCGGTGGTAAACTCGACCTCGACGCTCCAGTATTCGCGCGGCTTGAACGCCTCGATTTCGGCTTCGCGCTCGCAGATGAGGCGCAGCGCCACCGATTGCACCCGCCCCGCCGAGCGGCTGCCCGGCAGCTTGCGCCACAGCACCGGCGACAACGTGAAGCCTACGAGATAATCGAGCGCGCGGCGTGCCAAATAGGCGTCGACCAGCTCGATATCGATATCTCGCGGCTTGCTGAACGCGTCGAGCACGGCGTTGCGAGTAACCTCGTTGAACACCACGCGCTTGACGTCGACGCCTTTCAATGCGCGACGGTTCTTGAGCACCTCGTTGATGTGCCAGGAGATCGCCTCGCCTTCGCGGTCCGGGTCGGTCGCCAGATAGAGCCGGTCGGCGCCGCGCACCGCCTCGGCCATCGCGCGGACGTGCTTCTCGGACTTGCCGTCGACCTCCCACGACATCGTGAAATCCGAATCGGGAAGTACCGACCCGTCCTTGGCTGGCAGATCGCGGACATGGCCGTAGCTCGCCACGACCTTGTAGTCGCGGCCGAGATATTTGTTGATGGTCTTCGCCTTGGCGGGCGATTCGACAATGACGACGTTCATGGGTCCGATCGACAGGCGGGGCCGACCCCGTTACCGGCGCGACACGAGGTTGCCGGGATGACGCTCGATGCGCCCGGCGAGTTCCAATTCGAGCAACAAGGTAGCGATGGCGGCGGCTGACAATTGGCATTGCCGCACCAGTTCGTCAACCGCGACCGGTGTCGGGCTGAGCTTTTCAAGGATCAGGCCAACCCCGGTGTCGTCATCGACGACCAGCGGCGCGGCGGCCGACGGCGCCGGCATCAGCGGCAATTCGCGCTGTCGTCGCGGCGGACGCGATGGCGGTGGGGCGCCATGCAAGAGCGGGCCGAGCTGGGTGACGATGTCGGCCGCCGTCTCGGTCAGCGTCGCGCCGTTGCGCAGCAGATCGTTGGCGCCGCGGCTGCGCGGGTCGAGCGGCGAGCCCGGCACCGCGAAGACCTCGCGCCCTTGTTCCAGCGCAAAGCGGGCGGTGATCAGCGACCCCGATTTCGCCGCCGCTTCGACCACCACGATGCCGAGCGCCATGCCGGAGATGATGCGGTTGCGGCGCGGGAAGTGGCGCGCCTGCGGCTCGGTGCCGAGCGGCAGTTCGGCGACCACCGCGCCATGGGCCGCGAGCGCCTGGTAAAGGCCGCGATTCTCTTCCGGGTAGACGACATCGGCGCCGCCGGCGACCACCGCGATCGAGCCGGTGGCGAGCGCCCCGCCATGCGCCGCGGCGTCGATGCCGCGCGCCATGCCGGAGACCACCACGACGCCCGCCTCACCGAGCCCGACGGCCAGCTCATGGGCCAGCCGGCGACCATTGGCCGAGGCGTTGCGCGCGCCGACGATCGCCACGATCGGCGCGCCCAGCAATTCCTCGCGGCCGAGCAGCGTCAGGACCGGCGGCGCGTCCTCTACGGCTGTCAGGAGTTGCGGGTAGGCCGGCTCGCCCCAGCAGATAAGTTGTCCGCCGAGCCGCTCGACCGCCGCCAGTTCCCGCGCCGCGGCGGTACGATCGGGCACCGACAGGTCGCGCCGGCCGAGCCGGGGCACTGCCTCGATCGCCGCGCGCGCCGAGCCAAACCGCCGCAGCAGCGCATAAAAGGAAACCGGGCCGACCGTCTCGGTGCGGCTGAGGCGCAGCCAGTCGAGCCGCTCCTCCGGGTCGAGCTCGCGGCCGGGCAGGGCGGCTCAGCCTTTGGTAAAGGAGATGCGGCTCTCCGTGCCGGCGATGAGGCGGCGAATATTTTCGTGATGTTTGGCGATCACCACGAGCGCGATGGCGGCGATGAGGACGGCGCGCTCGGCGTCGACGACAAAGCCCGCATAGGCGGCCGCCGCGGCGGCGCCGACCAGCGCGGCCAGCGATGAGTAGCGAAACAGAATCGCGGTCGCCAGCCAGATCAAGGCCGCGACCAGTGCCACCGGCCAGGCGATCACTATCAGCACGCCGATCGCGGTCGCGACGCCTTTGCCGCCGCGGAATCCGAGCCAGACAGGGAATAGATGACCGACCACGACTGCGCCCGACGCGGCGAGCATCGCTTCGGCGCCCCAACTTGCACCGATCAGTGCCGCGGCCACGCCCTTGCCGACGTCGCAGGCCAGCGTCAGCGCCGCGACCACCTTGTTGCCGGTGCGCAAGACATTGGTCGCGCCGATACTGCCGGAGCCGATCTTCCGCACATCGCCCAATCCGGCGAGCCGAGTCAGCACCAGCCCGAACGGGATCGAGCCGAGTAGGTAGCCGATGACGGCGGCGGCGAGGATGGTCATCCCGCCGCCCTCTCGAAGATCGTCCGGCCGTCGACCACGGTCAGCTCGACGCGGCCTTGGACGGGGCGGCCGTCGAACGGGGCATTTTTCGATTTGGAACGAAAGCGCTCGGTTTCGATCCGGTACGACGCCTCGGGATCGAAGACGACAAAGTCGGCGGGTGCGCCGGCCGCCAGCCGGCCGACGCCAAAGCCTAGGATGCGCGCCGGCCCGATGGTCAGTCGCCGCAGCACGTCGAGCAGGCTGAGGTGGCGGTTGTGGTACAGCTCCAGCGACAGCGGCAGCAGCGTCTCCAGCCCGACAATCCCGTAGCTGGCCGAGGAGAACGGCAGGCGCTTCGAATCCTGGTCCCACGGCGCGTGGTCGCTGGCGATCGCGTCGATCGTGCCGTCGGCCAGCCCGGCCACAACCGCCTGGCGGTCGCGCTCGCTGCGCAGCGGCGGCGACAGCTTGGCAAAGGTGCGGTAATCGCCGATCGCGGTCTCGTTGAGCGCGAAATAGGGCGGGGCGGTGTCGCAGGTGACCGGCAGCCCCTCGGCCTTCGCCTTGCGGATCGCGTCGATCGCCGCCGCGGTCGAGACATGCGCCGCGTGATAGCGGGCACCGGTGATCGCGACGAGGCGCAGATCGCGCTCGACCATGATCACCTCGGCGGCCGGGGTGATGCCGCCGAGGCCGAGCCGGGTCGCGACCTCGCCTTCGGTGACCTCGCCGGCGCTGCCGAGGCTCGGCTCCTCCGGGTGCTGCAGGATCAGCTGATCGAAGGTACGCGCGTAGGACAGCGCGCGACGCATCACCAGCGCATCGGCGACCGCCTTGACGCCGTCGGTAAACCCGACCGCGCCGTTGGCGGCGAGCAGCCCGATCTCGGTGAGCTGCTTGCCCTTGAGCCCTTTGGTCGCGGCGGCATAGGTGTGGATTTTGGCGAGCCGCACCTCTCGCGCGCGGCGGGCGAGGAACTCGACGACCGAGACATCATCGACCGGCGGCTCGGTGTTGGGCAGGGCGACCATGGTCGTGACGCCGCCGGCTGCGGCCGCCCGGCTGCCGCTTTCGATCGATTCGATGTGCTCGGCGCCAGGCTCGCGCAATTGCACGCGCATGTCGACCAGGCCCGGCGCCAGACACAGCCCGTCGCACTCGACGACCTCGACATCGGCGCCGAGCCCCGCCGCGCTGATGTTGGCGCCGATCGCGGCGATGCGGTCGTCGACGACGATCACGTCGCCGATCATGTCGCGCCCGCTGTCCGGGTCGAGCAGCCGGCCGCCGCGAAACAATCGCCGAAGCCCGCTCATTCGACTAATCCGGCGACTAATCCGGTCGTCATGGCCGGGCTTGACCCGGCCATCTCCCGGGTGTCGCCAGATCCCCGGATCAAGTCCGGGGATGACGATCGGGGGAAGCCGCTCATTTTATCGGCGGCCCGTTGCCGCGATCGGCGGCGAGGATCTCGAGGCACGCCATGCGCACCGCGACACCCATCTCGACCTGCTGGCGGATCAGGCTGCGGTCGATGTCGTCGGCGACGTCGCTGCCGATCTCGACGCCGCGGTTCATCGGGCCGGGATGCATGATCAGCGCATCCGGCTTGGCCGCCTTGAGCTTGTCGTAGTCGAGGCCGAAGAAGTGGAAATACTCGCGCGTGGACGGGACGAACGAGCCGTGCATGCGCTCGCTCTGCAGCCGCAGCATCATCACGATATCGACATCGGCGAGGCCCTCGGCCATGTCGTGAAACACCTCGACGCCGAGATGCTCGACCGCCGCGGGCAGCAGCGTACGCGGCGCCACCAGCCGCACCCGCGCGCCCATCGCGTTGAGCAGCCAGATGTTCGAGCGCGCGACCCGGCTGTGCAGCACGTCGCCGCAGATCGCCACGGTCAGTCCGCCGAGCTTGCCCTTGCGGCGGCGAATCGTCAGCGCATCGAGCAGCGCCTGGGTCGGGTGCTCGTGGCTACCGTCGCCGGCGTTGATGACCGCGCAATCGACCTTTTCCGACAAAAGCTGCACCGCGCCCGATTCGGGATGCCGCACCACGAGCACGTCGGGATGCATCGCATTGAGGGTCATCGCCGTGTCGATCAGCGTCTCGCCCTTGCGCATCGACGAGACCGCGACCGCCATGTTGATGACGTCGGCGCCGAGCCGCTTGCCGGCGACCTCGAACGAGGTACGGGTGCGGGTCGAATTCTCGAAAAAGCAGTTGATTAGCGTGCGGCCGCGCAGCAGCGATTTTTTCTTTTCGGTCTGCCGGTTCATCTCGACATAGGTATCCGCCCGGTCGAGGACATGGGTGATGTCCTCGGGCGTCAGACCTTCAATGCCCAAGAGATGTCGGTGCCGATAGGCGTGAGGCTCCATCAGCCTCGGACTATAGGAGCCGGCCCGGAGGCCAGCAAGCCTGCCCGGCGGCCGGTCGTGCCTCAGTCTGAATTTCCGCTTCCGGACGCGGACCTGCCGGGCCTCGGATCAGAACGGCCTTCGGCTCCCGAATGTCCGTCGTTATTTCTCGTGCATGACATGAATGCCGTCCCATTCAATCGGCGGATCGGCGGCGAGAGCATGGGAGCGGGCGCGCATCGCCTTCGCGGCGAAATCATCGGGGCGTAATTGCGCCGCGCGATCGAACAATTCCGCGGCGGGCTCGAAATCGCCGGCGAAATATGCTTCGAGCGCCCGTTCATAGACATCGCGGGCTTCGAGGATGTCGGCGGCAATCTCGCCTTTGAAGCCGATCAGCTCGCAAACCAGCGTCCCCTGGTGCCGCCCCTTGACGGCGACGCGATCGAGCAGCCGCCATTCGAACCCGTCGCCGGCTTCTTGCATCAGCGCATGCGACGCCATGATCCAGGTGCCGTAGAGCTTGTTCAGCCCTTCAAGGCGGCTGGCCAGGTTCACCTCGTCGCCAAGCAGCGTATAGGCGAAGCGCTCGGGGGTGCCGATGTTGCCGACCAGCACCTCGCCGATGCCGAGACCGATGCGGGCGCGGAAGATCGGCTGGCCCGGCAGTGTGTTTTTCGCCATCTCGGCGAGCAATCGCTGTGCTTCGATCGCGGCCAGGCAGGCTTGACGCTGGTGGTCGGGCAATTCCTCCGGCGCGTTGAAGAACGCCATGACCCCATCGCCCATGAACTTGTCGACGGTAGCGCCATGACGGGTGAGCGCGCCGGTCATCAGCTCAAAATAGCGGCCCATCGCCACGACCAATTCGGTCGGCTGCATGCCTTCCGAGATCGTCGAGAAATTCTCGACATCGGAGAAGTGCATCGAGAGGCGGCGCAGTTCGCCGCCCAGTTCTGCTTCGACGCCCTGCGCCAACAGCGTCCGGACCAGATCGGTCGGCACGTAACGGCCGAAGGAGCGTAAGCTCGCCTTCATACGGTCGACCGAAATGCCGAGTTCGTTGATCTCGCGGACAAACGATTTTGGCGTGGGATCGCGCGAGATGCTGAAGGCGCCGACCTTGGCCAGGTCGCGGGTGATCGCGGTCACCGGTCGCGAGATGCGTGATGACAGGATGATGCCGAAGACGATCGCCACGGCGGTAAAGGCAAAAGCGACGCCACCGGCGATCAGCATCTCGCGGTAGACGCCCGCGGTGATGTCGGCGCGATCGACAACGACGGCAAGCTGAAGACCGATATCGCCTTTGACCGAGATCGGCGAAAACACGATCTCATAACTGCTTTTTTCGGTGGCGATAAACAGCGGCGACCGGAACGATGCTTCGGCGTGATCCGACGGTACGGCATCGACCGCAAGCGCCGCCGCCGGCACATGGTCTCCCTGCGGCGACACCACGCGGTGTCCTTGATTGTCGATCAGAAAGACCGCGCCATGGTCGCCGATCCGCAAGCCGGAGAGAAAGGCCGCGACGCTCTCGAGACGCAGCTCGACGTGAAACACCCCCGTCGGTGCCGCGCCGTCCGGCATGGTGAACGGCGTCGTGCAGGCGATCCCGTACCCGCCATTCGTCATCTTTTCAAACGCGGTCCAATGGATCCCCGGCTTCGCGATGCCGTCTTTGAACCATGGTCGGGTGACGACGAGATAGGGCCCGGTCTCCGTATATTTCGGTGGCGATCTGGCGCCGCTCGCCGTGACCGCCACCTGGTCCGGTATCGACTTGTTGACCGCCGGATCGGCGATGTATTCGACGATCTCGCCGTCTTCCCAACGCGTCGTCCCGATATATCGCCCGCTCGCCGCCTCACCGTAGCCGATCCACGACAAATGCGGCTGAATTCGCAGCCTTTCCGCAAACTGTCCCGCCAGATGACGCGGGTCGTCGAGCGGCAACAGACCACGCCGCGCCGCGGCGGCGAGTTCGGTGGTGATCTCCGGTCCGGTATCAAAGAAATTCTCGGCCTCATCGGTCGCGGCCGCGACGGCGCTCCTTTCTGCCTGAGTGATCATCGTCCGCGTGCTGCTGAGGATCAGCAACCCGGCGCAGACGCCGATCGCGATCGACGACAGCAGCACCAACCCGACGATGCTGCAGATTAGGGTCGGATTGAGGCCGATCGGAAACCGATGTCCGACCCCATGCGCTGGCGCGCCGGGATTCACGGCCGCGTTTGGGGTTGGCACGGCCAAGACCGGACGTTGATCGTTCACCAACGCGCTCCGATTATTCGGGCCGGAGGTCTCAGGTTAGCACGGAACCCGGGTCTGATAGCAGTGGATGGCCCGGCCCGAGGGCATCACCCTGAAGCCGAAATTGCCCAGACACCCTCCCGCGCTCGTCTAACGGCTCGAATAACCGATTTGTTGCTTGGTCCGCGAGCCCGCTTGACGGAAAGTTGCACCCGGCACTTTGGCGCGAACCGGTGGCGCCTGCGATCAATCGGGGAGGGAGCAACGATGTCTGGCCAGCGATGGGCTGCGGCGGTCTTTGTCGCGACGCTGCTGCTGCTGGGGCCGGCGATCCCGGTTTCAGCCGACACGATCGACAAGATTCGCGCCGACCAGACGATCCGCCTCGCCTATCGCGAGGATGCCGCGCCGTTTTCGTACAAGGACGCCAACGCCGCCGAGCCGGCCGGCTATATCGTCGAATTGTGTCGCGCGGTCGTGGCGAAGCTGAAGGACGACCTCGGCCTGCCGTCGCTCAAGGTGGCGTATGTCCCGGTGACCGCCGCCAACCGCTTCGACGCGATCGAGAAGCACGACGCCGACCTGTTGTGCGAGGCCACCACCGAGACGCTGTCGCGGCGCGAAAAGGTCGACTTCTCGATCCCGACCTTTGTCGACGGCGCCGGGCTGCTGTCGCGCGACCCGAAAATGAGCAAGCTGTCGGGTTTGACCGGCCGCAAGATCGGCGTGCTGGCGGGCACGACGACAGAGGACGAATTGCGCCGCCAGCTGCAGAAAAGCGGCATTCCCGCTGACGTCATCCCGGCCAAGACCCATGCCGAGGGGTTGGCGATGATCGACAGCGGCAAGACTTCGGCCTATTTCGCCGATCGCTCGATCCTGATGTTTATGATCAAGGATGCAAAAGACCCCAGCAAGCTGTTCATCGCCGACAACTATTTGACCGTCGAGCCCTACGCGCTGGCCCTGGCGCGCGGCGACGACAAGTTCCGGCTGGCGGTCGATACCGCACTCAGCCACATCTACCGCGGCGGCGAGATCCCCGCGATCTTCGACAAGGCCTTTGCCGGCAAGGCCAAACTGGCCGGGATGGCGCAGGTGCTGTACTTCATCGCCGCTCTGCCCGACTGAGCCGGAGCAAGAGTATCTGTATCCGTTTAGATCGAGGCGTCTGTGCCGGCCCCCACCCACTTGCAGCTTGCGCTGCAAGCCTCCCTCCCCAGGTGGACTAAAGAAATGGGCCACGGGGGAGGGTTGGGGAGGGGGCCGGCCCCAGTGCCGCGCCAACCCGGCGCTGCCCGCCCTATCTAATCGGATATGGCCCTAGCTCCCCGAGACGGCGCGGACCGTGGGCGCGCTGGGTTCGGACGGCGTGGCGCGGGGCGCAGCGGCGAAATCGACGCCGATTTCCTGCGCGAGGTCCATGATCTTCAGGAGAATCGCCTCGCGCTCGGTCAGCTCGGTCACGCGGTTGGGCACCATCAAATTGAATGCGGCCAGGACGTTGAGGCTGGTCTCGCCAAAATCGTTGAAGCGGACGTAGTGGCTCCCTTTGTTGACGGTCTCGGTGTCCTCGAAGATCCGTTCGATGCCGCGGCAGAACGCCTGCACCTTGTCGCCGCCGGTGTCGTAGGCGATCTGGAGCAGCAGGTTCTGCCGCAGCATTGGGCGCAGCGACAGGTTTTCCACCGTCGCGTTGACGATCGAGTTGTTCGGGATCGAGATCACCGAGTTGTCCCCGGTGCGAATGCGGGTGCTGCGGAAGCCGACATCCTCGACCGTGCCGGTGGTTCCGCCGAGGCGGATCGCATGGCCGACGCGAAACGGCTTCTCGAACATGATCAGCACCGAGCCCAACAGGTTGGCCAGGCTGTCCCGCGCCGCGAGCGCGACCGCCAGACCGCCGACGCCCAGCCCCGCCAGCACCGAAAAAGCCGGAAAGCCAAGCTCGTCGGCGCCTTCCATCAGCAGGGCGATCGCCAGCACGATCCCGACGAACCGCGACATCAGCCTGATGAGCTGGCTGTCCAGGCTCTGCGCCCGCATCTGCTCGGAGGCGACGATCACGGCGCCGGCAATCCCGGCCGCGGTGATCACCAGCCACGCCGCCGCGAGGTAGAACGCGATCGTTTTGGCGAAGGTGGCGGCGACAAAAACGCTGCCGCTGATCCGCAGGATTTTGAGCACTGCCGGGGCGAACGCGCCCATCACAAAGAGGGTCGCCAGCGGAACCAGCAGCCACGACCAGTGCGGTCCGGCTTCGTCCTCGCCGCGTCTTCGGCCGAGCCACCGCGCCAGGCGGTAGACTCCGAACAGGAACAACGCTGCGGCCAAGGTCACGATCGCAAGACCGATCCACTGCCAGACCGCGACGCCGACGATGCGCGCCTTGCCCCAGCCCGGCAGGCTCAGCATCCAGCGCGGTGGAAGCAGCAGCAACCCCGCCGGAGAGTTTGAAAAGGCTTCGTAGAGACTGGATGCGCGGTTGTGGCTGATGCTGCGATACAGCGCCGCCAGATCGCGCGCCGGCCCCGGTTTGTAGGGCTCGTCTTTGACCAGCGCATAGAATTCCGGCAACTGCTCGACGGTGGCGGCCGAGAACACCCAATCCCCGGCGCGTGGCCCGGAATTGATCCGGACGATGTCGATTTCGGTATCCGGCAGCCGCCATTTCCTCAGAGCGTCGCGGGCGACGGTGTCGCGGTCGGGAATATCCTCGGGCGGCGGCAGCGCGATCCGCGTCAGCACCTCCTCCAACTGGAGCGCGCGCTCGGCGCCCACGGTGTCGTGCAACACCGGCGAAACCGTCGAGAGATCGAGGTAGCGCAGGACTTTGCGGCCCTGTTCGAGAAGCGCCCGCTGGTGCTGCCGCTCCTCGGGGCTCAGATACAACCGGTCGGAGCCGGAATAGGATTTCAGCACCTCGGTCATGCCGAGCTGGATCACGTCCACGGTCTGCATAAAGCCTTCGAGCGTCGCGCGCGGGCTCGACGTGTCCGGCGGGCGCAGCGGCTCGGCGCCCACCGTGTCGGCGCGCCCCTGTCCGAGCGACACGAGCAGCAGGGTGACGCCGAGAAGCAACAGCACCACCGCCCTCGCCATTGGGCAGATCGATTGCGGCCTCTGGGTGCCGGCCGGTCCGGCGTCGCCTGCAGCGGCGTTCAAGCGGCGTTTCCTGGATGATCTGCCGGTCGGGCAGCCGTGGTGTCCCTCGTCCGCAAAGTATACGAAGACGACGAAATGCCAGCAAGTTGGCCCGGACAGGGAGCGGCTTCGATTTCGGCTTTGTCCGTCGCTAGGAGCGAGCATGTGCCAACAGCCGCTCGGCGCCGCTTCCGGCCATTCCACCGCGAACGGCTCAAACAACGCGCGCCTCGCGCCGCCGAATAGCTGGCCGATTTCGAAATCGGCTAGCGTTTGGACAAATCGACGAGCCGGCGACATGAAATCGGCAAGACCTGTTGGAACGCGCGGCCCAGGATTGGCAGCAAGGTCAGCCAGTCGTTAAAGCGTGAAGTCAGGGAGAGCGGCTTTGCCGGCTAAATCGCCAAGACAATTGTGGGGCGTGGCGGTGCTTGCGTTTATCGCCGCTTCCGCGCCGCAGGGTCGGAGTTTCGCCCAAGCAGATTTATCTGAACCGACCTTTGTCGATACGCCGTGTTCGCTGCCGAATGTGACGCCGGAAACCCTGCCTCGCCTGCGATGCGGCACGGTGGCGGTGCCGCGCGACCACGACAACCCCGCCGCGGGGCACTTCAACCTCGCGGTCGTTGTCGCCAAAAGCGCCGAGCAGCCTTCATTGCCGGACCCCGTCGTCTACATCAGCGGAGGGCCTGGAGGGCCGTTGACCATCTACGCGGACTATCAGGCGCGCCATCCCTATGCGCCGGGCCGCGATCTCATCCTGGTCGATCAGCGCGGCACCGGCCGCTCGGAGCCTCAGCTGTGTCCAGAGCTTACAGCCAGAATGCTCCAAGCCGACATCGCCGCGGTGGCTGACATGAGCGAAGAGCACGTCGCCCGAAGTCGAGCGATGTATCTGGCCTGCCGGGATGCGGCGACGGGCCACGGCATCGACCTCAATAATTTCGGGACAACAGTGACCGCTGAAGATTTCGATTGGGTGCGTCGGGCGCTGGGCGTCACGCAGTGGAATGTCTACGGCGAATCCTACGGAACCACAGTCGCCATGACCCTCGCGGCGAGGCATCCATCGACGGTACGAACCCTTGTCCTTGACTCCGTTTATCCGCCCGATCCGGTTCCGCCCCGCCTGACCATTCAGGAGGCTGCGCGCGAAGACTTTTTCAGGGCTTGCGCGGTTGACGCCGCGGGCTGCGCCGCATCGTTTCCGAACCTTGCCGATACTTATGCGGAAACGTTGGACCGATTGCGGGCGAAGCCCTTGCCGGTCGATCTGCCGGCGCAATTAAAACAGCCGGACAATCGCGTGATGCTCACCGCCACGCTCTTTGAGGCGGTTGTTGGCAACCTGCTTTACTACCCCAGGAATTACCCAAGCCTGCCACGCCTGATCGCGACGGTGCATGATGGCGACACGAGCGGCCTCGGCTCAATCATGGCGGCCTTGGTCATGGAAGCGGCCGACATCGTCCCAAGTGATTGTCAGGACATGATTGGTCAGATCGAGGTTGTACCAAACCCTGTCGCTGCCCGCTGCATTACCGCCGGTCGGGGTCGTCGCACCGCCGCGCGTATCCACGTCTGCCCAAAATGGAGCGATAATTGGCGAACTGTAACCGGCCCCAATACTCGACGGCGTGTAGCCCGAGAGCGGAGAAGTAAAAGTGACGTTGCCGTTATTGTTGATGTATATCTGGCGGTACACCGCGCCGAATAGATTTAAACCACCGGAGAAAACGGCAGTTATATCTATCGCGCTCGACGAACCATCATCGGTGACGGCCAGTAATTGCGTGCCGAAGCCGTCAGGTCCGCCGAGATTGTTAACTAAATCAGTCATTTGTTATCCTTGACGAGTATTTGCCGCTTTCGCACCAAAAACGGGGCGCGTCTCAGCGCCGGTACAGCCGTTAGCGGAGGAAAATCCGCGTTGCGTCGGCGTGGCGGCGTTTCGGAAAATAATCGATCCCCCTATAACGGACGAAAAGTTGCGCTCTCTGTAGTTGGTCGGCTTGTCCAGGCAGCCGGATGGCTGGCCGACAACATGCCATTTTGTTAAAATTGCGCCAACAGTAAAACAAGTACGAGATCGGCGGAACCCGCGAATTGTGACGAGGGCGGTGCCTGGTCTGACTAAGCAGGCTGCCAACAGGGGCTAAATGCATCATCTCGAAACGAACCCGGGGCGGTGCGACCCCTTCGCCGGAAGACCGAGTGCCTCGATCGGAGGAGTTTGTTGTTGTCGGTTGGCGTGATCCGAGGGCGCTCGCTACCGGATCGGCGCGCTGTTACTGGGCTCCTATACGTCCCAGGGCGAACTGCTCTATGCCGGTCGTGTCGGGCACTGGCATGCCGCAAGCCGAGCTAGAGCGGGTCTGGCATCGCCTACAGCTGAGGGGGTGACCTGAGCCCCTGGATCTCCTCCAGATTTGGGTCGAGTCCGACCACCGGAAGGGGACGGACGATGAAGCGGACGAGGTTCACCGAGGAGCAGATCATCGGGGTGCTGCGCGAACAAGAAGCGGGAGCGAAGACTGCCGATGTCTGCCGCAAGCACGGCGTCAGCGAGGCGACGTTTTACAAGCGTATGGCCCGCCCCGTCTGCAAGCTGTTTCGTGATCCGGTCTGAGCAGTCTGCTTCAGCGTATCCGGCCTGAGGAGCTCCCTCGGCCAAGATGGAGATCCGCGCAGCCCGCTCCTCATAGTGGAATCGGCGTCGATGCGCCGTTCGTAGAACCAGGTTTGCGAGCTGCCGATCGACTGTCAGGCCATCTTCACGTCACCTCCCGCAGACAAGAGTGGCCGGCAGCCCTGTCATTGCCGACCGAACGCTCGACACTATGCTGCCATCGTTGCCCGGAACCCGTCGCGATGCCGCAGCACGGCCCAAGCGATCCGCGCGAGCTTGTTGGCCAACGCCACGACAGCAGTGTTGGGGTGTACCCGCGCGAGCAAGCTGCGCAGCCACTCGCCGAGCAGAGTATTGCTCGTTGCCAGTGTCGGCATCGCCGCGCGAGCACCATGGATCAGCAGCTTGCGCAAATAGGTGTTTCCCCGCTTGGTGATGCCGACCAGTCGCGTTTTTCCGCCCGTCGTCATCTGTCGTGGAACCAGGCCTAGCCACGCGGCCAAGTCTCGTCCCCTGGAGAATGTACGTCCGTCCCCGATCGCCGCGACAAGAGCGGTGGCATTCATCACGCCAATGCCGGGGATCGTGATCAGCCGTCTTGCGTCGTCGTCTTCGCGAGCCCGCGCGACGAACTCGGCGTCAAATGCTTTCTATGCGAGTATCGAGGCCGCGCCACTGCACCCGCATATCCTCGATCAGCATTCGCGTTCGTCGGCTCAGCGAGCTGACTTCACCACAAGCCAGCAGTTGCACCAGGTGCTGCTCAAGTTTACGCCGCCCTTGGGGAAACACGATGCCACGCTCTAGCAAAATGCCCCGGAGCTGATTGATCAAAGCGGTTCGCTCGCCAATCAGACGATCGCGGGCACGGTGAAGTGTCTGGACGTCGAGCTGCTCCTCGCTCTTCAGCTCGACAAATCGCATCGTTGGCCGAGTAGCGGCTTCGGCGATACCTTCCGCGTCACGGTCATCGTTCTTCTGGGCTTTGACGTAGGGCCGCGCGTATTCCGGCGAGATTAGCCGAACCGTGTGCCCTGGGCTTGCATCGCCCGGCCGAGGTGGTGAGCGCCACAGCACGCCTCCATAGCAACGACACATGGGGCAAGCTTTGCGGTCAGGTCGATGAGTCCGTCTCGCTTAACCCTCCGACGAATGACAATCCGCCCGCTGGTGTCCTGACCTGCAACGCCGCAGGTGTTCTTTCCGAGATCTATCCCTAACACGCTGACTGACATCGATCCGCTCCTCTGCTAGCGCCAGGAAACAGAAATCCTGGCCGGCGAAGGGAGGGGCGGGCCATCCCATAGTGGAAGGCGAAGTACGGCGGGATGGAGGTCTCGGACGCCCGCCGCCTAAAGGCGCTGGAGGATGAGAACGCCAAGCTGAAGAAGCTTCTGGCTGAGGCGATGCTCGACAACGCCATGCTGCGGGATGTGGCCGCAAGAAAATGGTGACGCCCGCCGCCAGACGAGAAGCCGCTGCTCACCTCCGGGAGGTCCACGGGGTGAGCCAGCGGCGGGCATGCCAGGCGCTCGATGTGGACCGCAGCTCGGTGCGCTATCGCCGCCGACGGCCGGATGATGGTCCGATCCGCACGCGGCTGCGCGAGATCGCCGCCCTTCGCCGCCGCTTCGGCTATCGCCGGCTGCACATCCTGCTGCGCCGCGAGGGCCTGCAGCTCAACCACAAGAAACTGCGCCGCCTTTACGCCGAAGAGCGATTACAGGTGCGCCGTCGCGGCGGCCGCAAGCGAGCGCTCGGCACCCGCGCGCCGCTGGCTTTGCCGCAAGGGCCGAACCAGCGCTGGTCGCTCGACTTTCTGCATGACCAGCTCAGCGACGGCCGGCGTTTCCGCATTCTCGCTGTGGTCGACGATTTCACCCGCGAGTGCCTGGCGCTGGTTGCCGACACGTCGCTGTCCGGCCTGCGGGTCGGGCGCGAGCTCGATCTCGTCGTTGCCCGATGCGGCAAGCCGGCGGGCTGCCTTTCCGACAACGTCCTAAGTTGGGAAGCAAGAGGAGATTTTGGGCAAGCAGGTCTCGTTGCGCCGGGTGATGCCGGTCGCCAGGGTTACTTTGATCCAAGTGGCCTCCACTGTTGAAGGTGGCGCTCTCTGCCATAGCAAACCGAGGGTCCGTTCGTGCTGTCGCGGCCCTGACCGTCCTCAAAACGAGATACGCATCCCAAGTGGAAGACCCGAACATTATCTACAGGGTCGCGGTCTCAGACCGCGCCCTCACGGCTCCAACAGAGCGGGTTCTTCCACTTGGCACCGGCCCGTCAAAGAAGGGCCGGTAGTCAGTTCCGGTCTTGACAAGGGCATGAGCGACGCGCGCCATCTTGGCAGCGACGGCACTCAACGCCTTGCGCCGGAGATCCTTGTTATCGCGATCTTTGGCGATATGACGTCCGAAGTGATCGCGAAAGCTATTCTCGCGCTGACGGACGGCGACCTGGGCCGCAAGCCAGAAGGTCCGGCGCAGGCGGGCATTGCCGAACTTTGAGAGCCTGGTCTGGCCACGAAATTGCCCGGACTGATGGGTGGCAAGATCGAAACCGCAAAACTTCAAGAACTGGCGGTGATGACGAAACCGGCGCAGGTCCCCCGCCTCTGCCAATATCGTCAGCGCATGGATTGGCCCGATGCCCGGCACTTGGCGTAGGCGTAAGTAGTCGGGATGGGTGCGCAGGAGTTCATCTGCCTGGGCTTCGATCGCATCGCGCTGACGGATCAGGCCGCGGGCCTGTGCCAAGACCAAGCGGAACATGGCGATCGCCGGAGCATCCAGCGGCACCGGAAGAGCGGCTGAGGTGCATGCGGTCTCATAGATATCACCGAGCAGGCGGGCCTTTGACACCTTCCGACCCGCCACGTCCCAGGCCGCAGCGACGAAGGCGTCCTTCGCCAACACAGTGATGCTGGCCGGCGTGGGAAAGCGCTCGAGAAGCGCCAAGAACCAGTCGCTGCGCGAGTTCCCGGCGAAGCGCTCGATCTCGGGAAAATAGAGCGGCAGATAATGGGTGAGAAGCCGATGCCAGAGCTCGGTCTTGGCCTTGGAGACGACCTCATGGGTCTTCGACAGCTCCTGAAGGTCGTTGATCCCGGCCGCCAATGGATCCTGGTAGGCCATCGTGGCGCCGATCCGCAGCATGTGCAGGATTACCTGGGCGTCCTTCGGATCATTCTTATCCCAACCGTTGTGCAGCGCTTCGCGGGTCCGGGCGAGTGCCATACCGGAGATGAGCCGGACCTCAAAACCAGCCACGATCAACCGGTGAGCCAAAACGCGGTGATAGTTTCCCGTCGGTTCGAGCCCGACGACGATGGGACGGGCAAGCGCGTGCAGGGTCACGATAAAACGATCATGCTCGGCTCTGGTGTTAAGGACGGTCATGCGGCGTCGGCGTCCATGGCCCGGGTCGATCAGAACCTCGTTGCGCGCTTTAGCAATATCGATGGCTACGAGCGCCGCCTCCGGCGGCGTAGACTTCCGTTCGGTCATCGTCGGACCTCCAAAGTGACTGTTGGCACATTCACTCTAGAGACCTGCCGGCCGTGCCCCACCAGGGGAGGCGGCGCTACGCTCGCAAAGGGCTTCGCGTCGCCTCCCCCGGATCGGAACGGCTTTCCCAATGTGCTA
>CAVZUA010000014.1:0-24470 GCA_963778385.1 uncultured Alphaproteobacteria bacterium | reverse complement strand
TGATGCCGGTCGCCAGGGTTACTTTGATCCAAGTGGCCTCCACTGTTGAAGGTGGCGCTCTCTGCCATAGCAAACCGAGGGTCCGTTCGTGCTGTCGCGGCCCTGACCGTCCTCAAAACGAGATACGCATCCCAAGTGGAAGACCCGAACATTATCTACAGGGTCGCGGTCTCAGACCGCGCCCTCACGGCTCCAACAGAGCGGGTTCTTCCACTTGGCACCGGCCCGTCAAAGAAGGGCCGGTAGTCAGTTCCGGTCTTGACAAGGGCATGAGCGACGCGCGCCATCTTGGCAGCGACGGCACTCAACGCCTTGCGCCGGAGATCCTTGTTATCGCGATCTTTGGCGATATGACGTCCGAAGTGATCGCGAAAGCTATTCTCGCGCTGACGGACGGCGACCTGGGCCGCAAGCCAGAAGGTCCGGCGCAGGCGGGCATTGCCGAACTTTGAGAGCCTGGTCTGGCCACGAAATTGCCCGGACTGATGGGTGGCAAGATCGAAACCGCAAAACTTCAAGAACTGGCGGTGATGACGAAACCGGCGCAGGTCCCCCGCCTCTGCCAATATCGTCAGCGCATGGATTGGCCCGATGCCCGGCACTTGGCGTAGGCGTAAGTAGTCGGGATGGGTGCGCAGGAGTTCATCTGCCTGGGCTTCGATCGCATCGCGCTGACGGATCAGGCCGCGGGCCTGTGCCAAGACCAAGCGGAACATGGCGATCGCCGGAGCATCCAGCGGCACCGGAAGAGCGGCTGAGGTGCATGCGGTCTCATAGATATCACCGAGCAGGCGGGCCTTTGACACCTTCCGACCCGCCACGTCCCAGGCCGCAGCGACGAAGGCGTCCTTCGCCAACACAGTGATGCTGGCCGGCGTGGGAAAGCGCTCGAGAAGCGCCAAGAACCAGTCGCTGCGCGAGTTCCCGGCGAAGCGCTCGATCTCGGGAAAATAGAGCGGCAGATAATGGGTGAGAAGCCGATGCCAGAGCTCGGTCTTGGCCTTGGAGACGACCTCATGGGTCTTCGACAGCTCCTGAAGGTCGTTGATCCCGGCCGCCAATGGATCCTGGTAGGCCATCGTGGCGCCGATCCGCAGCATGTGCAGGATTACCTGGGCGTCCTTCGGATCATTCTTATCCCAACCGTTGTGCAGCGCTTCGCGGGTCCGGGCGAGTGCCATACCGGAGATGAGCCGGACCTCAAAACCAGCCACGATCAACCGGTGAGCCAAAACGCGGTGATAGTTTCCCGTCGGTTCGAGCCCGACGACGATGGGACGGGCAAGCGCGTGCAGGGTCACGATAAAACGATCATGCTCGGCTCTGGTGTTAAGGACGGTCATGCGGCGTCGGCGTCCATGGCCCGGGTCGATCAGAACCTCGTTGCGCGCTTTAGCAATATCGATGGCTACGAGCGCCGCCTCCGGCGGCGTAGACTTCCGTTCGGTCATCGTCGGACCTCCAAAGTGACTGTTGGCACATTCACTCTAGAGACCTGCCGGCCGTGCCCCACCAGGGGAGGCGGCGCTACGCTCGCAAAGGGCTTCGCGTCGCCTCCCCCGGATCGGAACGGCTTTCCCAATGTGCTATGTGTCCGAGTTGACCGCCCGCACCAATGACGAAGGGTGGAGCACTGTTTTCCGCGCCTACCTGCAGACCAGCCGCCTGCGTCCCGACGACGTGGTCTTCGTCTTCTCGGTCGGTGGCGGTGACCGCGAACGCAACATCAGCGCCAATATTGTTGAGGCGCTCGAATTCGCCCGGCGGGTCGGAGCCAAGATCGTCGGCGTAGTCGGGCGCGATGGCGGCTACACCAAGCAGGTCGCCGACGCCGCGGTGGTGATCCCGACAATCAGATACGGTGACCCCTCACACCGAGGCGTTTCAGGCGGTCGTTTGGCACTTGATCGTCAGCCACCCCGACCTCAAACAGAACGAGATGAAGTGGGAAGCCGTGCGGTGAGCCAGCGCGCGGTTTTTATCGACCGCGACGGTGTCATCAACCATAACTGGCTCAATCCTGCGACGGGGCAATGGGAGTCCCCGATCCGCGCGGAAGACTTCCGCTTCCGGCCCGGTGTGATCGAGGCGATCGCCCGCCTCGCGGCACACGAATTTCACCTCGTCCTGGTGTCGAACCAGCCGAACGCCGCGCTGGGCAAATGCAGCCTCGCGGATCTGCAAGCGGTACACAACCACTTCGCCCGCTGCCTCACCGGCGCGGGGATCACTTTCGATGAATTCTGTTACGCCTACGGCCACCCCAAGGCGGTCGTCGCCGAATTCGCCGGCCCCTGCCCGGAGCGAAAGCCCGGTCCGCTCTTTCTGCTGCGCGCGATCGAGCGCCTGCGGCTGAATCCACGGGAATGCTGGATGGTCGGCGACCGTGACACCGACATCGAGTGTGGCCGCGGCGCCGGCGTTCGCACCGTTCAGGTCGCGAGCGCCGAGCCCGATGACCGCGCCGCGATCGACGGCGGCGCCGACTTCCGCGCCGCGAACCTGACCGCGGCGGTCGACATCATCATGCTAGGCCGCGACCACTAGCTTCGTCGTGTCCAAACTCGATCCGGGCACCCCATTGACGCTTCAACCATCGGAACGGTCGTTGTCGACTCCTCGATAGGAGCTCATTTCATTTCATTTCGGGCCTACGTGGCGACGCTTATCGTTTCGCCAGTAGGTCGATTTCGACCAGGGCGCCGCACGCGAGGCCGGTGACGCCGATGCAGGTGCGCGCCGGCAGCCGGCCTTCCGCGAAATAGGAGCGCCAGACCGCGTTCATCGCCGCATAGTCGCGCTCGAAATGCGTCAGGTAGACGCGCGCGAAGACCACCTTGTCGAGCGCGCTGCCGGCGCCGGCCAGCACGATCTTCAGATTTTCCACCACGCGCCTCGTCTGCGCGTCGACCCCTTCAGGCAGAGGTGCGCGATCATCGTCCGGGTCGGTCGGCATCTGTCCGGTGACGAAGACCCAGCCATCGGCGGCGGCCGCGTGGCTGAACGGCGCGACCGGGGTCGGCGCACCGGCCACCATCAGGAATTCGATCATCGTGCGGGTTCCCTCTGCTGTTGGCGACGCGGTCTAGGGCGACGAGTGCTTTGCGGCTCGGCCCGGCTTGTGCATGATCGAGACCGCATGCCGGGAGGGACGCGATCATGGCAAAGACGATCGACAAGCTGGCGCCGGTTTTCGACACCGTCGTCAAAGACGGCCGGGTCATCGACCCCAAAAACGGCACCGATGCGATCCACGACATCGGCATCCGCAAGGGCCGCATCGCTGCGATCGCCCCCAAGCTCGATCCCGGCAGAGCCAAGATTATCGATGCTAGCGGGCTGATTGTGACGCCCGGGCTCATCGACACGCACGCGCACGTCTATGAGCACGTGTCGGGCGATTTCGGGCTCAACCCCGACCTCGTCGGCATCCGCACCGGCGTCACGACCGTCGTCGACCAGGGCGGCCCCAGCGCGCTGACCTTTGACGGGTTCCGCAAATTCATCGTCGAGAAGGCGAAGACCCGCGTTCTCGCTTTCATCTCGGCGTACCTCGCCGGCGGCCTGCTCGGTCATCGTTATGTCGACCTCTACGGCCCGTCGGGCATCAATGTGAAGGCCATCGTCAGTGCCGCGCGCGACAATCCTGATCTGGTGCGCGGCATCAAGGCACATGCCGAGCCGGGCGGCTATTCGCGCTGGGGCATGGCCTCGATGAAACTGGCTAAGGAGGCGTCGCGCGAGCTGACGCTTCCTGTCTACATCCATCTTGGCACGCTGTGGCCGGAAGCCGAGGGCAAGCCCCCGGTCAACGCCGCGAAGATCATCGACGAGGTCGTGCCGCTGCTCGACCCCGGCGATATCCTCGCGCATCCCTTCACCCGCTTCCCATCGGGTTTTGTCGCCGAAGACGGGTCGATCCATCCGCTGATCAACGAAGTGCTGGCAAAGGGCATCCAGCTCGATGTCGGGCGCGGCGCGCATTTCAGCTTCAAGAACGCCGAGCGGGTTGTCGGCGCCGGCATCCTGCCGTTCACGCTCGGCGCCGATCTGCATGGCTACAATGTGCGGCTCAAGGATGGCGGCCGAGCCTATCGCGGCATGTTCACCGGCGAGGGCGTCAACTCAATCATCGCCGACGACCGCGCCTCGCCGTTCGAGCGCCCTTACAGCCTGCACCACGCGATGACCGAACTGGTCGCGCTCGGCGTGCCGCTGATCGAGGTGGTGCGCATGGCGACCGAGAATGCGGCGATCGTGCTCGGCCTCGAAAACGAGATGGGGGCGCTGTCGGTCGGCATGCCGGCCGACATCTCGGCGCTGCGGCTTATCGACGGCGACTGGACGCTGGTCGACAGCGAGAGCGTGACCAAGAAGGCCACGCAGCTGATCCACCCCGAATTTGCGCTGCGCGCCGGCAAACTGCACCGTGCCGACTCGCCGCTGCTGCCCAGCGTCGCCGCGATGGCGGCGTGAGTTAGAGCGAATCGATTCAGGCGGAAGCGATGGTGCCGGCCCCCTCCCAGCCGCTACGCGGCTCTCCCTCCCCCGTGGACACGGGGGAGGGTTGGGGTGGGGGCCGGCGGCGCGCTTCGATCCGACCGGTTACTGCTCTGACGCCCGGCCATATGTGAGGCGCCGGCGATGTCTGCACTCGTCAGCCTGCCGATGTACAACCTGCCTGAGATGCGCGAGGCGAACGCGCACTTCTGGCAGGCGCTGCGTGGTCCCCTGCTCGAAGCGGGGCTGGCCGACGTGCCGGAAAAGCTGATCTTCGAGCGCGGTCCGGTGCCGCCGCGTCTCGAAGCTGAGCTGCTGTTCTCGCAGACCTGCGGCTACCCGCTGGAAACCGTGTTCAAGGGTCAGGCGATCCGTCTCGGCGCGCCGGTCTACGACGTGCCGGGCTGCGACGGCCCTACGCACCGCGCCTATTTCCTTGTGCGCGCCGACTCGCCGGCGCAAAGCCTCGCCGATCTCAAGGGCGGCGTCTTCCTGCTCAACAGCCCGGTCTCGAATTCGGGGATGAACCTGCCGCGCCGCGCGCTGGCCGAGATTGCCGGCGGCAAGCCGTTCTTCCGCCAGGTCATCGAGACCGGCGGGCACCCGGCGAGCCTCGACCGGCTGTTGCGCGGCGAAGGCGATGTCGCCTCGATCGACTGCGTGACTTACGCCTTTTGGCGGCACTACCGGCCCGAGCCGGCGGCACGGGTGCGCATCCTCGCCGACACGCCGATCAGCCCGTCGATCCCGTTTGTGACTTCGGTCTCGACGCCGACGCCAGTCGTGCAGATCCTGCGGACAGCGCTGCGAGCGGTCGCGACCGAGCCGCGCCACGCGGTGGCCCGCGCCGGTCTGATGATTGCCGGCATCGAAGACGTGCCCGACGCGGCCTATGAAGGCCTGTTGGACTACGCCAAGGAGGCGGTTGCGCTCGGCTACCCCGAGCTGGTTTAGATCGGCCCCCACCCACTTGCAGCTGGCGCTGCAAGTCTCCCTCCCCGGTGTCCACGGGGGAGGGTTGCGAGGGGGCCGGCTTAACATCGACGATCCGTCTCAGGTATTGCTGTTGCCCTGCAATGAGGTGATTCCATCGGCCTTTGAAATGCTGCCTCACGCCGCGAGCGCGGTCTGGCGGCATTTCATCAGCGGCTGGATGCGCTGGCCGAACTGCTCCATGCCGATGACGAAATCGTCAAAGGTCAGCATCACGCCGCGCACGCCCGGCACGGTCGCCATCTCGTCGAGCATCTGCGCGACCGACGCGTAGGAGCCGACGAACACGCCCTGATTCGTTGGCAGCTTGTCGATGCCGAGGGTGCGGCGGCGCAGCGGCTGAGAGTAGGGGTCCTTGCTCGGGTCGTCCTCGGCCTGCGCGTCGCGATAGGCAATCGCTTCGATATCGATGCCGGCCTTGTAATGCTCCCATTTCGCCATTGCCGCGGCGTCGGTCTCGTCGGCGATTACCATCTGCAACAGCAACGCGCCGCAATCACGGTTCGCTTTGGCATTGGCTTCGATCAGCCGCTCGACGCTCTGCGCCGCGGCGCGCGGCTGGTTGACCTGACCGCCGCTGCAGAAGTTGTAATCGGCGTATTGCGCGGCGTAGCGCGTGCCGGCATCGCTTTGCGCGGCGCAGATGATCGGGATGTCGGCGGTCGGCAGCGGCAGACAGCGGCAATCGTCCATCTGGAAGAAGTCGCCCTTGAAGTCGGAGCGGCCGGTTGCCCACAACTCGCGCATGATGCCGACATATTCGGCGCAATAGTCGTAGCGGCGGCGGTAATGCTCGGCGCCCGGCCAGATGCCCATTTGCGTGTATTCGCGGCGCTGCCAGCCCGAGATGATGTTGATCCCGAACCGGCCATGCGAGATCGAGTCGATCGTCACCGCCATGCGCGCCGCGAGCGGCGGCGGCATGGTCAGCACCGCGCAGGTCGCGAACAGCTGGATGCGGCTCGTCACCGAGGCCAGCCCGGCCATCAGCGTGAATGACTCGAGGTTGTAGTCCCAATATTGCGAGGGACCGCCAAACCCGTGCAGCTTGATCATCGACAGCGCGAAATCAAGGCCGTAGCGCTCCGCCTTCTGCACAACCTCACGGTTCAAATCAAAGCTCGGCTTGTATTGCGGCGAGGTGGTCGAAATCAGCCACCCGTTATTGCCGATAGGAATAAAGACGCCGACTTGCATGGTTCTCGTCCCTGCAAACTGAACAATTCATGCCGCCCGTCGCAAGACGGGTGCCAATGACGGGCTCGGTTGTAGTTCCGGTCGACTTCGCGGCTTCTGCTTAAACAAGTGGCATTGGCACGGTTCGTGCTGTTTAGAACGCAGCTTCTCGTCGGAACCCCCAGATGCGGGAGCAGTCGAGATGGGCACGACATGATCGGCACAATCGAGATCGCTGGCGGCGGCATTGCCGGACTGAGCACCGGGCTTGCCTTCGCGCGCAAGGGCTGGCGCGTGCGCGTTCACGAGCAGGATAACGACCTGCGCGTCCTCGGCGCTGGCATCTACATTTGGGAGAACGGGCTGCGCGTGTTCGATGCCCTCGGCGTCCTGCATGCGGTGACCTGGGATGCGTTGCCCGCGTGGCGGCACGAAAAGCGCGAGCGCGGCCAAGTCTTCGCCAAAAGCCGGCTGATGCCCGATTTCCGGCTTTACGTGCCGCCCCGCGAGACGCTGCTCGTCGCGCTGTACGAGGCGCTGATCGCCGCCGGCGGCATCGTCGAATTCGGCTCCCACGCGACCTCAGCCGATCCGGACGGCGTTCTCTATTTCGCCGATGGCGGCACGGCGCGCGCCGACCTCGTCATCGCCGCCGACGGGATCAACTCGCCGGTGCGCGACAGCTTGGGGTTGCTGCGTTGGCGGCACGCGATCGGCCAGTTCGCCTATCGTGCGATGATCCAGCGTGCGCCGGGCGAACTCAAAACCGATATCGGCCGCATCCATTGCGAAAACTGGAACGGCACGCGCCGGCTGCTCTACGCACCGTGCACCGACGACCTCGCTTACGTGCAGCTCACCTCGCTGAAAGGCGATGCGCGCGGCAACCAGGTACCGCTCGACCGCGATTTCTGGTGTGATCTCTTTCCCGATCTCGCCTGGATCATCGAGCGCATCCCGGATGACGGCCGGGGCGACTGGCTCGAGCTGATCCGCACGCGCGGCTGGGCCAAGGGCTGCGTCGCACTGGTCGGCGACTCGGCAAGCGCGCAGCCGCCCTTTCTCGGCCAGGGCGGCTGCTGCGCGCTGATGTCGGGCTATGTGCTGGCCGAAGCGATCGACCGTTCCGGCGATATCGCCGCGGGGATCGCCGATTGGCAGCGCCGCCAGCGCCGCTTCACGCAGTGGGTGCAGCGCGTCGCTTATTGGTATGGGCAACTCGCAACCTTGCCGCCGCCGCTGCGCATTGCGGCGTTCCGCGCGATCGGCCGCAGTGAGACGCTGCAAGCGGCGACGCTACTGGTTGCCGCACAGCGCGACCCGACCGCGCCCGAAGCCTGGCGCCGCCCCGAGGATCTGCCCGTCCCCATCCCGATCTTCCACTAATACCGCAGCCGGTAATAGGCGAGGCCGATTGCCTCGTGCAGCGCATGATAGCTTTCGAGCAGTGCGCCCGAACTCGGCAGGTAGTCGTCGGCGCGGTCGGTTTCCTGGTAAGTTAGCGGCGCGGGATAGGCGATCGCGTGCAGCCCGACGCGCTCGAACGACCACAGCGCCCGGCGCATGTGCCAAGCATGCGTCACCAGCATCACCGTGTCGACGTTGTCGGCTTGCAGTAGCTTCTTGGTGTAGAGCGCGTTCTCGAAGGTCGTGCGCGACTGGTTTTCGACCCAGGTCACGGGCACGCCGAAATCGCTTTCGAGCACCGCCTTCATCAGCGTTCCTTCGGCGGTATGGGCGCCCTTGATCTGGCCGCCGGTAACCGCGACCGGCAACGCCAGTTTGCGGTAGGCGTGAGCCGCGAAATCCAGCCGTTCGAGCGACCACGGGCTGAGCGTGTCAGGTGCCTTGCCGCCGTCGCCGCGATGAATGCCGCCGCCGAGCACGACGATCGCCTGCGCAGCGGAGAAATCGGGCTGTTCCGGCGGCTTCACCTCGACATCCTGCAGCATGCGCGCCGCGATGACCGGCAGCGCCGCCAGATACAACAGGCTCACCGCAACCAGCGCAACCGAGATGCCGAGACGCGGGTGCCACAGGGTTGCCCACACCGCGAGCGCGACGAGCGCGATCAGCCCCGCCGGCGGGACAAGGAAATCGTAGCCGATGAAGTCGGACATTTGCCGCTACCTGCCTCTCACCCTCCCGTGCCGGACGGCGCGGGTCCCTCCCTCTCCCCGCAGCGGAGAGAGGGAGGGGATGAGGGGGCAGCCGCCGGCTATTTCCCGCGCACGTATTTGCGGCACACCAGGCGCAGATGGTCGCGGAAATGCGGCCGTAGCTTTTCGGTCCACGGCGTATTGGCGGCGTTCTTCCACGTCGGGCTCGCCTGCACGTCGGGCGACTCAAGATGGTAAAGCGCGACGTATTTGCGGTTGGCGTTGGTCGCGCGGAAGCGACGCGCCATGATCACACCCGGCACCGCGGCGAGCTGCGGGATGTGCTCGGTATTGTACCACTCGTTGAACTCGGCCTCGTGCTCCGACACGACGTTCATCGCGTTAAGCAGGAAGCCCTCGGCGTTTTCCGGCGCGAGTTGGTCGCCCGGCAAAACCTGGTCGCCCTCGAACCGCATCAGCCGTTCGTAACGGCTGCCGAGCCGCTTCGACCACGGCGACAGGTTCGCCCCGCCGATCGCCAGGTAGCCAGGGCTTTTCAGCACATCGACATTGTCGAGGTCATAGGTCGCGACCGAGATCTTGCGGTCGGTGACGCCGATCCAGCGCTGGCAGCGCAAAAAGCCGGGGCAGGCGACGCGCTCCGGCAGGTGTTCGGTGTCGTACCAATCGTGGAATTCGTCCTCGGCGGCGTTCGCCATGTTCATCGACGCGATCAGGATGCCCTTTGCCATGCCCGGCTCCTTGCTGCTGGTGGCCTTAGTCGATCAGACCGGAACGCCTATTTCAACTCCGCTCGCGGCCCCCGGCCCGTGGCGTGCCGATGGCGATGCCGCCGACGATCATCCCGACGGCGACGAGGAGCGTCGGCGTCGGTGCTTCGCCGAGCGTCACCGCCGACGCGATGATCCCGATCACCGGCGCCGCGAGGAGGCCGAGCGAGGTCGTCACTGCCGGCAGGTTCTGCGATGCGACCGCCGCCGCCCAGAAGGCGAGTGCCGTGCCCGGCAGCGCGCTGTACAGCAACAGCGCGATCAGGGTCGGGGTCCAGTCGATCGCTGGCCAGCCGTCAACCGCCAGCGCCGCGACGCACAGGATGAGCGTCGCCAGCGCCATCTCCCAAGGGATCAGGTCGAGCGGCGCCGCCTTCCAGCGATGGCCGCGGATATGCAGGATACTCGTCGCCCACAGCAGCGCCGCTAATAGCAGCACGGCATTGCCGATCAGCCCGTCGCGGTCATGCCAGTCGAAGCCCAGCGGGTTGAACATCACGGCAAGACCGGCAAGACCCAGCACGACGCCGCCCGCCCGGCGCGCCGTCAGTCGCTCGCGCAGAAAGATCGCCGCTCCCGGCGTAATCCACAGCGGCATCGTGTAAGCCAGCACGATCGAGCGGCCGACCGGCACAAACAGCAATCCGACGCTGACCAGCACCGCGTATCCGGTCATGTGCAGCAGCGAAATGCTCAGCACCACCGGTACGTCCTCGCGATCCGGCGGTGTCAGACGCCGCTGCCAGCCGGCGATCGCGAACAACGCCGCGGTCGCGATCACCGAGCGCACCGCGACCGTTGAGAGTGGCGGCAGATGATAGAGGATCGCGCGGTTGACCGGCCAGCCAAGGCCCCAGGCGGTCACCGCGGCGGCAAGCGCCAGGAGGCCCTTGGCCTGCGGCGTGGCGCGGGAGATCATGAATGCGGAGCGCTCGGATGGTGACACGGCGCGACGGTAGCCGCCGATCGGTCTGCCCGAAAGCGCCAGTTTTACCTGTCTTGGCGGACCAATTGCGCGTTCACACGCCCGCGTATACAGGGATCACCGCGCCGCGGGTGACGCGGTTGTCGGGCGAGGCGAGAAATACGATCAGCTCCGCGATCGCTTCGGGTGCGACCCAGCGATCGTGCGGTGCATCGGGCATCGCCGCGCGGTTGGCCGGAGTGTCAAGGATCGAGGGCGCTACCGCATTGACCCAGATGCCTTCGCCCGCCAGCTCCTCGCCGAGCGCCTGCGTCAGCGTCGCAACCGCGCCTTTCGATGCGGCATAGGCGACCATACCGGCACCAAGCCGCGGCTCGATCCCCGGCCGCGCCGCGACGTTGACGATGCGCCCGCCCTTGCCGCCGGCGCGAATGGCACCCACTGCGGCACGCGAGCACAAAAAACATGACAGTGCGTTCGTGCGAAGCTGCGCCTCGAAATCGGCGCCGCTGGTCTCGGCGATCGGTGCCATCGCGAATCCGCCGGCGATGTGGATGGACGCCCAAAGCGACGGCAGGCTCGCATAGAACCCTGCCACGGCCGCCTCGTCGGAGAGGTTGATGCCGGTCGAGACATGCACGCCAGGATCGTTCTTGAGCGCGAAATGGTCGAGCTCGGTAGCGACCAGATTGGTCAGATGACAAATCGCTCCGGCTTGGCGCAAGCGCGCGACCACCGCGCTGCCCAGCGCGCCGGTCCCACCGGTGACGACCACATGGGCTCCCGAAAACGCGACCATGGCTGCCCCTCCCGCTATTTCGCCCTAAGGCTGTCATTGCGAGCGCAGCGAAGCAATCTCGTTCCGCCTTGGCCGTACGCGGAGCGAGGGTTGCCACGTCGCGCGAAGCGCTCCTCACGATGACGCGGGCGTCAGCTCAGCGTGCCCTCGCTGACGGCGAGGTCGTCGACCCGCTCGGCCGCGACGCGCAGGATGATCTGGATCCCCTCGACGATCTGCTGCAGCGCCATCGAGGGTGCGCCGGGCACGGACGCAGCTTGGCTCGGCAGAAAGGGGACGTGCAGGAAGCCGGCGCGGAATGCTTTGCCGCGTCGGGATGCTTCATGCATCAACCCGTAGAAGACGTGGTTGCACAAAAAGGTGCCGGCGCTGTTCGACACTGCCGCCGGAATGCCGGCGTCGCGCAGCGCCGCGACCGCGGCCTTGATCGGCAGCGTCGCGAAATAGGCGGCGGGGCCGCCGGCGACGACGGGGCGGTCGATCGGCTGGTTGCCGTCATTGTCCGGGATGCGGGCGTCGTCGACATTGATCGCCACCCGCTCCAGGGACAGTGCCGGCCGCCCGCCCGCGAGCCCAACACTCAGCACGATATCCGGCGCGTTCATGGCGATCGTCTCGCGCAGCGCCGGCAGCGCGGCGCCGAAGACGACCGACAGCCGGGCGGTCGCGATCTCCATCCCGCCGAGCCGGACGGGGAGATGGCGCAATGCCTCGAGCGACGGGTTGACCCCATCGCCGCCAAACGGCTCGAACCCGGTCACGAGTGCTTTCATGTTGTGATGATCGTCGCCATCGGTTGCCTTGGTCAATCCTCGAAGGCCTGCGCCGAGGCCCGCTCGGCCACCAGCGGGCCCCCTTGCGGAAGCGGCGGAGTGCCGACAAGTTTGGCCATGGATCGCAGGACGGGCACAAGGATCGTACCGGGAACGCCAGCGATGATCGCCGAAGCGGCGGGCGCGTTGCGTGAGGGTCGCCTCGTCGCGTTTCCGACCGAAACCGTCTATGGGCTCGGCGGCGACGCCACCAGCGACGCTGCCGTTGCCCGCATCTTCGCGGCCAAAGGCCGGCCGCGGTTCAACCCGCTAATCGTCCACGTAGCCGGGCTCGCGGCGGCCGAGGCGCTTGCAGCCTTTGACGACCGTGCGCGTGAGGTGGCTCGCCGGTTCTGGCCGGGACCGCTCACCCTGGTCCTGTGGCGCCGCGCCGACAGCGGCGTGTCGCTGTTGGCTTCGGCCGGCCTCGACACGGTGGCGGTCCGGGTCCCGGCGCATTGGGTCGCGCAAGACCTGATGCGGGCGACGGGCCGGCCGCTCGCCGCACCGTCCGCCAACCGCTCCGGCCGGGTCAGCCCGACCGAGGCGGCGCATGTCGCCGCCGAATTCAGCGGCAGCGTCGCGCTGGTGCTCGATGGCGGACGCTGCCCGGTCGGCGTGGAGTTCGACGGTGCTCGATCTGACCGGTGCGACACCGACCTTGCTGCGGCCCGGCGGCGTCACGGTCGAGGCGCTGACGAACGCGTTGGGGCCGATCGGGTTTCCCGATGCCGATCCCGCCGCGCCGCGCTCGCCGGGCCAGCTGGCGAGCCATTATGCGCCGGCGTTGCCGCTACGGATGAATGCGATCGACGCGCGACCGGGCGAGGCGCTGCTCGCGTTCGGCGCGGCCTTGCCCGAGGGGTTCGCCGAGGTGCTCAACCTCTCACCGCGCGGAGATCTGATTGAGGCCGCCGCCAATCTGTTCGCCATGCTGCGCCATCTGGACCGGCCGAACTTCACCGGGATCGCGGTGATGCCCATCCCCGAGCACGGGCTCGGCCGCGCGATCAACGACCGGCTGCGCCGAGCGGCCGCCCCGCGGACCTGACTGGAACGGCCGCGCGCCTACTTCTCCATCAGCGCAGCGGCGCAGCCGAGAAAGGCGGGCAGCCGGTGGGTCACGACGTAGGTCGGGATCGCCGACAGATACTCGTGGAAGCGGCCTTTCGCCTCGAAACGTGGGCGGAATTCAGAAGCCGCGAAGCGCTCGCCGAGCCGCGGCACGATGCCGCCGCCGATATAGACGCCACCTTTCGCGCCGAGGGTCAGAGCCAGATTGCCCGCCACCGTGCCAAGCATCGCGCAGAACATTCCGGTCGCCTCGTTACACAGCGGATCGCTGCGTCCAGTCTCGGCATCGGTGATTTGCGCAGCGGTGTATTGCCGCGCCGGAACGCCATCCACCTCGGCCAGCGAGTTGTACAGATTGACCAGACCGGGTCCGGAAAGTACGCGCTCGCCCGAGACGTGGTCGAGATGACGCCGCATGGCACCGAGCACCGCGCTCTCGCGGTCGGTGATGGGCGGCATCGTCGCATGGCCGCCTTCACCGGTCAGCGGCAGCCAGCGCTTGCCGGCCGGCACGAGACCCGAGACTCCGAGGCCTGAACCCGGCCCCAGTACGCCGATCGGAAAGCCCGGCGAGGCCTCGCCCTCGCCGATCTTCAGCTTGTCCGTGTCCTTGAGATGGGGCAGCGCCAGGGCCTGGGCGGTGAAATCGTTGATCACCTCGAGCCGCTGAAAGCCGAGCCGTGATTTCAGCCCCGAGATCGAGAAGGCCCAGGGATGGTTGGTCATCCGCACCTCGTCGCCGGTGACCGGCGAGGCGATCGCGATGGCGCCGCGCCGCGGTCGCGGCAATCCGTCGCGCTCTGAGAGGTAGGCGTCGATCGCCTCGGCAATGCCGGGGTAGTCCGCATCGGCCAACACACGCGAATGCAGCAATTCGCCGTCCGGCGAAACCAGGCCGAATCGCGCGTTTGTCCCGCCAATGTCGCCGACAAGCCAGGTCGTTGATGCTTTTGCTGGGGTCATTGATCGCTACGCCTTCTTTCTTGAACTTGTGCGCCGCACTGTGTCGGGGGGCTTGCCGTCCACCGAGTTATCCACTGGAAAGTGCTGATAGAGGCGGACGTTTTGATGACAGGGGTTGACACGGCCGCAGTGCACATTAAATTGTGCAGTGCAGTATCGATCGTCGATTGACGGTCCTACTGCACGTCTTCTAGGCGTTTCCTCCCTGAACTCGGGCCGTGCTCCGCACGGCCCGTTTTTTTTACGCCGTTGGGCCGCGCTCCGCACGCCCCGTTTTTCATGCTCACGGGCCGCGCGATGCCTCCGTCGCATTTCAGCAGATTTGTGCCAGGTCCTGCGAGAATTCGCCGAGCCGCGCGATGAGCCCAGCCATCTCCTCTCTCAGCCGGTCAAAACCCGGGCGTCGGTGATAGTTTCGCTCGTCCATATAGAGCGCCCGGTTGATCTCGATCTGCAGCGCATGCCGCCCATGGCGCGGCCGGCCGTAATGGCCGGTGGTAAAGCCGCCGGCGTAGGGGGCGTTCAGCGCAACTGCAAAACCACGCCGCGCGAGATGCTTGCGGGCGCACTCGACGATCTGCGGCGCGCAAGCGGCCCCGTGGCAATCGCCGAGCACGATATCCGCCGATTCGCGCGCGGCGCTGCCGGATGCACCGGACGGCATCGAATGGCAGTCGACCACCAGGCAGAAGCCGAATTCCGCGGCGGTGTCGTCGACCAATTGGCCCAGCGCCGTATGATACGGGTGGTAGAGTTGTTCGACGCGCACCCGCGCTTCGGCGAAGGACAGCTTGCCGTCATAGATTTCCTCGCCGCTGGCGACGACGCGGGCGATCGTGCCCAGCCCCATGCGCACACGCGGCGAACGGACGTTGACCCAATCGGGCAGCGCGTCGGCGAACATCGCCGGGTCGAGTTCCCACGCCTCGCGGTTGACGTCGAGATAGGCGCGCGGAAAACGCGCCGCGAGCATCGGCGCGCCGAGCCGCGGCGACGCGGCGAAAAGTTCGTCGACAAACGCATCCTCGGAGCGCCGCAAGGTCAGCGGGTCGAGCCGCGAGGCGGCGACGAATTCGGCGGGATAATTCGCGCCGCTATGCGGCGAGGCGACGACCATCGGCATGGTCTGCGCCGCGGGCCGCCGCACATCGAGCGGCGGAAACGTCGCGGTTACGGACAGATCGGAGCCATCCATAAACGCGAGCTTAGTGCGCCAAAGCGCTGCTGTCAGCTTTCCGGCGCGTCCATCGCACGGAAATCGACACCCTGGCTTTCGCGATGCCGGCCAACGTGTTAGATGCTCCCTGTTACGCTGTGTTTACGGTAATCGAGCCGCGCGGGGAGTTTTGGGGCGATGGCGCGCATTCTGCTCGCCGAAGACGACGATCAGATGCGTTTTTTCCTGTCGCGCGGCCTCCAGCGTGCCGGGCATGTCGTCGATGCGGTCGGTGACGGCGAAGCCGCGTTCGAGTTGGCGAAAACCACCGAATTCGACCTGCTGCTTGCCGATGTGGTGATGCCTGGCCTCGACGGCATCGAGTTGGCTCGCAAGGTCTCCGAACAGCAACCGGGCATTCGCATCATGTTCATCACCGGCTTTGCCGCGGTGGTGATGCGCGAGGAAAGCTGGTTGTCGAATTGGCCGAGAGTCCTGGCAAAACCTTTCCATCTGCGCCATTTGATCGATGAGATCGAGGCGCTGCTGTTGGAGTAGCTTCCGGGCGGCGCGAACAAATCGGGAGCGGCTGCCATGAGACGTTTCTCCGCCGCCCTTGGTGCGGCGCTGTTGACCGCCCTGTTCGCCGGTATCGCGCTGGCGCAAAGCGGCGGCGTGCAGATCACCAGCGCCTGGGCACGAGCCACGCCCGGCGGCGCACAAGCGGCGGCGGCGTACGTGGCGATCGAGGCGCCAGCCGGCGACCGGCTCACCGCTGTATCGACACCGGCTGCGCAAAAGGCCGAAATCCACGAGATGTCGATGGATAACGGTGTGATGAAAATGCGTCAGGTCGATGGCGTCGATTTGCCGCCGGGGCAAAAAGTAACCCTGAAACCAGGCGGCTACCACATCATGCTGACCGGGCTGGCCAAGCCGCTCGTCGAAGGTCAATCCTTCCCGATGACCCTCGATTTCGCCAAGGCCGGTCAGCGCCAGGTGACGGTGAGCGTGCAGAAAGTCGGGGCAATGGGGCCGGGCGGCGATGCGGATAGCAAGATGAGCATGCCCGGCATGAACATGCCGATGCATCACTGACGGGAGATCGCGTTGCCCGAGGCAAAGCAGAAAAGCCCGCCGCCGGTTCTGCTGCTCGCCACAGTGTTCGCCGGCGTGCTGGTGCTGGTCGCCGGAGTGCTGATCGGGCTCGCGTTTCGCGACCAGGGCAAGGGCGCGGCCGGCAGCCCGCTTGCCGCGGCGATCGGCGGTCCGTTCAGCCTGATCGACCAGAACGACAAGCCATTCACCGACGCCAATCTCAAGGGCAAATGGCAGTTGGTGTTTTTCGGCTACACGCACTGTCCCGATGTCTGCCCGACGACGCTCAACGATCTGTCGTTGGCGCTCGACCAGCTCGGCGACGACAAGAAGAGCCAGGTCGGCATTGTCTTTATCAGCGTCGACCCTGAGCGCGACACCTCGGCCGTGCTCAAGTCATACGTTGAGAGTTTTGGCGGGCCGGTCGAGGCGCTGACCGGACCGCCCGACGCCGTCGCGCAAGCGGCAAAGGACTACAAGGTCTATTTCGCCAAGCATCCGCGCAGCGATGGCGGCTACGATATGGATCACAGCGCGCTGATCTACATCATGGACCCGCAAGGCCGCTTCACCGCGACCTTCACCCCCGACGACAAGCCCGAAAACATGGCCAAGCGCCTGAAGAAGTTGTTGGGCTGACCGGCCTGGATCGTAGGATGGGTTGAGCACAGCGAAAGCCACCGCGGTCGCGCAGGTTGGGTATCGCTTCGCTCAACCCATCCTATGTTGCTCCAACCCGACCCCCTCCCCGCCAAAGGGGAGGATTAGGTCGGCTGAGTTAAATCACCCCCTCTTCGCGGAACGCCGCGATCTCTGCCGCGTCGTAGCCGGCTTCCGCCAGGATCTCGGCGTTGTGCTCGCCGATCTTGGGGGGCGGGCGGTCGATGCCGCCGGTGCCATGCGCCAACCGGAAGCCGGAGCCGACCAGGGTCAATTCCCCTTCGTCCGAGTGCACCTTCTGTAGCACGTCGCGATGCGCGAGTTGCGGGTGCTGGACGATCTCGGAGATCGTCCAGATGCCGGCGCACGGCACGTCCATCGCGGTCAGGCGCTGCTCCCAGCTCTTGGCGCTGTCGGCGGCGAGCGCATCCTCGATGATCGCGCGCAAGGCCGGCTCGTTTTTCGAGCGTGACGGCCAGTCGGCGAAGCGCGGGTCGCCGAGCGCGTCCTCGCGGCCGAGCCCCTTCATCAGATTGGCGAATTGCCGCTCGGTCATCACCGCCAGCATCAGCTCGCCATCGCCGGCCTTGAAGCGGTTGCCGGTGACCTTGCCGGTCGACGACAGATTGCCGAACTGGCGGTGGATATGGCCGGCGATCGTGTATTCGGCGACCTGGCCCGAGATGAACGACAGCGCCGCATCGAGCATCGACACATCGACGAACTGGCCCTCTCCGGTGACCGTCCGCTGGTAGAGCGCGCTTGCGACGGCGAAGGCCGCGGTCATCGCGCCGATCGTGTCGCACAACGCAAAGCCGGCGCGGGTCGGGCCTTTGTCCTCGTGGCCGGTGATCGACATGATGCCGCTCATCGCCTGCAGCTTGCCGTCGAAGGCGGCGGTGCCGCGTTCCGGCCCGTTCTGCCCGAACCCCGAGACCGCGCAGTAGATGAGGCGCGGGTTGATCTGCTTCAGCGCCTCATAGCCGAGCCCGAACCGCGCCATGATCCCGGGACGGAAATTTTCCCAGACCACATCGGCGTCCTTGACCAGCCGTTTGACGATCTCCACCGCCTGCGGCGTCTGCAGATCGAGCGTCAGGCTGCGCTTGTTGGCGTTGATCCCCATGAACGAGGGCCCCAGCCCCTTCGCCGCCCATTCCTTCGATAGCTGGGAGTGGCGCATGTCGTCGCCGGATTTGGGCTCGATCTTCACGACATCGGCACCGAGCAGCGCGAGCTGATAGGTGCCGAACGGCCCCGCGACATAGCGGGTGAAATCGAGAATGCGAATGCCGGCGAAGGGTTTGGTCATGGAGCTCTCGTTATCAATAACAGTTGTCATTCCGTGATCGCCCAATGGGCGAGACACGGAACCCATGAACACGCACGGTCGAAAGAACAAGCGACGTCAGTGCCACCTAGCGCAAGCCGGTGTTCGTGGGTTCCGGGTTCGCTGCTTCGCAGCGCCCCGGAATGACGCCAAGAATAATCACTCCGCCGCCGATTTCTCCCGGATTGCCCGTGCCTTTTCCTTTTCACGGTCGAACTCGGCGCGGCGGCGGGCGATCTCTTCGGATGACAGGCGTGCGACGTTGGAGAAGTCGAGTTTCCAGTCGGGGTTGTCGCTCCAGCGCAGCGGGTTCTGCACCGTCGTGCGCGGCCCCGGCGCGGTTTCCAGCACGCGCAGCGCCAGTGCCAGGGTCAGCGCCTGTGATTCCGCGTCATGCGGCCTCCCGGTCGGGTTGCCGAGCGGGAAATCGCTGAACAGGAAACGCGGGACGCCGGCATACTCGACGATGTCCTTGGCGCAGCCCATCACGACCGTCGGGATGCCATGCTCTTCGAGATACCGTGCGGCCAGACTCACGGTCTGCTGGCTAATTCTGATATTATATTGAGATCGTTAGCGTTTTAGGAAATACAGCAGAATTTGTCAGCGACATGTCCGTCGGGAACCCCAGACCCCCAAGTCGATGCCGATCATAGAGCGGTTGCGGTCGCGGCGACAACCATGCACAGCATCGCCGGCGCCGGGATTGGCCTGGGGCCTGCGCGGCCTACAACTTCGCCAAAGGCTCAAGACCCTCAAAGGCCTCACCCGTTACGAGTTCATCTGCGATACCTGGTCGAGAGAGCCAGACCGCTTCACTCTCAATCCGCTCCAGCAAATGCCGAGACTCAACAGCTAGCATGAAGCACCTGACGTACGCGGCCTGCGGCGCAGGCGACCCGCGCAAGATGGGTAACAGCGCTAGTTCGTGCTGACGGCATCGCTGGCTGGAATGCGCCGCGACCTGGCTATCTATCCGGGTGACCTGGAGCAGGGGTTCAGGTCGACCGGTATTGCTCTCTCATCGAGATTGCGGGCTTTTCCCGATATGGATCGTAAGATGAACCGTTTGACATTTATCGCCGCAGCCGCGGGCGTGATGATAACCCCGGTTTGTATGGCCGCCGCAGTGAGTAAGGAGAGGCCGGTTTCTGCCGTAACGCTGTTTTCCGCGCCACTGGAACTCGGAGGCGACTGGGGCGGATCGCCGGAGCGGGCGGTTCATGCTGTTCTCGCGCGCATGCGGGAGGCGTGCCTGTCTGGGATCAGGCTCTTCTCCGACCAGCAGCCGGGAAACCTCCAGGTGGACAATCGTGACTCGGTGCCTCCGCACATATGGTTGCATAGTGACCGCCCCCGCACGGCCTGGATAATCCTTGATATCGGCAGCCGGGACTGGTGCAAGCTGGCCTATCAATTTGGCCATGAGCTCGGGCATGTGCTGTGCAATAGTTGGCGCTGGGGCGACAATCCGAAGCCGCCGAGTCAATGGCTCGAAGAGGCTTTGGCTGAAGCCTTTTCGATCCGCGGCCTGGCCCTGCTGGCCGAAAGCTGGTGGCCGGGAAGAACCCTGCGGCCGTCCTGTTCGACGTCGATCTCACTGAGATCGGCAAGATCGTCGATGATGCGGTGCCATTCGAGCTTGCTGTGGCGTGCCGCCAGACGATCCATCAGTTCCTTGCGTAGCACCAGGGCGAGGAAGGTGCAGAAGACATGGCCGCGGATGCCGGCGTCGGTTTTGTGGAAGATCGGCCGGGTGGCGAGCAGCGCCTTTGCGGTTTTGAAGGCATCCTCCACGGCGAGGAGGTTACGGTATCGCAAGACGACTTGGAGGGCGGAGATTTTCGTGTTGGTGCGCAGCACGAAGAGGCCGTCGAAGCGAGTGTCGGCCTCGACCTTGGCACGATCGATGACGAAGCCATCGCCCTCGGGCGTCTGGAGGAAACGGCGGAAGCCCTTGTTGGCGATCAGTGCCTTGTCACCTTGCGCGAGCTTGCGCTCGAGGCCGGCGATGTCGGCGCGCGCCTCGGCGTCCTTTCTGGCTTCCTCATCGTTGCGGCAGATGAAGTAGCGACGCCCGGCGATTGTTGTCTCCCTGACGGCGAGTTCGGTCTCGCCCTTCTGCCGCGGGATGAGGAGCGGCACGCTGACCCCGTCATCGTCCATGACCTCGGTGCGTACCTCGCGGCTGGTACGCTCGCGCACGCCGAGGATGTACTCGATCTTCTCGGCTTCGAGCGCCGCCATGGTCTGGGCGCTGATCATGCCGCGATCGGCGACGATTTAGGTCTTGGCGATGCCGAAGCGATCGCGCAGGCGCCGCACCACCGGCAATCGCCGCTCATCTCCCCCGCGATGCGAGAACCGACCTCAAGTACTGAAAGACGTTTGTCGTTGATCAGCTGGATGAAATTTGAATATGGGCTTGTCACTGGCCGTTTAGCCAATTCGCGTATGGGCAATTCCACGGGCACACTGATAGTGCCACTCGGCATGGGATTCTGGAAGAAAGCTGGAGCGACGGGACGGCAAGGGACGTAACATTCAAATCCGCAGTTCGTAATGGAAGCATTTACCTTGTCCACCAAGGTAGCCCCTATTGAAGCTTCCATAGCCGACCGATCATTGGTCGGAACGGATGAGCTATCGAGAACAAAATGCGCGTGACTAGCTGACTTTTTTGCCTAGCGACAACAAAAGCCAAAGCATCGCCTTCTGACGCAGTCGCATTCCAATGGCAAGAACGCGTAGATTTTCGGCCGCCTTCCCGATCTGTTCCGGGTCCCTTGAACGAATAGCCTTGACATACTCGCTTAGCATCGGCCGAAGAAACCGGGGAACAAGCATAACGCGCCCATAGTATTTCCAGCGCTCGGGATCGTCCTTAAAATTTTCCAGAAGCTTGCGAACGTACTGCGCAAGCCCTGTTGTCTCACTGGGAGTCGCGCTTCGACCCCTTTTAGGAGCGCCGTTGCGATAGAGCGTCACCGAGGTATTCGTTATCAAAGCCGGCTTGAAATATCCTCAAAAACAAATCGTCATTTTCATAATTTCCCGAATTATTGTCGAAACCGCCGACCACCTGGAATGCCTTGCGTGAAATAAGAGAGGCTGACGGAAAAATAAACGTGTCCTCCCTTATGAAATTTGTCAAATCTGATTTGGGATGCTGAGCGCTAACACTAGAATGAAACATTCCTTTTACGACGGTTCCCCGCTCGTCGATCTCGTCGACATTACTGTAGGTCCAGCCAAGTGGGCGGGAACGGGGCTTAGCGAAAGGTTGCGCGAGGCGCTCCAGATGGTACGGATACCAGATGTCATCTTGATCAAGCAGTGCGATAAAATCACCCTTGGCCTGCGTTACTCCATAATTGCGACCCGAGGATGCACCCCGCTCTGCGTTGCGAAGTATCTTAATGGGACGTTCGGCCGTAAGGCCTTCGACTGCGGCTACGCCATTGTCGGGGTATCCGTCGTCTAGCACGATAATCTCGGCAGGTGGCATAGACTGACGCATGACGCTCCGCAGCGCCTGTTCAATAAAGGGAGCATCATTGCGTATATGGATAACGGCCGTAATAAGTAAGCTGCTTACGTCCAGCTTGATCGGATCGGTCGGCGTAATGTACGTGGACAAGAAATCGAGATCAGCTCTTGCACGGCAAAATGCTTGGTCATCTCCCGACATTAACGCGCTTCGGCAATCCGCGGCAATCGACGGATAAAATCGGGGCAATAAAAAATCGCAAGTATAGTATCGTGACCTGAATTTATCATCTGGATATGCTGCTAACAGTTTCCTGGCGTAGATGGATCTGCTCTGTCCCATGCGCGACGAATAGGACGAGCTTTCATCGTGATACGCCACTGCGACAGCGGTGTATCCAAGTATTCGTTATCGAAGCCGGACCGGAAAAGTCGGAAGAATAGATCGTCATCTTCATATCCAGATAAGTTCTCATCAAAGCCACCGACCTCCCTGAATGCTTTCAGAGAGATTAGAGATGCTGACGGGAGGATAAACATGTCCTGCTTGAGGCACGAGAGGACATCGCGCTTCGGATGCTCGGTGCCTAACGAGGACAGGAACGAGCGACACACCATTTGGCCGTTAATGTCAATTTCATCGAGATTGCTGTAGACCCAACCCAGTTCCGGTGTGCGTTTCTCAAGAAATGGTTGGACTAGTGCCTCGAGATGGTTCGGGTACCAGATGTCATCCTGATCGAGCAGGGCAATCAGATCGCCGATCGCATGGGCCGCGCCAAGATTTGAGCCGAGGACTGACCTCCGTTCACCTTATGCAGAAATTTTATTGGATACTCGCTTGCCAGGCGGCCTACGATCTCTGGACCGTCATCGGTTGAACCATCATCGACGACTATAAGCTCGGCGCAGGGAAGCGACTGCGAGATAACACTGCGCACCGCCGCCTCAATATAAGGTGCACCATTGTAAAGTGGAATAATCGCTGAAATTAGTGGTTGGACAGCTTCGCCGTCGAAGGTTTTGCGGCGCCCTGGCGAAATTGGGTCCGTCCTCTTTAAAGGGATGCCAGTCGGCCACCTGATTTGCCGCAAAATCCTCGCCGAGATTAATCAGGTCAGTGCGTAGTCGTTCACAGGCTCGTATTAGGTGCGTCTCGAAATGAGGCAGGTCGAGCCCCGCGGGGTTTTGGGCGATCTCTTGAAGCGCTTCCAGCGCAAGCGGTGGGTTTGAGCGCGCGAGCGCTGCAAGCCGTGCGATATCCGCCTCACGGCAAAGGCTTTCAGTCTCTAGGTCGTCGGCTCCAATTGCGTTAAGGCTTCGACGGAGCGCTGTTCCAAGGACTGACGCGGCTCGAAATAATGGAGCCGCCAGTTGTGGAGATTGCTCGTCGTTAAGTTTTAACAAACCTAGGTAATGGCAAATTCCACAGATGTTATATGGCCACCGTTCGCCGAATTCTTCGAATTCCATATCGCTGGAAAGCTGTGAACGCTAATGGCAAGTGCGTCGATATCTATGCCATACTGATCGAGATGATCCCGCAAACGGGGCAAAACCTCACGTGCCTCGTGATACCGGGCAGCATTCATGTACTCCTTGAACAGGCGGTAGGCATATCCGAGACCAAGAGGATGGGGGATGCCGTCTCCTCCAGCGACAGTTCGAGAAACCGTCGGTAGAGATCGCGCGTAAAGCATGATGACCGGCCTGAAAACGGTGCAGCCGAGGCGGCGATATGAAGCTGGTTGCCACGATCAACCACCTTTACGTGGGCGAAACCGTTGCGCCGCAGTAGCGAAGTAATCGAGTTATCATTTTCAAGTTGGCGTGATGTCCGGGGCTCAAAATGGTCAGGAGTTGCACGTCCGCCGCGTCGGGCAACGAAGCATCGCCATTTGGCGTAGTCAGGATCAACAGACCGGTCTCGCCGAGCGCATGTCGCAGCAGCGCCACGAACTGATTTGGCGCAACAATGTGCTCGATGACCTCGCTGCACATAATGAGATCTGCCTCGCTGGCGCCGATGTTGGCGACTATGGGGAAATAGGTATTATCAATCGGCAGGCGGAGCTACTCTCAGCCTGCGGCTGCGATCTGGCCCGGGCTAAAGCAGGGACCTGCCACCCCAGACACTGCCGGGCGTAATCCATCGCAAAACCGAAACTGCAGCCGATTTCGAGGTATCGTCGTATTGGCCGGCCATGACAGCGACAGCGGTTCCAGCATGACATCAACACCAGCGCCCTGCTCCAAGTAGAGTCGAAGCGCGTGTTTACTCCCGGTCGTGTAATCGGCTCCCCGTAGCGGATCGCTATACCGCGCGCCGCAAGTCGTGCAATGCAACAGCCTTATGCGCTCGGCGCCGAGCGCACGTTGAGTGTCTGCATCGATCAAAATGTCGAGAAGGTGCTTCTTGCCGCGCCGCTTTTCTCCGCAACTGGGACATCTCGACTGCCGATCAATGTTCCACTCGAAGCGTACCACAAACGGGATCCCTCTAAACCGACATCCCCCGGATTCCCGGCTGGTTGGACGCAATTTTCGGTCTCGGCGAGGTTTGCCGCAATTGGATTCGGCCGCTGCCGACCGGTTGAGGCCAAAA
>CAVZUA010000013.1:0-37652 GCA_963778385.1 uncultured Alphaproteobacteria bacterium | reverse complement strand
GCCCGGATCTCTCACCGGGCGGCTGCTGATGTTGGATTTTTGGGCGTAGCGGGTTTGGTTGTCGGGTTTGGTGGCCGCGAGCTGATATTTTGCGCCCGTCGAGGCGCGGTTGAGCGGTCGCGCGCTGTGCGACGATGCGGGGGTTATGGGGCCCGCGTTTTCTGGTTCGTCAGTCGACGGCGGCGAGCCGTAGGTGGGCCAATCGGAACTCGTTTTGCCACGGGCAGCCCGATGCCATGGCGAGGTGAATACGCCGGACGCTGATCCGAACGAGCGCGCCGATTTTGAGGAGCCCCAGGCGGATCGTGCCGCAGGTAGCTTGGGCGAATTGGGTGTGGGCGAGGCCGATCCGGCGCAATGCGCAGATCAGGGCATAGGCCATCGCGGCGAACCATAGTCGCAGCTGGTTGGCGCGCATCGTGGGGCTGGAGCTATCGGCGAACAGGTCGAGTTGGCACTCCTTGATGCGGTTCTCCATCTCGCCGCGGGCGCAATAGACCCTCTCGTAGAGATGGCGGCCTCGACGATTTCGGCTTGAGGGAGGTGACGATGAAGCGCGGATTGGGTCCGCCGCTTGTCCATTCGGCCTTGGCGATCACCCGGCGTCGGCGGCTCCAGCTGTCGAGCGTCGTCCACATGAAATCGCGGAAGCGGCGCGCAGGCCGGCCGGTGGTCCGGCTTTTCGCGGCCGCCTCCGCCAGTTCGCCGGCGATCTCGGCCTCTAGGCGCGCGTTGCGGGCCAGGCCGAACAGGTAATCGACCCTGTTCGCTTCGCACCACGCCATCAGCGCCTCACGGCAAAGCCGAAATCCGCCCTCAACAGGATGCGCACGCGCGGCCAGCGTGCCCGCACTTGGGCAACGATCCGCGCCACTTCATTGACCGACCCGGCCGCGCCGTCGATGTCGGAACGGCGCAGCTTGGCCGCCAACAGGTGGCGGCCGCAGAAAATGTAAAGCGGCAGGTAGCAGTAGCAATCGTAATAGCCGTGGAAGAACCTACCCTCCTGGTACCCATGGACCGGGTCGTCGGTCGCGTCGAGATCGAGAATGATCTGCTTGGGCGCCGTCCGGTGCGCTTCCACGAAGATATCCACCAACAGCCGCTCGATCGCCGCCGGGTCATGGGCGATCTTGTGATAGCGCGTCGGCCGCGGCCGGCTCAGTTCCAGCCGGTTCAGCGTGCTCTTTCCCGCCAGCGGCGCGCAGTCCGAGCGCCGCGCCGTCAGCTTGCCGGCGAGCACCGCCATCACCGGGTCGTGGCGCAGGTGGTCGTGGTCGATCACGTCCTCGTAGCCCAGAGCGATCCCGAACACCCGCTGCCCGACCAGCGTCGCCACTTCATGCTCGATCAGCCCCGGCGCGCGGGCATCGGCAAAGCAGGACGCAAACCGATCCACCAGCCTGATCGCCCGGTCGCTCGCGCCCAACAGCAGCGCGCCGGCATCCGAGGTGATCGCCCCGCCAGCAAAATCGGCCGCCACCCGACGCCCTTCCACCGGTGTAAAAAGCATCGTCGTCGGGCTACACTCTGTCGGCATCGGGGATCTCCTCTGCAACCGGATAAGACTTTGTCGCAGAAGCAATTATCCCTCGTTCAGAGCCCCGATGCACCTAACCCGGTGAGATATCCGGGCTAGCAAAGTGTCACAGTTCTTTACACTCGGACTCAAAATCGCATCCGCGAAATACTGTAAACTTTGATATTGGTCTGACATATGGTTAACAATTGGTCCAATTTGACTGGGATTGTAAAAAAAAGCTGACAATAATTTTGGCTGAAATCTTATCTTTAATATATTTTTCTAGTTATTTCAAAAGCTTGTGGGTGTTCGCGAAGTTTGGCACGGGGATTGCCCACTATTTTCAAAGGCGGTTCCTATTGGTTGGCTCCGCTCGGTACGGTGTATTAGGAGAAGACTATGTTATCGAAGAACATGATGGCCCGGCTGGGACTTACGGGGCTGGTGGTGGTTGGTGGTTTGGTCGGGGCTGTGCTTGTGCCGAACGCCGCGAAAGCGGACCTGATCATCAACGTCAACGGCACCCAGCAGGCAAACGACCCAACCAATACGTTTGCGATTTTTACCGGTAGCGTCGGCAATTTCAACATCAATAGTATTACCGCAACGGGGGTGACCGCGCTCGGAGGAAGCGGTACGCTGCTGGATATCGGCTCGCTCAACGTGAACTCGACTGGGGATCGGGTAGCTTGACGATCAAAGTCACCGAGACCAATCTCTCACTCCCCTCGTCAGCTGTATTTACCACGCTGTTTGGCGGCTCTCTGACCAATGTCACCGCGACTAGGTCGTTATTCCTTGACCTGACTAACAGCGGGCTGGAGACTATTCCGATAGCCTCGACCACAACCGGCGTAGGTGGCGGCTCGGTCCTTGGGAACCCCAGCGGCCCCTTCTCGCTTACCGAGGAGATTGATGTGACGGCGACTGGTGCTGGCGCGCTGCTTAGCTCGGACGACAAAGTTTCGGTCCCCGAACCAGCCTCGCTTGCGCTGTTCGGCAGCGCGCTGCTCGGGTTCGGTCTGTTTCGACGTCGCCAGCGTGGGTAACGGCGACTTAGCTTGGATTGCACTTTGGACGCTAACCGAAGCCATGAAGTTGATCAGAGCGTTGCCCAGAGTGTAGGTGGGGCCGCCAAACATCTCAAAACTCGCGGAAACCACACCGTTCAACGTGTGTAGGATCGATGGCCGCCATCTGGCGGTCACACCGCAAAATGTGGACGGCGGGTTTTTCACCGATCCCGGCCCGGACGACGCTTATTACGGTGTGATAGGTCCTGGAGCTGATGTCATCACGATCGGTTATGGCAGCGACAACCCGAGTTCGGTGTGCTTTGGCCCGCAGATACCCGGTCAGTCGCGCTGTGTTGTGACCGGCGTTTTTGAGCAGGTGCCGGAGCCGGCCTCGGTGGTGTTGTTTGCCACAGCCATTGTGATCTTGACGTCCTTCGGCCGACGGCGCCAACGCGTTGGGCGTGGGGGCGCGCAACCCGCGGCGTAATTCTATCACTCACGCCCTCGCTGCCACGGTCATTCTCCAGCGTCTCCCCTCAGCGTTTTGATCTGGGCGGCGGCGCGACCTTAGGTTATGCCCTCCTCCGGGTACTTGGTGCACCATGGATCTTGCGCAAGAACTTGCTCTAAGTAGACCGACGACTGTCTACACTTCGCTGCTTGATGTCAGGGGCGTTTGCTGGTCACAAACATGATAGCGTCTCAGTGGCAACGCGATCGAGCTTTGGAACTTCTTTATCATTGAAAAGCGCCAGGGGAGGGGCTTGCATTACCTATTCACCCAAACGACCGGTAAACGACCAGCAACCACCGAAAAACGGCCGGCGGCAATCGGTTCGGTTGACCGCTTGGGGGAGGGCGGTATTGTCGCCCTCGATGTCAAAATAAGGCAACGAGTTTCGAGTGCGCGCGACCACGACTTATAAGCGTCGGCCGGCGAATCGTTTGGCCAATTCGGATCGGGCACTAACTTGGCTCGATCGGCACCCGGGTTTGACCGCTTCCCGACCGTTGGCCTGGACCTACATGAGCCACAATGAAAACGGCGTGCGCCTACGCATTACGGTCTGGGACCGTGGCGATGATGTCGAGGACGGTCGATACATGGCGGAAGCCCTAAGCGACTACGGGCACAATGTGACAGGGAACGCGCGACCAACGGTCGAACAAGCTTTGGAAACGGTGGACTGGTCGCGTTTCCTGAAGTAGCGAAGCATGCTTTTGTTGAGGGGTTAGGCGGTCGCCCGCAAGTTTGGGCTTGATTCCGCTGCCGGAGCCACCGCCGCTCGGCCGATGCTATGGTAGACGAACCCCGCGGCGGTCATCTCGTCGGGCTGGTAGATGTTCCGCAGGTCGATCACCACCGGCGCGCGCAACAGTCTCCGGACCCGGGCAAGATCGAGCGCACGGAACTCGTTCCATTCGGTGAGCAACACCAGCGCATCGGCGCCTTCGAGCGCCTGGTAGGCGTCGCCGCAATAGTCGAGCTCGGGCAGCAGCTTCTTGGCCTCGCCCATGCCCTCTGGGTCGAAGGCGCGGATCGTCGCGCCCGCCTCGATCAGCAAGGGCAGGATCGATAGGCTCGGGCTCTCGCGCATGTCGTCGGTGTTGGGCTTGAAAGTCAGGCCGAGCACCGCGATCGTCTTGCCGGTCACGCTGCCGTCGCAGGCCGCGGTGATACGGTCGGCCATGCTGCGCTTGCGCGAATTGTTGATCTCGAGCACGCGCTCGACCATGCTCAGGGGGCTGCCGGCCTCCTCCGCGGTGCGCACCAGCGCTTCGCAGTCCTTCGGAAAGCAGGAGCCGCCAAAACCCGGCCCGGCATGCAGGAATTTGCGGCCGATACGGCCGTCGAGGCCGATGCCGCGGGCGACGTCCTGCACATCGGCGCCGACCGCCTCGCACAGATTTGCGACTTCATTGATGAAGGTGATCTTGGTTGCGAGAAACGCGTTGGCCGCGTATTTGATCATCTCGGCGGTCTCGATCGTCGTAAAGACGACCGGCGTCTCGAGCAAATACAGCGGCCGATAGAGCGCGCGCAACACCGTGCGGGCGTGCTCGCTGTCGGTGCCGATGACGACCCGGTCGGGACGCATGAAGTCCTGGATCGCCGAACCCTCACGGAGAAACTCCGGGTTGGAGGCGACATCGAAGGCCTCCGCCGGCAATCGCTGCGCCAGGATGTTTTCGAGGCGTCGGCCGGTGCCGACCGGAACGGTCGACTTGGTGACGATGACGGTGCGGGTTCCCGGGCGCGCCGCCAGCACCTCGGCGATCTCGCCGGCGGCGGCGAATACATAACTCAGATCGGCATGCCCGTCGCCGCGTCGCGACGGTGTGCCGACGGCGATGAACACCGCGTCCGTACCGTCGAGCGCCGCCGCAAGGTCGGTCGTAAAGCTTAGCCGGCCGGCCGCCTTGTTGACCGTGACGAGCTGGTCGAGCCCGGGCTCGTAGATCGGCACCTCGCCGCGCTGCAGGCGGGCGATCTTGTCGGCGTCCTTGTCGACGCAGGTGACCGACACGCCAAACTCCGAAAAGCAGGCGCCGGAAACAAGCCCGACATAGCCCGTGCCGATCATCGCTAACCTACTCATATTACGACGCCCCTGTGAAATCTCCACTGCAACGCTGCGAAACCTGCAGTCAACAGCTGTGGAGAGCGGTTGCGCTCAGTGGCTCGCCGGCGCGGCCAATACAAGCGTTTAGTCCAATAACGATCAGATCATCAGGACAAAGCAGTGAGTCTCTGACGGTTGTCTCAACATGTGTTGCTCGCTGCGGATGCCGAACCTACGCCCTGGCTTTAGGGTTCACGCAGGCTTTCATCGATGACCCGAGTAATCGGGTTTAGGATGTATTCAAGCACCGATCGGTGGCCGATCTTAATGTCTGCAGAGAGGCGCATGCCCGGCCGCAAGGTGAACTGGGTGGGCAGGTTGCGAAACTTCGTTTCCGTGACTTCGACGCGGCCTCGATAGTAAATCGTAGTCTGCCGCGCTTGGGCCTTCAGCTCCGACGAAGCCGTGTTCTCTGCTGTTTCGCGCGCATTCTCATCCGTCAGTACATCGGGTGTCATGCTGAGCAAATTGCCATAGGCGACCCCATACTGCTGCCATGGCAGTGCTTCGAATTTCAACGTCACCGCATCGCCAACATGCAAACGTGCCACATCACGCGGATCTATCTGTACTTCCGCAATCAGCGATGCGTCAGCGGGCACTAATCGCATCAGAGTTTCGGCTTCACGCATCACAGAGCCGGCGGGACGACCCGCGATATCCAGCACGATGGCGTCCGTGGGCGCGCGCAGCACCGATAGTTGATTGCGCCGCTCCGCCTTCGATAGCCGCGCACCGGCGGTATCCCGATCGTTCCGGGTCTGTGACATCTCTTCCGATAGCTTTCGTCGCCATTCATAGATGAATGCATCGCGTTCGGCGAATGCTTCCGCGATTTGGTGGCTCAATTTCTGCTGCTCGCCAAGATTGGTGTCGAGCCTGCCCTTAGCCTCAGCACGGCGCTGGCTTGTGTCCAGCAGTTTGAGTTTCGATGCCAGATTCTGTGCGACAAGCGCTTGGTAGATCTGCTCTTGATCACGAACGAGGTTAATTTGTTCGGTCAGCCCGTCCGCTTCGATCTTGTGGGCTGCAAGATCCGCCTTGAATTGCTCTGCCTTGCGTTCCGAGCTAGCGACCTTGGCGTCATACTCGTCACGCCGCTTAAGGAAGATGTCGCGTTGCGTTGCTTCCTCGGCATTGGGATCGGCCGGCTCGTAGGTTTTTCCAGAGAGCTCGGCACTGAGCCGATCATAGGCAGCCTGCGACTGGCGCAGCTTGGAACTGAATTCCGCTGCATCAGCATCGGTGAAGGTCGGGTCCAGGGTCGCCAAGAGCGCCCCAGCGCTAACGCGCTCACCGGGTTTAACTACGACCGAGCGGACGACAGACGTCTCCAGCGGCTGGACGATAATCTCCGCTTCGGTCGTGATCATCTTGCCATTCGCGCTTACAACCATATCGACATGGGCTACCGAAACCCCGATTGCGGCGACGACGATCAACAGCGTCAGCAACCATAGGACCAGCCGTTGCTTTGGTGGTGCAGCAAGGACACTTTGGAAGTCGTAGTCGATCACTGCGCGTGGCGTTGGCAAGGCTACGGCAGAAGCCGCAACAGGAGCCAGGGACTTGGATGAGCCCGATTTACCGATACTCATTGATAAGTCCTCGTCTGCTGGCTCCACAGGTGCTTGTAGGGTAGGCAACTTCGAAGCAGCGCGTCATGGGTACCGATCTGGGCGATGCGGCCCTGATCGACGACGATGATGGCGTTGGCGCGGGCGACAAAGGAGAGGCGGTGGCTGATGATGACAATCGTCCGCCCGTGCGCAATGGCGGCAAGGTGCTGCTGGATGACCGCCTCACTTTCCGGATCAAGTGCGCTTGTCGCCTCGTCGAAGATGAGAACTGGCGGGTTGTGAATAAGGGCGCGAGCAATCGCCAAGCGTTGTCTTTGACCGCCAGATAAATTCGCAGCGCTCTCCTCCAACATCGTCGAATAGCCATGTGGCAAACGCTGAATAAACTCATGCGCACCGGCGAGCTGCGCGGCGTTGATAACCTCATCAAGTGAGGCAGCTGGTTTGGTCATCGAGATGTTTTCGCGCACCGTCGCGCGAAACAGGAAATTCTCTTGCAGTACAACGCCGATCTGGGTGCGCAGGTGGGCGAGATCGAGCTCTTTCAGATCTTGGCCATCGATCTTTACGAGACCGGCTTGTGGCATGTAAAGACCTTGGATCAACCGCGTAATTGTGGTCTTGCCAGATCCGCTGCGGCCGACAACGCCAACAATTTGTCCTGGCTCAATCTCAAATGAGATGTCCTTAATTGCTGGGGTAGGGGAGTTTGGATAGTGAAAGGTCACATCCTCGAACTCGATATGCCCACGGACTTGCGGGGATAACTGACCGGTATCGGGTTCAGGTTTGGTCTGCATTAGCTGTGCGAGCAGCTTCAGCGACAGGACGGCTCGTTGGTAGTCCTGGAGCAATGTCGAGGCGTGGATCAACGGCTGGGCCAGCCTCAGCCCGAGCATGTTGAAGGCAACGAGCGCGCCCACGGTCATTTGATCATTCAGCACGAACAGGGCGCCGACCGCACCGATTGCAACGCTCATGCCACGTTCGAGGCCGGCTATCATCGCCCGTGCATGGGCCGACGTATGATCGAGCGACAAGGTCTTAGTAGCGGCCTCGTCAGAATAGCGGCGCCAACGCATCATTGAACGCGGCTCGAGCGCTAACGTTTTGATCGTCGAGATGCCGTTGAGGATCTCAAAGAGAAATGCCTTGCGTCGGCCCTCAATCTCATTGACGTCGCCCAACTTCGCCCGAAAGTCGCGCGACATCACGGCCAGGATGACAAACGCTAATGCCGCGATGACCAGTACAATTAGCGTTAAGGGCCAAGAATATATCAACAGGACTGGCAGGAAAATCACGACTTCGAGGCCATCTAGAAGCGTATTGAACAGACGGCTCGCGAGAAACTCCCGAACATTGTTTGCTTCTTGCAGCTTATACGCCGTTACGCCCGACGGATTGGTGTGGAAGAAATCGATCGGCAAACGCAAGAGATGCTCAATTGTATCGTTTGCTATGATATGGTCGAGCTTGCGCGTGATAAATGAGAGCAGGTAATTTCGTAAGTAATTGAATCCACCATCGATTAAGATCAGCAGACTGACCCCGGCGGTGATGGTGTAAAGCGTGGAAAATGCTTGGTTTGGTACGACCTTGTCGACGAGCAATTGAAAGAAAATCGGTACCGACAGGGCGATCAGGTGCATCGTCAGCGCGGCGATGACGATGTCGCGGAGCAGGCGTCGTTCGGCGAACAGTTTTGAAGTGAACCACGAAAAACCAAACGTTGCCTCAGATTTGCCAAGCGGTTGTGGCGTGATAAGCAGCGCTGCACCCGCCCACGCTCTTTCAAGGTCGGCGCGAGGTAGGAAGAACACTTCGCCGTCGCGATAGAGCGGGTCGGAGATAGCGACTTGTTCCGGACCATCGCGTCGTACACCCATCAGGATCACGACGTTCGTGTTCTGAAGCACGAGCAGGAACGGATGACTGAACGACCGTGTGCGCAAGGCATCCCAATCCAGCGTGGCAGGTTGCGCGGCGAGGCCGAATTCGCCAGCGATCCCGATCAACTGGCTTAGCGGCAGTGTCTCCCCTTCAATGAGGTTGCGGCGTCGAACGGCGCCGATCTCAGCATAGACGCTGTTCTGTATGCCAAGGCGAAATAGACATGACAACGCTGTCTCCGCCGAAACGACACGACCGGTCGACGACCCAGCAGTAATGTTGTCGTCTCCACCGCCGCGGCGCCGCGACCGAAGAAGGTGGAATAGAGGCCGATGGGCTAGCGCGCGGTGCTCGGATTGAGGTGGATGACTTTGGTGCTCGTCCTGCGTCTCGGCGGCCGAACCTGATTCTGTCGTCTCGAGGCCCTCAACCGTTTCCAGGGTGCTCACGTCGATTACCCCCAATCCAAGCGCTACCAAAATCGCCGGCGCATACGACATCAAAGACAGCACTTCGCGAAACCGGGCCGCCAGCTGCGACGCAAGAGGTGGCCTGGGGAATTTGGACAGCGGGCTAAGTGGATTTTCTGCCTGATGACGGCGAGGATCGCCGCGGATCAGGAGAGAGCATGACGAGACGGACACGCCGGAACCACACTGCGGCCTTCAAGGCGAAGGTGGCACTGGCCGCGATCAAGGGCGAGAAGACGCTGGCTGAGTTGGCCCAGCAGTTTGACGTACATCCGAACCAGATTACGAGTTGGAAGGGGCAGCTTCTCGCCGGGGCAGCCGGGGTGTTCGGCTCTGGTGCGGCCGGCCCGGAAACTGCGCCGGTGGTGGATTTGAAGATGCTGCACGCCAAGATCGGCGAATTGGCGCTGGAGAACGATTTTTTGGCCGGCGCGCTCAGCAAGGCCGGCATGCTGAGCGCAAAGCGATGATCGAGCGCGGACATGAGCTGCCCGTGGCCCGGCAGGCCAAGCTGCTGAAGCTCAGTCGGAGCAGTGTCTATTACCAGCCTCGGCCGGTATCGCCGGCCGATTTGGCGGTGATGCGGCGGATCGACGAGTTGCATCTCGACTACCCGTTCGCGGGCAGCCGGATGCTGCGCGATCTGCTGCGTGGCGAGGCCATCGCGATCGGCCGCCAGCGGGTCGCGACGATGATGAAACGCATGGGCATCGCTGCGCTCTATCGCTGTCCGAATACGTCGAAACCGGCACCGGGACACAAGGTCTATCCGTACCTGCTGCGGGGGCTGGCGATCGTGCGGCCCAACCAGGTGTGGGCGATGGACATCACCTACATCCCGATGGCGCGTGGCTTTGTCTACCTGACGGCGGTGGTCGATTGGTTCAGCCGACGGGTTCTGGCTTGGCGCGTGTCGATCACGATGGAGGTCGAGTTCTGCCTCGAGGCGGTCGAGGAGGCGCTCGCCCGACATGGCAGGCCGGAGATCTTCAACACCGACCAGGGCAGCCAATTCACCAGCCAGGACTTCACCGCACTGTTGCTCGACAACGCCATCGCGATCAGCATGGATGGCAGGGGCGCATGGCGCGACAACGTGTTCGTCGAGCGGCTCTGGCGCTCGGTCAAATACGAAGAGGTTGTGTGCTGTGAACGGGTCGTCTCCGCTTGAGGCGACGCGGAACTTTACCGGAGATGGGGGACGGCCCCCCGGAGTCGGCCTGCAGGGGCAGGTTCCAAACCGCCACAAGCCGCGAGGGTAAAGAGCCCTTGTGGTGAGCGTTGCTGGAAAAGGCGGAAGCTATTCCGTCAGGTGGGTCCTGAGGAGACGAACGCGAGTGAACCGCTGATGACGTGTCGTAACGTATTCAACCGACGTCGAAACCGGGGCCCAGACTTCTGTCCCGCGAGCAAGGGTTGGGCGATACCTGCTGACGGCCCAACCGGCGTCCGGCATGAAGGCGGCGTGACCTCAGGACAGGCTTCGGTAAGGAACACAGGAACCTGTCGTCCCGATGCGAAGGGAGAAACCCAAGCGGTCAGTCGCCGTGAGGGTCTGAGTACCGATGCGGGGCACAGGGGCGGAGACGTCCGTAGTAGGGTTGAAGGTCCTGCAATGGGATCGGACCGAAGGGGCGTCGTCATTCAGCTTTATCCCGGTGGCAACCTGAAAGGGGATGACCACCATGGTTGAAGCGAGGCCGTTTTGTATTGCCAAACGCGAAGTGTGGGAAGCGTACAAGCAAGTGAAGGCCAACCGAGGGGCGGCTGGAGTGGACGGGCAGTCTATCGAGGATTTCGACAGGGATCTGAGTAAGAACCTCTATCGGATCTGGAACAGAATGTCGTCGGGAAGCTACTTTCCCCCAGCCGTGCGTCGCGTTGACATACCGAAAGGCGATACTGGAGGAACCCGGCCGCTCGGGATTCCAACGGTTTCCGACAGGATCGCCCAGATGGTGGTCAAGCGGCATCTGGAACCGATCCTGGAACCGGTGTTCCACCGGGACTCCTATGGATATCGGCCCGGGAAGTCCGCGCATGATGCCCTCGCCAAAGCCCGGCGGCGTTGTTGGGCTTCTGACTGGGTACTCGACCTCGACATCAAGAGTTTCTTCGATGAGATTGACTGGGAACTTCTGATGAGAGCCGTGCGGCGACACACGGAATGCCCATGGGTGCTGCTCTATCTGCAAAGGTGGTTGCAGGCACCGGTGCGCATGCCGAATGGGGACCTGGTTGACCGGGAGAGAGGCACCCCGCAAGGAGCTGTCGTTAGTCCTGTGCTGGCAAATCTCTTTCTTCATTATGCGTTCGATTGCTGGATGCAACGAGAATATCCGGGCATCCTGTTCGAACGCTACGCTGACGACGCGATCTGTCACTGCGCGAGCGAAGCGCAGGCGCTTGAGCTACATCAGGCGCTGGAGAAGAGGTTCGCGGAGTGCCGGTTACGCCTGCACCCGCAAAAGACCAGGATCGTCTACTGCAAGGATACGAATCGCCCGGGAGGCTACCCGGAGCGGTCGTTCGACTTTCTCGGTTATACGTTTCGGCCGAGAGTGGCGATTGGCCGCGACCAGAAGCCCTTTGTCAGTTTCATCCCCGCGGTCAGCGATAAGGCTGCCAAGAGGATGCGGCTGGAGGTGCGAAGGTGGCGAATGCATCTGCGTAGCGATCTTGAGCTGGAAGAGATCGCCAAATGGGCCCGTCCCACCCTTGCCGGGTGGGTGCGCTACTATGGCCGGTTCTACCCCTCGAGGCTTCGCGAGGAACTCCGGACGATTGATGCTTTTATCGTGCGATGGGTGTCTCGCAAGTACAAACGATTCCGAGGGCACACTATGGCGGCCTGGGACTGGTTACGGTCGCTTCGGCGCCGCAATCCGACCCTGTTCGCACACTGGGCCATGGGATCAGCGGCTGGATGATGGGAGCCGGATGAATCGAGAGGTTCACGTCCGGTTCTGGGAGAGCGCGGGGCTGCGATGCCCCGCGCCACTCGACTATCTGCGGGCCTATGACAGCGTCGCCGAGGCGCGTGCCTCGATCGGCCGCTATCTGAACTTCTACAACGGCAAGCGCCCGCATTCGAGCCTTGACGCTCGGACGCCGGATCACGCCTACTTCGAACGCCTGCCGCAGGTCGCGGCAGCATGAATTCCGCTGGCGGTTTTGGGGCGTCACTCTGGTCGGGCTACGACCTCCCGGCGTGCCACCCCAAAACCGCCAGCCCACAACCTCAACCGGCAGAGATCCACTTATCAACGGCGGAAACCTGTCCAGACAAAACCGGCCAGCTCTGCACTCGTCAAAACCATTCATGCTGGGGAAGGTCCGTCGATGTCCGGTCGCCAGTAATGTCCGACAGGGCGACGATGACTATTTAGGTTTAAATAATGTTTAAGATCGCGTCTTAGGTGATAACTTTGGGTTAGTCTTTTGCGTCTGCAGGAGGCCGCAAGCCTATGACCAAGTGCGAACACGCACTGTCGCTCAACGTCTCTACCTCTAAGCCTTCACGACGCGTAAAGCGTTAACGTCAAGACAAGTTAAAAACTTAGTTGCCCTGAGAAACCTGTCGGTGGCAACTCTTGCAACGGCACAGCGCAAGCTTAATCGAGATCCGTTAGTAGTTCACGAATTCTCTTGCTTAACAGATTGGGTTGCGGAGTGAATCCAGGAGTAGAAGGGCTAGAAGGGGACGCCGTTTGTCCCCGTCCAACCGCGGCGGAAAGCTCTTGTATCGCTAAGCTCAACTGCTCGATCGCGCTGATGTCTATTGGCCGCTCAGATGATGTCTGAATCTCCGCCACGGCTTGAGTGGTCATCCATAGGCGGTTTACGGTTTCACGAAGTGCATTGCTCGTCTGCTCGAGAGTAGCGCCGAGGCGTTGCAAAGCGTCCGACTGGGCCAATGAGCATGTCGATGCTGAATGGGTTTCACCTCTTTCAATTGGCGACGGCCCTGCTTGGAAGAGCAGCAGAATGTCGAGCCTTTTCAATGGCAGCCGTGCGACAGTATTTAGTAACGACTCCGACAGCGTCGCCACGGTCAACAGGCTAAACCAGCCAAGTATCACCAACACGCCTATGATGGTGAGTGTCTCGGCGATCGGAACAGCAAGACCGGTGAGGGGGATATCACCATAGCGGTGAGCTAATCCGAGAACAGCGATCAACAACAGCAATGTGAATGCGGTGAACGCATGCGTGCGCGTGAGCCAGTCGCGATGATGATGCAGCAATTCTCCGCGAACAACCTTCGCGTCAAACGCGCTTTGGACAATCAACTCTTCGCCATCGGGAGCCAAGTCGAGGAGCCGATCCGCGAGGGTCGACAGCCCGGTACCGTGAAAGGCGGCGAACCAGGCGCTGCGGGTCGGCGCCCGGAAACGAGCGATCCGCCTGTGCACACGGCACAAGTCGAGCGCGATGCTCGTGGTAACGAGCACAATTGCAAAGCCCGCGTAAAAGGCTAAGCCCGGCACAAGGAGGGCAGGGGCCGTGCTTGAGTTCATCGATGGCCAGGGATATGGCGCGGCCAGCATCTCAGGCCATGCCCACGCGATATCAGCGGCGAGCGCAGCCGTGGCACTGCCGATAACAATCATCCATGGTCGCATTGCGGTTCCCGCAGCTGTCAGGCGGTCTGGGCCCTCAGAAAAACGAAAATAGCCTGGGGACCAGGAGGACACCAGTCGTCGTGAGCTATTTAGGCCGCGCCTCGAGCGGCGTCTTGCGCCAGGATGGCGGTCGCGCCACTTCGCCCTCGTGCACGGCGAGAAAGCCCTCGAACACGAGTAGGGCCCAAATTGCGGCACTATGGTCGGCACCGCGCGCGGCATGAACGTCGATCAGCCGCGCAAGCGCGTCGGCGTCAAAAAGGCCGGAATCAAGCATTCGCGCGCTCAGCAACCGATCACGAACTTGGAGGGCGGCGGCTCCCCGGAAGCATTCGGCGAGCGACATCGCAAAGCCCTGTTTGCGGCGGTACAGGTTTTCGTTTGGGACCTGCCCCTCAAGCGCCCGCTTTAACAGGTATTTTCCTTCGCCACGTCGCAGCGTTAGCGATGTTGGCAAAGTCATTGCCCATTCGACCAACTCATGGTCGAGAAGGGGTGCTCGTGCCTCGAGCGACGCCGCCATGCTCGCGCGGTCGACCTTGGTTAAGATGTCGCCGACGAGATAGCTTTTTAGGTCGACATACTGCGCTTGTAACAGCGGATCGGCGGTTGCGGACTCCTGCATGAGGGTCGCGATCCGGCGCGATGGCTCATAGCCCGCCACCGCCCCTCGAAGCTCCGGAGCAAACAGGTCGCGACGAGCATCATCGTGAAGTTTGCACAGCGTGCGATAATATCCGAGAGCGGCATCGAGGCTGATTTCGGTCAGGGTCGTCTTGGCGCGCAGCCACTGAGGTGCGTGATCGAGCTTTGGATAGATCCGCGCGAGCTCAGCAAAGATTGTCCGCCGCAGGGGCGCTGGGAAATAGGCGCGCACGGCTTCGGTGATGCGGTGCCAGCGATACCGGCGATAGCCGGCGAAAAGTTCGTCGCCTCCATCACCCGATAAAGCCACGGTAACATGACGCCTCGTCATGCATGAAACCCTGTGGGTGGGCACCGAGGAGCTGTCGGCAAAGGGCTCGCCGAAAATCGCCGCCTGTTCGCGAGCGGCGCCGATGTAGTCAATCGAACCGCCATTTTCCGAGTGGTGGATGGTGCCGTAGCGCTCCGCCATCGCTTGTGCGAATTGCGTCTCGTCGGCATCACCGTCAAAACTGATTGTGAAAGTCTCGGTGGGCTCCTCCCGCAAAGTTGCCATGGTTGCGACAATGGCGCTCGAATCAACTCCACCCGATAGGAACGCCCCGAGGGGCACGTCGGCGATGAGACGGGCCTCGACACAATTCCGGAGTTGTCGTCGAAGTTCGACAATCGCCTCCGTCTCGTTTTGCGGCCGCGGATCAGGTCGAGGCGACCAATAGCACTCTGGCTTTGGAAGTGACGTCGTATTGCGCCCCACCACCAAATAGTGGGCTGCGGGAAGTTTGGCGATTCCTTCAAAGATGCAATCGGGATCGGGGACATAGCCGAAAGCGAAATAATCGTCGATTGCAGTGGGCGATATACGCCGCGATATGCCGGGATGAGCCAGAAGCGCGCCCAGTTCTGATCCAAAAACGAGCGAGCCATCGACGGTTCTGGCGTAGTAAAGCGGCTTTTTCCCCAATCGGTCGCGGGCGAGGAAGAGATACCCCTTATTGCGGTCCCAAAGAGCGAAAGCGAACATACCCGACAGGTATTTGAGGCATCCGGGGCCCCAACTCTCCCAGGCGTGAATGATCGCCTCGGTATCGCTGCGGCTACGGAAGACATGGCCCCGGCGTTCGAGTTCGGGCCGCAGCGATAGGTGGTTGTAGATCTCGCCATTGAAAACGATAGCAACGGAGCCGTCCTCATTGAACATCGGCTGATCGCCAGTAGCGAGGTCAATAATCGCTAACCGGCGATGCCCCAGTCCGATCCCAGGCTCGATGTGGAAACCGTCGCCATCTGGGCCACGATGGCTAAGGGCAGCCGTCATCCTCCGCAGAATACGTTCGGGAACCGGCTGACCGGCATCGACGTTGAAAATTCCCGCAATACCGCACATTAACGTGCTCCCATCACATTCGGACGACCATTGGACAAATGCCCTCGCGGCCTGAAGCTAAATCCACCAACCGATCCAAGATGTTCAGAAAAGGGAAATAGGCGATCCGTCGCGACCATACTATTCGTCATCGTGTTCCCTGCGATCCAGAAGGATCAAGCCGCGACGCAACGGCCAAGTAACCGGGGCGCTGTGCAGCATCGATAGCGACTGCCCCTGTGACCCGGGCCGCGTTTCCTTCCCAAGTGTAGTCGCGGGCATCAAGCGTCTGACGAGCTGCAGCGCCAAGTGCCTCGCGGAGAGCGGGGGCGACGAGAAGCCGCCGGATTGCCGCCCAGACGGCTTTGGGGTCGTCGGGATCGAACAGGAGTGCGGTCTCGCCGTCACTCAGGATTTCACGAATGTTGGGCTGATTGGGCGCCACGATCGCCCGCCCCGCTGCCATATATTCAAAGAGCTTGAGAGGCGATGCGTAGGAAACGGCTTTAGGTTGCAGCGCTATGTCAAACTGTCGGATCAGCTCGGGAATATCCTCGCGTTGCTGGATTCCGATGAACTGAACCCTTGGTCCAAGGCCAAGTGCTTCCGCCTGCCGTTCGAGCGCGGGCCGCGCGGGACCGTCACCGGCGATGACGAGCCTAATAGGTGGATCGGCTGGCTCACGCGCGAGCCCCTCGAGCACAGCATCAAGACCGTGCCAGTCCCTCATGAAGCCGATAAAGCCGATCGTGACTGCGCCTTCCGCCGCCGGTTCATGCGGCGACAAAGGAAAGGCGCGGCGGTCGACCCCATTGGGAACAACTGTAATCCGCGCTCTAGGTACTCCGGCATCGGCAACGATCTGTGCGAGGACGCCGCTCACGACAAAGATCCGATCAGCCGAGCGCCAAGTTCGCCTTTCCAGCTTCCGTGCTAGCCGGGTCAGCGCAAGCCCCCCGAAGCGCGCCCGTTCGTCGACAAGCGGAGAATTTACCTCGAGATATAGAGGGGCCCTGCAAAAGCGCTTCAAAAGGACTCCGGCGAGGTGATAGAGCGAATAACGCTCGTACACGAAATCAGGGCTGAAATCGGCGAACGCGGTGTGTAATCGCCGAAACATCGAAATGTTGTAGAGGAGCTCGGCTAACTCACCGAGGGCCCGCGGTAGTAACCGGCGGACAGTCGCAACAAGCGCGCTCTCTCCGCCGAAACCGGTTTGCGTGTAAACGTGTGGTCCGACAACGCGGACGTCGTGACCCTGCTGGCGAAACGCCGCCACGAGCTCGTCAATATGCACGCTCTGCCCGTCGCGAGACTGGACACGATGACTATATAGGATGCGCAATTGAGCCTCAGCCGCTGTCGCCGATGCGAGAAGGAGAGCGCCCGCGCCGGGTGACCCGGCCGAGTTCGTGGCGTGCGAGGATCGCTAGCCCTTTCGGTCGGCGGGGATTGGCCACGAGGAGACCGATGCGCTGGCGCCGTTGGGTGGCCCACAATCGCTTGTAAGCGTCATCGCCTCGTCCAAAGTCGATCTCATCGATCCCGGATGACATTAGAGTTTCGATTACCGCAGCGGTGAGGAGGGTGCCAGGGGAAAGAGCGTGCTCAGCCTCGTCATGGGCCAGCTTCATGACCGTTGCCGTTCCATGCGAAACGATCCACAGTTGAGTTGCAATCGGTCGGTCGTGATGCCAGCAAATCCCGAGCCGCAACACCCCGAGCCGGGCTCCCACTTCCATCAGTCCAAAATTGAAGCGGGGAAACGGCTCAGGTGGCTTCCAGCTTCGCTGGTAGACCGTCTCGAAAGCAGTCATGCCCCGGACAAGATCCTCAGGACGATCAATTATCTCGCAGGAAATGCCGCCAATCTGAGCCGCTCGTTTGGTCCGGCGTCTTAGCACTTCCCGCAAGGCTCCAGGTCGTGAAGCGATATATTCGTGCCAGGATCGTCCGCGCAGCGGTTCATGCCAATTTCCAAAATGGTCAAACGAGCGAACCGCCAATCCCTGCTCGCGCAAACCCGCAGTAAAATGAACGAGCCCGGGCCAGTCGGCTGGTAGGCAGTCAAATAGCGCCGAAGGAAACTCCGCACATCGACGGCCAAGCCCTCGCCCCAGGAGAAACGAATTCTCGGCGACTGAGGTTCCGGGCGTAATCAACGGCCGGTAGAGGCAGCTATAGCAGTTGGTGAGACTTGCTAGTCGTTGGTGGCCTTCCTCCTGAAAAGGCACGATGCCGATCACCTGCTTATCCCCCTGCAGCACGCCGAACCGTGCAGCGGAGCCGGGGGATAATCCTGTAGCGACTAGGTTGCTAAACCATTCGGCCCGCAATGCGAGATCGCTCTCACTCTCAAAGAGGCGGGCGGATCCTTCAGGGAGGCTGCCGAGATCGGAATATAACGAGAAAGTGGGTTGGTCTGCGGACCCTGTGCGGTGATACGCGCGCGAGTGTTGAAGGGCATCAGCGGTCACGAAAACACGCGCTCTTTCTCAGGGAGGTCTCTGCTGAGCCACTCTAGCGTGGCAGTCAATCCTGACCGCAGGTCGATCGGATCGGGCAGCCGCAAGCGAGTGCCAGCAAGACTACGATCGCCGTAGGAATGGGCGATTTCCCCGGCACGTGGGGGTTGAAAGCGGATCTCGGGTTCGTGACCACAGAGAGTGGCAATTGCAGTCGCGAGTTGGAGAACGGAAGTGGCCGTCGCCGAGCAAACGTTGAAAGCCATCCCGCTGCAATCCCAAGCCTGATCCATTGCGCCCAACAACGCCGCCACAACGTCCTTGACGAACACAAAATCTCGCGTCTGCGAACCATTACCATAAATGTTGATTGCTTGCTTTCGCTGTAGTCGATCGCAGAATATCGAAATGACGCCTGAATAGGGAGACCTCGGGTCTTGGCGCGGCCCGTAGACATTGAAAAACCGCAGCCCTACCGCTGGCACCTTGTAAATCTCTGAAGCGATGCTGGCATGCAGCTCGCTGCCATATTTATCGGCGCCATAAGGCGAACGGGGCCGCGGCCGTGCGGTTTCTCGAAGTGGTAGGTCGGCGTTATCCCCATAGACTGCAGCGGAGGATGCATAGACAACCGGGACCGGATCTCCGCGTCCGATCCGTCTCGCGGCGTCAAGGACGGCGATTGTCCCGGAAAGGTTGGTGCGATGGGTCCCCAACCAATCGAGCGTGCTGCGCTCGACGGAGGCGATGGCGGCGAGGTGAAAACAGCCTGCCACTCCCTCCATTGCGGTGCGGACGACGTCCGGGTCGGCGACGCTACCGCGCAGCAACTCCACCCCAGGCGGCAGGTTTTCAAGCGAGCCGGTGGAAAGATCGTCAAGAACTTGAACCCGATCGCCCCGTGCAATCAGGGCTTCGACGAGATGGGAACCAATAAATCCGCAACCGCCCGTCACCAAGTACGACTGTGTCATTCCCTCGATTTACTCCCGCGCAAAAGGCCTACGCATCTAATATTGCCGGAAATACTCCGGTGCCAGAACGGCGCCGAGACGAAGCTATGCTAGGAAATTTAATATGCACTTAATGGGCATTGACGAGAGCCGCCGGTGCGGACGTGCGCCTTGAGCTACTCAATAGCGCCATAGGTTACCAACCGACGTTGCATCGACGGGCCGATTGTATCGTAGGTCGATCCGCGGATCGAGTTGGTATAACGGGGCGCGGCGCCCGCCCAGGTGAACAAAAGGACGCCTCGAATTACCGGTTTTGAGGAGCCGATGGGCTGCTTGTGGGGTCGAGGCTGGCATTTTGGAGCCAGATCGGCGTCGCCGGTCGGCGATTTGCGGTTGGACGCCGCATCGGCATCGGGGGTTTGGCGTCACGCCGGCGCGGTTTTCCCGTTGAGCCAAGCCAGGCGGGTGAAGTTGTAGGCGAGGTTGGCCAAGCCGATCTTGGCCCGGGCGCGGACCATGCCGACGGTCCGCACGATCAGCCCGAGGCGGCATTTTTGGGCGGCGAAGACATGCTCGACGCGAGCGCGTATCCGGGCGCGGGTGGCATTGCCGCGGGCAATGTGCGCCGGCATCTTGCGGCCGCGCGGCTTCTTGCGCTGAAACTGCGGCTTGAGGCCACGGCGTTCGAGCAGCGCCAGGTTCGCTGCCGAGCGATAGGCGGTATCGGCCCACACATCGCTGGCGGTGTTGTCGCGATCGAGTACCGCGCCTGATCGTCCCCCCTCGAAGTGGTCCACGGTGAGCTATGTTTTTGCTCTCGAGGAGGACCGCGATGCCGAGGAAGATTTACAAGCCGGAAGAGATCGTCGCCAAGTTGCGGCAGGTTGATGTGCTGACGTCGCAAGGGAAGAGCGCGGCCGAGGCGATCCGTTCGATCGGTGTGAGCGAGGTGACGTATTACCGCTGGCGCCAGGAGTTTGGCGGGCTGAAGAGCGACCAGGTAAAGCGCCTGCGGGACCTTGAAGCGGAGAACACGCGGCTTCGTCGGGCGGTGTCGGACCTGACGCTAGACAAGCTGATCCTGCAGGAGGCGGCACGGGGAAACTACTAAGCCCCGCGCGTCGCCGCGCCTGCATCGAGCATGTACGAGGAGCATTGCTGATTTCCGAGCGTCGGGCCTGTACGGCGCTCGGTCAGCACCGCTCGACGCAGCGCAAGATCCCGCGGGGCCGTGACGACGAAGAGCGATTGACCGCCGACATCGTCGCGTTGGCCAAGCAATATGGCCGCTACGGCTATCGCAAGATCGCCGAGTTTCTGCGCCGGGCCGGCTGGCTGGTCAACGACAAGCGGGTCGAGCGGATCTGGCGACGCGAGGGGCTGAAGGTCCCTGCCCGGCAACCAAAGCGGGCTCGCCTCTGGCTGTCGGACGGATCGTGCATCCGGCTGCGCGCCGAGCGCCCCAACCACGTCTGGTCCTACGACTTTGTCGAGGAGCGCACCCATGACCGGCGCAAGCTCCGCCTGCTCAACATCATCGACGAGTTCACCCACGAGTGCCTGGCCATTCGGGTATCGCGCCGGCTCAGGTCGATCGACGTCATCGATATGCTCTCGGACCTGTTCATCCTGCGCGGCGTGCCCGGGCATATTCGTTCCGATAATGGCCCCGAGTTCGTCGCCTGCGGCGCGGCAAACAGAGTGAGAATCGCACGTCAACCAGGATGAGAAAGTGTCGCCGGATTGGTGACGTCAGGAGGGCGTAGCCCGAGTGACGTTGCGAATCCGGCGAACGGCGTGCCCCCGGAGGGGGCGCGTTTGCTGGCGGTCGCGACCGGCCGGATAGGAAGCGGGTTCTTCATGCGATGAGGAACCGCCCCTTGCCCGGCCGCCACATCACCGATTGCCAGATGAGGCTATACATGAGTTTCCGTCACACCGAGCCGCCGGTCATCGCCGCGGCCAAGGCCGGGTTCAGCACCGCCACCGCCTACCGCATCGAGGAGGATCATCGGCTCCCGTCGCAGAAGAAAGCGCCGCGCGAGCGTCGACGGCGCGATCCGCTTGGCGCTGTCTGGTACGGCGAGGTGGTGCCGTTGCTCAAGAGCACCCCGGGCCTGCGGCCGATCGCCATTTTCGACGAGGTCCGGCGGCGCCATCCCGAGATCGGCCCCGGTATTCGGCGTACCCTGGAGCGGCGCATCCGCACGTGGCGGGCGCTCAACGGCGCCGAGCAGGACGTCATCTTCCGGCAGGAGCATCCGCCGGGGCGGCTCGGTCTGTCCGATTTCACCGATATGCACGATCACCGCGTCTGTATCGCCGATGTGCCGCTCGATCATCGGCTCTATCACTTCCGCCTGGCTTTCTCGGGCTGGGAACACGCCCATGTCGTGCTCGGCGGGGAGAGCTTCGTAGCGCTGGCCGAAGGATTACAGAATGCGCTGTGGGCGCTCGGCCGCGCGCCGCTGCAGCATCGCAGCGACAGCCTGTCGGCCGCCTTCCGCAACCTCGATCGTGATGCGCAGGAGGATCAGACGCGCCGCTACGAAGCGCTGTGCCTGCATTACGGCATGGAGCCGACCCGCAACAATCGCGGCGTGGCGCACGAGAACGGTTCGATCGAAAGCCCACACGGCCATCTCAAGCAGGCGCTCGAAGATGCGCTGCTGCTGCGCGGCTCGCGCGAGTTCGACACGCTCGACGCATACCGCCGCTTCGTCGACGAGATCGTCGGCCGGCGCAATGCGCGCAACGCCAAGCGGCTCGATCTCGAGCGCCACGCCCTGCAATCGCTGCCGGCGCGCCGGACAACCGATTACGAGGAGACAATCGTCACCGTCACCTCGACCAGCGGGTTCATTCTCAAGCGGGTGTTCTATTCGGTGCCCTCGCGCCTGATCAGTCACCGGCTCCGGGTACGCCTCTACGACGACCGGCTCGAATGCTTCCTCGGCGCGACCGCATTGATGACCCTGCGCCGCGGCCGCCCGCACGCCGACCGCAAGCATGGCCATGTCGTCGATTACCGCCACGTCATCCACGCCCTGCGCCGAAAGCCCATGGCTTTGCTCAACCTGGTCTATCGCGAGCAGCTCTTCCCGCGCCACGCTTATCAGCGCGCCTTCGAGGCAATGCTGGCAGGCGACGGCGAGAAGCGGGCGTGCCGCACCATGGTCGGGCTGCTGGCGCTGGCCCATGATCGTGCTTGCGAGGCCGAACTCGCTCAAGCCATCGAGGCCGAGCTCGATGCCGGCAGATTGCCCGATCTCGATTGCCTCGGCCGGCGCTTCGCGCCCAATCCCGCCGCCATTCCCGACATCACTGTCGAGCTGGTGCCGCTGCATCTTTACGACGAACTCGGCACCGTCCGGGCCGGGGGTGCAGCATGAAGACGACCAATCCCGTCGACGTCGCCCGCCTCGCGCTGCTCCTCGCCGAGCTGCGGCTGCCCGCGGTCAAGCTGGTCTGGCCTGATCTCGCCGCCCAGGCCGACAAGGAGGGGTGGCCGGCCGCACGCTTCCTTGCGCTCTTGGCCGAGCACGAGATGGCCGAGCGCAGCCGACGCCGCATCGAACGCCATCTCGCCGAAGCCAAGTTGCCGCCCGGCAAGACCATCGACACCTTCGACTTCGAAGCCGTCCCGGTGGTCAGCAAGGCCCAGGTCATGGCGCTCGCCGCCGGCGATGCCTGGTTGGGCAGGGGCGCCAATCTAATCCTGTTCGGCCCGCCCGGCGCCGGAAAGAGCCACTTGGCGGCAGCTCTCGGCTTGGCCCTCGTCGAAGCAGGCTGGCGCATCCTGTTCACCCGAACCACCGATCTCGTCCAGCGGCTCCAAATCGCCCGACGCGAACTCACCCTCGAACCCGCCATCGCCAAACTCGACAAGTACCACCTGCTGATCCTCGACGATCTGGCCTACCTCACCAAGGATCAGGCCGAAACCAGCGTCTTGTTCGAACTCATCGGCGCCCGATACGAGCGGCGATCCCTGCTGGTCACCGCCAACCAGCCCTTCGGCCAATGGGGGAAGATCTTCCCAGACCAGGCAATGACCCTCGCCGTCGTCGATCGCCTCGTTCATCACGCCACGATCTTCGAGATGAACGTCGAGAGCTATCGCCGCCGAACCGCCCTCGAACGCAAGCGTGGACCAGGCTGACGGCGGCCCGCACGACATTCAACACCGCCGCCCGATTGTCGCGCCGCGTCAATCAAAATGACGCGGGCCCTCTTGCGCGACAATAACGACGCGGCGATCATCACACCGCCGCGACGCCGGGCTTCTCATCCTGATTGTCGCTGCATTCCCATCCTGATTGTCGCGCTACAGTCGCCAAGGCGGTGCAGGAATGGATCGGCGCTGTCGGTGCACAGACCGCCTACATCACACCAGGCAGTCCATGGGAGAACGGCTTCATCGAGAGTTTCAACGCGCGCCTGCGCGACGAGCTTCTCGACGGCGAGGTCTTCCACACGCTGCGCGAGGCGCAGATCGTCATCGAGAGCTGGCGGCGGCACTACAACGCTATCCGGCCGCACGCCTCGATCGGCTACAAGGCTCCTGCTCCGGAGGTGTTCGTGCCAGCTCTCGCCGCATGGCCGTCTGCGCAACCCCGACCAGCTCCGCCGGCCATGCTCTCGCTGGTGCCAAGACCAACCCTAAACTAACATTCCATCCGGACCACCAAACGGGGGCCGGTCAGTTGGCCGGTCGGCAACGCCCTCAACTATGTCAAGCGTAGCCGGCCGCTTGGCGTAGCCAGAGGCGCGGGTGAGCCGCGTATCACATCAACGACCCCCACCATCGCCTCGACATATGCCGTGAACCGCTCCTGCCGGTCCTCGCTCATGACGCCGTTCCCCCTCAAACATCACTTCTTGAGGGTACCTCGGCCACTCACGCTAAACCTTGCGACTTTGTGACTCAGTAAGGCTAGCTCGCTAGGAGGGTCGTGCTGTGAACCGGCAATATCGACCAATCATTGCCGAGCGCACCGAGGTCATGTGTCCCGGTGATGTTGCCGTTCGACATGTCGTACACACGTAGCATCCCCGTGTGCTGGCGGGCCAGGATGTCGGCCGTGCCGTCGCCGTTGAAATCGCCGACGCCAGCGATCGACCAATCAGTGCCGAGCGCACCGAGGTCCCGTGTCCCGGTGATGTTGCCGTTCGCCATGTCGTAAACACGTAGCATCCCTGTGTTCTGGCGGGCCAGGATGTCAGCCGTGCCGTCGTCGTTGAAATCGCCGACGCCGACTATCGACCATTCATTGCCGAGCGCACCGAGGTCATGTGTCCCGGTGATGTTGCCGTTTGCCATGTCGTAAACGAGTAGCATCCCTGTGTTCTGGCGGGCCAGGATGTCGGCCGTGCCGTCGCCGCTGAAATCGCCAACGCAGACTATCGACCATTCATTGCCGAGCGCACCGAGGTCCCGCACTCCGGTGATGTTGCCGTTCGCCATGTCGTAAACGAATAGCATCCCTGTGTTCTGGCGGGCCAGGATGTCGGCCGCGCCGTCGCCGTTGAAATCGCCGACGCCCGCTATCGACCAATCATTGCCGAGCGCACCGAGGTCTTGCACCCCGGTGATGTTGCCGTTCGCCGTGTCGTAAACGCGTAGCATCCCCGTGTTCTGGCGGGCCAGGATGTCGGCCGTGCCGTCACCGTTGAAATCGCCGACGCCGGCGATCGACCATTCATTGCCGAGCGCGCCGAGGTCCTGCACCCCGGTGATGTTGCTGTTCGTCACGGCGTATTCGAGTAGCGCGCCGCTGTCTTGCCGCGCGAAAAAGTCGGCCGTGCCGCTAAAGTCGCCGTCCGGTTGCGGTGAACCGATTGCGATGCCAATTTCACTGCGGACATCTGATGGTGTGCTGACCCCCAGCAGAGTTATTGTACTCGTCGGGCTGAGATGGAAGACGGTGTTTCCGTTGTTGACGGTAGCGCTGGCGAGGAGTTGCGTGGTCGTGGTGATGCCGTTGCCATTGAGGTTTGCTGCGATGTTTAGCGTGTCGGTGGCCGTGTTGAAGTTGCCGATGATGTCCTGGCCGGTATTGTTTTGATTGAAAACATAAGTGTTGGCGGTGCCGGCTCCCTGCATATAGTCATTGCCGGTACCGGCAATGAAGGTATTGGTGGCGCTCCCGCCGAACATGTAGGGGTTACCCGTCCCGGCCTGGAAAACGTCGTTTCCGGTGCCGCCATACAGCAGGTCGGTGGCGCCAGCGCCGCCGACTAAGGTATCGCTGCCTCCTCCGGCATGAAGCAGCGAGTCAGCTCCGGGCGTTGTCGTCAATGTCAGGTTGTTGGACGTCGTATCGATCTGGATATTGCTTTGGTATAGGAAGTTGCCATCGGGAAGGCGCGGCGCTATTTGGAACTGTGCATCGGAACGCAGATACGGAGAGCCGCACGACAACACCCAACCATAGGCCTGCATCGCTGAAGTCAATGACGCTAAGGAGGTTTGCGTTGGATACAGGCTATCCACCGTGATAATGCCGGCAAGGCTTTGGAGCGCGAGTTCGGCATAAGCGGTCGATCCGGTCGCCCCACCAGCGGCCTGGGTTGCGGTTTCAATCTGAGCCCAGGTCTGGTTAACGGTAGTGCCATTACTAACGATAAGATTGTCGAAACCGTCGGTGGGACTAAATCCATTGGCGCTGTTCAGAAAGCGACCGACAAGGAAGTTCGATTCCCACTGAAGAACTTTTACAGCATCCTGATTGCCCATCTCCGCCGCTTGAATTACCGAACTTGCGAAATAGTCCTGCTGCCATGGGGCCATTGTACCGGGGTAGCCGTAAGTTCCCGGGATGTAACCGTATGCCTGCCCTTCTTGCGCAGTCCAGGTCGGCAACTGGTTTACCAGCCTAGTCCAATTGTCGTTCACGATTTGAGTGAAGTAAGCTTTTTCTGGTGATCCGTCAGGATTGGCGTAAGCGGCCTCATCGATTTCCCGGAGGCTCCATGCCTGTTGACGCACCTGGTCCTGTCCATTGGCGACAATATCGGTATAGGTGCCTTGATCTCTAGTACCGGGCCAGTCGATGACGACGCTGAAATTTGCTTGTGCATTGAGGTGATCGAGAAAGACCCTATTACCGGTCAGCAGATAGGCCTCATAGGACAGATCGGGCTGATGCGCCGGATCTGGCGACCAACCGGTGGTCGAGCTGATCTGCTGCGTTAGGGCCGTATTGTAGATGCCCCCACGCGGATCGACCCACAGGTCCGGATATTGCGCAACGCTGACCTGATTCCCAGTCGTCGGGTCGAAAAAGTTCCACGGAACACTACCAGCTGCATCAGCCTGCCCGAGCGCGTACAGGGCTGCAGTCTGGTTCTGCGTGATCAGCCATAGCGCGGTCGCCTGGGTGGCAGGCCCGATATCAGGTCGGCCGCCGGTCATCGGCATAAATTGAGTGACACCATTAACCGGAAGCGCACCGTCTGTGATCGTACCCCAACTCGAAGCGGCCATCTGCGCGGCTTCGCTGTATAAGTCCAGGTCTACGTTGTTCGACAACGCCCATGAAAGGTCATAAGCCGGGATCGCACCGGTCATTTCCAACGCGGCCACATTATGCACCACGTTGACTTGGGGCGCCCCGTTGCTCCACACCTGCTGATCCCAGTCTTGATACTGATACTGGGTAATGTTGTTCTGCTGCGACACGGTGGCGCCGTTCTGGGTAATCGTCTCGCTGTAGGTCACCGTCCCGCCGCTCGCCTGCATCGCGGCGTCGTTGTTGAATTGGACATCAGTTTTAGAGCTGCCATCGGCAAACGATGTGACGTCGAACGTTACATGGAACGAGCCGGCAACCGGGACGTCAAACCGCACCTCGGTCGCCTGTGTTCCCTGTAGCCAATAAGTGGCAGTTCTGGCCGCCAATGCCTGCGACAGCAACGAGCCGGCATTGAGCTGATAACTTGTTTGGGTCCCGTCGCCATTCTGAAGCGTCAGGTTGACAAGAAGGTTGTAACCGTTGCCCGGCAACTTTGAGATGTCCACCGCCGGGGCGGCGGGCGCCGTCGCGGCACTCAGCACGGCGTCGAGTGTCGAGTTGGCGGGAATTGCCGGTGCATCAAATGTCAGGATGCCAGACTCAACCGATCCGTCGGCGTAGCTGGTTTTGACGTCCAGCTGCACAGAGTAACTAATACCGTTTATGCTCGCGATGAGCTGGCTGCCCGCCGAAATCTGCCCCGGCGAAAACACCTCCCCAAAGATGACCTCATGAGGGGCTAAGGTCGTCGACTGGGTGTTTTGTAAGGAGAAACCTAGGGGTGACGAGTTCGAGAGAGGGGTATTGCTCACCGGGAGCGAAGGAGGCGTGGGGGTAGCGACCGGTGCAGAAATAGGCGTGGGCGTAGCGACAACCGGTTGTGTAAAGGGGTTTGAGACGCCGGTCCAGTTAGCTCCGTTCCATTCATACCAACTGCCCAGTGAATTGTACGCGTATAATTGGCCCTGGTTGAGGACTTCCAGGGACGTGGCATACCCGCCTGACGCCGACTGCCCATTCAGCAAGATCTCGTAACCACTGTAGCCGGTCACCGTGCCAAACGACCAGAGGCCAGCGCTCGTGTCCAATGTGCCGCCAGTCCCCGCGACGAGACCAGAGCCATCCGGCGAAATGCCACTGCTTATCGGCGAGCCGCTATTGCTCATGGCTTTCTCCGAGCGATACCAAGACGGAAACTTTAATATTTTCTATTGGTTAAAAAATTCGCAATCCGGAGAGCTGTGCGCGGCAATGACATGATGGTGGTTTTTTGGGGCCGGCGCCATTGTATGATGGTCCGATCGAAAAACACCCTGGCTATGGCCCGGGAGTTTCGCTGGTGCCGCATTTTGGTGCAGCGTGCGTTGGATGCAGAGGCTGAGATTTATCTCGCTCTTCGTCGGGTTTGCGGTCTTTGCCTGCATTGCCGGATCGACGGGTAAAGCAAAGCTGTCGTTCCTGTGGCGCAAACCTAACGGAGGAGTCCGACTCGCGTGCTGTGCGCGCTGGGACCGATGCAATTCACGCCGTCGATCCTTGTGCTCTCGGCGGGCTTGAAGGCGCGCGCAGGTGCCCGGCTTGGGGCGGGTGTGACTATGCCCGGCTCGCCCCACTGTAGACATTATGGAACTCTATGACCATGGGAACAACGTTGAGATCGCGCACGCTTTGGCGCCAAGACTGATCACGTTGACGACACCGTCGCTCGCTAGCCCAGATTTTTCGCGAAGTCGCGTGAAGAGGGTGCGGAGCGGCAGGGGAGATTTACTTCGGCACTTCTGGAGAAAGTTCACTCGGCATTGACACGTACCATCCCAGGCTGGAGTACTGATGCGCCGTACTCTTCGGTGGCAAATCCTTCGGCAGCGCCTGCCCTTGGCAGTCGGGTCGACAGGACATAGGAAATCGCGTTCAGCACCTCGCGAACGTTCACCTCGGGCCCCGACGCCCCCACCGCGCCTGCCCGACGGGATCATCGGCGCAATCAGCCCCCATTCGCTGTCCATCAGGTCGCTGGGATACCGCAAACCCTGACGCGACGCCGTCCGCCGATACTCAGTCGTCCGCATATGGTGTCCGTTTCATCCCCAGGCACCATATATCGAAATCATAATCGGCTCATTCCACGCAACGACCGTTCGGATCGGCTCTTGAGAGGACAATGTATCGAACGTCCTTTTTCGGGTATGATGGGTTACAAATACCTAGTCTAATTGGTTTGGTGAACACGACGGAAATTTCTTCGTTCTTTGTGGTAAAGCCGGTCTCATAATGGACGGCTTGTTGGACAGGGATTGTAAGTTGAAAATAGCACTCGAAGGACTGTTCGGACTGGTGTTCGCCTTGGCTATCGATGCTGCCTATGGCGCGACGCTCCATGTAGGACCCAATCAGGCCTATAAGTCGCCGTCCGAGGCCGCAGCCGTAGCAAAAAGCGGCGACCATATCCGAATTGAACCTGGACAATATTTCGACTGCGCGGTTTGGCGTGCGGATGACCTGGTCATTGAGGGCACTGGTCCCGGTGTCGTCATCACTGATAAACCGTGTATGGGAAAAGCCCTTTTTGTTATTACCGGTAGCAATACGACGATACGCAATCTCACTTTGACCCGCGTTCGAGTGCCAGGTATGAATGGCGCCGGAATCCGCCTAGAAAAGGGAGATCTGACCGTTGACGGAGTCAAATTTACTGACAACCAAAATGGTATTCTTGGCGGCATGTCAGGAACTACAGTTATAGTTCGCAATAGCGAGTTTAATCAAAATGGTGTCTGTGCACAGTATTGTTCTCATGGAATCTATGTTGGAGAGATTAAGTTATTGAGAGTTGAGAGCTCGCGGTTCCTTGATACTCGGCAGGGCCATTCTATAAAGTCCCGCGCGTTACGAACAGAGGTTATCGGCTGCGAAATTGCGGACGGTCCTGATGGTACGTCCAGTTACCTTATCGACGTTCCAAACGGCGGTTCCCTTGTGGTGCGTGACAATTCGCTCGAAAAGGGGCCGAAGTCGGAAAACCATGCGACAGCGATTGCGATCGGAGAAGAAGGCCCCACCCATCCCACGCCCGAGATCGCCATCTCCAATAATAAATTTACGAATGATGGGGATTATAAAACCACCTTGGTGTGGAATGTCACGGCGACGCCAGCAGTGTTGCATGGCAATCATCTCTCTGGCTCCGTCTCGCCGCTACGTGGCGACGGCACGGCAGAATAACTGAGCGCTATTGAGGTGGACCCGGAAAACGAGACAGTTGGTTAAGGTGGAGCCCTGCCCCTAGAAGCGCCGATGGCGCGGGAGCAGGACATGAAGCAGACACGCAAGAAGCATGGTGCGGGGTTCAAGGCGAAGGTTGCCCTGGCGGCGATCAAGGGCGACCGGACGGTGGCCGAACTGGCGAGTGCGTACGGGGTCCACCCGAACCAGATCTACGCCTGGAAGAAGCAGCTGCTGGACGGCGCCACGAGGGTTTTCGACGGCGGCGTTGCGACAGCGGAGGGCGAGTTGATCTTCTGTATCGGCAGATCGGTCAGTTAAAGGTCGAAAACGATTTATATGAGGTGTTTGGAGTCAAGCAGGACGTGCTTCTTGGGTCGGTGACGGTGCCGCTTCTTCGTCCCGGTTTAGTGACATCTGCTGCGCTGCACTGAGAAACGGTCAAGGCTGGTCGAAGGTCACCGCCGTACGGCATCCTGGGCTCGACCACTTCGAGCACGACGCAATCCTGAGTCGAACTAGTCGGTCTCATTATCGGCGGGGTCGATCGTCTGCGGTGCGGTCGTGCGCCCTGGCGCATCAACTTATATCCGGCAGCTCCGTGACGGCTTGCCACAATCCTGCATGCACAGCACAGACGCTCGAGGAGACGGGTTCACACTTTTTGCCGGCGCGAGAGACGCCAATCGTATTCTCGACGACCCGTCACCCCGCCTTTGGAACACTCAGGTTTCCAAAGCTCGGAGAAGCGCGTTGACCTAAGCGGGCGCGGATCGTGGTTCAGCTTCGGCGATGACAACTCCCTCGGGAACAAGACCAGTCTCGACATAGCGCCAGAGAGTGATCGCGAGCTTGCGGGCCAAGGCGATCAGCATGATGCGCCGGATCCGGCTCGATTGGCCGCTCGTCTTCTGGGTGTACCAATGCGAGAGGGGGCTGACGGGCTGATGTTTCTGCCAGAGCCATGCGACTTCGATCAGGATGCGCCGAGCCCAGCTATTTCCGGCCTTGGATATTCCCTGGCATCGTGTCACCGATCCACTGTCATAGGCGCTCGGTGTCAGGCCGAGATACGATCCCAGTTGTCTTCTGCTCGCGAAAGGCCGAGCGAAGACCTCGCGCGCAAGGATTGCCGCACTTGTCCCGCCTACTCCCTGCAATGCGACGAGCATTTGTCTCTTTCGTTCGACCGTTGGGTCTTGTGCGTCGGCCATGTCGCGTTCCTTTTCGACCTCACGAAGCTGGGTCTCGATCAGAGCGAGGCGAGCGTATTCGCGTTCGAGTTCACGACGCAGCCGATCTGGCAGCGGACGACCTTCCGCAGTCTCGAGCGCGGCAAAATCGATCCGAGTTCGGCGCAGATTCGGTTTGATGTCCCGGATACCCTGTGCAAACAGCAATCCCTTGATCCGGTTGATATGGCCAGTGCGTTCCCGGATAAGACGCTGACGCTCCCGATGTGAGCGGCGAGCATCTTCTTCTTCGACCGAGGGTATGCGCACGATGGCACATACGTGGCGTTCTCCCCGATCGATCGCGATCAGGGCTCGCAACAGCGCCAGAACGTCTATGCGGTCAGTCTTGACGCGGCGAGCGCGGCGATTAACCTGGATGCTAGCAGGATCCAGGACACGGCACTCGATACCTATCTTCGCCAATACCCTGGCCAGCCAGAAGCCATCATATCCGGCCTCATAACAGACCAGGATCCGACGCTCGTTCCTGGCGGCGACACGCAGTCTGCTGACAAGTTCTGCGACATTGCCGCCGGAAACGCGATGAATGCTCGGACGATCGCGGTCGGGAAATGCGATACCCAGCACCCATGTTTTCTTGCTCAGTTCGATTGCCGCATACACCGTCTCCCGGGCTTCGGCTGCCACCTCGGTACTCGTCATAATCGCCGCCCCTCAAAAGTCTGATGAAGACGGCGATCGTAGGAGGGCCTCGATCAGCCGCCCACATAGGATCTTTTTGTCACGAAAGCTCGGCAAATGAGCCGGGCGGAACGCCGCGCTCTGGTCGAGCGCGAGACCCCGGCGCTGCCGGTATCGCGGCAATGTCGGCTGCTGTCGGTCTCTCGCGCTTCGGTCTACCGCCGGCCGGTCCCGGTCAGCGAGGAAGACTGCACGATCATGGCGCTGATCGATCGGCAGTATCTGGTGCGGCCGTATTATGGCTCGCGGCGGATGGCGGCGTGGTTGGCGACCCAGGGCCATGTCGTCAACCGCAAACGGGTCCAGCGCCTGATGCGGCTCGCCGGCCTGGTGGCGATCTACCAGCGGCCGAACACGAGCAAGCCGGCACCGACCCACAAAATTTACCCCTATCTGCTCGGCGGGATCGCGATCGAACGGGTCAATCAGGTGTGGTGCGCCGACGTCACCTACATCCCGATGGCCCGGGGCTTCCTCTATCTGGTCGTGATCATGGACTGGGTGAGCCGTGCCGTGTTGGCATGGCGGCTGTCGAACACGCTCGGGGCGGAATTCTGTGTCGAGGCCCTCGAAGAAGCGCTCTCGCTGCACGGCCGGCCCGAGATCTTCAATACCGACCAGGGCAGCCAATTCACCAGCGACGACTTCACCGGAACCCTGGAGCGCCACAAGGTCACGATCAGCATGGACGGCAAGGGCCGCTACATGGACAACATTTTTGTCGAGCGGCTGTGGCGCAGCCTCAAGTACGAGGAGGTCGTGTGCTGTGAACGGGTCGTCTCCGCTTGAGGCGACGCGGAACTTTACCGGAGATGGGGGACGGCCCCCCGGAGTCGGCCTGCAGGGGCAGGTTCCAAACCGCCACAAGCCGCGAGGGTAAAGAGCCCTTGTGGTGAGCGTTGCTGGAAAAGGCGGAAGCTATTCCGTCAGGTGGGTCCTGAGGAGACGAACGCGAGTGAACCGCTGATGACGTGTCGTAACGTATTCAACCGACGTCGAAACCGGGGCCCAGACTTCTGTCCCGCGAGCAAGGGTTGGGCGATACCTGCTGACGGCCCAACCGGCGTCCGGCATGAAGGCGGCGTGACCTCAGGACAGGCTTCGGTAAGGAACACAGGAACCTGTCGTCCCGATGCGAAGGGAGAAACCCAAGCGGTCAGTCGCCGTGAGGGTCTGAGTACCGATGCGGGGCACAGGGGCGGAGACGTCCGTAGTAGGGTTGAAGGTCCTGCAATGGGATCGGACCGAAGGGGCGTCGTCATTCAGCTTTATCCCGGTGGCAACCTGAAAGGGGATGACCACCATGGTTGAAGCGAGGCCGTTTTGTATTGCCAAACGCGAAGTGTGGGAAGCGTACAAGCAAGTGAAGGCCAACCGAGGGGCGGCTGGAGTGGACGGGCAGTCTATCGAGGATTTCGACAGGGATCTGAGTAAGAACCTCTATCGGATCTGGAACAGAATGTCGTCGGGAAGCTACTTTCCCCCAGCCGTGCGTCGCGTTGACATACCGAAAGGCGATACTGGAGGAACCCGGCCGCTCGGGATTCCAACGGTTTCCGACAGGATCGCCCAGATGGTGGTCAAGCGGCATCTGGAACCGATCCTGGAACCGGTGTTCCACCGGGACTCCTATGGATATCGGCCCGGGAAGTCCGCGCATGATGCCCTCGCCAAAGCCCGGCGGCGTTGTTGGGCTTCTGACTGGGTACTCGACCTCGACATCAAGAGTTTCTTCGATGAGATTGACTGGGAACTTCTGATGAGAGCCGTGCGGCGACACACGGAATGCCCATGGGTGCTGCTCTATCTGCAAAGGTGGTTGCAGGCACCGGTGCGCATGCCGAATGGGGACCTGGTTGACCGGGAGAGAGGCACCCCGCAAGGAGCTGTCGTTAGTCCTGTGCTGGCAAATCTCTTTCTTCATTATGCGTTCGATTGCTGGATGCAACGAGAATATCCGGGCATCCTGTTCGAACGCTACGCTGACGACGCGATCTGTCACTGCGCGAGCGAAGCGCAGGCGCTTGAGCTACATCAGGCGCTGGAGAAGAGGTTCGCGGAGTGCCGGTTACGCCTGCACCCGCAAAAGACCAGGATCGTCTACTGCAAGGATACAGAATCGCCCGGGAGGCTACCCGGAGCGGTCGTTCGACTTTCTCGGTTATACGTTTCGGCCGAGAGTGGCGATTGGCCGCGACCAGAAGCCCTTTGTCAGTTTCATCCCCGCGGTCAGCGATAAGGCTGCCAAGAGGATGCGGCTGGAGGTGCGAAGGTGGCGAATGCATCTGCGTAGCGATCTTGAGCTGGAAGAGATCGCCAAATGGGCCCGTCCCACCCTTGCCGGGTGGGTGCGCTACTATGGCCGGTTCTACCCCTCGAGGCTTCGCGAGGAACTCCGGACGATTGATGCTTTTATCGTGCGATGGGTGTCTCGCAAGTACAAACGATTCCGAGGGCACACTATGGCGGCCTGGGACTGGTTACGGTCGCTTCGGCGCCGCAATCCGACCCTGTTCGCACACTGGGCCATGGGATCAGCGGCTGGATGATGGGAGCCGGATGAATCGAGAGGTTCACGTCCGGTTCTGGGAGAGCGCGGGGCTGCGATGCCCCGCGCCACTCGACTACCTCAACGCCTATTCCAGCGTCGCCGAAGCCAAGGCCGGCATCGGCTCCTGGCTCGGCTTCTATAACGAGGAGCGCCAGCATCAGAGTTTGGGCTATCGCACGCCGCGCCAGGCCTATGAAGCAGAATGCCGGTGGATATGTGGACGATCGGCTTCGCCGACCGGCTGCGCCTTCGCCCACATCCCCACCGGCACAACCGCCAACCACAGGATCGATGTTGACGAGGAGGAAGCTTTGAGTTGAGCGCCTCGATGGCATTTGTCGTGTACAAAATTCGACGGACATCGCCGGGGAAGGCATCGAACGGGATGACCTCGCCCAGGCTCGTCGCCAGCTCTGGCCGATCGCCGGGTATTTGCGGCCCCAGACGCCCTCTTCGAAGGCGCTGAGGGCTGCTTCGGCGGCCGCCGCGCCGACCGCTCGGCAAATATCCTTACGTCGGCTGCCACGGGTTTGCGGTCTTTGTAGGAGACAAAATCCAGGCTCTGGCGCAGCAGATGAACGATACAGGTTTCCACGGTTCCTGCGGAAAGACGGCGGTGATCGCGTCCGGGAAGCCCTTCAGACCGTCAACAACGGCGGCTAGCGCATCCTCGACGCCGCAATTCTTCAGCTCATTCATCACCCGCAGCCAGAACTTGGCGCCTTCGTTCTGCTCGAGCCACAGGCCCAGGATCTCCTTGGTGCCGTCAGCGCGCACGCCGAGCGCGATGTGCACCGCTTTGTTGCGGACCAGCCCTTCGTCGCGGATCTTGACCCGCAGAGCATCGAAGAAAACCAAGGGATAGGTTGCTTCCAAGGGGCGCGCCTGCCAGGCGGCGACCTCCTCCAGCACCGCGTCGGTCACCGCGCTGATCAGATCGGGCGAGACCTCGATGCCGTAGAGATCGCGCAGATGCCCGACAATCTCGCGTGTGCTCATGCCGCGGGCGTACTGAGATGATCTTGTCGTCGAACCCCGGAAACCGCCGCTGGTACTTGGCGATCAACTGCGGATCAAAGCGCGCCTGGCGGTCGCGCGGAACCTCCAGCTCGATCTGCCCGGTATCGGTGACCACCGTCTTCTTGCCATAACCATTGCGCCGGTTGCCGGGCTCGTCGCCGGCCAGATGATGATCCATCTCGGCGTTCAGTACCCGCTCGGCCAGAGCCTTCTTCAGTCCGTCAAGCAGGCCATTGGGGTCGAAGATTGTCGCCGTGTCGGCACCGGCCAGCAGTTGGTCGACAATCGCGTCAGGAATAATCGGCTCTTTGCGTCGCGGCATCTGTGGGCTCCTTTGCTCCGATCATGCCCAACCTCCGCACGAAATTCCTGACAGTCCCCTGACTGGACCCGAAGCAATTCAACCATGCCATCGCGTCGTCGGGGCGTGACGGTCCGCTGGCCTGCAAAGGCGGCATGGGCGGCATTCTGCACGTCGAGATCATCGTTCTTTCCACGTCGCCGGCGATCCTGTCGGTCGGGGGTCGTGACCTCCAGAACCTCAATCCCAACGGTCTGAATGAAGCGAAGCAGGCCGGCTCCATAGCTGCCGGTGGAATTCGATCCCGATCCGTTGGACCTCACCAAAGGATCCCATCCAGGCGAGCATCTGCCGGTAACCCTGTCGGGTCGTGGCAAAGCTTTGGCTCCCCAGAACACGGTCACGTTCATCAACGACGGCGGCGACATGCAGATCCTTGTGGGTGTCCACGCCGCCAACGACATGTCGCCTTGCTGCGTCCCTGACGTCCATTCCAAGCCTCCTGGTTCGACCGTGCCTTTGACGGCCGTAAAAGGGTCGAGCCAGGTACTGCCGACATGGCCGACGCACAAGGACCCAACGGTCGAACGAAAGAGACAAATGCTCGTCGCATTGCAGGCCCGCGTGTCGACCACGGACGGAAGCACGATCACGGTAGCGAGATCATCACTCGGGGGCTTGACGCCCCACGGCCCATTACGGAAGTCGATCCACTCTCTATGTCCGTCATTTCCAGGTGCAGGCGAGTAAAAACGTGGCTTGCGGGCAAGCGCTGATTTCGGGCTCTTCCGGGCAAGGCAGGAGGCACGGTCGTTGAAACGACGGTTGATCATACTCTGATGCGCGGGTCGGAACCGCATGACCGTTGTGCGTCGCGGAGCTGCCTCGGTCTAGAAGCCTGCGTCGGATCAGCGATCCGGCAGATAGTGCACGCGAGGGTTCTCCTGACCGCGACCGTGCCCCCAGCCTTGCCCGGAAAGAGCGTGTCGAATGGTTCGCCGGCGCCTCCTGTAAATGGCATCACGTATTTTCTCCAATCAGCCTGGCGTGACGGTCACCTGCCGAGCGATGGCCCAGACGAAACCCGCGAGTTCGCGGGCGATCGCGGTGGTGACGATATTGGCCGGCTTGCCGGTCCGGGCCAGCTTGCGGTACCGCGCACACAACCGCACTTGCCCCTTCCAGGCGATATCGCGGATCGGCTTGGGCTGGTTCTCTTGTCGCAGCAGGATCTCGCGGCTGAGCCGGGCCGGGAAGCGGTAGCTCCAGGCGGCCTCGACCAAGAGCCGGCGGGCCACTCCGTTACCAGCCTTGGTGATGCCGCCGCGTTTGATGCTCGCGCCGCTCGAATGCTCGGATGGCACCAGCCCGAGATAGGCCATCAACTGACGCGGATTGGTAAACCGCGAGACGTCGCCCAGTTCGGCGATCAATGTCGCCGCATTGACCAGCGCCATGCCGCGCATCGCCTGCACTGCCGCCACGACGCCAGCCAGCGTCCAGTCCGGCAGCATCGCCTCGATCTGCGCCGTCAAACGATCGCGCCGCGTTGCGGCCGCTTCAACCGCCGCGATGTAATCTTCCAACACGATGTGATGGATCGCGTGCTCGAACTTGAGCCCCGCCAGCTAGCGGCGATGCACCTTGGTCCGGGCCGGCCGGCTATAATGGCATCCCTGGCGCAACAAAAATCCGGAGAGCTGCTGGCGCGCGCGGCGCAGGCTGTGCACGGCGTCGAGCCGTGCCCGAACCAGATCGCGCATCGCCTCGTGCCGGGCATCCGGAACCCACACCGCGGTCAGTTCGCCGGCTCGGTGAAGTCTGGCCAGACTGGCGGCATCGCGCCGGTCGGTCTTGATCCGGTCACCCGCTCGCTTCGGGATCAGCGAGGGGGCGACGACAACGCATTCGTGTCCCTGGGCCGACACGTGACGCTGAATGC
>CAVZUA010000012.1:0-70223 GCA_963778385.1 uncultured Alphaproteobacteria bacterium | reverse complement strand
GGCGACCTCGAACTTCTCCGATCCCGACGCCAACGCCGAAACCATCGACTTCGGCGGCAACGCCGGCGAGCCGGGTCATGTCCGCGTCGCGCAGGTGCGCTACACGATCCCGGCCTGGGGCTGGGGCGGCTCGTGGTCGTTCTCAGCGGAAACGCCCAATACAGTCATCGCAACGGCAAACGGCATCGAGGGATCGGACGCCGGCGTAATCCCGACCCTGACCACCAATTGCCCCGTCGGCACGACGACCTGCTCGACAACGTTGCTTACGAGCGGTGTCACTCCGCTTAACGTCGCTAAATCGACGGCACCCGATTTCACCGCCGCCTGGTACATGCCGCAGCCTTGGGGCCACCTCGACTTCTCGGCGGTGCTGCTCCCCGGCCTGGACATGACCGACGGCCGCTTCTTCTCGAAGCAATTTGTCGGTTATGGCGGCCATTTCGGCATGGACATCAAGCCGGGCTGGTTCGGCTGGGTAAAGGACGATTTCACGTCGCATATCGAGGGTGGCGACGCGATCGGCACCTATGTCAACAGCAGCTCGAACGTCAACATCGCAACCAATTACGGCGCCCCATCAACCTCGGCGCTTGTGCCGGGCACCTATGGCGGGTTCAACGGTCCGACCAGCGCCGCCTCCGCTGCGCTGATCCGCGCCACGTCGGTCCAGATCATCGGCGCCGAGGTGGGCTACCAGCACTGGTGGCTGGACAACCTGCGCAGCAACATCAACGCCGGCTGGGAATCGCAGTCGGGCATCCCGATTAGGCTCGTCAATGCCAACGGCACGCCCGGCGGCGCGGCGTCGAGCGGCGGCCAGGCGGCGTCGATCAACAAGGAAATCTTCACCGCGCACGCCAACATCATCTGGAACCCGGTGTCGTTTGTCGATGTCGGCCTCGAATACACCTGGGGCCAGCGCACCGTGCTGAACAACCAGCACGCGACCCAGAACGTGCTGATCAGCGAATTCAAGTTCCGCTTCTGATCGACGTTTGGTTAGCGACATCACCAGCCCGCCGGCCAAAAGCCGGCGGGCTTCTTGTTTGATACCGTTTTATATGGGCTCGCTCCAAGACTTCTAATCTGACGTAGGACAACACCAGGAACCCACTGGAGAGCGATGAAGCTCAGCCAGGTCGATGCGCATTGCCTGCCTTAATACGCACTTTGTCTACCTTAATAGTGGCAATATGGATTGCGCTGACAAACGATTCCAGACGGTTGGCGGATATGCGAGCCTATGTGGATGAGGAAAGGCGTTGAGGTCCGGCTTGGCCTGGGCGACCGGGTGGCGATTGCAAGCCGTGATCGGATCGGGGAACAGTCCGCAGAAGCATGTGTGGCGGGGTCGGATCGTGTTGCTGAGCGCTGATTGGGGTCGGCACGATGGCGATCCAACGGCAAACGGGCAAAGACGAGCCGTCGATCTGGCGTTGGGGCGGGCGCGGTTTGTGACCGAAGGCGTCGACGTTCCTGCTGCACGAGGCCAAGCGCCACGGCACGACCACGCTGTTCGCCGCGGTTGAGCCGCTGTCGGGTAAGCTTGGCATAACCCTTCGACCGCGTTGGAGCCAGGAGGCCGATGGAAGCGGGACCGTTTGCGCCCCCGAGCCGGCTTGAACCTCGCGGTGCTTATGCGTGGCGTCGTTGTCGACGATCAGGTGCAGTTTTCGCCCGGCCAGGGTCTCGCGATTTATCTCATTATTGTGGATGCGGATGAACTCCTGATGCCGCTGGCCGCCAATCACTGGCCAATGATTCGGCCCCACAGCTAGCGCTTGCTAGCCTCCCGCGCGCTCGCCGGCGCCGCGCCGCGAAGCGGAGGAGTTTGTCGTTGGAGGGTGCGCGCGAGGAGCTGGCGCGCTGGCTCAGCCGTCTCGCCGCCGAAGAGGACCAGGCCGGCGCCGAGGCCGCGCCGCGACGGCGACCCCCTAGCGGCGCCCTATATATCGGCCCCTATATATAAGGAGTCGCTACACCCGGCTTTCGGCGAGGGCGGACCAGTTGGAGACGCCGAATTCGGTGATCGGCAGCGGCTTCAGATAGCTGCGCTCGAAATCGGCCATAAAGGCGAGTTCCTCGACATCGCTGATCGTCACCTTCTGGTCCTTGAGCGTCACCAGCCCTTCGTCGGCGAGGCGGCGCAGGGTGCGGTTGACATAGGCGAGGCTGAGGCCGAGCGCGTCGCCGATGATCTCCTGACTGAGCGGCAGCTCGAACGAGTTCTCGTCGGCGAGGCCCACCGCCTGCAGCCGGGTCAAGAGTTCGAGGAGGAAATGCGCGATCCGCTCATGCGCCGAGCGGCGGCAGACGACGATCAGGTGCTCGGCATGGATCGCCGCGTCGCACGAGAACGACCAGAAGATCTTGGCGGCGAGCCGCGGATGCGTCTCGAACAGCCCGACCAGCTTTTCCAGCGGCACCACCGCCACCGTCGAGTTGGTGAGGGCCTTGATCGTATAGAGTGCGTCGTGGAAGAAGCAGCTCGGCACACCGGCGAAATCGCCGGGCAGCGCCAGGTCGACGATCTGCCGCTGCCCGTCGCGCAGGATGCGGTAGCGGATCAGGAACCCGTCGACGACAAAATACACCGCGCGGTTTTTCGCCCCTTCGGTGAGGATCGATTGCCGGCGGCGAATCTCGCAAATCTCCCAGCCGATCTCGCGCACCACCGGCAATTCGTCGGGCGTGATCGGCACATTGTCTTTAAAGCGGCGCAGAAGCTGCGTCAGCGCGCTGGGCGGCGCGTCTGCCAACGTCTCCATCCAAACCCCCTGTTCAAAAATTCTTCGACCGTTGCTTTTTTGCGACAGTATGAGAGTGAGCCTGCCAGTGTCAAATTATCATGAAATAATCCAGGGGTCCACATCATAAATCTAGTATAGATATATTGCTGCAGAACTTCGTATATATGAATATTACTTAATATTACTCTATGAGTATGACATATCGTAAAAGCATGGTCTATATGTGACCCACGCATGACGATGATAAACCGCCTGTCATTGGACCACTGCGCGATGCGCATGAGGGGAGCGGGACTATGACGAACGTGCCGACAAATTCGGCAATCGGTTATAAATGGAATTGTTAGCTGAATTGTTAGCGAACGGGTCTCAGCTGATGTTTCTCGTGGAGCAAGATATCTCTAACTAATTGATAAAAACTGGCTAATAGACTATCCAGCTACAGCTGGTTGAGCTGCAAATCATCGGCGCGCGCGCCGGCGATGCCGGTCAACATCGCAAGCGCGGCCGTGCTGCCCCCGAGCGCCGCGATGGTTACCTTTGTCATAGTCCCCTCCCCTCATGCGCATCGCGCAGTGGTCCAATGACAGGCGGTTTATCATCGTCATGCGTGGGTCACATATCGATCATGCATTTGCGATATGTCATAGTCACAAAGTAATCTTAAATGATAGCCATATATACGAAGTTCTTCAGCAATATGTACTAGATTTATACGGTCGACTTTTCCCTATCATCCCCATATCTCTCAACAACCCGATGCATCATTGGCAGTCTTTATAGGGTCGATTCTGCAAACTCTGGCGGTTTTACACGTATCCAGCGCATTCATGGCGCATCAGGGGCATTTGAGCGATGTGGATTCCTGGTATTATTTCATAATAATTTGACACCGGCAAACTCACTCTCATACTGTCGCAAAAAAGCAACGGTCGAAGAATTTTTGAACAGGGGGTTTGGATGGAGACGCTGTCAGGCGCACCGCCCAGCGCGGTGACGCAGCTTCTGCGCCGCTTTAAAGACAATGTGCCGATCACGCCCGACGAGTTGCCGGTGGTGCGCGAGATCGGCTGGGAGATTCGCGAGATCCGCCGCCGGCAATCGATCCTCACCGAAGGGGCGAAAAACCGCGCGGTGTATTTTGTCGTCGACGGGTTCCTGATCCGCTACCGCATCCTGCGCGATGGGCAGCGGCAGATCGTCGACCTGGCGCTGCCCGGCGATTTCGCCGGCGTGCCGAGCTGCTTCTTCCACGACGCGCTCTATACGATCAAGGCCCTCACCAACTCGACGGTGGCGGTGGTGCCGCTGGAAAAGCTGGTCGGGCTGTTCGAGACGCACCCGCGGCTCGCCGCCAAGATCTTCTGGTCGTTCTCGTGCGACGCGGCGATCCATGCCGAGCACCTGATCGTCGTCGGCCGCCGCTCGGCGCATGAGCGGATCGCGCACTTCCTACTCGAACTGCTGACCCGACTGCAGGCGGTAGGGCTCGCCGACGAAAACTCGTTCGAGCTGCCGCTCAGCCAGGAGATCATCGGCGACGCGCTCGGCCTCAGCCTCGCCTATGTCAACCGCACGCTGCGCCGGCTCGCCGACGAAGGGCTAGTGACGCTCAAGGACCAGAAGGTGACGATCAGCGATGTCGAGGAACTCGCCTTTATGGCCGATTTCGAGCGCAGCTATCTGAAGCCGCTGCCGATCACCGAATTCGGCGTCTCCAACTGGTCCGCCCTCGCCGACAGCCGGGTGTAGCGAGTCCTTATATATAGGGGGCGCCTCACCCGGCTTAGGCGCTTTGCCCGCAGCCTGAGTTCGGCCCGGTTCCTCCCCCGCATGCGGGGGAGGAGGACCATGCAGAGCATGGTGGAGGGGGACGCGCCGAAATTCGACCAGCGCAGGAACGAGGGGTGGCGCGGCGCTGAACGAGTGCCCCTGTCCGCCCCCTCCGACGCGTTGCGCGCGCCACCTCCCCCGCACACGGGGGAGGAACCGGTTGAGCCAGACGCCGCACTGACCGCAAGCGGCGGCTGAGTTGCCATTTTTGGGGAAAGCCCGTCGCGCAGGAGAGGAGTCGTGCGCCGACGCTCGCGATTTTTGCGCCTCTTTTTTTGGCAACCAAAATCACCCCGGACGTTAGCCGTTGAGAATGCCCGATGGCGGGCGGAAGAGACGGAGGCCGGTATGGGCCTGATCATTCTGATTGTGCTGATCCTGTTGCTGGTCGGCGGCGGCGGCTGGGGCTACCGGAGTTACGGCTATGGCGGCGGGGTCGGGATCGGCGGCTTGCTGCTGGTTCTGCTGGTCGTCTTCCTGCTGTTCGGCTACGGACACGTCTAGCGGCGCGGCCTCCAAATCGAGCGTCTCCGCATCGAGCGCCGCCAGCTCCGCGAGAAGCTGCGCGCGGCGCTCTTCCTTGGGGACCCGGGCGGCGAGACGGTCGAGCTCTTGGATGAGGTTTTCGTACACCTCCTCGTCCGAGGGCCGTTCCTTTGCGGCGCCGCCGGCCGCGAGCACGCGCGGGAAGCCGGCGAGCATGCGCGACAGCTGCCCCCCCTCCTCCGGGGTGAGGCGGCCCTCGGCGACCGAAGCGGCGACCGCGGTCACCGCGCCAGCGAGGTCGGCCGGCGCCGCCACCGGCGGCAGATCGATCTCGACCGGCTGACCGCGGCGCAAGCCGACCAGCGGCGCGAGACAAAAGCGCGTCATGACCCCATCGCCGGCATAGGCCTATTCGAGCGCCTGCTGCGTCAGCGGCAGCCTATGCGCGTCAAACAGCGCCAGCGCCCCCCGCGAGCCAGCGCGGCCGCCCCGCCGGATTGCCCGAGACGCCGGGCTGAAACTGCCCCGCCGCCCCCGCCGCATTGCCCGGGACAAAACGCCCCTGCCCGTCGCGCTCGGTGGCCCCGTCTTTATCAGGCGGTTCACCGCCTGATACCTGCCTGTTATCACCCTCAATAACAGGCGGACCCTCCCCGCCTGTTTCTCTGGTTATCCGCAAGGTCTCGTCAACCGCACCCGCCACATCCGCCTCCGCCGACAACAAAGCCGCGTCCAGCGGCGCGGCTATCGTTGCGGAGATTACAATGCGATTATGGCAACTTTACCGACGTGGACTGCTCAGATCAGAAACGCTCGGGCCACCGCCGGGCGCTGTGCATGACCGAGAGGACCATCACCTCGTTTTCAACGACCGCATAGGCGGCGATGTAGGCGTCCGTGGGATGACGAGTTCGCGGGTGCGGAAATGCGACCGGGCCGGCCGAGGTTCGGATGGCTCGCCAGTCGAGCTACCGAAGTCAAGATCGCGGCATGGACGCGAGCCGCCGCGCGCGGATTGTTCTCGGCGATGTAACGGCGTGCCGCTTCGAGGTCGCCGAGCGCCTGCGGGCGCCAGACAATCTCCATGCCCTACGACTTCCGCGGCTTCGGACGCGGCAGCTCGTGCTCGGTATCCCAGGATTCGACCCAGCGAACGACATCTTCGTGCAGCACCCCCGGCGCGCCGGAGCGCGCCTCGGCCAGCGCCTCTTCGACGTGCGCCACCTGCCAGGCATCGACATCGACATAAGCCGCGATTGCCTCGCTCGCGAGATCGGACTTGCTACGCTTCTGCTCACGCGCCAGCGCCGCGAGTTTTTCGTCCAGTTCGAAGGAGAGCCGCACCGTCATTGTCGCGCTTTTTGTCATGAGGTCAGCCTATCTTCGGCTGGCGCACACCATCAAGGACGTGTGTGCCAACAGCGTATCGCGACCGCATCGGCGGCGGCGTGCGGGTTTTCAGTTTCGGTCGCCCGTGACTCCTGTTATCGCACGATTGCCGTAAATCTCTCCCAGCTTCCAAATACGCGAGTATAGAAGGTTAAGTCGAGGAGCTCGTTTCTATCAATCTCCCGCCGACTTGCTGGATGTCCAAGCTTTTCGCTTAATCGGTGATATCTATGTATCAAAATACGACCAATATTTTCACGAGTGGCATTTTTTGGGTCAAGCGCCTGGCCGGCAAATATATCTAATACTCGATCTTCAAATAAAACCTTGCAGCCCACTGGTATATCAAGCAGGCCTTTGCGGCTACCTTCACGACGAGCGCTCGCGCCCGTTTGATCATATTCATCCGGTCGCAAACCGTGATATTCCACGATCCTATATGCATTTTTAAAATTTCCAATAAAATCGATTACTGTGCAGTGTGATTTACCAACGTATTTCCGCAATCCTCGGCCAAGTTGCTGCAGAAATATCCTCTTGGACTCCGTCGGCCTAAGAAATAACAAGCATTCTATGAATAGCAAATCCGCTCCCTCGTTCAGAATATCGACAACACAAATAATTTTAAGAGTGCCCTCTAAAAGTCGTGATATTCCGTTGTGGAAAGATATGGCGCCGCCGGAATCCCCTCTGCCGAAAACGCATCAGCGACTCGTTCTGCGTGTTCGTGCGAACAACAGAACGCCAACGTAGGTTTTCCATCAGCCCTTTCTTGCCATTTGAGGATAACAGCCTCATGTCTCTCTTTAATGATTAAGGTTCTCTCAAGATCTTTTATACTGTACCCAGTTGCACTAACTGGCAAATTTTCATAATCGATATCGTCAAAACACCCAAAATAACGATATGGGGTAAGAATTCCAGTTTCTACTCCAGTTCTTAATTCATAGTGTACGATAATGTTCTCGTCGCATAATGCCGCGATGTCCTGCCGATCGGCTCGAAACGGCGTTGCCGTAAGCCCAAGGACAAATGCAGATGTAACTTTGTTTACGAGCCTTCTATACGTGGAAGCCGCGGCGTGATGAAATTCATCTATAATCACAAGTCAAATGCATCAAATTCAATTTTCGTAAAGTTTACGGATAGATATTGAATTGTAGAAAGACTAACTATCGTGCTTGGTACATGTTGACCGTCGCGAAGATACGTTACGGAATTGGCCCCGAACACGGCGGAAAATTCGGAAGACGCCACGTCCAAGATTTCTTGTGTATGCGCGACATACAAAATACGCTCTGCCCCAGTAGCTTGGGCATCTAAAGCTGCAATCCTAGTTTTGCCTGAACTAGGTGGCAGAACAACGAGCCCCTTTGTGTGTTTGAGCTCGCGCCCACGCCGCAACTCCTCTAGAGCCTCTCGTTGAAGAACATTTAGTACCGAATGTTGTGGGGCATAACCACAAGTACAGCGGCCCCCCTTAATGCGGTTTCCATCACGAGGGCACAAAAATCCATATGCCCAAAACAATCGAGAAAAATCATCCGCATCGAATATTGCATATGATGTGTTTAGTCGCTTGCAGGTCGAAGAGAATTGTTCTTTGACCGCATCTAGCACGACGCCGGTTGCTCCAAGCACAGCAATACCGAGATCATCAATTTTTTCTAAACGATAGATTTGATGTGCGATATCGCGCGGCCGCACCGTGGCGTAAGATCGTCCCTTCAGGACGAATGCTCCTAAACCGGCAGCGCCTCCCACCTGCATTCGATGGGTCAAGATGTCAGTTATTTCGGCAGGACCGTGAGGCGTCGCCGCTCGGTCATTCAGAATGGCGCGAATGAATTCTTCAATATCCTCCGATTCGTGCAACTTTCTGACAGCGGATCGCAATTCATTTGTTACGTCTCGCGCTGCAACGTTCCGAACCTCATGGAACGAGGGTATATCATCGATACTTATGAGCCCTGGCATCTACCGCCCTACTTCCCCTCCGCCCCGCTGTACCGCTCCTTCTTGAACAACCCCCGCGCGAAGGTGAGGTAGTCGGTTTTGGTCATGGCGGGTTTGAAGTCGCCGAGGATTTGCCGGGCGGAAGCGGCTTCGTCGTAGAGGAGGTCGATCGCGGTCATCGCCAGGAGCTTGGCGGGCGTCAGATACGCGTGCTCGGGTTCGTGGATGTGGAAGTCGGCACCGTGGGTCTTGCCCTTGGCTGACGCGACGTAGGGGTGGATCACCGGCATCAGATGGGCGATGTCGCCCATATCGGTCGAGCCGGTGCGGTGGCCGCCGATGTCGAATTCGCCGGGACCGAACAGGGTCTCGACGTTGGCGCCGAAGATTTCACCGTAGGCACGGTCGTTGCGCTGCGGCAGGTAGCCGGGGATGGTCGAAATCTCGACCTCGGCGCCCATCGCCATCGCGCCGGCGCGCAGGCAGCGGTCGACCTTCATGTTGGCGTCGGTGATCGCCGCGAGGCTGCCGCCGCGGACAAAAGTCTCCATCGTCACCTCGGCCGGGATGACGCTGACCGCGTCGCCGCCCTTGGTGATGATCGGGTGGATGCGGATCGTGTCCGCGTCGTAGAAGGTCTCGCGCTGGCAGTGGATCGCGTTGAGCGCGATCTGCGCCGCGGAGAGCGCGTTGATGCCGAGCTGCGGCGCGCCGCCGGCATGGCTGGCGCGGCCCATAAAGCGGATCTGCTTGACCAGCGCGCCGTTCGAGCTGTCGGCGATAAACGAGCGCTTCGACATCTGATCATGCGAGCCGGCATGGATCATCATCGCCATGTCGATATCGTCCCAATGGCCGCGGGCGAGCAGTTCGGGCTTGCCGAGGAGGAATTCGAGCTCGCCCTTGTCCTTGCGGCGGAGGCGCTCCTCGACATCGATGAACTCCTCGGCCGGGACCGAGAAAAACACCACCTCGCCGGCGAGGTGGTTCTGCACGCCGATCGCGCTGAGCCCCATCGCGGCGCCGAGCATGCCGGCGATCTGCGCGTTGTGGCCGCAGGAGTGCGCCGCGCCGGTGTGCGGGTCGGCGAGCGGGTGGTCGGAGGTGCGCAGGCTGTCGAGCTCGGAGACGATGGCGACGCGTGGGCCTGACGACTTGCCGGTGATGCGGCCCTTGACGCCGGTCAGCGCGAGACCGGTCTGCGGCGCGAGGCCGAGGCTCTGCATGTGCTCGGCAACGAGCCTGGCGGTCTTCAGCTCGTTAAAGCCGGTCTCGGGGTGGTGGAGGATTTCCTCGCCGATCGCGATGATCGAATTGCCGGCGCGGTCGATCGCCTCGCACACCGCCTGCTTCAGTTCGTCTTTGGTTTGATGGGGCTTGGTGGCCATGTCGTGTCCCCTGGTTTTGTCTCTTGGGCCGGCTCGTGTCGGCGATGATAGAAGGAGGAGACGTTAGTGCAAAGGACGCGCAGGGGACACGAAGGACGCGGGAGGCTCATGCAATTTGATATGCAGCGGCTGATTGCGGCGGTGGCGCTGGCGGCGACGGCGCTGTTCCTGGTGTCGCAACGGCTGAGTGGACGCCGGCGGCGGGCGGCGATGGTCGCGGCGATCGCGGTCTACGGCGCGCTGCTCGCCGGGGTCGTGGTCTATGCCGGGCTGTGGCTTGCCGGGGTCGCCGGCACGCGGTAAGCGATGCTCAGTTTGGCACCGCGGCCGCCGCGTCGGTACTCCGCCAGGTCACGCGCGACACCAGCGTCACCAGCGATTCGTCCGACGCGTTCTTCCACGGGAGCAGCAGGCGCTCGTAGCGGATGTCGTAAGCCGGCTCGGCGCCAAAGCGCAGCGTCGCGGAGACGATGTCGCAGCACGGCTCGCCGGAACGGGCGACGGCCCGGTGAAATTGCGAGACCCAGGCGGCGTATTCCTTGTCCGGCTGGTTGTCGATCGTATCGCCGATCGGGTCGGTCCGATAATGCCGGGTCAGCCAATTGTGGCCCTCGCCGACATAGCGGAACACGACCTCCTCGGTGCGCGGCTTGACCGCGAAGACCATCAGGCGCGACAGCAAGTCGTTGTCGCCGGCAAAGGTCATGACGCTCGAATCGAACGCGCCGAACGAACTGCACCACTTGTGGCCGAGCCGGCAGAACGGGTCGTCGGCCCTGCGCAGCAGGCTCGCATAGTCGAATGGCTGGGCGGCAAAGCGGCCCGCTGCGGCGGGTTTGTCCGGCGGCGCGCGCAGCTCGCGCAAGCGGCCGACCGCTTCGGCCGCAGACAACGACTGGCCGGCGCTGCGGCCGGCGCCGCTCGTCCTGACGCAAAACGCCGTGGCGCCGCAGTCGCGGATCTGACGCTCGGCACGCAGCAAGGCGCGGCGATCGACGCTTCGCGGGTCGAGCTCGATGATCGTGACGGCACGGTCGCCCGGGTGAAATTTGACAAAGCCCAGCTCGCGCACGGCAAAGCCGATCGGGTCGGAGCCGGGCACCAGCCGGCCCAGGGTGGCGAAGAAGGCGTCGGTCTCCGGCAATACGCGCTGTCCATCGGAGGTCACGAGCAGCGCCGACCGCTTCATTGAAACTCTCCCTCGACGGTTGTCCTCGAGCAGCCGAGACCCTGTGACGTTGTTCCGAAATCCTGCCGTGCTCCGGTAAACAAGAACTGAACAGCGGGCCGACGATATCGCTCACCTGGCCCGAATGATGGTTAAACCCAGCCTTTAGCATGATGCGGCAATTGCCGATCGATCGAATACAATTTACTTTTGAATAAAGAACCGTCGATCGCGAATCCTTTGTCCGGACAACCCGCCGGGCGTTCGCCAAATGGTTGAAGTGCGCTCCTCTTTCCCCCGGAGGAAGACCCTGATGGACGTCCCGCACAATATCGTACCGCAGAACAATCTGCGGCTGCCCGATGCGCTGACCATCAAATATGGCCCGGCGCCGCTCATCGGCCGCTTTGTGCTGCAGGGCGACATCGACATCCGCAAGCGCGGCGTGCAGCTGCGGCTGCGGCACGATTTCGGCGAGCTGCTGTACGTCAACCAGCAGCACCACGCGTCCGGCGACTGGTACCGCCTGCCCGACATCTTCAACCACAGCTTTTCCGAGCTGATGCCGGAGAATGCCTTCTGGCTGTCGGGCGAGGACGAGCATGGCGATGTCGTGCTCACCTGGGCGGCGCGCTTCTATCACTGGCCGGAAAGCACGCTCGCCGAGGAGGCGCGCGGCATGTTCTATGCCGGGCACGAGAACGGCCGCACCTGCCATGTCACCGCGGCCGATGCCCGGCTGATCACCGGCGGCGTGCTTTACGCCGGGTCGGGCTGGGTGCGGCCGGATTTCCGCGGGCGGCAATTGATGCGGGTGGTGCCGAGCATCGGACGGGCCTACGCGCTGGCGCGCTGGCCGGTCGATTTCGGCATCTCGCTGGTCACCCGCCCGCTGGTGGAAAAAGGCCTCGCCGCCGGCTACGGCTACAAGCATGCGAGCTGGAGCATCACCTATCCGGGTTCCCCCTGGGGCGACAGCGAGTTCGCCGTGGTGAGCGTCACTCCCGAGGAGTGCTATGACGATTTCGCCAGTTTCCTCGCCACCGGCGCGCCGGTAAGCGTGGCAAAATCGGCACCGGAATTGTCGGAGATCCTGTTCGACACTAGGCTCACCAACACCTCGTCCGAGCGCGTCTTCCAGGGCAGCAGCAACCGCTCGTAGTGGATCGTCTCGGTCGCCCCGGCGCCGGCCGGCTTCTGAATGCGGGCGGTGACGACGTCGTAGCGCGGCTGGCCACTGGTGGCGACCGCCTTGTAGAACTCGGCGACCCACTCACCGTAGTCCTTGTCGGGGACATTCTGGATGCGGCTGCCGACCCCCTCGAACGGGTAGGTCTTACCCATCGCGATGAGTTCGTCGCCGATAAAGCGGAACACCGGGTCGAAGGTTCCCGGCTTCACCTCGGCGATCATCATCCGCGACAAGATCTGGTGGTCGATTGCGAAGGAGATCACATCCGCGTCGAAGCTGCCGAACGCGGTGCGCCATTTCTGCGCCAGCAGGCGCAGCGACGCCGCGGCGTCGCGGCCGAGATGGTCGTAGTCCTTCGCTTCGGCACTGAACTTCTCGACGGGCGGCGGCGGCTCGAAGACCGGCGCGCACAACTCGCGCAGCCGCCCGATCGTGTGTTCGACCGAAGCCGATATCTCCGAGCGCCACTCATCCACGAGGTATTTGATGCGGAAGAGATTGGTGCCGATCTGGCGGAGCAGCTTTTCCAGTGCCAGCAAGGCGGGCAACTCGACATTGCGCGGATGCAGCTCGATCTCGGTCACCAGACGGTCGAGCACCTGAAATTTGACAAAGCCGAGATTGCGGATGGCGAAACCGACGGCGTCGTAATCCGGGTCGGGGTCGCCGAGCGCGGCGAGGAACGCCTCGCTGTCCGGCAATACCCATTTGCCGCCGGCCGTGACCAACATCGTCAACTGTTGCAACGGCACCTCCGAACGCCAAGCGCCCGCCGGCCGCAAGGTCGCCAACGCAGAAGCAAGGTTAATGCCCGGATGGTAAATATTTGCTTTAGGTGCGGCCACAACCGGCAGCCGCCGGAAATAATGGTTAAACGCTCATTTGCGGGCGGGACGACCATTGCAATCGATAAAATCTCGTTTAGATTCTATTAAAGATTTAGCGATCTCGCGACCCCCCCCCGAAGACTGGCCGCAGCGCTCGCAAGTGCAGGTTCCTCTTACCCCGGAGGACGCCCCGTGGCCGCCAACTATCCGAACATCGTCCCCGAGAACAATCTCCGGCTGCCGGACGCGCTGACGGTCAGGTACGGACCGGCGCCGCTGCTCGCCCGGTTTGTACTCGAAGGCGACCGGTTCGTGCGGCGGGCGGGCATCCATTTGCGACTGCGCCACGATTTCGACGAGCTGGTCTATGTCAATCGGCACGAGACTGCGACCGGAAGCTGGTTTCCGCTGGTCGACATGTTCAACCCGGCCTACGCCGACCTGTCGCCGGAGAATTCCTACTGGCTGTCCGGCGAGGACGAAAACGGCAACATCGTGCTCACAGGCGCCTTCCGCATCAATTACTGGCCGGAGACGACGCTGGCCGACGAGGCCCGGCTGTTGTTCTGCGGCCGGCGGGCGGACGCGCAGCCTTTCGAGATAACCGCGCCGGCGGCACAAGACATCACCGGGATCGTCGCTTGGGGAGGCTCGCTGTGGATCCACCCCGGTTATCGCGGTCACAACCTGTCGCGGCTGGTCGGCCGTATCGGCCGGGCGTTTGCCGTCGCCCGCTGGCCGATCGATTGGATGATAGCCCTCGTCACGCCGGTGCTCGCCAATAATGGCGCGGCGCTCGGCTACGGCTACAAGCACCTCAGCCGTAGCATCTTCTTCCCCGGCTCGCCGCTCGGCGATCTGGAGCTCGTCCTGGCCTATCTGTCGGCGCCGGAGGCCTACGACGATTTCGCCGCGTTCCTCGACGACGAGCTGCTGGTTCCGGCTGAAGCGGGCAGCCGCCGGGAAAAGGCGGTTACCAGGACTTCGCCTAAATCGCTCTTCCAGGGCAGAAGCAGCCGCTCGTAGTGTGTCACGTAAGGCCGCGCGCCGGCATTGATCGTTGCCGCGATGTGGTCGTAGCGGGGCTGACCGGTGCGCGCGACGCTTTTGTAGAATTGCGCCGCCCAGTGCCCGTATTCGCCGTCGGGTACACTTGCGACCTTTTCGCCCACCGCTTTGAGCTGGTTGCGCTCAAGCCAGTTCGAATGCACCTCGCCCATATAGCGAAACACCGGCTCCTCGTTGTCGGATTTGACACCGACGATCGCCAGATGCGGCATCAGCCGGTAATCAAGCGCCAGCGACAGGACGCTCGGATCAAAGCGGCCGAACGACACGCGCCATTTCTGTTCGAGGATCGTCGCGAGGTTCTGTTCGTCGCCCTTGCGGCGCAGCACTCTTGGATCTTGCGGATCGACGTGAAACCGCTCGGTCTGCGACGGTTGAAACGCCGGCGCGCACAACTCGCGCAACCGCGCCACGGTGTGCTCGGCCGAGGCCGAGATCTCGGAATGCCATTCATCGTCGAGATAGCGGATGCGGAACAAATTGGTACCGACCTCGCCGATCAGCCGTTCGAGCGCCAGCAAGGCGGGGAGTTCGACATGGCGCGGGTGCAGCTCGATCTCGGTCACCAGACGATCGAGCACCTGAAATTTGACAAAGCCGAGATTGCGGACGGCGAAACCGACGGCGTCGTAATCCGGGCCAGGGTCGCCGAGAGCGCCGCGAAACCCCTCGCTGTCCGGCAGCACCCATTGGCCGTCGGCCGTGACCAGCATCGTCAATTGTTGCAACGGCACCTCCGCGGGCGGGCGCACTCCGGCCGTAGCCGCCCGACGCGCCGTCATCTTTGGCGGCTGCCTGGTAAAAATTTACTTAAGTTAACGCGACGCGCGGCAATGCGCATGCCGCAGGGGATGGTCTCGCGCCGAGCGCCCGACGAAAGGCTGCCATGCGGCGAAATGGATGCCGCCCTGGTTGGGCAACAGCCGCGCTGCTTCTGAGCCGCCACGGCCGGACACAACAGTTCGACAAAGACGAGTGGGTAGATATCTAAATCTTGAAGCACTTGATAAAATCCGATCTTTCTTACCGGCTATAATTAATCTTCGTTAAGTTCTCCGGACTGCCATCGCCAAGACTGCGGCCGCAGACGATTGAAGAACATTTACGGAAAATACCAATGCAGAAAAAATCAATTCCTGATTAATTATTGACAAAAAGTTAATCGTATCTATCCTTTTTGCAAGGGGAGTATATCTGCGGTTGGGGAACCGCGGGTTGAGTTGAGGGTCGATATGGCGGTCGAGAGCAACTCGGCGGCGCGGGAAATGTCGCCCCCGCCCGCACCGGTAAATTCGCGTCCCGAGATCGTGCCCGAGATAATCCTCGGCGCGGCGGGCGGGCTGAAATTGCGCTTTGTGCGCGACGAGGATGCCGCGGCGATCATCGCGTTGATCGCCGCCGTGTGGTCGGAATATCCCGGCAAGACGCTGGTTGCGACGGCCGACATGCCGGAACTGTTGCGCCCCGCGAGCGTCTACGGCGCGTGCGACGGGCTGTTCTGGGTCATCGAGGCGCATGGCCGGATCGTCGGTACGGTGGCGCTGCAGCCGAGCGCTGAGGCTGGCGTCGTCGAGCTGCAAAAGCTTTACGTGGCGCGCGACATGCGGCGCAATGGGCTTGGCGGGTTTCTCTGTCATCTGGTCGAGCGCGAGGCGCGACAGCGCGGCGCGCACGCGATCGAACTGTGGTCGGACGTCAAGCTGCTCGACGCGCATCGGCGCTACGAGCGGGTCGGCTACGTCCGCGGCGAGGCGCTGAAGACCTACAACGACACCTCGGGTACGGTCCGATACTACTACCGCAAGTCACTCGATCTTGAAGCGCTTGACGATGCCGACGACCAGCCGCTGCCGGGCGATCGCTGGCGGGCCATGCCGCATGACGGCGACCGGCATGGCGCCTTTCTGCGAAGCGGCATCATGAAACGCCTATCGTTCACCGAACACCCCGCCTCGGTGGGAGAGAATTATCTCCAACATCTGCGCCATGCCGCCGGCTTCGCGGTGAGCATGATCGGCGGCGGGTTGGCGGTGGCGGTGCATGCGGTATTGCCGTTCCTGTTCAAGAAAACCGGTTCGGGGATCATCACCGACCTGCACACGCGGATGATCACCGGCCGCCGCCAACTCACGGTCAAGCGTTCAACGACGCAGCCCCCCGTGGCGCGGCCGCGCGGAAACCGGGTCTCCGCCGTATGACCCGGCGTGGTTTCGCCGCGGTCAGCGGGGGGCGGCTCGTCGCGTTGATGTGTGTCGCGGAAATCCTCTGCATGGCCGGCTTCGCCACCTATCCGGCCTTGCTGCCGGTGCTGCGCGCCAGCTGGGGGCTCAGCAATACCGCCGCGGGCTTTGTCGGCGGCGTCCTGTTCCTCGGCTATGTCCTCGCGGTGCCGGTGCTGACGAGCCTCACCGATCGCATCGACGCGCGCCGGGTCTACCTCGTGTCGTGCCTGATCGCGGCGGCGGGATCGGCGACGTTCGCGGTGCTGGCGGACGGGTTTGTCGGCGCGCTTTTTGCGCAAGCACTGTTCGGGATCGGGTTCGCCGGGGTCTATATGCCCGGCCTCAAGGCGATGTCCGACCGCATCGACGAAACACTGCAATCGCGCGCCACGGCGCTTTACACCTCGCTGTCCGGGTTCGGCCTCGCCGGTTCGTATTTCCTGACCGGCGTAGTCTCAGCGCATGCGTCGTGGCGCGTCGCCTTTGCCCTGGCGGCGCTCGGGCCGCTCGCCGCCGGTTTGCTCGTATTCCTGCTGATGCCGCCAAAAGCCGCCGTGCCGGCGGCGACGCGGCCGGGCTTTTTCGCCAGCTTCGCGCTGGTGTTCCAGAACAAGCCGGCGCTCGGCTACATCTTCGGTTATGTGGCACATTGCTGGGAGCTCTACGGCTCGCGCGCCTGGATGGTGGCGTTCCTGACCTTTGCCGCCGGCGCCGCGACGGGCAGTTCCGGGGGACTCGACGCGCCGACCTTGGCGTCGATCATCTCGCTCGGCGGGATCGCGTCGAGCATCGGCTGCAACGAATTCGCCAAGCGCTTCGGCCGCGCCAATCTGGTGACCGGGATCATGCTGACCGGCTTCGTGTTCGGCGTCGCCACCGGGCTGTCGTGGCGGCTGTCGCTGATCGCGTCGGTCGCCTGCCTCGCGTGCTACTACGCGGCGGTGATGGCGGATTCGGGGGCGCTGACCGCCGGCACGGTGGCGGCCGCCAAACCCGAGCAGCGCGGCGCGACGCTCGGCGTGCATTCGATGCTCGGCTTTTCCGCCGGGCTGGTCGCGCCGACTACGTTCGGGATCATCCTCGACCTTGCCGGTGGCGCGCAGAGCGGGCAGGCGTGGTCTGCATCGTTTGTCGCGCTCGCACTGCCCAACCTGATCGCCATCGCGGTCTTGCGCCGACTGGCGGCGCCGGCGGCGCCGAACGTGGTGGCCCGCTTCGCGCGGGGTCTGGCGCGGGGCTTGCCGGCATCGGACCGTCAGCGCGGGGCCTAAGACGCGCGTGGTGCGTGCGAGACGTCCGCTCTGCGGGCTCCTCAGGATGACGGGGAGTAGTGAAATGCCAAAAGAAAAGTCGTCATCCCGAGGAGGCTGCGCAGCAGCGGTCTCGAGGACGCTCGATGCTCGCGGCCATCTTTTAGAGGCGAGGCGCCTGCTCGGCCTCACGCGCCGGTGGGGCCTTCCTGAGTTTGGCGAGGTTCTCCGCCGCTTCGGGCGTGACCCCTTCGCGCACCGCATCGAAATGCGGGGGGCACATGCCGTCGAGACAGCCGATTTAAACCGGAGGGCCGCGAAACCCGTCGATGGCCCATTTTCACCCGGATAATTTTACCCCTTTTGTCGGGGCTCAGGACGAAATCGCAGCGTCAAGCCGACGCCAGCCCAGGCATCAGCAAGCCGGCCTACCGTGCACCGCAGCCCGCTAACCAGCTGAGACAGGTCCTATTTCGGGCCCATCTCAATTTGGTTGAGGTTCTACCAGGGCCCGTGCCCTACTGGGCGAGTGGCCCTTTATATCTATACCCCGTCGCAGTGCGAGAGAGGGGTTATCTGGCGCCCGGCTAGTCTACCCTCTCCCGCATTGCGGGAGAGGGTAGGTTCGGGCGAAGCCCGAAGACGGGTGAGGGAAATTAGAGCGTGCTGCGGTTTGGCGGAATCGGGATTCCCAAGGATCGCGGGATGTGATTCAAGCTTCCTGCTGGAGGGGGAGGCCAGGATGGATGACGCGACCGTATTCGGAGGATCTTCGGGAGCGGGCGCTGGCGCGGTCTGACGCGGGCGAGACGGACCGGATGATTGCACAGGCGCTGTCGATCGCGCCGTCCTGTCTGTCGAAGTGGCGCAAGCTGCGGCGTGAGACCGGGGCGCTCAAACCGGGCAAGATGAACGGCCACAAGAAGTCGACCCTGACCGGGCCGATCGCTGCGTGGCTGCGCACGCGGCTTGGTTTGGCGCCGTTTACCACGCGCCAACTTGTCGGCGAGCTCGCGGCGCGCGGGGTCAAGACCGACCGGCGGGCGGTGTGGGTGTTTGTGACGGCCGAAGGGCTGAGCTTCAAAAAAAACCGCGCTGCCCGCCGAACAGGATCGCCCTGACATCGCCCGCAAGCGCCGGCGCTGGAAAGCCCATCAAGCACGCATCGCCGCCAGCCGCCTGGTCTTTCTCGACGAGACATGGGTCAAGACCAACATGGCCCCGCTGCGCGGCTGGGGGCCAAGGGGGCAGCGGCTGCCTGCCAAGGTCCCTTACGGCCACTGGCAGACGCTCACTTTTATCGCCGCGCTGCGGCACGACCGGGTCGAGGCCCCCTTGGTCATCGACGGGCCGATCAACGGTGCGATCTTCACCGCTTATGTCGAGCAGGCGCTCGCCCCCACCCTGCGACCGGGCGATCTCGTCATCCTCGACAATCTCGGCTCGCACAAGGGCAAGGCGGTGCGGCGGGCCATTCGCGACAAGGGCGCCCATCTGCTCTTCCTGCCGCCCTACAGCCCCGACCTCAACCCGATCGAGCAGCTCTTCGCCAAGCTCAAGCATCTGATGCGAAAAGCCGAAGAGCGAGCCCATGAGGCTACTTGGCGCAGGGTCGGTCAGTTGCTCGACCTCGTCTGCCCCAGCGAGTGTGCCAATTACCTCAAAAACGCAGGTTACGCTTCCGTCTAAAAACAGCCCGCTCTAGAAAAACACCAGCGTGCGGACTTCGATGCTTTCGCGCGGCGGGGCGTTCTCCGGGGTGCTGGGGTCGTCGAACGCGCCGTGCGCCGAGAAGCGGGCAGCCTGCTGGCGCGACGAGTCGTAGCAGCTGATCAGGATCGCCTCGTCGGGCTGCATGCGCGGGAAATAATACCAGCGCTGGTTCGGGTTGAAGGTGACCGCGTAGGTCTCGCCGCTGCGGTCGGGGTAGCGCAGCTCAGACGGCAGCAGATTGTCGTAGTCGAGGGTCTGCGAGTCGCAAAGCACCAGCGGCGAGCGCAGCAGCGGACCGGCGATCGGCCGCCACACATTGTTGACCGCGAAACGGTGCTTCAACAGCTCGGTCGCCTCGTCGCCCATCAGGTCGCGCACGCGCTGCGGCGCCGACCAGGCGGTGTAGTCGTTGTGGACGCGGCCAGCGGGCAGCTTGACCGTGCTGCCCGGACCGGATTTGGCGGCGTTGCGTACGATATGGTCGAAGGCGACGACCTTCTTGGCGCCGGTCGCCTCTCTCATCAGCTTTTCGCATTCCGGGTAGTAGACCGACTTGATGATCGCCTCGTCATAGAGATCGCTGGCGGCGGTCTTGCGGTGGACGAGGGCAAAGCCTTCGCGGTCGAGCGACAGATCGAGGCCGCGCCCATCATAGACCGTCACCGTGCGCTCTTCGTTCTCGGTGTTGCGCAGCGCGATGTTGGGGCCGGGGTCGTAATTGTAGGAATACGGCTTCTCGTCCATCGGCGCGGTGAAGTTGATCGGCGCCTTGATGCCCTTCAGATTTGAAATAGCCAGGCCGTCCATGAGATCTCTCCGGTTGAGGTGCTGCACGTTAGCGCGAGCGTAATGCAAAATGGGGACGGACTGAACCGTTGCACAACCTTATCGCCGCGCTGCCCCGACGATAATTTCTCATCCTATACATGAGAATTTCTAATGCTTCGTGCCCGAAGAATTATGCCGCTTCCGCCTGAACGGCGGTCGGCGCGTCGCCGGCGAGCGTGGTGCGGCGGACGTCGCGCGCTTCCTCGGGCGGGAACGGACGGCCGCGATGCATCGTCTGGCGGTTGTCCCACATCACCAGGTCGCCGACCGCCCATTTATGCGAGTAGACGAACTGGCGCTGGGTGGCGTGCTCGATCAGGTCGCGCAGGAAGGCGCGCGCCTCGGGGATCGGCCAGCCGACGATGGCGCCGGCATGCGAGGCGAGATAGAGCGATTTGCGGCCGGTCACCGGATGGGTGCGCACCAAGGTCTGGCGCACCGGCTTGAAGCGCTCGCGCTCCTCGTCGTTGAGATCGAAAAAGCCGATTTGCTGGCGCGAATAGATCTGGCTGTGCTCGCAGACGAGGCCCTCGCATTGCGCCTGGATTTCGGGGTCGAGCGCGTCCCAGCCGGCGCGCATGTCGGCGAACTCGGTGTTGCCGCCCTTCGACGGGTTCTTGCGCGCGTGCAGCAGCGAATACTTGGCGGGGATCGCCTTGAACGAACTGTCGGAATGCCATAGCCGATTGCCGAGCGAAAACAACCGGCGGCGATCGTCGCGCGCCATCGGCTTGTGGTGCTGGTCGAGGTTGGAGACATCGGCAAAGGTCGGCGGCAGGCGGTATTCGCTCTCGGCGCGCAGCCCCGTGTTGAGCGTCATCTCGATCTCGCCGAGGCTGCGGGTGAAGGCGAGTTGCTGATCGTCGTCGATGGACTGATCGTGGAAGATCAATACTGCGTATTTGTCCATGCCGGCATGGATCGCCGCGACCCGGTCCGCGGTCAGCGGCCGAGTCATGTCGATGCCATCGACCTCACCGGCAAAGCACGGGCCGATCTGGCGAATGGTGACGGTCATGCGCGATCCTCCTCCACTTTGCGCTGATTGTAGGAGCGCCGCCAGCGTCGGATGAAGCGGGAAAATCTCGGCACAGGAATGTGGCGGCGGGCAGTGCGTCCTTCGAGACGCGCCTTGCCGCCTACTCCTCGGGCGCTTCTGCCTTGTCGTCGGCTTCGTGCGGGAGGGCTTCGCCGAGCACGGCAGGGCCGAGATCGAGCAGGCCGGACTGGCGCAGCTCTTCGACGCCGGGCAGCTCCTTGAGGCTGTCGAGACCGAAATGGGCGAGGAATTGCGGCGTCGTCACCCAATTGAGCGGGCGGCCGGGCGCTTCGCGGCGGCCCTTGGGCTGCACCCAGCCCGCCTCCAAGAGCCGGTCGAGCGTGCCACGGGCCAGTCCGACGCCGCGGATCGCCTCGATCTCGGCGCGCGTCACCGGCTGGTGATAGGCGATCACCGCCAGCGTCTCGACCGCGGCGCGCGACAGGCGGCGCGGCACGTCGCGCTCGCTGCGCAGCGCGGGCGCGAGGTCGGGGGCGGTGCGAAACGCCCAGCCGCCGGCGACGCCGACCAGATTGATGCCGTGTTCGGCATAGGCCTCGGCCAGCGCGCCGAGCAGCGCGAGGACATCGGCCTCGTCACCCAGCCGCAATGCCAACTCCGCCTCGGAGAGCGGCTCGGGCGCGGCGAAGAGCAGCGCCTCCAGCAGCCTCAGCTGCGGGTTCATCGCGCGGCGCTGCGCAGATAGAGCGGGCCGAAGGCGCGGTCCTGGCGCAATTCGAGGCGGCCGGATTTCGCCAATTCGAGCGTCGCGGCGAAGGTCGCGGCAAGCGCCGACTTGATTAGCGGGCCGTCGCGCCAATCCTCGGGCAGAAACGCCACCAGCTCGCGCCAGTCGGGAACGTGGCCGACAAAGCGCGCGAGATGCTCCATGGCATCGGCCAGCGACTGATAGGCCGACGGCAGGATGGTCAGCACCTGGCCATGCTGGCGGCGATGGCCGTCGGCGTAGGCCTTGAGCAGTTCGTATAGGCTCAGCTCGTAGACCGGCTGGTCGATCGTGGCGAGCCCCTCCGGCGCGCCGCGGGCGAACACGTCGCGGCCAAGCAGCGGTCGCGCCATCAGCGCCGTGCCGGCGCGCTGCATCGCCGCCAAGAGGCGCAGGCGGTGCGCCAGCGCCTCGGCGAGCTCGACCGCGGACGGGCCGGTTTCGTCCTCCGGCGGGTCGGGCAGCAGCAGGCGCGACTTCAGGTAGGCGAGCCACGCCGCCATCACCAGGTAGTCGGCGGCGACCTCGAGCTGCAGGTGGCGGCGCTGGGCGATAAACGCGAGATACTGGTCGGCCAGCTGCAGGATCGAGATGCGCGCAAGATCGACCTTCTGCTCGCGCGCCAGCGACAGCAGCAGGTCGATCGGGCCCTCATACCCGTCGAGGTCGAGAACCAGTTGGGCCTCGTCGCTCATGCGCGCCTCGTTATCCGCCTTGGCCCGTCACCGCGAGCACGAAGCGGATCAGCGCGTGCGCCGGCACGGCGATCAGCCAGCCGAGCGGATTAAAGCCGAGCCCGGTGCGCGCGCTGATGTAGCCGAGCAGAAACAGCCCCATCAGGATCAGCATCCCGTAGGGTTCGAGCCGGGAGAGCGGGCGCGCCAGCAGCCGCGGCAGCAACCCTACCGCAACGCGGCCGCCATCGAGCGGCGGCAGCGGCAGCATGTTGAAGACGCACAGCACCGCGTTGATCTGCAGCGAGTTGACCAGGTTGCGCGCGAGAAATTCCTGGCCGGCCTGCGGCACCAGCCCGACCCCGAAAAACAGCAGCGAGGAGATGATCGCCAGCAGCACGTTGGTCATCGGCCCGGCGAGCGCGACGACGACCATCCCCAGCCGCAGCGGCTTCAGCCGGCCGAAATTGACGGGCACCGGCTTCGCGTAACCGAACATGAAACCGGAGGTCAGCACGAGCAGCAGCGGCAGCAGTAGCGTGCCGAACAAGTCGATATGGTTGAGCGGGTTGAGACTGACCCGGCCGGCACGCAAGGCGGTGTCGTCGCCAAAGCGCAAGGCGGCGAAGCCGTGCGCCGCCTCGTGCAGGGTCACCGCGAAGATCACCGGCACGATCCAGGTGGTCGCGCTCTTGACCATCGCGGCGAGTTGACCGTCGACGATCATGCGGCAAGCGCTCGGATCAGCCTGTCGAAGCGCGCTTCGGTCGCGCGGCGGTCGAAATCGCGGTAGGAGGCGCGGCGCAATTCCTCGCCGCGCGCGAGGCGCGCCTTCGCCGCGGTGGTGAGGGGCATGGCCGCCGAGGCGGCCCCGCGCATCTCATCGAGCTTGCCGCTGCAATGCAGCACCGCGTCGCAGCCCGCGGCGAGCGCGGTCGCGCTGCGCTCGGCGAAGCTGCCGCCGAGCGCGCCCATGCCGATATCGTCCGACACCAGGAAGCCGTCGAAGGCGATCGACCGACGGATAACTTGGTCGATTACCGTGGGCGACAACGTTGCCGGGCGATCGCGGTCGATTGCGCTGTACACGACATGCGCGGTCATCGCCCATATCGCATTCCCTTGGGGTGTGTCGCACAGCGCACGAAACGAAGCGAAATCAGTCGCCGTCAGTATGGCGCCGTCTTCGTCGACGATCGGCAGCACCTTGTGGCTGTCGACGCGGGCGCGGCCATGGCCGGGCATGTGCTTGACGATCGGCAGCACGCCGCCTTCGAGCAGGCCCTCGCAAACTGCGCGGCCGAGCCGGGCGACGCTGGCCTGCTCGCTGCCGTAGGCGCGGTCGCCGATAACGTTGTCGGCGCCGGGCACCGGCAGGTCGAGCACCGGCATCGCATCGACCGTCACGCCGATCTCAGCCAGATCGTCGGCGATCAGCCGCGCGCCGAGCCGCACCGCCTCTTCCGCCTCCGGCAGCGCCGCCAGCCGCGCCGCGGCCGGATAGGGTCGCCACTCGGGTGGCCTGAGGCGAGCGACGCGGCCGCCTTCCTGGTCGATCAGCACCGGCGCGTCGGCGCGGCCAACGCAGTCGCGGAAATCGTCGATCAGCGCGCGGACCTGCGCGCGTTCGCGGCAATTGCGCTGAAACAGGATATAGCCCAGCGGCTGGGCCTCGCGAAAGAACGCGCGCTCTTCGGCGGTTAGACTCTCACCGGCGGAGCTGAACAGGATGGCGCGCTCATTGGACAAGTTGGCACCCCAGATCGCGCTCCTTCAATGCCTTGCACAACTTGATCGCCGCCGCCTTGTCGCCGACCGGCCCCGCCTCGACGCGATACCAGATGCCGCGCTCGCCAAGATCGGCCTTGACCGCGAACCCGCTCAACTTGCCGAGCAGGTCGGGGTTATCGCGCTTCAGCCGCTGCCACTCGTCGCGCGCCTCGTCGGGCGAGCGCAGCGAGGCGAGCTGGATCTTGGTCGGCGCACCGCCGGCCGCCGGCTCGGCGGACTTCGCCGCCGGTTTCGCGCTATCGGCCTGCTTAGGCGCCGGCTTGACCTGCGCCGACCCGGGCAGTGGCGCGGGCAGCGGCGCCGGGAACGCACCCGGCGGCGCGCCGGGAGCCTGCGCCAGGGCTTGCGGCGGCGGAGGCGGCGGCGCGACAGGGCGGGGCTGCGGCGCCTCCGGCGGCGGCAGGATGTGCTCGGCGTTGCCGCCGCGGCCCATCGTGTAGAGCGGGTCGTCCTTCTCGGGGATGTTCATCCCGCCAACCTTGTCGGGCTTGACCTTGACCGGGTCGGTGTCGGCCTTAATCAGCGGCACGTTCTCGGCCGCCGCGCCGCCGGACGAGCCGGCAGAGACGGCGACGCCGGCATGTTTGGTGCCCTGGTGATAGGCAAACCACAACCCGCCGACAAACAGCAACGCCACCCCCGCGGCGAGCAAGATCATCGGCAGCCGGCTGCGCGGCGCGTAGTCCTCCTCTTCCGGAAACGGTGTCTCGGCATGGTCGAGGCGCTCCTCCGGGTCGACATGCCCGAAATGCTGATAAGACATCCCCCTACATCTCCTCCGCCGGCGTCACCCCAAAGACGGCCAGCCCCGACGCAACCACGATCGCCACCCCGCGAACGAGCGCAAGCCGCGCCCGGGTCAAGTCGGGATCCCCCGAAATGATGAAGCGCAATTGCGCCTCGTCCCTGCCCTTGGTCCAGAGCAGATGGAATTGCGCCGCAACCTCCTGCAGATAGAAGGCGATGCGGTGCGGCTCGTGCGCCTCGGCGGCGCTCTCGATGAGGCGCGGCCAGCCGGCAAGCTGGCGGATCAGCGCGAGTTCAGCAGGATCGGACAGTAGCTCCAAGCGCGCGCCGGCGAGCGCTGCGTCGGTCAGCGTGTCGGCGGCCAATTCCTCGACCGCGTGGCGCATCACCGAGCAGGCGCGGGCATGTGCGTACTGCACGTAGAAGACCGGGTTGTCCTTCGACTGCTCGGTGACCTTGGCGAAGTCGAACTCGAGCGCCTGGTCGTTGCGCCGGGTCAGCATGATAAAGCGGAAAGCGTCCTTGCCGACCTCGTCGACCACCTCGCGCAGCGTGACAAAGGTGCCGGCACGCTTCGACATGCGCACTGGCTGGCCGTTGTCGAACAGGCTGACCAGCTGGCAGAGCTTGACGTCAAGGGTTGCGGCGCCGTTGGTCAGCGCCTGCACCGCCGCATTGACGCGCTTCACGTAGCCGCCGTGATCGGCGCCCCAGACATCGATCATCGTGTCGCCGCCGCGGCGATATTTATCGAGATGGTAGGCGATGTCGGCGGCGAAATAGGTCCACGAGCCGTCGGATTTCTTGAGGGGCCGGTCGACTTCGTCACCGAATTGGGTGGCGCGGAACAGGAGCTGCGGGCGCGGCTCCCAATCGTCGGGAAGCTTGCCCTTTGGCGGTTCGAGCACGCCAGTATAGACGAGCCCGCGTTCTTCCAGCACGCCGAGCGCCTTGTCGACCGCGCCCTCCTGGGTCAGCGTCTTCTCCGACGAGAAGCGGTCGAATTCGATGCCGAGCGCCACGAGGTCCTCGCGAATCAGCGCCATCATCTCGGCCACCGCGAACTCGCGCAGCGGCTGGAGCCACACCGTCTCCGCCTTGCCGAGCCAGCGCTCGCCGTCGCGCTCGAACAATCGGCGTCCGGTCTCCTTCAAATATTCGCCGGGGTAGAACCCCTCCGGTTCGACGGAAGCTGATTGCGATACCAGCGAGCTGTGGAGGAGCGCGCTTTCCGGCTGGGTGGCGACCTCCTCGCGGTAGCGGAAATAGACCGAGCGAGCGAGGGCGTCGACCTGGGCGCCGGCGTCGTTGATGTAATACTCGCGCTCGACCGCGAACCCGGCCTTGTCGAGCAGCGCCGCTAGCGCATCGCCGACCACCGCGCCGCGGCCGTGGCCGACATGCATCGGCCCCGTTGGGTTGGCCGAAACGAACTCGACATTGACCCGTTTGCCGGCGCCGCTGTCGGAATCGCCGTAAGCTCTGCCGCGACCTAGGATGTCGCGCAGCTGGGCATGCCAGATTTCCGGCTCCAGCCGGACATTGATGAAGCCTGGCCGCGCGGTGGCGACGGAAAATCCGCTGCCGCGATAATCGCCCGTCTGAAGCTCGCGGCCGCCCAGCGCGGCGGCGATTTTCGCAGCCAGTTCCAGCGGGTTGCGCTTGACCTGTCCGGCCAACACCATGGCCGCGTTGGTCGAGAGATCGCCGTGGCTCGGGTCGCGCGGCGGCTCGACCGCGACGCGCGCAACGTCGAGGCCGGACGGCAGCGCGCCCGCCGCCGCCAGATCGTTAAGCGCGGTCATCACGAGACGGCGAAAATCGCCGAAAATGTCGCCCATCAGATGTCGCTATACAGCAGCGTAGGTATCAAACAAGCGGCGATGCTCGTCGAGGGCAAATCGGTCGGTCATGCCGGCGAGATAGTCGGCGACCGTCCGCGCCCGGCCGGCCGCGTCGTCGCACGAGGCCGCGGCGCGCCACTCCGCGGGCAGACATTCCGGCTCGGCGAGGAACAGCTGAAAGAGCTCGCGTACCACTCGGCGCGCCTTGTGACTCATGCGGTTAACCCGATAATGCCGGTACATCCGCTGATAGAGAAAACGCTTCAGCGCCCGGTCGTTATCCGCCATCGCCGCGGAAAACGCGGCGACCGGCCGGCCCAGCGCGCGCACATCGTCGGCCGAGCGGACACCGCTTTCCGCGAGCCGCGAGCCGGTCTCCGCGACCATATCGCGCACCATTCGATCGATCATTCGGCGAATCGATTCGTGGATCAGGCGCGGCTCCTCCAGTCCCGGATAGCGCGATGCGACTTCGTGGAACACCGGCCCCACCAGCGGCACGTCGGCGAGATCGGCGATAGCGAAGAGCCCGGCGCGCAGACCATCGTCGATGTCGTGGTTGTTGTAGGCAATGTCATCGGCGAGCGCGGCGACCTGCGCCTCCGGCCCGGCGTAATGATCGAGATCGAGCTTGTGGCGCGCATCGTACTCGGCGATCGACGGCGCCAACGGCGCAGCGACTGGGCCGTTGTGCTTGACGGTGCCTTCGAGCGCCTCCCAGGTCAGGTTGAGCCCGTCGAACTCGGCATAGCCGTGTTCGAGCCGGGTGAGGATGCGCAAAGTCTGCTCGTTGTGCGAGAAACCGCCGTAGGGGGCCATCTCGGCGTTGAGCGCTTCCTCGCCGGCATGGCCAAACGGCGTGTGGCCAATATCGTGCGCCAGCGCCAGCGCCTCGGCCAAATCCTCGTCGAGCCCGAGCGCGCGCGAGATCGTCCGCGCGATCTGCGCCACTTCAAGGCTGTGGGTCAGCCGGGTGCGGTAGTGGTCGCCCTCGTGATAGACGAAGACCTGGGTCTTGTGCTTGAGGCGGCGGAACGCGGTCGAATGGATGACGCGGTCGCGGTCGCGCTGAAACGGCGAACGCATCTCGTGCTCCGGCTCGGGATGGAGCCGGCCGCGGCTCTCTTCCGGCCGCGACGCGTAAGGCGCACGCTCGTTGCGCCCGTTCATCCCGGCACCTGGCGGCGGTCGCTTGACACGTTGCCGTCCTCCGACAACATTAGCTAATCTAGCTAAAGGTGGTCCCGATGACCGAGACCGTCAACATGCACCGCGCCAAAAGCACTCTATCACGCCTCGTCGAGCGCGCGCTCGCCGGTGAGGATGTGGTCATCGCGCGCAACGGCGAGCCGCTGGTTCGGCTCGTGCCCGTGCCGAAGACCCGCAAGCCACGAGTGCCCGGCCGAGGTAAGGGAAAAATTTGGATCGGGCCCGATTTCGAATTTACCGATGCGGAAATCACGGAATTATTCGAGGCGCCGTTAACCGCTGAACCGCGATGAGGCTGTTGCTCGACACAAATGCGTTTCTGTGGTGGCGCGCCGCATCTCCGCGGCTTCCCGACGGAGTCAGGGACCAAATCGGCGATCCAGCTAATAACATTATCGTCAGCATTGTCTCGTGTTGGGAGATCGCGATAAAGCGCGGGATCGGCAAGCTTCGCTTTCTTGAAGATTTCGAAACGGTCATGGCGGAAGAGGAATTCAATTTACTCGGGATCGAGTACTCTCATTTGCGCTCGTTAGCCGATTTGCCGCTGCACCATCGCGATCCATTTGATCGACTTCTCATCGCGCAATCGATCGCCGAGAACCTTCCGGTGGCGACAGATGACAAGGTCTTTGCGCGCTACAGTGTAACGACCTGCTGGTAGTCGCTCTCACTCCCATCCCCTGAACGGCAACGCGAGCTTGCCGGCGGCGCGATCCGGCGGCCAGACGGTGACGTACTGCTTGCTCTGTAGTTGGGTCAAATACGTGGCCGCGAGCGTGTTCTGTCCGGTCGCGTCGAATTTGACGCCGTCATAGCCGACGACCAGTTGGTCGGGCTTGAGATCGGTTTCGCGTAGGGCGGCGCGAATCGCGGCGGGGTCGGTCGAGCCAGCACGGTCGATCGCGTCGGCGAGCACAAAGACGCCTTGCAGGACGCGGGCGCTGCCGTCGTCGAGATCGCGGCCGCTCTTGCTCTTGTACAGGTCGTTTACGATGGCGACTGCACTACCCGGCTCGCCGGCGTTCCAGACGCTGCGATTGAGCAACCCCTGCGCCAGATTGCCGGCAGCGGCGATAAAGTCGGCGCCGGTAAACCCGGCATCGTCGCCGATCATGATCGGCGGTTTATAGCCAAGCGTGTTCATCGACGTGATGAGAAGCCGGGCGGTCGCCGCATCGGCATGCACGATCAGCGCATCGGGGTTTTCGGCCCGCAGCTTTTGCACTAGCGGCGACAGATCGGTGATATCGGACGCGTAATGAAGGCCGACAAGCGCAAGGCCCTCCGTTTGCGCGGCGGCGCGCAGCTTCGCCTCGATTTCACGCCCTCGGTCACTCGCATCGACCAGCGTGGCGATCGTATCGACCTTTCGACCCGCCGCTTTCTGCCGCGCCAAAAACCGCATGTCGGTGCGAGCGATATCGTCGGCGAGCGGCGACGTGCGGAAGACCCAGCCAAAGCCGCGTCCGGTAATGCTCGGCGCCGTTGCGTCGGCGACGACGAACGGGATCGCGTGGTGCTCGGCGACCGTTGTGGCGGCCAGCGTTTCGGTATCCGCGCCGACGCCAATCAGAGCCGCGACATGGTCGTGCGTCGCCAATTGCAGCGCCTGGGCCTGCGCGACCGACGGGTTGCCGAGGTCGTCGGCGAGGGTGACGGCAAGCTTCGCACCGCCGAGGCTCGGCAGGCCCTTCCCCGCGCCGAGCGGCAAAACTTCCAGGCCGGGATGCGGCGTGTTGACGATTTCGGTCGCGGTCTCGATTGCCCGTCGCGCATCGGCGCCCGTCGCCAGCGGATAGATCGCGCCGATCGTCACGGTGGTTTGGGCGCGCGCCGCGGCCCCCGCGATCAGCAGCGCCAGACCAACCAGCGCCGGCCAACTGCGCCGCCTCAAGCGGCGACGAGGGAGCAGCCGCCCGGACGCCACCTCGATTCAGACGGCGCGCAGCCCGGCGGTGGCCACGCGGTCGACGGCGCCGTTCGCGGCAAGGGCGACGCGGTATTCCTGCCGCGCCGTCTCGGCGGTGATGAGACCGTCGGCGACGTCGAGCGCCACCTGCTCGGGGTCGCGCGTCGACGGGTCGCCGAAACCGCCGCCGCCTGGCAGTTCGAGGCGGATGAAGTCGCCGCCGGGGATCGTCTGTCGGCCTTTCGAGCGGATCGGCTTGCCCGAAATCAGCGAGACGCCCCCCGGTGCGCCCAGCCCGCCACCATCACGGCCGCGCGCTGGATTGTTGATGCGCTCGAAATTGCACAGCATCGCCACCGGCATGTCGTCGGCGCCGCCCAGTTCGATAACCTGTCCGAGCCCGCCGCGATATTTCCCGGCGCCCCCCGAGCCCTCGCGGAACTCGCGACGACGGAACATCACCGGCGCCACCGACTCGGTTGCTTCGACAGGAATCGTACGAACCCCCGAGGGGAAGGCGGTCACGTCGAGACCATCCTTGCCCGGCCGCGCCCCGGTGCCGCCGCAATGGAAGATCACCGTGCTGAACGGCGGCACGTCCTCATGTCCTTCGCCGCCGAGTTCGTCCGCGACGTCCGCGCCACCGTAGATCTGCGGGTTCCACAGCGACGAGGCACCCTCGGCCGGCACACCGCCCTCCATCACCTGGTGCAGGCAGCCGAACACGACATCGGGGAGCATGTGACCGACCGTATGCCGCGCCGCCACCGCACGCGGCCGCTTGACATTGAGCAGGCATCCGTCGGGCGCGCTGACGGTGATCGGCGCAAGGGAGCCGGCATTGTTAGGCACCTCCGGCGCCACCAGACACTTCACCCCGAACGCAGTGTAGGCCAAGGTGTAATTCAGCACGACATTGATGCCGAACGCGCTGGCCGGTGACGTTCCGGTGTAATCGACATGGATGCCGTCGCCGCCGATCGTCATCTCGCCGACGAGGGTCAGCGGGCGGTCGTAGCCGTCCATGTGCACGGTGTTCTTGTACTTGCCGGGCGTTAGCTTGCGGACCGCCTCGATCGTCGCCTGGCGCGAGGTTTCCATGATGTGTTCGCCAAGGCGATCGAGATTGGCGATGCCGAACTCCTCCATCATCTCGACGAGCCGGCGGCTGCCCTCGTCGTTGCAGGCGGCGAGCGCGTAGACATCGCCCTCGACCTGCAGCGGTTCACGGACATTGGCGCGGATGATGCGCATCAGGTCTTCGTTGATGCTCCCCTCGCGCGCCAGCGCCATCAGCGGAATGGCGAGCCCTTCCTCAAAGACCTGCCGTCCATCCGGCCCCATCCCGAGGCCGCCAATGTCGACGACATGCACGGTCGAGGCGAAAAGGCCGACCGGCTCGCGGTTGAGAAATGTCGGGCTGACCACGGTCAGGTCGTGGAGATGGCCGCAGGTGAGCCACGGGTCGTTGGTGATGTAGTGGTCGCCCGGCTTCATCGTCTTGAGCGGGAAGGCGTCGAGAAAATGCTTCACCGCCGCGGCCATCGAGTTGACGTGCCCCGGTGTTCCGGTCACCGCCTGCGCCAGCATGTTGCCGTCGCGGTCGAAGACGCCGGCCGACAGGTCGCCCGCCTCACGCACCGGGGTCGAGAACGCCGTGCGCACCAAGGTCTGCGCCTGCTCTTCGACGACGGCGATGAGCCGCGACCACATGATTTGCATGTGGATTTGCGACAGCGCGGTATTCGGGCGTCCGAGCATCCTGCCTCCTTGGCCTATCCCGCAGCGCGGGATGTCGAAGTTTACGGCTGATCAGCGCGGCTTCGCAATCTTCGGCGCCGAGGCAAATTCGGCGAGGCGCAGCTTGGACTGATGATCTTCGGAGCCGGCCTGCCCGGTCGGGTCGACGCCGCGATAATAATGCTTTTGCCACTTGTCCGAGCCGGCGCGCGGCGCCTCCCGCGCCATCCGCGCATGGAATTCGTCGCGCGAGGCGCTCCAGGCCTTGAATTGCTCGAGCACTTCCGGCGCTTCCTCCATCGAGACGAAACGCGGCGTCACCGCATCGAGATAGCCGCGCTCCACGGGGAAGAAAAAGCAGATCGGCTCACCCGCCTCAAAGCGCACCCACCGATAGCTGCGGGTGAACCGCCAGTTCATCGTGAAGGTGTACGGCGCCCAGTCGGTCTCGACCACGCCGGTCAGCGGGTAGACCCAGTCCTTTGGCCGGTTGGGCGGGCCGCCGACCCACAAATTCCAGCCGGGCGGGGTGCGGAACAAGCCGGCGATGTGAAAGGTCAGGACGCCCTGCCCGAACAACGACACCGGCGCCACCTCGGGCTTAACATCAGCGGGCAGCTGTATTTCGACCTGCTCGGTGCCCGGACCGCCCCACCAGCGCGCGCGGAAGCTGCAAGGGCACAGCACCTCCCAGCCATGCGCGTTGGCAATGTCGAGCGGGAGGCAGCGGTAGGCGAACGCCTCGGGCGTCGCGTCCATCCATTCGCGCGTCGGCGCGGCTGGGCGGATAAGCGGCTCCCAGCCGGGATGCAGATAGCAGATCAGGTCCATCGGTCGCCTTCCTGTCGGTGACGACCGATCTTGCCGTGACGCGGCGGTCGGCCCAAGCCCGCGCTTCCGAAAACCGGCGGACATTGGTCGGGTCACGCTGATATCGTCATTCCCGCGCAAGCGGGAATCCAGAGCAAGCGACGGAGCGGTCGCCCTAGCCCCCCGCCTACGCGGGGGTGACGATCATCAGACGATCAGACCGACCCGCGTCTCAGACAGAAGCAACGTCATCAGGCGAGCTTGTAGCCCTGCCGGGCGAGCAGCTTCCATTGGCCGCCCTGCTTCTGCCACACCTGCAGCACACCGATCTTGGTGTCCGTGGTCTTGCCGTCCTGCTCGCTTTGCGAGACCCAGTTATGCCGCGCGACACCCGCGTCGCCGGTCGCATTTGCCTTCAGCTCGGGAAACTCCAGCGACTTGACGGTCATCTTGCGGTTCACCACGCCGTCGACGAACTCGGCCTGGGTCTGGACCACGCCGCTCGAATGGCCGTAGCTGAGCTCGCTGGCGGTGAGCGCGGTGAGCTTTGCCTTGTCGGCGGAAAAGATCGCCTTGCGCAGATCCTCCACCGCGGCGCCGAGGCTGGGGTCGTCGGCAGCGAAGGCGGCATTGTTTCGCAGCAAAGCCGAGGCGCCGAGCGCGGCAGCGCCCGCGAATGCCAGTTGGCGGCGGTCGATGTTCATGGCTTCCCTCCCGAATCCGCGGATTGCGTCCGCTGCCCGTGATCTAAGCGCAACCGCGGGCGCGTCGCAATGTCGCGCTATCGCCCTTTACCTCAGGCGACGCGCGCCCCTAAATGCGCGCGTCCCACTCGCCCCACCCGGGAGGAGCCAGAGCATGGCGAAATACGCGAACATTCTCGAAACCATCGGCCACACCCCGGTCGTCAAGATCAACCGGCTCGCCCCGGAAGGGGTCAACCTCTACGTCAAAATCGAGGCGTTCAACCCGCTCGGCTCGGTGAAGGACCGGCTCGCGCTCGGCGTGATCGAGGCGGCGGAGAAATCGGGCGAGCTGAAGCCGGGGCAGACGGTCATCGAGGCCACCAGCGGCAATACCGGGATCGGCCTGGCGATGGTCTGCGCGCAAAAGGGCTACCCGTTGGTCGTGACGATGGCCGAGACGTTCAGCGTCGAGCGCCGCCGGCTGATGCGCTTTCTTGGCGCCAAGGTGATCCTGACCCCGGCGGCCGAGCGCGGCATGGGCATGGTCAACAAGGCCCAGGAGCTGGCGAAGGCGAACGGCTGGTTCATGACCCGCCAGTTCGAGAACGAGGCCAATCCCGACATGCACTCACGCACCACGGCGCGCGAGATCGTCGACGATTTCGCCGGCGAAAAGCTCGATTATTGGGTGACCGGGTTCGGCACCGGCGGCACGCTGAAGGGCGTCGCGCGCGTGCTGACCAAGGAACGGCCCGACACCAAGATCGTCGTCTGCGAGCCGGAGGATGCGCCGATGCTGACCAGCGGCGCGCCGCAAGCGCGCAACGCGGACGGCACGCCAGCCGAGCCGCACGCGCAGTGGAAGCCGCATCCGATGCAGGGCTGGAGCCCGGATTTCATCCCCAAGCTCACCAGCGACGCGGTCGACATGAAGGTGATCGACCGGATCATCCGCATCCCCGGCCCCGACGCGCTCAAATGCAGCAAGGAGTTGGCGCAGAAGGAGGGCATCTTTGTCGGCATCACTTCCGGCGCGACTTTTGCGGGTGCGCTCAAGGTGTGCGCCGATGCGCCGAAGGGGTCGACGGTGCTGTGCATGTTGCCCGACACCGGCGAGCGCTATCTGTCGACGCCGCTCTTCGCCGACGTACCGGCCGACATGACCGAGGAGGAGGTCACGATCTCGCACTCGACGCCGGGCTCCTGGCTGAAGCCGCCGGCGTAAAGCGCCTGTGCCCGGCCGCGTTTGCGCATCAATTGCGCAAACGGCGGTGAACTATCCCTTTACGCCGTGCGTAGATATCCCACATTGAGGCGGCGCCGCGCGCGTGCCGGCGGTCAAGGAGGAGTTCGATGAAGCGTATGATGACAGGGGTTATGAGTGGGGTTCTGGCCGCGCTGACGGCAACCAGCGCGCTGGCGCAGACGGCGTATGATGCCCAGGTCTGCCAGCAATACGCCAGCCAGAACGCCTCCGCCGCGCAGGCGCAGGCCAACAACAACGCGGTCGGCAGCACGCTCGGCGGCGCGCTCCTGGGCGCCGGTTTGGGTGCGGCGATCGGCGGCGGTCGCGGCGCGGCGATCGGCGCAGCCTCCGGCGCCGTCGTCGGTACCGGCGCCGGAGCCGCGCAAGCGCAGGGCGCCGGCGACCAGGCTTACTGGCAAGCTTACAATTACTGCATGTCGACCCGCCAGCCGGCACCGGCGCCGGCCTATGCCCAGCCGCAGGGCGGCTATTACGGCCAGCCGACGACCACACAGCAGCTCAACCAGCAACAAATGCAGCAGGGGCCGCAGTATTACAACTACCAGCGCTAACGGCCGAAAGCGTCTCTCAAATCGTCATGCCCGAACCTGTTCCGGGCATCCAACCGACAGCCAGCCGTCCAGACGGCTGTAGTCGTCCGCCGGATGGCCGGGTCACGCCCGGCCATGACGATGGAAGTGCGGAGGGGAATTCGCGCAAAGCCGTTCGGAGCTGGCTTCAGCCCGGCCCGAGCGGCTTTCTCATGAAGATGCTGGTGGCGATCGCCTGCGGAAGCATCGCGGCGTAGTCGCCGAACACGGCGCAACGGCGGAACCCTTCCCGCTCGTAAAAGCGTAGCGCCGCCTGCTGATTGGTCCCGGTTTCAAGGCAGAGCAGCGGGACACCCGTGGCCCGCGCCGTTTCTTCCAGGTGCGTCAGCAGCGCCGGCGCTACCCCGCGGCCACGCACCGCTTCGCGCACGTACATGCGTTTCAGCTCGGCGAAACCGTCGAACAGCGCGACCCCGCCGCAGCCGACCGCGGTGCCGTCCAGCCGCGCGATGAAAAACTTGATATGCGGCCGGAAAATCGCCTCAAGCGCCAAGCCATGCCGCTGTTCCGGCGGATATTCCGCCGCGAGGATGGCTTCGAGTTCGTCGATCAGGATACGCACCTCGTCCGTCGGCGCCGGTGCCAGCTCGACGCTGATCGGCGTGAGGCCGTCGGCCGTCAATGGCTGCTCGCCCGGGTCGGGTGCGGCAGACTCGCGGGCGCCGGAGAGGCCGGCTCGCGCCGGTATTCCGGCACCAGGCGCTGCAGCAAATCGATGACCCGCGCCTCGTTCGCGGCGCGCGCCTGTTCTTCGAGTTCGTCGAGCGAGCGCGCCAGCACTGCGTAATCGGCAGTGCGCGGCGCGGCGAGGCGCAGCGCCGGGTTTTTGGTCGGGACCGCCGCCTCGGCGTCGTGGAACAGCTCCTCGTGAAGCTTTTCGCCGGGGCGCAGACCGGTGAACTCGATCTTGACATCGCGGTCAGGCTCGCCGCCGGCGAGGCGGATCATCTGCCGCGCCAGATCGACGATGCGCACCGGCTCGCCCATGTCGAGCACGAAGATCTTGCCGCGCGCCTCGACGTCGCTCTCCGCCGCATCGAGCGCGACCGTGGCCGACGCTTCCAGCACCAGCTCGACCGCCTCGCGCACGGTCATGAAGAAGCGCGTCACGTCGGGGGCGGTCACGGTCAGCGGGCCGCCCGCGGCGAGCTGCCGCGTGAACAGCGGCACGACCGACCCCGTCGAGCCCAGGACATTGCCGAAGCGCACCGTCACGAAGCGCGTCCCCGCTCGCGGCGGCCCGCGCCGCGAGCGCTCGGCCTCGTCGAGATCGAGCGCCTGGCAGGCGGCCTCGGCGAGGCGCTTGGTCGCCCCCATGACGCTTGTCGGGTTGACCGCCTTGTCGGTCGAAATCTGCACCACCAGCCGGACGCCATGGTCGCGCGCCGCCTCGGCGACGTTGCGGCTGCCGATGACGTTGGTCAGCACGCCCTCGACCGGGTTCAGCTCGACCATCGGGACATGTTTCAGCGCCGCCGCGTGGAACACCACCTCCGGACACTCCTCGGCCAGCACCTCGGCGATCCGAGTGCGGTCGCGCACACTGCCGAGCAGCGGCCGGATCGCCAGACCGGGGAAATGCTCGCGCAGTTCCAGGTCGATCGAATAGAGCAGATATTCGCTGTGGTCGAACAACACCAGCTGCGCCGGATCGAGCGCCGCGAGCTGGCGTGCCAGCTCGGCGCCGATCGTGCCGCCGGCGCCGGTCACCAGGATGCGCCGGCCGCGCACCAGCTTGGCCATGGCCTCGCGGTCGAGTACCGCCTGCGGCCGACCGAGCAAATCCTCGAGGGCGATCGGCTCGACAGCGCCGGGCTCGGGAAGGCCCTGGCGCAGCTCGGTGGCGCGCGGCAGCCGCGCCAGCGGTATCGCCAACGCGTCAGCACGGTCGAGCAGCCGGCGCATTGCCGCGCCGTCGAGCCCCTGCGCGGTAACGATGAGTTTTTGCGGCCGCAAACCGCGCCGACCCAGCCGCGCCACCACCGCCTCCAGTTCGTCGGCCGTGCCGAGCACCGGTACGCCGTAAATCTCGCGGCCGACCCGCGAGCGCGTGTCCGACAGCACGCCGACGACGCGGTAGACCGCGTTGCGGTCGCGCAGCGTCTCGCGGATAAAGGTGTCGGCGCCGTCGCGCGTGCTGATCAACAGCACCGGCACCACCGGCAGCCCGCCCGACCGTTCGAGCACATGGTCGAGACCACGATCCTTGAACAGCCGGTAGCCGAGCCGCGGCCCCCCGAGCAGCGCGATCAGCACCAGCCAGTTGATGAGCAGCGTCGAGCGCGGCAGCGATTCAAGCCGCGTCAGCGCAAACGTGACCGGCAGAAAGATCAGCACGGTCAGCGTCGCCGCGCGAGCAATGTTGAACAGATCGGGCAGCGAGGCATAGCGCCAGATGCCGCGATAAAGCCCGGTCATCAGAAACACCGCCGCGGCTATGCCGGTGAAGACCAGGCAGTGGATCAGCGTCAGCCGCGGCTCATAACGCAGCGCCTCGTCGCCCAGCCGCAAATAGAAGGCAATGCCGAACGACAGCGCCGCCATGATCACGTCATGGAGGAATGCGAGCAGAGCCCGGCGAGAATTGGGTAGCAGCGACACGGGAAGCGCCCGTTTGTCCCCTCGAAACCGGGGGCATCGTATAACAGGAATTGGCAGCGCGCAGGAGATTGCCGGCATCGCGCCGATCGGCCGCGCTTGGCAACGCGTCAAGTGTTCCCGGTCGCGCCGCGGAAAGTCTGTTATTACAATGGCATGATGGACCGCCGGCACCTTTACCGTCTGCTGCAGCCCGCTAACCCGGAACTCGGGGGCCTGATTTGGCGCAGCGTGCATCACACTGCGGTCGCCGCCGGGATCGGTGTCATGCTCGCCCTGACCGTCGTCGAGATGCAGTCGGACTATGGCGACCTGCTGACCGATACGTTTGATGTCATCGCAGCGTTTTTTGTTCTCGATTACCTGCTACGCCTCTATGTCGCCTCCGCGGCGCCCGGCGGCGAGACCCGCGGCGCCTGGCGCAGCCGGCTGGCCTGGGCGACCTCGCTCGGCGGCCTATTCGATCTGGCGGCCGCGATCCCCGGTCTGATCGCACTGCCCGACAACCGCGACGCGACACTGATCGGCTTCATCTGGGTCTTCAAATACGTCCGCTATTCGCCCGGCTTGTCGATCCTCGAACGGGTCATCGCCAATGCCCGCCACGCGCTGGTCTCGGTGCTGCTGGGGCTGGCGATCGTGCTGCTCACCGCCGCGAGCGTCGCTTATCTGCTCGAGCGCCACGAGCAGCCCGAGGCGTTCGGTTCGATCCCGGCGGCGCTGTGGTGGGCCATCGTCACGCTGACGACAACCGGGTATGGCGACGTCGTCCCGCACACGCTCGGGGGGCGCATGATCGCCGGCGTCGTCATGGTGGGCGGCATCATGGTGTTTGCGCTGATGGCCGGCATCTTGGCCACCGGCTATGCCGAAGAGATGCGCCGGCGCGAGTTTCTGCGAACCTGGGAGTTGGTCGCCAAGGTACCCTTCTTCCACAATCTCGGCGCCACGCTGATCGCCGAGGTCGCCCGGCTGCTGCGCGTTCGCGACTACCCGGGCAATGCCGTGATCATGCGCCGCGGCGAGCCGGGCGATTGCATGTATTTCATTGTCGAGGGCGAGGTCGAGATCGAGCTGCAGCCGCAGCCGCTGCGTCTCGACGACGGAGCGTTTTTCGGCGAATTGGCGCTTTTGACCGGCGCCCCGCGCAACGCGACGATCGTCGCCACGCGCCCCTGCGTGCTGCTGACGCTCGACATCGTCGATTTCTTCGAGCTGCTGGCGCGGCACCCCGAACTGGCCCGCGTCATTCATGAAGAGGCGATCCAGCGTCTGGGCCCCGGCGCACCGGTGCACGCCGCGCTTAGAGCGATGATCGCGCGCGACAAGCAGCCGGCCCAGTGAATATAAAGGCGAACAAAGACCGACGGACCGCGGGAGGACGAGGATGCCGAGCAAACCCCAGGTGATCGCCCTCGAAGAGCATTATCTCGACCCCGAGCTCGCCACGCATTTCAAAGGGCTCGACGCGGTGCCGCCGCACGGCGCGCCGAACCTGCCCAAGGTGCCGGAACGGCTCTACGACCTGGGCGCGCTGCGGCTCAAGGAGATGGACGAGGCCGGCGTCGACTTCCAGGTGCTGTCGCACGCCGCGCCCTCGTTGCAGAAGGTCGACGCCGAGACCGGTGTGCGCCTCGCTCAAGCCGTCAACGACCGGCTGCATCAGACGGTCTTGGCGCATCCCAGCCGCTTCGCAGCCTTCGCCGCGTTGCCCACCGCCGACCCGAAAGGCGCCGCCGACGAATTGGAGCGCACCGTCACCAAGCTCGGTTTCAAGGGCGCGATGATTCACGGCCTGACCAACGGGCTTTTTATCGACGACCCGCGTTTCTGGCCGATTTTCGAGCGCGCCGCGGCGCTCGACGTGCCGCTCTATATGCACCCGTCGATCCCCGACCCGCGGGTCATCGAGGTCTACTACAAGGACTATATCGAGAAATTCCCGACCATCCTGCGCGCCGCGTGGGGCTTTACGGTCGAGACCGCGACGCAGGGCGTGCGGCTGGTGCTGAGCGGGGTCTTCGAGAAATATCCCGGGCTCAAGATCATCCTCGGCCATCTCGGCGAGGGCATTCCGCTCTATCTGTGGCGCATCAACATGGGTTTCGCGCGCGATGGGCGCGGCCCGACCTGGTTCCGCGACGTCTTCACCGAGCATTTCTGGGTGACGACCAGCGGCTTTTTCTCGGATCCGGCGCTGCTCCACTGCATCCAGGAGATCGGCATCGACCGGGTACTGTTCTCGATCGACTACCCGTTTGTCGACAATCCGCCCGGCACGAGTTGGGCCGACCGGCTCCCGGTCGCCGATGCCGACAAGGTAAAAATCCTCAACGGAAACGCCAAACGGCTCTTGAAACTTTAGGGGCAGGGCCGTTAATCGGGATCGACTCGAGTTGAGGGTTGGTGATGCGCGTCCTTGGGGTCCATCCCGGTCCGCTCATGTACACGCGGATTTTCTTGCGGCTCGAACCGTTGGGCCTCGAACTGGTGGCGGCGGCGGCACGGCAGGCGGGTCACGAGGTCGCGCTGATCGACCTCCAGGTCGAGAGCCATCGCGATTTCTTCGGCTGGGTCGAGCGCTGGCGGCCCGACCTGATCCTGTTTTCTTGCAACTACCTCGCCAATGTCCCGGAGATCATCGATCTTGCCAAGGCGGCAAGGAGCAAGCTGCCGCGCGCGACGATCTGCGTCGGCGGGCACAGCTCGTCGTTTGTCGCGCCGGCGCTGATCGAGCACGGCGAAGGCGCGATCGACTGCGTGATCCGCGGCGAAGGCGAGGCGGCGGTGCCGACGCTGCTCGCGGCGATCGAAGCGGGACGCGATCTCGCCACGATCCCCGGCGCGGTCACCGCCGATGGCCAGGGGCCGGCGCCAAGCTTTGTGCATTCGCTCGACGATCTGCTGCCGGCGCGCGATTTGCTGCGGCATCGCCGCAAATACTTCCTCGGGGTGCTCGACCCTTGCGCCTCGATCGAGTTCTCGCGTGGCTGCCCGTGGGACTGCTCGTTCTGCAGCGCCTGGACCTTCTACGGCCGCTCGTACCGCGTGATGAGCCCCGAGCGCATCGTCGAGGATTTGCGCTCGATCCGCGAGCCGGGCGTCTTCATCGTCGACGATGTCGCCTTTATCCAGGAACGCCAAGGCATGGAGCTGGGCGAGGCGATCGCCCGCGCCGGCATCAAGAAGAGCTACTACCTCGAAACGCGCGGCGACGTGCTGCTGCGCAACAAGGAGGTATTCAAGTTCTGGGCGACGCTGGGCGTCTCCTACATGTTCCTCGGGCTGGAGGCACTCGATGAGGAAGGCCTGCTCAAATACCGCAAGCGCGTGCCGCTCGGCCGCAATTTCGAGGCGTTGGAATACGCCCGCTCGCTCGGCGTCGATATCGCGATCAATCTGATCGCCGACCCCGACTGGGACCATGAGCGCTTTCGCGTCGTCCGCGAGTGGTGCGTCGAGCAGCCCGAGATCATCAATATCAGCGTCAATACCCCCTATCCCGGCACCGAAAGCTGGCTGACCGAAGAGCGCCGTCTGTCGAGCCGCGACTACCGCCTGTTTGACATCCAGCATTCGGTGCTGCCGACCAAGCTGCCGCTCAACGAGTTCTACGGGGAGCTGGTCGCGACCCAGCGCGCGATCTATTCAAAGCATCTCGGCTGGCGGCAGATCGCCGGTGCCGCGAAACTCGCCGGCGGGCTGCTGCTGCGCGGACAGACCAACTTCGTCAAAAGCATGTTCAAGATGAACAGCGTCTACCGACCCGAATATTTGCTCGCCGATCACGCGAAGCCGGTCGACTACCAGATCCCGCTGCCCCCCGACAGCGACGAAAAGGCCAGCGGGCGCGCGCTGTACGTCCACGCGCCACGCGGCCGCGCCGGCCGGGCGATCGACGCCGCCACCGAGCGCTTTGTCGACGAAACCCGCATGGGCGCCACGCCGTAACCTTACGCTGACCACCCCGGCGAAGGCCGGGGCCCAGCGACCCGCGTCTCGATCAGCTGAAAAAGGGGCCCCGGCCTTCGCCAGGGTGGCGTGTTGAAGAGCGTCGCGACATAGTTGCAGAGGACGCATCGGCGTCCTTGGATCTTGGGGAGGGCGGCATGGCAGAGGCCCAGGCGATCAACGTCGCGACGGCGCGCAACTGGCTGGCGGACGGCGCGGAAATCGCGTTTCTCGATCTGCGCGAGGAGGGGCCGCATGCGGATGGGCACCCGCTGCTCGCGGTCAACGCCCCGTATAGCCGGCTGGAGCTCGACATCCTGCGGCTGGTGCCGCGCAAATCGACCCGCGTTCTGCTGGCCGACGGCAATGACGGGGTCGCGGCGCGCGCCGCGCGCCGCCTGTTCCACCTCGGCTACAACGATGTCAGCTACGCGACCGGCGGCGTCGCGGCCTGGTCGATGGCCGGCTACCCGCTGTTTCCGAGCAACAACGTACCGAGCAAGGCCTTTGCCGAGGTCGTCGAGATCGACAGCCACACGCCGCACGTCACCGCCGCCGAGCTGCACGAGATGCAACAGGCCGGGAAGAATCTCAAAATCCTCGACAGCCGCACGGTCGAGGAATTCAACCGTTTCCACGTGCCGGGGGCGCAGACCTGCCCCGGAGCCGAGCTGGTCTACCGCTTTGCCGATCTGGTGCCAGACCCCGAGACTTTGGTCGTCGTCTCTTGCGCGGGCCGGACGCGCAGCATCATCGGCGCGCAATCGCTGATCAATGCCGACGTGCCGAACAAGGTCGTCTCGTTGCAAGGCGGCACCCAGGGCTGGCGGCTCGCCGGGCTGGAACTGGAGCGCGATACGCACCAGGCGGTGGCACCGGTGAGCGAAGCCGGGATCGTCGCGTCCGAATCGCGCGCCGCCGCCGTGGCCGCGCGCTACGGAGTGACCGGCATCGATCGGATCACGCTTGCCGGCTGGCAGCGTGAGGCGGCGCGGCGCACGACGTATCTGCTCGACGTCCGCACGCCGGGGGAATTCGCCGCCGGTCATCTGCCGGGCTCGGTCTCGGCGCCGGGCGGGCAGCTGGTGCAGGCGATCGATCGCTGGGTCGGCACTCGTGGGTCGCGACTGGTGCTGGTCGACGACCACGGCACGCGCGCGGTAATGACCGCGCACTGGCTGAAACAGATGGGTTGGGACGTGGTGGTGCTCGAACGGGCCTTCGACGGCGCCGAGCTTGAACAGGGGCCGGGCGAGCCGCCGATGCCGAACCTGACGGCCGCGGCGATCGTAACCCCGGCAGAAGCCGCAGGTTTGCTTACCGATGGCGCCGCTTCTATCGCGCTCGGCTCCAGCGCCGCCTATCGCGCAGGTCACGCACCCGGCGCGGTCTGGACGATCCGTCCGCGCATCCCAAAGCTTCCCAACCGCGTGCTCGGGGCGCGGCGGATTATCATCTTTGCCGAGGATGTCGCGGTCGCGAAGCTGGCAATGGCCGATCTCGCCGAGCTCGGTCAGGCGCAGATCGCCATCGTCGACGGCGGCTTTGCAGCCTGGCGCGCCGCCGGCTACTCCGTGGTCGAGACGCCCGACGCGCCGCCCGACGAGGAGCGCATCGATTTCATCTTCTGGAACCACAACCGCCACGACACCGACGAGGGCGCACGGCAGGCAATGCGCAACTACCTGCAGTGGGAGCTCGACCTGCCCGGCGAGATCGAAAAGGACGGGCTCAGCGGCTTCCGCGTTGGCGCGTCTGGCTGACCCCCACCCCAACCCTCCCCCGCCAGCGGGGGAGGGAGTGCCAAACGCCGGTGCTACTCTCCCCCTCCCCCGCTGGCGGGGGAGGGTCGGGGTGGGGGTTGCGATTTCTGCGCGGCTCACAGATCGTAAGCCAAGCTAAGCTTCGACCGAGACGACTCGGGAGGGAGCCGGCATGCACGACCTAGTGATCCGCGGCGCGACGGTGGTCGATGGGCTTGGCCACGACCCGAAACAGGCCGACGTCGCGGTCGAGGCCGGCAAGATCGTCGCCATCGGCGACATCAAGGGCGAGGCGCGTGAGACGGTCGATGCCGGCGGTCTGGCGCTGATGCCCGGCATCATCGACATCCACACCCATTACGACGCGCAGGTCACCTGGGACCGCACGCTGTCGCCCTCGCCCTCGCTCGGCGTGACCACGGCGGTGATCGGCAATTGCGGCTTTGGGATCGTCCCGTCCCCGCCGCCGCTGCGCGACCTGATCATGCGCAATCTCGCCGTTGTCGAGGGCATGGACCTCGACGCGCTGCGCCAGGGCATCGACTGGCAGTTCCAGTCCTTTGCCGAATACCAGGACATGGTCCGACGCCGCGGGCCTTATATGAATCTCGCGGTGCTGGTCGGTCATTCGGCGGTGCGCACCGCGGTGATGGGCGAGGAATCCGGCACCCGCAAGGAGCCGACTCAGACCGAGCTGGCCGAAATGAAGCGGCTTGTGCGCGAGGCGATGGATTTGGGCGCGGTCGGGCTCGGCGCCTCCTATTCGCCCAACCATTCGGGCTGGGGCGGCATTCCGATGCCGTCGACGATCAGCGACATCAGCGAGTTCGAAGCATTGGTCGGGGCGATGGGCGGGCCGGGTCGCGGCGTGGTCGAGATCGCCTCGGGCACGGTTCCGGTCGACACCATCGGCGAGATCGCCGGCCGGCACGGCCGCCGCATCTTCATGACCACCGGCCTGTCGTTCTACAACGAGCAATTCCCCGAACGCGGCCTCGGCATGTTCGAGGCCGCTGCCGCGGCGCAAAAGCGCGGCCAGGAGGTCTATCTCCAATTCACCTGCCAGCCGCTGTCGTTCGATTTCACGCTGGCCGCAGCTTACCCGTTCTACAGCCACCCGGCGTTCGATCCGATCAAGGCCTATGACCGCGAGCAGCTGAAGGCGGTGTTCCGCGATCCCTCCTGGCGCGAGCAGTTCCGCGATAATCTGCGCAACCCCAAGCCCGGCACGATCTTCCAGGGCAATTGGGACAGGGTCATCGTCGCCGCGCCGACCAAGGCCGAAAATGCCGGGCTCGCCAACCGCTCGATCGCCGAGATCGTCAGCGGCGGCAACCGCGACCCGCTCGACGCCTTCCTCGATCTCGGGCTGGAAGAGAACCTCGACACCGGTTTTATCGGCCGTTTCATGAACGCGGTCGATGAGGGCGTCGAGCCGCTGGTCAAGCACCAAGCCGGGGTCATCGCGCTGTCCGACGCCGGCGCGCATCTCGTCTATCTGTGCGACGCCGGGTTCGGCCTCTATTTCCTCGGGCATTGGGTGCGCGAGCGCGGCGCGTTCGACATCGTCGAGGGCGTGCGCCGGCTGACCAGCCACCAGGCTGGTCTTTACGGCATTCCCGACCGCGGGAAGATCGCGGTCGGGGCGCAGGCCGACCTCCTGTTGTTCGACCCGGCGACTGTCGCGGTCTCGCCGGCGCGGCGGGTCAACGATTTGCCGGGCGGGGGCATGCGCACGTTGCGCGACCCGATCGGCGTGCACGGCGTCTATGTCAACGGCGTGCGCGTCCACGACGGCAAGGACTACGCGCCGCACGCGAAGGGTCCCGGTCGGCTGCTCGACAAATTCCTCCCCGCCGGCCCCAGCCCGCTCGCGGCGGCCGCGAACTAGCGCCTGCTGGAACTGAAGTTTCTCGCCTCCCCCGTCCCCGGACTTGATCTGGGGGCCGGCCAAGGCGGAATGCGATGTGACGCCCTGCGAATTTCGTATGCTCCGCGATTTGCCTAGACTGTGGGGCGATGTGGCGCGCCCTTCGCGAGATTTTCCAGAGGATCCGGCAGCGTGAGCCGGTCGTCCTGGTCGCCTGCGCGGTGCTGCTTGCCCTGATCGCCAGCGGCTGGCTGGTGGCAGCGCTGGAGCAGCTTTTCGCGCATTGAGAGCGGTGAGTTGGCGGCCCCTTAATTCGTACGGGATCAGTACGAATTATCTTGTCCTACAGCTTGATTTTGTAGTTCCGACACCCATCTTCCCGGCATGGCGTTGACGGTCGCGCATGGGGCGGGCCGTAACCGACGCTACCCGTGCCTCTCGCGAGGGCGGGACCATGACGAGGTGCCTTAGATGGACTTCGCAAATTTCACCGAGCGTGCGCGCGGTATCCTGCAAGCCGCGCAGATGGAAGCCCTGGCCGGGCGCCATCAATCCTGTATCCCCGAACACCTGCTGAAGGCGCTGCTCGACGACGGCGAGGGCTTGGCGGCGCGCATCGTGCGCGACGCGGGCGGCGACCCCGATCTATTAAAGAGCGCCGCCGAGGAGCGGCTGGAACAGCTGCCGCAAGTCCCCGGCAATGGGCCGTTCCCGGTCTATATGTCGTCCGAATTGGCGGCCGTGCTACAGAGCGCGGTCGAGGCGGCCCGCGCCGCCGGCGACAAATTCGTCACCGCCGAGCGGCTGCTCGACCGCCTGGCGCGGCAAAAGGCGTCGCGCGTGATCTTTATCGGCGCCGGCGTCGACCCCAAGGCCTTGGCCGAGGCGGTCGAGCATTGGCGCCAGGGGCGCAAGGCGAATGAGGCGCAGGCCGAGCAGAATTGGGAAGCGCTCGCCAAATACTCGCGTGACCTCACCGAGGACGCAAAGAACGGCAAGCTCGACCCCGTCATTGGTCGCGACGACGAAATCCGCCGCACCATCCAGGTGCTGGCGCGCCGCACCAAGAACAACCCGGTGCTGATCGGCGAGCCGGGCGTCGGCAAGACCGCCGTCGTCGAGGGCCTGGCGCAGAGGCTGGCCGCCGGCGACGTGCCGGAGGGCTTGAAGAACCGCCGTGTGCTGGCGCTCGACCTCACGCAGTTGGTCGCCGGCGCCAAGTTCCGCGGCGAGTTCGAGGAGCGGCTGAAGGCCGTGCTCGCCGAGATCCAGGCCGCGGCCGGGCAGATCATCGTCTTTATCGACGAGCTGCACATGCTGGTCGGCGCCGGCCGCATCGACGGCGCGATCGACGCCTCGAACATGTTGAAGCCGGCCTTGGCTCGCGGCGAACTGCGCTGCATCGGCGCGACCACGCCCGACGAATACCGCCGCTACATCGAGAAAGACGCGGCGCTGGCGCGGCGCTTCCAGCCGGTGACGATCGACGAGCCGTCGGGCGACGACGCGGTGTCGATCCTGCGCGGTCTCAAGGAGCGTTACGAGATGCATCACGGCGTGCGCATCACCGACGCGGCGATCGTCGCGGCGGTGCAGCTGTCGGCGCGCTATATCGGCGACCGGCGCCTACCGGACAAGGCGATCGACCTGATCGACGAGGCCGCCTCGCGCGTCCGCATCGCGATCGACTCGAAGCCCGAGGCGTTGGATGCGATCAGCCGCAAGGTCATGCAGCTCAAGATCGAGCGCGAGGCCCTGAAGGCCGAGCCCGACCGCGCCTCGCAGGAGCGGCTCGCCAAGCTCGAAACCGAGCTGGACGAGGCCGAGAAGACCCAGGCTTCCGCCGAGGAGGAGTGGCAGACCTCGCAGTCGCGGCGCCATGAGGACCGCCGGCTGAAAGAGGAGCTCGACCAGGCCAAGACCAATCTCGACCGTGCACAGCGCGAGGGCGATTGGTCAAAGGCCGGCGAACTGACCTACGCGCTGATCCCCGATCTCGAAAAACGGCTCGCCGAGGCCGAGGTGCGTGCCTCGACCGAGCGGGAGGAAGTCACCGCGCGCGATGTCGCTTCGGTGGTCACCAAATGGACCGGCATCCCGGTCGAGCGCATGCTCGAAGCCGAGCGCCAGCGCCTCAAGGAGATGGAAGACAACCTCGCCAAGCGGGTGGTCGGCCAGAAAGAGGCGGTGCGCGCGGTGGCGAAGGCGGTGCGCCGGGCGCGGGCCGGGCTCAAGGACCCGGCGCGGCCGACCGGTTCGTTCCTGTTCCTGGGCCCGACCGGCGTCGGCAAGACCGAGCTGGCCAAAGCGCTGGCCGAGTTCCTGTTCGACGACGAGAACGCGGTCACCCGGCTCGACATGTCGGAGTACATGGAGCGGCACACCGTGTCGCGGATGATCGGCTCGCCGCCGGGCTATGTCGGCTATGACGACGGTGGCACGCTGGCCGAGAAGATCCGCCGCAAGCCGTACCAGGTCGTGCTGCTCGACGAGGTCGAGAAGGCGCACCCCGACGTGCTCAACGTGCTGCTCCAGGCGATGGAGGACGGCCGCCTGACCGACGGTCAGGGCCGCACCGCGGATTTCCGCCATGCGATCCTGATCATGACCTCCAACCTTGGCGCCGAGGCCCTGCTGGCTTTGAGCGAGGACGAGGATATCGGCCATGCCCGGCTGGAGGTGATGGACGCGGTGCGCAAGGCGTTCCGACCGGAATTCCTCAACCGGCTCGACGACGTGCTGATCTTTGGCCGCCTCGGCCGCGATGAGATGGCGCGGATCGTCGATCTCCAGCTCGCCCGGGTCAACGAGCGGCTGGCGGATCGCGGCCTGTCGCTGGTCGCCGACGCGGCGGCAAGCCGGCGGCTGGCCGATCTGGGGTGGGACCCGGCCTTTGGCGCCCGGCCGCTCAAACGGGCGATCCAGAGCCTGGTCGAAGACCCGATTTCCGAACGCCTGCTCGACGCGCCGGCGGATGGCGGCGAAAAGCGCATGATGTCGCTGACCGTCAAGGACGGCCGCCTGGCACTCGACGGCGAGATCGTCGAAGACGATCGCCCGAGCGGCTTCAAGGCCCCCGAGCGGCCGCACATCGGCTTCGCCCTGGCGCCGATGGCGGCGAAGTAGCCGCTTCCGCTTTCAGCGGCTTACCCTCAGTAACCCTCTCCCGCACGCGGGAGAGGGTTTTTCTTTACTGCAAGGGCTCTGCGCGTCCTTCGAGACGCCCGCTTAGGCTGCGGAGCAGCCGTCTCGAAGGACGCTTTTGCGATAGTCCGGGACCCGTTATCGCCGCCCCAGCATCGCCTCGGCGCTCGAGATGCCGTATTCGCCTGACGGCTCGACATTGAGCTCGGTCACCACGCCGTCCTTCACGACCATCGAATAGCGCTGCGAGCGGATGCCCATCCCGGCCGCGACGCGGTCGACCGCGAGGCCGAGCGCCTCGGTCAGTTCGCACGAACCGTCGCCGAGCATCGTCACCTTGTCACCGGCATTATGCTCCTTGCCCCAGGCGCCCATGACAAACGCGTCGTTGACCGAGACGCAGGCAATCTCGTCGATGCCCTTAGCCTTAAGCGCCTCCGAGCTGGCGACATAGCCCGGCAGATGCCGCGACGAGCAGGTGCGGGTATAAGCACCGGGCAAGCCGAATACCGCGACGGTCTTGCCCTTGAAGTAATCGTCGGACGACACGGCCTGGATGCCGTCCGCGGTCTGGTAGCGCAGCGTCACGCTCGGAACCTTGTCGCCGACTTTGATGCTCATCTTTCCCTCCTAGTGTTGCGGAATATGGAATATCGCCTTGCCGGCAATGTCTCGCGCCAACAGCCGCGCACCAACCGCCGGGATGTCGTGCCAATCGTGCTCGACGACGCGGGGCTTTAACGAGCCGTCGGCGACCAGCGACACCAGCAGCGCGAGGTCGGGACCGAACTTCTCCTCCGGCTCCGAGGTGAAATAGTGGAAGCCCTGGAGCCGCGCATTCTGGTGCTCGCCGAACATGCGGAAATCGAGCGGCGTCGATTCACCCGACGAATTGCCGTAGATGACGACGACCCCTTTGGCCTCGACCCGGTCGATCGCGGCCTTGAGCGACGCGCCGCCGGCCGCTTCGAGAATCAGCTCGTACCGGCCTTGAGCTTCGTCGATCGACGTGACGATGTCGGCGGCGCCAAGCCCGTCGAGCACCTTGGCGCGGTCGGCGCTGCCGACGACCGCGGTCACCCGCGCCCCCGACCGCACCGCCAATTGCACCGCGAGATTGCCGACCCCGCCCGCGGCGCCGGTGATCAACACCCGCTTGCCCAGGAGCGGCGCGCCGTGACGCAACGTGCGCAGCGCCGTCAGTCCGGCGACCGGCAGCGAGGCCGCGGCAGCGAACGAAACATTATCGGGAAGCGCTGCCATGCGATGGCTCGACACGGCGGCGCACTCGGCCCAACCCTCCCAGTCGGTCAGGCACACGACGCGCGTCCCCTCCGCCGGGCCGCCGCCGTCCGCCGGCGGGCGGACGACGACGCCGGCGATGTCCTGCCCCGGCCGCCAGCCCTCAGGCCGCACCTGGAACAGCCGCATCTCGCCGCGATTGAGCGAGAACGCGTGCACCGCGACCAGCGCCTCGTCGGCCTTTGGCTCAGGCTCCGGCACCTCACGGATCGCGATCGGCGCCGCCCCGCCTGGTGTGTTGACGACAGCGAGCATTCCTTCCTCGCTCTTCTTTGCCTCGTCATGGCCGGGCTTGACCCGGCCATCTCACGAAGTTGGAAGGAGATCCCCGGGTCAAGCCCGGGGATGACATTGAACGATCTTGCGATCGTTCAATGTCAGTTCAATCGCAGATCGGTGATGTGCTTTGGGTCGGGCTTCAGTTCGCCGCGCTCGACCCGCAACACGATGTCGGTGAGGATCGCGTTGGTCGGCGCATCGATGCCGACCGCCTTGCCCCTCTCGACGACAAAGCCGTTGAGGAAGTTTATCTCGGTACGGCGGCCCTTGACCATGTCCTGGCCCATCGACGGGCGGTGCTCACCGCCGCCCGCCCGGTTGGCCTCGGCGAGGCGGTGCTCGTCGATGACGCGCTGCGCCTCGGCGTCGCCCTCACCGGAGCGGGCGATCATTTCGGGGTCCATGTGGCTGACCTCGTCAAAGGTATAGCCGAGCGCCTGGCCGACGCGGATCGCCTCGCTGCCGAGGCGGTTGGAGAAATGCCGGATCGCATCGTTCTTGACCATGTCGCGGGTGATCATCCCGGTGCAGGCCGAGAGCCCGTTGCCCATGACGTTGGTGACGAGCTTCGACCAGCGTTCGCCCCACAAATTCTCGGTGACCATGGCGCTGTCGGCATTCGACAGCAACCCGCAGACTTCCTTGGCGCGGTCGGTGACGCGGCCGTGCACCTCGCCGGCGCGGAACACGGTGTGCTTCGTGCCCGACTTGCCGGCCGCGCGGGCGATAAGGCCCGGCTCATTGAGCCCGACGGTGATCGAGCTGGCGATCGAGCCGAGCGTCTTGCCCCAACCCACAACCCCGGCGATCGTCTCCTCGTTCATGCAATTCTGCAGCGAGACCATATAGCCGTCGCCCGAGAGGTACTGCTTGAACATCGTCGCCGCCCAGGCGGTGTCGTAGCTCTTGGTGCAGATAAAGGCGATGTCGAACGGCTTTTCCTTCGACAGCTGCTGCGCCTCGGTCACGTGCAGCGCGCGCACCGGCACGGTGAACGGCTCGACATCGCGCAGATGGGTGATCGTCAGCCCGTCCTTTTTCATCTTTTCGACGTGCTCGGGCCAGAAATCGATGAATGTGACGTCTTCGCCGGCCTTGACCATATGGGCCCCGGCATAGCCGCCGACCGCCCCGGTGCAGACGATCGCGATCTTTTTCCCCGTCGCCATAGCGCTTCCTCCGAATAGGTTCGCCGCCGATCCTAGTACGAGCCGCTTCGCTCGGGAAATAGGCCGTCCGGCGGGGCAGCACCGCGATTCGGGTTTACCTCCATGCAATGCTTCTTCCACCGCTCCCCGGCGAAAGCCGGGGTCCATTGTTCCGACGCCCGGGAAGCCGCGAAGTGGATCCCGGCTTTCGCCGGGAAGCGGCCTAATTGCGACGCTTTTTGCCACGTCGTACGGTGGACGGCTTCGATGGCCGTTTCGTCCGAGACCGCGCCACCGTTTTCTTCGGTGGCCTGCGCCACGGCCGGTGGGACCACCAATCGGCGACGAGCGCCGCCGGCAGCAGCGCGGCGCCGGCGGCCATCGCCAGGCTCGCCACGTAGCCGAGCAACGGGAGGTCGGCCGACACGACGAGCAGCCCCAGCGCCAGCCCGCCGCCAAAGGTCAGCAGGACCCATTTGCTGTAGGGCATGCGCGGTAAAGTCATATCCGCACATATCACGCGCGCGCCGGCGGCGGTTGCAAGCGGCGGCGTGCTTGCCGACATTGACCCGCGATGGCGAGTGCAGGGATGGCGGCGGAGCCGGCCGCGCCGGTCGGGGAGGAGTCGCCGGGGCCGCGGATCAATCGCGCCGCGATCACCGCGTCGATCACCTGCGCGACGATCATGCAGGGCGTCGACACGACCATCGCCAATGTCGCGCTGCCGCATATGCAGGGCAGCTTCTCGTGCTCGCAGGACCAGATCGCCTGGGTGGTGACGTCCTACATCGTCGCGGCGGCGATCATGACGCCGCTCACCGGCTGGCTCGCCGGCCGGTTCGGCATCAAATGGATCTTCTTTGTCTCGGTGATCGGCTTCACGATCGCCTCGGCGCTGTGCGGGCTGGCGACCAGCCTGATGCAGCTGGTGCTGTACCGCGTGCTGCAAGGGGTCTGCGGTGCCGCACTGGTACCGCTGTCGCAATCGGTGCTGCTGCGCAACAACCCGCCCGAGCGGCACGGCCGGGCGATGGCGATCTGGGGCATCGGCACGATGCTGGGGCCGATCATCGGCCCGGCGCTGGGCGGCTGGCTGACCGACAATTTCACCTGGCGCTGGGTGTTTCTGATCAACCTGCCGGTCGGCGTGCTATGCGCGTTGGGTATCCTCATCTTCATCCACGACGACCGGCACGGGCATCGCGAGCGCTTCGATTTCTTCGGCTTCGGCACGCTGTCGGTCGCGGTCGGCGCGGTGCAGCTGATGCTCGACCGCGGCGAACTGAAGGACTGGTTCGGCTCGACCGAGATCTGGGTCGAGGCGACGGTCGCGGCGCTGTGCTTCTACCTGTTCGCCGTGCACACGGCGACGACCTCGGCCAGCTCGTTCCTCAATCGCACGATGCTCAAGGATCCGAATTTTGTCGCCGGCATCATCCTGATGTTCTTTGTCGGCATTATCCTCAACGGCACGATGGTGCTGCTGCCGACGATGATGCAGTCGCTGATGAACTATCCGGTGGTGACCGCCGGCTTTGTGACCGCGCCGCGCGGCATCGGCACGCTGATCGCGATGCTTGTCGTCGCCCGTATCATCGGCAAGATCGACACCCGGCTGATCATCTTTACCGGCCTGTCGCTGACCGCGCTCTCGCTGTGGCAGATGACCGGCTTTTCGCTCTACATGAGCACCGACCTGATCCTGGTGTCGGGCGTGTTGCAAGGGTTTGGGCTCGGCTTTGTGTTCACGCCGCTCTCGGTCGCGGCGTTCTCGACGCTGTCGCGCCAGCATCTGACGCAAGGCACCGCGATCTTCAGCCTGATGCGCAATATCGGCGGCAGCGTCGGCGTGTCGATCGTCGAGGCCATGTTTGTCGAGAACACTCAGGTCATCCATTCGCGGCTGATCGAAGGCGTGCGCCCCGACAACCCGGCGGCGCACGCGATGCTGCATACCGGGCCCTACAGCCTGACCAATCCGAGCGGCATCGCCGCGCTCAATGCCGAGATCACCCGCCAGGCGCAGATGCTCGCCTATATCGACAATTTCTATTTCATGGCGGCGATGATCCTCGCCACGCTGCCGCTGTTGCTGCTGCTCCGCCGTCCGCGCAGCGCCGGCAAGGGCCCCGCCGTGGCGATGGACTGATCCCCGCAGTGCGTGCTTGCGTTTAGGTCGAAGTCTAGGAATTTCCGCCTCCCCGGGCTTGACCCGGGGGTCCACGTTTTCAAGCGGGAACGTCAGAACCGGGAGACGTGGATGGCCGGGTCAAGCCCGGCCAAGGCGACGGACAGGTGACGCGGCCTTATCTCCCTCTATTCGTCGCGCAAATCTGCCAACAAGGGCAGCACGTCGCGGGCGAAATGCTCGATCTGACGCGGCCGCTCCTCGTAGGGTCCGACGAGGTCGATCACCACGTGCCGTGCGCCGGCGGCATGGAAGTCGCGGATGCGGGCGGCGACCTGCTCCGGCGTGCCGAGCGCGGCGTAGCGCTCGGCCGCGCGACGGAAATCCATCGCGTAGCGCTGGCTGAGCGATTTCGCCGCCACATCGAGCGCTGTCTCGTAGGTCGCATCGAGTCGGACGAACAGCAGATGGCCGGTGCCGAACCGCTTGATCGCACGCGCTTCGGCGGCCGCTTCGATCTTGGCGAGGGCCGCGCGGTATTGCTCCGGCGTCACGACATACGAAATCCACCCGTCCGCCAGCCTTCCGGCGCGGGCCAATGCGGCGTCGGCACGGCCGCCGCACCAGATCGGCGGCCCGCCCGCCTGGCGGGCAGGCGGCTGCATCGCGACGTCGCTGAACGCGCCGAAATACTTCCCGGCATAGCTGACCGGTTCGCCACTCCATAATTGGCGCAGCAGCGGGATTACCGCCGACAAGCGGGCGCCGCGTTCGTCGCGCGGCACGCCGGCGACCGCGAACTCCTTAGGAAACTCACCGCCGACCCCAACGCCAAAGATCAGCCGGCCCTCGCACAGATGATCGAGGCTCGCCACCTGCTTGGCGGTCGGTCCGGGGTGGCGCAGCGGCAGCAGATAGACGTTTGTCCCCAGCGTCAGCCGCGGGCTGACCACCGCGGCCTGCGCCAGCTGCAGCAGCGGATCGAGGATCGATACCGCGAACGCCAAGTGGTCGCCGACCCACAATGAGTCGTACCCGCAATCGTCGACCAGCTCGACCAGGGTCGCGAGTTCGTCGACCGTCGGCCGCCACGGCTCGCTCGCCGGCTCGGTGCGGCGATGGATGGTCTGGATGCCGATCTTGAGGGTGTTATCGAGCGGCAGGGGCATGCGTCAGCCTTCCTTGCGGCGGGACCCGGCGGGAAATATGCTCGATCCTAGCGTATGGGAGGACCCGCCAGGAGGGCTCTGATGGACACGCTCGAACCCCGCCCGCGCAGCGACGCCAAGCTGCTCGATGAATTGCCGTTGCGCCTGCATCACAACGCCTATGTCGTGAAGGATCAGGAGGCCAATCGCCGCTTCCTCGAGGATCTGCTCGGCATTCCCCTGGTCGCGACCTGGTGCGAGCGGACCTACCGCGCCGATCTCGGCCGCGAGGTCGATTTCTGCCATACGTTTTTCGGGCTCAAGGATGGCGGCGCCCTCGCCTTCTTTCAGTTCGCCGACCCCGAGATGTATGCGCTGACCCAGGCCCAATCTCCGCCCAAGGTCGGCAGCCACTACCACATCGCGCTAAAGGCCAGCGACCAAACCTATGACGAGCTAAAAGCGCGGCTGAGCGTGGCGGGCGAGCCGTTCCGCGAGACCGATCACGGCTATTGCAAGTCGATCTACACGACCTTGCCCGACGGGATGATCCTCGAATTTACCTGCGATCCGCCCGATGTCGCGACGATCGACGCGACGCGACGCGCCGACGCGCATCGCGAGCTCGCGCGCTGGCTTGCGGGCGACCGCCAGGTCAACAACCAGCTGCGGCACCGGGAGAACCACTAGGCCTTGCCCCCACCCCAACCCCAACCCTCCCCCGCCAGCGGGGGAGGGAGCAGGAAGAGAGAACCCTCCCCTGCTGGCGGGGGAGGGTGCCCGCGAAGCGGGCGGGTGGGGGTTCGGCTCGCAACGACGCATAGGGGAGAGGTGACATGAAGGTCGGTTTTATCGGGAGGTGAGGTTTCATGTGGATTTAAACGCCGTTTTTGGTTTTATCCATACTCCCATCGACTATTTGCTACCCGCAAAATCCTCAGGTTCGGGCCTCCGGGCGAAGTGCGCCGACAGAACCGCGAGCGCGCCGACCCAGCCCCTATACTGACCCGGTCGTTTATCCACAAAATCACCCCGACCTTCGGCAAGATGACACATTTCTGTCAACGTTATCATGGCCTTGGGGCAATGTTGGGCAGAAACTAGCGAATTTTCAATGCGATAGAGGAATGTGCCTAAATTGTAGGCAAAGTGGCTCAATCGCTGCCAAACTATGATCTAAAGCCCGGCTCTTGATAGCTTTTCCACAGAGTTGTCCACGCGTCCAGGGGGTAGAAGTACGCTACCGTACCGGTGCTGGTCCAAGCGCGAGGTCAGGCGCGCCGCCTGCCCGGCGCCGTGTGCCTCAAACATCGAGAGCCCGGCGCACAAGATGCCGCAGGTCCGCTCGCGCGGGCCGTGCGGTCTGCGCCCTCGCCGCGACACGCCAATTGGGCGGCGGGAGCTGCTCCTCATGCCCCCTTTTCAGACGTTAGCGTCCGTAGGTTTGGACCGCTCGGTCGCCCCGTTTGATGGGTTAGGCGCGACTATGGCCGTCCGGAACTGTTCCCGAAAATACTCAGCAATCTCTTCGGTGCGGAAATCTATCGTCAGCAGGTATCCCCGAGCATCACCTGTAGTCCGGAAACTCACGGGCTGGATTTTCCGATGATCCAGCCAAATTCGAATTTTCTTCATCGTTTCGCCGAGATCTCCGGCATGCGAAACGCGCACCCGCACCGTTTGCAGGCTGTACAGCGACGCACGCGCCTCGTCCGGTCGCCTGTCGAGTTGTCCCATCCCTGCCTCCGCAAATGGGCACGGAAGTCAAGACCGTCTCGAACGTTGACGCTGTCCGCTGGCGTACAAGATTTGAATTTGGTCAGCGCATCCGGGTGTAACGAGTGTGGTCGGTTCGATGGCACTCGCATGCAAGCGCAACCAATCCCTCAGGATTGCGGATTGTGATCGAACGCTGTCGATAGGTGATGATCCCGTCTCGTTGCAACTCGCCGGCTGTGGTGGTCACACCGGCGCGCCGCCCGCCGAGCATCGAAGCCAGAAACTCGTGCGTCATCGGCATCGTTACCGATCCCGCGCGATCGTAGGCCATCAATAACCAACGGGCGCACCGCTGCTCGATCGAGTGTAGCCGGTTGCATGCCGCGGTCTGTGCGCTCATGCCGAGGAGGTTGCTGGCGAACCGCAGCATTACAGAGCGGACCGCGGCGCTGTGGTCAAATGCCCGTTGGCAGAGCGCTATAGGCAATTTTCAAGGCGGAGTATGGCCTACGGGCAAATCGCCAAGATTGGCGTTCCGGTCATCACTCGATCGCGGCTATCGCGCGGTCGCGAAGCACTTCGCCATCTTATAGGTATCATCAAGGACAAGCAGACAGATGCAGTGATGGCGCGTTCTAGTTGCGAACTTCGCTGCGAAAGCAATGGCGAGCAGCCAGCTGCAAGGCAGTCAAAACAGTCGCTTTAAAAAACGGGGATTGCTCGCAAGTCCCCGCCTTTAAGATTAATTGTTCGAAACAAAGGTGTACGTGATTTTCGTCCGTTTGCGAACAGACAGCCTCGCTGTCCTTGTTACAATTTTATACCTGTACGGTATGGAACAGGTTTTGTATCAACAATGTTGAAAAAATAAATCGCCGTTGGAGGGCTGCCATGCTGACAGAGGAAGAACGCCCGATCTGGGGGACCGCCTCCTGGACCTCTACGCCAGGCGGGATGACGCCATCCGGGAAGGAAATCTGGATCGGGTGAATAGCCTGCAAACCGAGATAACCGAGCTATCAAGTCCAACGGCAGGGACTTATTCAGAGTATCGCGGAGCCCTTATAGAACGGGAGCGCAAACCGGCAATGAGTAATCGAGCCCGAACGCCAGTGAAGATGGACGCGGGCGCTCACCCAAAACCCCGTTTGTCCATTCCATCGGCCATTGTCGTTATCGGCGGCCTGTCGGCGTTGTCATGGGCGGCTATTCTATCGGTGATCGTAGCGCTTGGCTTTGCCCGATAAATCACCAGCGTGGCCTGCGGTCGGTAAAGCCCGCCGGCAAATCGATGGCACTGTGCGAGTGCCGCGGTGGGTGGCCAGGGGCCACTCCTGCACGATGCCTGGAAGCCTTGTTTTCGCTCGCTGCCAACGCCGCGCGCCCGCTGCACCGAGCACGATCGCCGCCCTGGAGACTTCTGTCTGTGTCGCCGGCGGCTCCAAGCTTTCTCTGCGCCTAGGGCAAGCTGCTGAGACGAACTATCTCGCGCCTTTTTGAAAAATGACGACGCCGACCGTTGCGCCCAAAATCCTCAGGTCGAGCAGAAGGCTGTGATTGGCGATGTAGTACAGGTCATATGCAAGTTTCTGCCGGGCGTCCTCGACAGAGGCACCATAAGGGTAATTGACCTGAGCCCAGCCGGTAATTCCCGGTAACACGGTGTGTCGCTCATCGTAGGAGGGGATGATCTTGCCGAGGTGGTCGACGAAGTGCGGGCGCTCCGGCCGGGGGCCGACCAGGCTCATGTCGCCACGCAGGACATTGAACAGTTGCGGCAGCTCATCGATGCGCGTGAGGCGCATGAACCCACCGACCCGGGTAATCCGGTCATCCAGCGCCGCTGCCCAGACCGGCCGACCATCTGCTTCCGCATCCTGTCTCATGCTGCGGAACTTCAGCAACACAAAGCGGCGGCCGTTCAGCCCAACACGCTCTTGCCGATAGAAGACAGGACCGGGGCTGTCGCACCTGATCGCGAGCGCGACAATCAGCATCAGCGGCAGGGTAAGCGCTATCAGAGAACAAGCGATCAGCAGATCGGTAAGACGTTTGATAAGGTCGGTAGACCGACGGCCTTTCTGCTGCACACCGAGACGCTCGCTCGACAAGATCAGGCTCTCAGCCACCGGTTGCTCGCTATCAGGTTGGAGCTGGAACATTCGAGGAGCACTATGTAAGGGGAACCGTTGAATTACAGATTTCCTGTCAAATGTCTATTGGGTTCAGAGACCGATGCCACTCGGCCATGTCAGACATGGCGCAAAGCGAGATGCTGATGCCAAAACGATCCGAACCCAATCGGGGCATTCATCCAACACCCCGCTTGCCCACTCCATCAGCCATCGTCGTTATCGGCGGCCTGTCGGTACTATCATGGGCGGCTGTCCTATCGGTGATCGTAGCGCTTCGCTGCGATCCATAATTAAATAGCCAGCGCCTTGGGCGTCGATGCAGTGACGGGCGAGCTTGAAAACGTCGTGCATCGGTCAAACTAATCCCGGACGCATTGGCACCGCGGCGTGAGGGGGCGCGGGCCGAAGATGCGGCGCATCCGCGAATACCTAAAGGGACGATTCCTGCGCTAGGGCGTATGTAGGGCAGATGATTTCGGCAGCTCGCCGATGAGTGATTATCTCCGCCCCATCGTTTTCCGTGACCACGAGCGTGCTGCGCATTGGCGCGTCGAGAAACGTCACGACGACGGCACCTGCGAAATGACGATCTTCGGCGGCTCAGCCGCACGTGAGCGTGCGCTGCGCTATGCCGGCCGTGAGTACGGCGATTTCGTCGAGATGGATCTGGCACCCTATGCCCGCGAGTGATCTCGCCGAGGAGGAGCGCGAGGCGGTGATCCCGGCGCACGGGTCCGGTCTCGCTTCGCGATACCCCGAAACCATTTCGCGATCGAAGCGTTCTGAGGGCAGTCACAAGTAGTTTGTGAGGCCCGCATGCGTGCAATTCCGATCGCGGCGTTTTCGGCAGTTGTTCTTCTAGCCGCGGCTTCATCAGCTCAAGTCACGGCACCACGGCCGGCGACAACAACACCGCCAACCGCCGCACAACCAGCGCCGAAGCCGAACCCGCTCAAGGCCGAGGATGTCTCGGAAATCACCGGGAACTCCGTCTATGGCTCGGACGATGTTAAGCTTGGCAGTGTTTCCACCGTCCTGATGAACCCGGAAACGAAGGCGGTAGATCGACTGGTGGTCTCTTCAGGTGGCATGCTAGGGGTTGGAAGCCATCGCGTGGCCGTACCCATCAGCAATGTCAGTTGGGACGCCGAGAAGGGTGGGTTCAAAATTTCCCAGACCGCCGAGCAATTAAAGACCGCACCTGAGTGGGTAGAAGGCAACCACGCCACCGCAGGGCAATAACCGTTCTCTGCTGAGCCCTGCCATCGGAGCTATCGCCGAATTTTGGTGATGACCTGATGGTTCAGGCGGCGGCGGTTTGGGACTGAGATGATACCGGGTTGGTGGTGACCTCGATCCCGTCGGTGAACCTGACACCTTGAATGAGCTTGGGCAACTGGTTGTGGCCATCGAGCCTGCGCCAGCTTTTGTGCGCGGCCTCGACGAGCTTGAACACCATGGCGAGCGCCGTCTTGTTCGAGAGGCAGCCCTTCGAGCGGATCGTGCGGTGCCGGACAGTGGCAAAGGTGCTTTCGATCGGGTTCGAGGTCCGTAGGTGTTTCCAGTGTTCGGCAGGGAAATCGTAGAATGCGAGCAGGCTCACGCGATCCTTCGCCAGGCACTCGGTGGCCTTGTCGTATTTTAGTTTGTAGGCTGCGATGAAGGCGTCGAAAGCGGCCTCGGCCTCTTTGCTGGTCTCGGCCATCCAGATCTCCTGCAGCGACCGTTTGGCTTTCGACTGCTGGCTCTTCGGAAGTTTATTGAGGATGTTGGCGGTCTTGTGCACCCAGCAACGCTGCTCGCGTGTGGTTGGCCATATCTCACCGAGCGCCTTCCAGAACCCAAGCGCGCCGTCGGCGACGGCAAGTTCGGGCGCGATAGCCAGACCCTGGTTCTTCAAATCGAGCAGCAACTCCCGCCAATCCTGTGCACTCTCGCGTGCGCCGTCGGTGAAGCCGAGCAGTTCCTTCTTGCCCTCCGGCGTGGCGCCGATGAGGACCAGGATGCATTGCTTGGCATCTTCAAGACGGGCCTGCAGGTAGATGCCGTCGGCCCATACGTAGACGTAACGCCTGGCCGACAGATCGCGCTTCCTCCAGTGCTCGTGCTCGTCGAGCCAGACCTCCTTCAGCCGCGCGATGGTCGAGGCTGACAAGCCTGGCGCATCCTTGCCGAGCAGGGCGGCAAGCGCCCCCTCGAAATCGCCGGTCGAGAGGCCCTTCAGGTAAAGGATCGGGATCAACACCTCCAAACTCCGGGAGCGCCGCGCATAGGGCGGCAGGATCGTCGGCGTGAAGCGGATGCGCGCGGCATTCTCGGCGGCAACCCCGCGGTCGCGCACGCGAGGCTGGCGAACCCCAACCGGGCCGATCCCGGTCATCACCTCGCGTTCCGGCAGGTGCCCGTGGCGGACCATGCGGCTCAAGCCGGAGGCGGTCTTCAGAGCGCTATGTTTGGCGAGAAACTCGGCCACTTCGGCTTCGACTGCCTGAGCCAGCAGACTGCGCGCGCCGTTGCGCAGCACCTCGGTCAGCGGGTCGGCAAACGACCCTGGCTGTAGCAGCGTCACAACGTTAGCTTCTGACACGGCGTATCACTCCTTTGCTGGAGAAGTGGAGGCTTCGACACCCCCACGATACGCCGCCTTTATCCCCTCAGCCCGTCACCAACTTTCGCGCTTAGCTCCTGCCATCGCGGGGCTCTTTCTTTACGTTCGCGGCTTGATCCCTTCCGCCTAGCCGCCGCCAAGTTCCCGCATGGAACTTGTGCGCTTGCGTACAGGTTAATTTGAGCGCCTACTGCAGGCGGTATGAGGAATTCGCATCTTTCTCGCTCCGCGGCACATTTCCGCGAGCAGGCTGTTGATTTTCGGCGCATGGCCGCCAGGGAGCCGCTGGATAGCCGCATGCGCGCACAGCTGTTGGACGTAGCCGAGCAATACGACCGGCTGGCCCAACGAGCGGATCAGGAGCCTAAGACGATCGCCCGAATTTCAGACTGATTTGCAGGTGCCTTAGCGCGAGGCGGCGATCGTTGCGCAGCCACCTTTCCCTTCCGGCATGGGTCGGTTATTCGCGCTCTATAACGTGCTCCTTTCGGCTTCGTATCCGATCGACATTGTTCTCCTGGTGCCCCTCATCTTTCGCTATGTCGATCGTTTTTCCCGACATGTTGCCGGGGTTGTAATGGTACTTACCCGGTTCCTTTTCGCCCGGCTTCTTTGGTTCTGGCTTCTTTGTATCGCCCATCATCGAAGAAGACCTTCCTTTGACAGCTTTATCTAGGAAACGCCCTAACCGCTCGACAGTGCCCGAAGAGCGCCGATACGGTCGCGCGGCGGCAAGCGGGTGCGGCGGTAGGCCGTTTCAGAAGGGGCTACCCGATAAGACGTCTTTTGGCGCTGGGGACAGATGGCCGCGCCCTACTTTGGCAGAACGCCTCGTGTTCGATGGCGTTTTTGACCCGTGCTGGGATGGTTGACAGCGCGACGAGCCGTGCCCGGTCATCGCAATGCTGCTCGTCTTCGCGATGCTCTTGATTGTCGCCGCAGTCGCGATCCAGAAGTGTTCGCCGCTGGACTTGAGCAATTCTAGTGTCCCGACCTGACGGAAGGTGCCTGCGACGCCGACCGCCTCACCCCTGGAACATCAGCAGGATATACGCCGCGAACAGGATGAGATGGACGCCGCCCTGCATGACGTTCGCGTGGCCACTGGCGAAGGTGACGATCGAGACGCCGAGCGTCACGATCAGCAACCACTCGTCGGTGTGCTCCACGCCCAGGATCAGCGGGTGGCCGGTAAGGTAGCTGATGGCGATCATCGCCGGGATCGTCAGGCCGATCGTGGACAGCACCGAGCCAAGGGAGATGTTGATAGACCGCTGCACGCGGTTCGCAAACGCTGCGCGCACCGCGCCGATTGCTTCGGGCGTAGCGACTAGGACGGCGATAGTGACGCCGCCCACGGCGTCCGGCTCACCCATCGTCTCGATCACGTAGTCCACCGGGGGCGCAAGCTGCTGGGCGAGGTACATGACTGGCACCATGTAGGCGATCAGTAGTAAGACATGCGGCAGGATGCCCGCGGACGCCCCTTCCTCCGGCTCCTCCAGCAGGTCGCCATCTTCAAACGTGAAGTAGTTCCGGTGCCGCCCAGTCTGCAGCGCGAGGAAGGTAACGTAGAGGCCCACAGTCACGATTGCGACGAACGCGCTCTGCCCAATCGACAGCGTCGGCCCCGGCGTCGTCTGCGTAAAGTCCGGCAACAGCAGGCTGAACGCGATCAGCGGCAGGATCATGCCGAGATACGCGTTCGCGCCCTGCAGATTGTAGTGCTGCTCGCGGTGCCTGAGGCCGCCCACCAGCAGCGCCAGCCCGACCATGCCGTTGAGGATGATCATTACGACCGCGAACAGCGTGTCGCGCGTCAGCGTCGGGTTGTTCTCGCCGTGCAGCATGATCGCCGTGATGCTCGCGACCTCGATGACCGTGACCGAGAGCGTGAGGATCAGCGTGCCGTACGGCTCGCCGAGCCGCACCGCGAGTAGGTCGGCGTGGCGCACAACCGACAGCGCAGACCCGAGGATCGCCACGAACAGCCAGGCGAATATTCCCACCAGGTATGCCGGCTGCGACAAGCGCGCCGCAAAAGCATCGCCGTACCATACGAAAGCGGCGCATGTCGGCAGCACCGCGAGAAGCCAATATTCACGCCTGGCAAGACCCGACAGGCGAACCGACACGTCAGCCCTCGCGTTGTTCTCCGGCATTGGCCCCCCAAGGCTTGGCGGCCGACCGCCGCCGCGCCATCATACGACCCCATGCCGAGTTTCGCCGCTTTTCCCCCCGCAGCGGCGCAGCCTGAGATACCCCGCGTCATCTTTCGCCCTACAGCAAATAGCCGACCGCTGTCGCTGCGGCGATGATCCCGACGACAAGAAACCCGTAGATCGCCCAGTCACGCCAGCCGAACTGGCTTCCCTCTCTTATCGAGCCCCTATATCCGCGCGCCATGCTGACCTTCCCATTGCCCACCGGGGTGATCCCGGCGGAACTGCCTCAACGCGTCCCACTGCAAATCGTTGCCCCCAGCGCCCTGCCGCCGGACGGCGAGGGCTGGCTGCAATGAGTGAAGCATGAGGGAACCAGCTCCTGACGATCGTCTCCGGTGACGTCACGCTGATCAGCCGCAGCGGTCACGACCGCACCGCGCTGTTTCGCGCGCCGTTCGACAAGCTGGTCGCCGCCGGGTTGCCGGCCTTGGTGCTCGACGGCGAGATCGCGGTGCCCGCCGAGCGCGGCGTCACCCATAATCGATCAGCTGAGCGAGGCGCTGCGCCTGCGCCGGACCGAAAGCCTCGCCTATTTTGCCTTCGACCTGCTGCGCATCGACGGCCACGATCGGTGCTCGGCTGGTAAAAGGGCCGCTCGGTTCGCGATGGTGTGATCTGGTCGCTTGATATGGAGGTCTGTGAGCCTCCGATAGTAATGAGGTATTAGTGGCGATGTTACGAAGGAGCGCCCGCATACCTAGCAAACGCGCCGGTTTAGAACGGCTGTTTCGGCTGCTGACCTGGGTATGTATTGCCCTCCTCGCCGTGCTGTCGTTGACCCCTGGCGATTACATGGTGCGAACCCCGGCGCCCGGCGATCTTGAGCATTCTGTTGCGTACCTCGGGACGGGCGCCATCGCTTCGCTAGGGTATGAGCGCCGAGTTGGTGCCCTCGTGCTCGGGCTCCTGTTATGTGGATATGCTGGCCTTCTGGAAATGGGCCAAAATTGGTCACCCGGTCGTCATCCTGCTTTGATCGACTTTGCTTCCAGCGCCGGTGGCGTAATCACGGGGATGGTTCTGATTGGGCTTTGGAATGCTATCCGGACTTATAGCAATCGGAGCTTGGGTGGACCCTCATGACTTGATGTCTTCACCGTCATCAAGCCGCCGACGCGGCACCAGCCTCACTAGCGATCAGCCGGATGATCCGCGGCCGTTCGCGCGCGACACGCCGCTCGGCCCGGGCGATGATCTCAGCGAAGGCCGTCTTGAAGCCCTGTTCGTCGCCGAGGAGCGGGGTGGCGATCTTGCCTATGCCGGCCAGATTTGTTTCGGCTTCGCGAGGAGGGGGCTGTGGAGCGAGCTTGATAGGCTCCGAGCCGGCCCCTCGCGCAAGGGCGTCGTGCCGATCGAGCCCGTGCTGCGGGCGGACATCAAGTTCTTTGGCCGGCATCCGGGCGGGCTCATCCGCGACGGTGTGCTGCTGGCCCTGCTGCCGGCACCGGTAGCGCTTCGGCTCGGGTGATAGTCCTTCACTCGTACTCCGTCGTCGTTGGCGGAGGGCTGGGACCAAATCGGCAAGGCATATATTCTTAACGTCCATTTACCAGATTTGAGCGGACATCCTGTGTCGACAACCGCCCGAGCCTGCGCGCCGCCGACCTCAGCCTAGGCGGCAATCCTGGCGATCGGCCGGTTTTTGGTTGCGTCATCACGGATCCCCATATGCGACCGTAGCGCTTCGCGGCCGCGTGAGAGGCGTGAGCGTACCGTACCCACCGGAGTTCCAACAATTCTGGCTACGGCCTCGTATGACATTTTTTCTAGGCCCATCAGCAGGACGACCGTGCGCTGCTCCAGGGGGAGCTTGGCCATCGCGCGAGCAAGATCACGGAGTTCGAGCCGCTTTTCTTGCCCGGCAGGGTGGGACAGCACAGGTTCCGCATCGTCGATCATGACGTGTCTACCCCGTACCGAAGAGCGGACGTAGTTAACATACTGGTTGTGCATGATCGTAAACAGCCACGCTCGCATGTCCGTGCCTGTCTGCCAGAGATGCCGTTTGGCCAAACCGCGCGTGAGAGTATCCTGGACGAGATCGTCGACCTCAGTTTCATCGCGCATCAGTGCACGGGCATAGCGCCGGAGGCGGGGGATTTCAGCTTCAACGCCCTTGGCAAAATTATCCATCCGGCCTTCTCCAACTCTTTCGATCGGTGCAGCGACCGATCGGATGGGGTGAAGGCTAGCGAACGCCATGCCAAGGCGATCGACCACATCATCACCATTCGCGAAAGCGCCTGAGCGGCGCCTCGAACCGATGCATCGCCAGCCCCCGAAGCCCCAAACTTCAAAATTCTGTGCAAAGCCGGGATGCTGATATGAGCCGCGGTCAAGGATCGGAAGGTTGGGCGACATGCGCCGGCTGATTTCCTCCGGGTCACCGCTCGAAGCCGCTGGCGGCTACAGCCGGGCGGTTGTCGATGGCGAGTGGGTGTTCGTTGCCGGCACCACTGGCTTCGACTACGCGGCCATGACCATCGTCGACGATCCGGGCGACCAGACACGGCAGGCGTTGCGCAACATCGAGGCGGCGCTGGCCGAAGCGGGCGCCGGCCTCAGCGATGTCGTGCGGGTCAGGTACTACGTCCCCGACGCCGCCGACTGGCCGAAGATAATGCCGGTCGTCGGTGAGGTGTTCGCCACGATCCGACCGGCGGCGACGGCCTTGATCTGCGGCCTCGTCGACCCGCGCATCAAGATCGAAATCGAGGTCACCGCCCATCGCGGCAAGCCGGTCCGCTAGGCTTTGCCATGCGCGGGCTGGTATCCCGCCGCCTCGCTAGCATGAGCCCGGGCTGACCGTCGGGCGGATACCACCTCGTTCGGGCATGAGGCATGTCCTCATAAGCCTGAGCGATGCGTGCAGCGCGCTCTATTCTGGGTCGACCGCGCCACCCGAGCCGCCCGAGGAACCGCCTGGCGAGCGCGATAGGTCCCATGGATTGTTGGTGGTGCCGTAGACATCGTTGTAGCTTTGCCAATCCCTGAGCGCGACCGGCACATTGGTCTTGCCGAGGATGATTGCCCCCGCAGCCTTAAGGCGCTGTACCACCAGAGCATCGAATTCGGGCCGCCAATCCCTGAATTTCGGATTTCCCCACGTGGTCGGCAACCCGGCGACGCCGAACTGCTCCTTGACTGTCATAGGCACGCCGAGCAATGGCCGCCGCTCGCCTTTAGCGAGCGCCACGTCGGCGGTAGCGGCGGCGGCGCGGGCTCGGTCGAAATCGCGCACCACGACGGCGTTGATCTTCGTATCAAGCGCCTCGATACGGGCGATCGCGCTATCGACCAGTTCGCGCGACGACACCAGGCGTTTTGCCAGCGCCTCAACCAGCCCCCCCGGCGTGCGATAGGCCATCGGCTCGTCGCCGGCATATGCGTGCACTCCGAGCACGGCGCCAGCGGCAGTCGCACCTATCCCGACCAGGAGGCCACGCCGGCTTGGTTCGAGCGACATGGCTGTCCTCTCCGTCCCGAACAGCTTGCTTTTCTCTGGACGCCAATCTACTCGGCGTTGCCTCGAACCTGAAGCATCTGCAAGCTCCAAGCTATCCTCTCTTCCGGGAGGAAAAAGATGCGAAATTCCATCATAGCGCTAGGAATTGCGTCGCTGGCTGGGGCTGGGCTGGCTGGCTGCGGCAGCAAGACCGCGGTGCTCCACAGCCCAGACAGCAAATACATGGTCACATGTAGCGGTGAGGAGTACCGCGACTGCCGTGATAAGTATCTAAAGGCCGGATACATCGAGGGACCGCCACGCCCGAGATAAACAAATGCCGCCGGCGGGCCGCGCTCCCGCAGCGTACCCGTCCGCCGAAACTTCTATTCACAACATCGACGCTAGCGGCCGTGCGGAGCCCGTCCGCAGGAGCCCCGGACCCCGTCCGTATGGCGGAGCGAGAAAGCTAACACCCGCCTTTCACTAATTACTCGTTCAGATGGGCGTTGACGCAAGCAGGTCGGGACGGCACCCAGGAACAGAATCCGTCGCGTCGAATTTATCAAGTTTTTGGCCGGAATGATCAAGCGGGACGCGCTAGCGCGCTCCATTTACCACCTGCGATGGGAAAACGGTTACCGAAGGCGTCATCGATTGGATCGTGTCATGACAAAGGTCGATTGGATCGTGTCATGACAACGATGGAACGCGAGCATCTGCACGAGGTCGTGCAGCGCTTGGCCCATGCGACGCCTGCACGTGGCGCTTTGCCCCCACTGTTTGATAGGCCGGATGAGCCAGAGCAAGCGCTTCGCGATCTGATGCTAATCATCGAATGGCTGGCTCAAGCTGATCTGGCATCCGACGAGCATTGGCGCGCCGCCTATACAAATCAGGCGCTGCAAGCGTGGCGCGAACTATCCGACGGCAGTCCAGCGCTTAAGGCATATGCGCGCTGGCGTGTGCAAAATAACCATCCCGTCGGAGGCAGGCCCGGATGCTGAGGGGTGAAAAAGATATTGGCCCATCAGATGCGCGCGATCGCGACCGGTTCATGGATGCCGGGCTGGCTACGCTCAACTGCCACGAAGCGTGATCGAACGATGGTGACAACGACCATACCGTCCCCGTTTCGCGTGACCATCTGCGGCATTCCCGAACTCGGCGAACACTGCGCGGCGGGAGTGACGCATGTGCTGTCGATCCTCGACCCCGATCACCCGGACCCGGTGGCGTTCGCTGCTTTTGCTCCGCACCACCGGCTGGCGTTGCGATTTAACGACATCATCGAGCCGGAGTTCGACCGGTTGGCGCCGACCCATGCCGATGTCGAGCGGATGCTCGATTTCACTCGCGCGCTCGGCGAGATGGCAGACTTTCATCTGCTGATTCACTGCCATGCCGGCGTGTCGCGCTCGACCGCATCGGCGGCATTGATCCTGGCACAGGCGGAGCCGACCCGTCCGGCGAAGGACATCTTTGCGGCAATCGTGAGCATACGGCCGCGCGCTTGGCCAAACCTGCGGATGCTCGAATTCGGCGACGCCATCCTCGGCGGTAACGGCGAGATCGTTGCCGCAGCCTCGACGGTGTATCGCGGCGCGCTGGAGCGCGAACCTTGTCTGCAGGAGGCGATGATCAATGGCGGTCGGGCCCGCGAGGTGATCGCAGCGCTCCGAAGTGATGCCGGCGGCCCGATACTGCCCCCTCCGATACCAATCCCGCCACCGTAGAGGTTTAATTGTCTGCCTCGCTCGACCCCGCCCTCACTGGCGGGGCTTTTTTTATTTGCCTGGGGCCGCGCCTATGATCGGAGCGCGACCGATGATCTCCTCGCCAAGTGTTCCGCGCCCGCGAGCATGCTAAGGACTGGCGCGTCGAGAAATACGACGAAGAGGGCGGCTGCGAGATCACGATCTTCAGCGGCCCGGCAGTCCAGGAGCAAAGCCGGCAGCGGCTGCCGAAGGCCGGCGGCTGAAGGCGCTCGGCCAGGCCGAGGCACCGCCTTCAGCAGCCCAGAGACGCTGCCAAGGATGGGGAGAAGTATGGAGCAGAGCAGCCTATCCGCTAGATATCGGTAGAAACGCTTGCGCGCCTCGCGCTTACCGACGTAGACGGGTCTCAAAGCCGTCATTCATCATCCTGGAGCTTATCCCGGCGGGTTCGCACCTCGTTAAGTTCCGCCTCCAGGGCGGTCACCCGTGGCCAATCCTTTTGCTTGCTGGCCTCGTCCTGCTGGACGAGTAAATCGAGGAGCCGATCCTGCGCCGCTCTCAGTTCAGCGCGGTTATCAGGTGCTGTCATTGGTGGCCCGCTTCCCAAACTTGTACGAAATCGTACAGGCGTCTTTACTTGAGAACGAGCCCGGCGGCTCGGTCGTTCCTGTTAAAATCTATATGTGCGCTTCCGAACGCTCATCTGCTCGGTACTGTTGATAGGGTCAATTATTGCGCCGCGACAATAATAAGCATCGACGCACCTGAGAGAGACATGCGCTCCCGCTTAGTTGAAAATGGGAGCGCGGCATGTCGTCGGCCTATGCAGGCAAAAATCGACTTTTAGCGTCTCTTCCGGCAGTAGATTTTTCGCGGTTTTTCTCAAGATTAGAGCCGCTTGACTTGTCACTCAGGCAGACCATTCAGGACGCCGCCGCGCGGATTGAGCACGTGTACTTCATTGAGGAAGGGGTCACTTCCCTTCTCACAATCATGAAGGACGGCTCGACGATCGAAATCGGGATGGTCGGGAATGAGGGCATGATAGGTGCGGCCGCCCTGCTGGGCCGAACTACCGGCCCGAACGTTATCGTGCAAATACCGGGCAGCGCCCTCTGGATGCCCCTCGCGCAATGCAAGCGTGCCTTCGACGAGAGCCCGGGCGTGCGTACTGTGATGCTCGAATTTGCAGGTGCACTTCTACGCCTCAGTTCTCAAACAGCCGCATGCAACCGGCTGCACTCAATAGAGCAGCGGTGCGCACGCTGGCTATTGATGGCCCACGACCGCGTGCGCACCGACCGGATGGCGATGACGCACGAGTTCCTCGCCTCGATGCTCGGCGTGCGGCGGGCCGGCGTCACGACAACCGCGCAAGAACTCCAACGCTCCGGGCTCATCAGTTATCGCCAGGGCGAGTTGACGATCCGCGATCGTGAGGGGTTGGAAGCACTCGCATGCGAGTGTTTTGGGCTCGACCACGCGGAGCTAAATCACACCAACTGATTAAAAAGCGGCGAGGTTGTACGCTAGCGGACTGCATATTTTCCGGCCCGTGATCCCATGATCAAGATCACAGGACCAGACAATGCGACGCACCGTACCCATCAGCCTCAACGTCCTGCCTGATGAGGACTTAGAGGCGAGCAACCTCGCGCACATGCCCTCGCACCTTGACCCCCTCGTGAAGTCGCTGGAATAGTTCCAAACTCTTCGGCTTTAGCGAGACCGCCAAGATGACGGCTCATGTCTGGCCCAGCTGGATTGGCTCGATCAGCGACGGGTCGTTGTTCCTGACGTTACCGACGCGCGTGCTCACCGGCCACGTCGTCATGTCGTCAGCCGGATAAGGTGCGAGCAGAGCCTTTAGCTGTTCCGGCTCCGCGACTTCCTCGCCAAGCCAAGTCGACCACGCCGCTGGCGGCAAGATCGT
>CAVZUA010000011.1:0-251956 GCA_963778385.1 uncultured Alphaproteobacteria bacterium | reverse complement strand
CGTCCGGCCAGTTGAATGCAGGCGGTGTGGTAGGCATCGCCGCTGGCGATTTGGGCTATCGCCGCCGCCTCGTCGAAAACAGGGCGCGCAAAAAACGGGAATATACCGTCACCGCTATGACCGGCGCTGCCGTTCGGCTTTTTGGCTTTGTGGGGCTGCCTGGCGCTGCCGTTCGGCTTGCCGATCGCGATCAGGTCGAGTTCGTCCAGCTCGTCGAGGCAGAGTCCTTCGATCACCTCGACGCGGTGTTCGGGGTTGTTGGCGACCGAGCCGTAATAGTAAGCCTGCGACAACGTCCAGGATTCGATGGAAAAGATGCCTCTGTAGAGGCCGCTCAGCCGCGCCATGAGCCGCGTCCGCGCGGCGGGCGGGTGTTCGCGGCTCAGCAGCGCGAGGATGCGCCAGCGCGACTTGTCGGGGGTGTGGCTGGGGCTGGTGTAAATGAGCGCGCAGAGCCCGATTTTCTCGGCAATCTCGACGGCCTCGTCGAAGCTGACCGTTTCGAGGTCGCAGTCGCCTTCGATACCGACGAGCCGGGTCAAATTGCGGTCGTATCGAAGACTTCCATTCTCGCTGAGCCGGTCGCCGAACGTCGCCATTTTCAACCACGGCAGCTTTTCTTTCGAACTCGCGGTCGCCGATCGGATCATGTCCGCTAGCTCGGCGAGGGTCAGGCGCTCCTCGCGCTTCGTTGCGGCGACGTGATCGGCGAAGAAGGTGACCGATACGCTGGCGGGGGTCATGCCGAGCCCGCGATCGAAAATGTGGCCGCTTCCTCAAGCGGCAGCAGGTCGACGCTCCACGGGTCGCCATACCGCGCAGCGGCGACACTCGGGGGGTGTCGCCAGAAGAGCAGCGCGACCGGCTCGGAAGGCGGACTATATATTTTGAGCGCGCCGCGCTGGACTGCAGCCCGAAGCCAGAAATCGTCGCGGGGGTGGCCGCCCGGTGCTTGCGGGCCTCTCCCGCTGTCCGCAGTCATGGCCGCGCTCCGGGAAGCGCGAGACGGTCACCCAGATGGGCGGAAGCTAGCGGGCTAGCGCTAGGCGTGATATTGGGACCGGATCGCTCCCCAGCGACCAGAGTCCCGGCCCCGTGCGCGCCTGCTCGCGCGCCGGGGTCGGCGTATGGCGGCATGACTCATTCGCCGCTGTCGCGCTCGGCAGCTTGCCGAACGATGAATTCGGGAAAAGTCTCACTGACATAGGTCGAGCCGCCGACTTTGAAGGTCTTCAGCTTTCCGGCTTTGACCCAGGCAGTCGCGGTCGACCGCGCGCAATTACCACGCCAGAATTTGCAAAAGCGGATCATGCGTGACGGGGGCTGCGGCGCTCGCCGCGACAGCCGTGGCTCGGCCGTCTGGGTTTGTTGGTCGTGCATGGCACGGACCTCCATCAAGGGAACGCGCGCTTCACAGCGGGCGTATTAAAAGTCACTCGCCGGGCGGCGAATTGACTGGTCTGATGGTCATCGCTTGCAGCGTGCCGGTCAAGGCTTTTGCGTACCGCCACGGGCGGTTCGTTTAAAGTATTCGCAGTGGCTGTGCCCGCTAGTTTGGTGGCTGAAATACCGGCGGGACCAAATAGAGCCGGCTGCGGACGTGCTTAGACCTCAACTCTACTTCGTAGGCACTTTAAATGGTTTTCATATTGGAGATTATACGACTCTGAGGGCGCCTCGCGCCGGGCGGCTCACGCCTCACTTGAGAGCATGAGCCGCCTCGAACTGGTGACAAGATGCTTAGTTGGGACGGCAGTCGTAATCGTCGGGGTCCCCGTCATCCGGGTCAAGGTCACCTTTGGGTTCACAGGTCTGCAACTTCATCATCGCGTTTGCCGGATGTGGGACAAAGGACACACCAGTGGTGAAGGCCATCAAGGCTAAGGCCAGGGCGACTCTCATACGGCTCATAACAAGCACTCCTCCTGAGAACATCCTCCACCAGGTGGACGGATCATCCGTCCCACCACGGTAGAATATGCGGTCCACTCCGCAGCCCCACTACGCGCCTAAAGAAAGTCGAGTTGCGATAAGGCGTGATATTTGTTCGTGGCCTTTATCTAATAATTGAATTAAGTGGCACCACTCAGAGTTGGCCGCTCGAAGACCTCTGGCCCTGTTGTTCTGGCCGCTCCGCAAATCCGGTTTATCGACGGAGGCGACAGCGCCCCTCGGCCAGTGGCAAACCCTTAACTTGCCAGCGGGGCAAGCGCGAAAAGGCGTCTCATCATGGCGATCTACCAAGCCGCTTTTGATGCGAGCGGCAACGAACCTACGCACAGCCCAATTTTCGTATTTGGTGGTTTCATCGCGACCGCTGACCAATGGGCGCAGTTTTCGGATGCATGGCAAGCCGAGTTGGATCGAGACATTCGGCTGGCCTACTTTAAAATGTCTGAAGCGGCATCTTTGACAGGTGAATTTCACGAAGATCGCGGATGGACTGAGATCGATCGAGATAAGCGAGTTTTAGCCTTCGCTCGAATTATCCGGCAGTTCGCAAAAATACGGGTGTCGGCCTGGATTCGACACGCTGACTGGACGACGCATATAGCAAGTCTTCCCGCGCCGGTGCGGCGATCGTGCCCCATGGGGTGGTGTAGGAGCGCGGGGTCGCTCCAGGTCTCCGGCAGGGTTGGCCGGTTTTGTCAGGCGGCCACGGCGGGCAGCTTGACGAAGGGATCGTCGCTCAAAGGTGCCATGGTTTCCAGCGTCATGTAGCGGGCGCGCTGAACCGCCCACTCATCGTTTTGTTCCAGGAGGATGGCGCCGACGAGCCGGATGATGGCCTCGTCGTTGGGGAAGATGCCGACGACCTCGGTGCGGCGCTTGATTTCGCCGTTGACGCGCTCGATCGGATTGGTCGAATGCAACTTGGTGCGGTGCGCCGGCGGGAAGCTCATGTAGGCGAGCACGTCGCTCTCGGCCTGATCCATCAACTCGGCGAGCTTCTTGACCCTCGGGCGCAGTTGGTCGGCGACCTGTCGCCACTGGGTCCTGGCAGCCTCGGCGTCGTCCTGGGCGAAGGCGGTGCCGATGAAAGCCGAGACGACGCGGCGGCCCTGTTTGCCGGCATGGGCCAGCACGTTGCGCATGAAGTGAACGCGACAGCGTTGCCACGAAGAGTTCAGAACCTTGGCGATGGCGGCCTTCAACCCCTCATGGGCATCCGAGATGACGAGTTTGACGCCGCGCAGACCGCGCCGCGCGAGCTTGCGCAGGAAGTCGGTCCAGAAGGTCTCGGCCTCCGACGCGCCGATCGCCAAGCCCAGCACCTCGCGCCTGCCGTCGCCGTTGACACCGACCGCGACGATCACCGCGACCGAGACGATGCGACCGTCGCGCCGCGCCTTCACATAGGTCGCGTCCAGCCAGAGATAGGGCCACTCGCCCTCCAGGGGCCGGTCGAGGAAGGCCGCAATCTTGCCGTCGATCTCACCGCACAACCGGCTCACCTGGCTCTTGGAGATGCCGGTCATCCCCATCGCCTTGACCAACTCGTCGACCGAGCGCGTCGAGACGCCTTGGATGTAGGCTTCCTGGATCACCGCGGTCAGCGCCTTCTCCGCCATTCGGCGCGGCTCCAGAAAGCCGGGGAAGTAGCTGCCCTTGCGCAGCTTCGGGATGCGCAACTCGACCGTCCCGGCGCGCGTCTCCCAATCGCGATCGCGATACCCATTGCGCTGGGTGAGCCGATCGATGCTGCGTTCGCCGTGGCCCGCGCCAGTCCGGCCCTCGATCTCCAGCTCCATCAAACGCTGCGCGGCGAAGCCGATCATCTCACGCAGCAGATCAGTATCCGAACTCTTCTCCAAAAGCGCCTGAAGGCTCATCATCTCGTCGGTCATCGTCGGGTCCTCGGTTCGGTGGAAGGGGCCAACCGAAACCCTACCGATGTCCTGCGATGACCACCGCCGTGGATAAGTAGCCCGTCGCCGCCAAACTCATGGCGGTCGTTGCGGCGGGCTACTTACCCACAGCTCCTACACCACCCCAAGGGACACGACCGGTGCGGCGCCTGTCACAGCACAGTCCGTATACGCACTTGGCGCTTCAAACCATCTTAGCGGTCATGGTTTTTCAGGAGCATCACGGGATCAGCGACCCTGTAGAGTTCATTTTTGATACGGAAGGGACCTTTGAAGACGAGCTTCATCAAAATTGGCCTTCGTTCAGGTACATGGTCGAGAACCAGACTAGACGCGATCTGAAGACGTTTTTAGGTTCGCGCCCCGTATTTAAAGATGAAAAAAAATTCGTGCCAATACAGGCCGGAGATTTATACGCTTGGCAGGTAAGAAATAGTTATCTCGAAAATCATCGGATTCCAAAACAGACCATAAGAATACCTCGGAACCAAGTTCTCCAAACCTTATGGCCGCTACCTGCGATCAACCGCGAAATGCCAACCAATGAAATCGTTAGATTGCGCGCGCACCTTTTAAGCGCGGGAGAACGTTTTGCCGAGTTGTATCCCGGCATTCCGCTGGTGCCGCCAATCGTCGATAAAAAAGAACGGCAAAAAGCGCATCGGAACGCTAGGAAGTTCAATCCTCCTTGGACGCCGGACAATTCTTCTTCAAATAAGGAAGAACCTTCGTGAAAGCTTTTGTCGAAAGCACCTTCCCGCGCATCGACGTTGACCTCGCGGGCCGCCTCGAAGCCGCCTTTGTAAAGTGCAACATCGCCCAATGTTTTCCAGAACTCCGGTTCTGCGCCGGTTTTCCGTAATTGCCAATTATGCGCTAACCGGCGGCGACTGGGCCTGTCCCGAGCTATCAATTCTTTGGCCGCAATTATCAAGAGAGACGCCCGGCAACTCCCTATCTCTCGGTATGAATTCCTCACTGCCCTCTGACGGAGCAAAACCGATATGCCGCTTCGCGAACTTCATCTCCTTCGTGAACCGATCCTTGACTGCCTTCAAGACGGCGAGCGGCCATCTTGGGAAATCGAGGATGATTTAGCGCGCCTGTTCAACGTGACAAAAGCGGAACGCGCTATAGTCCACTAGAAATCAGGATGCTCAGTTTGGACTAACGACGTAGCTTGGGGTCTTAGTCGATTAGTGCAGGACGATATTATCGACGGGTTCACGAAACGGCGCTCGCCGAATGGCAAGACGCGCAAAATCTACCGAACGCTATGAGGGCCGGGTTTGCTTAAAGGTATTATCCGCTATGGGCGAAGCGAAGCGACGGAAACAGGCGACGGCCGCCTTGTCCGCCGAGCGGTGCGGCGAGATCGCGCACATCGTGCGGACGTTTAACAACCCGACGATCGGCGGCGGCGCGTGCATCTGGCGCACCTTTTGCGGCGATCGATCATGTCGGGCGCCTGTTCGAACATCTGCTGGATTGGCCCGGCCGGCCCGCTCCAGGGCGTGTACCACATCTCGCCGATCTCCGGCGTTCCGGCAGGGGCGGGGCTTCGGCACAGCGTTTTGCGCGGCGCCCAAACGTAATCTGGCGGGTCGACCTCCCATACAGCCCGATCGTCGGGAAGATCCGCATGGGCCGCAGGGCGGTCCATTGTGGCCCGCCAATTATCGGCCACAGCTATTTCGCAAACGTGCTGAACATCCCGTGCCGGATCGCGCTCGGCGGTCTGGTCTACCGCATCGGCCCCGACCCGGTGCGCGACGTGGTGGCGTTCTGCGGCCCCGGCAATGTCGGCTGCATGCGGGGTCCGGTGCTAGCCGGTCATACCTGGCTTGAGGTCGGCGACGACGTGGCTCACTTCCTCGCAGCTCAGACGGATTAGCGCCGCCACGGCCACCACAACCGGCGCGTCAGGGGAGATGCTACGGCCAAATCTGCCGTTGCGTGTGTGGCCGCTGATCGGTCAGCAGCGCGGTCAGCTTGCGGCGCTCCTCGGCCTCGGCGTCGAGCCGGTGACGGAGGTCGTCGATCGTCTGGTGCGCGTCGGCGAGCCTCCCCTGCAATTCGGCGAATCGCTGCGTGTCGCCCGTAGATGCATCACCGTCTCGCGACGTGCCGTCCGACGTGTCGCGGTGCGCGTCGGGCGATACGGTCGGGGTTGCCGGGAACACGCGGTGAAGCTCAGCCGGGTCGATCAAGCATACCCCGCGCGCCTCTTCCCACGCCGCGCTGAGCTTGCCTTTGTTGATGGCACGAAAAACCGCCGCCTTGCTCTTCCCGATCGCTTTCGCCGCTTCGGCCACGGTATACCGCTTCGGCCACGGTATACGGCATCGTGTCACCCCCGACTCGCGACGTGCCGCCGAGCGTTTCACACAACGCCTCGCGACACAGTTTCGGGGGAACCGCCCGAATCGTGTGGGTCGGCGATGCAACAGGCGCGTCGAGTGCAAGCCTGTTGACCTGGCCTGGGGGTGGAGCGAGGATCAGATCACGTCGCGGTAAACGGCGCGTGAGGGGGGTTCTCCCCTTCGCGACATGGCATGGAATGGCTCGGCATGGATCGGCTGGCGCAACCGCTGCGCCCGCTGAAGCTCGCCCTCTTAATCGGAGACCATGCCATGCAGCCGTACAAATCCACACGTGTGCTCGATGTCCTGTCATCGGACGGAATAAGTCTCGCCCTGCCGAAAGACCTGCCGATCACAGAGTGGCGCGACATCGGCGTTCAGCTTGGCCGCGCCGGTAGCCAATTAAACTGGTTGATCGGCGATTGGTGGGCCTTTGGCGAAGCGCGCTACGGCGACCGCAAAGCCATTGTCGAGGCGGATGACTGGATCGGGCCGGCGTTCCAGACGTGTATGAACGTGGCGTCGGTCGCCCGCGCTTTTGAACCCTCCTGCCGGCGGGAGGTTCTGAGTTTCACCCACCATCACGCGGTCGCAGCGCTGCCAAAAGAAACGGCCGACGAGATGCTCGATTGGTGCCTCGAAGGCATGGTTGAACGCGGTCGACCGCGCTCACCAGCCGAGGCGTCACAGTTGCGCGTCGCAAATTCTTTGTGCAGGCGCTGCTCTTCAGCAAACACAGCCGCCATCTCGGCCGCAGCTCGGGCGCGGCGCTCACGGCTCGCCGTTCTCGCTGATGATCTCGGCAACCGCAGCATCCCAGGGCAGCTCCGGACTATCTTCCAGCAGCTCTGCGACGTGGGTACGCAAGTCGTCCGGCAGCTTGGTTTTGGCCACCTGCTTGCGGATCTCGGGGAGGAGCTTGTCGAGTTCGCGGAGCACCGTGTGTCGCTCCAGCATGCGCCGAGCGTGCTGTTCCATGACCTCATCAGTGGGGATGATTTTGCTGACCCCGTGCTCCCCGAACTTACGCTCGATGAAGTCGACGAGTTCGTCGGAGGTCAGCGCGTTCAGCTCGACCCGTTCGCCGTCAAACCCGCGGGAGCCACTGGTTCGCTGGATCAGGAGATCAATTTCATCCGGGGTGGCGCCGTGGCGTCTTAACGTTTCGGCGACCGAATGGGGGTTCTTATTATTTGCAGCGAACGGCTCGTGAAGCAGCCCCAGTTCATCGACGTCACAGAGCCGTAGGCCGATATCGATGATCGGCACCTCGTTCTCGAATGTGTAGCGGCGCGAGTTGGTGCCGAGTGTTCCGAAGATGCTGAAGCCGCTGACGTCGAGGTCGTGCAATACCAGTATCTTCTCGACGCCACGATCCACCAGCCGATCAAGCAAGAGCCGTGCGGACGTCGTGCTCATGCCCTTGGTGCTCATGATCGCGACGTCGAACCGGTCAGCTAATTGAGAAGCCTGGAAGATCGGGCCGAAGCCCTCTTTCTCGACAAAGAGGACTGTGTTGTACCGATGCTCCGGCCCCTTCGTCGGGTAGAGCTGATTGGGATCTATCTCGACCGGGTCACCTAGCCGAAGGCGATCGCCGAAATACTCACGCACCTGAAGTGTGCCGATCGGCACGACTAGTCCGGTATGGGGCTCGGTGAAATGGCCTCGGGAATCCCAGATCAGATCCCATGATCGCAGTCGTACTCTTCCTGGTATTCGGGGAGCAGCGTCTGCAGGAAATATCCGCTCTCCAGAGAATCCGCACCCGTCGCTAACAGGATGGCGCGGCGCGCGGCGTAGTAAATTTGGCGGGGGTTGACCGGCAGCGTGCCGCCGGCACTCGCCTTGTCATAGGCGTCATCCATGACCCGGAAAGCAGCCTCCCGGATCGTCATGCGTCGCGACCTGATCAGGCGGGTTGTGCGCCCGGCCGCAGCAATCGACACCGGCAACTGGCCCGATCGAGCCGCCACGTAGCAAGAATTTCGGGACAGGCCGAGCAACTGCGCGGCCTCCGGGATGGTGTAGGTCCGGCGCTCAAGCGGTGGCCCACCGTTGTGGCCCACCCCAGGGGGTGGCGACCTGCGCGTGCCGGAAACCCGCGCCCCCGCGCGCGGTGTTTCGTGATGGCTCAGGGCCGTACTGACGATACTCACAGGTATCCTCCCTAGAAACTTCACACGCTAAGTATTTATGAAGGATGCCCTGTCGGGTTTTCGATTGCAACGCTAATCTTCACAGACTAAGAATATGTATTGTTTCTTTTTGGTACAGGGCGACACGATGCAGACGAGGGAACGAAAACGGGCTGGGCGCCCCGCGCGAGAGCTTTTGCCCGGCGAGCGCGTGGTTATGAGCTTCCGGGTGCGACCCGAGCTGAAGTTGAAGATGGATGAAGCGGCCGCTTTCTCAGGCAGAAGCGTGAGCCAGGAACTAGAGCATCGGTTGGAGCGTGATTTCGACCCGGTCTTTCCTGAGGAACTCCGCAACGAGGCGCTGCTGCTTGTTGCGACCTACCGGCACGGCGGCCCGAGCGCCATTCTCAGGCTGATGATGACCCTCGGCGATCCCGACCTCGACGAGCAGCGGGCGCGCTGGAGCGCGATGAACAACACGCTCTTTCACCTTAGCCCCGACCTGCCGCTTCCCCGACCTGCCGCCTCACCTCAAGACCGGGTTCATAACGAGCAACGATCCGCACGCGCACGAGGCCGCCGCCGGTACCACAAGCGTCAAAGGCGACGAGGGGGGCAATCAATCATGACCCAAGGTCACATCCGCAGACGTGGCCCCCGTTGGGAGGTTCGGGTTTCGGCCGGCACTGATCCCGCGACGGGAAAACGGCGCATCGTCACAGCAACGGTACCCGGCACACGACGTGACGCCGAAAAGGAACTGCGTCGCCGTCTCAAGGCGCTCGACGACGGTACCCCGATCACACCGGACAAGCTTACTTTCGGCGCCTGGCTGAACAAATGGCTCGCGCTCGCGCGTCCCGAGGTTTCGCCGATGACGCATAAGACTTACGCGCTAGCCGCTCAGCACTACATTGAACCGCATCTCGGACACATTCCGCTCGGAAAATTGTCCCCGGTCGCTATTCAAGAATTCTACGCAAAACTTGCCGAGGATGGTGCCCGGGTCCACGGACGACCTGGCTTGCTCGCACCGTCTACTCGCCGACAAGTCGCACGCATTCTGACCGTGGCTCTCAACCGTGCCGTCGAAACCGAGATGATCGCTCGCAATCCGGCGATCGTGTTGCGCCGCCGCACACCCAAGCTCGAACGTCGTGAGCCTCAGGTTCTTACTCCGGCCCAATCGCGAGCGCTGCTTGATGCGGCCCGAGGCGATCCTCTCTATCCGGCGATCTTGATTGCGATGGCGACGGGATGTCGACGCGGTGAGATCGCGGCACTGCGCTGGTCCTCGATCGATGTCGAGAAGGGCGAAGTCGCGATCACGTCGGCCGCAATCGAGCCGAGGAAGGGCGAGGTCGTTATAGCCAGCCCCAAAGGCCGCAAGGCGCGCCGCATCACTTTGCCGGCCACGGCGCTCGCGGAACTGCGCGTATGGCGCACCGAGCAGGCGGAACACCTCTTGCGGCTCGGTATCCGCCAGACCCCGGATACATTCGTCTGCACTCGCGCCGACGGCGTGACCCCCTCACCTTCAATGCTTGGGACCGGCTTCCGTCGCCTAGCTGCCAGGCTCGGCTTCCCGGTGCACCTGCACACGCTGCGGCACGGTCATGCGACGCACCTGCTGCTGGCCGGGGTGCATCCTAAAGTAGCGCAGGAGCGGCTCGGGCATGCCTCCGTGAGCCTGACCCTCGACGTTTACTCGCACGTCGTCGAGCGGCTGCGCGACGATGCGGCAGAGAAAATCGACGCGATCATCAGCGGTTCGCGGTAGCAAAGCCGGTAGCAAACCACCGAAACCAACGCCGCCACCGGTGCGGTTAACTCGAAATTTCTCAATTAACAGTGAGGTTTACCGAGCGCCTCAATCTTCAGGAGGTTGGCCTTGATCGTATAGTCGCCGTAATCGATCAACATGTCGCGCGAGATGCCGTTGTCGAGCAGCGTCATGCCCAGCTCGTAATCGGGCTTTTCGGCGTTCTGGTCGGCCGGAAAAAAGGCGAGCCGGAAACGCCATCCCGGGCGCTGCAGAATTGGGTCGCTGAGCGACGGATCGGGGTTGGAGGCGGGCTTGGCACCGGTGTTGGCCTTGTCGGGATCCACCTTCACCGCGGGGTCGATCTTCGGACCGATCACCGCCGAGACCAGCACGGCGCCCTCGACCGTGGCGCCGTCGAATACCTGGCGCGAGATAAAATTTTCGCCCACTTGCGCGCGTTCGATCAGCAGGATCGTGTGCGTGCTGGGGAACAGCGCCCCTGGCGGAAGCTTCATCGTCTGAGATTGCGGCTTCTCGAAGGAGATCGTGCCACCTTTGCCAGGTCCATCGAGCTGCGCCTGGCCGCGGATTTCCTGGTCGACGGTGCCGTTGCGCGTTTCCTTCTGGTTGAAGCGGTAGCGCAGCCCGTCCTTCGATTCCCAAGTCACGAAGTTGGAGACGATCTTCACGTCCTGGGATTCGGCGTAGTTGATCGTCAGCGTGTAGCGTTGCTCGACGGTCCAGCCGTCGCAGGTCTCGCCCCACTGGTAGCCCATCTCGCCATGCGCGCCGGTGACACCCGAGTCGGTCTTCGCGCCCGCCAGGCTCATCGTGTAGAGCGCGCGATGCGCGGCGATATCGATCGGAGCCGCTGGGCGCGTCTCCACCGCCCACGCCCAACCGCCGCCGAGACATGCAGCGGCGAAGACCGCCGCCCCGCACGCGCCGCGCCATCCTGCGATCATCAAGTCTCGATCTCCTCGAACTCTCGTCTTACGAACGCACGCCTTAAGAACGCACGCCTTAAGAACGCAACCCGCGTGCCGGCGGCAAATCCAGCCGAATGTGCAATTCCTTGAGGCGCTCGGGCGGGATCGGCGCTGGCGCCTGCATCAGCAGATCCTGCGCCTGCTGGTTCATCGGGAAGGCGACGACCTCGCGCAAATTCGGCTCGTCGGCCAGTAGCATAACGATGCGGTCGATGCCCGGCGCCGAGCCGCCATGCGGCGGCGCACCGTATTTGAACGCGTTGAGCATCCCGCTGAACCGCGCCTCGACCTCTTCCTGCGAATAGCCCGCGATCCCGAACGCCTTGTACATGATGTCGGGGCGGTGGTTGCGGATCGCCCCCGATGACAGCTCGGTGCCGTTGCATACGATGTCGTACTGGAAGGCATTGATCGTCAACGGGTCTTGCGTCTCCAGCGCTTCGAGGCCGCCCTGCGGCATCGAGAACGGATTGTGGCTGAATTCGATTTGCCCGGTCTCCTCGTTGATCTCGTACATCGGGAAATCGGTGATCCAGCAGAACTCGAAGCAGTCCTTTGCCGAGAGGCCAAGCTCGTTACCTATCCGCAGCCGCGCCAGGTTGGCGAAAGCCAGGAAATTCTTCGGCACTCCGGCGACAAAAAACACCGCATCGCCGTCCTTGAGGCCGAGCGCCTGGCGCAGCGCCTCGGTGCGCTCGGCGCCGAGGTTGCGCGCCACCGGCCCGGCGCCCTCACCCTCGCGGAAGAAGATATAGCCGAGGCCGGGCTGCCCCTCCTCCTGCGCCCAGGAATTCATCCGGTCGCAGAACGCGCGGTTGCCGCCGCCCGGCGCCGGGATCGCGCGCACCCGCACCGCCGGGTTACTGTCGATCATCCCGGCGAAAATACGGAATCCGGAGCCGCGGAACGTGTCGGTCGCGTCGCGGATTTCGACCGGGTTGCGCAGATCGGGCTTGTCGCTGGCGTAGCGCAGCAGCGCGTCGGCATAGGGGATGCGCCGGAACGGGGCCGGGCTCACCCGCCGGCCGTTGGCGAATTCCTGAAAGACGCCGTGCAGCACCGGCTCGATCGCCGCGAACACGTCTTCCTGCGTGACGAAACTCATCTCGAAATCGAGCTGGTAGAATTCGCCCGGCGCGCGGTCGGCGCGGCTCGCTTCGTCGCGAAAGCACGGCGCGATCTGGAAATAGCGGTCGAACCCGGCGACCATCAGCAGCTGCTTGAACTGCTGCGGCGCCTGCGGCAGTGCATAGAACTGCCCGGGATGTAGCCGGCTCGGCACGTAATAGGGCCGCGCGCCCTCGGGCGAGTTGGCGGTGAGGATCGGCGTCTGGAACTCGGTAAAACCCTGCTCGATCATCCGCCGACGGATCGAGGCGATGACCCGCGAGCGCAGCACGATGTTGGCATGCACCCGCTCGCGCCGCAGGTCGAGGAAGCGGTAGGTCAGCCGCATTTCCTCGGGATAGTCGGCATCGGTGTTGACCGGCAGTGGCAGCGGCTCGGCGGCCGATTGCAGCTCCAGCTCGGCGATCACCAGCTCTACCTCGCCGGTCGGGATGTTTGGGTTCACCGTGTCGTCGGAGCGGGCAACGATCTTGCCGGTCACGGTGATGACGCTTTCGAGCCGCAGCGCATCGGCCGCCTCAAACAGCGGCGACGACACGTCGATCACGCATTGGGTGATGCCGTAATGGTCGCGCAGATCGATAAACAGCAGCTGGCCATGATCGCGCTTGCGGTGCACCCAGCCCGACAGCCGCGCCGCCTGCCCGGCATCGCCCAGGCGCAGCGCGCCGCAAGTATGGGTGCGATAGGCGTGCATCGCCGCAAAATCCCTGTATTAAATCCGCTGCCGATGAAGAGCGGCGAACACCGCACGGATCGCCCGCTATTGTCAAGCCGAGCGCCATGATCGGCGGATTTGTCGCTCCGACTCCTGGCGCTGGAGACTGCCCGCACCATCTCTCAGAACCGAGCGATCAGGGTCCGCCATGTCGATATCCGCCCGTGCCCGCGCCGCCGCGTTTTGCCATCGTTTCGGCCTGCGCGTGCCGATCCTCATGGCCCCGATGGCCGGGGCCTGTCCGGTCAGCCTTGCCAGCGCGGTCGCTAACGCCGGCGGCATGGGCGCGTTTGGCGCGCTCACCGCCGATCCCCAGGCGATCGCCGCCTGGACCGGCGAATTTCGCGCCGGCAGCAATGGCGGGCTGCAGATCAATCTGTGGATTCCCGATCCGCCGCCGCGGCGCGACGCCGATCACGAGCATCGGGTACGGGAATTTCTCGGGCAATGGGGTCCAGCGGTCGTGGAAGACGCCGGCGAGGCGCCGCTGCAGGACTTCGACCGGCAATGCGACGCCCTGCTCGCGGCCGCGCCGCGCGCGGTGTCGTCGATCATGGGGCTTTACCCGGAACGGGTGGTCGCGGCGCTCAAGGCGCGTGGCATCGACTGGTTCGCGACCGTGACGACGCTGGCGGAGGCGCGCGAGGCGGTGGCCGCCGGCGCGGATGTCGTCATCGCCCAGGGCGCCGAAGCCGGGGGCCATCGCGGCGCCTTCGACGGCGACCAGGCCGAGCACCAATCGGTGGGATTGTTCGCTCTGCTCCCGCGCCTTGCCGATAAGCTCTCGGTGCCGATTGTCGCGGCCGGCGGGGTTGGCGATGCCCGCGGGATCGCGGCGGCGCTGACCCTGGGCGCCAGCGCCGTCCAGATCGGCACCGCGCTGCTGCGCTGCCCCGAGGCCAAGACCAATCAAGCCTGGGCCGATGCGCTGGTCGAGCTCGAACCGGAAGCGACCATGCCGACGCGCGGGTTTTCGGGACGGCTCGGCCGCTCGATCGCGACCGATTATGTGCGGGCCCTGACGGCACCCGACGCACCGCGGCCGGCGCCCTACCCGATCCAGCGAGGATTAACCACCGCCATGCGCGAGGCGGGCGCCGCGGCGCGCAATGTCCATCGCATGCAGGTCTGGGCGGGACAGGCCGCGGCGTTGGCATCCGCCGAACCGGCCGGCGAACTGATCGCCCGGCTGTGGCAGGAGGCGGAGGCGTTGCTGCCAAGCTAGTTCCGGTACAGCCGTTTTCGCGCTAAACCTCGCTTAATGAACATGATTACCGACAGCGCCGCGCTCGCCGGGTTTTGCGAGCGCCAGAAGGGCGCGGACTATATCGCCGTCGACACCGAATTCATGCGCGAGCGCACCTATTGGCCGATCCTGTGCCTGGTGCAGGTCGCGGGCCCGGAGGAAGCGGTCGCGATCGATGCACTGGCGCCGGGCATCGATCTCCAGCCGCTGCTGGCGCTGATGGCGGACAGCGCGATCCTCAAGGTGTTTCACGCCGCGCGGCAGGATCTCGAAATCTTCTTTCATCTGTCCGGCGCGGTGCCGGAGCCGCTGTTCGACACGCAGATCGCCGCCATGGTCTGCGGCTTTGGCGATTCGGTGAGCTACGAGACGCTGGTGCGCAAGCTCGCCGGCACCGGGCTCGACAAGGCCTCACGCTTTACCGACTGGTCGCACCGCCCGCTCACCGAGCGGCAGATCAAATACGCGCTCGAAGACGTCGTGCATCTGCGCACGGTCTACGAACGGATGCAGCAGCGGCTTGCCAAGAACGGCCGCGCGATCTGGTTTGCCGAGGAAATGGCGGCGCTCGCCGACGCCACCCTCTACCGCACCGACCCGGTAGAAGCATGGCACCGGTTTCGCCTGCGCGGCCGCGCCGATTCGCGGTTTCTCGGTGTGTTGCGAGCACTCGCCGCGTGGCGCGAGACGGCGGCGCAGCAGCGCGACCTGCCGCGCCAGCGCATTCTGCGCGACGAGGCGCTGCTCGAGATCGCCTCCCACGCACCGCGCAACATCGAGACGCTGGCGCGCACCCGCGGGCTCGCCAAGGGCATCGCCGAGGGGCGGCTGGGCAAGGAAATCCTCGATGCCGTCGCCGCCGGCCTCGCCGACCCCGATCCGCCGCCGGCGATAGCGCAAAAAGCACAGAACCCGCCGGGGCTCGGTCCGTTGATCGAATTGCTGCGCGTGCTGTTGAAGCAGCGCTGCGAGGATTTCGAGGTCGCGCAAAAACTCGTCGCCTCGGCCGACGACCTCGAAGCCATCGCCGCCGACGACCAAGCCGCCGTGCCGGCGCTAACCGGCTGGCGGCGCGAGGTTTTCGGCGCCGACGCGTTGGCTCTCAAACACGGCGCGCTGGCTCTCACCGCCGGCCGCAACCGCATCGAGCTGGTCCCGCTGCCGGGCCAAGCGCCCTAGGTCGCGTCAACCGCAAGATTCGCGACGCAGCCCGTCGGGAACCGCTATCGCACCGGGTGCGTTTCCTTGCATCCGATTTATGATTGAGGCTCCGCTATGCTTCGACGTTCTCTTGTACTTGGCGTGATCGCGATCGCCTTCGGGTTGTTCGCGGCCGCTCCGCGCAGCGATGCGGCGATGGACCCGAAGGCCTTTGTCGGCAATCTGGGTCAGGAAGGCATCCAGACGCTCGGCCCCAATGTGCCGCCGGCACAGCGCATCGCCCGGTTCCACCAGCTGTTCCAGGCCGACTTCGATGTCCCCAGGATCGGCCGGTTTGTGATCGGCCGCTACTGGCAGGTCTTCTCGCCGGAACAGCAGCAGGAGTTCCTGCGCCTGTTCGCCGAATACACGGTCCAGGCCTATGCCGACAAGCTCGGGCCGTATGGCGGCTCGCAATTCCGCGTGCTGGGCGCGGCGCCGGCCGGCGAGGAGATCGTCGTCAACAGCGAGGTGAACCGGCCGAACGGGCCGCCGGTCCGTATCGACTGGCACGTGGCGCCCGCCGGTGACGGCTACAAGGTAACCGACGTCTATGTCGACAACGTCAGCATGAAGATCACCCAACGAGACGAATTCGCCAAGATCGTCCAGAACAATGGCGGCCAGCCGAGCGCCCTGCTGGCGGTGATGCGCCAGCAGCTGCACGAGGCACCGGGCGCGACGACGCAGCAGCCGCGCGGCATGCCGGTGCGTTAGCGACCCCCACCCTGACCCTCCCCCGCCAGCGGGGGAGGGGGATGGCAAGCGCCAGCAATTGAAATCCCCTCCCCCGCTGGCGGGGGAGGGTCAGGGTGGGGGTGAGGCGGCTCTGCCCTTAAGCGAGCGCCGGACGGCGTTCTCGGCGGCGCTGGGTCTGCGTCGTGAGGCCCACCGCGCGGCCGAGCGCAGCGAGCCGGCGCTCGACCGCCTCGCCTTGGAACAGGCTGCCGCTTTCGGGCAATACCAGCGTCAGTCCGCCGTCATCGCGCGACAAGCGCACATCGCTCAGCAGTTCGAGCGCGCCGCCGCACAGCGTATAGGCGAGCCGCAGCGCCAGACCGAGGCTGCGCGCCTCGGCCGCTTCGCGATCGTCGAGCAGCGCCCGCGTCGGCGCCTTGATCGGATCGTCGGGTGCGCCACCGTAGCGGGCGTGCAGCGCCGAGGCGATAAAGACCCGCTCCTGATGGTTGATCGCGCCGATCGGCATCCGCAGGCTGCGGGTAAAGGCCTGCTCGGCGCGGTAATCGGGATGCTCGGTCCAGGCGATGTCGCTGAGCCAGCACGTCGCCCGATGCAGCCGTCGGCCCGACGGCGAGAGCTGGCCGAAGACCGGCGCGGTCCACCGCTCCAGCAGGTCGCCGTCGCTGCGCCCCGGGCTTTGACTCAACGCGACGCCGATGCAGGCGGCGATCAGCGGGTCGACATCGGTCTGCGGCGGCAGCAGGCCGTAGGCGTAACCCTCGCGCAGCCCGAAAGCGGAAAACACGATGCGGTCGGGCTGGCCGACCGCGATCAGCTCATTGAGGATCAGCGCCGCCAACGGCACCAGTTCGAGACGCCTGCGGTTGACTGACGTGATGCGCTCCAGGGAGCGCCGCGACATCCCCGCCAGCATCTGCAAAAACGTCTCGCCGGCCCGCCGCGGCACCGTGTACTGGTGGATGATGTGCAGCGGGTAGCGCGCCTGCTCCATGTGCAAGCGGGCGATCGCGCGCCAGGCGCCGCCGACTAGGACCAACGCCTTGCCCCGCGCTTCGCGGAGCAGACCGGCGGTGGCGACGCTCCGCTCCACCGCGTCTCGCAAGCCGCGGGGGTTGTCGGCGAATTCGGCCAGCCGCAACGGCCCGAGCGGCAGCGAGATTCCCTGCCCGATCGCGCGCCGCTGATCCGGGTTGCGGCCGTCGATCCGCACCAGCTCGACCGAGCCACCGCCGAGATCGCCGACCACGCCGTCCGCCGCCGGAATGCCGGCAAGCACCCCCGCCGCCGACAGCCGCGCCTCTTCCGGCCCATTGACGATGCGTACCTGAAGCCCGCAGCGGCGCTCGATCTCGGCAGCGAATTCCTCGCCGTCGCTGGCCTCTCGCACCGCCGCGGTGGCGATACCCATCAGGTGATCGGCGCCGAGCGCGCGGGCCAGCGCGACAAAGCGCTGGAGGTTGGCATAGGCAAGCTCGACACCGTCACGGTTGAGGCGGCCGGTGCGGGCGATGTTGCGGCCGAGGCCGCACATCACTTTTTCGTTGAGCAGCGGCATCAGCGTCGCGCCCAGCCGCTCGAAGACGACAAGGCGCAGCGAATTCGAGCCGATATCGATGACCGCGATTCGGCTGAACGAAGGCGTCGCGTTGTGATCCGGCATCGGCGCGGCAATCACCTCATCGCGCGACCAGGCGCGGCTGGCGGCGGCGCAGCGCCTTGCCGCGCCCCGACAGGCTGGGATTGGTCATGAAGTAGGTATGCGCGGAGAATTCCTCGTCGAGCGGCGCGCGCGAATAGCTGCCGTCGGCATGGAGCGTCCAGCTCTGCAGCGTGTCGCGCAGATTGGCCACCATGATCTCGTCGAGCACCTGGCGATGCACCGTCACATTCTCGATCGGCACCATCGCCTCGACCCGGCCGTTGAGGTTGCGCGGCATCCAGTCGGCCGAGCTGATGAACACCAGCGCCTGATCCGAGGGCAACCGGTTGCCGTTGCCAAAACAGATGATGCGGCCGTGCTCCAAAAAGCGCCCCACGATGCTCTTGACCCGGATGTTCTCCGACATCCCGGGAACGCCCGGACGCAGGCAACAAATCCCGCGCACCACCAGATCGATCGATACGCCGGCCTGCGACGCCCGATAGAGGTGATCGATCACCGCGGGGTCGACCAGCTGGTTCATCTTTGCCCAGATCTGCGCCGGCCGGCCGGCGCGGGCATGTTCGATCTCCGCCTCGACCAGCGCGTCGAGCCGTTCGCGCAGATTGACCGGCGCCACGGCCACCTTGTCGAGATGCGCCGGCGTCGCATAGCCGGTCATGAAATTGAACAGCCGCGCCGCATCGTGGCACAGCGCCGCATCGCAGGTGAAAAACGACAGGTCGGTGTAAACCCGTGCCGTATACGGGTGGTAGTTCCCGGTCCCGAAATGCACGTAGGAGCGCAGCTCCCCACCCTCGCGCCGCACCACCAGCGAGACCTTGGCATGCGTCTTGAGCTGCAGAAAGCCGTAAACGACTTGCACGCCGGCGCGCTCCAAATCGCGCGCCCAGCGGATATTGGCTTCCTCATCGAACCGCGCCTTTAGTTCGATCATTGCGGTTACCGACTTGCCGGCCTCGGCCGCCTCGGCCAGCGCCCGGACGATCGGACTGTCGCTGCTGGTGCGGTAGAGCGTCTGCTTGATCGCCACCACCGCCGGGTCGTGTGCCGCCTGCCGCAGGAACTGCACGACGACGTCGAAGCTTTCATACGGGTGATGGACGACGATGTCCTTCTGACGGATCGCCGCAAAGCAATCGCCGCCGAAATCGCGGATGCGCTCGGGAAAGCGCGCGTTGTAGGGCGAGAATTTAAGATCCGGCCGGTCGTCGGTGATCAGCTCGGAGAGCACGTCGAGGCCCAGGATGCCGGCGGTGGCAAACACATCGGTCGCCGCCGCGTCGAGTTTCTCGGTCAGAAATTCGCGCAGCTCGGCCGGCATCCGCGCGTCGAGCGCGAGGTGGATCGCATGGCCGCGACGGCGCTGCTTCAGCGCCGTCTCGAACACCGAGACGAGGTCTTCCGCCTCCTCCTCGATCTCCATCTCGCTGTCGCGCAGCACCCGGAACACGCCTTGCGCGACCACCGCGAAGCCGGGAAAGAGATGGTCGAGAAAGAGGCCTATCATCTGCTCGACCGGCAAATACCGAATCCGCTCCCCCGGCAGCCGGATAAAGCGGCGCACCGAAGCCGGGATCAGGATCAGCGCCTGCAGCCGCTGATTGTCGCTGACCCGCTCCAACAGCAGCGCCAGCCCGAACCCGCGGTTGGCGACGAACGGAAAGGGATGCGCCGGATCGAGCGCCAGCGGCGTCAGCACCGGGAAGATATCGGCCTCGAAGCGGCGTTCGAGCCAGGTGCGGTCGCCGGGTTCGAGATCAGTCGGGTCGATGACCGCGATCCCCGCCTCGGCCAGCTTGCCACGCATCGCCAGCCACACGACCTGCTGGCCCTGCATCAGCTTGTGGGCCCGCTGGTAGATCGCATCGAGCTGCTGCGCCGGGGTCAGCCCATCCTGGCTGACGGTGACGATGCCCGCCTGCTGCTGGCCTTTGAGGCCGGCGATGCGCACCATGTAGAATTCGTCGAGATTATTCGCCGAGATCGACACAAAGCGCAGCCGCTCCAGCAGCGGATGCCGCTCGTTCTCCGCCTCCGCCAGGACCCGCTCGTTGAAATCGAGCCATGACAGCTCGCGATTGATAAAACGGCTTGGCGAGGCCGTATCGCCCGGCCGGATCTCGACGATCTGCGCACCCTTACTCACCGCGACTCTCCCCCGCTGGGGACATTATAACAGCCCGAGTTTACAGACCGGTGACGGCACTGTCATGCCCGCCCGCCGCGGCACATGATGACCGCCGCGACAAAGCCGGTGTAGAACAGCCGGAGCAGCGGCGGGAGGAGCGAGCGGCATGATCCGTGCGGCGGTGGTGGGAATCGGCCATTGGGGGCGCACCGTGATCAACGCGGTGCAGGGCAACAGCGATAAGATCCGCTTTACCGCCGGACATACCCGCACGCCGAGCAAGGCCGAATCGTTCTGCGCCGACAAGGGCATCCTGCTCTATGACAGCCTTGACGCGATCCTCGCCGACCCGGCGATCGATGCGGTCTATTTTGCGACGCCGCATAGCGAGCATGGCGGCCAGGTCGAGTGCGCCGCCGCCGCCGGCAAGCATGTCTTTATGGAAAAGCCGTTCACCCTCGACCGCAAGAGCGCCGCCGCCGCGCTCGACGCGGTGGCGCGCGCCGGCGTCACGCTGGGTGTCGCCTATCCGCGGCGCTTCCATCCCGGCATGGTCGAGCTGAAAGCGCGTGTCGATAGCGGCGCCCTCGGGACGATCGCCCATTGCTACGGCGAGCAGAACACGCCGGCCGGGCTGTGGATGGCCGAAGGCTCGTGGCGGGCGACCCAGGCCGAGGCGCCGGGCGGCGCGATGACCGCGCTCGGCGTGCATAATGTCGACGCGATGATCCATCTGTTTGGCGAGATCGACGAGATCTACGCATCGAGCCTGCGCCGCGCCGTCGCCTACGACGCCGAGGACACCACCAGCGTCATGTTCCAGATGCGCAGCGGGATGTCCGCGAGCATGGTGTGCTCGCTGGCAACGGCGGTCAGCTACCGGCTGGCCGTGTTCGGCAGCCAGGGTTGCGCCGAGCTGCGCACGCCCAACCTCGATTTCCACTTCACGCCGATCCCCGCGGAGCGGCCGACCGGCCGACAGGTCGCGGTGCCGCCGCAGATCTCCGAATACCCCGGGTTCAACGGCATGCTCGCCGAACTGGAAGCCTTCGCCGGCGCCATCGAAGGCGGCCCCGCCTACCCCATCCCGGCCACGCAAGTGCTGCACGCCGTGGCTGTGTTCGAGGCGATCATCCAATCCGCCGCCCGCCGCCAACCGGTGAGGGTCGCGCGGGATTAGCAAAGTGTGAGTATCCTTGATTCGTCATTCCCGCGCATGCGGGAATCCAGGGCAGGCGACAATACGATTGCCCCCTGGACCCCCGCCTTCGCGGGGGTGACGATTGGACAATGAAATAAGGAACCGCCATGCCCGTCACCGTCCTTTTTCCCGAAACCCGCCAGCAGCCTGACGCGATGGAACAGGGTGTGTTCGGCGCCGATGTGAACGTCGTCAAGCGCGAGGCCGCTGCCTCCCTGTCGGAGATCGGCGATGCCGATTGCGCAGAGGCCGACGGGCTGATGATCATGGGCTTCGCGGTGACCGGCGCCGACCTCGCGCGCTTTCCCAAGCTGCGCTGCATCGTCCGCATGGGCGTCGGCTACGACAAGCTCGACCGTCCGGCCGCCGCGGCGCGCAATGTGCTGGTCTGCAATGTCCCCGATTACGGCACGACCGAGGTCGCCGACCATGCGATCGCGCTGGCGCTGTGCCTGCGGCGCGGCATCCTGCTGCACCACGAATACCAGCGGCACAGCCCGCCAGAGCCGTGGCGGTCGTTCCAGAACCCGCTGATCGAACGGCTCGGCACGCAGACCTTCGGCATTGTCGGGCTCGGCCGCATCGGGACGGCGGTGGCGCTGCGCGCCAAGGCGTTCAATTTCCGCGTCGTGTTCTACGATCCGCGGCACCCGAACGGCCACGAGCTCGGCCTGGGCATCGAGCGCGCGGCGACGCTCGAAGACCTGATGCGACAGACCAACACGTTGTCGATCCATTGCCCGCTGACCGTTGAGACCAAGGGCATGGTCGGCTACGACCAGCTCTCCCTGCTGCCGCCCGGCGCAGTCGTCGTCAACGATGCGCGCGGTCCGATCCTCGACCTCGACGCGCTCTACAAGCTCTTGAAGAGCGGCCATATCGCTGGCGCCGGGATTGACGTACTGCCGGTCGAGCCGCCGGTCGAGCCGATCCCGGAGCTGCTGCGGGCCTATCGCGCGAAAGAGGAATGGCTCGAGGGCCGCGTCGTCATCACCCCGCATTCGGCCTGGCTGACGCCGCATTCCTGGATGGATACGCGGCGCAAATCGGCGGAGACGATGCGTGCCGCATTGTTGACGAATAATCCGCAGAACGTGATCACGCCTGACATGTTCTAGACGGTAAGAAGCGACGCGGGAGGGTTCGCCGATGCATCAGCTGCATCTGCTGCGACACGCGAAATCGAGTTGGGACGACGACGCCGACGACCACACGCGGCCGCTCAACAAACGCGGCCGCGAGTCCGCGCGGCTGATCGGTGAAGCCTTGCCGCAAGCCGTCGGGTCGCTCGATCTCGTGCTGTGCTCGTCGGCGCTGCGCACACGGGAAACCGCCGAGCTGGCGCTCGCCGGCTTCGCCAAGCCGCCGCCGATCCGCTACGAGGACGAGCTCTACCTTGCCAGCGCGGACAAGCTTATGGAGCGCCTGCAACAGCTCGACGAAAGCGCCGAATCGGTCATGGTGATCGGCCACAATCCGGGTCTGCACGAATTGGCGGTGACGCTCGCCTCGCCCGGCTCGGCCGGGTTCAGCACGCTCGCCAACGGCAAATTCCCGACCGGCGTGCGCTGCCGCTTCGTGATCGCCACCGACTGGGCGGAGATCGACAGCACCCGCCACCGCCTCATCGACTATGTGACGGTGAAATCGCTCGGTGGTGAGAACTGATCCTGCTCCCCAAGCACCTCGCGGGCGAGTTTGATCGTCACCGCGCGGCGGGTTTCGAGGCCAAGCCGATCGAGGCGGGCGGCAATTTCCGCCGCGGCGGCGAACGACCGCTCGATTCGGGCGACGAGATAGGCCAAGACTTCCGACGCGACGCGCAGCTGGCGGTCGGCGAAATGTTTCGCCAGCACCGCCGTCAGCAGCCCGTCATCCGGCGGCGCGATCCCCGTCACCGGCAACGACCGCAGGCGCGAGCCGAGATCGGCTAGGCCGATCGTCGTGCGGGCGGGCGGCGCGGGCATCGTCAGCAACAGGCTGCCGCCGCGCTCCAAGGTCAGATTGTAGAGATGCAGCAGCGATCGCTCGGGCGCCCGATCGGCGTCGTCGATGGCAACCGCAGCGGGCAAATTTTCCGGCTCGGCAAGATCGGCACCTCGAACGAGCCGCGCGCCGCTTCGCCCGCACCAGAGGTGCGCGAGATGCGTCTTGCCGCTGCCCGCAGGCCCGTGCAGCACAACCGCGCGCGCCGGCCAGTCCGGCCAGCACTCGATCAGCTCGAAGGCGGCGCTGTTGCTGTCGGAAACCAGGAAGTCGGCGGCGTGGTATTGCGGCACGACCGACAGGTCGAAAGTACCCTGCTTCATCGATACGGCGTCAGGCCGCGCACTGCCGGCGGCTGGCGCGGGTCATAGACGGCGCTGCGCCGGTAACGGGCCAGCGCGAAACGGATCAGCACGCCGGCAACCGCCGCCATCGGCACCCCGAGAATCAGGCCGACAAAACCGAACAGGCTGACCCCGGCGAACAACGCGAACATCACCCAGATCGGGTGCAGGTGAATGCGGTCGCCGACCAGCTTTGGTGTCAGAAAATTGCCTTCGACGGTCTGACCGACCGCGAAAATGACGCAGACGATGATGATTTCGCGCCAAGTGCCGTATTGCGAGGCGGCGAGGCCCAGCGCAAGCACAAAGCCGGTCGCGCCGCCGAGGATCGGCACGATCGCCAGCACCCCGATCAGCAGCCCCAGCGCCAGCCCGGACTCCAGCCCGGCAAACGACAGCGTCGCGCCGTAATAGATCGCGAGGATCAGACAGACCAGGGCCTGGCCTTGCACAAAGCCGACCAGCATGTCGCTGACGATACGCGCCTGCTCGCGCACCGTCGCGAGCGACTGGCGCGGCAGGTAGTCGTCGATCAGCGCCACCATCTTTTCCCAATCGCGCAGCACCAGAAACGTCACGATCGGCGTCACGATCACCAGCGACACGATGTTGAGGATGGCAAAGCTGCTGGTGACGAGGCTCTGGAACAGCGAACCGAGCCACGACAGCGCCTCGCCCAGCTTGGCGCCGACCGCGTCCTGCACCTTCTGCACCTGGTCGGCCGGCAGCTTCTCCTGCGCCAAGCTGATCAGATTGCCGAACTGTTCCTGGAGGAACGAGACGAGGCTCGGCACTTTGCCGATCAGCGTGACGACCTGGTTCTGGATGAGCGGCACCAGCAGCGTAAAGACCAGCGCGACGCCGACCAGGAACATGATGAGGACCGCGAGGCTCGCCAGGGTCCGCCGCACGCCCCAACGCTCGATCCGCGCGACGGCCGGGGCGAGCATGAACGCGATCACCAACCCGGCGACAAACGGCAGCAGGATGCTCTGCAGCAGCCCGATCGCGAAAATGACGACGACGATAAACGCAACCCAGAACAGCAGGCGGTAGGCCCGCCCGCTCACGACGGCTGCTCCGCCCCGGCCAGAATGCGGGCCCAGCGCACCAGATAGGAGAACCCGGACAGCACCGTCGTCACCGCGGTCAACCACACCAGGATGTCGGTCAACAGGCCGTCGCCAAAGCCGAGGCCGAGTCGGCCGAGCACATAACCGACCAGCGCGATCTGCACCAGCGTGTTGAGCTTTGAGATGTAGAGCGGGTTGAAGTTGCGCGGCGCTATCAGCGCTTGCAGCAACACAAAGCCGCCAATGATCGTCACGTCGCGAAATACCACGAGAATGACCAGCCAGTCGGGCAATAACTGTTCAAAGCCGAGCGAGACAAAGACGCTCGACAGCAAGGCCTTGTCGGCTACCGGGTCGAGCAGCGCGCCGAGCCGGGTGCGGCAGTCGAAGCGCTTGGCGATAAACCCGTCGAGCGCGTCGCTGATACCGGCCAGGATGAAGACGCAAAACGCGATGCCGAATTCATGGCCGACGATCAGCCAGATCATCACCGGCACCGACATCAGGCGCGACAGCGTGATCAGATTGGGGATGTTGAGGCCCAGCCGGGTCATCGGATCGTCGCGGCTAAGGCTTGTCGCCCGTGCGCGCCAGGCGCCAGGTGGGGTCGCCGCCCTGCAGGTCGAGCTTCGCGCCGCCGAGACCGGCCTTCAGCTGGTCGAGACCGCCGACGTACTGGATTTCGATCGTCGCTTCCTGGCGCGACAGTGCCTTCACATCGACTTTTCTGACCGACGGTATCGTCCCCAGCCGGTCGCGCAGCTTGATCCAATCGTCGAGGCCGGTAATCGACGCGACCACGGTGACGCTGCCCTGCTGATCGCCAGGGCCACCCTTGGCGTTTTTCCAGCCGCTGTCGAGATCGGCCGCAATCACATCGGCGGCACGGCGGCACAGATCGATATCGGCTTCGTTCGGCTTGGCGTCGATCGAGTCGAAATGCGCATCGACAGCCTGGCCGGCGCGGTAACGCCGCACGGTCACATCCAGCCCCGGCTTGTCTCCCGCCCTCGGCGTGGCGATCATCACCAGCACGTCGTCCGCGCCTTCTTTCTTGGCAATCGCCGCCAGCCCCACCGCGTCGCCGCTGCGCGCCCGGTCCGCGTCGATCGCGGCGAGGTCGCTGACATCGCCGAGCGGCACCATCAGCGCAGCCCCGGTCCCCGCCGGGCGATGCGACCAGGCGTCGCGCCACGGGTTCGGGTCGTCCCACAACATCGCCGCATCGCCGCTCTGGTAGATCGGCAGCACCACCGCGAGCTTCGCGGTCGCCGCCGGCGCGGGTACGGCCCCCTGGCCTTGGTTTGCGCTGCCGGTGGACGCATTGGTATCGGCCGCGGCGATGCCCGCGCTCTGCATCGCCTTGGCGATGTCGTTCGGCTTGAAATGATACGTGTAATCGGCGGTGTAGCGCACCGCCGACATCTTCTCGTTGGCGACCTCGAAGCTCGCGACCAAGTCGGTGACCTGGTTGTCGCTGAGCTTCAGCGGCTTCCCCTTGCCGGGTCCGCCCGCCAGCTTTTCGACGACGCTGTTGATGGCGCGCCGGGCGCCGTCGATACGCGCGATATCGCGCGCCTTGGCGACGCTGTCCGAGGTGGCGTCGACGGTGACCGTCGCGGTATAGGCATCATCCGCCGCCGCGACGGGCAGCTTGATGGCGAAAAGCAGCAACAGGGCCGCGAGCAGCGCCCCGCCGCGCCGGGTCGAAGTCATGCCGAGGGTCCCTGGGCCAAGCTTCGCCAACATTCCTTGGGCAATTTGCCCCTGTTCTCGTATCCTCGCGGCTCCCCGACCGCGCCTCGGTCATAGCGCAGATTTGCCGAGGACGCCATCGACAGCCGGCTTCGGCACCCTGGTCAACAACCCTGGCGGCGAGGAGCAGGAATGCCGCGGCTGAAACTGGGCGTGCTGATTTCCGGGCGCGGCTCGAACCTGCAGGCGCTGATCGACGCAACAGGCGACCCGGCCTATCCCGCCGAAATCGCCACGGTGATCAGCAACCGCGCCGACGCGCCCGGACTGCCGCGTGCGGCGGCCCGCGGCATTCAAACGCAGGTCATCGCCGACCCCGACCGCGCCGCCTTTGCCGCCGCGGCGGACCGTGTGCTGCGCGACGCCGGGGTCGGGCTCGTCGCACTGGCCGGGTTCATGCGCATCCTCGACACCGGCTTTGTCGCGGCGTGGACCGACCGGATGATCAACATCCACCCCTCGCTGCTGCCGGCTTTTCCCGGACTGCACCCACAGCGTCAGGCTTTGGCGGCGGGGGTCAAATTCTCTGGCTGTACGGTGCATGTCGTGCGCACCGCGGTCGATACCGGGCCGATCATCGCCCAGGCGGTCGTGCCGATCCTCGATGGCGACGACGAGGACGCGCTCGCCGCCCGCATCCTCGCCGCCGAGCACCGGCTGTACCCGCTCGCGGTGCGGCTTTTCGCCGAGGGGCGGCTCGCCATCGCCGGTAACCGCGTCGCGATCGCCGGCGGGACGGCGCCCGACATCGCCGTGCTGAACCCAAGCGATTGTGCCTAACTTCGATGAACGGGCGAGGGTCGGGGTGGGGGCTTGCCTCATCAGCCGGTTAGGCTATACAGGCGCCAACGCGCTTTTCGCTTATGGGGACGACGATGCTCACCACCACGGTCGACGCCGAAACCGAACGCCATCGCCAGACCTGGGTCGGCTTCTGCCGTTTCATGCGGATCATGATCACGGTGATCATCCTGATCCTCGTCGGGATGGCGCTCTTTCTGCTGTAACTGTTCTCGTCACCCCCGCGCAGGCGGGGGTCCAGGGCAGCGGTCCCGTCGCTGGCCCTGGCTTCCCGCCTTCGCGGGAATGACGCCTCGAAGGGCGCGGCCCTAGCCGACGATCTCGGTTCCCGCGAAGAAGAAGGCGATTTCCTGCGCCGCCGTTTCCGGCGAGTCCGAGCCGTGCACCGAATTGGCCTCGATCGACTCGGCGAAATCCTTACGGATCGTGCCGGGCGCGGCGTTGGCCGGGTTGGTGGCGCCCATGATGTCGCGGTTCTTGGCGATCGCCCCCTCGCCTTCCAGCACCTGCACGACGACCGGCCCCGAGCTCATGAAGTCGACGAGGCTCTGGTAGAACGGCCGTTCCTTGTGCACGGCGTAGAACTTGCCCGCCACGTCCTGCGACATGTGCAGCCGCTTTTGCGCGACGATCCGCAGGCCGGCCTTTTCGAACCGGTCGTTGATCGCGCCGGTCAGGTTGCGCCGTGTGGCGTCGGGCTTGATGATCGACAAGGTGCGTTGTTGGGCCATGGCTCGGGCTCGCTGCGGTGCAATAAGGGCGGCGGGTTATAGCGAACCGCCGCGCCGCCAGCAATCGAGCAGCGGCCCCGCCTCGCCGGTCACCGGGTCGCAGCCCGGCAGTGGAACCTGAGCGACATTTCTTGTGGATTTGTCATGCGACTTCGCCTCGGCCTGGCAAATGTCGGGGCGCTGACCCTTCGGGTACGAGCCGATGACCAGCAGATCGCCGCTGGCGCTTTCGCGCTTATGCGCGACACCGGCGGGGATCACCACGACATCGCCCTCGTGCAATTCGACCGTCGCCCCGTTCTCGCCGCCAAGCCGCACCCGCGCCGTGCCCCGGGCGATGCCGAGCACCTCATGCGCGGTGCTGTGGTAATGGTGATGGCCATAGATGCCGTTGCGCCAGGCGCCCGGCCAGCCATTGGCGTCGAACATGGCCTCGCACCGCGACGCGAGGTCGCCTTCCTGCCCCAGCACGCCGCGATAAAGCACGAGCGGCAGCGCATTGTTCGGCACGGTGCCGTCATCGGCGAAGACATGGGTTTCGATCGTCGGCGCCTGCGTCATTCCAACCTCCCGACGCGGATGGTATCTGGCAAACATGATACCGCGCGCGACGCTCCGGAATAGACGGAACCTGGATTTCCGCGTGTCACGCGTCGGGAACAGCCAGCGGCTCGATCACGATGGCGATGTCGACCTCGCCGATTTCCTCGCGCAGGCTCGCATGCAAAAGCACCGTGTGCCGTTCGACCTCGGCATGGCTCAGGTCGCCGGCAAAGCTGAGCGCGATCTCGACAAACACGACGTGCCCCGAACGCCGCGAGCGGACACGCCGTAGCGCGGCATAAGCATCGCGATGGCGTTCCAAGGCTCGGTCGATCGCCGCCTGAACCGCCGCGCCCGCCGAACGATCGAGCAAATCCGGCACCGCGCCTTGCAGGATGCGCAGCGCGTTGACGATGATGACGCCGCTGACCAGCACCGAACCGGTCGCGTCGGCGGTCGCGACGATGATCTCGTCGCTGGCGACAGCGGCGATCGTCAAGGTCACCATGATCAGCAGCGACGAGACCAGCTTCACCACCCGCGAGGTGAGCTGCGCCCGCATGATGATCGAGTCGCGGCCATCGGCATCGGCGACCCGCCGCACCGCATCCCATGATACGAGGTTGAGGTAGGCGTTCACCGCGCCGGCGATCGCCGCCATCGCCAGCCCGAACGGCGTGCCGGTCGGCGCTTCGCCGCTGATGATCGAGACCGCCTGGCTCAGGATCCAAGCCGCGCCAAACAGCATGCCGCCGGCAATCGCGACATTGGCGACCTGTTCGAGCTTGCCGGTCCCGTATTCGAGGTCGGACAGGACGCCGCGATGGATGCGGCGCATCACCACAAGGCCAAAGGCCTCCATCGTGTTGGCCGCCACCGCGCGGATTGTCTCGGCGATCATCGTCAGCGACCCGCCGAGAATGCCGATCACCGCGATCGTCGTCATCATCCCCAGATCGAGCGACAGGGCGAGCAGCACGGCGCGTTCCTTTGCGCGCAGCTCGGGCGTGACGATGGTGCCGCGGATCGCCAGCTCGGCAGCGGTCATATCCGCAACCGCGCCCTGGCGAGGTCGACGACGCTGACGCCGGGAAAATCGACATAGGCCGAATGCCCGATCGGACAGGCGGCGATTTCCTCGGTCGTCGGGTCGAGCCGCACGATCGCCTGGCCGATATTCGGCCGCCGGCCCTTGGCCAACGCCGCCAGATCGGCCGAGCCAAGCGTCGCCGCCGCCCCACGCAGCAGGATGACAGTGCCGTGGGTCGGGCGCTCGCCCTCGATCACCACATCCGCCGCCGAGCCTTTATGCAGCAGCGCGACCTCGACGTCGGACACCGGCACGTCGATCAGCAGGATATGGCAATCGACCCAGGAGCCGATCGGCGTTCCGGCCTGAACCGCGGCGCCGGGGGCCGACATCATGCTCCACACCAAGGTGCCCGGCGGTGCCCGCACGTCGCGCGAGCGTGCTTTGCCGTGTGCCGTGCTGGCGGCGTCGAAGACCTTGCGCGCGGTCTCGACCGCGGCCTCGTCCCCTTCCAGCGTCGCCTCGGCCTGCGCGCGCGACAGACGCGCGTCGTCGAGACTGCGCAGCGCGGTACCGGTATCGGTGCCGTCGTCGAGCATGAAGACGCCGAGATTCGCCGCCTTGCGGCGCCACGATGCCCGGTCGAGCACCGTGCGAATATCCGTCAGCGACTTCTGGTGCTCAGTGACCTGGGCGGTGGCCAAGTCGAGCGCCGCTTGCGAGCTGTTGCCGCTGCGCATCAAGGCGGATTTCCGGTTCTCCTCGGCGCGGTCGATATCGAGACGCTGCGCGACCAGCGCCGAATTGCTCGTGGCGCTGGTGACGATCATGTCGAGATCATGCTTGAAGGTTTCCGCGTAGGCGTCGGCGGCCTGGGTGCGCGCCGCGACGATCTGGTCCAGTTTCTCGACCAGCGCGCGCTGCGCGGCGAGCTGGACCTGCGCGCGGTCGAGTTCGCCTTGCGCCCGCGCCAGCGGGGTGCGGTCGGCGAGCGGGTTGTCGATCCGCGCGATACGGCCGCTTTCGCCGACCATCTCGCCCGGATAGAGCACGTCGACCGTGTAGCCGCTGATCGGCGCCGGGGCGATGCTGATCCAGGTCGTGACGGCCGCATCGCGAACAATGACCGAGCGGACATAAGGCCCGCCGATCCACGCCACATAAACCAGCACGGCGACAAGGCCGACCCCCGCGACCAGCCGGCGCGATACATCCACGAAGCGGATACTCATCAACGCGGACGGGTAGCCGAAACCGGTTCCCTCCCGCAAGCCGAAGCTTTGCTTGTTTCCGCCTGGCCGAGCGACTACGAGGTTAATATGCGCCGGGTTGCCTTGAAGCGGCCTCGCCGCCAGATACCCGGCAGGCGCCTCTTTCCGACAGCCACCGATGCAGCCCACCGCAACCACATTTCCCATCGCTCCCCGGCCGCCGCTTCCCGCGAGCCTGACCGAGCGGGTGCTGTATCGCGACGGGCTGATGCTGGTCATCGACAAGCCGGCCGGGATTCCGGTGCATGCGGGACCGGGCGGCGGGGCGCATCTGGAACATTGGCTGCCGCTGCTGCGTTTCGGGCTGCCGCGGCCGCCGGCCTTGGCCCATCGGCTCGACCGCGACACCAGCGGCTGCCTGGTGCTCGGCCGCCATACGAAAGCGCTGCGCCGGCTAGGCGCGCTGTTCCGTGAGGGCAGGATCGAGAAAGTGTACTGGGCCGTCGTCGCCGGCATCCCGGCAGAGGCGGAAGGCGTCATCGACGCGCCGCTGCGCAAGGACACCACACGCCGCATCGGCTGGCGCATGGAAATCGACCCCGCCGGCCAACACGCGATTACCGAATACCGCGTGCTCGGCACGAGCGAGGGCCGCGCCTGGCTGGAACTGCGGCCGAAAACCGGGCGCACGCATCAGATCCGCGTGCATTGCGCCGCGCTCGGCTGCCCGGTCGTCGGCGACCCGACCTACGGCGGCCCCGCCGGCGAACCGCTGCAACTGCACGCGCGGGCGATCACGATCCCGCTCTACCCCGCCCGGCCCGCGGTCCAAGTCACCGCGCCGGTGCCGCCGCATATGCTCGCGGCGCTGACCCGGCTGGGATACGTGCCCGGCGACCAGGGCGAGGCCCTGCGCGCATGACCGTCGAACTGCGCCGACTGACGCCCGAAGACGCGGCGCTTTACCGAGAAATCCGGCTGGAGGCCTTGGCCGACAGCCCCGATGCCTTCGCCAGCACACTGGAGAGCGAGCGGGATCGGCCGCTGGAATCATTCGCCGCGCGCCTGGCCGACGCCGATGTCGTCGGCGCGTTCGACGGACCGCGCCTGGCGGGCGTCGCCGGCTTCTACGTCCAGGCCGGACCAAAGCACGCCCATAAAGGCATGCTGTGGGGCATGTATGTCCGGCCCGCCTATCGCGGCGCCGGTATCGGCCGCGTTCTGGTCGAGGCGGTCATCGCCCATGCCCGGCAGCACGTCGAACTGCTGCAGCTATTTGTCGTCAGCGACAATGCCGCGGCGCGCCGGCTCTACACGAGCCTTGGCTTTGTCGAATACGGCGTCGAGCAGCATGCCACCAAGTATCGTGGCCAATACCATGATGACGTGCTGATGGCGTTGCCGCTCGTGGTAGAGTTGGCCCCCACGGAACCCCACGTTTCGACCGAGGCCGCCCAGGAGACGCTGACCGCATGATCCCGCGCTACAGCCGCCCGCAAATGGCCAAGATCTGGGAGCCCGAAAACTATTTCCGCATCCAGATGGAGATCGAGGCCTGCGCCTGCGAAGCACAGGAAATGCTCGGCATCATCCCCAAGGGCGTCGCCAAGGCAGTGCGCGAGCGTGGGAAATTCGATGTCGAGCGCATTCGCGAGATCGAGCGCGAGGTGCATCACGAGACGATCGCCTTCCTCACCAACCTCGCCGAGCATGTCGGCCCGGAATTGCGCTTCGTGCATCAGGGGATGACGTCGAGCGACGTGCTCGACACTTGTCTCGCGGTGCAGCTCACCCAGGCCGCCGACATCCTGCTCGCCGACCTCGACCTGGTGCTGGCGGCACTCAAGAAACGCGCCTTCGAGCATCGCTACACCCCGACCATCGCGCGCAGCCACGGCGTCCACGCCGAGCCGACGACGTTCGGCCTCAAGCTCGCCGGGCATTACGCGGAATTCGCCCGCAACCGCGAGCGGCTGGTCGTCGCGCGCAAGGAGATCGCCACCTGCCAGATCTCCGGCTCAGTCGGCACTTTCGCCAATATCGACCCGCGGGTGGAGGAATACGTCGCCGAGAAGCTCGGCCTCATGCCCGAGCCGGTCTCGACCCAGATCATCCCGCGCGACCGCCACGCGGCGTTCTTCTCGGCGCTGGCGCTGGTCGCCGCGGCGATCGAACGCTTCGCGACCGAGCTGCGCCATTTGCAGCGCACCGAATTGCGCGAGGCGTCCGAATATTTCACCGAGGGCCAGAAGGGCTCCTCGTCGATGCCGCACAAGCGCAACCCGGTGCTGTCGGAGAACCTGGCCGGGCTATCGCGGGTGATCCGCTCGGCGGTGACGCCGGCGCTCGAAAACATCGTGACCTGGCACGAGCGCGACATCTCGCACTCCTCGGTCGAGCGGTTTATCGCCCCCGACACGACGGTCACCCTCGACTTCGCGCTCAACCGCCTCGCCGGCATCGTCGAGCGCATGATCGTCAACCCCGAGCGCATGCAGGGCAATCTCGACTCACTCGGCGGCCTCCCCGACTCGCAGCGCTTCCTGCTGGCGCTGACCCAGGCCGGGATGAGCCGCGAGGACGCCTACCGCCTCGTGCAGAAACACGCGATGGCCAGTTGGAACGCCCAGGGGCACGCCCAGGGGCGCGAGGGCGGCAAGTTCGCCGAGCTGCTCAAGGCCGACCCCGAAGTGACGCACTACCTGACCCCGGCGACCATCGACGCCTCATTCGATTCCGCCTATCATTTCAAGCACGTCGACACGATCTTCGGCCGCGTTTTCGGCACTTGCGATTGAGGGTCGTCTTCACTGGAACTGCGCGAAAGGCATTGCGGCGGCTTCCTGCCGATCGCCGGACGCAGATCGTTGCCCGGATCGAAGCCGTGGCACCGGGCGGGGGCACCAAATATCGATGTGAGGCGGCTAGCCGGCAGCCAACTTCGCCGCCTGCGTGTCGGCGAATATCGGGTACTTTTCGCGATCGATCCGGACGCCCAAGTTCTTAGGGTAGAGCTGATCCGCACGCGCGGGGACGTGTATAAGCGGTAGGCCGCGTGTATAAGAGGTGCCATGTCGTTTGTGCTGCCCAAGCCAAAATCGATCACCGCCGACGAGGTGGTGCTGACACGCGCGGACTGGGAAGAGGTCGTAGCGACGCTGGAAGACCTTATCGAGGACGCGGAAGATATCGCCGCAGTCGCCGCCGCGCGGGCCGATGACGCCTTGGTCGCGGCGCGCGTGGAGGCTCAATGGGGCGCGCCGGTCGAGACAACCATCCCTATCGAAGTCGTCAAGGCCGAGCTGGAGGGGGCACATCCCATGCGTGCTTGGCGCGAATACCGGGGCTGGACCCCATCGGCGCTCTCGGCCAAAGCCGGCGTGGCGCGTGAGATGATCGAGCAGCTGGAGACCGGACGGAAAAGCGTCTCACCGGAGATGCTGTCGCGCCTCGCGCGGGCTCTTGGTGTTCCGACGGATGCGTTGAGCGCGGACGACGAGGAATAAAACTCAGAGGAGAAGCGCGATGAGCTCGCTGCGCAGTAACAACGGCCCCCGCATCAAGTACACACCGGAAGATTCGCCCTATGAGGCGATCACCGTCGACAAGCTGACGCCGATCATCGGCGGCGAGATCGGCAATGTCGATCTGCGCGAGCCGAGCAACCGGCAGATGGACGAAATCCACCGCGCGCTCGCCGAAAACCTGGTGATCTTCTTCCGCGACCAGCATTTGACGCCGCGCGAACACCTCGATTTCGGCCGCCGCTTTGGCGAGCTGCACCTCCATCCGGCGGCGCCGTCGGAACCCGGGCTGCCGGAGCTGATGGTCATCCACGCCGACAAGGACTCGTTCCGCGCCAACGGCGAGGGCTGGCACTCGGACGTCTCGTGCGACCCCGAGCCGCCGATGGGCAGCATCCTCTACATCAAGAAATGCCCGCCGCGCGGCGGCGACACGCTGTTCGCCAACATGTACGCCGCCTACGAGGCGCTGTCGGACCGCATGAAGACCTATCTGGAGGGCCTCACCGCCCGGCACAACGGCGAGCATTACCGCGGCCAGTACGCCAATTACGGGGTCCAGGACAAGGAGACCTACCCGCACGCCGACCACCCGGTGGTGCGCACGCACCCGGTGACCGGCCGCAAATGCCTCTACGTCAACAAGGGCTTCACCCGCTACATCAACGGCATCCCGCGCGACGAAAGCGACGGCGTCCTGCGCTACCTCTACGAGCACATGGCGAGCCCGCTGTTCCAATGCCGCTTCCGCTGGCAGGAGAACTCGATCGCGTTCTGGGACAATCGCTGCGTCCAGCACCACGCGATGTGGGACTACTGGCCGCACACCCGCTCGGGCAATCGCGTCACCGTAGCCGGCGACAAACCCTACTAGGTTGCGGCTTCACACGCTCGGCACCGGCGGGCCGCGCCTCGACAGCGCGCGCGGCTCGGCCTGTCATGTACTGGAGGCGGCCGGCCGGCATCTGATGTTCGATGTCGGGCGCGGCGCGATCCGCGGCGTTGCCGCCAATAATCTGCCGATCGCCGCGATCGGACCGCTGTTTGTGTCGCATCTGCATGTCGACCATATCGGCGAGCTGGCGAATTACCTGATCACCAGCTGGATCGAGGGTCGCCGCCAGCCGCTCAAAATTTACGGACCGCCGGGGACGAAAGGGATCGTCGAGACGCTACTCGGCCTGGTCTATGACCGCGACATCGCGTTCCGCACCGAGGGCGAGACTGCGTTCGGGCCGTTTATCGGCGGCGATGTCACCGAGCTGCGCGGCGGCGCCGTGGTCGAGGGCGATGGCTGGCGGGCGCGCTGCGAAGAGGTCGAGCACGGCCACGGCCTGGGCTTCGGGCCAAAATTGACCGAGCGATGGATTTGCTTCGCGTGGCGCGTCGAGGCGGAAGGGAAAACCTTCTGCTTCAGCGGCGACGCAGTGATGTGCGACGGGCTGCTGCGCGCCGCCGAGCACGCCGACCTGCACCTGCAATGCTGCTATCTGCCGTCATCGGCGCTGAGCAGCCCGCACATGAAAGGCGTCGGTCTATACACGCTGGCCTGCTCCGACACTGCCGGCAAGATCGCCGAACGCGCGCGGGTGAACCGGCTCGTGCTCACCCATTTCAAGCAGGCGACGTCCGACGATCTCGCCGAAATCGAGACCGATGTGCGCCGCGACTATCCCGGCCCGGTCGCGCTGTCCAACGACGGCGACACGTTCGAGTTCTGAGTAGGGGCGCAATCTGGTTAATCGGAAGCGCCTAAAAATTCTCGCCTCCCCCGGACTTGATCCGGGGGTCCACGAACAGCTTCAGCCTATTCGTGGATGGCCGGGTCAAGCCCGGCCAAGGCGACAGTAAGGTGGTTCGATTTGGAGGAATCTCGTCTACGCCGCCATGATCTGCCGGCGCGCGGTGACGGCGAAATGATCGAGCTCGAACTTCACCTGGTCGGCGGTAACGCCGTCGCCCTTGGCATTGAGATCGGCGGTCACCTTGGCGATGACGGCCTTCGCGCCGCCGGCGAACGCCGCATCGACGACGCTCTTGGCATAGGCCGCGGCATCGTCGGCCGGCATTCCCATCCGCTCCGCCGCCCATAGCCCCAGGAGCCGGTTGCGACGTGTGTTGACCTTGAATTCCAGCTCCTGGTCGTGCTTGAAGCGGGTCTCGAATTCCTTTTCGCGGTCCTGCAGTGTCGTCATATCCCGCACCGTTCGCTGACAACCGTTACTCGACAGGCGCCTGAGCCCGATGTGCACATTAATAATCCTGCGCCGTCCCGAACATATATGGCCCGTCGTGATCGGCACCAACCGCGACGAGATGATCGGCCGCCCGGCCTCGCCGCCGGCGCGGCATTGGCCCGACCGCCCGGAGGTCATCGCCGGGCTCGACCGGCTGGCTCACGGCTCCTGGCTCGGGGTCAACGATTGGGGCGTCGCGGCGGCGGTCCTCAACCGGCACGGCTCGCTCGGCCCGGCGCCCGGCCAGCGCTCGCGCGGCGAGTTGGTGCTGGAGGCGCTCGACCACCCCGACGCGGTCGCCGCCGCCCAGGCGCTGGCGCATCTCGACCCGGCCGCCTACCGCACTTTCAACCTGATCATCGCCGACAACCGCGATGCCTTCTGGCTGCGCCACGCCGACGGCCGGAACATCGATGCCTGGCCGATCGCCGAAGGCCTGTCGCTGATCGATTCGGGTGAGCTCAACCGGCCCAACAACCGCCGCGTCGCGCTCGCCACGCCGCGCTTTCGCGATGCGGCGCCGCCCGATCCCGACGCCAACGATTGGACCGAATGGCAGGCGCTGCTGTCGAACAGCGAATCGCCGCCGGGCGAGCCGCCGGAAAACGCGCTGCGCTTTCGCATGCCGCATGGCTACGGCACGGTGTCGAGCGCGCTGATCGCCCTGCCCGAGCCCAATGCCGGCGAGCGAAAGCCGCGCTTTCGCTATGCCCAGTGGCAGCCGGAAGAAATCGCCTGGACGGATGTCGAGACCATCGCAGCCTCCGCGCCGCGCTGACATTGTTGGCCCCCATCCTGCTTGCTATATGAAAGGTGATTTCCGCACGGGAGCCCGGATGTCGCGACGCCGGCAGATCTATGAAGGCTCGGCCAAGGTGCTGTTCGAGGGCCCCGAGCCCGGCACGCTGGTGCAGTATTTCAAGGACGACGCGGCCGACCATCACAAGCGCGGCACGATCACCGGCAAGGGCGTGCTCAACAACCGCATCTGCGAATTCCTGATGCTGAAACTCGCCGAGATCGGCATCCCGACGCACTTCGTGCGCCGGCTCAACATGCGCGAGCAGCTCGTGCGCGAGGTCGAGATCATCCCGCTGCGGGTCGTCGTGCGCAATGTCGCGGCGGGCTCGCTGGCGAAGCGGCTCGGTCTCGCCGAGGGCACCCCGCTGCCGCGCTCGATCCTCGAGTATCACTACAAGAAAGCCGAATTGGGCGACCCGCTGGTTGGCGAGGAGCACATCACCGCTTTCGCCTGGGCCAGCACCCAGGACCTCGACGAGATCATGCAGATTTCGCTGCGGATCAACGACTTCCTGACCGGCCTTTTCCTCGGCATCGGCATCCGGCTGATCGATTTCGGCCTCGAATTCGGCCGGCTCTACAGCGACGAGGACATGCGTATCGTCGTCGCCGACGAGATCAGTCCCGACAACATGCGGCTATGGGACATCCGCACCTCGGAAAAGCTCGACAAGGACCGCTTCCGCGAGGATCTGGAACGCGTCGCCGAGGGGTACCAGGAAGTCGCCCGCCGCCTCGGCATCCTCCCGGAAGGCGGCCCCGCCGATTTCAAAGGCCCGAGGACGATTCAATGAAAGCAGGCCAATGAAAGCCCGCGTGCATGTCAGCCTCAAAACGGGCGTGCTCGACCCGCAGGGCAAGGCGATCGGCAACGCCCTCGCCTCGCTCGGCTTCACCGGCGTCGGCGAAGTGCGCCAAGGCAAGCTGATCGAGATCGAGCTGGACGGCAGCGACAAGGCCGCCGCAAAGGCCAAGGTCGAGAAAATGTGCCAGGAGCTGCTGGCCAACCCGGTCATCGAAAACTACGCGATCGAGCTGGAATGACCCTTCCCGCCCAAAAGCTCGTGCCAGCGCCCTCCCCGCGCCTCCGGCGCGCTCCCTCCCCCGTGGCCACGGGGGAGGGTTGGGGTGGGGGCCGGCACTTGCGCCTGCGAGCGGTACGATGAAGGCGGCCGTCATCATCTTTCCCGGATCCAATCGCGAGCGCGATGTGTGCGCCGCGCTGCAGCGGGCCAGTGGCAAGGAGCCGGCGCTTGTCTGGCATGGCGACACCGTACTGCCGGAGGCCGACCTGATCGTGCTGCCCGGCGGGTTTGCCTATGGCGACTATTTGCGCTGCGGTGCGATGGCGGCGCATTCGCCGATCATGCGCGAGGTCAAGGCGCGCGCCGTCAAGGGCGTGCCGGTGCTCGGCATCTGCAACGGCTTCCAGGTGCTCACCGAGGCCGGGATGCTGCCCGGCGCCCTCTTGCGCAACAGGACGCTGAGCTTTATCTGCCGCGACGTGCATTTGCGGGTCGAGAATTCGCAGACGGTGTTCACCTGCGGCTACGAGGCCGGCCAGGCGATCCGCGTGCCCGTCGCGCATGGCGAAGGCAACTACACCGCCGACCCCGCGACCCTCGACCGCCTCGAAGGCGAGGGTCGCGTCGCCTTCCGCTATTGCGGCCCCTCTGGCGAATCGACCGAGGAAGACAACGTCAACGGCTCCGCCCGCTCGATCGCCGGCGTCTTTAACGAGACCCGAACCGTGCTGGGCCTGATGCCACATCCGGAAAACTCGACCGACCCACTCCTGGGCTGCACCGACGGCCAAGGCCTGTTCGACGGTCTCGTCGGTGCGCTGCAATAGCGTCGGCTGTCATTCCGGGGCGCTGCGCAGCAGCGAACCCGGAACCCATGAACACGGACGCCGACAATATTGGGCTCCGGCCTGGACGCAAATCTATCTCGGTCCGTGTTCATGGGTTCCGGGTCTCGCCCTGCGGGTGATCCCGGAATGACAGAAAGCACCGGAATGACAGAAAGCAAGAGCAACGTCACCCCCGCCCTCGCCGCCGAGATGGGGCTGTCGGCGGAAGAATTTGCACGCGCCGAAAGCATCCTCGGGCGCACGCCGAACCTGACCGAACTGGGTGTATTCTCGGCGATGTGGAGCGAGCACTGCTCGTACAAATCGTCGAAAGTCTGGCTCCGCACGCTACCCACCGAGGGGCCGCGGGTCATCTGCGGGCCGGGCGAGAACGCCGGTGTCGTCGATATCGGCGACGGCGATGCGGTCGTCTTCAAGATCGAGAGCCATAATCACCCCTCGTTCATCGAGCCGTATCAGGGTGCGGCGACCGGGGTCGGCGGCATTCTGCGCGACGTGTTCACGATGGGCGCGCGGCCAATCGCGCTGCTCAATTCGCTGCGCTTCGGCGACCCCAGCCACCCCAAGACCCGGCACCTCGTCGGCGGCGTCGTGGCCGGGATCGGCGGCTACGGCAATTGCGTCGGCGTGCCGACGGTCGGCGGCGAGGTGCAGTTCCACCCGAGCTACAACGGCAACATCCTGGTCAACGCGATGTGCGTCGGCATCGCCCGCGCCGACCGCATCTTCTATTCGGCCGCGTCGGGCGCCGGGAACCCGGTGATCTACGTCGGCGCCAAGACCGGCCGCGACGGCATCCACGGCGCGACGATGGCCTCGGCCGAGTTCGACGAGACCGCCCCAGGGGGAATTGGCGAAAAGCGTCCAACCGTGCAAGTCGGCGACCCGTTCACCGAGAAGCTGCTGATCGAGGCTTGCCTCGAACTGATGGCCGGCGACACGATCGTCGCGATCCAGGACATGGGCGCGGCCGGCCTCACCTCCTCGGCGGTGGAGATGGCCGGCAAGGGCGGGCTCGGCATCGACCTCGACCTCGACGAGGTGCCGGTGCGCGAGACCGGCATGATCCCCTACGAGATCATGCTGAGCGAAAGCCAGGAGCGCATGCTGATGGTGCTGCGCCCCGGCAGCGAAAACGCGGCACGCCGCGTCTTCGAGAAATGGGAGCTCGATTTCGCGGTGATCGGCCATGTGACCGACACCGGCCGGCTGATCCTCACGATGCATGGCGAGGTTGCCGCCGATATCCCGGTCGGCCCGCTGGTCACCGAGGCGCCGCTCTACCACCGCCCGACGCAGCCGCGCCCCAGACCCGCCGATATCGACGCCGACGCCCTCCCCGCCCGCGATCCGCTCGAATGCCTCAAAAAACTGATCGCCTGCCCCGATCTCGCCTCGAAGCGCTGGGTCTGGGAGCAGTACGACCATCTGGTCATGGGCAACACCGTCAAGCGGCCCGGCGGCGACGCCGCCGTGGTCCGCATCAACGACGCCGGCAAGGCACTGGCGCTGTGCACCGACTGCACCCCGCGCTATTGCCATGCGGACCCCGAACGCGGCGGCATGCAGGCGGTGGCGGAGAGCTGGCGCAATCTCTGCACCGTCGGCGCGCTGCCCTTGGCGCTGACCGACAACATGAATTTCGGCAACCCCGAAAAGCCCGAGATCATGGCCGAATTCGCCGGCGCCTGCGCCGGCATGCGCGCTGCATGCCTGGCTCTCGACTACCCGGTCGTCTCGGGCAATGTCTCGCTCTACAACGAGACCAGCGGCAGCGCGATCTGGCCGGCGCCGGTGATCGGCGGCGTCGGGCTGATCGCCGACGCCGCAAAGGCGGTCGATCTGGCGCTGAAGCGCGACGGCCATGCGCTGGTCCTGATCGGCGCGACAGCCAATGCCCAAGGGGGCCATCTCGGTGCCTCGCTCTATTTGCGCGAAATCGAGGGCCGCGAGGACGGCGCGCCGCCACCCGTCGATCTCGCCGCCGAGCGCCGCCACGGGGATTTTGTCCGCGACCAGATCGCGGCAGGCCATGTCGCCGGCTGCCACGATGTCAGCGATGGCGGCCTGCTCGTCGCGATCGCCGAGATGGCGATGGCCGGCGACAGGGGCGTGCGTCTGGCGAACCTCGGCCAAACCAATGCGGCACTTTTCGGTGAGGACCAAGGCCGCTACTTGATCGAAACCGCTGCCTCGCAACAAATCTTGGTTGCAGCAAAAAATGCGGGTATATACGCACAAAGCATCGGCACGGTGGGGGGCGACGCGTTGACACTCTCGGACGGCGGTGCCATATCGGTGGGCGAGTTGAAGGTTGCTCACGAATCCTGGCTGCCGGCCTATATGGCGGGCGGCTAGTCCCAAGGGAATCACGAGGAGATCGACGCATGGCGATGGACGCGGCGACGATCGAGCGTCTCATCAAGGAGGGGCTGCCGGGAGCGCAGGTCTCGATCGAGGATTTGCGCGGCGACGGCGACCATTACGCCGCGACCGTCGTTTCCGAAGCGTTTCGCGGCAAGAGCCGCGTGCAACAGCACCAGATGGTCTATCAGGCCCTGCGCGGCCGGATGGGCAGCGAGCTTCACGCGTTGGCGCTGCAAACCAGCGCGCCGCAAGACTAACCCGCCAATCAACCCGCTTCTCAGCACAAGAGGATCACATGGACACGACCACCCACGATCGCATCCGCCAGCAAGTCACCGAGAACCCCGTCGTGCTGTTCATGAAGGGCACGCCGGTCTTCCCGCAATGCGGTTTCTCGGCGACAGTGGTCCAGATTCTCAGCCATGTGGGGGTCAAGTTCAAAGGCGTCGATGTGCTCGCCGACATGTCGGTGCGCGAGGGCATCAAGGAATTTTCCTCCTGGCCGACCGTCCCGCAGCTCTATGTGAAGGGCGAGTTCATCGGCGGCTGCGACATCATCCGCGAAATGTTCGAGACCGGCGAACTGCAGCAGATGTTCGAGGAAAAGGGCGTCCCCGTCCGCGCCTGACGTTGGGTGGTCCCGTAGGGCGGATGAGCGCAGCGTCATCCGCCTAACGGCTGCCTCGGCAACTGGCGGAAGACGCTGCGCTTTTCCACCCTACGTTATCCCGGCCAGCTGACGACCGGCACCCCAGCCTCCTCCCGCATCTGCGGGATATGAGCGGGTTGCGCGCGCACGCGGTCGAGCCATCGCCGGATACCGGAATAAGCGGCCAGGTCAAAGCCGCCTTCCGCTGCTGTGTGCGTGTATGCGTAGAGCGCGATGTCGGCGATCGTGTAGCGGCCGGCGGCAAGCCATTCGGTCGAGGCGAGATGCCGTTCCATCACGGCAAGCGCCTGCAGGCCGCGCGGATGGTTGGCGGCGATGCGCTCAGCGGCCCCGGCGATCCCTGGATGCTTCAGGAGATGCCGGTTCACCGCGATATAAGGCTCGTGGCTGTACTGTTCGAAGAACATCCAGCGCAGCACCTCCGCTTGCTCCCAGACGTCGTCCGGGAAGAGCGCCGTATCGCGAGCGAAGTAATAGAGGATGGCCCCCGACTTCGACAGCATGCGGCCGTCGTCGAACACCAGCGTCGGGATTTTGCCGATCGGATTGATCGCACGGAATTCGGGGCTTTGCGGTTCGCCGCGGCCCTGCGTGGTGTCGATGCGGCGATACGCAATGCCACAATGCGCCAGGATCAGCCGCACCTTGTAGACATTGCCGGAGTCGAGGTCGCCATAGAGCATCAGCATCGTGATCCCTCCCCCTCCCGCCCCCGGAGCTTATGAGCTCTTGACCTGCAACTCCGTATCGATGAGGTCGCCCGCGTTGACGACCTCGCCGTTGCGCTCGCAGTCGGGAAGCGCGAGTTGGACAAACGCCTCGACGACGCTTTCCGGCGGCGGCAGGGTCATCGGGTCCTCGCCGGGAAAGACTCGTGCGCGCAGGCGCGTGCGGATGACGCCGGGGCCAATCAGGTTGGCGCGGACACGCGTCTTCTCGATCTCTGCCGCATAAGTCTTCACCAGCGCTTCAAGCCCCGCCTTGCTGACCGCATAGGGCCCCCAATAGGCGCGCGGCGCGCGGGCGATGCCGCTGGTGACAAAGATCGCCCGGCCGTGCTCGGCGGCGCGCAGCAGCGGGTCCATCGCCCGGATCAGCCGCCAGTTGCCGGTGAGGTTGAGGTCGATGATCTCGCCCCAGAGCTTTGGGTCAATATGGCCAAGCGGCGAGAAGGTGCCGAACTCGGCGGCGTTGCCGACCAGGATGTCGAGCTTGCCAAAGCGCTGGTAGATCGCCGCGGCAAGCTCGTCGATCTTGATGAAGTCGCGCAGGTCGAGCGGCACCAGCGTCGCGGCCTCGCCGCCAGCGGCGCGGATCTCGTCGTCGACCTCTTCGAGCCCGCCCACGGTCCGCGCCGCCAGCACGAGATGGGCGCCCTCGCGGGCATAGGCTTCGGCGACAGCGGCGCCGATCCCCCGCGACGCGCCGGTGACGAGTGCGATCTTGCCGGCAAGACGTCCGGGCATCAGGCCGAAGACGCCGCCGCCAGATGCGCTGGAACCCGCTCGCGCCGGCCGATCACCATCAGCGCGACGACACTGAACAGCGCGGTGACGATCAGATAGAAGCTCGGCGACAGCGGGTCGCCGGTCTGCGCGATCAGCCAGGTCGCGACAAGCGGGGCGAACCCGCCAAAGATCGACACCGAGATGCTGTAGCTGAAGGCGACGCCGACCGCGCGCGTCTCGACCGGGAACTGCTCGGAGAGCAGCGACGGCAGCACGCCGCTGTAGCCGGCCTTGATGAGGTTGAGGAACCCGACCGCGAAGACGCAGGCCGCCAGCGACGGGTAGGCGACCATCAGCCAGAAGACCGGATACGCGGTCAGCGCGAACAGCCACGCCATCCAGATCATGATCCGCGAGCGCGAGGTCTTGTCCGACCAGTGCCCAGCCAGGACCGAGAAAATCGCCAGGATCACACCGCCGACCAGCGTCGCGACAAAGCCGGTATAGGCCGGCAGGTGCAGCGTCTTCTGCCCGTAGGTCGGGATGTAGAGCAGCAGGTAGTACGAGCTGTTGGAAATGATCGAGATGCCGACCGCGAGCAGCACAGGGACCGGGTGGTTGCGCAGCAATTCGCCGATCGGCATGCTCTCCGGCTTCTCGGCTGCGATGAATTCCGGCGTTTCGCTCATCTGACTGCGGATGTAGAGCCCGGCCGGCCCCACCAGCAGCCCGAATATGTAGGGAAGACGCCAGCCCCAGCTAACCAGCTGGTCGTGGGTCAACAGCGTCGTCAGTGTGATGCCGAACAGCGAGACGATGATCGAGATGATGCCGGTCGAGGCCCATTGCCAGCTGGCGCTAAAGCCTTTGCGGTCGCCGCCATGCTCGGTGAGGAAAGCGACGGCGCTGCCGAACTCCCCGCCGACGGAGAAACCCTGGAGCAGCCGGGCGAGGGTGATGATCACCGGGGCGGCGAGACCGATCGTCGCATAGCCCGGCGTCACCAGCATCAGCACCGTGCCGATCAACATCAGGCCGATCGACAAGGTGAGCCCGGCCTTGCGGCCGTGCCTGTCGGTGTAGCTGCCGACGATCATCGCACCGAGCGGCCGGACGAGATAGGACAGGCCGAACGCGCCGAAGGTCACCATCAGCGAAACTGTGGGGTTGCCGGTCGGGAAGAAGACTTCGGCGATCGTCACGGCAAAAAAGCCGTAGACCAGGAAGTCGAACCATTCGAGCACGTTGCCGATCGTCGCGGCGACGATCACCTTGGAAAGATGCGGCGGCGTTGCGGTTGCGCCGTCCAGTCTCGTTTCAGTCGCCATCCCTGCACCCGTTCCCTGAACTCATTCCAACAAACGCAACACTAGCCCCAGTCGGTGCCGCGGTAAAAGCGCTGCGGTCAGGTGTGCGATTGCTTCTCCATCGTCATGGCCGGGCTTGACCCGGCCATCCAATTGACACGGCAATCCTCCGAGCACCGGAGCGGTCGGCTGGATGCCCGGAACAAGTCCGGGCATGACGACTTGATTGATTAGATGCCGAATCAGGCCGGCGCTAGCAGCGACAGCTGCACCGAGATCTTGCCGTCGTCGGCGTCGATCAGCGGGATCGGGTAATCGCCGGTAAAGCAGGCGTCGCAGAAGCGCGGCGCGGCGGCGTCGCGGCCCGGGCGGCCCATCGCCTTGTAGAGACCGTCGAGCGACACGAAGGCCAGCGTATCGACGCCGATCAGCCGCGCCATGGCATCGACATCGTAGCGCGCTGCCAGGAGCTGGTCGCGGTCCGGCGTGGCGATGCCGTAGAAGCACGGATTGGTGGTCGGCGGGCTGGAGATGCGCATGTGCACCTCGCTGGCGCCGGCGTTGCGCACCATCTCGACGATCTTGCGCGAGGTGGTGCCGCGGACGATCGAATCGTCGACGAGGATCACTCGCCTGCCGGTGAGGTTGCGATTGGCGTTGTGCTTGAGACGGACACCGAGATTGCGGATCTGGTCGGTCGGCTCGATGAAGGTGCGGCCGACATAATGGTTGCGGATGATCCCGAGCTCGAACGGCAGGCCGGATTCCTGCGCGTAACCGATCGCCGCCGGCACTCCAAAATCGGGTACCGGCACGACGATGTCGGCATCGACATGGCTTTCGCGCGCCAGTTCCTCGCCGATGAGTTTGCGGACCTCATAGACGCTGCGGCCCTCGACGACGCTGTCGGGCCGCGCGAAATAGATGTACTCGAAAATGCAGAAGCGCTCGGGCTTGCGGGCGAACGGCTTGATGCTGTGCAGGCCCTCGGCATCGGCGGTGACGATCTCGCCCGGCTCGACATCGCGCACGAACTCGGCACCGATGATGTCGAGCGCGCAGGTCTCCGAGGCGATGATCCAGGCATCGGCGAGCCTGCCGACGACGAGCGGCCGCACCCCGAGCGGGTCGCGCACGCCGATCACCAAATCCTGGGTCAGCGCGGCAAGCGAATAGGCCCCCTCGACCTGGCGTAGCCCGTCGACCAACCGGTCGATGATCGTACCCTGCTGGCTGGTCGCGATCAGGTGGTTGATGACCTCGGTGTCGCTGGTCGTGTGGAACAGGCTGCCGCGCTTCACCAACTGGCGGCGCAGCTGGTAGGAGTTGGTAAGGTTGCCGTTGTGGCAGATCGCCAGGCCGCCGTACTCGATCTCGAAATAGAGCGGCTGGACGTTGCGCAGCGCCACCTCGCCGGTCGTCGCATAACGCACATGGCCGATCGCCGAATAGCCCTTGAGCTTGGCGACGACCTCCTTGGTGCTGAAATTGTCGCCGACGAGGCCCATGCCGCGATGCGCGTTGAACTGCTCGCCGTCATAAGTGACGATGCCCGCCGCTTCCTGGCCGCGATGCTGCAGCGCGTGCAGCCCGAGCGCGGTCAGCGCCGCCGCGTCCGGGTGGCCGTAGACGCCGAAGACCCCGCACTCATCGTGAAAATGGTCCGAATCGCCGCAATCGGGCGTCACCATGCGCGATCCTCGTTGGAACTCGTCGGGCCAGGACAGATATGGTGTCTTATCGCCTTTGTTGCCAGTCCGTGACAAGGCCCCCTATGGGCTCATCGTTCGCCTTACCGCTGGTTGCCGATCAGCCGGTCCAATTGACGCTGATCGCTCGGCTTGTAGGTCGGCGCGGGTGAGGGCTGCGCCGGCGTGGCGGCGGGGGCGGCAGGCGCGGTCGGGTTGCTGAGCGCGCGCATCGCTTTTTCCGCTTCGGCCGCGGGAGACACGGTCTTGATCACCTCGTCGACCGCCGTCGTGCTCTTCATGCGCAGCGATTCGGGCATGAAGCTCTTCAGCATGTCGGCGCCCTGCTGCAGGTAAGGCTCGCTCTTGGCGTCGCGCAGCCACACCGGGCGGTCGTTTTTCTGCACGCTGACATCGAGCAGCAGATAGGCGAGGCAGACGATAAACGCCCCGCGCGCCAGGCCGAAGATGAAGCCGAGCGTACGGTCGATCGGTGACAGTCCCGGCGCCGCATGGATGGCGCGAGCGGCAACGCCGGTGATGATGGTCAGCACGATCAGCGCGCAGACAAAGAGGCCGAACCCGGCGATCAGCTGCGACAGCAGCGGGTTGTGCACCATCGGGTCGACGATCGCATAGACGTAGTTGAAGCCGTAGAGCGTCGCGAACCCGGCGCCGACCCAGGCGACGATCGACAACGCCTCGCGCACGAAACCGCGGGCGAAGGCGAACACCGCCGACAACCCGACCACCGCGACGACGCCGAGATCGACCGGGTTCATCCGATGCCGCGGCGGTTTTGGCGAGGTGGCTGCCCCTCACCCCGGCCCTCTCCCCGCGCGCGGGGAGAGGGAGGGACCCATCGCGGTTGCGATGGGAGGGTGCGGGGCAGCATCACGCTCGGCGTCCGCATCACTAAGGAGCGGCCGCGACGCGGCGGATGCGGCGCCGCTCCGGCGCGAGGCGCTCGACGAGCTCGCTCAGATGGCCGGTCGGCGTTGTCGCGATGCCGTCGGCGGAGCGGCCGCGCTGGCCGCGACGCGCCGGCAGCCAGGCCTGGGCAAAGCCGAGCTTGGCGGCTTCCTTGAGTCGCGCATCGCTGTGTGAGACCGGGCGCACCCGGCCGCTGAGCCCGATCTCGCCGAACACGACCGTGTCGGTTGGCACGGGCGTCTCGGTGAGCGCCGAGACCAGTGCGGCGGCGACCGCGAGGTCGGCCGCCGGCTCGCCGATCCTGAGGCCGCCGGCGACATTGAGATAGATATCGTTGGCGCCGACCGAGAGGCCGCAGCGCGCGTCAAGCACGGCGATGATCATCGCCAGCCGCGTCGCGTCCCAGCCGACGACCGCACGACGCGGCGTGCCGAGCAGCGACGGCGCGACCAGCGCCTGAATCTCGACCAACACCGGCCGCGTACCCTCGATCCCGGCAAAGACGGCGGCGCCGGTCACGGGTTCCCCGCCGTGCTCGGTATCGGCGCGTTCGGCGAGGAACATCGCCGAGGGGTTCGGCACCTCGACGAGACCGCGGTCGCTCATCTCGAAGACGCCGATCTCGTCGGTCGCGCCAAAGCGGTTCTTGACCGCGCGCAGGATGCGGAAATGATGACCGCGCTCGCCCTCGAAATAGAGCACCGTGTCGACCATGTGCTCGAGAACGCGCGGGCCGGCGATCGTGCCTTCCTTGGTCACGTGCCCGACCAGCACCAGCACGATCCCGCGGCGTTTGGCGAGGCCGATCAGTTCCTGCGCCGCGCCGCGCACCTGGCTGACCGTGCCGGGCACGCTGTCCAGCGTGTCGAGATACATGGTTTGGATCGAATCGATGACGGCCAGCACCGGCGGGTTGGCAACGTCGAGCGAGGCGGCGATGTCGCGAACGCTTGTCGCGACCGCGAGTTGCACCGGCGCGCCTTCGACGCCAAGCCGTCTGGCGCGCAGGCGGACCTGATCGATCGCTTCCTCGCCGGTGATGTAGGCGGCGGTGCCGCCGCCCGCCGCGACCGCCGCGGCCGCCTGCAGCAGCAGCGTCGACTTGCCGATGCCAGGATCGCCGCCGACCAGGATCGCCGAGCCGGGCACGAGGCCACCGCCGCAGACGCGGTCGAGTTCGGCGATGCCGGTCAGATGGCGCGGCGCGGCGCGGCTCTCGCCGCGGAGCGCGACAAAATCGAGCGCTTTGTCGCCACGGCCGCTGCCAGTGAGGCTTTTCGCCAAGCTTTTTGGCGGCCCGGAGCGCGGCAATTCCTCAACGAGGCTGTTCCACGCGCCGCAAGCCTCGCAGCGCCCGGCCCATTTGGGATAGACCGCGCCGCATTCCTGGCAGGCGTAGCGGGCTTGGGACTTAGCCATGGCAACCGCCCATAGGCCCCACCTTGACCCTCCTCCGCCAGCGGGGGAGCGGATTGGCACGGCCGGAGCATAATGGGGCTCCCTCCCCCGCTGGCGGGGGAGGGTTGGGGTGGGGGCAGCGGTCGCTCATGCACGTCATACCGCGCGCACTTCCATCTGGATCGGCCCCTCGGCGCGGCCGTTGACGAACTGGTCGACGAACGGATCCCGCGAATCGTCGATCTCGCCGGCCGGGCCCTGCCAGATGATCTTGCCGCGGTGGAGCATGGCGATGCGGTGGCCGATCTTGCGGGCGCTGACCATGTCGTGAGTGATCGATACCGCGGTCGCGCCCAGTTCCTGGACGAGCCGGACGATCAGGTCGTTGATGACATCGGCCATGATCGGGTCGAGCCCGGTGGTCGGCTCGTCGAAGAAGATGATCTCGGGCTCGGCGGCGATCGCGCGGGCGAGGGCGACGCGCTTTTGCATGCCGCCCGACAGCTCGGCCGGACGCAACTCACCGACCTCGGCGCCCAACCCCACCGCCGCCAGCTTTTCGAGCGCGATCTGCCGTGCCCTGGCCCGCTCCATCCCCCGACCCTGGATCAGCCCGAACGCGACATTCTCCCACACGCGTAGCGAGTTCGAACAGCGCGGCGCCCTGAAACAGCATGCCGAACTTGTGCATCAGCGCAGTGCGATCGGCACGCCTCATGTCGATCGTCTCGACCCCATCGATGCGGATCGAACCGCGCTCGGGGTGCAGCAGGCCGAGGATGGATTTGATCAGCACCGATTTTCCGGTGCCGGAGCCGCCGATGATCACCAGGCTTTCGCCGATGCCGCAATCGATGTCGAGACCGTCGAGGACGCGTTTGGGGCCGAACGATTTTTCCAGCCCGCGCACCGAAATTTTCGGGGTGCGCCCATCGCTCATTTGATTGGCGCTCATTTGCCGAAAAACGCCGCTGTGAGCAGGTAATTCGACAAGAGGATCATGATCGAGGCCGAGACCACCGCATAGGTTGTCGCCTGGCCGACGCCCTCGGCGCCGCCGCGCGAATGGTAGCCGTGATAGCAGCCCATCAGCGCGACGATAAAGCCGAACACGCCGGCCTTCACCAGGCCGGAGACGACATCCATGGTTTCGAGATAGGTCTCGGTCTGGGTCAGGTAGCTCGACGGATTGAAGCCGAGCTTGACGGTGCCGACGATATAGCCGCCGAACACGCCGATGATGTCGGCGACAAGGACGAGCAGCGGCAGGGTGACGAGCCCCGCCAGCAGCCGCGGCAGCACCAGATAGCGGAACGGGTCGGTCGACAGCGTGGTCAGCGCGTCGATCTGGTCGGTGACGCGCATCGTGCCGATCTCGGCCGCCATCGCCGCGCCGACGCGCCCCGCGACCATCAGCCCGGCGATGACCGGCCCCAACTCGCGCGTCACCGATAGCACCACCACCGTTGCTATCGCGCTCTCGGCGTTGAAGCGGCTGAACCCGGTGTAGGATTGCAGCGCCAACACCATGCCGGTGAAGATCGCGGTCAGCCCGACGACCGGCAGCGAGAAATAGCCCATATAGACGATCTGGCGCAGGATCAGCCGTGGGTAGTAGGGCGGCCGAAACGCCGCCGCGATGCCGTTGAGCGCGAAGCCGGCGAGCCGGCCGGTCGCCGCGAGAAACCCGAGAAAGGCCGCGCCGATCGATGCCAGAAAATCGAGCATCAGCCCCGCAAGCTTTCCATTGGCGCGCTTTCCGCCGGGGGCTCGCGGTAGACGCGATGATAGCGCGCGCCAAGCGCGGTCAGAATTTCGTAGCCGATCGTCCCGGCATCGGATGCGGCGGCGTCAACGTCGTAATGCGGGCCGATCAGCTCGATCAAATTGCCGGGGTAAAGTCCGTTTTCGGGGATGCCGGTGACGTCGAAGGTCGCGAGATCCATCGACACCCGGCCGAGTAGGGGGACCCGCTTGCCGGCGAGCCAGCCGCACCCGCGATGGCTCAACGAACGCAGCCAGCCATCGGCGTAACCTATTGAGGCGGTTGCCAACATTCCTGGCCCGTCCATGACGTGCGCGGCACCGTAGCCAACCGACTCCCCCCTGTCAATTTTGCGCAGCTGTAGGATTCGTGCTGTGGCGCGGATCACCGGACGCATCGGGTTGGGTGTTCCCGGCACCGGGTTGACACCGTACAGCGCGGCGCCGGGGCGGACTTCGTCGAAGTGGAACTCGCGGCCAAGAAAGATGCCGGATGAGGCGGCGAGGCTTGCCTTGAGGTTGGGTAGATGCTGCCGCGCGGCGAGGAAGCGGGCGCGCTGTGCGGCATTGAGCGCGTGGTCGGGCGCGTCGGCGCAGGCGAGGTGACTGATCAGGCCGGTAACGCCAGCGGTCGCGACACGATCGTGCCATCCCTCGAATTCCGCGCGGGAAAGGCCGAGCCGATTGAAGCCGGTATCGAGATGGACGATGGCGGGGGACGGCTCAGGGAGCTTTTGCCAAGCTTCCAACTGGCCGGGCTCGTTGAGCACCGGGATCAGCCGTGCGGCGACGAACTCATGCGCGGCGCCCGGCAGCGGACCGTTGAAGACGGCGATCTCCGGCGCGGCGCCGAGCGCCTGGCGCAGCGCGATCCCCTCGTCGAGCGTCGCGACAAAGAAACGCCGGCAACCGGCGGCGAGCAATGCCTTTGCCACCGGCGCGGCGCCGAGACCGTAGCCGTTCGCCTTGACGACCGCCGCGCAGGACGCCGGCGCCACTAGCGCCGCGAGCAGTCGCCAATTGGCGACGATCGCCCCGAGGTCGATCTCGAGGATGGCGCCGGCGCGGGCGGTGGGGTCCGGGTGCATCGACGGCCCTAAATCCTCACCCCCGCGAATGCGGGGTCCAGGAGCAAACGCTTCATTGCTTGCTCTGGATTCCCGCTTTCGCGGGAATGACGAAATGTTGTTGTTGGCGGCTGCGCTTCATGCCTCCTAATACGCCGCCGGCAGATTTTCGGGGCCGATGAAATTGTCGAACTTGGTGGTCTCCGCCTCGAAATGCAGTTTCACGGTGCCGATCGGGCCGTGGCGCTGTTTGGCGATGATCACTTCCGCGAGCCCATAAGTCGCCTCGCAGCGCTCGCTGCCAGCGGTCGTGGCGATCGTTGAACTTGTCGTCGGTTTCCTCGGGACGTCGGGTCGGCTCGCCGCGCGACAGGTAGTATTCCTCGCGGAAGATGAACATCACTACGTCGGCGTCCTGCTCGATCGAGCCCGATTCGCGCAGATCCGCCAGCTGCGGCCGCTTGTCCTCGCGCTGCTCGACGGCGCGCGACAATTGCGACAGCGCCAGCACCGGCACCTCGAGCTCCTTGGCGATCGCCTTGAGGCCGCGGGTGATCTCGGAGATTTCCTGCACCCGGTTTTCCGAACCACGGTTGCCGCCGCCCGCGGGCCGCAGCAATTGCAGATAGTCGATGACGATGACCCCCAAGCCCTTGCTGCCGTTTCAGCCGGCGGGCGCGAGTGCGCAGCGCCGCGACCGACAGCGCCGGGGTATCGTCGATATAGAGCGGCACGGTCGGCGAGCCGCTGGCTCGACGGCGACGAATTTGTCGAAATCCTCGCGCCGCACCTCGCCGCGGCGGATGCGGTCGGAGGAGACGCCGCTTTCCTCGGCGAGGATGCGGGTCGCGAGCTGCTCGGCCGACATTTCGAGCGAGAAGAAGCCGATCACCGCGCCGTCCTCGGCGATCGTGCCGGCCATCCGGGCCGCCCCGGCGACGTAGGCCTTGGCGGCATTGAACGCGATGTTGGTGGCGAGCGCGGTTTTGCCCATCGACGGGCGCCCGGCGAGGATGATCAGGTCGGAGGGATGCAGCCCGCCGAGCTTCTTGTCGAGGTCGATAAACCCGCTGGCGACGCCGACCGTCTTGCCGCTGCGCTTGAACGCGGCCTCGGCCATTGTCCATCGCGTTGCGCAGCGCGAAGTCGAGCGGACGGAGCCCGCCTTCCGCCTGGCCGGTAGTGGCGAGCTCGAACAGCTTGCGCCTCCGCCCGCTCGATCTGGTTGATCGGCGGCGTCGTCGAGGTCGTGGCGGAACGCGTCGGTGACGACGTCCTCGCCGACGTGATCAGCTGCGGCGCAAATGCAGATCGTGGATCGCGCGGCCGTAATCCTCGGCGTTGATGATCGTGACCGCCGATTCGGCGAGCTGGGCCAGGTATTGCGCGCCGCCGATCTCGGCGAGCGCGCCGTCCTGGTCGAACAGGTTTTTCAGCGTCACCGGGTTGGCGATCTGGCCGCGTTCGATCAGCTTGGCGATCGCCGCGTAGATGCGTTCATGCACCGCGTTGCCGAAATGCTCGGGCAGCAGAAAGTCCGAGACCCGGCCATAGGCAAGGTTGTTGAGGAAGATCGCGCCAAGCAGCGCCTGCTCGGCCTCGGTGTTGCTGGGCGGTATGCGGGTCGCCTCGGGGTCGGCCTCACGCAGCGGCGCGATCCAAGACACGGCAGAAGATTGCATGCCCGAAAGGATACCACTGCGAACGGCGGCGGCACGCGTTTCGTCGCGGAGATATGCGGGGATATTGGGGACAAACCTACTAGATGTTGAAAATCAGCCGCTTGTCGTCACGCTGCGCGATCGTCGGCCTCGCGGTGGGCGCGCTCCCAATCGAACATGTAGTCGCGGGTCAGCGGCACCGTATCGATGGCCTTTGCCAACTGCACCTGCATCACGATGTGGCCGCCGTGGCGGAAGGCGAGTTCGGAGCCGACGAGGTAGGTTTCCCACATCCGGTAGAAACGCTCGTCATAGAGCTTTAGCACCTCGTCGCGGTGCTGCAGGAAGCGGTGTCGCCACGCCTTCAGCGTCTCGGCGTAATGCAGCCGCAGCACCTCGATGTCGGTGATCCACAGCCGTGCCCGCTCGACCACCGGCACGATCTCCGAGATCGCCGGAGAATAACCGCCGGGGAAGATGTATTTGCGAATCCAGGGATTGGTCACGCCGCGTCCGTCCATCCGGCCGATCGAATGCAGCACGGCGACGCCGTCCGGCTTGAGCAGCGCGTTCACCTGGTCGAAGAAGGTCTTGTATTGGCCGACGCCGACATGCTCGAACATGCCGACCGAGACGATGCGGTCATAAAGCCCGCGCTCCTCGCGGTAGTCGCGCAGGATGAAGCGCACGCGGTCGGAAAGTCCGGCCTGAGCCGCTCGGCGCTGCGCGACCTTCAGCTGCTCGATCGACAGCGTGAGGCCCGTCACATCGACGCCGCATTCGCTCGCCAGGTACAGTGCCAGCCCGCCCCAGCCCGCGCCGACATCGAGCACCTTCATCCCCGGCCGCAGCAGCAATTTGGCCGCGAGATGCTGGCGCTTATTGAGCTGTGCGGTGTCGATATCGTCAGCGGGCGACAGGAAATAGGCGCAGGAATATTGCCGGTCGCGATCGAGGAAGAGGTCGTAGAGCTGGTCGGACAGGTCGTAGTGATGCGCCACGTTCTGCCGCGAGCGGCTGATCGGGTTGTACTGATGCAGCCGTCGCATCAGGCCCTGCAGGCGGTAGAGACCGCGCCATGCGGCGCTTGCGGCCATCTGCACGTCGTTGCGGGTCAGCAACTCGATCAGCGCGTAGATGTCGCCCTGTTCGAGGGTTAACGTGCCATCCATATAGGCTTCCGGCACGCTCAGCCGCGGGTTGACGACAAATTTCCAATGAAGCGACGCGTCATGCAGCCGGACCGCGACCGTCGGCCCCGGCGATCCCTCTAAGACGTGATGCCCTCCCGCCGCATCGAAAAATTCGAGCCTACCGATGCGGATGAGCCGCGAGAGCAACCGCGCGAGCAGCATGGCAAGATGCCCTGCGAGAACCTACCAGGCGGCTAGTATCAGCCACTTCTACGTGCGAAAACAAGTAGGTATGCGGTTTGCCTGCGGCTAATTTCCGACGGTCAGACCGCGGCGCCTTGCTCTTCGTCGGTTGCTGCTTCCTCCGCGTCTTCGTCGGGTTCGGCTAGCGGGTTGCGGCCGGCCTTTTGCATCTCCGCCGCCTCGGCCGATTGCGCGACATTGGCGGTGACCGTGGCGGCAACTTCCGGGTGAAGCATCGCGCGGACCGGGTGCAATCCGAGCGTTTTGATCGGCCGGTCGAGGACGATTTGCTGGCGATCGACGGTAAACCCGGCCGCGGTCACCGCGTCGGCGATGTCGCGCGACGATACCGAGCCGTAAAGTTGTCCGCTTTCGCCGGCCTGGCGGATCAGCACCACGATCAGGCCTTCGAGCTTTCCGGCGACCTGCTCGGCGTCGGCCTTGCGGGCCAGATTGTTGGCTTCGAGTTGCGCGCGCTGGGTGTCGAAGTAGGCGAGGTTGTCCTTGGTGGCGCGCATCGCCTTTTTCTGCGGCAGCAGATAGTTGCGCGCATAGCCGGGCCGCACCTTCACCAGCTGGCCCATCTGGCCGAGCTTTTCGACGCGTTCGAGGAGGATCAGTTCGATCATCGCCGAGTTCTCCTACTGGACCATGTAGGGCAGAAGGCCCAGATAGCGCGCCCGCTTGATGGCGCGCGACAGCTCACGCTGCTTCTTGTTAGAGACCGCGGTGATGCGGCTCGGCACGATCTTGCCGCGCTCGGAGATAAAGCGCTGCAGCAGGCGCGTGTCCTTGTAGTCGATTTTCGGCGCGTTCGGCCCCGAGAACGGGCAGCTTTTGCGCCGGCGGAAGAATGGGCGGCGCGCCGCCGCGGCGCGGCCTGCGCCGCCGGAACCGGTCTGGCTTTCCATCTAGGCCTCCACCGCCGGCGCCGGCACTGGCGCTGGTGTCTCGACGGCGACGGGCGGGCGCTCGTAGGAGCCGCGATCCCCCCGATCCCCACGATCCCCACGGTCTCCACGATCGTCATACCGGTCGCGGTCGCGCCGCGGCCGGTCCTCGCGGCTGCCGCGGTTGAGCATGACCGGTGACGGGCCTTCTTCGAGCGCCTCGACCTTGATCGTCAAATAGCGCAACACATCCTCGTTGATGCGCATGGTGCGCTCCAACTCGGCGATCGCCGGCGCCGGCGCGTCGATGTTGAAGAGCACGTAATGGCCCTTGCGGTTCTTGTTCATGCGATAGGCGAGGTTGCGCAGGCCCCAGTTCTCGCGCTTCTTCACCTCGCCGCCATTGTCGGCGATGAGCTGGGTGAACTGATCGGCGAGCGTATCGACCTGGGCGCCGGATATGTCCTGGCGCGCGATAAAGACATTCTCATAAAGCGGCATACACGACCCCTTACGGCTGATCATGGCCCGGAGCGCGAACGCCAAACGGGCCGAGCCGGTCGCCAGTGGTTTGTCCCTGGGGCGGCCGGCAAGGGAGCGCGGCACTATACGGAAAGAACCGTGACGCGCAAGCGGCGCCTGCTGTTCAGCGCCCGAGGAGCGCCGCAGGCCGGTCTCGAAGGCCGCGCAAAGCCGCTGCAGTCAGCGCGAGACCGCCCGAGCCAGCATTACATCCCGTCGGTATCATGCCCCCTTGCTACCGCCCGGTGGTCGCGACCGGGCGCATCGCCGCCGCGGTTTCCCGCTCGATCATCTTCGCGATCGGCATGCGGTAATGGTTGCGGTCCCAGAAATTGCGCTGATCGCGGGTCAGCTCGTCGTCCTTGCGGAAATCGAGCACGACGGTGCGCCCGCGTGCCGCCGCGATCTCGCGGTATTTCGCCTTGCACAGCTCGGCCTCTTCCGCGGCGGGGGTGCCGGGGACCGGCAGGTCGATGTAGTAATGCGGCACCATGACGAGCGCCACCGACGTCGTCGCTGGAACGGTTGGGAGGAAGTCTCGCAGCAAGGGGACGGCGGCGAAATCGCCGATGCCAGTCGCCGCCACCCCGCGTGAGCCAATGGCGAAATCCTTTGCCGCGGCCGCTTCGCGCGTCCTGAGCTCCGGCTCGAAATCGACATAGCCGTCGGATTGGAACGGTCGCTCGGCGCCCGTCATCACCCGTATCTTGTGCACCACCGCGTCAAAGCCGCGCATATTGATCAGCGCGCGCAGGTACTCGATCGTGCTGTCGCTGTAGAGCCAGAACGGAAACGGCTGCGCGATATCGAGCTTGCCGTTGGCCTGGCACCAGGTCGTGTCGATCCCGAGAACGAGGCCCTTCAGCGCCGGACCGTGGACGCCGTCATGATGGCGCAGCAGCCAGCGCGCGGTCGCGAGCTGCTCGGTCGGCCCGGTAAAGGTCATGGTCAGCGACACGAAGCGCCATCCGGTCAGCTCGGTCAGCCGCTCCGGGCTGACCAGCTGCATCGTCGAATTGCCGAGGATCGCCGCCTCGGTGTCGCGCGCCCGGGCCACGCTCGCCCCGGTCAGGCGTTGACCGAAGCCCGGCACGCCGTAGCCGCCGAGCAGCGCGAAGCGGCCGGTGTCGTAGGGATCGAACCCGGCGATCAGCACGACCGCCAGCAACGCGAACAGCACGCAGGCGACCGGATACGCCCACAGCACCCGCCGCCAGGCGGCCGGCTCAGAAGTGGAAGTAGATGAATTCATAGGACGGCCCGTCGGCCATCTTGAGCATCACCGCGATCGTCGCGAAGGCCGCCGCCGGCGCCAGCCAACGCGCCGGACGCAGCCGGCCGACAAAGTCCTGGCTGCTCGGCCCGATCATCGCCAGCGCCGCGCCGATCAGCATCGTCCGCCAGCCGAGCATCGGACCCGGCTCGGCATGCCCGAACATCGCCCCCAGCATCTTGAGCGCGATCTCCATCGACGGCCCGCGAAAGAACACCGAGCAGAGCACCCAAAACGCCAGGACCATCGCGCAGCCCAGCGCCGCCGGCATCCCCGGCAGTTTCCAATGCCGCCACAGCACTTCGAGCGCCAGCCCGGCCCCTTGCAACGCGCCCCAGACGATGAACGTCCACCCGGCGCCGTGCCACAGCCCGGCCAGCACCATCGTCAGGAACAAGGTGGTCGCGTGCCGCACGACGGTGGGCCGGTGCCCGGCCATCGGGATGAACAGATAGTCGCGCAGAAAACGCGACAGCGTCATGTGCCAGCGGCGCCACAGATCGTGCATGCTGGTCGACCGGTAGGGCACCGCGAAATTGTCGGGCAGCCGGAACCCGAACAGCAGCGCCAGGCCGATCGCCATGTCGGAATAGCCCGAGAAATCGAAATAGATCTGCAGCGCAAAGCCGCAAGTCGCGGTCCAGCCATCGCCGATCGTCAGATGCGGGCCCGTCGCGGCGACGTAAGCGGCGTCGACCTGCGCCGCGATCACATTCGCCAAGAACATCTTTTTCCACAGCCCGATGATGAACAGGCCGATGCCTTGCACGACCCGCTCTTCCCAGCCCGGCCGGTCGGGCCGCAGCGGGAATTGCGGGATGATCTCGCGGTGGCGGACCAGCGGACCAGCGAGGATTTGCGGGAACAGCGCGATGTAGAGCGCGTAGTCGCGGAACGAATAGCGGAACAGCCGCCCGCGCAGCAGGTCGGCGAGATAGATGATGTGGTGAAAGGTGAAGAAGCTGATCCCGAGCGGCAGCGCGAGCCGCGCCAGCGACGGGTTCCAGCCGGTGCTGTCGAAAATGACGCTCTCGAAAAAGCCGAGATACTTGAAGACACCGAGGCAGAGCAGGTTCGCGCCGATCGCCGCGATCACGATGGCGCGCTTGCCGTAAGCGAAAAACGCGCCGGCGGCCGCCCAGTTGACGATAATCGAGCCGACCAGCAGCGGCGTGAAGCGCCAATCCCAATAGCTGTAAAAGACCAGCGAGATAACCAGCAGATACCACAGGCGCACCCGCTCATGCCTGGCCAGCAGCCAATAGCCGAGCAACGCGATCGGCAGAAAACCGAAAATGAACTGAAAACTGCTGAACAGCATCAGAGCCGGCGAGCGGATCCCCCATCCCTACGATAAAGCGGATCGGTGCCCCCGGTAAGCCGAAATCCTCCCGGTGCGCTGAAGTGCCGGCCAGACAGCCGGCCAGCCTTGTCTTCAAACAAACCGGCGGTTTAGGGTCTCTCGCTTACACTTTTGAACGCAAATGACATCGCCGCCACCCCCCTCTCCGGGCGACCCGCGGACGCGGTTGTCGATCGTCATCCCGTGCCACAACGAAGCCGGGAACATGGCGGAGCTGTACCGTCGGGTCTCGGCGGCGGCGACCGAAGTCGCGGCACGCGATTACGAGATCGTTTTGGTCGACGACGGATCGCGCGACGATACCTGGCCGATGATGCGCGCCCTGGCGGATCGAGACGACCGGATCGTCGGCGTCAGGCTTTCGCGCAATTTCGGCCACCAGATCGCGTTGTCGGCGGGTCTGTCGCTGGCCCGCGGTGAGCGCATTCTGGTGATCGACGGGGATCTGCAGGACCCGCCCGAACTGCTTCCGGGGATGATCGCGAAGATGGATGCCGGCGCGGACGTGGTCTATGGCCAACGCATCAGTCGTGCCGGCGAGCCGCCCTTCAAGAAGCTGACCGCGACCCTGTTCTATCGGCTGATCGATCGCCTTGTCGATTTCCGAATTCCCCGCGACACCGGCGATTTCCGGCTGATCAGCCGACGCGCGCTCGATGTGCTGAACGCGATGCCGGAACAGCACCGCTTTGTGCGCGGCATGGTGTCATGGATCGGTTTGCGGCAGGACGCGTTGCTTTACGAGCGGGCGCCGCGGTTTTCGGGCAACACGCACTACCCGTTCACCAAAATGGTGCGTTTCGCGGTCGACGCTGTCACCGGATTTTCGATCCAGCCCTTGCGGTTGGCCTCGTATCTGGGCATCGGCGTCGGCGCATCGGGAACCTTGCTACTCGCCTATACGCTGATCGGCTGGCTGAGCGGGAGGGCCATCGAAGGCTGGACCAGCCTTATGGTGGTGCTCGTCACGCTGAGCAGCGCGCAACTGATCGTGCTCGGCATCATGGGCGAATATATCGGCCGCATTTATCTGGAGGCGAAGCGTCGGCCACTGTTTGTCATCGACGAAATCGCCAGAGCGGACCAGCAAGTCCGCGGGCCGTTGTGACGCGTTATTCCGACTTGTGCGCCGCGATCAGGCAGCTTGAACCGGCCGGAAGGCGAAATCCTTGGGTGATTAATCGGCGTTCCCACCGAAGCGCCATTTCGAGCGCACTGCCGAGAATGCCTTTCGGTTCATGGACGCTCGCGTCGTTTTCCGTGACGCCTCGCCGCACCCGGCTCGGGAACGCCCGGAACAGCGCGATCGGCAAGACCAGCGGAAGAAAAAAAATAAGTCTGATAGTCGATCTCGAACCCCGCGCGACGCACGACCGCCGCCAGTGAGCTCAGCGAATAGCGGCGGAAATGCCCGACGAGACGATCCTGGTCCGATGTCAGCCATTGATACGCCGGTACGGCGATATACGTCCGGCCGCCGGGCGCCAGGCAGCGATGGAAAGCGGCGAGCGTCGCGGCGTCATCCTCGATATGTTCGAGGACATCGAACAGGCCGAACGCGGCAATGGATCCGTCGGCGAGTCCGACATCCTGGAACGCGCCGCAAATGACGTGCTCGATCCCCCGTTCGCGCGCCGCCCGGGCACCATTCGGGTCGGGCTCCAGGACCACGACCTGGTGCCCGGCGCGCTGCAACCCGAGGGCGACAAAACCGTTGCCGCCGCCGACATCGACAAGCGGTCCACGCGGGGGAAACCGCCGCACAGCCTCGGCGATGCAAAAATTGCGGTGTCTATACCAATACGATCTGTCTTCGAGCCGGAAATAGAACTCGTTGCCGTCGGTCGGGTAGGACACCGACGACCGATTGGCGCATTGCCAGATGCCATGCTCGTCTTGGATTAGCGCTGGCGGGAGCCATTCAGGCAAGATGACGGCCTCTCCGACGCTCATCTGCCCTCGCCGACAGCGGGTGTCGCTCGCCACCGGAATTTCTGCGGCAGTCGGCGCGCGACCCAGACCACACCCAACGCGGCCCCGGGAAGCAGCGGCAGAGCGTAGCGCGCCTCATAATGCACAAGGGAAAACAACAGCGAAACGGACACAAAGGCGAACCACAAGAACCCGATGGCGGCCTCGTCGATGGCAAATGCTCGCCGCCATGCCGCGCGGCAAAGCACAATGGGGGTTCCCAGCATGTACGCGGTGAAAACGATCGCAGACGCCGCCTCGGCCAGCGCCGACACCAGCATCAGCAGGAGCCTTGTGCCCGAGAAATGCTCCCGCAGCGCCGCGAGGTTCCGCAACGACAACCCCGGAAGCCGCCATTCCGGTCGCACGGCGCCAAACTCCAGGAGTTGGTTCATCGTCGCAAGCGGGTTGGCGACCAGCTCCCCGAGAGCGAAGTAATTGAAATTATTTATTATCACGCGCGTGTAAGCGGCCGGAAAACGCTCGACCGTCTCCCGATACTTGGCGAACAAAAGCGCCTGCAGCTGCGTCGGGGTGCAGGCGCAGCGCCGATGCAGTTCGGGGATCAACCGCAGCTGCTCGGCGTATCCGTACCCGGTGGCCGTCTGTCGCACAGTCGTCGAGACCAGGTCGTCATCGGCGAAAGGTTGCGCATGGCGCTGCGCGGCTATGGCAAAAAGCGGCTGCAGCCAATTCGCCACCCCCGAAATCGAAAAAAAAGCCTCGCCCGTGCGATGGAGGTTGAGCAGCACGGTGGCGCCGGCGAAACCGCCGGACACCAGCAGGAACAGTCCCAGCCCGACCGCCGCCACCGCGCGATGCGCCCGCTCGCGCAGCACCACCATCGCCAACAACGCCGCCGGCAGGACCGTCAGATAAATGCCGACGTCGCGCAGCCACAGCGAGTACCCCCACACAACGCCCAGGCCGCAAAAATGGCGGAGCTTGAGCCGCCAGCAGCCGACGAGATGCCCGAGCAGTGCAAAGACGACGATGTTCCAGAACGATGCGAACAGCGAATCCGACAGGATCGAATTGTCCCACAGCAGCGACGTCGAGCCGGCGTAAAGCAAAACCGCGACCGCTGCCGCGCGGGACGACCGGAGGAGTTGCGCCGCCACGCGAAATATCAGGTACATCGTCGCCAGGCTGACGGCGATCTGGGTGATCACCATGACGCTGTTGAAGTCGTCCGCCGAGATCAGCTTCGCGGCGGCGAGAAGCAGCGGATAGCCCGGCGGGCGGAAGATAAAGGCCGGTGTCGCTTCGGCGCCCCAGCTGACCGGCGCAAACGCCTGACCATGGTCGAGGATGGCGTCGGCAAAATCGATGTAGCCGAATGAGTCGGCGCTTCCCGACGGGCCGTTCAGCGCGAGGATGAGTATCTTGACCAAGGCCGCGAGCGCGGCTACCCCCCAGAAGAGCCGCATGTCTTCCGCGCGGCCGACAATCCCACTGCCCGTCTCGGCGGGTGGCCGCAACTCGGCGGCGGTCATGACCGCGCGTAGGGGTTGTCGCCCTTGCGCAGCATCAGCCGGATCGGCGTCCCCGGCAGGTCGAAATCCTCGCGCAGCGCGTTGACCAGATAGCGGCGATAGCTGTCGGGCAGCTCCGCCAGCTTCGAGGCGAACAAGGCGAAGGTCGGCGGCCTCGTATTCGCCTGGGTCATATAGCGCAGCTTGAGCCGCCGCGCCCCGACCAGCGGCGGCGGATGATGCTGCTGGATCGCCGCCAGCCAGCGATTGAGCGCCGGTGTCGGAATGCGCTTGTTCCACACGGCGTCGACTGCAAACACCGCGTTCATCAGTTGATCGAGGCCATTGCCGGCGAGCCCCGAAATCGCCACCAGCTTCACGCCGTGGAGCTGCGCCAACGATGTCGTGACCCGGTCGCGCAGCCGGCGCAGCGCCGCCGGCTTGTCGGCGACCGCGTCCCATTTATTCGCCGCCAGCACCAGCGCCCTGCCCTCTTCGGCGACCATGTTGGCGATCGTCAGATCCTGCTTGCCGAACGGTTCGAGCGCGTCGAGCACCAGCACGACCGTGCCGGCGAAACGGATGGTCCGCAGCGTATCGGCGCCCGACAGCCGTTCCAATGGGTCCTCGACCCGCGCGCGGCGCCGCAGCCCCGCCGTATCGACAAGGCGGATCGCGCGCCCGCGCCATTCCCAATCGAGCGCGATCGCATCGCGGGTGATCCCCGGCTCCGGCCCGGTCAGCAGACGTTCCTCGCCAACCAGGCGGTTGACCAGCGTCGACTTGCCGACATTGGGGCGGCCGACGATCGCCAACTGCAACGGCCGCTCGCCCGCTTCTTCCGCCGCCTCGGCTTCCTCCTCCGGCAGCGGCGCGAACCCGCGCAGCCGGTCATAGAGCTCGGCGAAGCCTTCGCCATGCGCCGCCGAGAGCGGCACGGGGTCGCCCAGGCCCAGCGCATAGGCTTCGCCGACCGCGGCAAGCTCGGAGCGGCCCTCGGCCTTGTTGGCGACGAGGATCACCGGCTTGCCGCTCTCGCGCAGCCAGCCGCCGAAATGCCGGTCGGGCTCGGTGAGGCCCTCGCGCGCATCGACAACCAGCAGCACGACATCGGCCAGGTCGATCGAGCGTTCGGTCTGCGCCCGCATGCGCCCGACCAGCGAGGTCGGGGCCGCCTCCTCGAGCCCAGCGGTGTCGATGACGTTAAATTCGAGGTCGGCGATGCGCCCCTGCCCTTCGCGCCGGTCGCGGGTCACGCCGGGCGCGTCGTCGACCAGCGCCATCCGCCGGCCGACCAGCCGGTTGAACAGTGTCGATTTGCCGACATTCGGCCGGCCGAGAATGGCGACCGTGAAGCTCATCATTTCGCCAACGTCTTCTGTCCGAATTACGATTGTACTGTAAACCCAAGCGTCGGTGCCGGCCCCCTCCCACTTGCAGCTTGCGCTGCAAGTTCCCCTCCCCCGTGGCCACGGGGGAGGGTTAGGGAGGGGGCCGGCATCAACGCCGGGGTGCCCCTTCGCTGGAGGCCGCTCAAGGCCACCCCCGATCGTCATTGCGAGGCGCCGAAAGGCGCCGCGGCAATCTCGCGCCGGAAAGGGCAAAGACGGCGGGAGATTGCTTCGCCGCGGGTCAGGCCCGCGGCTCGCAATGACGGCAATTAAAAACTATCGATACGCCGAAAGATTGGCGTCGTCGGTCAGCAAATAGAGCGTGTTGTCGGCGATGATCGGGCCGACAAAACAGCGGTCCGACACTTTGGTGCGCGACTGCTCGGTGCCGTCCTGCGCCGAAAGCCACATGGCGATCCCCGTCGACGACACCACGATCAGCTGGTCGCCGCCAAGCACCGGGCCAACCCATTGGATCGGATCGCTCTTCTTTTCCGCGTTCTCGTAGCCGGGCAATTGCGCCCCCCAACGCACCTTGCCGTCGTTGCGCGTGAGACAGACAATTTCGTTGTCGTTAACGACGAGGAACACAAAATCGCCGACCGACCAGGGCTCATGGCTGCCGCCGATATCCTGGTCCCAGATATGGCCGCCGGCGCGCAGGTCGATCGCCATCGTTCGGCCGCTATGGCTGACTGCAAAGACCCGGCCGCGATCGATCACCGGCCGGCCGTGAATATCGGCCATCGCCGCCATCGCGTCGAGGCTGCGCCCGGAGGCGAGGTTCTCCGACCACAGCGCACGCCCATTCTGCGCCTGCAACGCATAGAGCTCCCCCGAACTGTAGGCCGCGACGACGATGTCGCCCTCGACCGCCGGGCTGGCGCGGCCGAGCAGCGCGCCGGTCTCGGGAATGCCGTTATGCGACCATTGCCGCGCGCCATCCTGCGCCGACAGCGCAATCAGCTCGTTGTCGACGGTGACGACGAACACCCGGTTGTCGGCGACGGTCGGCGCCGCGTGGATCGGCGAGCCGACATTCTTGCGCCAGATCTCGTGGCCGTCGCCGGGGTCGAGCGCGACGACCTCGGCATATCCGGTCCCGACAAACAATCGGCCGTTCCAAAAGCACGGCCCGCCGCCAAAGCCGTTGCCTTGCAGTTTTTCCGGCTTTAGATCGACCTGCCAGAAACGCTTGCCGTTCGCCGGGTCGAGCGCGCTGACCTGAACCCCGCCATCCATCGCAAAAATGCGCCCGGCCGCAACGACCGGCTGCGACATCACCTTGGTATAGCGCGCCGAGCCGTCGCCGATATTGCTCTCCCAGACTTTTTTGACCTGGCTCGACAGCGCGAGATTGCCCATCGCGTGGCTCGGGTTTCCGCCCGGCTCCGGCCATTCCGGGTTGACCGTCGCCTGCGGCAGCCTGACCGGCTGGCTGGCAAGCGCCGGGTCCGGCGCGATCCCGCGGTCGAGGCCGAGCACCGAAATCCGGTCGCCCGGCAGCCGGGCTTTGGGCCTTTCGCCGAACAGCCCGCATCCGGCGGTCGACAGCGCGCCCGATGCGAGCATCGCCGAAACGAAGTGACGACGGTTCATCGGCCAGATCGGAGGTTCAGGAAGCCAACACGGCGGCCATTTCGGCGGCGCGGGCCCGCATCCCCTCGGGCGCGGCGAGATCATCGGCGAGCTTTTTGTAGATGTCGAGCGCCCCGGCCTTGTCGCCCGCCTTGAGCTTGGCCGCGGCGGTCAATTCAAGCGCCGTCGGGCGCCAGGCATTGCCGCTCTCGGTCAACGGCTTCAGGCGATCGACAACCGGCTGCGGCTGGCTGTCGGCGAACCCGTTCATCACCGACAGCAAGGTCGCGGCGTCACGCAGCTCGGGATCGACGTCGGACGACGCGGCAATCTTGTCGTACGCGGCGACGGCCGCCTTGCTGTCGCCCGCCTTGCTGGCGAGATCGGCGGTCTCAAACATCGCGAGCTTACCGTAGCCGCCGCCTTCGTCGCCGACCGTGGCGAACATCTTCGCCGCCTCGGCATCCTTGCCCTGTCGCAGCAGCGCCAGCGCAGCTTCATAGCGCGCCGACTGCGCCTGGCGCTGGGTCAGCTGGTGGTTGCGCCAGGCGACGACCGCGCCCGCGATCACCAGCGCCGCCACCACCACCGCGACGACATACTTGCCGTACTGCCGCCACAACTTCAGCAGGTTGTCGCGACGCAGCTCTTCGTCGATTTCGCGGAAAATCTCGCTCACGAAAATCCCAGCCCCGGAACCCGGCCCGCGCGGTGAGCGGTTGGCTAACATATTTGCAGGACGGTGGCGAGGCAAACAGCGCCGCAGCCGCGCTGTGCCCCACAGAGACGGCTGGACGCTCGGACCGAAATGGTCAAAATTACAGCTCGATGACACTGGGCGGCGATCGGCGATGAGCACCAAAGGCGCGACGGTATTGCCTCTGCGGGATTACCGTATCAAGCGCCGGCCTCAGTTCTTCACCCGCACCGAACTCAATCAGCTGCTCGGCCTCTACAGCCGCAACGTCTCGCGCGGCATCTGGCGCGACTACGCGATCGACCACCGCGAAGGACGAGCGCTGTTCTCGGTTTTCCGCCATACGCAAGAAGCGGCGATCTACACGATCGTCAAATCCGCCGCATCACCGTCGGGCCCCGCCGAATTTATGGTGATGAGCGGCCGCCAGCGGCTGAGCTCCGGGTCGACGCTCGGCGACGCGCTCGAGTATTTCCGCGGCAAATTGGCGCTCGTCGCCGCGGGACGCGGCTGACAGCTCATACGCGCGGCGGCAGCATCCGCTCGAGGATACCGTCGCGGCGCACCAGGCCGTGCATCAAGGCGGCGGCGATGTGCAGCGCGACCAGCCCGTAGATCAGGAACTCGCCGGCGAGGTGCAGGGCGATCGCCACCTGCGATAGCCGGCCGCTTTCCGGCGCCAGCAGCGGCAGGTCGACCAGCCCGAAAAGCCGCAGCGGGACGCCCGCCGCGGCGAGGCTGACATACCCCGTCACCGGCATGACGATGAACAGCAGAAAGATCGCCCCCTGCGTCGCGCGTGCCAGCCACGCCTCGCTCGCCCGCAGCACCGGGCGCAGCGGCGGCGAGGGATGGCGCAGCCGCCACCCCGCCCAGAACAGCATCACCGCAAGGACCGCAATGCCGCACGAGCCGTGCAGCGCGATCAGCCAGGCCCGTATCGCGTCGTGCCGCGGCGCGCCGATGATCCCCCAGGCCAGCGCCATCGTCACCGCGACGAGGGTCGCGTTGAGCCAATGAATCCGCCGGCTGATCGGGTCATAGGTCAAATCGTGCCGCGTCTCGCTCATGTGACCCTGCCGAAATGCCGCTCGCCTTCGGCCAGCCGGCACCACGCCTCCGCCAGCACCAGCGCGGTCTCGAACATCGCCAGCCGTTCGGCGACAGGCCGATCGCCCTGCGTCGCGTCGGCGACCATCGCCGAGGCGGCCGCCTCGCACCTTGCCCAAAGATAACGGATGCCCGGCGCCGGCGGGTCGAGCATGGCAAAGGCGCTCTCCACGACGCCGAGCCGCTCGCGGAGCGGCGCGACCCTGGCGCGCGTGTCGTCCCGCACGCCGTCAATCAGGCCTGCAAGAGGCGCATCGTCGGGAAGCTTGAACCGCCGCAGCGCCGTGTCAAGCACCGCCGTCAGACGTTGCTTCGGCTCGGGCGGCTGCGGCGGGACTGGCACCGCCGGCATCGCCCCCGGCGGCTCGAAACGCAGCATCAGGCTGTGGATCGCGTTGAGGATCAGCCGCCAGCATGGCGGGGCGAGCGGCCGGTAATGACGCAACGTGTCCGCCATCGCCGCCTCGCCGCCGATCGCCAGGTAGCGCGCGGCATAGCCGTCCAGCGCGATGTATTTGCGAACCAGATCGCCCATTTCCGGGTTGGCCGAAAACAGCACCGCGCGGCCGCGCCGCGATTCGGCGCGGATGATCGCGGTGTGGCCGGCCATTTCGTGGTGAAAGAACCCGTCATCGAGCGGGTTCGCGGTGAACAGATGACCCGGCATCACCAGCCGGTCGAACGTCCCGGCGGACGAGACCGCGCGGTCGAGCTCGGCAAAGACCGGGCCGTGGTAATACGGCATCTCGACCGTCGGCGGACAGCCGAATGCGATGCTGTCGGCGCCCAGCCGCAGGCTCACGAGGCCGACGCCGGTGCGCAGATATTCGTGCGTGTATATCGGGCGCGCCAAGGCGACATTGCTCCAGCCCGGCCGCCCGGTCGACAGATAGAACGCGCCGCCGCCGGAGCCAATCGCCGTGCCGCCGGCGGCAAAGAACTCGCGCGCCGCCGCGTCCGCGCCGGGGACGCCTTCGGCCGCATCGAGCCCCCACATCGGAAACTCGCTGGGCAGCACCAACAGATCGAGCCGCGTCAGTGCGCCATCGGCGATGGCCTTGCCGTCGATCAGCTCGAAATCGAAGCCGAGCCGCGCCAGCGCCATCGCATAATAGGCAAAGAAGGAATTGGACGAGCCCATGCCGGAAAACAGCGCGATGCGGGGATGGGCGACCGCCACCGCGTCCTCCGGCAGCGGGTCGTCCCAGGTCGTCGCAACGACACCGAACCCGGCGAGGCGCTCGGCGTAATGCGGATCGACCTCGCAGAGATAGTCGCCCTGTTCGTGCTCCGGGCCGCTCGCGCCGAGCCACCACAGCGCCGCGCCGCGCGATGCCAGCCGGTTGACCGCAAGCGCCAGATCATACCCGTCGAGATTGCGCCGCCAGGCCAGGTGCAGGAGCATCCGCTAGCGACCCCCGCCGACCGAGCGAGCATCACCCCCACCCCGACCCTCCCCCGCCAGCGGGGGAGGGGGATGACAATTGGCGGCTCTCGCAGCTTGTTCCCTCCCCCGCTGGCGGGGGCGGGTCAGGGTGGGGGTAAAGGCGGCTGCGACCGGCGTCACCCCGGAAACGACACCTCGACGCGACCGAGCCTGCCGTAATCGGCGGCGATCTTGACCCCCGGCTCGGTGAAGACGAGCCCGGTATGCGTGCCGGTGGTGATCACCACCCCCGCCGCGATGCCGCCGCGGCCGTTGGCATGCGCCACCGCCGCCAGCAGCAGTTCGATCGGCGTCCCGGCGCGCAGCCCGGTGCAGTCGGCAAATGGCTTGCCGTCGGCGGTCACCTCGGTCGGCGGATGCGCCAGGTCGATGCCGTCCCAATCGCTCGCCGCCGCTCCGTAGACCAGCCCGCCATTGGAGAAATTGTCGGCCAGCACCATCAGCCGGTCGATCGCGCGGAAATCCTGGTAGCGCGAGTCGACGACCTCGATCGTCGGCACCAGCGAGCACGCCGCCAGCACCTCGTGCCGCGTATAGGGCTGCGGGCGCACCGGCAGCGCCTGGCTGAACCGGAAACCGATCTCGCACTCGATGCCGATGATCTTGAAATTCCTGGCCGGCAGACTGGAGGGGCTCGGCACGACGGTCGAGGCGTAGATCGGCGCCGCGAAATGCCCCCCGAGCGGCGAGATGCCGACCTTCCAGCCGCCGATCTTTTCGCCGAGCTTGGCGATCACCGCGTCCTGGACCTGGTAGGAATCAGCCTCGCTCCGCGGGATCGCACCCTCGGGCAGCGCCGCGATCGCACTCCCCTTGCGGGCGGCCACGAGGGCACTCGCGGCGCGTTCGATCTGGTCCGGTGTCATCGTGGGTTCCTCCTATGGGTGAGTCCTTCGAGACGGTCGCTCCGCTCTCTCCTGAGAGCCTGACTCGAAACTATCTCTGTCGTTCCGGGGCGGCCCGCAGGGCCGAACCTGGAACCCATGAACACGGGCTGTCCAAGTGTCTCCGGCGTCGGAACGCGCCTTTCGAGGTCGGTGTTCATGGGTTCCGGGTTCATCGCTGCGCGATGCCCCGGAATGACACGGGAAAATGCCGCCCTGGGAATGCCCCAAGCACATTTCCAGTCAAGGCTCTCAGGATGACGATTTTCTTCATGCCATCCACCAACCACCCTCATCCTGAGGAGCGCCGACAGGCGCGTCTCGAAGGACGCACAGCGCGCCTGCATCGCTCCCTAGCCCTGGCCCAAATACCCGAGCGCCGCCGCCACGCCGCCGGGCTTGTGCGGCACGCCGGCGCGCTTTAGGCCCATCTCGACGCCGCACAGCGCGCCGCACAGCATCAGATCGTTGAAATGGCCGAGATGGCCGATGCGGAAGATCTTGCCCTTCATCTTGCCGAGCCCGGTGCCGAGCGACATGTCGTAGGCGTCGAGAATGTCCTCGCGCACCTTGTCGGCGTCGTGGCCCTCCGGCACTACCACCGCGGTCAGCGAGTTGGAGTGCTCGCGCGCATCCTGGCACAGCGTCTCGAGCCCCCAGCCGCCCACCGCGCGGCGCGTCGCCTCGCCGTGCCGCGCATGGCGGGCAAAGACATTGTCGAGCCCCTCCTCGTCGAGCAGCATCTTGAGCGCCTCGCGCAGCCCGTAGAGCAGGTTGGTGCCCGGCGTGTAGGGAAAGAACCCGGTCGTCCCCGTCTCCAGCATCGCCTGCCAGTCCCAATAGGACCGCGTCAGCTTCGCGCTCTTCGACGCCGCCAGCGCCTTGTTCGACACCGCGTTAAAGCCGAGCCCCGGCGGCAGCATCAGCCCCTTCTGCGAACCGGCGACCGTGACATCGACCTTCCACTCGTCATGCCGGTAGTCGATCGACGCCAGCGAGGAGATCGTATCGACCATGAACAACGCCGGGTGGCGCGCCCGGTCGATCGCCGCGCGTACCTCGCCGACCCGGCTGGCGACGCCGGTCGAGGTCTCGTTGTGGACGATGCACACCGCCTTCACGCGATGCTCGCGGTCGGCGGTGAGCTTCTCCTCGACCAGCGCCGGGTCGACGCCGTGCCGCCAGTCGCCCGGCACGAACTCGATCTCGATCCCGAGCTTGCCCGCCATCTGCCGCCACAGCGTGGCGAAATGGCCGGTCTCGAACATCAGCACCTTGTCGCCGAACGACAGCGTGTTGACCAGCGCCGCCTCCCACGCCCCAGTCCCCGAGGACGGGTACATGACCACCGTCCCGTCGGTCTGGAACACCCGCTTCATGCCGGCGACGACCTCCTTGCCGAGCGCGGAAAACTCGGGGCCGCGATGATCGATCGTCGGAAATGCCATCGCGTGCAGCACGCGGTCGGGCACGTTGGTCGGCCCGGGAATTTGCAGGAAGTGGCGGCCGGTATGCGCAGGTGCGGTGTTTTTCATCTGATGGGTCTCGTGACGACGACGGCGCGCAGTGTGGCGGCGAAACGCGGCGCGGACAAGCACCGGCCAATCGTCGCAGACGGATGGGATCGGCCGAACCGCCCGGTGGTTAGCCTGGGGAAACCAACCGGGGCAAACCGAAAATGCCGCGCACCAAGCGACGCGTGACGCTGTTCCATAACCGATCGGCCGGCGACGCCGACCACGGCGAGCGCGAGCTGACCGGGCTGATCGCGGCGGCGGGGTACGAGGTCGCCTATTTCGACGCCAAGAATTGCGATATCCCGCGCGTCCTCGACAAGCCGGCGGATCTGATCGCGGTGGCGGGCGGCGACGGGACCATTCGCCGGGTCGCGCTCGTCGCCCGCTCGGACGGGCCGCCGATCGCGGTCCTGCCGCTCGGCACCGCCAACAACCTCGCCAATTCGCTCGGCGTCACATCCGCGCTGCAAGAGCTTATCGCCGGTTGGCGCGACCCGACCCTGACCAAATTCCATCCGATCGAGGTCGAGGGGCCGTGGGGAACGCAGCGGCTCATCGAGGGCATCGGGTTCGGCGTGCTGGCGCAGGTCATCGAGGAAAGCATCGGCGAGGAGGACGTCACCCCGCTCGACGCGCGCCGACGCATCGCCGAGACGATTTGCCAGGCCGACATCGAGACGTTCGACATTCGCGTCGACGACGCGCGCATCACCGAGCCGACCGTCTTGCTCGAGATCACGACGATACCGCTCATCGGCCCGAACCTGCTGCTCGCGCCCGAGGCCAACCCCGCCGATCATCTCATCGACCTGTGCCGCATCGCCGCGTCGGACCGCGAGCGCGCCGCGGAATGGCTAGCGGCGTCAGGCGACGACGTTGCACCCGCACCGCTGACCGCGGTCGCGGCCAGCCATATCGCGATCAGCGGCCATTTCGCGCGCATTCGCCTCGACGACGCGGTGCGCATAGTCGACTACGAGGGCACCGCGACGATATCCCTGGCTTCGGCGACCGACCCGCTGCATTTCGTGGTCCCCGCGTTGGATTGACCCCCGCCGGATTGACCCACGCTGGATGCCGCTCGCTTGCTCGCTTGATTGATGGGGCGCTACGACGCCGCCTTTTCCTGCGTGGCGGCCATGGCGCGGAGCTGGTCGCGTTCGAACGGCGTCGCCCGGCGGATCGTCGGCGCATAACGCGCAAACGCCTGGGTAAATTGATACGCTCGGGTGGGCTCGTCGAACGAGATGCGATAAATCAGCCGGTCGATGCGCCGTCCGCTGCGCGCGAAGACCGATGGCGTGCAATGATTGGCATCGAGCCAGGAGCGCAACACGGAGAACCACGCCGACAGCGGCTCGTTCTCGGGCTTTTCGATTTCGACCAATAACATGCCGCTGTAATTCCCCCATGAATTGGCGATCTCGCCGAGCCTGGAGCATGCGATTAGTTGCGCCCGCCATCTGTTCGATAGCGGACGCGGTTTACAATTTGTTGCCAAATATTTGGGCTATGGCGGCCGGCGGACGTGCTGCTTGTCGATCTGGTAGCATTCGCAGGCGGTCTTTTCGAGATTCGCGCGATCGAGCACGGTGATGATGCCGCGCCGATAGCTGATCGACCGGGACCGTTGCAGCTCGCTCGCCGCCTCGCTGATGCCTGACCGGCGCACGCCGAGCATGGCCGCAAGAAACTCCTGCGTCAGCGGCAGGATATCGGAGCCGATGCGGTCGCTCGCCATCAGCAGCCAGCGTGCGGTTCGCTGCTCGACCGAATGCAGCCGATTGCAGCCGGCGATTTGCGCGCTGAGGTTCAGCAGCGCCTCGATAAAGTGCAGCAGTGTCGCGCGGATGCGCGGATTGCTGTCGAATACCGCCCGGCACGCCGCGACCGAAATGCGTTGCGCGCTGCCGACCACCAGCACCACGACGTGCTGCGCCGAAACCGCGCCGCCGAGCAAAGCCGGTGCGCCGATCAGGCCTTCGGCACCGATCATTCCGACCTCGCTGCAGGCGCCGTCCTCCATGATGGTCAGCACCGAGGCGAGGCCGCTTTCGATGAAGTAGATGTGATCGAGCGGCGCGCCGACGTCGTAGACGATCTGGTGCTTCAGCAGCGCAACTGACTGAAGATCATCGGCAAGTTCAGCAAAATCGCTGTCGGTGAGGGCGGCAAGCAGACGGTTTCTCATTCTTCTTTGGAGTGCCATTCGTATCCTCCGGCGCCTCTTGCTTGGGCACCCCAGATATGCGGCAATCTACTGGAAGTAGCTTTTCCGGATCGTCCGGTAGCGGACGGAAAGATAGAAAAAACAAAATGATGCGCGGCCGGCCCTTGGCTGCCGAAGCCCGGGCGGGACGTTCAAGCCCGCCGATGAACCGCTGGCGTTAGCTGAGCGTGCGTTCGATCCGCCGCTTATCGAGGCCGTAACACTCGCAGGCAACGTCCTCGAGTCCCGGGCGATCGACGATCGTGATCCTGCCGCGCCGGTAACGGATGAGCCCCGAGCGTTGCAGCTCGCTCGCCGCCTCGCTGACACCCGAGCGCCGGACGCCGAGCATCGCGGCGAGAAATTCCTGCGTCAGCGGCAGGAAGTTCGAGGCGATGCGGTCGGCCGCCATCAGCAGCCAGCGCGCGCTGCGCTGCTCGATCGAATGCAGCCGGTTGCACCCGGCGGTCTGCGAGCTCAGGTTGAGCAGATCCTCGGTAAAGCGCAGCACCGCCGCCCGTACTTCCGGGCTTTCCTCGAAGACGCTCTTGCAGCGTTGCGCCGGGATACGGTGACCCCGCCCGGGCAGCTGCATGACGATGTGTTGTGCCGACCGGCGGCCACCCAGCAGCGCCGAAACGCCGACCAACCCTTCGCGGCCGACCATGCCGACCTCGCTGCTGGCGCCGTCTTCCATCGTCGTTATCACCGAGGCCAGGCCTTCCTCGATAAAATAGACATGGTTCAGCGGCGCACCGACCTCGAACAGAATCTCCTTCTTCGGCAAGGCCACCGGTTCGAGATGTTCGAGCAGCCGCGCCAGTTCCTTGGCCGGCAAGCCGGCGAGCAGGCGGTTCTTGATGCTCTGGATGGGTAGGTTCATTGTCTCGACTCCCCGCTGGGAGAGGCCCTTTTCTTGGTCTTGGCGTCAGCCGCTGCGGCCTGCGTCATAGAACCTTGGTTCTGTGCGGTCGGGCACAATCGCTAAACCGCAAACAATTCCAAGGGCTCTGGTTACCAACCGGAACGGTAACGTTTGGTATCAAACGGTCGCCGCCCAGATGCAATCGGTGAGCACGGCTTCGCCCTCCCCAGGCCAGGGCGGCATCGTCACCGCGACGACCTGCAGCGCGACGGCGCCGTCGTTGCGGAACTGAAAGCGCGTGCCGACCGGGATGGTCAAAGACAGGCCCGGCGCCAGATCGACAATCTGCTCCGCCTCGCCGTGCTTTCGCCACAGACGGCCCTGCCCCGCCGCCACATACCAGATTTCCTCGACTGTGCGATGCATCACCGCCTTCGACAGCGCGCCGGGTTCAAGGCTGAAGGAGATCATGCTGCCGCGCGCCGTCGCGCACAGCACCCGCACCGCCGAGCCGTCCGGCGCGGTGACCAGCGGCGCACTGCCGATTTCTTGCGTATCCCAAGGCATTGGCGTCATATCTTCTCCCATCCCCACCACCCCGGCGCAGGCCGAGCGACCGACCATGCCTCTCGACAACTTGCCGAATTCCCGCCTCGAAACCCGTCTCCGCCGTGAGATCAAGGGCGATGTGCGGTTCGACACGTTCACCCGCGGCCGCTATTCGACCGATGCGTCGATCTACCAGATCGAGCCGCTCGGCGTCGTCGTCGCCAAGGACAAAAACGACATCGCCGCGGCGATCCAGATCGCCCGCGAAGAAGGCGTGCCGGTGCTGCCGCGCGGCGGAGGCACCTCGCAATGCGGCCAGACGGTCAACCGCGCGCTGGTCGTCGAGTGCAGCAAATACATGCAGGGCGTCGGCGAGGTCGAAACCGAGGCGCGGCGGGTGAAGGTGCAGCCCGGCGTCGTTATGGAGCGGCTCAACGCCCGCCTGCGCCAGCACAAACTGTGGTTCCCGGTCGATGTCTCGACCGGCGACCGGGCGACGATCGGCGGCATGACCGCGAACAATTCCTGCGGCGCGCGCTCGATCCGCTACGGCAACATGGTGCACAACGTGCGCGCGATCGACGCGCTCCTCGCCGACGGCACCGAAGCGCATTTCGGCGAGGTGCCCAGCAATTTGGGCGAGGATGTCCAGCCCGAACGCTATCGCAACCTCGTCAGCGACATGCGCGCGCTGCATCACCGCGAGGCCGAGGAGATCGATGCTCGCATCCCCAAGCTGCTGCGCAAGGTCGGCGGCTACAACATCGATATGCTGTCCCCAAATGGACCTGGCTCAGGCCACAACATGGCCAATCTGCTGGTCGGCAGCGAAGGCACCCTTGCCTTCTTCACCGAGATCGAGCTCGACCTGCAGCCGATCCCGCCGCACCGGGTGCTCGGCATCTGCCATTTCCCGACCTTCTACCAGGCGATGGCGGCGACCCAGCACATCGTCAAGCTCGGCCCGGCCGCGGTCGAGCTGGTCGATCGTACGATGATCGAGCTGGCGCGCGACATCCCGATGTTCCGCGCCACGGTCGACCGCTTCGTCCAGGGCGAGCCGGAAGCGATCCTGCTCACCGAATTCGCCGGCCCCGACGCCGACGACAACCTCCGCCGCCTCCGCCAGCTTGTCGAGCTGATGGGCGATCTCGGCTTTCCCGACAGCGTCATCGAGGCCACCGACCCCGGCTTCCAGAGCGCGGTGTGGAACGTCCGCAAGGAAGGCCTCAACATCATGATGTCGATGAAAGGCGACGGGAAACCGGTCTCCTTTATCGAGGATTGCGCGGTACGCCTCGAAGACCTCGCCGAATACACCGACCGCCTCACCCAGGTCTTCCACAAGCACGGTACCAACGGCACCTGGTACGCGCACGCCTCGGTCGGCACGCTGCACGTCCGGCCGGTGCTCAACCTCAAGCAGGAACTTGAGGTCAAAAAGATGCGCGAGATCGCGGAGGAAGCCTTCGCGATGGTGCGCGAATACAAGGGCTCGCATTCCGGCGAGCACGGCGACGGCATCGTCCGTTCGGAATTTCTCGAACCGATGTACGGCACCCGCATCGTCCGCGCCTTTGAGGAGGTCAAGGACAAGTTCGACCCCGACGGCCTCTTCAACCCCGGCAAGATCGTCCGCGCACCCAAGATGGACGACCGCCGCCTGATGCGCTTCAAGCCGGGCTACACGCAGGTGCCGGTCGAGACCGCGTTCGACTGGCGCGAATGGGGCGGTTTCGCCAGCGCCACGGAGATGTGCAACAACAACGGCGCCTGCCGCAAATCCGACCCCGGCGTGATGTGCCCGAGCTACCGCGCCACCGGCGACGAGCAGCATCTGACCCGCGGCCGCGCCAACACGCTGCGCCTCGCTTTGTCGGGGCAACTCGGCCCCGACGCGCTGACCTCCGACGCAATGGCCGAGACCATGTCGCTCTGCGTGTCGTGCAAGGGTTGCCGCCGCGAATGCCCGACTGGCGTCGACATGGCGAAGATGAAGCTCGAATTCCTCGCCCAGTACCGCAAACGCCACAAACTCACCGCGCGCGACAGGTTGATCGCCTACCTCCCGCGCTACGCTCCCTGGGCGGCGCATTTCGCCGGCCTGCTGAACCTGCGCACGCCCGGCGGCGTGCTAGCGACGCTCGGTGAAAAATTCCTCGGCTTCAGCGCCCGCCGCCCCCTGCCGCGCTGGTCAGCAACACCGTACTGCGGCGCCGCCCCCCACCCCAACCCTCCCCCGCCAGCGGAGGAGGGAGCGCTTGATGCACCAGCGGAGCAATCCCCCTCCCCCGCCAGCGGCGGAGGGTCGGGGTGGGGGCCCGGCGCCGGCGGCGAAGTCCTCCTCCTCATCGACACCTTCAACCGCTATTTCGAACCCGAAAACGCCGCGGCGGCCGAACGCGTCCTGACCCGCGCCGGCTATCGCGTCACCACGCCCGAGCCCACCATCGGCAGACCGCTCTGCTGCGGCCGCACCCTCCTCGCCGCCGGCCTGGTCGACAAGGCCAAGGCCGAGGCGCGTCGCACCATAGAGGCGCTCAAATCCGCCGTCGCCGCCGGCACGCCGATCGTTGGCCTCGAACCCTCTTGCCTGCTGACCTTGCGCGACGAATACCCCGCGCTGCTGCCGGGCGAAGACACCAAAGCCCTCGCCACCCATGTCCAGCTTTTCGAGGAATTTGTCGAAACCGAACGCAAAGCCGGCCGCTTCAACCTCGCCTTGACCGCGATGCCGGGCAAAACCGCCCTGCTGCACGGCCATTGCCACCAGAAAGCCTTCGGCACCGCCGGCGCCGCCGCCGACGCCCTCAAGCTCATCCCCGAGCTCAAGGTCGAGACCTTCGAACTCGACCTGCTGCGGCATGGCCGGCGCCTTCGGCTACGAGGCTGAGCACCACGAGATGTCGCTCAAGATCGGCGAGCTCGGCGTGCTCCCCAAAATGCGCGCTGCCGCGCCGGACACCCTGCTCGCCGCCTGCGGCACCTCCTGCCGCCACCAGATCGCCGACGGCGCCCAACGCGAAGCCCGCCACATCGTGCGGATACTGGACGAGGCGTCGCGGCCGAGCAGCTGACAGCAATTTCCCAAACGCTCCCCGGCGAAAGCCGGGGTCCATGTTTCAGCCGCCCGAGCCCCTGATAAGTGGATCCCGGCTTTCGCCGGGAAGCGTTTTTGGGTTACGGGGCGCTGCCCATCAATACGACCGCCCCTCCGGATAAGTCGGGTATTTTGGGATCGCCGGGTCCATGTGGTCCCAGGGCTGGGCGCTCTTCACGAAGATGTCGGCCTCGGGCTGGAAGAAGCTCGAATCGTCAAAGCTCGACACGCGGATACCGACCATGTCGGGCCGGGTCGATACCTGGACGTAGAGCGGCGCGCCGCAATCGCCGCAGAAGACGCGGCTGATCTCGTTGCCGGCATCCGATTTCGCGAGATAGGTCTTGGGCGTGCCCTGGGTGATGCGGAACTCGGCCGAGGGCAGGCGCACCGCCGCGACATAGGCGGTGCCGCTCTGCCGCTGGCAGTCGCGGCAATGGCACATCAGCGAGAAGATCGGCTCGCCGCCGGCCACGTAACGGATGGCGCCGCACAGGCAGCCGCCGGTTCTCACTGTCACATCCACCTCCCGATCGGGGCCACGCTCGCCGACGATAAAATTGCCGCAATCCCGCCTCACGCTAGCACGATATGATCTCGCCGCTACACCGCCTTGACAGGATATCGCCGCCGGCCCGCCACCTGTTCCACCTGTTTTTTTCGCGCACATAACAGGAGAAACGGGCAGAGCCGATGTTGCCGGGTTTCGCGAAATACTGCTTCGGTCCATCCGCGGCGGTGCTCTACCATCGGTTCATGCCGTTCGCACCCGACCATCCGCCCCTTCCCGCCCGCGCCTCAGCCCTGTTTGACTTCTGGTTCGGCCCGCCCGATCACCCCGAGCGTCATCACCACAAGCAGATCTGGTTCCGCAGCACGGAGAAGCATGACACGGCGGTGCGCACCGGTTTTGCCGACGACCACGATCTGGCGGTCGCCGGCGCCCTCACCGATTGGCAGGACGCGCCACTCAGCGCGCTGGCGCATGTGATGCTGCTCGACCAGGTGCCACGCAACATCTTCCGCTCGACGCCGCGCGCCTTTGCCAGCGACCATCTGGCGCTCGCCGCCGCCAACCGCGCGCTCGACCGCGGCTTCGACCGGGTGGTGCCAGACGCCTGGCGGCTGTTCTTCTACCTGCCCTTCGAGCACAGCGAGAACCTTGACGACCAGCAGCGCGGCCTCGATCTGCTGCTGGCGCTGCCGCCGGTGCCCGGCCGCACCGGCGACGGCAAGATGACCCGGCTGCATTGCGAGATCATCGAGCGTTTTGGCCGCTTTCCGCACCGCAATGTCATTCTCGACCGCGAGTCGACGGAAGAGGAAATAGCCTTCCTCATCGAATGCGAACACCGCTTCGGCCAGCCGACGCCGCCATAAGGAGGTCCACCCATGGCGATCACCGAGATCAGCATCACCGAGACGATCGAATTTGCCGACGGGCATGAGTTCGGGGCGGCCGGCGCCTATGTCCGCGTCAAGGGCGTGGCGCGCGGCACCCTCGATCCCACTGCGGCCTGCAATGCCGGGATTGTCGATCTCGACAAGGCGCCGCGCAACGCCGCCGGCCTCGTCGAATACGCCACCGATTTCGACATGCTGCGGCCAAAGGACCCGGCGCGCGGCAGCGGCATTCTCGTCTACGACGTGCCCAATCGCGGCGCGAAGCGCATCTTCAACCTGCTCGACGACATTCCCGCCAACGACCCGGCGCGCACCAATGACCCGAAGACCAGGGAGGATGCCGGCCTCGGCTTCTGCCTGGGACGCGGCTATGCGCTGGTGTGGTCGGGCTGGGACCCCGGCGCGCCGCGCACCAATGCCGGGCTCGGCGCCGACTTCCCGCCAGTGCTGGAAAACGGCAAGCCGATCGTCCGCCGCATCCGCGACGAATTCCATCTCGGCACGCGGGCCCCGGGCGACGGCAGCATCCGCCGCCTTTCGTACCCCGCCGCCTCGCTCGACCAGCCGGCCGCGCGTCTCACCGTGCGCGACCGCGAAAGCGACCGTCGCAGCGAAATCCCGCGCGATGAGTGGGAGTTTTGCGATGACCGCTCAATCCGCCTGCTCCCGCCCGGCCGCAATTTCGCGCCGATCAAGATCTACGAAATCTGGTACGAGGCGACCGGGTCGAAGGTGCTTGGCACCGGCTATGCCAGCGTGCGCGACCTGGTCTCCGTCCTGCGCCATGACGGCGGCAAGGCCGGCCTCGGCGAAGTCAGGCACGCCCTCAGTTTTGGCGTGTCGCAAAGCGGCCGCTTTCTGCGCCATTTCCTCGAACTCGGGATGAACGCCGACGAGAGCGGCCACCGCATCTTCGACGGCGTGTTCAGCCATGTCGCCGGTGCCGGCAAGGTCTTTGCCAATCACAGCTTCTCGATGCCGGGCCGCACCGCGACCCAGCACGAGGACCGGCTCTACCCGGAGAACTGGTTCCCGTTCAGCACCGCGACCACCGCCGACCCGGTCTCCGGCCGCATCGCCGGGCTGCTGAGCGGGTCGCCGACCGACCCGAAGATCATCGAGACCAACAGCGCCACCGAGTATTGGCAGAAAGGCGCCTCGCTGATCCACACCGATGCCGGGCTCGGCCGCGACCTCAACCTGCCGGACAATTCCCGCGCCTACCTGATCGCCGGCACCCAGCATGGCGGGCGCCCCGGCGTCGACCCGCGCCCCGGCCCCTGCGTCAACCCGCGCAACCCGCACAGCGCCACCCCGGCGCTGCGCGCGCTGTTCGCGGCGCTGGAGGATTGGGTGGTGCGCGACATCCTGCCGCCTCCAAGCCGCGTGCCGTCGCTCGCCGAGGGTACCGCGATCGCCGCCGCCGACGTGGCGATGCCGAAAGTCCCGGGCTTTGCGGTAGCGCCGGGTGCCAACCCGGTCCTGCCGCCGGTCGATTGGATCGACCCGCCCGGGGGCTCACCGCCAGCGCCCTACAATACCTTCGTCTCCGCCGTCGACGCCGACGGCAACGAGACCGCCGGCATCCGCCTGCCGCAGATCGCCGTGCCGTTCGGCACCTATACCGGCTGGAATGTCTACAAGGCGCAGCCCGACGAGCTGGCCGACCGCGACGGCTCGTTCATTGCCTTCGCCCGCACCAAGGCCGAGCGCGAAGCCGCCGGCGATCCGCGCCCCTCGCTGCAGGAGCGCTACGGCAGCAAGGCGCAATACGTCGACCGCTTGCGTCAGGCCGCCGCCGCGCTCGTCGCCAATCGCCTGCTCCTGCAAGCCGACGCCGACCGGCTGATCGCAACGGCCAACACCGCGGAGCCTTTCTAGATCCGCGTCCGCTGGCGTCGTGCCGGCCCCCACCCCGCCCCTCCCCCGTGACCACGGGGGAGGGAGACTTGCAGCGCCAAGCTGCAAGTGGGTGGGAGCCGGCACCGACTCTTGACGATCGCCCGCATGCGCGGCCATCAAAGCCGTTGTCCCTAGCGCCGGATCGCGCGAGCATCCTGCGATGCCGAAAAAATCGGCACAGTAGGGGAGGAACGCATGCGCCTATCGCAGCTCGCCGTCTGCGCGATTGCCGGCATCACGATGATTGCTGGTCTCCCAGTCCCGGCATCGGCCCAGTTGATGATTATCGGCAATGATCAGAAGCCGAAATTCGATAACGGCGCTGTCACCATGCAGCCGCCCGGCAAGGACACGTTGTCGATTGTCGACATCGCCAAGCCGGCCGAACCCCGCATCGTCGCGACAATTGCGCTGGACAATACGATCATCGGGCCGCCGACCAATCTGGCGATTACGCCGAAAGGCGACCTCGCACTGGTCGCCAACTCGTCGAAAGCGATCGAGAAGGATGGAAAGTGGCAGACCGAGCCGGACGACCGGCTCTTCGTCGTCGACCTCAAGGCCAATCCGCCAGCCGTGATCCAGACGCTGAACCTCGGCAAGCAGCCGTCGGGCCTGGCGATCAACGCGGCGGGCACCCTGGCGCTCGTCGCCAACCGCGCCGACGGCACGATCTCGGTGCTGTCGATCGACGGCAAGAACGTCAAGATCACCGACTCGGTGCCGGTCGGCGCGGCGGCCGAACTCGGTCTCGGCGATCGCAATAACGCCGGACGGCAAAACCGCACTTGCGGTCAAGGCAAACACCGACAAGGTCGCGGTGCTGACGATCGAGAACGGCAAGGCGAGCTATGACAAGAAGAACGATCTGCCGGCCAACAACTATCCGTACAACGTGGTTGTGACGCCAAACGGCCAGATCGCGTTGATCGCCAATACCGGTGGCGGCGGCAGCTCGGACGGCAGTGCCGACACGGTGAGCGTCGTCGACCTCACCGCGAAACCGATCCGCATCATCGATCACATCACCGTCGGCGACTCGCCGGAGGGGCTGGCGATCAGCCCGAAAGGCGATGTCGCCATCACGATCGAGGCACGCGGCTCGAACCGTCCGAAGGACAACTGGATCTACCACCCCGCCGGCGCGGTGACCGTGCTGAGCATCGATGGGAAGAAGGTAACCCGGGTCGGTGAGGCACCGGTCGGGCTGCTGCCGGAAGGCGGTGTTTTCAGCGCCGATGGAAGCTACCTCTATATCGGCAACTTTATCGATTCGGACCTTTCCGTGTTCCGCGTCGCCGGCTCGCAGCTGACCGACACCGGTCAGCGCTTCAAACTGCCCGGCCAGCCGGCTTCGATGCGCGGCGGGCCGCAGTAGAGCCCGCAATAGAGGGACGGCGCCGCGAGTTCGCGTCGGTGCCGGCCCCCTCCCCAACCCTCCCCCGTGGCCACGGGGGAGGGAGATTTGCAGCGTCAGCTGCAAATGGGTAGGAGCCGGCACAGGCGTTTCAGTGCCCGGTAGCCTTGCGCGCCAGGCCGGCGAGCAGGATCAGGCTGGCAGAGTAATAGTCATCGCCGTCCTGGATCGCCGGCAGCGGTAGCGGTTTGGCGCTGAGCCGGTCGTTAACCAGCTCGATGACTGCATGAAACCCACTGGGTGCGGGGTACGGCGCGAGCGAACCGTCCGTCACGTCGACCCAGGCCGGCACCGGCTTGTCGGTGAAGGTGTTCCAGTAATTGATGACCGCGGCGAGCCGCTGCGTCGTCGCCTCGCGTCCCCAGACCAGGTAGAGCGGCACGCGGATCGCGTCATAGCCGAAGCGCGGCGGCACCTGCGCCGCCGGCGCGACATCGCCCTTTTTGTCGATCGCGATCCAGTCCGGGGTCAACCGCCATTGGCCGAACCGCGCCTTCGCCAGCAGGCTGAGCCCGTCGCGCCGCACCCGCGCCCATTCGGGCGACGCATCAAGGCGCGGAAATTCCTGGAGCGCCGGATAGATGTAGTAGGACGGATTCAGCAAAACGCTGCCGTCGTCATGCTTGAACCCGTCGGTGCCGGGCAGCAGCACCAGCTTTCCGGCGACCCGGGTGATCAGCTTTTCGCGGATGTCGCGGACGATGCGCCGCGCCGCCACACGGTATTCGGGCGCCTGCCAGCGCTGCGCGGCACGGGCCAAAGCCCAGGCGATCAGCGTGTCGCCGTCGGTGGCGTTGTTGGCATCGGCAATCGGCTTGTCGCCGGCGTTCGGGTCCCAGCGCCAGGAGAACAGCGCGTCGTCGGTGCGCTGCAACTTGTCGCGCGTCCAGTGCCAGATCCGATCGAAGGTGGCGCGGTCGTCGAAGGACTCGGCGAACAGCATCGCCCAGCCCTGCCCTTCGGTGTGGCTGACATCCTTGTTGCCGGTATCGTGCACCCGGCCGTCCTGGGCGACAAAGCGGTCGCGGTATTTGACCCACTCGCCGGCGAGCGGATTATCCTGCGCGTACGCGGCCGCGGAAACCGCGACCAGCGCTACCCCGAATGCGACGAGCCGGAGCAGCTTATTCGTGGCGGCCGTAGCGGAACGTCAGCAGGGTTCCGCTTCCCTTGGGCTGGCCCGCGAGACGCGCGTTGAAGGACGGGTCGCCGCCCTGCTCGGCGAGCCAGCCGCCGTACAGTCCTTCGAGGATCGGCACCAGCCAGCTGCGGCGGCTTTCGTCCTGCGGCACCAGCGGGTAGGCGCCATGGGTGATCTCGATAAACCCTTCGCCCTCGCGAATGCGCATCCAGCCCCAATCGATCCCTTCGAGAACGCTGTTGATGTCGTCTTCCAGCTCTTCGAGACTGGCGCATTTGCGCAGCGGCAGCAGCCGCGCCATCTTCAGCCCAATCGCTTCGAGAAACTGATCGGCCTCGGCGGGATCGACGCGTTCTTCGAACTCGGCGAACATCGCCGCCATGAAATGCACCCACTGCCGCGAGCATTGCTGCCGCGCGTAGTAGTGCAGCGAGATCGTGTCGTCATCCAGGGCCGGGCTCGCCATCTTCGCCTCCTGCGCGCGCCCAGGTTTAGCGTGCGCGACCGGAACAATGCCAGCGCTATTTGCCGGGCGGTTGCGTGCCGAGGGATTGGGCCCATTGTTCGTCAGCGGCGGTCACCGGCTCTTCGACCATCCGCTCCGGGATCTCCCAGACGATCGCGCGCGGCGGGGCCTTCAGGAACTCCGGTTTGGCGAAATAGGTCATTGCCGCGTTGGTGACGCCGCCGCCGTCCTCCGCGCGGTTCTCGACCGGTGCGTCCAGCGCCAGCGACAGAAACGGCACAAAATTGCCCCGGCGCGAGAAAGACGTGCCGACGACCGCCAGTTCCGGCGCCGGCATCTCGTCGAGCAGCCCGACATTGGCGGCGGCGGATTGCTCGATGACCGTCGCGGCTTCTTCGTCGCCGCGCGGGCGCAGCGGGTACGGCACCTGGTCGAGCCCGGCGAGGCGGATCAGATCGCCGACCCGCTCGCGCTCGGGGTCGGTGCTGACCTTGAACTTGGCTTTTTGCGTCGGCGCCACGCCCGCCTGGCGCAAGGCGGTGGCAATCGCCTCGGCGGAGGCCTTGGCGCCGCGCTCATTCCAATGCGTATCGGTGCGGTAGTAGCGCTCGCCGCCCGCCGCATTCATCGGTGCCAGCAGATCGACGACATTGACCCCCGCCGCCTTGAGTTGCGTCTCGAAGTCGCCAAGGCGTCCGGCAAATGCCGCCGGCCGATCGACGCCGCAGCGTTCCGCGAACTCGACGCGCGACTTGTCGGGTACCGGCACGACCGCGAGCGCGATGTTGCGGCCCTTGAGATACGCCGCCACCTGCTCGACGATCTTGATACGGCGCGCGGCATTGGCGGCGCGGTCGGCATGTAGTTCCAGCTCGTCGGTAAGGAACAGCCAATTGCCGCATCCGCGGCGCACGCGCGCGCCGAGATCGCCGGTCGCAAGATAGGCGGCCACCCGGTCGACCGTGACCAGCGGGCCTTCGAGCGGATTGGCCTTTTGCAGCAAAGTCGCGATCGCCGCGGTCGTCGCGCCGTCGGCGGCGGCCGCCAGCGTCAGGTCCTTGGCCGGCAGCTCGGCATGCTTGAAGACCAGCGTGTAAAGGCTCGATGCCAGGCCCACCAGCAGGATCGCCAGCAACGCCACGCCAGGCAGCATGATGGGACGGACCCGCAACGACAGCGCCCCCATTGATGGACCCTGGGCCGGTGAACCGGGCGGCGCGAGCGGATCGACCGGGATTGTCATCGCCTTCGCCTAAAATTGAAAATACAGGAACGGCACGGTCTGGTGGCCCATCATCACCGCGATCGCGTAGAGAAAGAGCGCGATCGGCCACAGCGCTTCCCACCATTCGCCGGTCTGCTCGACGCGCGGGAAGAAGCGCGTCTTCACCGCCGGCCAGAACACCACGGCAAAGGCGATCCCCATCCACGTCAGATGCAGCGGCCGCACCGCGAGGCGCATCTGGTCGCTGAGCGCGAAGCCGTTGAGCCCGATCTGCCCCGACAGCATCGCCAGCGTGCCGTCCCAGTTCGTCGCGCGGAACGGCGTCCAGGCGAACAGCACGGTAAGGATCGTCGCCGGATACGACAGCACGCTCGGCCACCACAGCCCCCGTTGGCCCCAGAACCGGGCGATCGCCAGCGCGCCGCCATGGATCACGCCCCACAGCAGGAACGACCAGCTCGCGCCATGCCACAGCCCGCCGATCGCCATCGTCAGGAACAGATTGGTATAGGTGCGGACATCGCCGTAACGATTGCCGCCGAGCGAGATGTACAGGTAGTCGCGCAGCCAGGACGACAGGCTGATATGCCAACGCCGCCAGAAATCCTGGATCGTCGTCGCGAGATACGGGTCGCGGAAATTCTCGGGGTACCGGAACCCGAGCATCCGCCCGAGCCCGATCGCCATCGCGCTGTACCCGGCGAAATCGAAAAAAATCTGGAAGGCGAAGCAGATATTGCCGAGCCAGGCGTCGACAAAACTCGGGTTCGGCAGAACGAACGCCGCCTCGACCACCGGCGCCAGCGTATCGGCGATCAGCACCTTGACCGCAAAGCCGATCATGAACCGGCGCGCGCCGATCGACATGTCCTCGAAGGTCAGCTGGCGTTCGACCAGCGCCTTGTCGACCCAGGAATAACGGATGATCGGCCCGGCGATCAGATGCGGGAACATGTCGAGATAGGCGGCGAAGCTGATAAAGCTCGGTTCGGCCACGACGGTGCGGCGGTGCACGTCGATCAGGTACGACACCGATTGCAGCACGGTGAACGACAGCGCGATCGGCAGGATCACGTTGGTCCATGACATCGGCGCCAGCGTCATCGCCTGCAGCGCCTCGTTGGCCGTATGGACCAGCAGGTTGGCGTATTTGAACCAGCACAGAAAGCCGAGGATCACCACGATCCCGCCGGCCATCAGCCAGCGCTCGCGGCGGTCGTCGCGGCGCAGGTCGGCGCGCCCCATCTCGCGGCCGAGAAACCAGGCGGCGAAGGTGATGCCGACGATCAGCAGCAGGAAGACCGGCTTCCACCACGCATAAAACATCCAGCTGCCGCAGCAGAGGGTGAGGTTCCGCGCGCTGCCCGGCGTCGCCAGATAGGCGATAAAGAACAGCGGCAGAAACAGCGCGAGAAATTCGACGGAGGAGAAGACCATGGGCGGCTAGGGTCGCAACGGCGCCTGTTCGTCGCGGCCGGCGATCACGTCGCGGCCCGACTTGCTGGCGACCACAAAGATGCTGTATCGGTCGCCGGCGTTGAGCTGGCCGAGCTTTGCCGCCGCAGCTTGCGCCGGGTCGCCGCAGGCGACGCCGAGCGCCGCGTTGACCGGGTTGACCAGCCGGCGCGCGACGGCGCCCGGCGCGACGTCGGGGATCACCGACTGATGCGCGTCGCCGGCGACCAGCTCCGCCTTGGCGCAGGCCTTGTCGGCGTTGAACACCCCGAGCGATGCTTTGAGGGCGTTGAAATCGCTCGGCGTCTCGCGGAACACGGCGACCGCGATACCGTCCGCCCCTTCGCCGACCACCGCGACGGTGGCGAATTCGTTGGGCGCGAGCGTGACGTTGATCGGCTGTGTCGCGGCGCCGAATTGGGCCGTGCCGGTAAGTGCGGTATTCGGTGGCACCGGATCGAACTGTCCGATGCGTTGGGCCGCATCGGCCGGGATCGCGATCTTCGCCGCCGGCGAGGTGATAGTCACTTCATGCGGCGCCAGGTTGACAAAGCGCAGATAGGCGACGCCGCCCGGCGGGCCGCTCGGGTAAAGCCGCCCGTCCGCCGCCATCGCCGCACCGGCGGTAAAAGCGGCGAGCGCGAGACCGCCCGCAAGGCGCACGGAAGTCGTGGTACTCATTGGCGCTTGGCAGCGAGTTGCGGCGCGACCTGATCGAGCGACTTGGCGATATCGGCGGCCCACGCCCGGTAACCGGTGCTGGTCAGGTGCTGACCGTCGATCGTCGGCCATTCACCGGGCTTGGTGAACTGCGTCGAGTTCGATAAAGCGGCATGGCGCAACCGCGGTCGAGAGAAACTCCGACATCTGTTTCACCCGGTCGAACGTCTTATGGTACGACGAGCCCTCGCTACCCCAGGGCGGGCCGACCCACACGCAAGGGACGTTCTGCGCGGCGATCCGTCCGGTCAGCGCGTGGACTTGCTGATAGATCCAGGCCTGCGGGAAATCCTTCTGGCCGTAGCCGGCCATCGTGTCGCCCATTTCGATAACGATCAGGTTGGGGTGCGTCTTGGCGATCAGGGCGTCGACCTGGTAGGTCGGCGTACCGGCCTTGCGGTCGATTTCCGGCGCCGCCTTGCCGAGCCGTTGTGCCTTGCCGCACGACACCGTCGACGGGTAGACCCAGTCGCCGGCATTGGCGCCGCACATCCCGTAGCTGTCGACCGCAGCGCCTTGCTCCAGCAGACTGTCGTGCAACGTCGAGATCAGATAGCCGCTGGTCACCATGTGGCTGTCGCCGAGGACCAGGATCGTCAGCCCTGCCAGAACCGAATTCATAATCGGCAATACTCCTGAAATTTCGCGCCGCGCCGGACGGCGCTGAGGTACCGTAATCCCGAGCAGCGGTAAAGTAAGCGTGCCTGACTAACCCATGGTTAACACCGGAAGTTTTCCGTGGTGTGAAATAGCCAACCGGAAATTCTCAAACACTTGCGCCGGTGGCGATGATCAGAGCACGCGCGGCAGCGCGCGCTGGGACGGCAGCCCCACCGCGCGCCAACGCTCGCGAGTGTCAGACCCTATCGCGAGGCGAACTGCCCCTTGAGCTGGACCACGGTGTTGGCGATGTTCTGGCCCCAGGTTTTATAGCCGGCAGTCGTCAGATGCTGGCCGTCAGTGGTCGGCCAGGCCGGGTTCGGCTCGAAATGCAGCGAGTCGACATAGCGGCACGGCGCGACCGACTGCGAGAGGAACTGCGACAGCTCGCGCACCCGGTCGTCCGCCTTGTGGTATGGCGAGTTGACATTGCCGTAGACCGGGCCGACCCAGACGCACGATGCCCCCGACGCCGCGATGCGGCTGGCCAGCGCATGGGTCTGGTCGTAAATCCACGCTTTTGGCAGTTGCGGCGAGCTGTAGCCGCCCATCGCGTCGGCCGCCTCGACGATCACCAGATTGGGGTGGTGCTTCGCCAGCAGCTCGCTGATCTGCCAGGTATAATCCTGCTTCCCCATTTCCGTGATCGCCGTGGCCTTCTCATGGCGCTCGCCCTTACCGCAGGAGACGGTGGTCTTCTGCAGCCAGGCCTCCGCGCTCGCGCCGCACATGCCGTAGGAGTGGACATTCGCACCCTGATTTTCGAGCGCGTCATGCAACGACGACAGCAGGTAATCGTGGCCTGCCATATGGCTGTCGCCAAGAACCAGGATCGTCAAACCCGCGAGCATCATGTTCATCGTTAAACTCCATTTACCTTAACCCGCCCGACATTCGCATGTCGGCAGATCAATGCGGGGATCGTAAGCATGATTTCTTTCTCAATTCTTCCGGAGCGACTGTTTCGTTGAGCTACGCCAGCGAATTGATGGTGAAGAACACACTAATTCGAGTCCGGCCCGGTTCCTCCCCCACGTGCGAGGGCGGAACCGGTTGTTGGGCGACGATCCACGACCGGCGCGCGGCCATTTACCGCGCCCGTTCACGCGCTACCGCAGCTGGTTTTGCGCTTTCAGATTGACGACCGCATTGGCGATCGCCGTCCCCCAGGCGCGATAGCCCGACGAGGTCAGATGCTGGCCGTCGGTGGTCGGCCATTGCCGCGGGTTGCTGACGAATTTCAGCGAGTCTATGTAGGCGCACGGCGCGACCGACTGCGACAGGAATTGCGACAGCTCGCGCACCCGGTCGTCGGCCTTGTGGTAGGACGAGTTGACGTCGCCGTAGACCGGGCCGACCCAGACGCAGGCAGCGTTCGCCGACGCGATCTTGGTCGTCAGGGCATGCACTTGGTCATAGATCCACCCTTTCGGCAGTTCCGGCGAGCCGTATCCGCCGATCGCGTCGGCCGCCTCGACGATCACCAGATTGGGGTGGAGCTCGTTCAGAAGATCGTTGATCTGCCAGGTATATTCCTGTTTTCCGGAATTGGCCTGGGTGGCCGACGTGCCGTGGCGCTCGGCGCGGCCGCAGGACACGGTGGTCTTGTAGAGCCACGCCGCGGCGCTGGCACCGCACATGCCGTAGCTGTTCACGGTCGCGCCTTGCGCCTGCAGCGCTTCATGCAAGGATGAGATCAGATAGCTCGGCCCCGCCATATGGCTGTCGCCCAGCACCAGAATCACAAGTCCGGCCAACGCCCCGCTCATTTGCCCCCTCTACGGCGAACCGATGCAGTTGCCGACTGAGCCTTAGCGCGAGCTCGCCAGTCCAGGACTCTTTAGTCGCACGACCGCATCGGCGATATGCGCCGACCATTTACGGTAGCCGTCAGGCGTCAGATGCGATCCATCGACCGTCGGCCATTCGCCGGGACGGGCAAAGGCGGTCGAGTTGATATAGCGGCATGGGGAGACGGTGGTCGCGAGAAGCTGCGCCAGCTCCTTTGTCTCGGCTTCGGTCTTATTGTGGGGCGGCTTGTCTTGCCCCCAAATCGGTCCGACCCAATCGCAAGCGACATTTGCCGCCGCGATCTTGCCGGTCAGCGCATGCACCTGGTCGACAAGCCAGGCGCGATCGAACTGAGCCGAATTGACCATCGCGTCGCCCGATTGGACGACGACCAGATTGGGGTGATACTGGCCGATGAGCTTTATTACCGAATAGGTCGGGGTCAGCTTCTGGTTGTCGAGAACCACGGGATCACGCTCGTGATGCTCGCCCTTGACGCATCCCGCCCATGACGCGACCTGCGAGGGATAGACCCAATCGCCCGCCGTCGCCCCGCACATGAAGTAGGAATGGACGGCGGCGCCGTCATTTTCGAGCTGGTTATGCAAGTTCGTCAGCATGTGCGACATGTGGCTGTCGCCGATGACGAGGATCACCAGACCTGCTAACGCGCCACCCATCGTCCCTCCGTAGCCACTATCCCGCTGGATTGCAAAGCGAAGGCCACCGGCCCCGGCTCTTGCCTGCGGAGCGTCGGCGGCGGTCCGTTCATTGAATTGCGGCCGCTGATATCACTCGGACTTTACAGAAAATGGTTCGCCGGGGACCGCCGCGTACCGAACCAAAGCTCAGTCGCTTACATCTCCTTTTATGCTCGGACGGAAATCAAAAATCCTCGTTCTACTTACGATCAACCATCTTCGCTTTGCTAAAACTTGTGATGTTCAGGCGATCATTACAAAACAGCGCAAGGTTGATGCGCATTTGATATATACGTTGATTGCGGGCGGCGAGGCAATCGTCCGCTGTTTTATTAACTTTATTTTATGGAATTGCCGCGGAACCGGCGCCGCTCAAGCGGTCGCCGGTTTCCACGTCTTACAGATGGTCGCGCGCCGCGATCGATACCGGGTCGTTCTTGGACGCGACCGGCGCGAACCAGTCGAACGTCTTGCGCAGGTAAACCTGGACGATGCCTTCATCATAACTGTTGCTGTTGTTGGCGCTGGCGGCGACACCGAACGACAAGGTCTTGTCGACGGCGTACTCCACCTGGCCTTTGATATTGAAGCCAAAACCCCATCCGCCGTGCTGCCCGGTGTTGAACGCAAAGTTCGGTGCCAAAGCTTGCATCGTCAGCTGCGCCGCCGGGGTGATCGGAAAGACCGGGCTGGAATGGGAGTTGAAGTGCTGAGTGCCGAGCGTCGGGGCGAGCAGATAGCTCCACTGACCATAGGAGCCGGTGAGCTCCAGCGGAAAGCCTATCCCCTCAAAATCCTGCGGGCTGAAATATCCCCCCTGCCCCCAGGTGTAGCCGCCAAGGTTTTTGTCGTAACCGGCATAGAACGCCGACACGCCGACCCGCAACGTCCAGTACTCGGTTTTCCATGGGCGGAAATAGGCGCCGAGCAATGCATCGAGCTCGGCATTGCTGGCGACGTTGGTGCCGGTCAGCCACGAATAGCCGACCCCGCCGTAAGCACCGTACATCTGGTCGTCATAAAAGGCCGTGACCCGCGGGCCGGTTTTGACGACGCCGCCCCACAGCGTGTTGTTGCCGAATGCACCGCCGACAAATGGATTCGCGGTCGCCAGGCTGGCATGGGTGCCCGAATAGGACAGCACGCTGTCGGTGACCGGCTGGCGGAAGCCCTCGAAACGCACGGTCATGTTGCCGTTGAGGAATTTCGGCGAATAGGCCACGTCGCCGATAAGATTGACGACCGGAAAGCCGAGCGGCGTGCTGCCGAGCTGTCCGGTGACGTCGCCGTAGGTATAGGTGCCGAGCAACCCGACGCCGAACGCGTTCTGGTCTCGCGCGTTGGCCGCCGCGATGCCGTTGACGATGCGGATCGGGTTGGCGCCGAAATTCACCAGGTTGCCGTTAGCCGGCGTGCCGGCGTCGAGATAGACCGGCGTCACTGCAATGCTGGCCGTGCCGGTGTACCACGGCGAGAAGCTGAGCTGCGCGGTCCCGCCGAATTCGTCCAGCCGGCCGGTGCCCTCGGTCCCGCTATGCGTCCGATAGCCCAATCCGGCGATCAGCGTCGGGTTGGCTTGCATCTCGAGGTTTTCGAGGTCGCGCTCGATATAGGTTTCGAGCGTATCGCTCGGCGAATACGGCCGCAGCGTGCCGAGCGGCTGATACCCGTTGACCGGCGGCGGCGGCTGCAACTCCACCTGCGCGACCTGCACCGAACGTGCCGTCTTGCCGGTATCGGCGGAACTCGGGAGGACCACGTCGCCATCGGACATGGTCACTGGCGGCAGCGACGCCAGTTGCGTCCGGGTCGCCGCGACGGGAGCTGCTGCAACGACGGGCTGCGGCGGCGCGGCCGGGCGGCTGCTGGCCGGCGCGGCGATCAGATCGTCGCTGTCGGCCGATCCGGTAGCCATCGGCGTCGAGAGGGCCGCGGTCACGACCTTTGCCGGCATCGTCGGCGGGGCGGGATCGCCGGCCGGCAGCGCACTCGCGGTCGCCGGGGCGGGCTGCGATACCGGCGGCACAGGTTTCGCGGCTTCGGTCGTCGCGGTGACGGTCTTTGTCGCCGGTGCCGCGACAGGCGAAGGCTGCGACAGCGCGAGCAGTTCCGCGGCGTGCCCATCGGCCGACGCCAACGTCCGCAGGCGGTCGAAATATTGCTCGGCGCCGCCGTGATCCCCCTGCTCCAGCGCCAGTTGGCCGCGCTGATACAGCGCGTCGGGCTGGCTCGGGTTGGTCGCCAGGATCTTGCCCAGGATGTCGCCGGCAAGGTCGGGGCGGTGCTGCGTCCGCCAGAAATTCGCCCGTTGGAGCAGGATCTGCTCGCCGGGATCAGCGGCCAGCGCGCCTCCCGCCGGCATCCCCACCGAGAGCAGCAGCCCGACCGCCACCGAACGCGCCGCTACCCGCCTCATGACCGCGCCCCGTTTGTCTGTGTCGGGAGAGTGGACTGCGATCGGCGGAACGGATTGGCCGGCGGCGGCGCCGTGGTCGAGCCGCCCGTGGAGCCGCCCGGGGGACCGCCCGGAGCCGTGGCGGCCGATGTCGGCGCGCCCGGCACCACCGAGTCCGGTCCACCCTTTTGCAGGTTCAACGCCCTCGCTTGGCGCAGCGCCTCGACTGCTTCGCCATTATGCCCGCGTGCCTGGGCGATTTGCGCCTTCAGGTAGAAAAGCCAGGGGTTTTGCGGATCGACTTCCATGGCCTTCGCGAGATAGTCCGATGCCTGCCCGTACTCATGGGCGGCGATCGCGCCCGCGATCACCCCCCGAAGCACATCGATATTACTCGAATCCTGCTGATAGGCTTTGTCAAAATACTCCATCGCCTCTTTTGAGCGACCGCTCGCCGCATAGATGCGGCCGGCGCAGAGCAACAGGTCGGCGCTGTCCGGATTGTCGGCGAGCGGCTGCGAAATCTGGTCCCAAGCGCCGGCGTAATCGTGCCTGTCCTTGAGTTTGTCGGCCTGCTTGATCGCCAGCATGATCCTGGGCGAGTTGAAGTCCTCGCGGTTCTGAGCCGTGATGCGGCCGCTGGCGTTGAGCTGCGCCATCACCGCCGCGGCCTCGTCGTCATGGCCGCCGGCCAGCAGCAGGATCATCACATAATCGGCGCCGGCCTTGGTTGAAAACCGCCCGCCGCGGGCATAGGCATCACGCGTCATCTGGATCGCGGTCGGCGTATCGTTGAGGTCTTTCATCACGACAAAAGGCACCTGGCGCTTTTCGTCGGTGCCGGTGCTCGGGTCGTTGTAGAGCTTGATTAGCAGCGCCTTCGCGCCGGCGGTGTCGCCCTGCGACGCCATCTGCTTCGCCCGGTCCAGCGTGGCGCGAACATAGATCCGGTCGCGGAAGGCGTTGATGTCCTGGGTGCACTGCGCCGGCGGAATGCTGTCGATACGGTCGAGCGCCTGGATCCAGCGATCCTGCTGCGCATCGAACATCGACGCGACAAGGATGCTGGTCGGACTGTTGCCCGAGGCTTGCGGGTTTACCGTCGCGAAAGCCTGCGGCAGGTTGCCCTGCCCGGCCAGGAAGCGCGCGTAGTCGAGCCGGATCCACGGGTCTTTCGGATCGGCCGTGATCGCCGCCTGGAATTTTGCGGTCGCGGTCGCATTGTCCCCGTTCGCCGACGCGGCCTTGGCCTCGTTGCGCAGCTTTTCTGCCTCGCCGCCGCCGCCCGATGCGTTCGCCCGCTCGAAACGGGCGCGTTCGGCCGGGCTCATCCGGCTTGTCAGCTGCGCCAGTTCGGCGGTTTTGTTCTGCCGCCGCAACGCGTTCGCCAGCCCCAGCGTCGCATCCGGATTGCCGGGACGCAGGCGCAGCACTTGGCGGTAGGTTGCCTCCGCCGCCGCGGCTTGGCCCGACTTGGTCTCGATATCCCCGAGCACCAGCAGCGCCCCCCATTGATCGGCGCGCGGATGCGCCAGCAAGGGGTTGAGGATGGCGCGCGCGCCGGCGTAGTTCCGCCGTGCCGCCAGACTTTTGGCCTCGTTGACGCGGCTCCAGAACATCGCGCTGTCATAGGCCGGCTCGATGTCTTTTTTCTGCTCGGGCGCCGCCTTCTCGGCTCGTCCCAGCAGGTCGCGCGCCTCGGCGAAGCGCTGCTGCCGCAGGCGCACCAACCCAAGTCCCGCCAAGGCCTGCGGATCATCGGGATTGGCTTTCAGATCGGCGAGAAATTGCCGTTCCGCCGCGGCGATATTGCCTTTTTTGAGGTCGATATAAGCCTGCGACTGCTCGCCGCCGCCGGTCGGCTGGTTCTTGATGTCAGCGAGCAGTTGCTGGACGTCCTGGTCGTTCGGGAATTGCGCCAGGTATTGCTCCAGCGCCTGCTTTGCGCCGGGGGCGCCGCCAAGCCAGGTCAGCGCCTGCTTCCACGCCGTCTTCGCCTTTTCGGAGACCACCGGGTTCTTGCTCAGCTCCGCCAGCATCGCGATGCCTTGCGCCCGCGACGGCTCGCGATAGGTGTAGAGCTGCGCCAGCGACAGTTTGACGTTCGCATCGCTCGGCTGTTCCTTGGCGAGCCGTTCGAGGCCCTGCCGTGCCTCGTCCCAGCCCTGCGGCGTGCCGGCGAGCGTCATGTAGTATTCGATGCCATAGCCCGATGGCGGCGGCCCGCGGAAGATCTCCTGGTATTTCTTGACCGCCTCGTCGGTCTGCCCGGCCTGCGCCAGCCGCCGCGCCTCGTTCAGATCGCTCGGCCCGATCCTCCCTGCGCGGATCGCCGCCTGCAGATCCGCGACGTGCGGGTCGTTCGGCGCGACCTTCTGCAATTTCTGCAGATAGCGCTGCGCATCCGCGGGCTTGTTCTGCTGGACCGACAGCTCACCGTACTGAAACAGCGCGTCGGGGTCGTTGGGATTGATCTCGAGCAGCTTGTTCAGCGCCTCGGCCGAGAGGTCCGGCCGATCCTTGAGCCGCCAGTAATTGGCCTTGTCGAGCAGCACCGATCGCGCGTCTTCTTGCGCCAGCACCGCGCGCGCCGGGAGCGCGACCGACAGCACCACGGCGAGCAACGGCGCCAGGGCCAAGACGAGAGCGCGTCTCCAGCCGCTCATCTCCCCGCCTCCCGCGAGAGGGGCTGCACCGCACCGCATCCACACACCCGTTCGCTCGTCAAGTCACCGACCTGGTGCCCAGCCTTCCGATCGCCAGCCGACGCAGCAGCCAGTACGCGACCAGCGCGATCAACAACACCCCGATCAGCGTGAACAGGATCAGCACCAGCGGCGAATTGCCCAGCCACCACCGCAGCTTTGTCAACGCCGGCAGCTTGCCGACCGAGTATTCGTCGCCGATCCGGAAGCTGGTCACGCGCCCCGACCCGGCGATCATCAGATCGCCCTGGATCGACGGGTTGAGATCGCGGTTGCGGAACGTCCCGATCACGGTCAGCAGCTTGTCCGGGGTCGAACCGGTGATGATGATCGCGCTGTGCGACGAACTGAGCGGCGATTGCAGACCGATCATCGCCGCGAGATTGTCGCCCTGCTGCACCAGCAATTGATCGACGCGCTGGCGCTCCTGCTCGGTATTGGGATCGAGCACGGTGTAGACCCGGTCGAGCGCCGAGGTCATGCCGACCCGCAGCTTGCCATTCTCGACCCGCAGCTTGCCGTTTTCGACCCATTTCGCGACCAGCGGCTGCCGCGACAGCGAACCGAGCACCAGCAGGTCCTTGCTGGCCATCTGATCGACACCGGACGCCGTCACCACACTCGATTTCACCACCGGAAAGCCGGTCGAGTCACCCATCATCCCCATCAGGTCGAGGAATGCCTCGATGTCCTGCGAGGTGAGCTGATCGGGCAGCACGATCGCGGTATCCGACAGATCGGCCAGCCGCGTGTACGGAAAGCCCGAATTGACAAAAAACGACAGGTTGGGCAGCGAGGTGAACCGGTCCGTCTTCGACAGGTCGATCGTCGAGTCGGGGTCGATCGATTCCTGCACATTGTTCGGCAGCACATCCTGGCATTCGCCGATCTTGACCGGGCGCAAATCGTAATAGAACTGCAGCTGGTTCTGCCCGAACACATAATAGGGCGGCACGCGCACCGTCTGCTCGTTCATTACGAAGTCGGGCGAGATGATGTCCTTGACCTGCTGGACGACGCCTTCCTGGGTCAGCGGCAGCGAGCGCAGGTAGGAGTTGTTGATCGACACGTCGAGCCGCGACTCGCGGAAATTCATCCAGGTGCCGGCCGGGTAGCGGTAGCGGATGTCGAGCGGCACGCCGGTATTGCCCCACACGAACAGGTCCGGCGCGGTGCGGAAATTGAGCGTCAGCAGACCGGGAACCAGGCCGTTGCCCTGCAGGTCGGTCGGCTGCACCAGTTCGCCGAAGCGCACCGGGCGATCGATCGGCACCCAGCGCGGCGCGTCATACGGCTTGCGGGCGGGAATGTCGGGCACGCCGGCGACCTGGGTCTGCCCGCTTAGCGCGTTCGAGCCGAGCGCCAGCGTGCTGGCCGCGGCGCGCAGTTCGTCGGCGTTGCGGCCCATCACCAGCAGCAGCTTGGCTTCCGAATTGTTGGGGTTGGTGACAACCGCGATGGTCGGGCCGTTGATGTCGGGCAGCGACATGCCGGAAGGCTTTTCCTGGCTCGTCGCGAACACCACGGCATTGCCGCGCGGCACCGTGTCGAGGCTGGTCGGGAAGCTGGCGCCCTTGTAGGAGGCGAGCGCGCCGAACCATGAGGCGACGATGCCGGCCGACTGCAGCGTCGCCGGGGTCACACGCGACGCGAAGACGAAGGGCAGCGTCAGCGCCTGCATGTCCTTTGGGTCGTAGAACGGTGTCGGCAGCAGCGACAGCTCGTTGGGCAGAGGCAGTTTCTGCATCTGCGTGGTGATCGACGTGGTGTTGCTCAGCACCAGCCACAGGCTCGAATGCAGCGGGTCCTCGCAGCCCAGCGTGTAGTGTCCGATAAACCGGAACAGCACCCGGTTGTCTTCCTGGAACAGCACCGGGTTGATCGGCAGCTCCGCCGTCTGCCCCGAGGCCTTTTCCTTGGGCAGCGGGATGTTGCCGACGACCTCGCCGTTGATCAGCACCGTCAGATGGCTGAGCTCGGGGATCAGCGCCGGCGAGTAGGCGAAGGTCAGGTTCATCTTGCCGCCGGTGACGATCTCGTCGCGCCGCACCGTGAACGGCAGGCTGCCTTCGCCCTGCACGCCGATCAGCCGGATCGGCGAGTTGGCGCCGAGGTCGCGCAGCGTCAGCGTCTGGGTGCGCGTCGATCCGCCCGGCGCGGCGGTCGAAGCCGCCATCCCCGGGGGGCCAGGCAATGCCGGATTGGTGCTCGGCGTGGTGCTCGGCGGCGCCGTGCCGATCACGCCCGGCTGGGTATTCGCCGCTCCGGGCAGCGGCACTTGCGAACCTTGCGGCGGCGGCGCGGCGCCGCCGGTCAGTGGCCCGGGACTGCTCGGCCCGACACCCATGGTCGGCGGCGCGCTCGACGACGGCTGACTGCTCGGCGGCAGGTTGGTCTGCGCCCAAGCGCCGCTGCCGAACAGCAAGCCGCCAAGCCCGATCCCGAGCGCCAGCAGCACGCCGGGCAGTACGCGCTCGCGGCGCCTTTCGCGCGCGGGCGCGGGGGCCGCGGGGCGGAAACTCTGCCGCACGAACAGACCGGCGATGCTGCTCAGAATTTCGCGCACCGAGCGCAACGGCCGATCGACCGGGTGCTCTTCCCAATCGAGCCAGGCATCGGCGCGACACAACACGATCCGGACCAGGTCGCGCTGCTGCCGCAACGTCAATTCCTCAAAGGCCACGCGCAGTATCTCCCCATCCCACCCGACGACTTTGCCCGGCAGCACCGCCGTTCGCTCTCCGACCGGCAGCTCGATCTGCACGATCTCACCCAGTTCCACCCCTTCCGGCCGCGCTGCAGTAAACATGCCGCCGTTCGTCGACAAGTTGCGCGACCGGCTGACCAACGACGCGCCATTGGGCAGATAGACCACGGCCGGCATTTCGAGGCCGAGGCGGACCGAGCTGCGCAGCTGGCGGGTTTCGCGCCCGACGGCGATCGCCGCGCCGATGGTCAGCAGATTGAAGATCGCCCAGGCGACGTTGAGCATCAGCACTTCACTGTCGGTGAAGTCGTTCAAAATCCAGCGGACGACGCCGATCAACAGCGCGACGACGAGCAGCCCCATGATGATCAGATGCGGCCGGACGATCTTGTAGTCGAAATAATCGCGCGGCAGCAGGCCGCCTTTCTCGGTGACGTTGAACTTGCCGCGCTTGGGGTTGACCAGCGTCGCCAGCGTCGGCCGCAGGATGTAGAGGGCCAGCACGCTCTCGTAGATCTCGCCCCAGAACGAATGGCGATAGCGCGACTGGAGCCGGGAGTTCGTGACCGTCGAATGGATCAGATGGGGCGCGGCGTAGACGATCACCATCAGGCCGCTCGCTGCGATGATGTTCAGCCGGAACATCAGGAAGCACAGCGGCGCCGTCAGGAAGATGAAGCGCGGTAGCCCGAAGAAGAAATGCAGCATCGCGTTGAGGTAGCAGATACGCTGCCCCAACCCGAGCCCTCGCCCGAGAAGCGGGTTGTCGATGCGAAAAATCTGCGTCATCCCGCGCGCCCAGCGCATGCGCTGGCCGACATGGATCGCCAGGCGTTCGGTCGCCAGCCCCGCCGCCAGCGGCAGCCGCAGATAGGCGGAATTCCACCCGGCGCGGTGCAGCCGCAGCGCGGTGTGCGCGTCTTCGGTCACGGTCTGCGTCGCAAAGCCGCCGATCTCCTCGACCGCACTACGGCGGATCACCGCGCAGGAGCCGCAGAAGAACGCGGCGTTCCACAAATCGTTGCCGTCCTGGATCAGCCCGTAGAACAGCTGCCCCTCATTCGGGACGGTGGTGCCGGCACGCAGGTTCCGCTCGAACGGATCGGGCGAATAGAAATGGTGTGGCGTCTGCACGAGGGACAATTTCGGGTCGCGCAGGAACCAGCCGACGGTCAGCTGCAGGAAGGCGCGCGTCGGGACATGGTCGCTGTCGAACAGGGCGAGCATTTCGCCATCGGTGACCGCCAGCGCATGGTTGAGGTTGCCGGCCTTGGCGTGCAGGTTGTTGTCGCGGGTGATGTAGCCGACGCCGCACGCTTCGGCGAACTCGCGGAACTCCTCGCGCCGCCCGTCGTCGAGGATGTAGATCTTGAGCTTTTCGAGCGGATAGTCGATCGACAACGCGCCGAGGATCGTGTTCTGCACCACCGAGAGCGGCTCGTTGTAGGTCGGGATGAACAGATCGACGGTCGGCCATTCGGCGACATCCTCGGGCAGCGCCACCGGCGGGCGATGCAGCGGCCAGGCGGTCTGAACGTAGCCGAGCAGCAGCACCAGCCACGCATAGGTCTCCGCAAGCACCAGCCCGATCCCGAGAAACGCCTCGATCTCGGACGAGAACTGCAATGTTTCCGAGTATCGCCACCAGATGTAGCGGGTCGACACCGCGATCGACAGCGTGATCAGGATCAGCGTCACGCCGCGCGACGGTTGGCCGCGAACGACCAGCATCGCCAAGACCGTCAGCACCGCGAACAGCGCCTGCGACACCAGGTCGAGCGGGGTGATCACGACGACCATGAGAAACAGCACGCCGACGGTGACCATCGCCGCCAAGACGAAGTTCTGACCGGCCAGCTCAGATTCGCCGATTCGCCGGAGTTGCCCAAGCATCCGCTACTTCCTCTCCGCAGAGGCTGCCGAGTTGCACAGAAACAGAAGGTGCTGCATGCGAGCTAAGAGAAGATTACCGAACCAGTGCCTGGTTCTGTGCCCTTTCCGGTCATCCGGAATTCCTAGCACGGCGGAACGCGGGACGCACCCCGTCAGCAGCATTTTTAGCGCGATCGGCTAGGCGGCGGGCCAAGGCCGGGAATATGCCGCAGACGCTCGCGCGGATCGGCGGGGCGTGATCGCCCCGCGGCGAGCCGGCCGAATACCGCGTCGAGCGAGTGCTCGGTGCGCGACGCGGCGGCGGCCGGCGCCGGTGCGGGCGGTTCGGCGGCGTGACCGTTCAGTCCGTCCTCGCGATAGGCGCCACCCAGCAGACCCGCCCCGGCGGCGGCGGGACGCGCTGACGCCGGAAGCGTTCCCCCTGCCGCGGCAGGCGGCAGTGGCGGCGGCGCGAGCGGTGGCGGCGCCATCGGCCGCGCGGCCGGTGCCTCGACCGGCGGCGGGGCCACGGGTTCTTCGTATTGCGGCCGGCGCAGCGCGTTGCGTCCTTCGGGGCCCAGCGCGAACGGCGCGGGAGCCTCCGGCGCGGGCGGCCGCGGCATCGGTGGAACCGGAGGGACTGGCGGTGGAGGAACGACGGGTGCCGCCGCGATTATCGGCGGGACTGGCGGTGGCGCCGCTCGTATCACGACGTCTTCCGGGGCGTCGCGCTGATCGGGAAACTGGTCCGGCGGATACTCCTCCTGAAGCTGCGTATTCCCAGGAGGAGGAACGGGGATATCGGCCGGATTGGGCCGCACCTGTGCGATGACGACCGTATCGGTGATCTCGCGCGCGCCGGCAAACTCGCGGTAGCGAAGCTCCGGAGTTTGCAGCCACGAGAATAAATGCTCAACGTCGTCGTCGTGATCCATGGCCCTGACGATCACCATTCATACATGGCAAAGATAAGCTCACCTCATCGCTACAAAACTATATGCATTCGGTTTATCGGGAACCAAACCAATTTCTATTATATTCGAAACATCTGTTTCGCGACCGTTAATTTTCTCTTGTAAACACCAGGGGGGTTGTCGAAGGGTTATTGGCGAGGTTGGGGGAAGGGCACGGCGTCGTTTCACGGACGCCGCGGGTGACCGAAAAGGCAGGCGCGTGCCGCCGCGTCGACAATCGCATTCTGGTCGATGCCGTAATAGCGGTAGAGGTCCGGCAGGTCGCCGGATTGGCCGAATTGGTCGACGCCGAGCGACACGATCCGGTGGCGCCCGACACCGCCGAGCCAGGACAGCGTCGCGGGGTGGCTGTCCGCCACCGTGACGATTGCGGCATCGGGTCGCAACCCGGCGAGCAGCCGGTCGGCAATCCCGACGCCACCTTGGGCCGTCGCGGCGCGCCAGTCGCGATGCAGCCGGCTCGGCGAGGTGACGGCGAGCAAGCCGGCGGCTGGTACGTCCTCCCGGATCGCCTCGAACGCCGCGAGCGCCTCGGGCGCCACCGCGCCGCAATAGGCGATCGCCAACTCGCAGCCGGGTCCCGGCTCGCGCAGCCAATAGGCGCCGCCGACGATAGCGTCGGCCAGGGCCGGATCGATCCGCCGCTCGGGCTGCTCGATCGGTCGCGTCGACAGCCGGAAATAGACCGACTCCCCGTCATCGTCCTGGATTTCCTCGAACGCCCAGCGCAGCAGCACGGCCAGTTCGTCGGCAAAGGCCGGCTCGAACGCCAAGAGGCCGGGTTGCGCCAGCCCGATCAGCGGCTCGGCCACCGATTGGTGGGCGCCGCCTTCCGGCGCCAGGGTGATGCCCGAGGGCGTCGCCACAAGGATGAAGCGCGAATTCTGGTACAGCGCGTAGTTGAGCGCGTCGAGCCCGCGCTTGATGAACGGGTCGTAGAGCGTCCCGATCGGCAGCAGCCTCCCGCCGAACAGCGGCCCCGCCAGCCCCAACGCCGCGAGCTGCAGGAACAGATTGTGCTCGGCGATGCCCAGCTCGATGTGCTGGCCGCCGGGCGACATGACCCAGCGCTGGGCCGAGACGACATTCTCCTCGCGGAACACATCCTGCCGCTCGGCACGGTCGAAAATGCCGCGGCGGTTGACCCAGCCGCCGAGATTGGTCGAGACCGTGACGTCGGGCGAGGTGGTGACGATACGCCGCGCCAGCTCGGCGTCGCTCGCGGCGATGCCGCCGAGGATGCGGCCGAACGCCTCCTGCGTCGATTGCCGCTTGGCGCGCGGCGGCGGGATGTCGTCGGGCACGGCGATCCGCGGCGTCTCGATCCGCCGCGTCGCGGCATCGGCGAGCGGCACCGCGCGCAGGAACGCCGACAGTTCCTCCGCCGGCAGGTCGAGCCCGGCGAATGGTTCCCATTCCTGCCCTTCCGCCACCGCCATCGCCTGTTGGAACGAGGCCATCTGCGCCGGGTTCATCAGCCCGGAGTGGTTGTCCTTGTGCCCGGCGAGCGGCAGCCCATAGCCCTTGATGGTGTAGGCGATAAAGCAGGTCGGCCGGTCGTCGGTGATGCTGTGGAACGCGTCGAGCACCGATTCCATGTCGTGCCCGGCGAGGTTGGTCATCAGCGCGTGCAGCTGGTCGTTGTCGTGCTCGTCGAGGATCGCGCGGATGCCGGGGTAGCGGTTGAGGTCGCGCGTCAGATGTTCCCGCCACCCCTCCCCGCCCTTGTAGACGAGCGCCGAGTAGAGCGAGTTGGGGCAGGCGTCGATCCATTCGCGCAGATGCGCGCCGTCCGTCCGGGCGAAGGCGGCTTCGAGCTTGCGGCCGTATTTGAGCGTGACGACGCGCCAGCCGACCAGCTCGAACAGCGCGTCGATGCGCCCGAACAGCCGATCCGACACGACCGCGTCGAGGCTCTGGCGGTTGTAGTCGATGATCCACCACAGATTGCGGACATCGTGCTTCCAGCCTTCGAGCAGCGCCTCGAAGATGTTGCCTTCGTCAAGCTCGGCATCGCCGGCCAGCGCGATCATCCGGCCCGGCTCGCTGCCTTCCGGCGCCATCCCGTGCAGCCGCACGTAGTCCTGCACCAGCGAGGCGAACAGCGTCACCCCGACCCCGAGCCCGACCGACCCGGTCGAGAAATCGACCAGATGCTCGCCGTCCTTGGTGCGCGACGGATAGGCTTGCGCCCCGCCCAGCGAGCGGAAGCGTTCGAGCTTGTCGCGCGTTTGATGCCCGAGCAGATATTGCAGCGCGTGGAACACCGGCGCCGCGTGCGGCTTCACCGCGACGCGGTCCTGCGGTCGCATCACGTCGAGATAGAGCGCGGTCATCAGCGTCGCCACCGAGGAGCTCGACGCCTGGTGCCCGCCGACCTTGAGCCCGTCGCGGCTCGGGCGCAGGTGGTTGGCGTTGTGGATCATCCAGGTCGACAGCCACAGCACCTTGCGCTCCAGCGCGCGCAGCAGCGCCAGCCGGTCTTGCGGCGCGCTCTCTGCCGCTCGCGTGCGCAGGGTGGTATGATCCGCCATCGCTGATTACATACACTGCCGCGACGCGATGAGCGAGATGGAGCCGCAGCCGATGACCGATGTGACGAGCGAAGCCGCCGAGCGCGTCTTGACCGTGACCGCGAGCGCCGCGAAGCGCATCGCCTTTCTGCGCGAGCAGGAGCAGGTCGGCGACGCCAATCTGCGCATCGCGGTGTCGGGCGGCGGCTGTTCGGGCTTCCAGTACGGCATGAGCTTTGACGACCAGACCAATCCCGACGACCGCGTCTTCGAGCGCGACGGCGTCAGCGTTGTCATCGACGAGGTCTCGCTCGACCTGCTCGCCGGTGCCGAGGTCGATTTTGTCGAGGACCTCATGGGCGCCGCCTTCCGCATCAACAACCCCAACGCCGCCTCCTCCTGCGGCTGCGGCAACTCCTTCTCGATCGCCTAAGAGGCTGACCCGAAATTACCGCGTCATTCCGGGGCGGCCTGCAAGGGCCGAACCCGGAACCCATGAACACGGGCTTGTCCTAGGTGTTCGCCGGCGTCGGAGAGCGTTTTTCGAAGTCCGTGTGCATGGGTTCCGGGTTCATCGCTGCGCGATGCCCCGGAATGACAGGGAAAACAGCAGCCCCAAGAACCTCAAATCAGCCCCAGCCGTCGGCGTTTGGTGAGGCCATGCCGTCGGGCGGCCAAACCACGGTGCCCTCGGCCAGCGGTATCCGCAGATTGCGGAACAGCATCGAAAACATCAGCCAATTGCCCATGGCGACGACGAATTCGACCTGCTGCGCCGGGTCGGTAACGTGCTTGGCGACCTCGACCCAGGTGGCGTCCGAGATGGACTTTCCGGCAAGGCTCTCGTCGGTCGCGGCGAGGATCGCCCGGTCTGCCGGCGTCAGCCGGTCGGAATTCTGCCAGTCACGCACCGCCAGGATGTCCTCGGGCGGAATGCCCGCGGTGGTGGCGACCCGCCAGTGGTTGGTCCACTCATAGGCCGAACCGGTTACCCACCCGATCCGCATGATCATCAGCTCGCGCAGCCTTGTGTCGAACTTGTTGTTCTCCAAAAGCTGCATCAATTGGTTGAACGCGACGCGGGCGACCCCGGGATTATTGGCGACGACCCGGAACGCCTCGCTCCCGGTGCGCCTTGCCGGCATTCCCATCGCTTCGCCGACATCGCGGGCGCGCTCGGGCGAGACCATCGGCACCCGTAAGGTCATGGGCCTTCTCCTCTAATTGATAAAAAGCCGGGCCGCATTTATTTCGGCGCCGGAGCAGGGAAGACGTAGGTGGCCGGATCACGTCCGGCCCAAGCGAATGCCGGCCCAGGCGAATGAATGAATCCCACCAGGGAGCCCTCCACGCAAGCGTATCTCGCCGCAAGCCTTTCAGCTCCCGCGCCGCAATCGCCCCGGTGTGGTGCCGAACACCGAACGAAACGCCGCGCCAAACGCCGGGCCGCTGCTGTAGCCGACCGCCGCGGCCACCCGCGCCGGGGCCTCGCCTTCGCTGAGCGCGGCAAGTCCCTCGGTCAGCCGCAACTGCCGCCGCCACGCCTGAAAGCTCATCCCGGTCTCGCGCCGGAACAGGCGGGCGAGTGTCCGCGCCGAGGCGCCGGCCATTTCCGCAAAGGAGTCCAACGCGCGCGGGTCCGCCGGATCGGCGAACAGCGCCTCGGTCACCCGCCGCAGCCGCGCGTCGCGGCACGCCGGCACCGAGATCGGCCGCGTCGCCGCATGGGCGATCTCGTGCAGCGCCAGCGCCACGACATGCTGCACCGGCCCCTCCTCGTCCCACATCACCGGCTGCTCGCACGCCGCCAGGATCAGCGCCCGCAGCAGCGGCGAGATCGCGACCACCGTCACCGCATCGGGTCCGGCGCGCGCCGCGTCCTCGCGCAGGAACAGCCCGCGCATCGCCAGCCCGTTCGGCATCCGCGTGACGTGCTCGGTCTGCGCCGGCACCCACAGCCCGGTGCCGGGCGGCACGATGAACAGCGCCGCCGCCGTCTCCACCCGCATCGTACCCGATGTCGCGTGCAGCAATTGGGCGCGCGGATGCTGGTGCCAGCCGGTGACGTGATCGACGGCGTAGTCGCGCGCGTAGCCGACCAGCGGCCGCGGCGCCTGCTCGAACGGAAGCAGCCGCGCGATGTCGTCGGGATGTCTGATCTGCAACATAACTTGGCCGAACGTCGTCAAAACGACAGCCTACAATACCTCCCAGATCGATGCCACCGCTGAGCAGGGCCCCGTTCATGTCGCCCACCACCCGCCAGATCGCCTTTATCAACACCGCGCACACCTTCACGCATTATTCGCTGATGGTGCTGCCGACTGCCGTGCTGGCGATGGCCGCGCCGGGCGGTGTGTTCGGCGACGCCTACGGCCCGATCCTCGCGCTGGCGACCGGGATGTTCGTGCTCTACGGCGCGTTTTCGCTGCCGCAGGGCTGGATCGCCCAGCGGGTCGGCCGGCCGGCGCTGATCACGGTGTTCTTCGTCGGCACCGGCCTGTCGATGGTGGCGACGGCATTCTCCACCTCGCCGGTGATGCTGGCCGTGACCCTCGGCGCGACCGGCCTCTTCGCGGCGATCTACCACCCGATCGGCACCGCGATGCTGGTCGACGCCGCCGGCGACCGGCCGGGCCGGGCGATCGGCCTCAACGGCGTGTTCGGCAATGTCGGCGTCGGCTTGGCGCCGGTGGTGACGGCTTTCCTCGCGAGCCAGGTCGGCTGGCGCGCCGCGTTTGTCGTTCCCGGCGTGGTCTGCGCCGCGCTCGGCGTGCTGTGGATGCGCCAGCCGACGCCGGAGGCCGGGGGCAGGCGCGCGGCAACGACGTTCCCCGAAATCCCACGCCATCTGGTGCGGCGGGCGGTCACCGTGCTGCTGCTGATCGCGGTGGTCAGCGGGCTGGTGTTCAACGCCTTCACGCTGCTGCTGCCAAAGCTGATCGAGGAGCGGCTGGGCGGCGATCCAAAATTGCTGCCGCTGGTCGGGGCGGCGGCCTTCGCCGCGATGCTGTGCGGCGCCGCGACGCAATTCACCGTCGGCCGAATGATCGACCGCACGACGCTGCGCCGGGTGTTCCTGCCGATCAGCGCGCTGCTGGTGCCGGGGCTGCTGGCGGTGACATACGCCCAGGGCTGGCTGGTGCTGCCGTTTGCGGCGATGGTGGCGGCCGCGATCTTTGGCCAGGTCACCGTCAACGAGACGATGACCGCGCGCTACATCTCGCCGGCGCTGCGGACGCGGATGTATTCGATCCGCTTCTTTGTCGGCTTTATCGGCGCGGCCGCCGCGGCGCCGATGGTGGCATGGCTGCATGAGAGCACCGGCGGCCTGGCGGCCTCGACGCTGGTGATGGCGGGGCTCGGCGTCGTGACCCTGCTCTGCGCGCTGGCCTTCCCCGACCGCCGCGAGGAGCTGCAGCCCGAGCTTTGGGGCGTCGCCGCGGCGCCGGCGGAATAGCCGCTCACTCCGGCGGCAGGGGAGCGTCGGGCGACCACGGCCGGTCCTGACTGAAGTCGCAGGTGGTCAGTTGGTTGGTGCAGGTGCCGTTCGCCCAGCCGCGGATCGCCCCGGCAGGCGCACCGCTGGCGATGAGGGGCTTCAGCCCCTTCACCTGCGCGATCTCGACATGCACCCAGTCGCCGGAGCACGCCAGGATGCGCCGCATCTTGACGCCCTGCGGGTCCATCATGCCGCCCTTGCCGTCATCGACATAGAGATTGACGACGTCGGCGGCCGTCTCGCGCGGCTCCTGTTTCAGCATGTTGCGCAGCAGCTCCGCGGTCAGCATCTCGCCGGCGACCCAGCCGCGGCCGATGAAGGATCCCGGGCCCTGAGGCGGCGGAGAAACGGTACTGTCGCTATGGGAGGGATCGAGCGCGACAAGAAACCAGCCTTTCTTGTAGCCGATCACGGTAACTTCCCCCAAAACACTGCCGTAGCCGTCGATGTGCAATTTTCGCACGCGACCGACGACACGTGCGTTCTTGTCGGCCGCTTCCCGCATATTCAGCCCGGCCGGGTCGGGGTCGCGGCTCAGCGCCCGGAACCTGCACTCGGTCACGCCGGCAGGCAGCGGCGACCAGGAATAGTCGAACTGCTTCTCCTCGCAGACCCCGTCTTGCCGGATACACGAGCGGTCGGTCCAACCGCGCACCATGCCGTTCCCGGCCACCGGCTTGCCGGACGGCGTCTTGGCACCCGGCAGCCAGCCCTCGACCTCAAACCACGGCCCCGAACACCCGATGATCCGTTTGAGCGGAAAATTATAGGGCGTGCCGGGAATCCCGTCGGCGTCGGCGCCGTAAAGATACGTGACATCCTCGGCGGCATAGCCCGGCGTCTTCTTCAGCGTGTCGCGAAAGAGCTGCGTGCCGACGAAGTTGCCGTCGACCCAGCCGCGGCCGGTGTAGGGCGGCGCCTGTGGGGCGGTCGGATACTGGGCGTCTTCCACCAGGAACCAGCCGTCCTTGAAGCCGACGACCCGGAACTGGGCGACCTCGCGGTGCGAGCCGGCCGAGCTGAAGTCCTTGACCTCCACCGCGGGCAGCGGTCCCAGCACCCGCCCCTCCTCGCCCGGCGTGTCGCGGACGACCAGCTCCTGCCCGTTCGGCGGGTTGCTCAGCGCATCGAACCGGCATGCCGTGACGCCGGCGGGCAACGGCTCGGGCGCCGTTCTCTCTGCGTCGGCACGGCACGGAGAAAACACCGCCACGGCAAGCGCCAGCAGAAGCAATATCCGTGAAAGCATGAGCACGCCCTCTCACGAATGCGCGCGACATTTGCCGATACGCACGAAGTCGATGAGCGGATTAGCGACGCAGCCGAAAAACAAGTCTCGGCCACCGGCCGGATTGGGCGCGCGCTATGAACCGGCGGCCGCGCGCCGCGCCCGGATCTCGGATGACGAGGTGTCGACGCGGAAACGGTGCTCGGGGATTTCGCTGAAGAGCTCGGCATAGCGCTGCGGCACCGCGATGTCGCTCAGCGTGCGCACCCGCCCCGCCGCGTCGAGGCGCACCGCCACCAGAAAGCTGGCCCCGGAATTGGCGATTTCCTCGAGCGCCAAATGCATCCGGTCCTCGTCGTCACCGTAATATTTCGCCCCGAACAGCCGCTCGGCCGTATCGGCGCCGACCACAAAGGTCGTCCCCGGAAACAGCCGCGACTTTTCGAGGAAGGTCGGCGCCCGCGTCAGTTCCAGCGGCACCTTCCAGGCGAATTGCGCGAGCCGGTGCCGCACCGCCTCGCCCGCCAGCGGCGGCTTGTCGACATTGGTGACCGAGATCTCGAACGCCAGCGGCTGCTGCCGGAACTCTTCGGCGATCCGCGCCAGCAGCACATGGCCCTCATGCATCGGGTTGAACGAGCCCGGGAACAGCACAGCGGGCTGCGGCGCCGACAGCGCCATTTGCCCGTCCGGCTGGACGGTGACGCGATCGACCTCGCCCGCGACAAGCCGATCAATGGTATCCACGGCCGCGACAACCGTTTCCACGTAGTGCTCGTCCGCATCGAGCAGGCTCTGCGGCGACGGCGCGGCAACGCCGCAGGCGCGCGCCAGAAACAGGACGATCGCGCGCGACACGAGGTCTTCCTCGCCGGCGCGATCGCGGCGGCCCTTGGCCAACACGCACGTACAATGCGTGATGCCGGCGGCGTCGGCGCAGGCGACATGAAAGCGATGCTCGCCCCGGCGCGGACGGTCGCTCACCAATGCCGCGGTCGCGCCGAGCCCGACGAACTCGCCGTCCGCCGGCGCCAGCCCGGCCGCGCGGGCCCGAGCGGCTTGCGCCATCGCGATGGCGGTATCGGCACTGCATGCCTGTGCCGGCGCAACGCCGAGAAACGCCGCGAGCGCCCGCTCGTCATAGGGAATTTGCGCCTCGATCAGCAGCCGCGAGCCGCCGGGAACCCGCAGCAGCTCCCCGACCGCCCCGCTGCCGCCCCCGGTGATCGCCAGCGCCGCCTTGCGGCCGGATCCGTGCAGGGCGGAGATCAATTGTCGCCACGCGGCGTCCGACGGGCTCATGGCGCGGATGGTCCAAGCTGTCAAAAATCCGTCGCAAACGGTGAAAGACGCGCCCGAGAGAGTCAACACAATGCCAGAGGGTTTGGGAGCGAGGCTACGCAGGCGCCGAGTAATCGCCCATCGCACGCTGGCAGGCGATGGCCTCTATTGCCCCGCCTTGACCCGCCGGGTCGGATGGAAAACGACCATTCGTCCTTGCAGGGGTCTCACCGCGCGAACCGGGGGTTGCCGCATTCCTTTGCCGGCACGTCGCTTAGAGCAACCGAAGAAAACTCAACAACTGCATTTGCTGTTGCGGCGGCAGGTCGAGGAAGGTTTTGGCCGCCGGTGCCGCCTCGCCGTCATGGGCGATGATCGCCGCCCGTAGCGTTGTGGCTCGGCCGTCGTGCAAGAAACGAACCCGCTCGCCAAGACCCCACAGCGGGGTTGTGCGCCAATCCGTGCCACGCGCCTGACCCTGGACCACGCCGTCATCGAGGGTCGACCCCATATCGTGCAGCAGCAGGTCCGAGTAGAGCGGCACCATGCCCTGCGCGCCCTGAAGTTCCGGGATATGGCAGGAGGCGCAGCCCGCCGCGGTGAACAGCGCCGCGCCCTCCGAGGCTTGGCCGGCGGTGTGGACAGAGGGCGGGGCAAGCGTCGCGACGAAAGCGTACAACGCGCTGAGAACCGCGCCGTCGTCGTTGGGGTCTGGGCGGACGTCGCATCCCGGTGCCATGGCGACGAGATCGGACGGGGCTAGCGGGTTGGTAATTCCTATCTCGTTGCGGAGAGAATGGGCGACAACTTGCCGGAGCGCGGCGGTATTGGCCTTCCATCCGAACCGGCCAACGTGCCAGTCGCCGTCGTCGACGCCGCGGACCATGTGAGCGCGACCGGCAATTGTTGTTCCACCGGAACGCTCTGCCGTAGCCGCCGCCAGAATGATGGCATCGGGTATGCCGTCGATCAGGCCGGCGCCAAACAAACTCGGCGCGTTGCGGAGCGACACCACATCAGCCTCGGCCGGCATGCCCGCGACCAAGCGACAATTGACTCCCAGCTCAGCGATCGAATGGCGTCGCGCAACCGGGCCACCCCGCCCCTCAAGCGGGTCGTAACTGCCGTTCACCATCTTGCCCACGCGCATATGGAGACCAAGCCCCTCCGGTCCCATGCCGCCGAGCCTTGGGGAGTCGTGGCAGGCGTTGCAGGATTTTTCGTTGTAGAGCGGACCGAGCCCCTCCGCGATGCCGAAAGGCGTCTCGAACAGCACGGCGCCGCGCTGCGCCAACTCCTTCTGCGCGGCCGGTGGCGGGCGAGCCTCCGCCGCATGGCCGGCTCCGAAGGCTGGAATCTCGACCAACGCGCCGGGCGAATTGGCAAAACCAGGGAGGGCGCCGCTGACGGTCAGCCAGATATGCTGCGCATCGACGGAGACGGCAATACCATTGAGCCGGTCTGAACCCACTGGCTCGCCGCCGATCGACACCCGACGCACCGCTACCATTTTGCCGTCCTGGGTCAAACGGACAACGGTGCCATTACCGCGACTTACCGCGTAGATATCCGAAGCGCCGGCTAGCGTCGTGTTGCTGGAGAAGGCCGGGTTGGCGATCTTCTGCACCGCCGGAGCCAAGCCGACCGGTACGTCCAGCTCTGGCAATTCGATGCGTCGTGTTTTCTCGACGCTGAAGATTTTCCCATCATCGGCGAGAGTCAGGGCGACGATTGCGCTGCGGGACGGATCGGAGACGTAGATGATCCGGTCTGGCACCCAGTTGAACACCATGCCGGCGCGGGTCACCGATGTTGTCGCGGCGGCATCGGGCGCGGGCAGAACGATGGCGGAAATTGTTCCTGCCGGCGCCAATCCATCGACATTAAGCTCGGTATGCGCCTGTGAGACGGCGCCGTCGGCGGTCAGCACCGCGAAGACAGCACGCTTGCTGCCGTCCGACGACATGCCGAGCAGCACACTGGCGATGGCGCCGCTACGTAGGCCGCCCCGGATGAATTGCGGGTTGCGGTTGGTCTGGTCCCCCGCGAAAACGCCGCCGGCAAGCCGGCTGGGCGCGCCGGCAAGCGGCTGGCCTGTCGGATCGAGGACCGATTCAGTGCCGGCGCCCGCCGAGCCCGCCGGGGCGTTCGAAAACCACAGCCGGCCAAAACCGTTGTTGATCGAAATGCCGAGCGGGTCGCTGACTGACGGCAGTCGCGCGGTCACCGCCTTCGGTGCGTTGACCCCATTGATGAAGGCCGGGCTCTGCACGGTGAAAAGCTGCACTTTTCCGTCAACCGCCGTCGTCTGATCGCCGCCGGCCGCAAAATCGGCCGGAATTACGATCGGGCTGCCGCCGGCCGCATCAATCGATAGCGCGGCGCCGCCGGGTTCGCCCGACCGCGCCTTGGTCGCGCCGAAATTCGAGGAGCTCGTCACCAGCACCCGGTTGGGATCGAGCACTTTGCCAGGGGCGGTATAGGCGGCGAATTCCGGCTTGTCGTGGATTGGGCCGCCGGGATGGAACACGCCGATTTGCGCGACTGCGCCCGCCCCTGGCAGGCCCACGGCGACGATCCGCGCCGCCGTTACCGGGACTTCCTCGGCAGCCGCAGCGGCAATCATGCCAGCGTAAACAGCAACAGCCATAAGCTGGGCGAGACCTCGGTTGCGCATCGCCGGTCCTTTTAGGGAGGATTTCAAACTCGTATTGATACGAGGGCTTCTCGCTTCACGGGAGAAGCGTCGCGACACGACCCGTTTAGACTTATAGGGCTGATGTCAGCTTTCCGCCAGATGCGCGACCGGCCGGCGAGTGGCGCCGCCCGAGGCGGGGTCCAGGGCAACCCGCGTGGTCAGCGGATTTCTTGGCGCTTGCCCTGGATTCCCGCTTTCGCGGGAATGACAAGATTGGAATGATGCGGGTCATCGAACCGAGGGCAGTGATGATGCGAAGGCAGAGGCCATGAAGATCGCGACCTGGAACGTCAATTCGATCAAGGTCCGCCTGCCGCATCTGCTCGATTTCCTCAAGAACGCGCAGCCCGACGTGCTGTGCCTGCAGGAGATCAAATGCCTCGCCGACGACTTCCCGCGGCTCGAAGTGGCGACGCTCGGCTACAAGGTCGAGGCGCTCGGCCAGCGCGCCTATAACGGCGTCGCGCTGGTCTCGAAAGAGCCGGCGCGCGACGTCGTCTTCGGCCTGCCGGGCGATGACGGCGACGACCATGCGCGCTATCTCGAAGCGACATTCGGTCCGTCCGGCGCCGAGGTGCGGATCGCCTCGATCTATCTGCCGAACGGCAACCCCTCGGGCACCGAGAAATTCACCTACAAGCTCGGCTGGATGGACCGGCTCAACGCGCATGCCCAGGGGTTGCTGCACCGCGAGACGCCGTTCGTGCTGGCCGGCGACTACAACATCTGCCCGACCGACGACGACGTCTACGACCCGGTCGCCTTCCGCGACGACGCGCTCTGTCGCATCGAGGCGCGCTCGCGTTTCCGCGCGCTGCTCAGCCAGGGGCTCACCGACGCCTATCGCGTCTTCCACCGCGAGCCGCACAAATACACTTATTGGGACTATCAGGCCGGCCGCTGGCAGCGCGACGAAGGCTTGCGGATCGACCACATGCTGCTGTCGCCACATGCCGCCGACAAGGTGGTCGGCTGCGACATCGACAAATCGCCGCGCGGCAAGGACCGCGCCTCCGACCACACCCCGATCTGGTGCGAACTGGCGGGGTAGCGAGCGGCTGTCAGTGCAGGCGCCAGGCGACCGATCGGTCGATGAACTCGGCGGTCTCCGGCTCGATGTCGTCGAACCGGACGACGGTGTTGCCCGTCAGCTCGTCGGTCCGCAGGATTTCCCCGGAGAACGCATAGGCTTGGGCCACCCCCGGCAGCGCGATCCAGCCCTCGACCGCCGTGCCGACAGGGAGGTCTTCGCATTTCTGGTCGAGATGCACGCCCCCCACCGAAATGTCGAGCGAGCGAAACAATTCGCACTCGACGATCACCTCGAAGATCGACGTGACGTAGCGGCGCTGTACGCGCAATTCGGCGCGGTCGAGTTTGTTCATCACTGGTGGCATGGCCGGGACCATCGTCGCACCGGGCAGGAAAAGCCAATAAATTGATGCTTAATTAAGATATCGCCGGGACGACCGCCTGCATCTGCGGCTCGGGCGGCGCGGCGTCGCTCTCGAATTGGACGAGCGGCACCAGTACCAGCACGCGATTGTCCGGGCGTAGTTCGGCCAAATCATGGACCAGGGCCAATCCCTTTTCGCGGGCCACGGCGATCGGGATCGACCCGGGTGGCAGCTGCGAATGCGCGTCGCCGCGCAAGCGGTATTCGGCGATCGCATATTCCTGACCGCCGAAGGTGATGCGGCCGCGCGCGCCCGGCATGCGCGCCAACCCGGCGAAGGCGGGCGCCGCCAGGGCCGCGGCGGAATAGGTCGTGCGGAAATCGAAATGGCGGGCGATCGACGCCGCAAAGCTCGCCTCGGCGATGCGCAGGACGGTCGGCATATTGGGATTGCGCGCCCGCGCGCCCAGCGCGATCTCCAGGTTCAGCGTGTCGACATTGGTCAATGCGATGAGGCTGTGCGCGGCTTCGAGATTGCACAGATCGAGCGTATCGTCGCGGCTCGCATCGCCCGTCAGCAGGTCGAAGCCGCGATCGCGCGCCCGCTCGATCATCGCCGCATCGGGTGCCGCCTCGACCACGACAAGCGGCTTGCCGAACCCGAGAAGCAAGTCGATGACGCCGGCACCGATACTGCCGGCGCCGCACACCACGATATGCCCGCGCCGCTTGATGTGCCGCAGCCCCTGCGTGCGCACCCATTGCGCGCGGGTCAGCATCGACGCGGCGAAAGCGATAAAGACGCCGGTGAACACGACGCCCGAGATCATCAGCATCATCGCCATGACGATGTCGAACACATCGTCATGGTGCGGGGTGATGTCGCCGTAGCCCGTCGTGGTCATCGTCGCGAGCACGAAATACGCCGCGGTCAGCCAGGTAGTCTCGAAGGCAAACCGGAAATGCCAGGTCCCAAGGCAAAACAGGATGAACGCCGTCGCCGCGAACGACCACAAATAGGGGTTGGCGCGGATGAACCGCGAATGCCCCGGCAATCGCGGACCGTGATAGCTTGGCCGCGGCGCCGAACCTTCGGCCGGTTCCGGTTTGGGCGCCGACCGCATCAGCTGCTCGATCGTGCCGTAGAGACACACGCGCGCCCGCCAGGGGATGCGCGCCTGCCCGTCGATCGTCGTATCGCCGTTGACCGCGACGACGCGGGCGCCGAGCGCCATCTCGACCTCGACGATGCTGCGTCCGGTAAAATCCTCCTCGGCGGCAATGCGTTCGACAAAGCCGGTGAGCGGCCCGTCCGGCTCAGGAAATTGCAACCCGCGAATGCACGACGGGTCGAGCGCGGTCGCGGCATAGCTCGCCGCCGAATGCCAGGCCAGCGACAGCACCGCCGTATCGGGCAGGTTCTGTTCGATCTTGTGCGCCAGCGTGCGGTTGAACTGGCGCAACACGATGCGGATCCGCGGGTTGGCGTCGCGCGCCAGGAGCGCGGCATGCAGGTTGAGCTGATCGTCGCGCGATACAGCGATGATCGTCGTGGCGCCGCCGACCCCGGCGCGCTCCAGGCTGTCGCTGTTATCGGCGCGGCCGGGCACGAAATCGGCACCGGCCGCGGCCGCTGCCTTGGCAAATTCCTCGCCAAGCGCGGCGAGGACGGTGACGCGATGCCCCGGCAGCCGGCAGATTTCGGCGGCGGTACTGATCGCCAGCGCATCGTCGCCGACGACGAGCGTCAACGGCCCGTCAGTGGCGGCGCTGCGCCCTCGGCTCATCGCGGCTCGCCTCTTTCGGGCGGGTAGCGGTGAGTCTGGCCGGCCCCGTCCTCGACGATCCAGCCCTCATCGTCGCGATGCAGCCAGCACGGGCCGATCGGCACCTTGCCGTGCCCGCCGGGGATGTCGAGGACATAGGTCGGCTGACACAGCCCCGAAACGCGGCCGCGCAGCTCGCGCATCAGCTGCTGCCCGTCGGCGATGTCGCCGCGGAAATGCCCCGTACCGCGCGCGAGATCGGGATGGTGCAGGTAGTAGGGCTTGACCCGCATTGCGACGAGCGCGCGGAACAGCGTCTCCAACGTCGCCGCATCGTCGTTGACACCGCGCAGCAACACGCTTTGCGACAGCACCGGGATGCCCGCGCGCACCAGCCGCGCAACTGCCTTTCGCGCGGCGTCCGTCAACTCTCGCGGATGGTTGGCATGGATCACGACATAGACGGCCTTCTCGACGTCCAGCGCCTCGACCAGCGCGGCCGTCACCCGGCGCGGGTCGACGACCGGCACGCGGGTGTGAAAGCGGATGACCTGGACATGATCGATAGTGGCGAGCGCGTCGACAATGGCCGCGACACGACGCGGCGACAGCAGGAACGGGTCGCCGCCGGTGACGATGACCTCCCAGACCTCCGGTCGCTCGCGGATATAGGCATAGGCGCGGTCGAGCGCCTGCCGACTCAGCACCTTGCCGCGCGCGCCGATCTGCTCGCGGCGGAAACAGAACCGGCAATAGACCGGACAGACCAGTGTCGGCTTCAGTAGCACGCGGTCGGGATAGCGATGAACGATCCCCGGCACCGGCGACCAGCGTTCGTCGCCGATCGGATCGGCCTGCTCCTCCGCGGCCGTCTCCAACTCCGCCACATTCGGCACGAACTGCGCCGCGATCGGGTCGATGGGATCGGCGGGGTCAACCAACCCGGCGACTTCCTCGGTCAGCGCCACCTGGAACCGCGCCGCGACGTATCGCACCTCGTCGAGCCGCGTCGGTGAGACGAGACCGCGGTCCGCCAGTTCGTCAACGCGGATGGTCAAGCTGCGCCTCTTTGCGAAAAGTACCCGGCACGCATCCGTCGCCGGATGGCTGTTATCGCTGTTTCTGCAGGAAATTTACAGCCAGGACGCTCCCGTTCGGGATCGCAAAATAATCAGACGGTATCAGCAGATTTTGGTGGTTTTGCGGTCGACGAGCTAAACCGGGCGGCGCTACACCGCTTCCAGTCGCTCGTAGGCGGCCTTAAGGCGGTCGCGGTCGCGTCGGGTGTCGGCTTCGCGCTCGCGCTGCTCTTCGATGACTTCGGGTTTGGCCTTGGCAAGGAAGCCGGGATTGCCGAGCTTGGCGGCGAATTTGGCCAGCTCGGCATCGAACTTTGCGATTTCCTTGCCGAGCCGGGCCTTTTCCTGGCCGAGGTCGACCACGTCGCCGAGCGGCAGAAACAATGTTGCACCTTCGACAACCACCGAAACGCTGCCAGGCGGCGCATCCTCAACCTCAAGCCATCCGGACCCGTCCAATCGAGCCAACCATTCAAAATGATAATGATTGAGACTGAGCCATTGCAGCGCGTTTTGATCGGCGTCGCTCTTGATCTCTAAGTGCAGGCGCGCCGCTGCTGGCACGTTCATCTCCGAGCGCACGCCGCGAATCGCGGAGATAGCCGCGACGACCCAATCCATCTCGGCCGCGGCTTCAGGGTCGTGCAAATCGGCGGGCAGATCGGGCCACGCGCTAGTCAGCAGCAGACCGGCATCCTTGCCGCCGAGCTGTGCCCAGATTTCCTCGGTCACATACGGCATGATCGGGTGCAGCAGATGGACGATTTGCGCCAGCACCCAGCCGATCGTCGCGCGCGTCTCGGTCTGCGCCGCAGCATCGCCGCTCTGCAGGATCGGTTTCGAGAATTCGAGATACCAGTCGCAAAACGTGCCCCACACAAACGCATAGAGCCGGTTGGCCGCCTCGTCGAAACGGTAGGCTTCGAGCGCTTGCGTCGCCGCCATCGCGCAATCGCGCGTCGAGCCGGCGATCCAGCGATTGATCGTCTGCCTTGCCGAACGCGGGTCGAAGCCGGGGTCGAATGCGGCGCCGTTCATTTCGGCGTAGCGCGCCGCATTCCACAGCTTGGTGACGAAATTGCGGTAGCCCTCAACCCGGCTTTCCGCGAGCTTGATGTCGCGGCCGGGCGCGGCCAGCGCGGCCAGCGTAAACCGCAGCGCGTCGCAGCCGTAGCGGTCGATCAGGTCGAGCGGGTCGATGATGTTGCCGCGCGACTTCGACATCTTCTGGCCGCGCTCGTCGCGCACCAGCGCATGGATGTAGACCGTGCGGAACGGTACCTCGCCGCGGAAATGCAGGCCCATCATCATCATCCGGGCGACCCAGAAGAAGATGATGTCGAACCCGGTCACCAGCACGTCGCCGGGGTAGTAGCGCGCGACTTCGGGCGTCGGCTCGGGCCAGCCGAGCGTCGAGAACGGCCACAGCGCCGAGGAAAACCAGGTGTCGAGCACGTCGGGGTCGCGCCAGAGAAACACCGTTCTATTGTCGTCCTTCATTTCCTTTAGAACGGGTTCTTGAACAAGATCATAGACTGATGAAAGAACTTTTACCGGTTTTCCATAGATATTTTTAGCTTGTGCAATGGCATCACTTTCAGATTCCGCCACAAAAATTTGGTTCTTCCCACCGGCACCAATTTCATATGCTAGCTTGCCATCCTCGTTGGTAAAAGGCCCGTACCAAGCCGGGATCTGGTGGCCCCACCACAGCTGGCGCGAGATGCACCAGGGCTGGATGTTGCGCATCCATTCAAAGAACGTGTTTTCCCATTGTCGCGGCACAAACACTGTCTGCCCGGTCTCGACCGCCGCGATCGCCGGCTTCGCGAGCACGCCGGCATTGGCGTACCACTGGTCGGTCAGCCACGGCTCGACGACCACGCCCGAGCGGTCATGGTGCGGCACCATCAGCGTGTGATCCTCGACCTTCTCGATCAGCCCGGCCGCTTCAAGATCGGCGAGCACCTGCTTGCGTGCGTCGAAGCGCAGCAGCCCGCGATAGGCCTCCGGTGCATTGTCGTTGAGCCGCGCGTCCTGGTCGAAGATGTTGATCATCTCGAGGCCATGCCGGCGGCCGACCTCGAAATCGTTGAAATCATGCGCCGGCGTGATCTTGACCGCGCCCGACCCCTTTTCGGGGTCCGCATACTCGTCCGCAACGATTGGGATCAGCCGGCCGACGAGCGGCAACCGCACCTTCTTGCCGACCACGTCTGCGAACCGCGCGTCCTCGGGATGCACCGCGACGCCGGTGTCGCCGAGCATGGTCTCCGGCCGCGTCGTCGCGACGATGACATAACGGCCGTCCTCGCCCTCGATCGGGTAGCGGATGTACCAGAGCTTGCCCTTCGTCTCGCGGCTGTCGACTTCGAGGTCGGAGATGGTCGTGTGCATCTCCGGGTCCCAGTTGACCAGCCGCTTGTCGCGGTAGATCAGACCCTCGCGATAAAGCTGCGCAAAGACCTTGCGCACCGCGGCGGCGAGGCCGGGGTCCATGGTGAAGCGCTCGCGCGCCCAGTCAGCCGAGGCGCCGAGCCGGCGCAGTTGGTTGACAATCGTGCCGCCCGATTCGGCCTTCCACTCCCAGACGCGTTCGATGAACTTGTCGCGGCCGAGGCCGTGTTTATTGATCTGCCGGTCGGCCAACTGGTTGGTGACGACGATCTCCGTGGCGATTCCGGCATGGTCGGTGCCCGGCTGCCACAGTGCGTCACGGCCGCGCATCCGTTCGAACCGGATCAGGATGTCCTGCAGCGTAAAGGTCAGCGCATGGCCCATGTGCAGGCTGCCGGTGACGTTCGGCGGCGGCATCATGATCGTGTAGGGCCGCTTGGCGCCGTCCGGGTCGCAGGCGAACCCACCCGAACGCTCCCAAGCTGCGTATTGCCGCGGCTCGACCTCGTCGGGCCGGTATGTCTTGTCGAGCGACATCGCGGCCCCTATGGCGCGGAGGGCCGGATCGCTCCGACCACACGGGCAATCTCCGCCCGCACAAGCCGCTCGACCAACTCGGGCAGATGCGCGTCGAGCCAAGCTTGCAGCATCGGCCGCAATGTCTCGCGCACCAGATCGTCGAGCGCAGAGCCGTTACCCTCGTGCTGCGAGGCGCTGGCAAGTCGCGCGAACGACGCTGCGACAGCTTCCGACGCGGTGTCCGAGACCAGGCGGGGCTCGACCCCCAATTCGGCCGCGGCATCACGCGGGCGTGGCGGCACCGGCTCGATGCGGCCGTCCGGCAATTTCCGCGGAACCTCCGGGACGACGAGCGATACCGGCGCAATGTGGCGGACGCTGCCGTCGTCATTGATCGCTTCGGTCAGGTCGAGCACATCGGCATTGCCGCGCAGCCGCGGCGGCGACGGCCGCGTAACGGCATGGTCATCCTCGGTGAGGATACGACGGATGGAAGCCAAGATTTCGTCCATCGACGGTTCCGCCGGCAGCTTATTGTCGGACATCAAATCACCTACGCCCGCATGGCGGGGAGCCAAAGCCCTAACATGTGGAATCGGATGGGCCGGCGCAACCGCGCCTATTCTTTGAGGCCGCCGCCAAACCCGAAAAGCTTATCCTTCACGCTGAAATAATGCTTGTCCATGTCGTAGAGCTGGACGGGCAATTTCAGCTCGGGCGCGACCAGCCGGCCGATCGCCGCGGCGACGTTGAACTCGGCGAGCCCCGCGTCGTGCTGCGCCTGGGTCAATTGCGACTGCGTGGTAAAAAGCTGCTGCTCGGAAATCAGCACATCGAGCACGGTACGCGAGCCGACCAGCGCCTCCTGCTGGGTGCCTTCGAGCGCGATCTGCGCGGCCTTGACCGCGGCGCCGAACGAGGCGACCGCGGCGCGCGCCGACATCAACGTCTCCCAGGACTGAGTTGCATTCTGCACCGCCAGGCGGCGGGTATCGTCGACTTGGCTGCGGCGCTGTCCGACCGTCTGCTCGGCGGCGCGCGTCTGCGAATAAATCTGGCCGCCTTCGTACAGCGGCATCGTCATCTGCAACACGGCGGACGCGGTGTCTTCCCGCGAGCTGTTCAACGTGATCGACGGCGAGAAGCTGCGATTGAGGTCGCCAATGATCGAGATTTGCGGCAGGAGCTGCCCGCGCACGAAATCGACATTGTCGCGCGCCGCCGCCTCGGCAAAGCTCGCGGCGATCACGTTGGGGTTGTTGGTCGCGGCCAGCGCCAGCGCCTCGTCGCGGGTCGCCGGCAGCACCGGACGTTCCTTCGCCAGAATCAATCGTCCCGGCGGATGTCCGACCGCCCGGGTGTAGGCGGCACGGCTGACTTCCAGCTGGCCTTCCGAGGCGATGCGGTTGGCGGTGGCCTGAGCCAGCGACGATTCGGCCTGGGCAACGTCAGTGCGGGTCACCTCGCCGACACGGAACCGATCGCGCGTCGCGTCGAGCTGTTTCTTGAGGACGGTTTCGTTGTTCTTGTTGACCTCGACCAGTGTCTGGTCGCGGAAGACATCGAAGAACGCCTGCGCGACCGCCTGAAACACCGTGGTCTCGACCGCGAAGGTCTGTGCGCGGGCGGACTGCACGAGATTGATCGCCTGCCGGGTCTGCGCCTCAGTGCGGCCGCCGCGATAAATCGGCTGGGTGAGCCGGAGATCGAGAGCTTTGGTTTCGAAGGTCGAGTAAACGTCACCCTTCCCGACGTTGATATTTCCGCGCTCGATACCGCCCTGACCGGTGAACGTCACCGTCGGCCGCCAGTTCGAGAGAGCCTGCGGGACACCTTCGTCGGTTTGCCGCAACAGCGCGCGCTGAGCCAACAATTGCGGGTTGGAGGTGTAGGCGCTGGCCAGTGCCTCGGTGAGCGTCTGCGCCGCGGCAGGCCCCACCATAACCGCCGACAGCACCACCGCCGCCAAACCGATCGCCAGGCGAGCCACCAGCGGACGCGCCGGTTTCGCCGATGTCGGTGTCACCTGCGGGCTCGGCACGAACATCAGATCCTCAAAACACAAACGCGGGCTTGCGGGCGTAGTCCGGTAGAACAGGCGTCGCCGCATCGAACATAACGCGCGCAGCGAGGACTCCGCCAGTACGTGTCGTCAGCGTCGCGCGACCGGGGCCGCTGTCGCCCTTGACGACGGCTACCAGCCGCCCAGCCTCGGCGAGCTGCCCCGATATCTCCGGCAGAATCGCCGCCACCGCCCCGGCAAAAAAGATCACGTCGTAGGCGGAGCGAGCGCGACCGCCTTGTGCCGGCGCACCTTCAGCAAAGGTGACCGTGGCGATACGGTGCTCGACAAGCGCCGCGCGACCCAGCCGCGCGAGCTCGGCATCGGCCTCCAGCGCCGCCACGCTGCGGCAAAGCAGCGCGAGGAGCGCCGCCTCGTAACCTGGCCCGGCGCCGACCACCAGTGCGTTGTCGCCGCGTTTGATTTCCGCCGCCTGCAGCAACCGCGCCGCGACCATCGGCGCCATCAGATAGCGGCCGGCGCCGAGCGGCAGGTCATCGTCGGCATAGGCGATCGCGCGCAGCCGCTCCGGCACGAACAACTCGCGACGGATATTGGCAAAGGCGTTGATCACCCGCTCGTCGGTGACCCTGTTGGGCTGGAGCTGGCGCTCGATCATGTTGACGCGGGCCGCGTCGTAGCCGGACATCACACCACCGCGAAGAAAGACGCGTCGCCGGGCGCGACCGACCGGCTGGTCGGTTATATCGGCCTCTCCCGTCAATCACAATTGCCCACGGCACATGACGCACAGCACCTGCGGTTGCTCCACCCGGCAATCAGCCTCACGCGTCGAGGCGGACAACCGGTTGGCCAGCCGGCAGGCGCGCCAGCAACTCCGCCGCGGTCAGGTTCGAGAGCGGGTGGCGCCAGCTTGGCGCGATCTCGCTGAGAGGTTCGAGAACAAAACGCCGCTCCGTCATGCGCGGGTGAGGCAGCGTCAGTACCGGCGATTCAATGATCAGCCCGTCATAGTCGAGCAGGTCGAGATCAAGCGTGCGCGCGGCGTTGGGTTCGCCGCGGACCCGGCCGAAGCGGGATTCGACCGCCAGCATCCGTTTCAACAGCGTCTCCGGTTCGAGATCGCTGGCAATCAGCGCCACCGCATTGACGAACCAGGACTGATCCGATGCCGGCACCGGTGCCGACTCGTACCAGGACGAGCAAGCGACTGGCTGGAGATGCGGCGCGGCCAGAGCGGACAGACCGGCCTGCGCCGTCACCAGTGGCGTCGTCGCCGGTGGTGCCGCGAGGTTGCTGCCGATGCCGATCAGAATCACGCACCCTCGCCTACCATACGGTCACTTGACGCCGCCCGGTCAGCGGATGACACTTCGATGACTTTATCAAATTTTCCCTGGGGTACGCTGATGATTTTCTATCCTCAAGAGCGCATTGCCATTTTCATAGACGGCGCCAATCTTTATTCTGCGGCACGCGGTCTTGGTTTCGACATCGACTACAGGCGCCTTCTCGATCTTTTCAGGTCAAAAGGACGACTCATACGCGCGTTTTATTATACGGCACTGATGGAAGATCAGGAATATTCGCCGATCCGGCCACTAGTCGATTGGCTCGACTACAACGGCTACACGATGGTCACCAAGCCGACCAAGGAATTCACCGATCCGATGGGACGGCGGCGCGTCAAAGGCAATATGGATATCGAGCTCGCCATCGACATGCTCGAAATGGCCCAGCACATGGACCACGCCATCCTGTTTTCCGGTGACGGCGACTTCCGCCGTCTGGTCGAGGCTGTGCAGCGGCGCGGCGTCCGCGTTTCGGTGGTATCGACGATCCGCTCCTCGCCGCCGATGGCTTCAGACGATCTGCGCCGCCAGGCCGACAGCTTTGTCGAATTGCAGGAGCTCGCACCGAGCATCGCCCGCGCCCATACCCCACGCGACGATATGGCGCGGCGTCCCGAGCCGGTCGAGCAGGAGTGAGCGATCGCGCGGCGCTGACGTCGCCCGGACGCGACTGCCCGCTCTGCCCTCGGCTCGCCGGGTTCCGCACGGCGCAACGCGCGGCGCATCCCGAATGGCACAATGCGCCGGTGCCATCATGGGGCAACCCCGAGGCGGAACTGCTGATCGTTGGTCTGGCGCCCGGCTTGCGCGGCGCCAACCGCACTGGCCGTCCGTTCACCGGCGATTATGCCGGCGACCTGCTCTACGCAACGCTGCGCAAATTCGGCCTCGCGAGCGGCGACTACGCGGCGCATATCGGCGACGGCCTGACGCTCGACCGCTCCCGCATCACCAACGCGGTGCGCTGCGTGCCGCCGCAAAACAAGCCCGAGACGGCGGAAATCGCCGCTTGCCGGCCATTTCTCGCGGACGAGATAGCGGCGCTGCCGCGGCTGCGCGCGATCCTCGCCCTAGGTGCGATCGCCCACCACGCCGTGCTCGCCGCGAAAGGGCTGCGCCGCGCGCCCTACCCCTTCGCGCACAGCGCGCTGCACACGCTGCCCGACGGCCTGCTGTTGGCCGACAGCTATCATTGCTCCCGGCTCAACACGAACACCGGCACGCTGACGACGGAGATGTTCGAGGCGGTGTTCGTGGCGATTATCGGACGGCTCGCGAAATAGGCCGGTCACGTCGACCGCGCCGCTCGTCGCCGCAGCCATTCGTCTGCCGCCGCACCCATTGTCTTCGCTGAACCGTTCTTGAGCCACGCCATGAAGGGATGGTCGGATTTTGAGATCGGTGTCTCGCGCGTAATGGCGTCCGCGTGCCAATCGAATCCAGTCACGACCCGGCAGCCTCAGCCGCGCGCCCGCATGATGCGGGCCTTGTCGCGCCGCCAGTCGCGGTCTTTCTCGACCTGGCGGCGGTCACCCTTTTTTCGGCCGTGGGCGAGTCCCAACTCGACCTTGGCGCGGCCGCGCTCGTTGAAATAGATCGACAGCGGCACGATCGTCACGCCTTCGCGGCGGATCGCGCCCAGGAGCTTGTTCATCTCCTTGCGGTGCAGCAGCAGCTTGCGCGGCCGGCGCGGCTGATGGCTGAAGTGCTTGGCCGCCGGGTATTCCGGGATGTTCGCATTGACCAAAAACAGCTCGCCGGCCTGCTCATTGGCGTAGGCCTCGGCGATGCTCGCCTGCCCGGTGCGCAGCACCTTGACCTCGCTGCCCTGCAAGACGAGCCCGGCCTCGAGCGTATCCTCGATCACATAGTCGTGGCGGGCGCGCCGGTTCTGCGCCGCGTACCGGTCTGCAGCGCGCATGAGCCTAGTTAAGGAGCCCGGCACCCCGCATCGCGTCGCGCACCTTTTCCTGCGTCGCCGGGGTGGTTTCCCACAGCGGCAACCGGACTTCCGACGTGCAGCGGCCGAGCACCGAGGCGGCGTATTTCACCGGCGCCGGGCTGGTCTCGACAAACAACGCCTCATGCAACGGCATCAGCCGCTCGTTGATCTTGCGCACCGTCGCCACATCGCCTTTCTGCCAGGCATTGTGCATCTCGGAGCACAGCGCCGGCGCGACATTGGCAGTGACGGAGATGCAGCCGTCGCCGCTCTGCGCCAGGAAACCGACCGCCGTGCCGTCCTCGCCCGACAGCATCGAAAAATCGTCGCCGACCTCGATGCGCAGCCTGGTCACCCGCGAGAGATCGTTGGTCGAATCCTTGACGCCGACAATGTTCGGTAGCTTGGCGAGCCGCGCCAGCGTCGCGTTCGACATGTCGACCGAGGTCCGGCCTGGAATGTTGTAGATCACGATCGGCAGGTCGACCGCGTTGTGAACTGCCTTGAAGTGCTGATAAAGCCCTTCCTGGGTCGGCTTGTTGTAGTAGGGGCAGACGACCAGGGCGGCATCGGCGCCGGCTTTCTTCGCGGCTTTGGTCGCATGGATCGTGTGTGCCGTTGAGTTGAAGCCGGTGCCAGGGATGACCGGCGCACGGCCCTTTGCGACCTCGACGGTCAGCGCGATCAGCCGCTCTTGCTCGTGGTCTTCGAGCGCCGGGCATTCGCCGGTTGTCCCGATCGGCACGAGGCCGTGCGTGCCCTGGCCGAGCTGCCAGGCAACGTGCTCCTGAAAGGCCGTCTCGTCCACCTTGCCGCCGCGGAACGGGGTAATCAGCGCGACAAATGAGCCCTTGAACATGGCGGCCTCCCGGTCCGACGCGGCGAATCGCGTTTGACGATAGTCCTCGCCGCGCCCTGCATCAACAACACCGTGCGGCGACGGAAATCCCCTGGAGTTCGCCTTGCGACGGCGACAAAAATCCGTACACAGTGGCGGCCCATCCCTTCATCAAAGGACCGGTATTGCCTCTGGTATTTCGTCTGCTTCTGACGTTGGCGATCGCGGCCGCCGCGCTTGGACCGGCGCGGGCGGAAGCCTTGTCGGACACCGACCGTGTCGCCGGCGTCGCGGCAATCCAGGCCGCCCGCGCCGGCGACTGGACCAAGGCTTACACCGCGGCCGGGCGCAGTGCCAATCCGCTGCCGATGAAAGTCGTGCGCTGGATGGACTACGCGCGCTCCAACATTGCCGGCCGATTTTCCGACATTTCCGTGTTTATCGAGCAAAATCCCGACTGGCCGAGCCAGAAGATTCTGCGGCGCCAAGCCGAAACCGCGCTCGCGAGCGAAAGCGACGACACCGCCGCGGCGTGGCTGAAGCGCTTTCCGCCGGTGAGCCCCATGGGCAAGGCACGCGCCGCGGCGCTGCAGATTGCCCACGGCGACGCCGCAATGGGTCTCGCGGCGCTGCGCCAAGTCTGGGTCGACGGCGACTTCAACCCGACCGACGAGCGCGATTTCCTCGCCCGCTACGGCGCCAACATCCGCGCCGAGGACAATGAAAAGCGGATCGACCGGCTGTTATGGGACCGTCAGGTCGAGGCCGCACGGCGCATGCTGCCGATGGTGCAGGGCGATTACCACGCCGTTGCGGTCGCCCGGCTGGCGCTCTACGGCCGCGCGAAGGATGCCGACAAGCTCATCGCGCAGGTCCCGCAGGCACTGCGCGGCGATCCCGGCCTGGTGTTCGACGTGGCGCATTGGGAGCGGCACAACGACCAGTACGACGCCGCCGCTCAGATCCTGCTCGCCCATCCCGACAACCCCGGCCGTCCGACGGCCTGGGCTGGCGAGCGCGAGATCGTTGCGCGCCGACTGTTGTCGGAGGGCAATGCCGATCTCGCCTACAAGGTCATCCAGCAGAACACGCTGACCGACAGCGGCGCGTCGTCCGATGCCGAGTTTCTCTCGGGCTATATCGCGCTGCGCTTCCTGAAGAACCCGTCGCTCGCATTCGACCATTTCGCACGGGTGCTGGCGCGCGCGACGACGCCGTGGGGCAAGGCGCGCGCCGCCTATTGGAGTGGCCGCGCCGCCGACGCCCAGGGTAAGTCCGATCTCGCCGCGAAATGGTACGCGGCGGGGGCGGAGAATATGGGGACCTTCTACGGGCAGCTGTCGGCGCACCAGCTGGGCAACGACGCCCCGCCCCATCCGCTGCCCGAGCCGCACCCGAGCGATGCCGAACAAGCCGATTTCAACGCTCGACCGTTGGTACAGGCCGCGATGATGCTGGCCGAAGCCCGGGCGCGCGACCTGGTCAAGGTGTTCCTGATCGCGCAAGCCGATCTGGCGAAGCAGCCGATCGAGTTCGCCATGGTCGCCGCCACGGCCGAGCGGCTCGGCCGCGTCGATGTCGCGATCGCCGTCGCGCGCCGCTCGATCGATGCCGGCATGCCGCTGATGATCCACGGCTATCCGGTGACGGCCCTGCCGTCGGGCGGCATCGCCGAGCACGCGCTGTTGTTCGCAATCGTCCGCACCGAGAGCGCCTTTGACCAGGAGGCGATGAGTGGGGTCGGCGCTCGCGGGCTGATGCAGCTGATGCCCGGCACCGCGCAGCTCGTCGCCAAACAGCAGCAGCTTCCCTACTCGCTCGATCGGCTGACAAGCGACGGTCTCTACAACCTGACGCTTGGCCGCGCCTATATCGAAAAGCTTCTTGACGATTTCGGCGGCTCGTATGCACTGGCCATCGCGGCCTATAACGCCGGCCCCGGGCGCATCCGCCAGTGGCTGCACGATTACGGCGACCCGCGCGGCAAGCAGGTCGAGATGGTCGACTGGATCGAAGCGATCCCCTTTACCGAGACCCGGACCTACGTCCAGCGCGTCTTAGAGAGCGTGCAGATGTATCGCGGGCAGAACACCGGTAACACTGCCGCATTCTCGTTAGCCGCGGATTTGGCGCGGTAACCCGTTCTCTTTCGTCATGCCCGGAGTTGTTCCGGCACCCGCGGGGCGCTCGGACGCGTGGATGGCCGGGTCAAGCTCGACCATGACGATAGGGGATGCGAATTTAATTCCGCGCCGCGACCGGGACGGTCATCGACGGCACGTAGCGGCCGAGATTGATGAATTTCTGCGGGTCCTGCGGCTCGCCGTTGACGACGACCTCATAGTGCGTATGGGGGCCGGTGGCCCGGCCGGTCGAACCGAGATAGCCGATCTGCTGATGCAGCCCGACCCGCTGCCCCACCGACACGGTAAACGCATGAAGATGCGCGTAGCGCGTCGCGATGCCGTTGCCGTGATCGATCTCGACGATCTTGCCGTAATCGTCGCGATACCCGGCATAGGTCACGACACCCGGCGCGGTCGCGTAGACCGGAGAATCATAGGGCGCCCGCAGGTCGACACCGGTATGGAACTCGCCGCGCCCGTCCTCGGGGTCGCCGCGCGGCCCGAACGGGCTGCTGACTTCATAGCTGTCGAGCGGCGCGTGCACCGGCAGAACCTTGACCATCGCCCGCAGCGCCGCGAGCTTTTCCGGCGTCATCGTGTCCTGCACGACTTGGCCGCGCGCCAGCGGCACGACCGGCCCGCCTTCCCCGCGATTGACGCCGTATTGCGTAAAGAGATGGCGGACATCGACGCCGGCCGATGCGAGCACGCGCGCGAACTGGTCCACCGCGCCATGGGCGACGACAATCGGCGCGCTGACCACGGCCGCAGCGGCACTCGCTACCGCGGCCGGCGCCGCAACAACTGGCGCCGGAACAGCCGGCGCTGCTGCGGGCTGTGTGACCGCCGGCTGCGCTCCGTTGAGGACGCCGGCAACGCGCTGCTGCCCTTCCGGCGCGGCTTGCGGCTGCGGTGCGGGCACCGCCATCGCCGTCGTCGCGACGGGAGCCGCCGCAGGAGCGACGGCAGGTGCCGGACGCGCAGCAGCAGCCGCTACAGCCTGCGCCCGCTTCAGCGCTGATTGCTTTTCAAGCTCACCGACCCGCGCCTTCAGCCGATCGCGATCCGACGACAGCTGTTCGAGCTTTTTTTGCCATTGTTCGATCTGCCCCAGCAGCTCGTTCTGCTTGGCCTGCTGCTCAGCAAGATCGGCCTCGGCCTTGCTCAGCCGTGCGGCCAGGGTCGCGCGCTGCGCCTCGGCGACATGCAGCTGTTGCGAGAGCTGTACAGACTTGTCCCCCTTCGGCGCCGATTGCACGGGCTCCGCCGGCACCGGCTGCGCTTGAGCGCGGGCGCGCACCTCCTCGTTCAGCGCGACGACGCGGCTCTGCGCCGCGGCGAGATCGCGGCTCGAGGCGGCGACCTGGTCGCGCAACCGGGCGAGCTCATCTTGCAGGTCGATATTGGCCGTCTCGACACGGCTGGCGGCGACTTGCGCCTCAGCGACGCTATGCGCGTGCCGTACATAACCGATCGCGGTAAAAGCGACGGCGGCGACGGCAACTCCGGCGACCGAGACAAGCAACGCGCTTTGCGGTCGGCTGCGGATCAGCTTCAGCGTATTGGCGAGCGGCTGAGCAACGGGTCGGATGGCGGGAAGCCGCAAGGCTCCCTTCTGCATCAGATTGCCGATCATACTCCCCTGTGTCCCCTGTCCCCGCAGCCCGAACGGGCCGTCTTTGACAAGCTTTCTCGGCGTTCGCCGGCTTGACGCACCGGACAACGCCCCCTCCAGTCGGAAACCCTAACCAACCAAGTTAGGTATTGCAACAGCAAACCCATCCCCTGGCGCTATATACTTCTACTATATCGTTCTCAGATACGACACCGGCTGTTTTCTTCCCAATCAATCGATAGTCTTGGTCAGAGCAAAAAATCGGCGACCTCCGGCACTCTTTGACAGAAACATCGACCATAAACATATGACAATAGCCAGTATTGATTCGGGCGCCTGGTCAGAGCGGCCAATACCCCAATTTATCCACCGATTTCTCGAATTAGCGCGACATGACCGCAACAGTGCGTTGCAAAATTGCAACGCAAACGTTGATCAGGCCGACAGCGGAATCACCGGAGAGGGCCCGGGCTCCGTCAGGAACTGCGTGCGGTAATAGCCGGCAAAGACGCCGTTGCGGCGCAGCAGCTCGGGCAGCGTACCGTGCTCGACGATGCCGCCGTCGCGCAGCACGATGACCTGGTCGCAGGTGCGGATCGTCGACAGCCGATGCGCGATGATGAAGGTCGTTCGCCCCTTCATCAGCGTCTCGATCGCCGCCATGACCAGCGCCTCGGTCTCGACATCGAGGGCCGAGGTCGGCTCGTCGAGGATCAGGATCGGCGCGTCCCGCAGCAAGGCGCGGGCGATCGTGACGCGCTGCTTCTCGCCCTCCGACAGCGCGACACCGGATTTGCCGACCGGCGTCTCGTAGCCCTGCGGCAATTCGAGGATGCGGCCGTGGATAAAGGCCCGGCGCGCCGCATCCTCGATCGCCGTATCGTCGGCGCCGGGGCGGCCATAGGCGATGTTGTCGCGCGCCGACAATGGAAAGATCAGCGGCGGCTGGAGCACCATGCCGATCTGGCTGCGTAGCGATTTGAGCTGGTAGTCGCGCGCATCGACGCCGTCGATTTCGACGATTCCGGCGTTCGGGTCGAAGAACCGTGGCAGTAGCCCGAGCAGTGTCGATTTGCCTGCGCCGGTTGGACCGACGATCGCCACTTTCATTCCCGGCGCGACGGTAAAGTCGATGTCGCGCAGCACCGGCGCGTCGGCCAGATAATTAAAGCTCACGCCGCGCCAGGCGATCGCTCCGCGCGCGCCTTCTGGCGGGAATTGCCGGGTTCCGCTCGGCAGGTCCGCGTCGGTATCGAGCACCTCGAACACCCGCCGCGCACCCACCCGAGCACCGGCGATCATCCCCCAGCTCTGGGTGATCTGATTGATCGGCGTGTACAGCTGCGCGAGGTAGGAGATGAAAACGAGGAGCTGCCCCAGAGACAGCCGGTGGTCCATGACCGTCCGCGCCCCGACATAGACCACCAGGGCCGTTCCAGCGGCGATCGTCAGGTTGACGACCCCCGAATATAGCTGCTGCCAGCTATAGAGCCGCAGCGACGAGCGCAGGCTCTCACGGCTCGCGCCCATGAAGCGGCGATGTTCCTCGTCCTCTTTGGTAAAGGCCTGGACGATCTTGATCGCGGTCATCGTCCATTGGACGAGCGAATAGACCCGGCTCTCGCGCTCCCGCGCCTCGGTCGAGATGTCGACGATCTTCTTGTTGAAGCTTGCGATCAGCACGAACAGTACCGGCACCACGGTAAGCGCCAGCAGCGTTAGCACCGGGTCCATCGGAAACAGCACGACGAGCATGCCGCCGAGCAGGATCACCGCCGAGAGGATCGGCAGGACCCCGTTCATGATCATCGTCTGCACCGCAAAGCTGTCGGCAGTGATGCGGTACATCAAATCGCCGACCCGCTGTCGGCCGTGATAGGCCAGCGATTGGCGCTGCAGATGCGCGTAAAGCGCCCCGCGCAAGTCGTTGACCATGTTCTGGCCGACCTTGATCGTCGTGTAATAGTGCAGCTGGGTGAAGCCGCCGCTGCCGAAGTTGATCAGCACGAGGCCAATGCAGGCGAGCAGCAGCAACTCGCCTTGCGGCAGCGACAAGAGCGCCGTTGCCGGGCTACCGGTCGGCGGTGCCTTGCCGCCGAGCACGTAGTCGATGACGATCTGCAGCGGCCATGGCTTGAGCAGCTCGAAGCCGGCGATCAGGAAAACCTGCGCCAGCGCCCACACCACTTGCCAGCGGTAGACGCGCAGATACGGCCAGAGCTTGCGAAGCAGCATGGCGATGGGGTCAGGCGGTCTTCGGCGAACCGACCGGCAGCGGCGCCCGCGCAAGCGGTCGTACCGGCGCAAGCCCAACCTCGCGCGACGCCGCCTCGATCAGCCTGTGCAGTTGCCGGCTGAATAGCGCCAACTGCCAACCGGCGACACACGCCGCGGCAAGGGTCAGCACGGCGAAGACAAACGCTGCACTCCCCAGGCCGAAGACGAGGCTCACCGCCGCGACGGCGCCGAGCCCGCCAATGACGAGCCGCGTGAGCCCGGAAGGTCGCGGCGCGGAACCGATGCGAAGGAGCCGCTTATCGGCCCCGTGGTTCTCGCCGATGACCAGGACCCTTGCCCCGCCGGCCAACCCGCCGCCGATCTCGATATCCCAGCCCGCCCAGCCGGCATCCATCGCCACCGCATAGCCCTCGCAGGCGCACTGGCGCATCAGCGCGCCCAGCAGCGCTTCCTTTTCGGTCGCGGTCTCGTTCCAGTAGGACAGCACGAAGCCATGCGCCCGCCAGTCCCAAGAACCGCGCTGCTCCACTGGCGCAGAGCTGGCCGGGATCACCGCCGGCAAGGCTTTCAGCCGCCATTTGATGCGTGACCAGCCACGCAGCAGGGGTCCCAGATAGATCAGCGAGGCGATCAACGCGCGTGCTTTCGGCCCCTCGAAGCGATGCGCGATCTTTGCGCTGAGTCCGCCCTTGACGCACATCGCCGCGGTCGCCAGTAGCGGCAGCGTCAGCAGCCACCACCAGCCGCTGGCGATCATCCCGGCCAACGCCAGCGGCAGCGACAACGCCGTCCACTCGAAGGTCAGCGGCAGGTATTGCAACATGCTGCCAGGCGGCTGGTAGAGCGTTTGGAACAGACCGCGGCCGAACGTGCCCGCATAGATGACCGGCTTGCGCCACAGCAGCATCGAGGCGGAGAGATCGCCGTAGATTCGACCGCTCCACTTCGCCTGGCCGAACGCGTTGAAGCGCGCGGGGTGCTTGCCGTAAACCAGCGCCTCGGCCTTCCCGTAGCCCTTCTGCTGGCCGATATAGGCTTTCACCGTGTTGCGTCGGAAATGCCAGACAAACGCGGCGGGGCTGTAGCCGATCGTGTAACCGGCGTCCTGTAGTCGCCAGCAGAAATCGACATCGTCGCCCGCGGCATGAAAGATCGGGTCGAAGCCGCCGATCCCGAGCAACACGTCGCGGCGGAACGCCATGTTGCAGCCGGCAATATGTTCGGCGATCTCGTCGTCGAGCAGCACGTGGCACGGCGCGCCGGGCGACGCCGCGACCGCCTCGGGCACCAGCCGTGTCTCGGTGGGCGAGAAGTTGGGGCCCCCGCAGGCCGCGAGCCCATTTGTCTCCATCGTACCCACAAGATAGTTGAGCCAATCCGGGTCGGCGACGCAGTCGCTGTCGGTATAGGCGACGATCTCCCCGGTTGCCGCCTCGGCGCCGACATTGCGCGCCACGCTCAGCCCTTTGTTTTCCTGGCTTATAATCCGGCAGTAAGGGAAGCTTTCGGAAATCGCCAGCGTGCCGTCCTTCGACCCGTCATTGACGACGATGACCTCGTAATCGGGGTAGTTCAGCTTCTCCAGCGAAGCGAGGCAGTCGAACATGGTGCGTTCGGCATTGTAGGCGCAGACCACAACCGACACTCGCGGCGTGCGCGGCAGCGCCGGCGGCAACTGACCGCGATACTGCGCGGCGACGGCGGCGAAAGCCTGTTTCGGCCGGCGCTCGCGATCGACCAGACCGAATTCCCAATCCTCGATCGGATGCCCGCCGGTGAACCACTCGTCGGTCCAGGCGAAAACGAAGGTGCCCGCCGCCCCGCCGGCGAACGCGGCATTGATATGCCATGACAGGATGTCGCGCTGCTCGGCCTCGCTGCTGCGCAGTGAATTGGCGCCGAACTCGGTCAGCACCAACGGCTTGGTGACGGTCAAATTATGCAGCCGCGCGACATAACGGCGGAACGCCGTCTCGTCGTGCAGGTAGACGTTAAAGCAGAGGAAATCGCAGAATTCGGCGGCGTTGAGATATTCGGTCGAGGGAAAATTGGCGTAGCTGACGAGCGCCCCCGGATGCTCGCACCGCACCAGTGCGGCGAGGCTCCCGACAAATCTCTCGACCCGTCGTGCGCCGTGCCAGCGGATGATGTCGGGCGGGATTTCGTTGCCGACGAGGTAGGCGAAGACCGCTTCGTGCCGGCCGCACGCCCGCACCCCGGCAACGATGGCATCGCGAACGCTCGCTTGCACCTCGGCGCTGTCGAGGAACGCGACGTGCTGCGACCAGGGCAGCCCGACCAGCATCTTCAGCCCGTGACGCTGAGCTGCGTCAAGCAGCCAGAGCGGCGGTACGGTGAACACCCGCACAGTGTTGATACCGGCGGTTCGCATCAGTGCGAAGTCGCGCTCGACCATTGCCAATTCGGGGAATTGCGCGCCATGGCTGCCTGGCGCGAACGGCCCGTAGGTCACACCCTTAACGAAATGCTTCGGCGCATCCTGACCGAGGCCGGCGCGAAAGAATTTGCCGTCAACACGGATCGCAACCGTCGCCGGCCGTAGCGCGAGCGGTGCTTCATCCGCGAGATCATCGATGACCAGGCTCATGGGTTTCCTTGACCCGACATGACGCGCCTGCCGGCTGGGCGGCAGTCTTTGCATAACGGGCTGGAAACGCCGTTAATTCCCGGCGTGGTTGGCTTAGGCGGCGTTGTGGCGCCGCCGCTCCCAGGCGAGCGCGCTGCCGATGATCGTGTCGAGATCGGAGTATTGCGTTTGCCAGGCGAGGGTCGCGCGCGCCAGGCTAGGATCGGCGACAAGCGCCGGCGGATCACCCGGCCGGCGCGGCGCCTCGCGCTGCGGCACGTCGTGGCCGACGGCACGCGCTACTGCCGCGATGATCTCGCGGACCGAATAGCCCTGCCCGGTCGCTAGATTTAGCGCTGTACTGGCCCCGCCGCGCGCAAGATATTCGAGCGCCAGGACATGCGCGCTGGCCAAATCCTCGACATGAATGTAGTCCCGTACCGCCGTGCCATCAGGCGTCGGATAATCGGTGCCGAGGATCGAGACCGGCGGTCCCGATCCGAGTGCGGCGCGCAGCACCAGCGGGATCAGATGGGTTTCCGGATCGTGCTCCTCGCCGATCTCGCCGGCGCGATCGCAGCCGGCTGCGTTAAAATATCGCAGCGCGACCGAACGCAGCCCATAGGCTTGCGCGTACCAGTAAAGCGCCCGCTCGATCGTCAGCTTAGTCTCGCCATAGGAGTTCACGGGACACTGCGGTGTCGTCTCGGCGATCGGCATCACCTCGGGGAGGCCATAGGTAGCGCAGGTCGAGGAAAAGACGATGCGGTCGACCCCAGCCTCCCGCATCGCATCGAGCAAAGTCAGCGTGCCGATCACGTTGTTGCGGTAGTAGAGCGCCGGATCGGTGCCCGATTCGCCGACATAGGCGAAAGCGGCAAAATGCATCACCGCGGCGACATCATGTGCCTTGAGCGCCGCGACGACGGCGGCGCGGTCGCCGACATCCCCTTCGACAAGCGGTCCCCAGCGCACCGCGTGGCGGTGGCCACGCGACAAATTGTCATAGGTAACAGGGTTATAGCCGGCCTGCGCGAGGGCCTTGCAAGCATGGCTGCCGATATAACCGGCCCCGCCGGTTACCAAGACTGACTGTGGCATGAGACCAGACTGCCCCCGTTTCGGTAATCTCGCGACAACGGGGGAGTTGGCCCCGCCGTTCCGGTCAATTTACCGGAATATTAGTGCGGTGCAGCGAAGACTGGCGGAATAAGCGGATCGGCGGCCCGTTCTGGGCTGCGGTCGCTATCGTGACCATGGGAGTCGAGTGATGCGGATTGCGATGATCGGCACGGGCTATGTCGGGCTCGTCTCCGGCGCCTGCTTTTCGGAGTTTGGCGTGTCGGTCACCTGCGTCGACAAGGACGCCGACAAGATCGCCCGCCTGCAGCGCGGCGAGGTGCCGATCTACGAGCCCGGGCTCGACCAGCTCGTCACGGTCAACAAGGCGGCCGGCCGGCTAAGCTTTACGACCGACCTTGCGGCGGCGCTCGACGGTACGGACGCGGTGTTCATCGCCGTCGGCACACCGTCGCGACGCGGCGACGGGCATGCCGATCTGAGTTATGTATTCGCCGCCGCCGGCGAGATCGCCGAGGTGCTGGCGGCGCGCCCGGGAACCCGCACCGTCATCGTCACCAAGTCGACCGTTCCGGTCGGCACCGGCCGACGCCTCGAAAACATTCTGGCGCAGCGATTGCCGCCGAACGCCTTCGATGTCGCCTCCAATCCGGAGTTTCTGCGCGAGGGGTCGGCGATCCAGGATTTCATGCGCCCCGACCGGGTCGTCATCGGCACGGGCAGCGAGCATGCGCGCACGGTGTTGCGCGCGCTCTATCGGCCGCTGTATTTGCTCGAGACGCCGGTCGTCTTTACGACGATCGAGACCGCCGAGATGATCAAATACGCGGCCAACGCGTTTCTCGCAACCAAGATCACCTTCATCAATGAAGTCGCAAATCTGTGCGAGGCGGTCGGCGCCGATGTGCAGGATGTCGCCCGCGGCATCGGTCTCGACGGCCGGATCGGCCGCAAGTTCCTGCATGCCGGGCCGGGTTTTGGCGGCTCGTGCTTCCCGAAGGATTGCGAGGCGCTGGTGCGCACCGCCGCGGAGATAGGTAGCCCGCTGACCATGGTCGAGCGGGTGCTGGAGATCAACAATGCGCGCAAGCGCGGCATGGCCGATCGTATCACCGCGGGCTGCGGCGGCAGCGTCACCGGGAAGACGATCGCGGTGCTCGGCCTGACTTTCAAGCCCAACACCGACGACATGCGCGAGAGCCCGAGCCTATCGATCCTGCCCTTGCTGATCGAGGCGGGCGCGACGATCCGCGCCTTCGACCCAGAGGGCATGGGCGAGGCCAAGAAGCTGCTGCCCGAGCTCGACTATTGCGGCGACGCCTACCAGGCGCTCGAAGGCGCCGATGCGCTGGTGTTGCTCACCGAATGGAACGAGTTCCGTGCGCTCGATCTTGCCCGGGTCCGGAGACTGTTGCGCGCGCCGGTGGTCATCGACCTGCGCAACATCTATCAGCCGGACGAGATGACCGCCGCCGGCTTTGTCTATCACAGCATCGGCCGCGCGGCGGCAACGCCGTCGGCGGAAACAAGCCCGAGCTTGCGGGCGACCGCCTAATCCTCCAACAATAAAACTCCTGGGGAGTAACCCATGCGTACCTCGACCAAACGCATCCTCGTCACCGGCGGCGCCGGTTTTCTCGGGTCGCATCTGTGCGAGCGGCTGATCGCCGATGGCCATAGCGTGCTATGCGTCGACAATTATTTCACCGGCGCCCGCGACAATGTCGCGACGCTGCTGCCCAACCCGCGCTTCGAGGCGATGCGCCACGACGTGACGCATCCGCTGTTTGTCGAGGTCGACGAGATCTACAACCTCGCCTGCCCGGCTTCGCCAATCCACTACCAGCACGATCCGGTGCAGACGACCAAGACCAGCGTGATCGGCGCGATCAACATGCTCGGTCTCGCGAAGCGGCTGAAGGCGAAGATCCTGCAGGCCTCGACCTCGGAGGTCTACGGCGACCCCGTCATGCACCCGCAGCCGGAGAGCTATCGCGGCAACGTCAATCCTATCGGCCCGCGCGCCTGCTACGACGAAGGCAAGCGCTGCGCCGAGACGCTGTTCTTCGACTATTACCGTCAGCACAATCTGCGCATCCGCGTGGTGCGCATCTTCAATACCTACGGGCCGCGCATGCACCCCAATGACGGGCGTGTGGTATCGAATTTCATCGTCCAGGCGCTGAAGGACGAGCCGATTACGCTTTACGGCGACGGCAGCCAGACGCGCGCGTTCTGCTATGTCGACGACCTGATCGAGGGCTTCATCCGCATGATGGACGCGCCCGACGACATCACCGGGCCGATGAACCTCGGCAACCCGGTCGAGACCTCGGTCGCCGAACTGGCCCGGCTCATCGTCGACCTGACCGGCTCGCGCTCGGCGATCGTTTACCGGCCGTTGCCGATCGACGACCCGGTGCAGCGCTGCCCGGACATCAGCCAGGCAAGCGCGCTGCTCGCCTGGAAGCCGCGGACCCAACTGCGCTTCGGCCTGCAGCGCACAATCGATTATTTCGAGCGGCTGCTCACCGAGCAGGGAGAAATCCCGTTCCGCGCGGCCGCCGCCGCGAACTGAAGCGGTATTCGGCTAGTCGCTGCCGATGATCGGCTGGTGCGTCGCGCAGGTGCCGTGCGCGGTCACCAGCTCGCCGGGGCTCGCCGCATTGGCCCGGACATCGCCCGGTTGATACACCGTCGCACAAATCTGGTGCGCCATCAGCGGGTTGACGTCAGGGTCATAGGCGTTGAAGGCGGCATATTCTGGAGGAATGTCGCCTTTCGGCAACGCGGCGCTGGTGCCGAAATCGGTCTTCAGTGGAATGTAAGGCGTGCACCCCGCGAAGAGCGGCAAGGCGAGCACAAGGGCAGCGAGTTTTCGCATGGCGACAACCGAAGGCGGAACAAGTCGGCGGAGTTTGCCTTTCGGCGCGCCTTAGCGCAATGGCGGCGGTATCGCGAACGCTGCCGGTGAGGCGCTCCGTACGACAATACTAGAGCGCTACAGGTCGTCAGTGATGGCCGCCGCCGTGCCCGCCACCACCGCCACCGCCACCATGGCCACCACCGCCACCGCCGCCATGTGGACCGCCGCCACCACCGTGCGGTCCACCGCCACCACCGAAATGCGGGCCGCCGCCGTGGCCGCCGGGTGCGAACTGCGCATGCGCCGCATGCCCGCCGCCGCCATCGCCGAAATGACCTCCGCCACCGTGCGGACCGCCGCCGAAATGAGCGCCGCCGCCCGCTCGCGCGGCGGCAAAGCTGGCGTGGCCGACATGTCCGCCGGTGCGTCCGCCAGCAGCAGCCGCGGCGCCGCCGAATTGTCCGGCGGCGTGACCGCCGCCGAGCTGCCCGGCCGCGCCAAAACGGGTCGCCGCCGCGCCGGTCGACGCAGCACCGCCATGCCGTAACGAGCCGCGCCCCGCCGCCGCGGCCGCGCTGACCGCCGCCGTGCGGGCCGCACCAAACCGGCTCGTTACCGCCGGGTCGTGATAGGCGACACCGCCGCGATGCCCGGGATCATGCACCCAATTGTTGCCGGCAAAGGCGGCGCGGCCGCCCACCGCCATGAAGCGCCCGCGGTCGACGGTCACGTCGTGATGGCCCCAATCGAACCACGCCCAGCCCCAAAGCGGGCCGAACGCCGCGACCCCGATCACCGGCCAGTAGCCGACCGCGAAACCGGGCTCGAAAGCAAAGCCCGCCGGCTCCGGGAAATAGTCGGGCTGGTAGTCCGGCCATGGCCAGGGTCCGTAGGCGACCCGCGGGTTGTAGACCGGGATGCAGACCTGGCTCGAATCGGACGGCAGGATCGAGATCATCTCGCCGCTGGTTTGGATTACGCAATGGCATTGCGGCGTGACCTTGAGGTTCCCCGCCTGCATCGCGTTGTGCCGCAGGGCCTGCACCGCATCCATTACATCAGCCTGCTGGGCGAGGAAGGCATTGCCCAGAGCCTCAGTCCATTCGAGCTTTTCGGCGAGCAGCGACAGCAGTTTCGGAAATGGTACCAGCGCTTTGACGCTGGGGTCCCAGTTCTGCTGCTTTAACGCATCGGTCAAGGCGCCATCCTTCAACGCCGCGTTGGCAGGGAGGCGCGTCCAGCGGTCCGCTTCGACGATTTCGAGCGGATAGGTCGACGCCATCAGCACCTGACTGAGCAACGGGTCGGGATAAAGCGCGATCGGCGCGATGATTTGTTCGAGCTGCGCCTTGCCCAACGGGTGCGCTGCCGGCGTTGCGGGGCCGGGGACCGGCGCCGTTGCTTGTGGCGTCGCGGCAGCGTTCTGTTGCGGCTCGAGTGACGGAGCTGGAGCCGAAGGCGCGGCGGGCGGCGGCCCTTGCGTCGCCGGCATGTCCTGTGCGGCGGCCGCACCGGCCAGCGCACAGATCGCGGTCAGGGTCGCCAATTGAAGGGTTCGTCCGCTCGGCAGCCGTGGCATCGTTCGCTCTCCCCGCGCCCCAAAGATTATGAAAAACACCTCTCGCGTCGCGTTTGTTCCGTAGGGCGACACTTGGCTTAACGGTCGGGCCGGGATCGAGAGGGGCTACGGGTAGTCGGGATAGGGGCCCCGATAGCCGGCCCAGCCGCCGTAGTATCCCGGCGGCGGCCCGGCATAGACGAGATGGCGATAAGGGCCGGGACCGTAATAACCCGGCGGCGGCACCGGCATCCCGGGCGGCAAGGCCGGTCCCGGCGGGCGCATGACGACGCGATGGTCGACCGACGCGACATGGTGCGGCGCCGTAAACCGTTTCTTCACCGACGCGACTTTGGCGTGATGATGCGCTGCCGGTGCGTGCGGCACCGCGGCGGTCCGAGGCTTCTCGGTCGGCTTGACGGACACGGCGACCGGCGCCGGCGGCAGGACGGCCTCGGCCGAAGGCGATACTGGTGGCGGAGCCGGTGCAACTACCGGTGCGGGCGCCAGCGGCGCCAGGATCGGCGGCATGTCCTGCGCCGCGGCTGTGCCGCAGAGCACTATCGTAGAAACCGCGATTAATAATCCACAGATGAAACCGTTACGCGCCCCCTCCATGATCGCCCCCAGCGCCTAGCCGACTTGATCCACCATAACGGAAAAATGTCCGTGTTTCTTCCGTCTAAGGTGAAAACTTGGCGATTTAGGGGCAATTACTCTGCTTGCGGCACGCCAGCCCGATCGAGCGCCGCCTTCTGCCGACGAGCCAGAACCGCAACATCGAAATCGTCGATTAGCTCATGGAAGACGCGATGCCAGTTGATCTCGGCGCGCAGGTGCAGAAACACCGAGCCGAGTCCGATCGCAGCACGGTCCATGAAGACAAAGGCGCGCGGCGGTGCCACGCCACCAAGCCGGCGGATGTCCTGGTGCACGCTATCGACCAGCCGTGGGCCCTCGGGCGCCGCCCGTTTCTCCTGAATGGGACGGATACGGTCGTCGAGCAGCGGCCCGTAGACAAACCGTGCCCAGCGGTTCAGCACCGCGATCATCTCCTTCGACAGATCGCGAAACCCCCAACTGTTATAGGCTTCGACCGCCAGCTCTTCGTCGTCGCGTTCGAGCGCGTGGTAGAGGTCGATGACGCCCTTGACAAAACTCGCCGGAAAAATGCGGACGCAGCCGAAATCGAGCAGGTTGACGGTGCGGCCGGTGGAGTTCCCCGGTGCGACGGTGTAATTGCCGAGATGCGGATCGCCGTGGATGACGGCGTAGTAGTAGAACGGCACATACCAGATACGGAACATGCGCAGCGCGATCTCGTTACGCTGTTCGAGCGGCGCCTCGGTGATGCCGAGGATCGGCTCGCCGTCGAGCCAGGTCATCGTTAAGAGGCGCTTTGTCGACAGCTTGTCGTAAGGCCGCGGCACGGCGACGCCGGGCTCATCCTTGAGAATTTCGCCGTAGAGCCGCATATGCGCGGCCTCGCGCTGGTAATCGAGTTCCTCGCGCAGCCGAGCGGCGATCTCGACGTGGATTTCGCCGGTCGAGACTGCGCGGTCATAGCGCTCGTACAAACCCATCGCCAAGCGCAACTGGCGCAAGTCAGCCTCCACCGCCGAGGCCATGTCGGGATATTGCAGCTTGCAGGCGAGCCGCGTGCCGTCGCGGGCGACGGCACGGTGCACCTGACCGAGCGAGGCGGCGCGCACCGCCTCGCGCTCAAAGCTGTTGAACCGGCTCTGCCAGTCCGCCCCCAGTTCGCCCGCCATGCGCCGCCGCACGAACGGCCAGCCCATCGGTGGCGCGTTCGACTGCAGTTGGATGAGCTCGCGGACATATTCTTCGGGCAGTGCCTCGGGAATCGTCGCCAGCAACTGCGCGATCTTCATCAGCGGCCCCTTGATGCCGCCGAGCGCCGCCTTCAGATCAGCCGCATGCCGCTCGCGATCGATACCGATGCCCAGGTATCGCTCACCGGCGAGCCGCGCAGCCAACCCTCCGACTGCCGTCCCGACCCGCGCGTAACGCCTGATCCGACCTGTAAAGGTGTCTTCGTCAGCCAAGGGTCAGGCCCATGGGTTGATTAGCTCCACGCCGCAATCCGCGAAACCGGCAATGTCGCGGGTCGCCAGATCTGCTCCGCGCGAACGAGCGACCGCGGCGATGCGGCCATCAGCATCGGAGATAGGCTTGCCGCTGCGGCGACGATGCACCGCGATCTCGGCAAATTCGCGTGCGGCCGCGCCGTCGAACGGGAGGATCCGCCCCGCGAAATCCTCATCCAGAAGCGGAAGGATGAGCGCCTCCAAGGCGTGCCGGCGGTTTCCTTGCGGCAGCAATGCAAGTCCGAACAACAGCTCTGCCTCGGTTATCGTCGTGATGAACAATGCCATCGGAGCTTCGGCTCGCATCCACTCCACGACATTCGCGGCCGGCAGTGGTTTAAGCGTCTCCGATACCACGTTGGTATCGAGGATGATCACGTAAAATCCGGCGGTTCGCGGATCGGGCCGCGCGGCGGCAATTCCAGTTCGACGCCGCCGAACTTCTCAACGCGTCGCCGAATTCGGTCCACCAAGTGTTCCGACGGCTTGGCGCTCTCGGCCAAAGCGCAATGGAGGATGTCGCGCGCTTCTTCCTCCATCGAGCGATTCCGCTCAGCTGCTCGGATACGAAGCCGGCGCTTCACGCCATCATCCAAGTTTCTGATCGTTATGCTGCTCATGGGCGCGTTCCATCAATGATTTCAAATTAAGCATTGATGGATGTGATCTCAAGCCGCGCCCGCCATATGAGCCGGCGATTTTGCATCTTGCATTGGTTTATCATGTCCCGGCAAAGCCAGAGGAGCCGCCGCGACAGATGATCGATTACGACAATTTCCGCAGCCTCCCCGCGATGTTTTTCACGATCGCCGCGGAGCGCGGCGACGGGCCGTTTCTCTGGGCCAAGCGTAGCGGAAAGTACCAGACGCTGACCTGGGCGGAGGCGGCGCGGACCGTCAGCCGGCTAGCGCGCGGGTTGGTCGCGCTGGGTGTGGAGCCGGGCGACCGGGTCGTGCTCGCCGCCGAGAACCGGCCCGAATGGGCGATCGCCGATCTCGCGATCATGAGCGCCGGCGCGATCACCGTACCGGCCTATACGACCAACACCATCGACGACCACCGCCACATCTTCGGCAATTCCGGCGCGCGCATCGTCATCACCTCAAAGCCGCCGATCAGCGATCGCGCCGCCGCGGCGGCCGCGCAAGTGCCAGCGGTCCAGGCGGTCATCGTCATGGATGGCACGGCCTCCGGGAATGCGCAGACATGGGACGAGGTACTGGCGCTCGGCGACGCGCGCGACGACGACATCGGGGCGCGGACCGCGGCGCTCGGTCCGCATGACATCGCCTGCATCATCTACACCTCGGGCACGGGCGGGCTGCCGAAGGGCGTGCTGACTACCCACCGCAACGTCCTCGCCAATTGCCGTGGTGCCTATCATCTGCTGGAGATGCTCGGTCTCGGCGACGAGGTGTTCCTCAGCTTCCTGCCACTATCGCATTCCTACGAGCACACGGCCGGGCTGATGTTTCCGATCTCGATCGGCGCGCAAATCTATTTCGCCGAGGGCGCCGACAGCCTCGCCGCCAATCTCTTGGAGGTGCGGCCGACCATCATGACCGCGGTGCCGCGGCTCTACGAGACGATGCACCAGCGCATCCGCCGCGGCATCGAGCGCGAGAAGGGGCTGAAGCGGCGGCTGTTCGAACAGGCGGTGACGCTCGGGAAAATGCGCCTGGCCGGTGAAAGGCCGGGCCTTGGCGGACGGCTGCTCGAGCCGCTGCTCGAAAAGCTGGTGCGCAACAAGGTGCGGGCGCGTTTCGGCGGACGTCTCAAGGCGATGGTCTCGGGCGGCGCCCCGCTCAACCCGGAAATCGGCAGCTTTTTCCTCGCACTCGGCGTGCAGCTGTTGCAGGGCTACGGCCAGACCGAGGCGGCACCGGTCATCGCCTGCAACCCGCCTGGTGCGATCCAAATCGATTCAGTCGGGCCGGCGCTGCGCGGGGTCGAGATCAAGATCGCCGAAGACGGCGAAATCCTCGTCGCCGGCGACAACGTCATGAAGGGCTACTGGAACGACCCCGAGGCAACAGCACGCACGCTGGCTGACGGTTGGCTCAAGACCGGCGATATCGGCCATCTCGACACCAGCGGCTATCTGCGCATCACCGACCGCAAGCGCGATTTCATCAAGAATTCGGGCGGCGACATGATCGCCCCGGCCAAGATAGAGGGCGCGCTGACCCTACAGTCCGAGATCGCGCAGGCCATGGTTTTCGGCGACCAACGGCCGCATCTTGTCGCGATCCTCGTCCCCGATCCGGAATTCGCTGCCCAGTTCGCCCCGCCGGGCACCGAACTGGCGGCGCTCGCCGACAACAGCGCCCTGATCAAAGCGCTCGGCGACGTGGCGAGCCGGGTAAACGCCACGCTGCCGGCGATCGAGCGGGTACGTCGGTTTCTGATCGCCAACGAGGCGTTCACCACCGCGAACGGCCAGCTGACCCCGACCCTCAAGATCAAGCGCCACGTCGTGCGCGCCGTGTATCGCGACGCTCTTGAGAGCCTCTACGAGAACAAAAGCGCCGCTGCTTAATCCCGCCGCAGGTAGTAGACGCTGAATTTCTGGTCGGGATCGGTCCAGGTGTCCAGCGGCCGGAAGCCGGCACGGGCAGCCAGCGCCTGGAATTCGGGAATGGCGTATTTGTAGGAATTTTCGGTGTGAATCATCTCGCCGAGGGTAAATGAGAAGCGCCGCCCGGCGATCACCGCGCTCTGGTCCTTCAGGCTCCTGATGTAGAGCTCCACCCGCCCCTCCTCGGGGTTGTAGAACGCGACATGCTCAAAGGCGTCGATCGCGATGTCGCTGTCGAGCTCGTTCCGGATGCGGTGCAGCAGGTTGAGGTTGAAGGCGGCGTTAAGGCCCTGGGAATCGTTGTAGGCCGCGTCGAGAATCGCCTTGTCCTTCTTGACGTCGGCGCCGATCAGCATCTCCGCCCCCGCCCCCAGCAAACGCCCGCAATGGCTGAGGAAGGCGACCACACCTTCGGGTTCGAAATTGCCGATCGTCGAGCCGGGGAAGAACCCTACCGTCTTGCCCGCCGGTCCGGAAATCTTCGGCAGCACGAAGGGCCGGCTGTAATCGGCACAGACCGCGACGACCTCCAGTTCCGGGAAATCGGCGGCGATGCTCGCGGCCGCCTCGCGCAGGAAACCGCGCGAGATATCGACCGCGACATAAGCGAGCGGCGTTTCCATCGCCTCCAACAGCAGCCGTACCTTGCGGCTGGCGCCGCTGCCCAGCTCGACGAGCCGACAATTTGGCCCGATCCTTTCCGCAATCGCCGGTGCTTTCGCTTCGAGGATGCCGAGCTCCGTACGGGTCAGGTAATATTCCGGCACCTCGCAAATCGCTTCGAACAGCGCGGAGCCGCGCTGGTCGTAGAAGAATTTGCACGGCAGCGATCGCGGCGTCGCCGAGAGGCCGGCCAGCACCGCGTCGCGAAAGCTGTCCTCGCCCGGTGCCAAGTCGTGAAATGCGAAGCTGGCCCCGTCAGGCATCACGCATCCTCCGCGAGGCGCAGCCCGGAAAACGCCCAGCGCGCCGAGGGCGGAAAGAAATTGCGATAGGTAGTGCGAATATGGCCGCCCGGCGTCACGGCCGCACCGCCGCGCAGGACCATCTGGTTCGACATGAATTTGCCGTTGTATTCGCCGATCGCGCCCGACACCGCGCGAAACCGCGGATAGGGCGAATACGGGCTGGCGGTCCATTCCCAGGCATCGCCGATCATCTGGCGCAGGCTTGCGCCGCCCGCATCGGCAACCGGATGATAACGCCCGCCATCGGCGAGGTTGCCGGGCAGCGCCGCGCCCTCGGCCGCGGTCTCCCATTCCGCCTCGGTCGGCAGCCGCTTCCCGGCCCATTTGGCATAGGCGTCCGCCTCATAGTAGCTGACATGCACTACCGGCTCGGCAGGGTCGAGGCGCTTTTCGCCCGACAGCGTGAAGATCCGCCAGCCGCCGTCCACGGCGCGCCAATAGAGCGGCGCTTCCCAGCCCTGCTGCTGTACCGCCGCCCAGCCTTCGGACAGCCAGAATTCCGGGTCGCCATAGCCGCCTGCGGCGATGAACTCGGCGAATTCGCCGCAGGTCACCAGCCGATTCGCCAGTCGGAACGGTTCAAGCCAGACGCGATGCCGCGGCGTCTCATTGTCGAAGGCAAACCCCTCGCTCTCATGCCCGATCTCGACCAACCCGCCGGGGAAGTCGACCCACTCGAGCGGCGTCGTGACCCCCGGCAAGCGACGGCGTGGCGGCTGATAGGCGGGCAGCAGCGGGTTGATCGAGAAGACGTGCTTGATGTCCATCAGGATCAGTTCCTGATGCTGCTGCTCGTGGTGCAGGCCCAGTTCGATGAGCGAAGCCGCCTCCGCCCATACCTCCTCCGCGGCACTGTCGATCAGCGTCGTCATTGCCGTCTCGACATGCTCGCGATAGGCCGCGACATCGGCGCAAGACGGCCGCGACAGCAGCCCGCGCTGCGGCCGCGGATGGCGCGGCCCCTCGGCTTCGTAATAGGAGTTGAACAGGTAGTGGAAAGCCGGATCGAACACGCGGTAGGTCGGATCGAACCGCGTCAGGATAAAGGTCTCGAAGAACCAGGTCGTATGCGCCAGATGCCATTTGGTCGGGCTGACATCGGGCATCGATTGGATCGACTGATCCTCGGGGGTCAGCCGCGAAGCGAGTGTCTCGCTCTCGCACCGGACCGCCGCGAATTTGCGACGAACGGCCAGGCGGCCGATATCGCGAGCCTCTTGCTGGGCGCCAATCTCGATCACCGGTATCCCCTGGCTGTGTTCCGGAAGGGCCGAACGGGTGCGGTCCTGCCTCGCCCGGCGAGATATGGCCGCTCGCATTAGTCCTGTAAACCTTAGCGTTGGCGTTTGGTTCAGCTTTGTTGTTCGTTCTCGGACGAAGCGTCGCGGCGATGATACAGCGCGTAAATGACGATCAGCGCCGCCGCCAAGGCAAACCAGGTGATGGCGTATTGCAGATGGTCGTTGGGCAGGTCGAGGCGAGTAACGCCGCCTTTCGGCCAGCCCCCTGGGTTCGACGTGTTGTCGGCATCGATGTAGAACGGCACCGGATCGGCGACGCCAGCCGCCTTCGCCATCGCCGGCAGGTCGACCCAAAACCACAGGTTCAGATCGGGCCGGTTGGCGGGCAGAAAGAAGCTCGGCTTTGCCGGCGACGGAAGCCGCAGCAGGCCGACGACACGCTGGTTTCCGGCGAGTTCGCTGGCGGCGCGTTTGGCCGGATCTTTCAACTCCGATGGGACAAAGCCGCGGTTGACGAACATCGTCCGCCCGTCGCCCAATATGAGCGGGGTCATGACTTGATACCCCGACCCGCCGTTATCCGACGAGGCGGCGAGATACAACTCCTTGTCGTTGCGAAAGACGCCCTCGGCGACGACATGGTGGAATTCACGGCCGCGCGCCTCGTCGAGGCTGCGCGGTGGAGCGATCGGCGGCACCGCCACCGCGGCATCACGTTGGGCAATCAGGCCTTCTTTCCAATGCAGGCGCTCCACCTGCCAAACGCCCAGCCCCAACAGGATCAACACCGCCGGCACAGTGAACAAGGTCGGGACAAGACGCGGGCGAAAGCCGAGCAACGGGGCTGCCCCCTTCACCCCAACCCTCTCCCTGTGAACGGGGCGAGGGAGCACGACCGAGACACCCCCTCGCCCAGCGCAAAGGCGGAGAGGGAGGAGCCCATCGCGCCAGCGATGGGAGAGTGAGGGGCAGGTGCCGGCCGCATGCCGATCACGGTCGCGGCGGGTTGTGCAGCAGATTGTGCCGGTATTGCAGCGCGATCATGCACGCCTTGAGCGGGCGCAACAGCAGCACCGCGCCGCCGAGGATCAGCGGCGTCAATATCATGAGGTGCACCCAGATCGGCGGCGCGAACTCGATCTCCAGCCACGCCGCGATACCAACCGCGACTGCGCCGAGAAAGAAGATCAGGAACACCGCCGGCCCGTCGCCCGCGTCCTCCGCCGACAAGTCCAACCCACAGTCCGGGCAGGCCGAACGCACGGTCAGGAGGCGCGAAAATATCCTGCCTTCGCCGCACCGCGGGCAGCGGCATAAGAGCGCCGCACGGCTGACCGGGACTATGGGGTAGATCGTGGCCGCCACTACTCACCGAGCGGAAGGGCGGCACCCATGCCCCACCAGTAGATGCAGACAAAGAGGAACAGCCAGACGACGTCGACGAAATGCCAGTACCAGGCCGCGGCTTCGAGCCCGAAATGATGAGTCGGCGTGAAGTCGCCGCGCTTGGCGCGCCACAGACAGACCGCGAGGAACGTCGTGCCGACGATCACGTGAAAGCCGTGAAACCCGGTCGCCATGAAGAAGGTCGAGGGATAGATGCCGCCGGAGAAATGGAACGCCGCGTGCGAATACTCATAGGCCTGCACGCAGGTAAAGCTGAGGCCCAGGATCACCGTCACGGTCAGCCCTTGCACCAGCCCCTTGTAATTGCCTTCGAGCAGCGAGTGGTGCGCCCAGGTCACCGTCGTCCCCGACAGCAGCAGGATCAGCGTGTTGAGAAACGGGAACTCGAACGGATTGAACGGGTGGATGCCCTGGGGCGGCCACACACCGCCGACCGGGAACAGGCTTGAGGTAAAAAACGCCCAGAAAAATGCCGAGAAAAACATCACCTCCGAGGCGATGAACAGCGCCATCCCAAAGCGCAGGCCGATCTGAACGACGGGCGTGTGATAGCCCTGGAAGGTCGCCTCGTTGATCACGTCGCGCCACCACACGAACATCGTGCCGAGCACCATCAGCGCGCCGATGATCAGTATCATGGTGCCAAAGTCGTGCCCGTGCATGAACAGAACGGCGCCGAATGCCATCACCCCGCCGGCAATCGAACCGACCAACGGCCACGGGCTGGGATCAACCAGGTGGTAGGGGTGCTTGGGAGCGGCGTGGCCGTGGGCGTCGTGGTCATGGGAGCCGGCCGGCGCGGCATGGGCGTGATCAGTCATGAGTTCGGCCTATTTCCGTCGGGTTTCTGCGTCGCCGCCTTGAACATGGAATAGGACAGCGTGATGGTCTTGACGTCGCTGGTGTTCGGGTCCTTGAGCATATCGGGGTCGACGAAGAACACGACCCCCATATCCTTGCTCTCCCCCGGCGCCAGGTATTGTTCGTTGAAGCAGAAGCATTGCAGCTTGTCGAAATAGATGCCGCTCTTCATCGGCGTCACGTTGAAGGTCGCGCGGCCGGTGAGGCCCTGGCTGGAGCGATTGACGGCGCGAAAGAACACTTGGCTCTGCTCGCCCGGATGGATTTTGACTTCGCGCACCAGCGGGCGGAACTCCCAGGCGAGATCGGGTGACACATCCGCATCGAACCGCACCGTGACGATTGTCTCGGCGATGTCTTGCGGTGCTACTGCGGCACGCTGCGTCGTGCCGCCATAACCGGTCGCCGCGCAGAACAGCCGGTAGAGCGGCACCGAGGCGAAGCTCAAGCCGACCATGCCGGCCACCACCGACAGCAGCAGCGCGACCGTGCGGCCGTTGCGCGCGGTGTTGCCGGCCATGCTAGTGCACCCCCATCCGCACGATCGTCAGCGCATAGAACAGCGCCACCAGTCCGAGCAACACCAGGAGAAGCGCGCGGTTGCGCGCGCGGACCCGGCGCGTGCGGTCGTCGATCGGCCCATTGGTCGGAGGATCGGCGGCCATCATCGCCAGGCTCCGATCGCGCGGTCCGCCAACAGCAGCACGAAGATCAGGAACAGATAGGCCAGCGAGAAGGCAAACATCTGCCGCGCGCTGCGCTCGCTCTCATCGCGCCACACCCGGATCGCCGATGCGGTAAACAGCAGGCTGAGGCCCCCTGCCCCAACCGCGTAAAGCAGCCCCGACATGCCGAGCAGCCATGGCGCCGCGGTCACCGGCCACAGCACCAGCGTATAGAGCAGCATCTGCCGCTTGGTCTCGCGCGCACCGGCAACCACCGGCAACATCGGGATGCCCGCCGCGGCGTACTCATCGGCCTTGTAGAGTGACAGCGCCCAGAAATGCGGCGGGGTCCAGAAGAAGATGATCGCAAACAACGCGATCCCACCCCAACCGACGTCCCCCGTCACTGCCGCCCAGCCGATCAGCGGCGGCAAGGCGCCGGCGGCGCCGCCGATCACGATGTTCTGTGGCGTCCGCCGTTTCAGCCACATCGTGTAGACAAAGACGTAAAACGCGATGGTCAGCGCCAACAGCGCGGCCGCCGCCCAGTTGACCGCGACCCCCATCACCGCGACCGAGCCGACCGCCAGCACACAGCCGAAGCCGAGCGCCTCGCCCGGCAGCATGCGGCCCGCCGGCAATGGTCGCGACGCGGTGCGCCGCATGACCGCGTCGATGTCGCGGTCGTACCACATATTGATCGCACCCGAGGCGCCGGCGCCGATCGCGATGCACAGGATCGCCACCGCGGCGAGAAACGGGTGCAGATGTCCCGGCGCCAACACGAGTCCGACCGCGCCGGTGAACACCACCAGCGACATGACCCTAGGTTTCAGGATCCGCACGTAGTCGTCGACCGCCGCACCGCCATGGGCGCTGAGCCCGGAAGCGACGGCGGTCGTGGGGAGATCGCTCACGTCAGAAATCCGCCCGCGTCCCGCCCGTCCTAATGTCCGTGCACCGGCTCGATCACCGGCAGCTCCTCATAGGTATGAAACGCCGGCGGCGACGGCACCGTCCATTCGAGCGTCGTCGCGCCCTCGCCCCAGTAATTGGCACCGACCTTCTTGCCGGCGAGCAGCGTGTGGAACACGACAAAGATGAACCACACCGTCGACGCCGCAGAGATATATGAGCCCATCGAGGCAACGTGATTCCACCCGGCGAAGGCGTCGGGATAGTCGGCGATGCGCCGCGGCATGCCGGCAAGCCCGAGGAAATGCATCGGGAAAAACGTCAGGTTGACACCGATAAAGGTCGTCCAGAAATGAATCTGCCCGAACAGTTCGTTGTACTGCCGGCCCGACATCTTGCCGATCCAGTAGTAGAAGCCACCGAACAGCGCGAACACGGCGCCCAGCGACAGCACGTAATGGAAGTGGCCGACCACGTAATAGGTGTTGTGGAGCGCGATATCGACACCGGCATTGGCGAGCACGACGCCGGTCACGCCGCCGACCGTGAACAGGAAGATGAAGCCGATCGCCCACAGCATCGGCGTCTTGAACTCGATCGAGCCGCCCCACATCGTCGCGATCCAGGAGAATATCTTGACCCCTGTCGGCACGGCGATGACCATCGTCGCGGCCGTGAAATAGGCCCGCGTGTCGATCGAAATGCCGGTCGTGTACATGTGGTGTGCCCACACGACAAAGCCGATGCCGCCGATCGCGACCATCGCGTAGGCCATGCCGAGATAGCCGAACACCGGCTTCCGCGAGAAGGTCGAGACGATCTGCGAGACCATCCCGAAGCCCGGCAGGATCAGAATGTAAACCTCCGGGTGCCCGAAGAACCAGAACAGGTGCAGGAACAGCAGCGGATCACCGCCGCCGTCCGGCTTGAAGAAGGTCGTGCCGAAGTTGCGGTCGGTCAGCAGCATCGTGATCGCTCCCGCCAGCACCGGTAGCGACAGCAGCAACAGGAACGCGGTCACCAGGATCGACCAGACAAACAGCGGCATGCGGTGCAAGGTCATGCCCGGCGCGCGCATGTTGAAGATCGTCGTAATAAAGTTGATCGCGCCCATGATCGACGACGCGCCGGCGAGATGCAGCGAGAAAATCGCCATGTCGATCGACGGGCCCGGGTGCCCGTCCTGCCCCGCTTCCGACAGCGGCGGATAAATCGTCCAGCCGACACCCGCGCCGCCGTGCAATGCGTTGTTCAGCCCGTCGCCCTGGCCGACAAAGGCCGAGCCGAGCAGCAGCAGGAAGGCCGGGACGAGCAGCCAGAAACTGATGTTGTTCATACGCGGGAAGGCCATGTCCGGCGCGCCGATCATGATCGGCACGAACCAGTTGCCGAACCCGCCGATCATCGCCGGCATGACCAGAAAAAACACCATGATCAGGCCGTGCGCGGTAATGATCACGTTGTAGAGCTGGTGGTCGGCGAGGAATTCGTTGCCCGGATGCGACAGCTGAATGCGGATCAGCACGGAAAAGAGGCCGCCGATCAGCCCGCCGATGATCGCGAAGATCAGGTAGAGCGTGCCGATGTCCTTGTGGTTCGTCGAGCAGAACCAGCGGACAAAGAAGCCGGGCGCGCCGTGCGCATGGTCGGCGTGAGCCTGGTATGCCATCCGAAAACCTCTTCCTCTAATTGCCGGCCTTCGCCGGCTCAGCCGCGACCGTTTCGGCGGCGGCTAGCTGTGTCGCATTGTCGCTAACTGGGTCATTCGCCGGCGGATTGGCGGCGAACTGCTTCTTGGCGCTCGCGACCCATTTGTCGAAATCCGCCTGCGAAACGACCTTGACCTCGATCGGCATGAAGGCGTGGTTGACGCCGCAGATCTGGTTGCACTCCCCGTAATAGGTGCCGGGCTTGTCGACGTTGATCCAGGCTTCGTTGAGCCGGCCAACGACGGCGTATTCCTGGAACCCGAAGGACGGCACGAACCAGCTATGGATCACGTCGACCCCGGCGACCTGCACCCGGATGTTGGTGCCGACCGGGACTACCAGCGGGTTGTCCACCTCGAGCAGCCGCGGCTGCCCCGGCTTCAGGTCCTTCTCGGCGACGAGATTGCTGTTGAAGCTGAAATTGCCCTGATCGGGGTAGTTATATTCCCAGTACCATTGATGCCCGGTGACCTTGATCGTCATCTTCGAGTCGGGCACGCGGTCCATGTAATACATCAGCTTGAACGACGGGATCGCGATGGTGACGAGGATCAGCACCGGGATCACCGTCCACAGCACCTCGATCACCGTGTTGTGCGAGGTGCGCGTCGGCACCGGATGCGCCCGCGCGTTGAACCGCACCATCACGTAGATCAGCAGCCCGACGACGAACAGCGAGATGGCGAAGATGATGACCAGCAACTCGTTGTGAAACGCATGGATGCGCTCGGTGATCGGCGTCGCCGGGTCCTGCATGCCGAGCTGCCACGGGTGCGGCTGGTCGGCGAGCGCCGCACCGCCCGCCAACGCCAACGCCGCGAGCCCCGCGGCCAGTCTGCGAATTATCGTTGTCGTCAACCGCACCATCTTCCAGCAGCTCCCCTTCGGCGAGGATTCCCCCCGATTGCGGGGGGACCGGGCCGGCCGGGCCTCCCGACGAGGAACCCGGAGCCGCTATCCGCGGATCATCTGATCCGAGCGGGACCGTCCGGGCTTCACGCCGCTCGGCCGAAGCCGCGCCACCGCCGTTTCCTAGCATCTTGCCCGGGGCTTACGACAGCGGCAACCGATCGCACCCGACCCTACACCAAAGCCGCGCGCGGCAACAACTGCGGCGCTTTGCCCCTAACCTATTGCGGCAAGCCGCCGCATCCTCGCGCCACCAGCGGTTAGTTCCGACAGCCGGCTTTGGCGGCAGCGACTTCTAGCCGTAGGTCTTTAAACCGCACCTCCCCCGGGCTTGACCCGGGGGTCCATGAAAACTCTCCGCCTATTCGTGGATGGCCGGGTCAAGCCCGGCCAAGGCGAACGTGATGTGGACAGGGGTTTCGCCGAACCGTCCGGGACATCATATTCGCGACAAGAAGTTTGCAGGAGAGCCGCATGACCAATCTCGCCGTGACCGACGACCTGTTCTTCGCGCGCACCGGCATGGATCCGAATCGCGTCGAGAAGCTCGTCGCCGAACAGCTGCACGGCATGGATGACGGCGAGTTATTCCTCGAATACAGCCAGTCGGAGAGCGTTTCGCTCGATGACGGCCGCATCCGCAGCGCTTCGTTCGACACGACGCAGGGCTTCGGACTGCGCGCGATCGCCGACGAAGCCGCCGGCTACGCGCATGCCAGCGAACTGTCGGAGGCGGCGATCCGCCGCGCCGGCGCGACGGTGCGCGCCGTCGCCAGCGGCTATGACGGCACGATGGCGGCACCGCCGATTGGCACCAACGCCCAGCTCTACACCGACCTCAATCCCCTGGGTGCGGTCGGCCTGTCGGCCAAGACCAAGCTGTTGACCGAGATCGACGCGTATGCCCGCGGCAAGGACCCGCGCGTGCGCCAGGTGATGGCGTCGATCGCCGGCGTCTGGCAGGCGGTGCAGATCATCCGCGCCGACGGCACCCGCGTCGCCGACATCCGCCCGCTGGTGCGGGTCAACGTCTCGATCATGGTCGGCGAGGGTGACCGCATGGAGACCGGCTCCTACGGCAGCGGCGGCCGCTTCGCCTATGAGCGCTATCTCGATCCCGCGAACTGGCGGGGCGCAGTCGATGAGGCGCTGCGCCAGGCGCTGGTCAACCTCGGCTCGGTGCCGGCGCCCGCCGGCGAGATGGTCGTCGTACTCGGCCCCGGCTGGCCCGGCGTGATGCTGCACGAGGCGGTCGGCCACGGCCTCGAAGGCGATTTCAACCGCAAGAAAACCTCGGCCTTCTCCGGGCTGATGGGCCAGCGTGTCGCCTCGAAGGGAGTCACTGTGGTCGATGACGGGACGATCCCCGACCGCCGCGGCTCGCTGACCGTCGACGACGAGGGCACGCCGTCGCAATACAACGTGCTGATCGAGGACGGCATCCTCAAAGGCTACATGCAGGACCGGCTCAACGCGCGGCTGATGGGCGTCAAGCCAACCGGCAACGGCCGGCGCGAGAATTTCGCCAGCCACCCGATCCCGCGGATGACCAACACATACATGCTGGCCGGCCAGCATGACCCGCAAGAGATCTTACGTTCGGTGAAAAAGGGCCTCTATGCGGTGAATTTCGGCGGCGGGAGCGTCGACATCACCTCGGGCAAGTTCGTGTTCTCCGCCTCCGAGGCGTACCTGATCGAGGACGGCAAGATCGGCCCAGCGGTCAAGGGCGCGACGCTGATCGGCAACGGCCCGGACGCGATGACCAAGATCACCATGATCGGCAATGACCTCAAACTCGACGACGGCGTCGGCACCTGCGGCAAGGACGGACAGGGCGTGCCAGTCGGCGTCGGCCAGCCGACCGTGCGCATGGACGGCATCACCGTCGGCGGCACCGCGGCCTGAGCCTGCGACTTATTGTAGCCCCGGCCCCCGCGCCGCTGCGTCCTTCGAGACGGCTGCTTCGCAGCCTCCTCAGGATGAGGTAGAGGATTGCTGCCAAATACGGAACATCCTCATCCTGAGGAGCGGGCATCGCCCGCATCTCGAAGGACCCATTGACGTTTGCGCAAGCGACTAAGCCCGTCCCAGCTTTTCAGAACGCTTCTGTGCGCGGCCGTGACGATCGCGGCCGCGCCTATTGTCGCGCCCGCCTGCGACCTTGCTTCCGCGCCGACCGACCGCTGGTCGACCGAGAACGATGACGGCGTCCAGTGGCTCAAGACGCCGTGCGGCGAGCGCTTCTACAGCATCGGCTCCAACACCGTCGACGGCGGCTATAGCTGGCGGGAGAAGGACGGCAAGGTCTGGTACAGCTGGCTGGCGTTTGACTCGTCGCTCGAAAGCTGGGTGCGGCGCGCCGAGGCGCGGCTCGCCGAATGGGGCTTCAACACGACCGGCGGCTGGTCCCTGCCCCCGGCCAAGCTGGCGATGCCGACGATCGTCAACCTGGAACTCGGCCGGCGCGCCCGCTTCCACTGGTTCGACCCGTTCGACCCAGCCGTCGAGGGCCGCATGATGACCCTCGCCCGCGAGTTCGTCGCGCCCTACAAGGGCTCGCCCTACCGGATCGGCTATTTCTCGGACAACGAGGTCGGGTGGTGGGCCGGCGCGCTGTTCAGCTTCTATTCGGCAAAGCCCGCCGATAATTTTACCAAGCAGCGCTGGGTCAGGATGCTGCGCCAGGATTACGGCAACGACTGGGAAAAATTCACTGCCGATTTCATCCCGGCAACCGGAGTCACATCCTGGGATGGGCTGCTGCAGACGACGCAATTTCTCCACATGCGGCCAGGGGGGCACGGCATCAACGCCGTGCGCGAATGGACCGGCATCGTCGCCGAGCATTACTACGCGCTCGCCGAGAAGGCGATCCGCGCCGCCGACCCCGACGCACTCTATTTTGGCGACCGGCTGCCGATCTATTACGATCCCGCCGCGGTGCGCGCCGAGGCGCGCCATGCCGACGTGATCGCGACCAACTACAACCCCGACGCCAGCGACGGCTGGATCGCCCATTATTTCTGGGACGGGCTGGCGAAACTGTCGGGCGGCAAGCCGATCCTGATCACCGAATGGTTCTTCGCCGCCAATCAGAACCGCACCGGCAACAAGAACAACGGCCACCTGATGACGGTCGAAACACAGGAGCAGCGCGCCACCGGCGCGGCTACGGCACAGGAGAATTTCGCCGCCGTCCCCGGCATCGTCGGCACCCACTGGTTCCAGTATTACGACCACCCGAAAGGCGGCCGGCCCGACGGCGAGGACTACGATTTCGGCCTGGTCGACATCAACGACCGCCCCTACGAGCGCGTGACCGAAGCGCTGGCCGCGGCCAATCGGCGAGTGCCGCGCATTCACGCCGGTACGCCGTCTATCGCGCCCACCATGAAAGCCGACCAGATTCCCGACGCGGCGATCTCGCTAGCCGACCATTCGCTCTCGGATTGGCCAAAGCCCGCCGGGCTTTTGCCGCCGCTGGTGCCATCTCCGGGCGCGGTCGATTTCGGTGAAATCTATCTGTCGTGGAGCGATGCCGGGCTGAATCTGGCGACGATCGGCCAGGATTATTACGACGTCGACCTGTTCCAGTATGACGGCGCCTTCCCGCTCGGCGACTCATACCGGGTCGAGATCGGTGTCGATGCCGGCGCCGGGCCGCGACGGCTGACCCTGTTCTTCATCCCGCCGCGCACCAAGGTCAAAGACTACCTAGAGATGAAGTGGGTGGTCTGCGCCGGCGCCGCGGAAGAAGCGATCCACGACAACTGCCAGCCTGCCGGCGAGACCAAGGCAACGTATTTCGGCGCCGACCAGCCGCGCGTCACCGCTGAGATGACGATCCCCTGGTCCTATCTCGGCGTCGCGCCGCCGATCATCGGCGCGCCGCTCAAGGCCGAGGTGGCGATGACCAGCTGGCACAACGAGCGCTGGATGTCGCTCTCCGGCAAGCCGCCCGAAGCCGCCCTCGCCGACCCCGCCGCTTGGCACCTCTTCCACCTCGGCGACGGCATCGTCAGCAATTCGACCACGTCACGGCAGCCGGGCTGAGTCATCCGTCCACCTTCGTCATGGCCGGGCTTGACCCGTGGGCCTTCAGCCCACGGACTTGATCCGTGGGCATCCAGCCAGCGACAGCAACGGTTCGGGTGGTAGAAACGTCGGTTGGATGCCCGGATCAAGTCCGGGCATGACGAAGGAAAAGACGCTCTCGGCGAAGAGGCATCCTAATACGCGTATTCGTCGTAGACCTGGGCGATATCCCCGCGCCAGCGCGTGTTGAAGTCCTCGAGCATTTCGGCGGCGGGGGTGCGGCCGGAGCCGGCGATCGAGAACAGCGTGTCGAGGAAATGTGTTTCGTCCTCGCCGCTCTGGCTGCGCCGGGCGCGGCGGTGCAGGCCTTCGCGCGCGAAGTCGAGCACTTCGAGAGCCACGTCGCGCAAGGTGCGGCTGCGGATGCGGGCGTCGAGGCCGAGCCGCGGCACCTCGGCGCGCATCGCCTCGCGTTCCGCCGTGGTCCAGTCGGCGACGAGGTCGTGCGCGGCGTCGAGCGCGGCCTGGTCGTAGAGCAGCCCCACCCAAAACGCCGGCAGCGCGCAAAGACGCCTCCACGGACCGCCATCGGCGCCGCGCATCTCCAGGAAGGTCTTGAGCCGGACCTCGGGAAACGCGGTGGTCGAATGGTCGACCCAATCGGTCATCGTCGGGATCTCGCCCGGCAGCGCCGGCAGCCGCCCGGCGAGAAAATCGCGGAACGACTGGCCGCTCGCGTCGATGTAATGGCCGTCGCGGTACACGAAATACATCGGCACATCGAGCAGGTAGTCGACGTAGCGCTCAAAGCCGAACCCGTTCTCGAACACGAATGGCAAGGTGCCGGTGCGATCCGGGTCGAGATCGGTCCACACAAAACTGCGGAGGCTCTGGAAGCCGTTGGGCTTGCCTTCGGTGAACGGCGAGTTGGCAAACAGCGCCCCGGCGACCGGCTGCAGCGCCAGACTGACGCGGAACTTCTTCACCATGTCGGCTTCGGACTGGTAGTCGAGATTGGCCTGTACCGTGCAAGTCCGCAGCATCATGTCGAGCCCGTGCCCGCCCTTCTTCGGCATGTAGTCGCGCATGATCCGGTAGCGGCCCTTCGGCATCCAGCCGACGTCTTCGCGCCGCGACGTGGGGTCAAAGCCGAGCCCTAGCATGCCCAGCCCCAACTCGTCGCAGACCTCGCGCACCTGGCGCAGATGCTCGTGCACCTCGTCGCAGGTCTGATGGACGGTTTCGAGCGGGGCGCCCGACAATTCGAACTGTCCGCCCGGTTCGAGGGTGATCGAACATCGCGCGTCGTTTTCGAGCGCGATGATGTTATCGCCCTCGTACACCGGTTCCCAGCCGAAGCGCAGCATGCCGTTGAGCAGCGCGCCGATGCCATCCGGCCCTTCATAGGGCGCACGACGCCGATCGCGGTGGCGGAAAACAAACTTCTCGTGCTCGGTGCCGACGCGCCACGCGGCGGGCGGCTTGGAGCCGTTCGCGTGATATTCGACGAGCTGTCGCCGGTCGGTGATCGGCACTCCGGGCGACTTCGGCGGGGCTGACATCGGCCAACGATACTCCAAGCTGCGTGACAATAGATCGGCCGTAACCGGCGGCTAACAAGCCCTGGGGTCAGTTGCGGCGCCGCCAATCACCGGCGATCGCCTGGAAGACCGCCACGGCGGCGAGCGCGGCGGTCTCGGCGCGCAACACCCTCTGACCGAGCCCGACCGTTGTAACAAAAGGGAGATTCCGCAGGCCGTCAAGCTCCGTCTGGGTGAAACCGCCCTCGGGCCCGATCAGGATCGCGGCGGGCGCGCCGGCCGGAAAATCCGCCAGCGCCTCGGCGATCGGCGCGCCATCCCCGGTTTCGTCGCCAACGATGAGCCGCCGGTCATCGGGCCATGCGCCGATGACTGCCGACAGTTTCTTGATCGGCCTTATATCCGGCACCGAGAGCCGCTCGCATTGCTCCGCTGCAGAGATCGCGTGCGCCGTCAGCCGCTCGCGATTAAGCCGCTCGGGCTGGGTCCGCTCGGTCATCACCGGGACAAAGGCGCCGACCCCCAGCTCCGTTCCTTTTTCCGCAAGCAAATCGATCCGTAGTCGCTTGATCGGTGCAAAAAGCAGCCACAGATCGATCTCCGCTTCCGGTGAGCGCCGTTGTGCCTCGACGGCGAGCGTTCCGCTTGCGCGGCCGAGTTCGGCAATACGGCACAGAAACTCGCCGTCGCGCGCATTGAACCCGGCTACGGCCGCGCCCGGCGCGAGGCGCAGCACATTGCGCAGCCGATGCGCCTGCGTCGCCTCTAGCGGGACGATGCCGCCCTCGGTAAGCCGCGTGGGCAGATAAAGACGTGTAGTGATTTTCGCATTCGTCATTGCGAGGAGCCAAAGGCGACGCCGCAACCCCGCGCCAGGCGCGTGCCCCGCACGAGATTGCTTCGCCGCGCTCGCAATGACGGTCCCATTGGCCCAAGATTACCGCATGAGCGACGCTTCTGGAAAAGCCGGTGCCGCCCCCCTCCCGGCCGCTTCGCGGCCCACCCTCCCCCGTGGCCGTGGGAGAAGGTCGGGGCGGGGGCCGGCACGATCGCAGGAAATGGACCCCACCGACATCCATACCGGCGACAGGGTCGATCGGCTGCTACCGCGCTGGGCGGAGCCTTATGCGCGGCTCGCCCGGCTCGACCGTCCGATCGGCACCTGGCTGTTGCTGTTTCCAGGCTGGTGGGGGATCGCGCTCGCCGGATCGCACTGGCCCGATTTGTGGCTGATGACGCTGTTCGCGATCGGCGCGGTGGCGATGCGCGGCGCCGGCTGCACCCTCAACGATATCGCCGACCGTCACTACGATGGCCAAGTCGCCCGCACCCGGCTGCGTCCCATCCCGAGCGGCCGGGTCAGCGTGCCGCAAGCCGTCATGTTCATGGCGCTGCAGCTGGCGATCGGCGCGGCAATCCTGCTCAGCCTCAACCGCCTCAGCATCATCCTCGGCCTCGCCGTGCTCGCCCTGATCGGCACCTACCCGTACATGAAGCGCATCACCTATTGGCCGCAACTCTTCCTCGGCCTCAATTTCAACTGGGGTGCGTTGATCGGCTGGGCCGCGGTTACGGGAAGCCTATCCTGGCCGCCGGTGCTGCTCTATCTCGGCGGCATCTGCTGGACGCTCGGCTACGACACGATCTACGCCCATCAGGACAAGGAAGACGACGCGCGCATCGGCGTGAAATCCTCGGCCCTCGCCCTCGGCGACAACACCCGGTCGTTCCTCTTCGTATTCTACGGCGCGGCGGTAGCCCTCTGGCTCGCTGCCGGCCTCGCCGGCGGGCTCGGCCCCGTCTTCCTTCTCGGTCTAGTCCTGGCCGGATGCCAACTCGGCTGGCAGGCGGCCGCGGTCGATACCGCAAGCCCGCTCGACTGCCTCGTTAAATTCCGCTCGAACCGGTTTGCGGGCTGGCTGCTGCTCGCCGCTGTCGTCGGCGGCCACCTCGTTTAGATGGACCCGGAAGCCTTCGTCCGCGCCAATACCATGCTCGCCGCGCCGCCGCTGGCGCCGGAGCTTCGTCTATATCTGGCGACGCAGGTCACCCCGATCTGGCAGGCGACCGAGGAAAGCCTTTCGCGCTGGGGCACGCCGCCGCCCTTCTGGGCGTTCGCCTGGGCCGGCGGCCAGGCGTTGGCGCGCTACATCCTGGACCACGCGGAAACGATCGCAGGCCGCGACGTGCTCGATCTCGCCTCCGGCTCGGGCATGGTCGCGATCGCCGCCGCCAAAGCCGGGGCACGCCGCGTCACCGCGGCGGACATCGATCCCTTCGCCGCCGCCGCCATCGCGCTCAACGCCGCGCTCAATAATGTCGACATCGCCATCGAAACCCGCGACCTGCTCGACCGCGGCGTTGCGGGATGGGGCGTCGTGCTGGCCGGCGACGTGTGCTACGAGGAACCGATGGCCACACGCGTGCTAGCGTTGCTGCGCCGCACCGCGGCTCGCGGTAGGTTGGCACTGCTCGGCGATCCCGGCCGCGCCTATCTGCCGCGCGAGGGCCTCATCGAACGAGCGCGCTACGTGGTCCCGACGAGCCTCGAACTCGAGGACCGCGAGGCGAAGGAAGCGGTGGTCTGGGAGGTCCTGGCGGAGTGACCCGCGACAGCAAAGCCATCGTCGTCGCGGCGCTCGGTTCGACCCAGACCTTGGCCTGGGCGTCGAGCTATTATCTGCCGGCGATCCTCGGCGCGCCGATCGCCCAGGCGCTCGGCCTGTCGCCCAGCATCTTCTTCGGCATCTTCTCGATCGCGCTGCTCGTATCGGCCGCGGCCGGGCCGGCGGTCGGGAAGATCATCGACCGGCATGGCGGACGCGGCATGCTGGCGGCCTCAAACTTGGTGCTGGCGCTGGGCTTGGCGCTGCTCGCGCGGGCAGACGGTCTCGTTGGCCTCGTCATCGCGTGGATCCCGTTGGGCGCGGGCATCACGATGGGGCTTTATGACCCTGCCTTTGCGACGCTGACGCGGCTCTACGGCCGCGACGCGCGCAACCCGATCACCGGTATCACCCTGATCGCCGGTTTTGCCAGCACGATCGGCTGGCCGGCCAGCGCCTTCCTGCTGCATCATTACGGCTGGCGCGAGGCATGCCTCGTCTGGGCGGTGCTCAACCTCATCGTCTGCCTGCCGGTCAATCTGCTGCTGATTCCCAAAGCGCCCCCGGAGATGCCGCACGCCGCTGCCGCCCCCGACGATGGGGTGAGCGAGCCGCCGCGCGGCGCGATGCTGGTGCTGGCCTTCTTCTTCTCGGCGGCCTGGTTTGTCACCGGCGCGATGGCGGCGCATCTGCCGCGCCTGCTGCAGGCCGCCGGCGCGAGCCCGGCCGAGGCGGTAGCCGCCGCGGCGCTGGTCGGTCCGGCGCAAGTCGCCGCGCGACTGGTGGAATTCGGCCTGCTGCGCCGCCTGCACCCGCTGATCTCGGCCCGGTTCGCCGCGCTGATGCATCCGCTCGCCGCGCTGGCTCTCAGCGTATCGGGGCCCTTTGGCATCGCCGGCTTCGCGCTGCTGCACGGCGCCGGCAACGGGATGATCACGATCGCCAAGGGCACCCTGCCGCTGGCGATCTTCGGCCCGCACGGTTTCGGGCAGCGCAGTGGCCTGCTGTCGGCGCCGGCACGGCTCACCCAATCGGCCGCGCCATTTCTTTTCGGTCTGCTGCTCGACCAGGTCGGCGCCGGCGCGGTGGCGCTGTCGGCGGGGTTGATGCTCGCAGCCTTCGCCTCGCTTTTCGCGCTGCGCTCGCGGTCGACGGCGCCAGCACGTATATAGGCGGATGCCCTACGCCAGCCTCCGCGACTTCATGGCTCGGCTCGAGACGAGCGGGCGGCTCGTGCGGGTTCGCGAGCCGGTCTCGCCATTTCTCGAAGTTACCGAAATCCAGACGCGGCTGCTCGCCGAAGGCGGGCCGGCGGTGTTGTTCGAGAATGTCGCCGGACCCGACGGCCGACATGACATGCCGATGCTGGTCAACCTGTTTGGCACGGTCGAGCGGGTCGCTTGGGGCATGGACCGCGAACCGCATCAGTTGCGGGAAATTGGGGAAACCCTCGCCTTCCTGAAGCAGCCGGAGCCGCCCGGCGGATGGCGCGAGGCGTGGGAGATGCTGCCGCTGCTCAAATCGGCGATGGCGATGCGCCCGCGCACCGTCAACCATGCGCCGTGCCAGGAAATCGTGCTCATGGGCGGCGACATCGATCTCGGCCGCTTGCCGATCCAGACCTGTTGGCCGGGCGAGCCGGCGCCGCTGATCACCTGGCCGCTGATCGTCACCAAGGGTCCCGGCGCGCGCCGCGAGGACGGGTTCAACCTCGGCATCTATCGGCTGCAGGTCACCGGCCGCGACACGACGCTGATGCGCTGGCTGCGGCATCGTGGCGGCGCCCAGCACCACCAGCGCTGGAAAGGGGAAAAGGCCGAGCCGCTCCCCGCTGCAGCGGTGATCGGTGCCGATCCCGGCACCATCCTCGCCGCGGTGACACCGGTGCCCGACACGCTGTCGGAATACCAGTTCGCCGGTCTGCTGCGCGGCAAGCGCGTCGATCTCATCGACTGCAAGACGATCCCGCTCAAGGTCCCCGCCGAGGCTGAGATCGTCCTCGAAGGCCATGTGTCGCTCGACGAATACGGCGACGAAGGCCCGTATGGCGACCACACCGGCTATTACAACGCCGTCGAGCCCTTCCCCGTGTTCCGCCTCTCGGCGATCACCATGCGGCGCGACCCGATCTATCTCTCGACCTTTACCGGGCGGCCGCCCGACGAGCCGTCGATCCTCGGCGAGGCGCTCAACGAGGTCTTCGTCCCCCTTCTCCAACAGCAATTCCCCGACATCGTCGATTTCTGGCTGCCGCCCGAGGGGTGTTCGTACCGCATCGCCGTCGTCTCGATCCGCAAGACCTATCCCGGCCAGGCCAAGCGGGTGATGATGGCTGTGTGGTCGTTCCTGCGGCAGTTCATGTACACAAAGTTTGTCATCGTCGTGGATGACGACATCGACGCGCGCGACTGGAAGGACGTAATGTGGGCGATCTCGACGCGCATGGACCCGGTGCGCGACGTGACCCTCGTCGAGCACACGCCGATCGACTATCTAGACTTTGCCTCGCCCGAATCCGGCCTGGGAGGCAAGATCGGTCTCGATGCCACCACCAAGCTGCCGCCCGAGACGAAACGCGATTGGGGTCGGCCGATCCGCATGGCAGACGACGTGATCGCCGAAGTCACCCGGAAATGGCCGAGCTATGGCCTGCCGGGCAGCGGCAAGCCGATCTGGAAATGACAGCGTTTTGCAACAATGTAATGCGCTAGCGAGGTTCCCATCGTCATCCCGGCGAAGGCGAAGGCCGGGATCCACTGTTCCGACGCACGAACCGCTGAAGCGTGGATCCCGGCCTTCGCCGGGATGACGTTAGAAGGAGTCCAAATGCCCGATAACGATGGTCAGGACGTTCTCAACCTGCTGCAAGACCTGGTCACCAAGGCCAAGAAGTCGGGGGCCGATGCCGCAGACGCGGTCGCCTTTGCCGGCACCTCGCTGTCGCACACGCGCCGGCTCGGCAAGACCGAGAAGCTCGAACGCTCGGAGAGCCAGGACCTTGGCTTGCGAGTGCTGATCGGCAAGCAACAGGCCATTGTCTCGTCGAGCGACCGGGCGCCGGCGACGCTCGATGCGCTGATCGAGCGCGCGGTGGCGATGGCGCGGGCGATCCCCGAGGATCCGTTTTGCGGCCTCGCCGAGCCCGGCCAGATCGCCGCTTCCTGGCCGACGCTCGACATGCTCGATCCCTCCGAGCCGACCGCCGAAGTGCTCATCGAACGCGCCCGTGCCGCGGAAGAGACCGCCTTGGCGACGCCGGGCATCACCAATTCCGAGGGCGCCGACGCCGGCTGGGGCCGCTCGCGCGTCGCGCTGGTTGCCTCGAACGGCTTCGCCGGCAGCTATGCCGGATCGAGCCACGGGGTGAGCGCCTCGGTCATCGCCGGTTCCGGCACCGCGATGGAGCGCGACTACGACTTTGCCAGCGCCGTCTATGCCAGTGACCTGCGTTCGGGTGAGACGATCGGCCGTGAGGCCGCGCGGCGCGCCCTCAAGCGGCTCGGCGCCAAGAAAATGCCGACCGGCAAGGTGCCGGTGATCTTCGACCCGCGCGTCGCCCGCAGCTTTATCTCGCATGTGCTGGGCGGGATTTCCGGACCATCGATCGCCCGCGGCACGAGCTTCCTCAAGGACAAGCTCGGCCAGCGCATCTTTCCGGAGGCGATCACCATCACCGAGGACCCGCACAAGCAGCGCGGGCTGCGCTCCCGGCCATTCGATGGCGAGGGCATCGCCAACCAGCGCCGCGCGCTGATCGACAAAGGCGTCTTGACGACTTGGCTGCTCGATCTGCGCTCGGCCCGGCAGCTGAAGATGACGACCACCGGTCACGCCGCACGCGGTACCGCCTCGCCTCCCACCCCCGCCGCGACCAATGTGTGGATCGAGCCGGGCGCCGTCGCGCCGGCCGACCTTTACGCCGATGTCAAAAGCGGCTTTTACGTGACCGAGTTGATGGGCATGGGGGTCAACGGCGTCACCGGCGATTACAGCCGCGGCGCCTCCGGGTTCTGGATCGAGGACGGCGAGCTCGCCTTTCCGGTCAGCGAGATGACCGTCGCTGGCAACCTCAAGGACATGTTCCTACGCATGGTTGCCGCCAATGACCTGGAATTCCGCACCGGCGCCGATTCACCGACTCTGCGCATCGACGACCTGACCGCGGCCGGAGCCTAGTGGCGGAAGGGGTTTGGCGCGGCGTTTCAAAGGGACGCACAGGGATGCCACCGGCCGGCGTTATCGAATAAACTGCGGGGAGCGGCGTTGACGGGTTTTGGGCGTCGGGGGTTGAGCCGGCGACGAAAAGGACCGTCCGCGCGTGATGGCCAGAGGTTGATGCGGGGCAAATCGGGCACGGCACACCGCGAAGCGCCGACAACGGCGCTGGTTCGGCGGCTGACGACACAATTCATCGCGCGCCACACCGGCACGATCGTCTTGGCGTTTGCCTGCATGGGCGTCGGCGGTGGCAGCACGGCGCTGCGTGCCTGGCTGATGCAACCGGCGCTCGACCGCATTTTTATCGGTCACGAAGCAAGCCTCTTGGTGGTTATCGCCGTGGCAGCGCTGCTGCTCGCGATCGTCAAGGGCTTTGCCGATTACGGCGACACGGTGCTGATGAGCCGCGTCGGGCAACGCGTCATCACCGACGTGCAGGCGGCGCTCTATGCGCGGCTGATTCGCGCCGACCTATCTTATTTCAACGCCAATGCCAGCGGCACGCTGATCTCGCGCTTCACCAACGACGTGCTGCTGCTGCGCAACGCCGCCGCCAACGCGCTGGCGGCGATCGGCAAGGACGCGGTCACGGTCGTGTTCCTGATGGCACTGATGTTCTACCAGGACTGGCTTCTGGCGCTGGCATCGTGTTTCGTCTTCCCGGCGGCGATCCGGCCGATCGTCCGCATCGGCCGGCGGATGCGCCGGGTATCCGCCAACACCCAGATCGAGGTCGGCCAGCTGTCGACGCTGTTGAGCCAGACCTTTCAGGGCGCGCGGCACGTCAAGGCCTATGGCATGGAGGCCTATGAGGAGAGTCGCGCCGCGGCCCTGTTCGAGCGGATCTTCAGACTGGTCGACCGTGCCAACCGCACCCGCTCGCGCGCCTCGCCCCTGATGGAGGCGCTGGGCGGTGCCGCGGTCGCGGTGGTCATCGGCTATGGCGGGTATCAGGTGATCAACGGTGCACGATCCCCCGGCGCCTTCTTTTCTTTCATCACCGCACTGCTCCTCGCCTACCAGCCGTTAAAGGCGATCGCCAACCTCAACGCTTCGTTGCAGGAAGGGCTCGCCGCCGCGCAGCGCATCTTCGAGGTGCTCGACACCGAGCCGCATATTCGCGACTTCCCCGACGCCCGGCCGCTGACCGTTACCGGCGGCGAAATCCGCTTCGCGAATGTCCGCTTCGGCTATCAGCCGCACGCCGTGGCGCTCGACGACGTGACGCTCGCCATCCCCGCCGGCAGCACGGTCGCGCTGGTGGGACCGTCGGGCGCCGGCAAGTCGACGGTGCTCAATCTGATCCCGCGCTTTTACGACGTGTCGTCGGGCAGCATCGCGATTGATGGCCAGGACGTGCGCTCGGTGACGCTGGCGTCGCTGCGCGGCAGTTTGGCGCTGGTGGCGCAGGAATCGAGCCTGTTTGATGACACCGTGCGCGCCAATATCGCCTATGGCCGGCTGAGCGCTAGCGATGCCGAGATCGAGGCGGCCGCCGCCGCGGCAGGTGCCGACCGGTTTATCGCCGAACTGCCGCAAGGCTACGACACCCTGGTCGGCGAGCACGGCACGCGGCTTTCGGGCGGTCAGCGGCAGCGCATCGCGATCGCCCGCGCGATGCTCAAGGACGCGCCGATCCTGCTGCTCGACGAAGCGACCTCCGCGCTCGACAATGAAAGCGAGCGGCAGGTGCAGGCCGCGCTGAGGCGGCTGATGCAGGGCCGGACCACCCTCGTCATCGCCCACCGGCTCTCGACGATCGTCAGCGCCGACCTGATCTGCGTGATGGATCGCGGCCGCATCGTCGAGAGCGGCAAGCACAGCCAGCTCCTGGCGCGCGGCGGGCTGTACGCGCGGCTCTATGAGACGCAGTTCGCCACGGAGGAACTGGTGATCGCCGAGGCGCCGCAAGGATGACAAGTCCGCGCGAGTGGCTCCGGCGGTTTGTGCGCAGCGACCGGCTGCGCCGCGTGCTGTGCTATTCGATCCACCTCTATATCCGCTTTGTCTATTGGACCAGCCGGTGGAGCGCCGAAGGCGCCGAGCACCCGCGGCGGCTGCGCGAGGCCGGGCGGCCGTTCATCCTCGCCTTCTGGCATGGCCGGCTGATGATGATCCCGATGGCCTGGCAACGCCTCGCGCCGATCCACATGCTGATTTCGGCGCACCGCGACGGGCGGATCATCGCCGACGCGGTGGCCTATTTCGGTGTGCAGACCGTGACCGGCTCAACCCGGCGCGGCGGCATGTCGGCGCTGCGCACGATGGTCAAGGCGTTGGCCGCCGGCGACTGCATCGGCATCACTCCCGATGGTCCCGCCGGTCCGGCGATGGTCGCCAGCGCGGGGATCATCAATGTCGCGCGGCTCGCGCGCGCGCCGATCGTCCCGGTGACTTTCGCGGCAAGCCGGCGGCGGCACATGCGCAGCTGGGACCGGATGCAGGCCGCCCTGCCCTTTAGCCGTGGTGTTTTTATCTGGGGAGAGCCGATCGAGATCGCCTCCGACCTCGACGAGGCCGGCGTCGAGCGCGCTCGAGCGCTGGTCGAACAGCGCATGCGCGACATGGTGGCAGCGGCCGAGGCGCGTGTCGGCCATGACGCTCGCGCCTTGCCGATCGCGGTCTTCTCGTCTCCCTCAACCGACACGGACACGCCGGCGGCGGAACTGGCCGGGGGGAAGCAGCGGTGATCCTCCCCGCGCTTTATCGCGGCCTAACTGGCATGGCGACGCCGCTCGTCATCGCCTATCTCAGAGCGCGCAAGCGCCGCGGCAAGGAAGACGCTGTGCGTTTCGCCGAACGACTCGGCGCGGCCGGCCATGAACGCCCTAACGGGCCGCTCGCCTGGGTTCATGCCGCCAGTATCGGCGAGGCCACTTCCGTACTCATGCTCATCGAGCGGCTGCTGAAGGAGCGGCCCGGACTCTCGATACTGCTGACGACCGGCACCGTCGCCGCCGCGCGGCTGCTCGAACCGCGCCTGCCGCACGGCGCCCGGCACCAGTTCGTCCCGGTCGATCTCCCCGGCTCGGTGACGCGGTTCCTCGACCATTGGCGTCCCGATCTCGCGATCTGGGTCGAGAGCGAGTTGTGGCCGAACCTGGTGCTGCTGACCGCGCGGCGCGGCATCCCGATGCTGCTGCTTAATGGCCGCCTTTCGGCGCGCTCGCATGCACGGTGGCAGGTCTGGGCTGCGTTGGCGCGGCCCATGCTCGGCTCGTTCGCGCTGTGCCTGGCGCAGGACGAAACGCAGGCCGTGCGTTTTCGCGAGCTGGGCGCACCCAACGTGGCGAGCGTCGGCGACCTCAAATCCGCTGCCAAGACTCTCGCCTTCGATACCGACGCGCTCACGGCGCTGCGCCGCCAGGTCGGCGGGCGGCCAGTCTGGCTGGCGGCGAGCACCCACTCCGGCGAGGAAGACATTGCGCTGACGGTGCACCACCGCGTCGCCGCCGACCATCCCGGACTGCTGACGATCATCGCGCCACGTCACCCGGCACGCGGTGACGCGATCGCCGCGGGCGCCGAATATCATGGCCAGCGCCTCGCCCGCCGCTCGCGCGGTGAGCCGATCAACGCCGATACCAACATCTATCTCGCCGACACCTTCGGCGAGCTCGGGGTGTTCTACAGCCTCGCCGGGATTGCCTTTGTCGGCGGCTCGCTGGTCGACAAAGGCGGCCACAACCCGTTCGAGGCGGCGCGGCTCGATTGCGCCGTGCTGTTCGGCCCACACACCGCCAATTGCTCGGCGATGGCGGACGCCTTGCTCGCCGCGAGTGGCGCCGAGACGGTCGCGGACGGTGACGCACTAGCCCGCGCGGTGGCACGGCTGCTCGATGACGTGCAGCTGCGACAGCGGATGGCCGAGCTTGCCGGACAAGTCGCCGCTGAGGGGCTCGGTACGCTCGATGCGGCGCTCGCCAGCATCGCCCCATGGGTCGACCCGCTGGCGCCGCTCGTCGCACCGATGGCGAAGGCCGATGCGTGCCCCTGATTTCTGGAACGAGCCGCCCGGTTCGTCCGCCCGGCTGCTCGCCGACCTGCTGACACCGGTCGGCGCGGTGCTCGACGCCGCCGGCCGCTTGCGCCGCGCGGTCGTGCGCCCGTATCGCGCACCGGTGCCGGTGATCTGCGTCGGCAACCTCGTCGTCGGCGGCTCCGGCAAGACCCCCGTCGCGCTGTCGCTCGCCGGCATGCTCACGGGACGCGGCATCGCCGCGGCGATCGTCATGCGCGGTTATGGCAGCCGGTTGGCGGGGCCGGCGCGCGTCGATGGGCAACGGCACGACGCCGCTGCGGTCGGCGACGAGCCGTTGCTCGCCGCCGCCTCGGTGCCGTGCTGGATTGCGCGCGACCGCGCCGCGGGGGTGCGCGCCGCCGTCGCCGACGGCGCGCAGGCGATCATTCTCGATGACGGCTTTCAGAACCCGCACGTCGCCAAGGATTTGTCGCTGATCGTGGTCGACGCCGCCTACGGCTTCGGCAACGGCCGGCTGATCCCCGCCGGGCCGCTGCGTGAGGGCGTCGCGGCCGGCATGGCGCGTGCCGATGCGATCGTCCTCGTCGGCGAGCCGCCGAGACGCGATGCCTTCGCGACGCTCGACCGCCCGGTGCTACGCGCTGCAGTGGTGCCGGTCGGCAATATCCCGGCGGCCGGCACGCCTGTCGTCGCCTTTGCCGGGATCGGCCGGCCGGAGAAATTCTTTGCGACGTTGCGTGACCTCGGCGTCCGCCTCGGCGCCGAGCGTGGCTTTCCCGACCATCATTTCTACCAGCCGCACGAGCTCTCGGCGTTGCGCGGCGAGGCGGCGGCGGCCGGCGCCCGGCTGGTGACGACGCGCAAAGACTGGATGCGGCTGCCATCCGCCGAGCGTGCGGGGATCGAGGCGCTCGATGTCGAATTGCGCTGGCACGACCAGGCCGCCGTCGACGCGCTGCTGGCGCCGCTGATTGCGGGGGCCAGCGATGGCGATCGAACAAGCCGCCGCTGAGCCACCGGCAACCTGGTCCTACCGCGTCGAGGCTTGGCTCGCCGCCGCGGTCATCCGGGTCGTTGGACTGCTGCCGCTCGATTGGGCTTCGGCGCTGGGCGGCGCCCTGGCGCGAACAATCGGTCCGCGCCTTGGCGTCAGCAAGCGCGCCCGGCTCAACCTGCGCGGCGCGATGCCCGAGCTAAGCGAGCAAGACATCGAGCGGATCGTCCGCGGCATGTGGGACAATCTCGGCCGCATCGCTTTTGAGTATCCGCATCTCGCCAAGATCGAGGTGTTCGACCCGGCCGGGCGCGTCGAGGTCGATGGCTTGGACCAGATCGTCCACGCGGTCGGCGAGAACCGCTCGATCGTGTTTGTCTCGGCGCATGTGGGAAACTGGGAACTCCTCCCGCTTTCCGCCGCGCAATATGGGCTCGATGTCGCGTTCATATACCGCGCCGCCAACAATCCGCTGGTCGACGCGATGATGGCGCGCCTGCGCGGCGGCTCCGGCGACCTGATCCCGAAAGGCGCGACCGCGTCACGCCGCGCGATGGCGACGCTGCGGCGCGGTGGGCATGTCGCGATGCTCGTCGACCAGAAGCTCAACAACGGCATTGCCGTACCGTTTTTCGGCCGCCCGGCGATGACCGCGCCGACACCTGCTCTGCTGGCGCTGCACTACGACTGCGACCTGCTGCCGGCACGGGTCGAGCGCCTCGCCGGCGCGCACTTCCGGGTCACCGTGTACCCGCCCTTGCCGCTCCCCCGCTCCGGCGATCGCGACACCGACGTGCTGACGCTGATGACCCGGATCAATCAGATGATCGAATCCTGGATTCGCGAACGCCCCGAACAATGGTTCTGGCTGCACCGCCGCTGGCCGGATGATTAGCGGATGCCGGTGACTTTGTGCGTCTGCAGGCTGAGCTGCCATTGCGGATGCTTGAGGCAGAACGCAATCGCGATCTCGGTGTTGCGGGTGCGGTTCGGGCCATCCATCGGCTGCACCGAGAAGCGTCGGAAATCGAGATCGGCAAAGGCGAGCGGGTCGAGTGCTTCCTGCGGCACGACCACCTTCAACTCGTCGCCGCGGGTGACGACCAGCGGATTGTCGCCCTTGGGACTGACGCAGACCCAGTCGAGCCCCGCCGGCAGGGGCAAGGTGCCATTGGTCTCGATGGCGATGTCGAAAGCGCGCGCATGCAGCGCCGCGATCAGCGGCGGGTCGAGTTGCAGCAGCGGCTCGCCGCCGGTGCACACGACGAACCACGCGCCTTGCCCCGCCGGCCACAACGCGGCGATCTTGTCCGCCAGCGCCTCGGCATCCGCGTAGCGTCCGCCCGCGCTACCGTCCATCCCGACAAAATCGGTATCGCAGAAGGTGCAGGGCGCGGTCGCGCGATCTTCCTCGCGCCCCGACCACAGATTGCACCCGGCAAACCGGCAGAACACCGCCGGCCGCCCGGTCAGTGCGCCCTCGCCCTGGAGCGTGTAGAAGATTTCCTTGACTGCGTAGCTCATGCCGGGTGCTGGATTCCCTTTGTGCATCCTTCAGCGGCAAACGCCTCCCAGCCTTTGCGCCGCAGATCGCAGGCCGGGCAGGTGCCGCAGCCATGGCCCCACGGGTTCAGCCGGCCGCGTTCGCCGAGATAACAGCTATGGCTCTCGACGCGGACCAATTCGACCAACGCATCCCCGCCGAGCTCGCACGCTAGCTCCCAGGTCGCCTTTTTGTCGCGCCACATCAATGGCGTGTGGATCACGAAACGGTGGTCCATGCCGAGCGACAGCGTCGCCTGCAGCGCCTTCAGCGTGTCGTCGCGGCAATCGGGGTAGCCCGAATAGTCTGTCTCACACATCCCGCCGACCAAGTGCCTGAGCCCGCGGCGATAGCCTGTCGCCGCGGCGAAAGTGAAGAACAGCAGGTTGCGGCCGGGGACGAAGGTGTTGGGCAAGCCGCTGGCGGCGAAGGCGATCGCGCTGTCCCGGGTCAACGCGGTCTCGCTGACCTGGCCCAACACGGACAGATCGATTAGATGGTCTTCGCCGAGCTTCTCGCCCCATTCCGGAAATTCGCGCGTCAGCCGGGCGATGATTCGCGTCCGGCACTCGAGTTCGATCCGGTGCCGCTGTCCATAATCAAAGCCGATCGTCTCGACCGTGCTGAACCGCGCCAGCGCCCAGGCGAGACAGGTCGTCGAGTCCTGCCCGCCGGAAAACAGCACCAGCGCTGACTCGGCCTGGGTCAGTGCCATAGGCTCACCAGCCCATCAGGCAGAATTCCCGGCGTGCGTCGCGAACCTCTTGCCACTGCAGCTCCAATTGCTGACGGCGCCAGACCACAGCCGTATGGGCGATCTGCTCCCGCAGCGCATAATAATCGTGCTCAAGCCGCCAGCATCGGCTGAAATGCGCATGTCCGCGCGGGAAGAGGTCCGCATTCGTCCATTGGCGCGGTGCGGGATCGGTGCCCATTGCGGCGAGTCCCTGCCCCGCCGTCGCGACAACCCAGACCACCGCCACCAACGCCCAAGCTCTCCGCGGCAACGCTTGAACTCCTGGTATAATTGCCACGATAGTCACCGGAGACAGCATGACGACCAATCCCTATCTCGCGCTCGGCGTCCGCCCGTTTATCAATTGCTGTAGCGTGCGCACGATGCACGGCGGCAGCCTGATGCTGCCGCAGGTGCGCGCGGCAGTCGACGCCGCCTCGCGCCAATTCGTCAATCTCGACGAGCTGATGGAGGCCGCCAGCAAGCGCATCGCGGAGTTGACCGGCGCCGAGTCGGGCATCGTCACCTGCGGCAGCGCCGCCGCGGTAGCGCTCGGCACCGCCGCCTGCGTCGCCGGCAACGACCCGGCGAAGATGCTGCGCCTGCCATTTACCGACGGCATGGTCAACCGCGCGATCATCCCGGCGAAGCAGCGTTTTGCCTATGACCAGGCGGTGCGGATGTGCGGCTGCAAGATCGTCGAGATCGAGACCCGCGCGGATCTCGACGAGGCCTTGAAACAGCCGGTGGCGCTGGTCGTGCTGCTCGGCAAGCAGGAGCACCTGACGAGCGTGCGGCTCGAAGAGATGGCCTCGGTCTGCAAGCCGAAGGGCATCCCGATCATGGTTGATGCGGCCTCCGAGCATATCCAGCGGCCAAGCCCCTGGCTGGTACGCGGCGCCGATCTCGTCGTGTACAGCGGCGGCAAATTCCTGCGCGGCCCGCAGACCAGCGGGCTCCTGCTCGGCAGCAAAAAGCTGGTCGAGGCGGCTTGGCGCAACGGCTCGCCGCACCAGGCGCTCGGCCGGCCGATGAAGGTGTCGAAGGAAGACATCATCGGCGTGCTGGCCGCGCTCGAAGTCTGGTTCGGCGAGCGCGACGAGGTGGCGGAACGCAAGCGATGGGACGAGGATTGCGCTGTCATCGCCAAGCGCGTTGCGCAGATCCCGGGCGTCACCAGCGAGGTCGCCGAGCCCGCCGGGGTGGACCGCGTACCGCGGCTGAAGATCGTCTGGGACCCCGAGAAATACCCGCTCGACGGGCTCGGGCTGCGCAACCGTGTCCTCGGCGGCGAGCCGCGCGTCATGCTCGACGATAATTCGGCGACCGCGAATTCGATCGCGGTCGATCCCTTCCAGCTCCAGCCCGGCGAGGCCGAGCAGGTCGGCGACGCGGTCGTCGCCGCGCTGCTCGTCTCGGCCCAGGCCGAGCGCATTCCGGCGCGCGCGCCGGCGCTGACCGTCGCCGGCAATTGGGAGCTGCAGGTCGATTTCCTGCAGGGCACGCGCACCCACCGCCTCAATCTCGAACAGAGCGGCGCGGCGCTGAGCGGCCACCAGAAATCGGCGCAATTCGACGGGCCGGTCAGCGGCGCCCTCGAAGCCGATGTGGTCCAGTTCTCGTTCCAGCAGCGCTACGAAGCAAGCAACCTGTCCTACCGCTTCGAGGGCCGTCTCAAGGACGGCACGATGGCAGGCACGGTGATGCTCGGTGCCGCCAGCGACCAGAACAGCGGCATCGTCAATCGCACCCAATTCGGCGCCGGCGAGTGGCGCGCCAAAAGGGTGGCTTGAGGTTAACGGCTCAGGCGGCGCGCCGCATCGCGGCCGCCTGCCGAGGCCGGTCGGAGAAGAATGCCGCGTTCTGCTGCGTGCACTCGCGGGCGAAGGTAATCAGGTGGTGGGCGACGAGGGCGCTGGCGATGAGGTCCTCGATCCGGCCGGCCTTCAGCGCCGGCCACGCGAAACGCCAGAAGACGCGGCGGTAATCGCCGGCGATGCCGACCTTGTCGATGATTTTCGCCAGCATCACCAGCCCGCGCCGCAGATTGCCGGGGCTCAGTTGCGCCCGGCTCAACGGCGGCCGGAGACGGTTCGGGTAGGTATGCGCGGCGTTCCACGCGAACCGCGCGTAGACCGCCTCCGGCGTATACGCGCGGCGGATTGCCTGCCGCCAGTCGGCGAGCACCTCGTCATAGGGCCGCGCGAAGACGACGTTCGAATCACGCCGGCCGCTGTCGTCGAGCCGCCCAGCCACGGCGAGCCGCGCGTGGAGCGGGGTCTTCGGCAGCGCCTGCAGCAGGTTGATGGTCAGCAGCGGAATGTGTGACGCCTCGATAAATTCGAGCAGGTTGCCGATTGTTGCCGGCGTATCGGTGTCGAGGCCGAGAATGATCCCCGACACCACCTCCATCCCATAGGCGTTGATCGTGCGGATCGCGTCGAGGATCGGCAGCGCCCGGTGGTTGTGCCCCTTGTCGATCGCATCGAGCGCCGCCAGTTCGGGCGTCTCGATGCCGCAGAAGATCGCGTAGAACGACGCCTCGCGCATCATCGCCAGAATGTCGTCACAGGCGGCGATGTTGAGCGTCGCCTCGCAGGAAAAGCGCAGTGGATAACCGCGCGCCTTCTGCCACTCGACCAGATGCGGCAGCAGCTCTCGCGCCGCCTTCTTGTTGCCGATGAAATTGTCGTCGACGAAATAGACCGAGCCGCGGATCCCGGCGGCGAGCATCGCGTCGAGCTCGGCGGTGACCTGCTGCGGCAGCTTGTAGCGCGGCTGGCGGCCGTAAAGCGCCGGAATATCGCAAAACTCGCAGCGATAAGGGCAGCCGCTGGAGAACTGCACGCTGCCAAGGAAATAGCGTCGCCCGTCGATCATCTCATAGGCGGGGAGCGGGAAATCGACGAGCGGCAGCCGTTTTTCGGTGGTGAAGACACGCTGCTGTGGCGGCGGGCGTGGCCCGCTGTCGAGCGCGACGATCAGGGCATCGGTCGCATCGCCCAGTTCACCGACATGCAGATAGTCGAAGTCCGGGTAGCCCTCCGGGCAGGCCGAGACCGAGGGGCCGCCAAGCACGCTGACCTTGCCGAGCCCGCGCGCGCGGCGGCCCAACGCGACGATCGCCGCGCGCTGCACGTGCATGCCGCTGACCAGCACCGTGTCGGCCCAAGCGAAATCCGCATCGCTCGCCGGCCGCATGTTCTCGTCGACAAACCGCACCTGCCACGCCGCCGGCAGATACGCCGCGATCGTCAGCAGGCCCTGCGGCGGCATAAAGGCGCGCACCCCGTCGGTCAGCGGATAGGCATGCTCGAACGTACCGAAAGACGGCACGTAGCGCGGGAAGACGCACAGCACCCGCCGCTCGTGCTTGACGTCGACTTGGCTTTTCACCGGCGAACCCGCGAAAGGAACATTAGACTGGCATCATCGAACGAAGTTCGATGACCTATCGCTCCGGCGGTCGATCAGTTCCGCAATCCGAGGGAGGAGAAGGCGATGAGCCGCATTTTCGGCGAGATGAGACAGATCGGCATCGTCGTCCGCGACATCGACAAGGCGATGAAGCATTGGGTCGAGGTCTGCGGGGTCGGCCCGTGGTTCTACGCCGAACGCCTGCCGCTCACCGCCTACCGCTACAAGGGCCAAGCCTACGATCTGCCGCATCTGTCGATCGCGCTCGCCAATTCCGGCGACATCCAGTTGGAGCTGATCCAACAGCGCTGCCAAACGCCGAGCCTCTATTGGGATTTCCTCAACGCCGGCAAGGAAGGCGGGCAGCATTGGTCGTCCTGGCCGGTCAACTACCACGAGATCCGCGACAAGGCGCTGGCGAGCGGCTGGCATATCGGGCAGGAAGGCGACAGCCCGCGCGGCCCCTTCATCTATTTCCTTGAAGAGGGCCATCCCGGCACGGTCATCGAAATGGCCGAGGCCACCCCCGCCCGCATGCGCATCTTCGACCAGGTCCGCCAGGCCGCGAAGAACTGGGACGGCACCGACCCCATTCGTCTGAACTGGCCAAGCGCGGATTAGCGCTGGTTAAACTTTCAAGCCGCCGGCTCCTCACAATGACGACGGGTGCGGGATGCCATAACGGAGAACCGACATCCTGCGGAGTGCCAGAGGCACGTCTCGATGGGCGCCTTAATGCTGATGCAGCTAACCGTCACGGATGATGCCCGGGCATCGCCTCCCAGACGGGTTTGTAGTCGTAGGTCGGGTAGAATTCGGTGTGGTAGCCGCCCCAGGCAATGGTCTCGATGACGCGGTTGACCTCGCGCAATTTGTCGGGCGGCACGCGCAGGGTCACCACCTGGCCGATCCCCATCATCACGTACCACGACACGATCTCGACGCCGGGCGGCGGGAATTTCTGGTACCAGCCGGTCTGTTTCAGGTGCTCGTTGATCTCGTCGAGCGTCTTCGACTGGTCGTGGCGCAGGAAAATCGTCAGCAGGATCGCGTCCGATGGCGACGATGCGCCCGGCGGCGATCCCTGGGCGGCCGCCCGATCGCCCGCCCCCGCGACACCGACGACCGCCAAGACCAGCACGGCGCTCAGCCGGCGCCATTTGCGAACCTTCATTCGGGTTCTCCCGCGGTCATCCCGGCAGGAGAACACCTCAATCAGTTAACCGGCGCCGCGCTTGCCGATATCGCGCCGAGAGAACCCGCCCGGCCAGTCGATCAGGTCGACCGCGCGATACGCCCGCTCGCGCGCCGCGGCCAGGTCTCGTCCGGTGGCGGTAACGCCAAGCACTCGCCCGCCATCGGCAAGCAAACGGCCGCTATCACGTCGCGTGCCGGCATGGAAGATCTTCACGTCGGGGTCGGCTCCGGCTGGGTCGAGGCCCCCGATTTCCGTGCCGCGTTTCGGATCGTCTGGATAGCCGTTGGCCGCCATCACCACGCAGATCGCCGTCTGGCCGTACCAGCGCAGATCGACGCGGTCGAGCACCCCGTCGCGCGCCGCCAGCAGCGCCGGCACCAGGTCGCTCTGCAGCCGCATCATCAAGGCCTGGCACTCGGGATCGCCAAAGCGCACGTTGAATTCGAGCAGTTTCGGGCCGCCCTCGGTCAGCATCAGCCCGGCGAACAGCACTCCTTTGAAAGGGCGGCCGTCGCGCGCCATTCCGTGCACGGTTGGCAGGATGATGCGTTCCATCACCTGCGCCTCGACCGCCGGCGTTACCGCAGCGCAAGGCGAATAGGCGCCCATGCCGCCGGTATTGGGGCCGGTATCGCCGTCGCCGACGCGTTTGTGGTCCTGCGCCGCCGCGAGCGGCAGCGCATGCTCGCCGTCGCACAGCGCGAAGAAGCTTGCCTCTTCGCCGGCGAGGAATTCCTCGATGACGATCTCCGTGCCCGCCGCGCCGAAGCGCCCACCGAATGCGGCGTCGACCGCCTCGTTAGCCTCGGCGACGGTCGCCGCGACGACGACCCCCTTCCCCGCTGCCAGCCCATCGGCCTTGACGACGATCGGCGCGCCTTGCGCGGCTATATAGGCTTTCGCCGCGCCCGCCTCGGCAAAGCGGCAATAGGCGGCGGTCGGGATGCCTTCGCGCGCGCCGAGGTCCTTCATAAAGCCCTTGGAGCCTTCGAGCGCGGCGGCGGCGGCGCTCGGCCCGAACGCGGCGATACCCTCCGCTTCCAGCGCGTCGACGAGACCCGCGACGAGCGGCGCCTCCGGTCCCACCACCACCAGATCGATCGCCGCCTGCTTGCAAAAGGCGATGAGGCCGGCGGTATCCATGACGCCGACCGGCACGCACTCGGCATCCTCGGCGATGCCGGCATTGCCCGGCGCGCAATAGACATGGTCGACCAGCGGCGACGCGCCGATCGCCCAGCACAGCGCATGCTCGCGCCCACCCGATCCGACAACGAGAATTCTCATGCCCGCCTCATGGCCGGTGGCGCGTTTCGAGATGCAGCGTGACAAGCCGCGCCAGCAGCGTCGCCGGGTACAACTGACCGATCACCGCCTCCAAATTCGCCATGCTGCGGGCGAACGGATTCACCGGCACGATGTCGCCATAGCCGACCGAGGTCAGCGTCACAAAGCTAAAATAGAGCAGCGAACCAAAGGCTTCGGTGCGGGGCGCGCGGGATGGAACGCCGTTGAATGCGTTAAGCCCCCAATCGTTGATCAGCCGAAAAATCGCCGCAAAGCACAGCCCGACCGTCAGGTAGAGCACAATCGCACCCGGTGACCGGTGACAGTGCCGGGACCGAAAACGGCACGCGCCACGACATACCCAACCAACATCAGGATGACGATGCTTCCCAGGTGGTTCGCCGTACCGATAACCGGACCCGGACTGATGATATTGAGGGTCGCGGCACCCATCGTGATGGCGACGATCATTGCCGCGAGCAGCGTTGCGCCGCGCCCCTCCGAGAGCACGACGAGCAACATCCCGAAGACCGCCAGCAGCAACTCGGCGACGAATAACACCGCCGGCCCACCGTCAACGACCAGGGGCCCGACCGCGAACAAGACCACGCACTGTACGATCAGCAGAGCGGTGAGCGAGCCTTCGTGCGGCGCCGCGAGCCGCGCCGCCGCACGACGCACGCGCACATGCACCTCGCGCCGCCGCTGACGCTTGTCCGCGGCGAGCGCGCCCGCGCCCGCATCGCGCTTATGTTCCGGCTGCCCTATAATCATCGCATGAACGACCTGCCGTTTGCCGCACAAGCCTTTGTTTCCGACCCGCCCACCAACCAGCCGGAATATACCGTTTCCGAGCTGGCGGCGGCGCTGAAGCGTTCGGTCGAGGAAAATTTTTCGCTGGTCCGCGTGCGCGGCGAGGTCAGCGGCTTCAAGCGCCACGGCTCGGGCCATTGCTATTTCGCGCTGAAGGACGCCGACGCCGTGCTCGACGCGGTGTGCTGGCGGATGACCGCGATCCGCCTGTCGGTCAAGCCCGAGGACGGGATGGAGGTGGTGGCGACCGGTCGGCTCACCACCTATCCCGGCCGCTCGAAATATCAGCTGATCGTCGATTCGATCGAGCTGGCGGGAATCGGCGCGCTCTTGAAGCTGCTGGAGGATCGCCGCAAACGCCTGGCAGAGGAAGGTCTCTTCGCCGCCGAGCGCAAGAAGAAGCTGCCATTTCTACCGAGCGTGATCGGTGTCGTAACCTCGCCGACCGGTGCGGTGATTCGCGACATCCTGCACCGGCTCTCCGACCGCTTTCCGCGTCGCGTCGTGGTCTGGCCGGTCGCGGTGCAGGGCGAAAACGCCGCGGGCCAGGTCGCGGCGGCCATCGCCGGCTTCAACCGGCTGCGTCCGGAGGGTACGGTGCCGCGGCCGGATGTGATCATCGTCGCGCGCGGCGGCGGCAGTCTCGAAGACCTGATGGCGTTCAACGAGGAGATTGTCGTGCGCGCCGCGGCGGCCTCGGCGATACCGCTGATCTCCGCGGTCGGGCACGAGACCGATACAACGCTGATCGATCACGCCGCCGACCGCCGCGCCCCGACCCCCACGGCGGCGGCGGAGATGGCGGTACCGGTCCGCCTCGACCTGGTCGCCGAACTCGGCGCCAAGACCTCGCGGCTGACACGCGGCGCGGCGCGGTTGCTCGATGAGCGCCGGCTACACCTCGCCGGCCTGGCGCGCGGCCTTCCCGATCCGCACGACCTGATCGGAGCCGCCACGCAGCGTCTCGACGACCGGGCCGAGCGGCTCGCACTCGCCATCCAGGGCCGGTTCGGTGCGGCGCGTGCGGCGCTGGCCGCTGCCAGGCTGCGGCCGGCGGCGCTCACCGCCGACATCGCGCGCGCCAAGGCGCGGCTCGACAACGTCGCCCCGCGCCTCGCGACAGCCGCGAACCGCGCCATCGCCGAGCAGCGCCGCACCGTCGAGGGTCTCGCCGGCCGCCTCGCCAGCCTCACCGACACGCATGAGCGGCGGCTCAACGAAGGGTACGTCGTGGTGCGCCGCGGCGAGGCAGTGATCGCCGACGCCGCTAAGGTCACACCCGGTCCGCTCGAACTTGAATTCCACGACGGTAAGGTCGATGTCTACGCCGGTGCGATCGCCCGCCCACGTCGCTCGCGCCCCCCGAAAATCCTGCCCGGCCAGGGCAGCTTGTTCTAGGAGCCTGTTTCATGCGCCCCTCCGGACGCGCCGCCAACACAATGCGCGCGGTCTCGCTGCAGACCGGATTCTCGAAATATGCCGAGGGCTCGTGTTTGGCAAAATTCGGCGACACGCATGTGTTGTGCACGGCCTCCATCGAGGAACGCGTGCCGCCCTTTCTGCGCAATACCGGGCGCGGCTGGGTCACTGCCGAGTACGGCATGCTGCCGCGTTCGACGCATACCCGCACCGACCGTGAGGCGGCGCGTGGCAAGCAGAGCGGGCGCACCCAGGAAATCCAGCGGCTGATCGGCCGCAGCTTGCGCGCGGTGACCGATCTCACCGCGCTCGGCGAGCGGCAAATCCGCATCGATTGCGATGTGATCCAGGCCGATGGCGGCACCCGCACCGCCGGCATCACCGGCAGCTATGTCGCGCTGCACCGCGCGCTCTCCGGCCTGGTCAGCCAAGGGCTGCTGCCGAGCCTGCCGCTGATCGACAGCGTCGCCGCAATCTCCTGCGGCATCAGCGGCGCGACCGCCGTGCTCGACCTCGACTATGCCGAGGACTCGACCGCCGAAACCGACGCCAATTTCGTGCTGACTGGCAGCGGCAAGATCATCGAGATCCAGGCCACGGCCGAAGGTGCGCCGTTCGGCGAGGAGGATTTTGCCGCGATGCTTCGTCTCGCTCGCGCCGGGATTGCCGAGCTGACCCGCCTGCAGATCGCGGCGCTCTTGTGAGTCGGTGATGCGGGCGTTAGAGGGCGGGAAGCTGGTCATTGCCAGCCACAACGCGGGCAAGATCGTCGAGATCGGCGTGTTGCTCGCGCCCTATCGGATCGAGGCGCTGGGTGCGGCCGCGCTCGGCCTGCCGGAACCCGAGGAGACCGAGCTGACTTTCGAGGGCAACGCCGCGCTCAAAGCGCAGGCCGCCGCCAAGACGACCGGACTGCCCGCGCTCGCCGACGATTCCGGGCTGGTCGTGCCGGCTCTCGGCGGGACGCCGGGCATCTATTCCGCCCGCTGGGCCGGCCCGAGCCGCGATTTCGGCGCTGCAATGGCGCGCGTCAATCGCGAGCTGAGCGATAAGGACCGTGCGGCGTCATTCGTCTCGGTGTTGGCGCTTACCTGGCCCGACGGCGAGGAAGCGCTGTTTCGTGGCGAAATCCATGGCCGGTTGACCTGGCCGCCGCGCGGTGAGAACGGCTTCGGCTACGATCCGATGTTCATCCCAGAGGGCTACGACCGCACCTTCGGCGAACTTTCGCACGAAGTGAAGTACGCCATCGACCATCGCGCCCGGGCTTTCGCCAAGCTGGTCGAAGCGTGTTTCGCATAGAGAAAGCCCCCATCCCAACCTTCCCCCGCCAGCGGGGGAAGGAGCGCGTCGCCACCTGCCATCTCCCTCCCCTGCTGGCGGGGGAGGGCCGGGGTGGGGGTTGAGCGGCATGCCCACTCGCCCGCCGCTTGCCATCTACATCCACTGGCCGTTCTGCCGGTCGAAATGCCCCTATTGCGACTTCAACTCGCATGTCCGCGAACGCATCGACCGCGGCGCCTGGACCGCGGCGCTGCTCGCCGATCTCGACCGTCAGCGCGAGTTGGCGCTCGAGCATGAAGTCGTCTCGATCTTTTTCGGCGGTGGCACGCCGTCGCTGATGCCGCCCGACACCGCCGCCGCGCTGATCGAGCGCGTCAGACGGCATTGGCCGGCGCGCCACGATATCGAAATCACCCTAGAGGCCAACCCAAACTCCGCCGAGGCCGAGCGCTTCGCCGGCTTCGCCGCGGCCGGTATCAACCGCTTGTCGCTCGGCGTGCAGGCGCTCGACGCAAAGGCGCTCAAATTCCTCGGCCGCGCGCACAACCGCAAGGAAGCACTCACCGCGATCAAACTGTCGCGGCAATTGTTTTCCCGCACCTCGTTCGACCTGATCTACGCGCGGCCGGGGCAAAGCCCCGCCGCATGGTGCGACGAGCTCGACGAGGCGCTGGCGCTCGCCGGTGAGCACCTGTCGCTGTACCAGCTGACCATCGAGCCCGGGACCGCTTTTCACACCGCCGCGAGAAATGGCACGCTGGTGCCGCTCGACGACGAAGCCGCCGCCGCGATGTTCGAGCTGACGCAGGAGCGCCTCGCGGCAGCCGGGATGCCGGCTTACGAGATTTCCAACCACGCAAGACCCGGCGCGGAATCCCGGCACAATCTCGTCTACTGGCGCTATGAGGATTATCTCGGTATCGGGCCCGGCGCGCATGGCCGCTTCACGCGCGACGGCGTCAAACAGGCGACGCGCCACCGTCGCCTGCCCGAAGCCTGGCTCAAAGAGCCCGAATTCGAGGAAACGACGCCAATCGGCCGCGAGACGCAGGTCGAGGAAATGGTGATGATGGGGCTTCGCCTCGTTGAAGGTATTTCCCGTGCCCGGCTCGAAGGGCTCGCTGAGTGTTCGGTCGAAGGGCTGTTCGGCGTATCGCTCATCCGGCTGATCGACGGCGGGTTCATCACGCTCGACAAAAAGCGCCTCGCCGCCACCCCAGCCGGCCGTCAGCGCCTCAACGCCGTGCTCGGCGCGCTTTTCGGCTGAGACTAACCCTTACTCCCGCGCGAAGCGTAGGACGGTGAGGGGCAGCCGAGCCCGTGCCCTGATCTCAATACCCCAAGCTCTGGAAGCTCTTGGGTGCCTGGCTGACCACCTTGTCGCCACCGGGGTCGACTTCCAGCACTGCGAGGCCGCGCTGTACCAGCCCGTCGGCGCCAAAGCGGAACAACCCGTCGACGCCGGTGAACCCGTTCGGGTTCTGGATCGCCTGCGCAGAGAACGGGTCCGGGCTGTCGCTCTTCGCCAACACCGCGGCGAGCGCCGCCGCGTCAAAGCCGAGCGATGCCAGCCGCGGCGGCATCCGCCCGTAAGCGCCCTGATACCGAGATTCGAATTCGTGCCGGATATCGGGCGGCGACGCGGCGAACCAGCCGCCGGCGAGATTCGCGTCGCTGGTGATCGACGGGTCGTCCCACAACCCGCTGCCGAGCAGCCGCGTCTTTGTCGAATTGACCCCGGCATTCCTGAGTTGCGCGGCGACCTGTTTCAGCTGATCCCCACCCGTCGGCAGCAGCAGCGCATCAAACGGCGCGCCCATCGCCGGTCCCGCCGCGGCCGGCACCAGCCGCTTGATCGAGGCTGAGGCGTCGCTGCGCGGGTCGAAATATTCGACCCGCGTCACGGTACCGCCGGTTGCGGTGGCGGCTTCCTTGAGAGCATCGCCCAACAGGTGGCCGTAGGGCGAATTAGGCGCCAGCGCGGCGAATTTGCCGAGGCCCTGGTCGCGCGCATAGGCGACCTCGCGCACCACCTCCTGCTTGGGCAGGAAGCCCATTAGAAAGACATTGCCGCCGGCAACCTCGGTCTTGGTCGCAAAGCCGATCACGTTGACATTGGCCGCCTGTGCGATTGGCCGCACCGCGACGACCTCGTCGGCGATCAACGGGCCGAGGATCAGCTTGGCGCCGTCGTCGATCGTCGATTTCGCCGCCCTCGCGGCACCGTCGGCGGTGCCGGTCGTGTCGCGCGGCACCAGGGTCAGCTTGTCGCTGCCCGTGGTGAACAGCGCCAGCTGCGCCGCCTCCAGCATCGCCTTGCCGAGCTCGGCATTCGGGCCCGACAACGGCAGCAGCAGCGCGACCTTGACCCCCTGCCCGCCTGGCGGCGCGACCGGGGTTGCGGAGACGGGCGCGGTTGGCGCAGCCTTCGGTCCGGACGGCTTGACCACCGGCGCCGGGCCGCCGGCACAGGCGGTCAGGACGCCGATCAGGAGGAAAGCGGCGAGGCGTGAAGCAGGGGCGAAACACCGGCGCGGCACGGGCGGCCTCGGGCAAAGGTGCGGGAGCGGCGCGCGACCCTAACGGCCTGCCCTGCCTAAGTAAACCCGCAGACGCAGCGACCTTTCGGAGCTGGACTCCGGGCCATGCGCTAGCGCCCGGCCTGCACCTCGTCGCCACGCCGATCGGCAATCTCGGCGACATCACTTTGCGCGCGCTGTGGGTGCTGCGGAGCGTCGATCGCATCCTCTGCGAGGACACGCGCGTGACCGCACGACTGCTCGCCCATTACGGCATCGATAAGCCGCTCGACCCCTACCACGACCACAATGCCGACCGCGTCCGGCCCGCGGTGCTCGCCGCGCTGCGGCGCGGCGAAACGCTGGCGCTGGTTTCCGACGCTGGGACGCCGCTGGTCTCCGACCCCGGTTACAAGCTGGTGCGCGAGGCAATCGCCGAAGGCCTCCCGGTGACCGCCTGCCCCGGCCCCTCGGCAGCGCTGACCGGGCTGATCCTGTCGGGACTGCCGCCCGACAAATTCCTCTTCGCCGGCTTTCTGCCGCCGCGTTCGGCCGCGCGGCGCAAAGCCTTGGCGGACTGGGTCGGACTCGATGCGACGCTGCTCTTCTACGAAGGCCCATCGCGCCTCGCCGCCTGCCTTGCGGACATGGCGGCGATCCTCGGCGACCGCGAGGCGGCGATCGCCCGCGAACTCACCAAGCGCTACGAGGAGTTGCGGCGGGGCAGGCTCTCGGCACTCGCCGCGCATTACCGCGAGACCGCGCCGCGCGGCGAGGTGGTCGTCATCGTCGGCCCGCCGGAAGTGGTCGCGCCGGAAGCCGCCGATCTTGATGCCCGCCTCGACGCGCTGCTCGACCGTCTCAGCCTGCGCGACGCGGTCGCCGCGCTGGCCGAGGCAACCGGGCTGAGCAGGCGCGTGCTATATGACCGCGCGCTGGCGCGCCGACCGAAAACGCCATGAAGCGCGTGGCCGTCGATCCCCGCCGCCGCCGGGCGCGCCGCCGCGGCCGCTGGGCCGAAGCGTTGTGCCGTTGGCATCTGCGGCTGCACGGCTGGCGTATCCTGGCGTGCGACTGGCGCTGCCCGGCGGGCGAGATCGACATCCTGGCACGGCGCCGCGACACCCTCGCGGCGATCGAGGTCAAGTCCCGCGGCGACTATGCGAGTGGAGCCGCCGCGCTGCTGCCGCGTCAGCGCCGGCGCATCGTCCGCGCCGCCGAGGCGTTTCTCGCGATGCGCCCCGATCTCGCCGCGCTGGCATTGCGATTCGACGTCATGGTGGTCGAGCCGCGCCGATTGCCGCGCCATCTGCCCGGCGCCTGGCGCAGCGACGGCTGACTCCGCGCGGCGCCGCAATTTCGCCGCAAATCCTTGGCGCAATTGCAAATTCGACGGTCAACCGAAGCCGCTTTCGCGGCACCCGTGGGGGTACGGGCACGGCGCTGTCGCTTGGGGTTGCGTCATCAGGGGGAACGCACACTATGAACGCGACATCCTGCCTCGCGGAGGCACCATGACTCGTTCGTCTTTAAATCCGACGTCCTTGAAGCCGGCGTCCGTAAAATTCGCCATTATGTCGATGCTGCTGGCGTCTCCCTGTCTTGGGGGCTGTGCGGTGGCGGTGATCGGGGGGATGGCCGCAGCCGGCGGCGTCGGCTACGAGGCCGCGCAAGAGCGCGGCGTCAACGGCACCTACGGCGATATAAACCTGACCTCCGAGATCAACAACACGCTCAACAACCAATACGGCAACATCACCGCGACGGTGTACGCGGGCAAGGCGCTGCTGACCGGGTCGAGCCCAACGCCACAAGCGAAGGCCCAGGCCGTGCAGGTTGCCGGCCGGGTGCCGGGCATCACCAGGGTCTTTGACGAAATTCAGGTTGCGCCCACCGAGGAAGCCGGCGGGTTGGCACAGGACACCTGGATCACGGCGCAGGTTCGCTCCGGCCTGATGTTCGACGGTGACATCCGCTCCGGCAATTATACGATCGAAACCGACCGCCAGTCGGTCTATCTGCTGGGCTCGGCCCGCTCGCAAGCCGAACTCGACAAGGCGACCCAGCACGCCCGTTATGTGCCCGGCGTGCAGCGCGTCGTCTCGTATGTCGATGTCCGCTACGGCGACCCGACCGCGCCCCCGCCGGTCACCGCGCAGGCGCCGGCTCCGGTGACCGCGCCGACGGCGCCCCGCGCCTACAGTGCGGGCCCGAACACGGCGCCGCCCGGCCCCTCGACCTACAATGCCCCCATACAGGTGCAAAAGTTGTAATCTCCCCGGTCGATGGTTGGGTTACCGGACAAATACGATCTCGCGGAGTGCGAGCGGTTCCTGCGTGAGGTCGGCGCGTCACGATCACCGGTGCTGCCGATCGCCGAAGCCGCGCTGGCGTTGGCGTCGTTCGATCGGCCGCGCGTCGGGTTGGCGCGCTACAGCCGCCACCTGACGACGCTGGCGAGCGATGTCGGCCGGCGCATCGGCAGCGGCCCCGACCTCGCCGCGCGCGCCAACGCGCTCAACGAAGTCATTCTGCTGAAACACGGCTACAGCGGCGACGAGCTGACCTACGACGATCTGCAGAACGCCAATCTGATGCGGGTCATCGATCGCCGCAAAGGCCTGCCGGTGGCGCTCGGCATCCTTTATCTCGATGCCGCGCGCGCCCAGGGCTGGGAGGCGGTGGGCCTCGGCTTTCCCGGGCATTTCCTGATCCGCCTGTCGGATGGTGCCGGGCGGCTGATCCTCGACCCGTTCCATGGCGGCCGGGTGCTCGACGCCGCGGCGCTGCGCGAGCTCTTAAAGGCGATCGCCGGTCAGGCGATCGAATTGTCGCCCGACCATTACGCGCCGGTCGCCGACCGCGACGTGCTGCTGCGCCTGCAGAACAATCTGAAATCCCGCCTCATCCAGGCGCAGCGCTTCGAGGAAGCGGTCCGGGTCATCGAGACGATGCGCATGCTCGCGCCGGATCTGGCCGAGTTGGCGCGCGAAGCCGGGCTGATCCACGCGCAGCTCGGCAACATGCGCGCCGCGGTGCGCTCGATCGAAGAGTTCATCGCCAACGCGCCGGAAGGCGCCGCCCGCCACGAGGCGGCCGTCGTCCTTCAGCAGCTCAAGGCGAAGCTGAACTAGATGGCTCTATAGCCGATGCGCTGCGGCATTGCGCCGCCGCACCGGTCATACTCTCGGGCACCATCTGTTGATCAGTTGCCAGCCGAATCACGGACGCCATGCCAAGCTTCGATACCATTACCGAACCCGCGATCAGCGCCTTGGTCCGCCAGTTCTACGGCAAGGCGCGGCGCGACCCGATCATCGGCCCGGTATTCGAGGATGCGGTCGCCGATTGGGAAGAGCATCTCGACAAATTGTGCGATTTCTGGTCGTCGGTGATGCTGACCACCGGCCGCTACAAGGGCAACCCGATGGCCGCGCATATGCGGCAGCCGATCGAGCCGGAGTTCTTCGACCGCTGGCTCGGGCTGTGGCGCGAGACCGCCGGCGAGGTCTTCGCGCCCCAAGCCGCCGGGCAATTCCGGCTCAAGGCCGCACGCATCGCCGAGAGCCTGAAGCTCGGACTGTTTTGCCGGCCCGATGCGATCCGCGTCGCGGCTGCCCGCAAGCCCGCATGAGCCAAGGCCTACCGCCCGGCCTCGCGGCCTACCGCCGCACGCCCGTTTTTACCGAGACGACCCTGCCCACCGCTCTGCGGCAGCGCCACCGCACCAAGGCCGGCGTCTGGGGCGTCGTCAACGTCGTCGAAGGCCGGCTACGCCTCACCTATCTCGACCCGACGCGCGAAACGATCCTCGACCCTGCGACGCCTGGCGTCATCGCGCCGGAAGAACCGCACGACGTCGAGCCCCTCGGCCCGGTGCGCTTCTTTATCGAGTTCCACGCAGCCTGACAGACAGTTGGTGCGGACGGCGGGAATCGAACCCGCACTCCCTGGAGGGAAGCAGATTTTAAGTCTGCTGCGTCTACCATTTCGCCACGTCCGCGTGGCAGGCAGCGTAATCTTTCAATCCTCGCTGGCGCCCTCGTGCGGGTCGCCGCCGAGTGCGGTGATCAGCGCTTTCACCTCCTTGGTCCCCGCCAGCAGGCGCGGGCGATCGGTGCCGCGGATCACCAGCGTCACGCCGAAATCGGCGCGGCGGAAATACGGATAGGAGCCGATCTCCAGGTCGCCGTAGCGCGCCTGCAGTTCACCGAGGCCCTTGGCCAGCACGCCCTCGCCGAGGCTGCAGCTGACCGAGCGGCTCAGCATCTTGGTGCCGCCCTTCAGCTGATGGCGCAACTCATTGAAGGTCGCCTGCATGATCTGCGGCACGCCGGCCATCACAAAGACATTGTCGACCCGGAACCCCGGCGCGCGCGAGATCGGGTTGGGCAGCAGGACCGCACCGTCCGGTACATAGGCCATGCGCATCCGCGCCTCATTGATCGCGCCCGGCGGGTAATGCCCTTCCAGCAGCCGCCTCGCCTCGGGGTGCAGGATCAACTTGACCGCGAACGCCTCCGCGATGCATTGCGCGGTGATATCGTCATGCGTCGGCCCGATCCCGCCGGTCGTAAACACGTAGTCGAAACCGCGGCGGACCTCGTTGACCGTGCCGACAATCGTGTCGGCGTCGTCGGGGATCACCCGCACCTCCTTGAGCCGGACGCCGATTTCATTCAGCCCCTTGGCGAGGAACGCGACATTTTCGTCCTGCACCCGGCCGGACAAAATCTCGTTGCCGATGATCAGCACGCAGGCGGTGAAAACCTTCGGCGCGCTCGCCGCTTCGCTCGACATTATCGCTGCTCGTTGCTGGTAAACGGCCTTTCATAGGCAAAGCCGACACGCGGCACAATCGCCGCCGCATCGCGGGATTGCCGCGAGCCGGTCGACATCCGATATTGAGGACGCGATTGCAGAGAAGCTGAAGATGCAGCAGGACATCATGATGGGCCTTGGTCCCTCGACGGGGGGCGATACGCTTTCCGGCGTACCGCGGCCCGGCTCGATCAAGATCCACGGCGCAGCCGCGTTCGAGGGCATGCGCAAGGCCGGCATCCTCGCCGCCGCGACGCTCGATTTCATCACACCGCACGTCCAGCCGGGCATCACCACGGGCGAACTCGACCGGCTGTGCCACGAATACATCGTCGGCAACGACGCGGTCCCTGCTCCGCTCGGCTATCGCGGCTTTCCGAAATCGATCTGCACCTCGATCAACCATGTCGTCTGCCACGGCATACCCGGCGACCGCCGGCTGATGGAAGGCGACATCGTCAACATCGACGTGACCGTGATCCTCGACGGTTGGCACGGCGACACCAGCCGAATGTATTTCGCCGGCGACCGCATCCCGTTGAAGGCCAAGAAGCTCGTCGACGTGACCTACGAGGCGATGATGCGCGGCATCGCCGTCGTCAAGCCGGGCCTCCATATCGGCGCGATCGGCAATGCGATCCAGCGCTACGCCGAGAGCCACCGCTATTCGGTGGTGCGGGATTTCTGCGGCCACGGCGTCGGCCGGGTGTTTCACGACGCGCCGTCGATCCTGCATTACGGCAAGCCTGAAGACGGACCGGTGCTGCTCGAAGGCATGTTCTTCACCGTCGAGCCGATGATCAATCTCGGCCGCTGGGAGGTGAAGGTGCTGAGTGACGGCTGGACCGCCGTCACCAAGGACCGCTCGCTGTCGGCCCAGTTCGAGCACACGATCGGCGTTACCGCGACCGGCTACGAGATCTTCACGATCTCCCCCGCCGGTCTGCACCGCCCGCCCTACGATTTCACTCCGGCAGAAAATCCTCGCTGAGGATTTGGTTAACTCTACAGTCTTAAAATCTTGATAATTAACTCAGTATCTTATGCGTGGACGAGACACGTGATCGTGGCGTTAGCAACCACATAGCTACCGAGATCGCCGTATCACCCGCGACCCACGACGGTGCGTTGTTACCGCTTTGGTCGACAAGGACAACACCGCCAGCCGACATCTGGGCGGACGCCGCCTATCTCTCGGAGCCGCCGCCGCGCGGTGGCCGGTTCGGATCACCGCTGGTGCTGTCTCCGGTACATTGGGTTCGGCCGGAGATGGCCGTCGACGTCTCCTACGTCGAGATGGCGCCGGATGGGCTGTTGCGGCATGTCGTCTATCTGGGTGAGCATGAGGACAAGCCGGCGAATGAGGTGCGCCAGGACGGGCCGTAATCGGGACTTAACTTAGGGTTTGTCGATCCCGCCAAGATGTTTGCGTAGAAACGCGAGTACCTCGCCGTCGAGTTCCTTGTGGAATGCAACGCGATCAAAACCGGGGGCATCTATACACACGTCAGGGCGCGCCTTCGTGGCCTCCGGTGGGCATGGCGTCAAGAAGGCGAAATGCGCGGAGTGCGGCACCACATGGTACTCATGCGGAGCCGGCAGGCTCTTTTCCGCGATCTCGACGTTACCCGGTAACACCCCATCGCCACCGTGCTCCGATTGCCAAAGCTGTGCGGGCACCGTGATCCCCGCATAGCTCTCGCGGGAAAACATGATGGTCAGCGGGTCGGCGATGACCGCAGCCTTGATCCGGGCGTCGTGCGTGAGAGGCTGCGTCGGGAATTTCTTTCGGCGCACCTGATCACAGGCGGGGGAAGACGATTGGCCGCAAAATGCGGCAACGGTAGGCCAATCGGGATTGGCACCGACGAGGACGAGCCCGGTGTAGCCACCGCGCGAAAAGCCGAAAAACCCGATCCGTTGCGGATCGATTTTCGTGGCGACAGACGATGCCTGGAGCATGTAGTCGATCAGGCGCTTGATATCGGTTGGTCGTTCTACAAACGCGGCTAGTCGTCGGAGCGGCTCGTATCGGTCGAGGTGTCGCCAGGATGATTGATGGCGGCGACGATGAAGCCGGCATCGGCAAGCGTCTCGGCCGTGTCGTGATGGCCGATAAGTGAACCAGTCCTGCCGTGCGAGATCACGACCAGAGGAAGTTTATCGCTCAAGATCGGGCAATCCTTGACCCCTGGCAGCGCTATTCCCCCAACTTCCACCTCCTGCGGGGGCATCGCGCAGGGCGACCACACCGCTCCCGTCAATGCCGGGCCTTCGCTATCAGCGGGAACCTCGATGAGCCTGATGCCGCCGGCTTCTGCGCGGGCCGCAACGAAGCATATGACGGCCGCGAAGACGAGCTTGGGTAGGTACGTCGTCATCCAGAACTCTCCGAAGCGGCCGGTTCCGGTAATCGAGTTCGGCCGTCTCACCACGCCAGCATTTGATCTAAGCGAACCATGCCAGCACCTCGTCCAACGAACTCGACACCCGGACGACATGCCCGCCGTGCAACTGCACGATTGTTTCGTCTCGGCACTCATCGGCATCGTGGACAATCCCCACAGACTGCGGTCGGATCGCGTAGCGGATGCCGTCGAGCCCGGTGATCAGAATGAACCCGCCGGCCACCCGTTCCCCCTGTGCGGCCATCTCTTGCCCCCGTAGATCGTGTTTCAGTTGGGACCTCTGGTACGAAGACGGGTCGGCCATCCCACCCGGATCAGCGTGTCGTCGGGGCCGTTGAGGGTGAACTCATACATGCCCCACGCCTTGTCAGATGACTGCCCGATCCCTTGGCCGGCAACCGCTGCCGCGAGCCCGTCGACATCCTCCCGGTAGAGGTACAGACCGAAAGGGTTCCGGCCGGCCTGGAGCCAGCCCTCGACAGCTATGGTGAGGTGGATGAAACCGCCGAGGCCGTCCATCATCCGGTATTCGTCCGGCTTCCGGCGTCGAGCGAGAAGCCCAATCGCTCGAAAAAAGCCTGCGCCGCGTCTAGGTCGTTGCACGGCAGGATCGCGGTCAACCGCTGTTGCATCAGATCGATCCTCCTTCGACGCCTACCCCCGTGAATGTAGGAGGCGACCCCTGTCGGCCAACCCTTGTATCCTGTCGTACCTTAGAACATTATAGGAACATTCTGCTCCCTTCCCCCAGGAGGTCGCAATGTTTTTCGAATTCCCGGAAGACGCCCGCTGGAACGACGAAGGCGATTGCGTCGAGTTCTCCGTGCTGCTGCGGCCCTATGAGGGCACCGCGCGGATTGGTCGGCGCGTCTTCCAGTCGTTGCTCGATCAGCGTCCCACTCCCGAACGATGCATGGAGGCTTTCCACCTTCAGCGCACTCGGTTCGAGCTAATTGTCGAACGGAAGCTGCGTCGGAGGCAACTGACCGAGACCGGCGATGTCGAGATCACGGGCCGCGATCTGCGTGAGAAGACGCCGCCGGTCGGTCAGGGCAGCTTGTTCGAGACGGGCGGTGCGCGCGTTCTCTGATCGCGGAAGCGAGCAATGCCAACATGGACTCCCTCGCCGCATGGACCGCGTTGACCAAACCCGCGTAAGCCGGGTCATGCCCGGCCATAGGGCTCTGCAAGAGCAATCAAGGCGGCAAAGACGCCGAGGGGCACGAGATGCGCAAAATCACGGTGGCGCAGAACGGTTAGAACCGCTGCCGCGACGATCACCGCACCAAGGATTATGCCCACTTCTCGACTACCAGGAAGCGCAACCAGGACGGCGGTCACCATCTCCAATCCGCCGGTAAGATGGCACCACCATTGGGGATAACCCCAACGGATGAAGTTGCTTTTATTCGCCTGCGTGCCGATCGCATTGAACACGCCAGCGCCAAAGAAGGCGGCGACAACAAGCCAGATCGACAGGACATGAAGCATCTCAGGACGCCATATTGCGGGTCGTAGGTTCGAGTCCCACTGCACCCACCAACAAAATCAAATACTTAATAGACAAACCGCGGCTAGTTCCAGCCAGTAGTTTTGTCTGCGGACCCCATGCGGACCCCACAGGCTTTACTTCGGCCCCCGGCTAGGAGCCGCTAGCGCGAGAGGCAATCGCAAATCTCCCCGGGTGGGTCATCCCGTACAGATATACCCCGATGGCTGCGCGATGTTCGAGCACGCGGAACGTCTGCTCAGAACGGCGGCGGGCCGACGATCTCCCAGCCGTGCCGTTCGGCAACCGCGCCGAACTCCTGCTCGTTCATCGGGTCCACCGGCCGTTCCACCATCTCCTCGAACAGCTTTCCGGCCCTTCCGGGGGTGTACATGAACAGCACGCGGCCTGCCTCGGCGCCGGTGCTCTTCCAGGCATGCGTAACCTCGCGTGGCATAAAGGCGCAGGTGCCTGGCCCGCCGACCGTGACGGCGTCGCCGATCTGGAAGGTGATCTCGCCGCTCAAGACGTAGGCGACCTCATCGCTGTCGTGATGGAGATGCATCGGGGTCACGGTGCCGACCGGCGCTACCTCCTCGAATATCATCACGCTCTCGTCGGTCTCGCCGTTTTGTAGCTTGAGGGTGGACGAGCGGCCGGGGGCCATCTTCCACGCTGGCCCCTTCCCGGGCATTACAACCAGGCCGTTTGCATCCATCGCTGCCTTCCTGTGTTGCTTGGGTTTATCACATCAATCAGGTCCGAACTGTACGGGCATATATTGAAACGCCTCCACGAGCCGGCGCGGATCGAATACCGGGGCAAGCGCGGGCTGCAGATCGGCCGCCTCGCCTTCGTATGATCCCACAAGCACGGGCGGGAGGATGAGTTGATTATTTCGCGCGTGGTATTCGCACTCGCCGTCGCGGTGGCGCTGCCCGTTTGGTCGCAGGAATTGCTCCCAATCAGGCCAAGCGATGCGTCGACGCCTGGCGCCATCGGCTCAACCGATGTCGACGATGTTTGCGGCAGGGGGCCGGACGGTCGCACCTACAGCCAGCGGCACCGGCAGACCAGCGCCGAGATGAAGCGGGACGCCTACGAGACGTATGGCGTTCAGCGAAACGGGCGCGACTTTGAGGTAGACCATCGCGTCCCGCTGTGTATCGGTGGGGCGGATGATGAAAGAAACCTGTGGCCGCAGGAGGGGTTTGAGCGCCCCAACTATCATGACAAGGATCGTCTAGAGGAGCGCGTATGTCAGATGGTCTGCCGCGACCACAGCTTGAGCCTGCAGGAGGGCCAGGCGATTTTCACGGGAGATTGGATCGCGGCCTACCAGCGGATATTCGGCCAATCGCCGCAATAGAGGTCTAGGGCGTCTTATGAAATGGTGCCGGCACACGCCGTGGTGGCTCTTGCTGGCGTAGATCATAGAAGCCGGGCGGATCCGGGAACACACCATCGGGCAACGAAGGCGGCGGCACAGGTCGGGTTGCTGAGGTAGACCGCCACCGCATCGTTGACCACCCCGCGCATGCCAGCCGGTGCGATCGACCAACCGTCGACGCCGCAGTTGTCGTCGAGCCATGCCATCATCGGCGTGTAGCGCTGGCCGATCCCGCCGGGCGGCACCTTGACGGCGATCCGCACGGGAAACCTGGGCGGGCCGGATCTCTCTTTGGCGGCGATTGACCTCGCGGACGCCGCAGTCAGCCTATGTCGGCTCGCCGATCAAGCTGCGCCAATACGATGCGACCGCCTCTCGCTCTTGACCGGAGGCAACCAGTTCGTCGTACAATTGCTGCCATCGCGCCGGATCGACCTGCGCAAAGCACCGATAGGCCGCCGCAGCCTCTTGATCCCGGTGCTGTAACGTCAGCACACGACCGAGATGGAGGTAGACTTCGCCGACGCTCGGGTCGAGTTCGGTCGCACGACGATAGGCGTTTTCTGCCGCCGCAATATCGCCCACCTCCTTCAGGCTGTGGCCGTACTGCACCCAGACCCCGGGAAATCGCGGCACGTGCTGCAGCGCCTTTGCGTAGAGCGCAACAGCGCGGGGCCAGTCCCGCGCCTGGGCCGCGCGATCTGCCGGCTCCCACACATACTCCGCGTGTAACTCGCGGATGCCGACCCGATGGTGATAAACGCCTGCGCGGAGCAAGGTGCCGAACCCTATTCGGCCCCACCGCTCCTGACTGAGCGGCCTCGGCCGCAGCCGCGAGGCGTCGAACCCCGCCTCGCACCAGCTCCGCCACAGGGCATCGTGGATCGGGTTGCACGCGAGGAGCGCGGCGCGCATGTCCGCCGTCAGATCGTCGGCACGCAGCGGTCGCCAATCCACCCGTCGTTCCCAAGCAGCGGAGGTGTTGGTCGCCGTCGCCACGGGCGGGACCTTAAGATCATCCGAGACCGCTGCGATCAGCCGGTTGCAGTCGCGGTAACTCCCAATAAACCAGAAATCGGCCAGGGCCTCGTTGAGTAATTCATATTTGCGTTCGTCGCTGGTCCGCAGAAGCGTCGAAATCGGCATTTCGAGCCAGTGCGCGAGTAGGCATAGCGCGAGGTGGTCGCGTGGCATCTGGCGTAGGTGGCGGTCGAAACTAAGCGTCCGGTGGCCCGAGGCCGCTGCGCGCATCATTCGGTAGTTGTAGTATGAGATGTGAAAACTGATCGGATCACGCAGCAATACCGTGCGGCGGATCTCACGCCCGGGAAACAGGCGTTCCAGTGAGCGTCCCATCCAGTGCCCCGTGACCGCCCGGATGGGCGCCAAGTCGGGCATCCGGGCGATGTCGTACCGGTGCCTGCTCAGCAAGCGCAACGCCGATGGTAACGACGGCTCCCACAGCCGCTCGCGCGGCATATGTGTCGACAGATGGTCGTACAGCGTCGAGCCCGCCGTTTTCGGCAACCAGACAAAGAAATAGACGGGTAGGGCGGTGGCGTTCAGCATGAAGCTGCCCCTGGCGGCATTGGAATGGCGCGCTGACGGCAATGATCGCGGGCACCGTAGGCGGTCGATCGCTGCGGTTGCGCGGCGCGGGAGCGACACGAGCGCCTTTGGCATTCGCGGAACCGCCGGTAGCCGAGGGTTAGAAAGAGCGCCGAACGGGAGCCCATGTGCGAAAAGGGGAGCCTCCGGTTTTGTCTCTTTTCAGACCTTCGCGCCGACAGGTTCTGACGGCTCAATCGCCCCGTTTAAGGGGTTAGGCGCGACTACGACCGTCCGGAATTGTTGCCGAAAATACTCAGCAGTCTCCTCGGTGCGGAAATCTATCGTCAGCAGATATCCCCGAGCATCACCTGTCGTTCGGAAACTCACGGGCTGGATTTTCCGATGATCCAGCCAAATCCGAATTCTCTTCATCGTTTCGCCGACGTCTTCGCCCTGCGGAACTCTCACCCGCACCGTTTGCAGGCTGTACAGCGACGCACGCGCCTCGTCCGAGCGCCTGTCGAGTTGTCCCATCTCTGCCTCCGCAAATGGGCACGGCAGTCAAGACCGTCTCGAACCTCGACGCTGTCCGCTGGCGTACAAGATCGGGAGTTTTGGACGCCGGACGGACTCCTGCGCCATGCCGTCTATCTTGGGGAACGCGAAGATAAAGCCAGCGATCGAGGTGCGCCGAAATCCTCCCAACAGCGGGTAGGAAAGGGACCGTGCAACGTGCTGAGCAACAGCGAAATCGGATGAATAAGTTGGTCGTGGCATTTGAAATTTCCACACAGCGATCTGGTGCCAGAGCAGTTTACGCTCGATCACCTAGAGCCATCGCCCGGCCGGGTTGAAGTAAACCCGCGCCGGGCGATAATGATTACCCCGTCGCCGTACCAAGAAATGAGTGCGCCGCCTCCGTCGCGGTCTACTTTTAGAGGGGCCTGAGCGAACTCATGTCGTCGTTCTTGATGCCGACATCGGTGACGGAAGGATATGTGCCCTTACTGAGGGTGGGTTTGTATGGAACTTCAAATTTCGGAGCGCTGAAGAAGTTCCATTGGCCGCTGAAAACTGCCAGGGAGGAAACCTTGTCGTTGAAGAAGTTGTCATCGGCAGCATCAAGGTGCGGTTCGCCACCCAGGACGTGCTTGTGCGCACCGTGGAAGTTAGCGTGCTCAAACAGAATAACGCCTTCCTGCAGCAGCTCCGGGTTCCGAACGGTCGCCTGGACGCTGACCGGCTGCAGCGACGACATGTCGTCATTCTTGATGCCCACGTTAGGGACGAACGGATAGCCGCCGGGGCGCCGTATGTCGAGGCTAATTGAGGGGCCGAGAACCGGGGGATATTTGGTTGCGGGCGCTAGGCCGGCATCGCGATAGAAGGCCCAATTTCCCTGGAAAATGGCCAGCGACGAGACCTTGTCGTTAAAGAAATTATCGTCGGAGGCATTCAGATTAGGCTCCGCCGCGAACACGTGTTTGTGGGCGCCGTGGTAACTGGCGTTCTCGAACAGGAGGATGTGGTCGTCGAGCGGCAAACCCTTGGTGGTTGGTGGCGTCGCCACAGGCAACAAGGATGTCATGTCGTCGTTTTTGATGTGAAAACTGGTAACGTTCGGATACAAGCCAGGCCCTAAGATAACCGGATACGGCGTTCCCCGGAAATTGAAATCGGGGTAGAATGCCCAGTTCCCTTCAAGAATAGCCATGGACGAAACGCGATCGTTGAAGAAATTGTCGTCGTCTGCGTTTAGGTTTGGCTCCTGACCTAGCACATGTTTGTGTGCACCGTGGAAGTTGATGTTTTCAAATAGGATGATATGTGCCATTGGGGACTCCAATCACAGACGAATGATCATCTGCAATCATCCCTTACGTTTTATAAACCTTATCGGTTGCATCACTTCATAAAAAGCGAACATTAATCGCTGGCGCGGCAAATCGAGGCGATGCTGCCAAATTCATACTTAGTTAGCGAGCTGACGCCGCGCTAAAGTGGACCCGAAATGACCGCGGTGCCGGTGCCACGCTCTGCCCGGACAATCAAGAGGCACCCATACCGAACCCGCTGCAGGCGCCGGACGCGGTTGAGGCTGAGCATCGGGTCTGGCGGTGCCGGCTCGCGCTGCACCGCGAAGCCGCCGCGGAGATACGCCCGCTTCGTCGAGGACCGCATGGCAGGCAACCGCCAGCTGGTGTCCGATCGGCCCGTCAGCGTTCGCGTTGCCGAGGCGCAGCCGTCGGAATAAATCCATGACCGCTTGCCGGTGATCCTGCCGCCGAAGGCTTGGCCGCTGTGGCTGGGCGAGGACGCTGTGGAGCCGGAACAGCTAAGGGCTATGCTCGCACCTTACCCGGCGGATGACATGACGTGCTGGCCCGTGAGCGGCCGCGTCGGCAATGTTAAAAACAACGACCCGTCGCTGATCGAGCCGATCCAACTGGCGAGCCAGACATGAGCCGCCATCTTGGCGATCTCGCTAAAGGCTGTTGTGCCCCTGTCAGGCTACTTCCGATCTCCGGTCACGGTCAGAGAGCTGCTCTCGGTTAGCAGCGCGTCGGAAGCAGGATGGAAGTTTGGTGATCAGATCGCCGAGACGAGGATGCGGTTCCTTCATCACGGTCAGTGGCTGATCAAGCATGGCCGCCTGGTAGAACTGTCGAGCTTCTGCGATTTCGCTCCAACGGCACGAATGACTTGTCGACATGGCGTCATCTCCCTCAACCTTTGGTTCCAGGATATGCCGGCCAGCCGCAAGCGAATGTGAGCCAGCTCACACTCGAAAAAATTTTGGTAAAAAAATTCCCGGCCTTCCGCATGCCATAACTCGCCACGACCTCGTGCACGGGTGCCGTCGTTCCTAAAGGCCCGTCCAGCGCGCAGAATGACAGTCCCAGGGCATTATCCACATTACCGGCGTATTCATAGAAAACCCTGGCCGCCCCTTTTTGTTTACTTAACAATTACAATAAGTTACAGATCAGAGATGGCAGAATTCCAGATATGGACAATTTCCTATCCGTACCGCCTATATTTAGCCTTCGTCCCAAAAGTGCTCATTATTTAGGCGTTCTGATAAATCGCAGCAGACCTAATCTCCCTTCGTTGTTGTGAGGAATGTCATCCACAGGGTTATCCAAATCCTCTGTGGGTGGCCCGATACCGGGAAATGGGATCAAAACTTGCCGATAGGCCGGGATCGCGCCGGCGGTGCGTCGGACGGTGACCGGGGCACTGGATGCTTTGGCGTCGTGCCGGCTGGGCAATTGATTTTGGTGTTTCGCTCGTGGTGGGGTCTCCGTTACCGGTACGGACGGGGTCGGTGGAGTCGGCTCGACTGTCGGTCGCAAGCCGACAGCTAATGTCGGAGATTTCCCCTGCGCCGCCTCAGGTTGCGGCATCTCTGATGCCATTGCGGCCTGGTCGGCTGGGACGGGGTTCCAGGCACGGCGTACCGACTTGACGTGCCAACCACGACAATCTGCTTCCGATCCGCTGGCTGGTTAATGTTTCTGTAACCATAGTGGCGCACCCTCTGGTTGATCTGGGGGAGATCCGATGGACGAAGCCGCTGCAAATCGATGGGCAAGGAAGGCAGTCGTCGATCAATGGCTAGCTTGGGCCAAAGAACAGGAACTCGACCCGGATCGGCCAAACAAACGCGATCTCGACGTTTTCGCTGACCTCGTCGTAAAGCGAGCGGAAATTGAAGGCCGACCACTGGCCTTGTTGGGTGATCGCAGCTATCGAACTCGCGTCCTCAACGCGCTGGCCTATCATGGGTATAGCCTGGCACCCGCGGACTGATCCCGCGCCGACTGCTGAACCGATGGCAGCACCGGCGGCGCGCGTGGGATCTTGTCTCGCGGACCGTCTTCTGGACGAGCGCCGTCGCCGCTGTCATTCCTGGTAGATTGTCGCGGCCAATTCAACCGTCGCGATACGCCAACGCGGGGAGGAAACGATGGACATTGACACGGGGCGGAGGGTTACCGCCGAGTTCTTCGGGACGTTCTGGCTGGTGTTCGGCGGGTGCGGCGCGGCGGTGCTCGCCGCCGGGTTTCCCAATCTCGGGATCGGCTTTCTCGGCGTCGCGTTCGCCTTCGGCCTGACCGTGCTGACCATGGCCTATGCGGTCGGCCATGTGTCGGGCGGGCATTTCAACCCTGCGGTTACGATCGGCCTGTGGGCGGCCGGTCGTTGCGCCAGCAGGCATGTCATCCCCTACGTCATCGCCCAGGCGATCGCGGCGATCGCCGCCGCGGCCGTGCTGTGGGTCATCGCATCGAGCCATGCCGGCTGGGTCGCGGGCGGCTTCGCGTCCAACGGCTACGGCGATCTCAGTCCGGGCAAATACGGCCTCGGCGGCTGCTTCCTGATGGAAGCGGTGATGACCTTCTTCTTCCTGTTCATCATCATCGGCACGACGTCGAAGGGCGCGGCGGTCGGCCTGGCGGGCATCCCGATCGGCCTGGCGCTGACATTGATCCACCTGGTGTCGATCCCGGTCACCAACACCTCGGTCAACCCGGCGCGTAGCACCGGGCCGGCGCTGTTCGCCGGCGGCGAATATATCGGCCAGCTCTGGCTGTTCTGGGTAGCGCCGATCGTCGGCGCGGTAATTGCCGGCCTCCTCACGCGCTGGCTGCACGAGCCAGTTTCCGGCGATGCCTAACACCCACCGATGCGGCGGCGGCCGCTGAGGGGCAAGAAGCCTTGTTCTGACTGCCGCCCGTTAGCGACGGCTGTGCGAACGGTTAAGGGACGTTCGGAGCAGCGCACAGGCGCGACGCGCCGAAAAGGCGGTTGGCTACGTCGCGTAGAGCCGATCGATGAAGCCCGCTTCGTTCGAGTTCATTAGCGAACGATGGATCGACGATGTCGGCCTCCTTCAACGCAGTCGCGCCGGGATGTCCTTACCAGAAATTCCCGCAGCTTTGGCATCCCCAGGGACAGCTGTCCAAGGCGCCCCGGTGCCTACCCCCGCCGCCTGAGGCGCTCCGGCGATGACGAAGCCACCGCCTCGACCACCGTTCAAACACCATCTCAATCAGCATCGTCACAGGCGCAATAGTCGGGCTCAGGCCAGGTCCATGCTCATTTCGCAGGCATAAACTGCGCGGATGGCGGTTTGGCGGGCAGCGCGGATCGGGCAGAGTGCGGCCGCAAAGGCTGCAACCGGATTTGCCCTTACCGATGACCACCCGTATCGCGCGCGACACCAAGCTGATCCTGATCGGGGCCGGCGTGCTCCTCAGCCTCGGCATGGGGCTGCGCCAGAGCCTTGGCCTGTTCCTGACCCCGGTGACCCGCGATCTCGGGGTGAGCGCCGCCGATTTCACCCTGTCCTTGGCAATCCAGAATATCGTCTGGGGCCTGTCGCAGGCACCAATCGGCGCGATCGCCGACCGTTTCGGATTGCGCTTCACGATGATGTTCGGGGCGGTGACCTATGTCATCGGGTTGGGGATTATGGCGGCTGCCCGCGGGGTGCCGGCGCTGTTGGTTTCCGGTGTGTTCGTCGGGGTGGCCCTGTCCTGCACCGCCTCCTCGCTGGCGATGACTGCAGTGGCTCGCGCCGTCCCCGAGCACCGCCGCAGCACGACCCTCGGCATCGTATCCGCCGGCGGATCGCTCGGCACGCTGATGGTGCCGCTAGTGACCCAAGGGCTGCTGGCGAATTGGGCTTGGCAGATCGGCGCGCTGTTCTTCGTCGCGCTGGCGGCGGCGATGCTGCCCGCGGCGTTTCTGGCCGGCGGCATTGACAAGGTGTCGCCTCATGGCGGTGGGTCCCGGGTCTCGATGCGCGAGATGCTCGGGCAAGCGATGCGCCATCGCCAATTTCTGGTGTTGTCCGGCGCCTATTTTGTCTGCGGGCTGAACCTTGTGTTTCTGGCGACGCACCTGCCGACCTACCTGTCGATCTGCGGCCAGGACCCCATGCTGGCCGCCGAGGCGATTGCGGTGATCGGCGGCATGAACTGCGTCGGCTCGCTGGCCGCGGGCTGGCTTGGCGCGAAATACCCGAAGCACATCCTGCTGGGCGGGCTCTACATCCTGCGCGCCTTTGTGTTCACGGCGTATTTCATGATGCCGCCGACCCCGGCCAGCACCCTGGTATTCGCGGCGGCGATGGGCATGTTGTGGCTCAGCGTCGCGCCTTTAGTCAGCGGCCTCGTCGCCGAGATGTTCGGCACCCGCTACATGGCGACGTTGCTTGGCGTCGCGTTTGTGATGCACCAGGTCGGGTCATCGCTCGGCGCGTTCGGCGGCGGGCTGATCTTCGACCTCACCGGTTCCTACGACGGCGCCTGGAAGATCGGCGTCTTGATCGGCTTCACTGCTGGCGTGGTGCAGATCGTCGCCGGCGGCCCGGCCCGCCGCCCCGACCCCACCCCCGAGCCGCGCCTCGCGCCGACCTAACTTCATAAATTCGCATCCCCCTACCCCCGGGACAGCTGTCCAAGGCCCACCGGTCACCCCACCCGCCTCCTGAGCCGCTCATACGAGGATCATCTCCACGGTATTAAGCATCTAGACCAATGGCGGGGAACGCGGCAAGGTGACCAAGGCTTTAAGCGAGGGGCGTCCTGTCGACACGAAACGTCTGTCAAGGCCCGCGCTGATCAACGTATGATCGATCAGGGAGGACGATCCGAAGGGTCCGCAAGTGAACCCGCCACCTGACAGTACGTTGGCCGATCCGCAGCGGATCATTGCCGATCTTCAGCGCGCCAATGCCGATTTGCAGCGAAAGCAGGAGAGACACGCGGCTGAGCGTGACGAGGCGCTGGCGCGTGAGAGTGCAGTCACCGAAGTCCTTCAGTTCATCAGTGCTTCGCCCGGTGATGTCGGACCGGTCTTCCAGGCGATACTGAGGCGAGGGACCCAACTATGTAATGCGCGTTTCGGCCTGCTTGGTCTTTACGACGGTGACGGCTTTCGCGGTGTTGCGGCGGTTGGCTTTCCGCCCCAGGCCGCAGAAGCATTGTCACGCCTGCGACACCCGCCACCCGACACGACGCTTCATCGCGCCCTTGAGACAAAGGAACCGGCCCAGGTAGCCGACATTCTTGTGGAAGCTGCCTTCACTCCTGTTCTCATAGCAAACCCATCGCTCCGCGAGGCGCGCTCGAACCTGAGCGTTCCGATGATCAAGGACGGCGCATTTGTCGGCGCACTCATCATGTTTCGCGAGGTAGTGCAGCCGTTTGACGATAGGGAAATCGCGCTGTTGCAGAACTTTGCCGCGCAAGCGGTCATCGCGATGGAGAATGCCCGACTGCTGGATGACCTGCGCACGCGCACCGATGATCTCCAGCAGTCCCTCGAATACCAGACCGCGACGAGCGACGTACTCAAAGTCATCAGCCGCTCGACCTTTGACCTCCAGCCGGTGCTCGACACACTTGCCGAAACCGCCGCCCGTCTGTGCGATGCGGGCTATGGTGCAATCTTCCGGCGTGACGGCGAAGTTTACCGGGTCGCTACAGTCTTTGCCTTCTCGCCGGACACGACCGAAGCCGCGCATAAATTTCAGGCATACCTCGAACACCACCCGCTCACCGTTGACCGAGGGTCGGTGACTGGCCGCACCGTGCTGGCAGGCCACGCAGTGCAGGTGGCCGACACGGCTTCCGACCCGGAATATACGATCAACGAGGCAACGTCGCTCGGTAAGTTGCGTACGCAACTCGGGGTTCCGCTACTACGAGAAGGAGAGCCTATCGGCGTCATAGTGGTCGCACGTCAGCGGGTTGAGCCTTTCACCGAAAGGCAGATTGAACTGGTCCGTACCTTCGCCGCACAGGCAGTCATCGCCATTGAGAACACGCGCCTAATCACCGAGACGCGGGAGGCACTGGAGCAGCAGACCGCGACCTCGGAGGTACTTGGCGTCATCAACTCCTCGCCCGGCGATCTCCCGCCAGTGTTCGACGCCATGCTCGAAAAGGCGATAGCCCATTGCGAGGCCACGTTCGGCACGCTGTGGACTTACGACGGCGAGCACATGCACGCCGCAGCGGTACTTGGAGCCACGCCCCGGTACACGGAATTTTTACGCGCGGCACCGCACTCGCCAAGCCCTGTGGCTCACCAGCCCTTGCTGGGCGGCGCGCCGGTCGTTCACATCCCTGACGTATCTGCTCATGAGAGTTACCATTCCGGCTCAGCCCTACCGAATGCCCTTGTCGATCTGGGTGGAGTTCGCACTCTCCTTGCCGTTCCGTTGAGAAAAGACGGCGCGCTGCTCGGCGTATTCTCGATCTACCGGAGCGAGGTTCGCCCGTTCACCGACAAGCAGATCGCGCTACTGCAGAACTTCGCCGCTCAGGCGGTGATCGCGATGGAGAACGCCCGACTGCTAGGCGACCTGCGCATGCGCACGGATGATCTCCAGCAGTCTCTCGAATACCAGACCGCGACCAGCGATGTGCTCAAGGTCATCAGCCGGTCGACGTTCGATATACAGCCTGTGCTCGATACCTTAGTGCAAACAGCTGCGCGACTGTGCGAGGCGGACAAAGCCGTACTCGGGCACATCAATCGCGACGGCCTTTACCATATGGAGGCGTTGGTCGGGTTTACACAGGGGTACATGGATTACCGCGCGCGCAATCCGATCAGGCTAGATAGTGGAACCGCAATCGGCCGCATGGCGATCGAGCGCCAGACGGTTCATATCGAGGATGCTGTGGCCGACCCCGATTACACGGACGAGGCGGCCCGGTCCCTCGGCGGATTTCGCACGGTGCTCTCGGTCCCGCTGATGCGTGAGGACCTCGTGATCGGGGGGCTTTTTCTGGCTCGCTCGCACGTCGCGCCGTTTACCGAGCGCCAAATCGAGCTTGTCCGCACCTTCGCCGACCAGGCTGTCATCGCGATGGAGAACGCGCGCCTCATCACCGAGACGCGCGAGGCGTTGGAGCAGCAGACCGCCACCGCCGAGGTGCTGGGGGTGATCAATGCCTCGCCCGGCGATCTTGCCCCGGTGTTCGATGCGATGCTCGAAAGAGCGATGCGCCTGTGCGAAGCAGCGTTCGGCACTTTGGTGACGTTTGACGGGAAGTGTTTCCAAGCCGTAACGCACAGAGGCGTTCCAGCCGCGCTGGTCGATAGTCTCCGCGCGCCGCAACGGCCCACACCGGGCGCCGCGTTTGCGCGGCTGGTTGGCGGGGAAGCGATCGTACACATCGCCGACATTGCCGATGACGACGCTTACCGGTCTGGCTACCCCGGTCGGGTCGCGATGGTCGATGTCGGTGGCGCTCGCACTGCTGTCTGGGTTGCGTTGCGCAAGGACGAAGTGCTTCTCGGCGCATTAGTGATCTACCGCCGGGAAGTTCATCCCTATTCCGATAAACAGATCGCGCTGCTGCAGAACTTTGCCGCCCAGGCGGTCATCGCGATGGAGAATGCGCGGCTGATTACCGAGACCCAAGAGGCGCTGGAGCAGCAGACCGCGACGGCTGAGGTCCTACAGGTCATCAATTCCTCGCCCGGCGAACTCGCGCCGGTGTTTGATGCGATGCTGGAGAAGGTGACACGGCTCTGCGAAGCCTCGTTCGGCATCGCGAACACCTATGATGGTGATCGATTTCGCACAGCAGCCTTGCACGGTGTCCCGGAGCCACTTGCCGAGTTGTGGCTGTCGGCTGCGCCCCCTCCTCCCGCGAATAGCCCACTCGCCCGCATCGCCAGTGGCGAGGATGTCGTTCACATCGAGGATTTCGCGACATCTCCTGGCTATCTTGCAGGGGAGCCGCGCCCCCGTGCGATGGTCGAACTCGGTGGGGCGCATAGCTACGTCGTCGTCGCCCTCCGCAAGGATGGCAAGCTGCTCGGGACCCTGGCGGCTTATCGGCAGGAAGTCCGCCCCTTCACCGACAAGCAGATCGCGCTGTTGCAGAACTTCGCGGCGCAGGCGGTTATCGCCATGGAGAACGCCCGGCTGATTACCGAGACGCGGGAGGCACTGGAGCAGCAGACCGCGACCGCCGAAGTGCTGGGCGTCATCAACGCCTCGCCCGGCGATCTCGGTCCCGTGTTCGACGCGATGCTCGACAAGGCAATGCGGCTCTGCGGAGCCGCGTTCGGGGAGCTACAAACCTACAACGGCGAACATTTCGAGATGGCCGCCATACACGGGCTGCCTCCGCGCTATGCCGAGTTCAGGATGAGCAGGACCCACGTTTACGGGTCGGGGACCATTCCCGCTCGGCTTCTCGCCGGAGAGCGGCTTATCCAGGTACTCGATATAACGGACGAGGACGCCTATCGGGACGGAGAACCCAACCGTCTTGCCCTTGCTGATCTCGGGGGTGCCCGCACGGTGCTGGCAGTTCCGCTCGTTAAGGACGATGCCCTACTGGGTTTTATTGTTGTCTACCGCCAGGAAGTTCGCTCGTTCTCAGACAAACAGATCGCACTGCTGGAGAACTTCGCCCAGCAGGCGGTCATCGCCATGGAGAACGCCCGCCTCATCACTGAGACCCGCGAGGCGCTCGAACAGCAAACCGCGACGGCGGAAATCTTGAGGGTTATTTCGGCTTCCACGACGGACCTGCAGCCCGCTTTCGATGCGATAGTCGAACGGACAATTAATTTGTGCGACGCCGAGTTCACGGCAGTGGCTCGGTATGAAGACGGACTGCTCAAACTCGTCGCCACCAACAATCTATCGCCCGACGAAGCGGCAGCTTTTCACAGCTTGTTCCCACGTCCACCGTTTCGCGGCTTCATCATGGGTCGGGCATTCGTCGAATGTCAGCCGGTCAACGTTGCCGACGTCTTGGCCGACCCGGGCTACGACCAACGGACACGCGAAGTTCTGCAATCGTTGACCAAGTATCGCAGCTTTCTCGCCGTTCCGATCATTCGCGAAGGTGTCGCGATCGGGGTCATTGGGTGTGCGCGGCGCGAGGTGAGGCCCTTTACCGCCACACAGGTCGAACTTGTCAGCACGTTTGCCGATCAGGCCGTGATCGCCATCGAAAATGCCCGGCTGCTGGGCGAAATTCAGCAGCGCCAAGCCGAATTGCGGGTGACCTTCGACAACATGGCGGATGGCGTCGCGATGTTCGATCAGACGCTGCACCTCGCTGCGTGGAACCGGAACTTCCAGGAACTGCTTGATCTGCCGGATGAGCTTCTCGCTGAGCGGCCCGAGTTTGACGCGTATATCCGCTACCTCACCGAACGCGGTGAGTTTGGCGAGAGAACGCCGGAGACCGAGATTGCGCGACTGCGTTCCCGGCTGGCCGATCACTACAGTTTCGAGCGCACGCGACCAGACGGCACGGTTGTCGAGATACGCAACAACCCAATGCCGGATGGCGGCGTGGTGTTCATCTACAGCGACATCACGGAACGCAAGCGCAGCGAGGCCGAGATCAGAGCGGCGCGCGATGCCGCAGAGGTCGCGTACACCGAACTCAAGGCGGCGCAGGCCAATCTGATCCAGGCCGAGAAGATGGCCTCGTTGGGTCAGCTGACCGCCGGGATCGCTCACGAGATCAAGAACCCGCTCAACTTCGTCAACAACTTTGCCACCCTGTCGGTCGAGCTGCTCGACGAATTGAAGGAGGTAACGGAGCCTGCTGTGGCGGCGCTTGGCACGGACAAGCGCGCCGAGGTCGACGAGACCATCGACATGCTCTCGGGCAACCTCGAAAAGATCGCCGAGCATGGGAAACGGGCTGACAACATTGTCAAGAGCATGTTGGAACACTCGCGCGGCGTATCGGGCGAGCGGCGGGAGGTCGATCTCAACACGTTAGTCGATGAGGCGCTCAACCTCGCCTATCACGGTGCCCGCAGAACCAGGACTTCAACATCACCCTCGAACGCGATTACGCGGCGAGCCTCAAACCTATCGAACTGGCCCCGCAGGAGATCACCCGCGTCTTTCTCAACCTCTTTGGCAACGGCTTTTACGCCGCCAACAAGCGGGCACGCGCGAACGGCGACGGGTCGTTCCGTCCCGTCCTCGCCGTGGCGACCTGCGAGGCCGAAGATGCCGTCGAGGTCAGGGTTCGCGACAATGGCACCGGCATCGCCCCTGAGATCAGAGACAAGCTGTTCCAGCCGTTCTTCACCACCAAGCCGACTGGCGAGGGCACCGGGCTAGGTCTGTCGATCTCCTACGACATCGTCACACAACAACATGGCGGCACGATTACGGTCGAGAGCGAACCGGGGTCGTTCACCGAGTTTACCGTCCGCCTGCCGCGCCAGTAGTCAGTCGCAGCACCTTGGGGAGAAGGTATGAGCGTCAGCATTTTGGTTGTCGACGATGAGCCTGATGTCGCGGATCTCTTCCGCCAACGCTTTCGTCGTGAAGCCCGAGACGGCATCTACGTTATGCACTTCGCTCAGTCAGGTGAAGCCGCGCTACAGCAATTGACGGAAGGGATCGAGCCGCAATTGATCGTGATCCTTTCGGACATCAACATGCCGGGGATGGACGGGCTTCAGCTCCTGCGCCACGTCAAGGAACAACGACCCGACATGCCGGTCATGATGGTGACCGCCTATGGTGACGATGAGCGCCGCCGCCGGGCGCGCGAGCTTGGGGCCTTCGAGTTCCTCGCCAAGCCGGTCGATTTCGACCACTTGAAGGCTCAGTTGCGCCAATTGTCTACCGCCGCTGGTTGAACAAGCCCTAGGCAATCCAGAACGTTCACGTTTCCTTGTTCTGGGAACGCAATGGTTGTAGCGTTCGGTAACCGTTATAAAGATAAGTGGAGGGAGGCGTGAGATGTCAGTAATTGGCTGGATCGTTCTCGGCCTGATCGCCGGCTTTATCGGCAGTAAAATCGTCAATCGCCAAGGCTCGGGTATCATTCTGGACATCGTCCTTGGGGTGGTTGGCGCGCTTGTTGGCGGCTATCTGTTTGAGCTTGTCGGCCATGCCGGTGTGACCGGCTTCAATCTGTACAGCATGTTTGTCGCCATCATCGGAGCTGTAGTTGTGCTCGTCGTGTACCATTTTATCCGACGAGCGATTGCCTAACGGCGCATCGACTTCGCAGGGAGGATTGTGAACATGAGAACTCTGGCAATTGGCTTCATCGGAGCAGCGCTGACCCTGGCTTTCGCCGCGCCAAGCTGGGCGCAGGGGCCGACGATGACCGCGCCCTCGTTGACTGTGGCAGGTAAGGATACCTGCGCGACCCATCATCACACCTACAAGACCCACCACACCCATGGAGGCTCTGGGGCTTCGAGCGATAACTCTGCCAACATGCTTAACGCCCAAGAGCTTTCCCGCCTCCAGGGAGGCGCCCCGGCGGCCCCGGCTCCGATGCCCCGGGCTCCGATGCCGCCGGGCGGTAACAACCCGACAAGTGGCGCGTCCGGGCCGTTTTACAAATAGGCCGCAGGCTTCAGACCGATAAGCACAAGGGGGCCGCTCAGCCCCTTTGTTGCATCGATCGAGGTCCTCGGGTTAGCCACGGTTCGCGAGAAGCTCGCGAGCGTCGAGCAAACGCGACCGACGGGCTCGCCCAGCGTGATCGACGGCGGCGGCAGGAGGCCACGTTCCTGCGCCGGATCGTCGAGATGAGGGGGGCGCAATGCCAGGCAGCCCTCGCCACCGGGCTCAGCCAGTCGGTGATCTCGCGCATTCCTGATCGCGCGGGCCATGCGAAAAACCGTGCGTCCCCAAAAGCACACCGCGCTGACGTGACATTTCAAAATGTCCCATCGCCCGAACCCGACGATGGAGACGAACGTCGTGAAACTATGGCGGCGGCGTCCCGACTGGCAGCGGCGAGAGCCGAGCCGAGCCCGGCCGCCGCCGCCGATCGGTACATTGACCGCGAACAGATACGGCCACGGCGATTGCCAGGATTGCGGCCGCCAGCGTCGGTCCAGCGGCCGACGAGATCGATACCGCCAGAGAGGTCAGTGCGATACCACGGCCCAATTGCTGCCGCGGGTGCGCTAGTCTCCATACTTCGAGATCGATCGCAAACCGCTCGGCGAGGGGGAAAGCTCGATGGAAGATTTCGCCAAATGCGTTGAAGCTCACATCCCGCGTCTGCGGCGCTATGCGGGCGCTCTCACCCGTAATGACGGGAACGCCGACGACCTCGTACAGGACTGCCTCGTGCGCGCGCTATCAAAGCAGCATTTGTGGCAGGGCGGAACAAACCTCCGCGCTTGGCTCTTTTCCATCCTCCACAATCAGTACGTCAACTCCCTCCGCCGCGCGGCACATGAGAGAGCCGCAGTTGAGTTGGACGAAGACGAGCCCTTACTGGGCTGTGCCGCCGCGCAAGGCAAGCGCCTCGAACTCCGCGATCTTGCCCGCGCCCTGGCCCTGCTTCCTGACGTGCAGCGCACCGTTGTCTTGATGATTGGCCTTGAAGGCATGGCCTACCGGGACGCCGCCAAAATCGTGAATATCCCGGTTGGCACCCTCCGATCACGGCTTTCGCGCGGTCGCGAAACGCTACGCCATCTTATGGGTATGGTCGAGGACGAGCCCACAGATGCAGTGATGGCGCGTTCTAGTGCGAACCTCGCTGCGTAAGGCAACGGCAAGCAGCAGCCAGCCAGGCGTCAAAACAGTCGCTTGAGCCGCGCATAATTGCTCGGTAGCACTCGCAGGGGAGCAAATCCTGGCGTCAATCGCTGGCGGAGTACCTTAAATGACAAAATCAGAACTAATCGCAAGGCTTATGCAAGCCAACGAACTGGACCAGCGGGACGCCGAGACCCTCGTTAGCACCGTGTTTGACGAGATTACCGCAGCGTTGATGCGTGGCGACCGCGTTGAGTTACGGGGTTTTGGCGCATTTGGGGTCAAACGTCGCTCCCCGGGGATTGGCCGCAATCCGAAGACAGGCAAGGCGATTGACCTTAACGAGAAGTATTTCGCGTACTACAGGGCGGGTAAGGAAATGCGCCGGCGCCTGAACCCGGTGTCAGGAGAGGCGCTACCGGGTAGGGCTGGCGTGCTCGACCGCTCAAGGGGACGCAGCAAGGATACGATGCACGCTAGCGTCGATGTCGTGAAATAGATGGTTCCCGGAGTGCGGCTGCCGCCAGTGGGCGCTGCTCGTCGATAGGCACCATCGCGCCAGCCCGCCGGCTTTGGCACGCGCGAGGTTTCGTGTCCGGCTAATCGCGCTGCGTCGGCCCGCCGAGGTCAGGTCCGTCTTCGACAGTGCGAGCCGGCGGGCGGCTCGCAAGTCATTGATTTCGCATAAGCGCATCGGGAATTTGACATAAATGTAGTGCCACGATTTTGCCTGTTTGTTCCGATTCTTAAGGGCTTTCAATCGCGATATCATGGTGCTCTTCGTTTGGAGCCGCCATGTTCTTCCGACGCAAGCTCTCCGGCAAAACCGAATACCTCCAGATCGTCAAGAATGAGCGCGTCGACGGCAAGCCCCGGCAATCCGTGGTCGCCACCCTCGGCCGCGTCGACGACCTCGTGGCGAGCGGCGAAATCGACCGCCTGTTGCGCTCCGGCGCCCGCTTCGCCGCCACTGCGGTCGTGCTCACCGCCTTTGACAACGGCGATGCCACCAAGATCACCACCCGCCAGCTCGGCCCGGCACTCGCCTTCGAACGGCTGTGGCAAGAGACCGGCGGCAAGCGCGTGGTCAGTGAACTGGCGCAGAACCGCGACTTCGAGTTCGACCTCGAACGCGCCGTCTTCTTGAGCGTCCTGCATCGCCTGTTCGACCCCGGCTCCGACCGCGCCGCCGAGAAGTGGCGCCACGACATGGTCATCGCGGGCGTCCCCGAACTCGACCTCCATCACCTCTATCGCACGATGGGTTGGCTCGGCGAAGAACTCGCCGACCAGAGCGGGCGTGGCCTGGCGCCGCGAACCACCAAGGATCTCGTCGAGGAACGTCTGTTCGCCTTGCGCAACAACCTGTTCAGCGAGGTCAGCCTGGTCTTCCTCGATACCACCTCGCTCTACTTCGAAGGTCGCGGCGGGGAGAGCCTGGGCCAATACGGGCACTCCAAGGACCACCGCCCCGATCTGCGCCAGGTTGTTCTGGCCGTCGTCATCGATAGCAATGGCCGGCCGATCTGCTCCGACCTGTGGCCCGGCAACACCACCGACGTGACCACCCTGTTGCCGGTGATCGAACGGCTCAAGACCCGCTTCCTAATCGCCCGCATCGGTGTCGTCGCTGACCGCGGCATGATCAGCGCCGCCACCGTGGCCGAACTCGAAGCCCGCGGCATCGACTACATCCTCGGGGCGCGCGAGCGCGCCACCAAGGAGATCCGCGGCGTCATCGCCGACCCCACCCCCTGGGTGCCGTTGAGCATTCCCAAAGCGGCCGACCGTGGCACTACCGACCTGATGGTCAAGGAGGTCATCCGCTCCGGCACAGATGCCGCCGGCAAGCCGTGGCGCCGCCGCTACATTGTCTGCCGCAATGAGGCCGAGGCGCATAAGGATGCCGCCGAACGCGCCGCCATCGTTGCCGCTCTCACCGAGGCGCTTGCCCGCGGTGACAAAAGCCTGGTGGGCAACCGCGGCTATCGCCGCTTTCTCGGCCTCAAAGCCGGTCGTCGTTTCGAAATCGATCCGCGCCGCGTCGCCCTCGACGCTCTCTTCGACGGCATCTACGTGCTGCGCACCAACACCAAGCTTACCCCGCTCCAGGCCGTCCTGCGCTATCGCGAGCGCTGGATGGTCGAGGACATCTTCCGCACCGCAAAATCGCTGCTCGCCACCCGCCCGATCTTCCACAAATGCGACCACACCATCCGCGGTCACGTCTTCTGCTCCTTTCTCGCCCTGGTCCTGCGCAAGGAGCTGCAGGATCGCCTCCTCGCCGTCGGCCACGAGCTCGAATGGACCGACATCGTCCACGATCTCGAACGCCTGAGCGAAACTGAGATCGAGCAAGACGGAAAACGTTACCTGTTGCGCAACCCGCCGCCGCCCGCCGCCAGCGCCGTCTTCAAGACACTGGGCATCGCCCTGCCGCCGCTCGTCCGCAGCGCCCAACCCCCGCCACCGCGAACTCTGCGCAAACCCCAAAAACGCCGTCGAAAACCCCGCCGGCGTAGTGCCAACGTCGTTTCCGATTCCCCTAATCCGTTGATGTAGCCAAGCTATCAGAAGTTAGGTGTCGAAGTTCCATCAGGCTCGCCTGCCGGGTCGCGCCCTTTGGCACCGGGGCAAGCCGCGTGCGGCGAAAGCCGATTGCCGATCCGCATGGCCTGCGTGGATGGTTGAAATGGCGCGCTTCGGGAGCGCATATTCGCGGCAGCGAGCCAATCGCATAACCCGCTAAAGCGGGGATTGTTGAACAGGGAGATCTCCGATGGAAAAGCTGACCAGGCGGTCGTTGCTGCGTGTCTCGACGGGGCTCGCGGCAGCGGGTGCGATTGGGCGTCCGTACATCGCCAATGCCGCGGCTACCACGGCGACGGTCTGGTGGGTGCAGGGCTTTGCCCAGGAAGAAGACATCGCCTTCCAGCAGATGGTCGCGGATTACCAGAAGGCGAGCGGGAACACGATCGACTACAGCATCGTGCCGTTCGCCGCGATGCGCCAGAAAGAGGTCGCCGCGGTGACGAGTGGGCTTGTGCCGGACATCATCGATCTCGGCGACTATTTCTTTGCCGTATTAAGCGCCTGGAAGGACCAGCTGGTCGATTTGACCGACGTCATCGAGACGCAGAAAACGCTGTTCATGCCGACGGCGCTGCAAACCGCCTTCGCGTACAACAGCGTCACGAAGAAACGCAGCTTTTACATGATCCCGAACCGCATGGCGGTGACTCCGTTCCATGTTTGGAAGTCTTTGCTTGATCAGGCCGGTTACAAGACGTCGGACATTCCGAAGACGTGGGACGCCTTTCTCGATTTTTTCCCGCCGGTTGCGGAGAAATTGCGGGCGCAGGGAAAGCGCAACGTCTATGCCTATTCGATTATGATTAGCGCGGTCGGGTTCGATGCAATCGGGCATTTCGACCACCTTATGATCGCCTACGGCGGCAAGGACTTGTTCACCGCCGACGGCAAAGTGCATACCGACGACCCCAAAGTCCGCGAAGCTGCGGTCAAAGTGGTCACCAAGCTGGCGACCGCCGTCAAGAGCGGGTTTATGCCGTCGGCGATACAGAACTGGAACGACAACGACGACAACAACGCCTTTCACTCTAAGTTGCTCGTTATGGATTTCGACGGCACGATCTCGACCGAGGTCGCGCTGTGGAAGAAAAAGGAGGAATACGACGACATCCTGACCTTGGGCCTTCCGCTCGGCAATGACGGCAAGCCGGTGACCGGCGTCATGGGTACGCAGGCGCTGGTGGTCCCGAAGGGCGCCCCCAACATCACCGTCGCCAAGGACTTTCTCAAATATTCGATCGAGCCCAAGGTACTCGCCGCCCTTCTGAAGGCCGGGCTCGGCCGGCGACTGCCGCCGATGACGTCGGTCGTCGAGAACGACAAAGCCTACTGGCTCGACCCCAACAATGAGCCCCTCGCCGCCTATACCCGGCAGGGCATCTATGGCCCCACGATCGCGCCCTACGAGGTGTTTAACCCGGCACGGGCGCAGGTCTCGACCGAGCGTGTGTTCCCTCTCGCGATCCTCGACGTGATTAACAAAGGGGTCACCCCTGAAGTGGCAATCGACACGGCATTCAAGCGCAGCGAGGCGATCTTCGCCCAATACCCGATCCAGCAAAGCTGACGTTTATAGGGGTCGCCTTTTGCGCTGACCGCGGCCGTTCGTCGAGTAGCGAGCGGTCGGCGCGGTTTGCTCCCGCCGGAGCTGTTCCCCTCAGCTCTGAACGATCGGGTACTTTGCGATGATCGCCTCGACCTTCTTGAAGGCGGCTTCGGTGGCCGCCTTTGGGTCGGTGCCGTTGCGGATGACGTCCGCCGCGGCCGAGCCCCAAACCTGTTGGGCGTTGACCTCCGCCCAGCCCGGGTTGAACACCGGGTAGTTGGGCACGGTATCGCTCAACAGCGCCTCGGTCGTGTAGGCCTTGCGCTGCGGGTGCGACAGCCAGAACGGGTCGCTTTTGACCAGCGAGGGCACCGCCGGGAGAAAGCGGCCGAGCCCCTCCTTGAGGTAGTTGTTCGTCACTTGTGGCTGGATCAGGTATTTCAGGAAATCTTTGGCGACAGCGGTGTTCTTTGCACCCTTCGGGATGACGGCGGCGGCGACACCGAGTTGCGCCGGCATCGGTTTGCCGTCGTTGCCGAGCGGCAGCCCCATGGTCGTGACCTCGTCGCGCTCGGCCTGGTCCTTGATCGCGACTTCGGTCGAGATCGTGCCGTCGAAATCCATAACGAACAGTTTCGAGTGAAAGGCGTTGTTGTCGTCGGCGTCGTTCCAGCTTAGCGCACCCGACGGAACGTAGCCGTCCTTGTAGGTCTTGGTGATGAACGTGATTGCCTTGATCGCAGCTTCCTTGACCTGCGGATCGTCAAGATGGACCTTGCCGTCCTTGGTGAGGATGCCGTTACCGCCGTTGGCAATCAGGAAGTGGTTGAACAGGTTGTTGCCGTCGTTCGGGCCGGTCGTGGTGCATTGCAGACCTATCGAGTAAACGTTGCGCATGCCGAAATCGCGCAGCTTCGCCTGCATCGGCTTGAAGAAATCCCAGAACGCATCCCATGTCTTCGGCGCGTCGGACAGCTTGAACCCGGCTTTCTCCACCAGCGAATTCCAGATGTGGAAGGGAACGACCGCGGTCTTGTACGGCACAATGTACGCGCCGCGCTTCTTCGCCGCGCTGTTGTAGTACTGCGTCGCCAGATAGACCGTCGGGTGGTACGCGTCCTTCTGCGTGTCGACGACGTCGCTGACCTCGACCATCTTGTCGTCCCACGCGTTCTGCGGCGCCAGAACGTCTGTGTTGATGTCGATTATGTCAGGCACATCGCCGCTGGTCAGCGCCGAGACGGTCTTCTGGTTCAACGGCGCGAACGGGATCAGGCTGAAATCGATCGTGTTGCCGCTCTGCTTCTGATAATCGTCGACCAGCTTCTTGAAGGCTGCGTCCTCTTCCGGGACAAAGCCCTGGGTCCACCACGCAGTCGCGGTCGAGGCCGCGGCATTGGCGATAAACGGGCGCGCGAGCGACCCCGCCGCGGCGACCGCCAGCGAGTTGCGAAGCACCATACGTCTGGTGATCTGCGTCATTTGGGCCCCTTCCTGTTCGCGCCGCCCATCATGCCGGGGCGTGGTTGTTCCGATTTTCTTTATGATAGATACACGAAGACAAAGACTGCCCAAAGTGGCATCGGCCGGTCATGCATGACTAGTCGCTGCTCCCGGCGCTGAGCAGAAGCTCAGGTTTGAAGCGTTTGCTTCCGGGTTGTGTGCAGGGTTTCGGATGCCGGTCCACGTGCGCAATGTCCCCGTTGGCGGCGTCCCGCTCATCACGTTTTTCCAGATGACAAAACAACCGGCGGCCTAAAACGGGTTCAGCTTGAGCGGCAACGCCACGGTGTTAATCCGCCGGCCTTCCGCGGTGTGGTCGCCGGGCTCGAAGACGCCTTCGGAACGCCGGATGCGGTGTGTGCGCTGCGCCCGGCCCGAAGAGCGGCTATCAGGCAGCGACCAAGCTCGCCTGGTGGCGCGACGGCAATCTGATCAGTGCGATCTTTCGCGACACCACGATCGAAGCGATCGAAGGCTGCCTCAACCGTGACCTCGGCACCGGGCCGTGCGGGCTGACCGGACAGCTGCTTGTGCGCGTTAGCCCGGCGGGGGCGGAGCAAGAGAGCTGTGCGGCGTCGAAGCCTGTCCAGTGACCTCAGGGTCGACCTGACGAGTAGCGGATCGGATGTCGACACCGGGCCAGCCATCGGCCTTGCCGGCCATGGAGTAGGTGCCTGCAGTCGAAGTCGACCGGATATGCCTCGTTGGGCATTCACACCCTTTTAGTTCGCCGCACTCGGTAGCTGCCGCAGCTACGTCTTGAGCGCGTCGAGGTCGACCGGCTTGGCGATGAACTCGCTGGCCCCGAGATCGCTGGCCCGGCGGCGAACTCGTCGTCACCGTAAGCGGTCACCAACATCACCGGAAGGTCGGTCGCTGCTTCTTGACGTGGCGCCGCAGTTGCGGCCCGTCCACTCCCGGCATGTATTGCTCCGAGCTTCGGGTTTTCGCCCCTGCCATAGGTGGTCACACGAGCCCGACGCGGCGGCGGAAATCGGGGTCGTTTAACGTTAGCTCCCTGCCGACAAGATCATCAGCGGCAGCCGTGCAGAGATAATGAACCGCTGCGGCGGGATGCCCCACCGGTGCCAAGTCGATCTGACGGATTTGGCTAATCCGATTGATCCCTGATGCGCGAATAGCGGCCTGCATGTCGGTGTCGACAACACCGGGCGCCAAGCCGAAGACCCGCACACCCGCATCGGCACACTCAAGTGCGATCGCCTCGGTCAGCATGGCGAGCCCCGCCTTGCCGGAACAATAGGCGCTCCAGCCGTCAAGCGGGCGATGTGCGGCAGCTGAAGAGATGTTGATCACCGTTCCCTTGCCCGCTTCCAGCATCCGCGGCAGCGTCGCACGCGCCGTGTGATAGGCGCCGACGAGATTGACCTCGATGCTCCGCCTCCAAACGGCCGGATCGCTTTGCGCCAGCCCACCGATCGGCTCGATCACGCCGGCGTTATTGACCAATATGTCGATACCCCCCAGCCGGCGCTCGGCTTCGGCGACCGTAGCCCGAACCGATCCGTAATCTGCGACGTCACAAGCTAAGGCAAGCGCCTGGCCGCCATTGGCGACGATTTCGTCCGCGAGCGGCGACACCCGCCTTCTGTCGCGCGCCACTAGCGTGACCGCCGCGCCAGCTTTAGCGAGTACGAATGCTGTCCCGGCGCCTATCCCACGGCTTCCGCCGGTCACGATTGCCACCTTACCAGCAAGGTCGGTCATCAAGCGTGCCTCCCTCCTTGTGCTCAAGGCGCCGCCAGCACCCCATCCGGCCGAGGATTGACCACGTGGCCAATCGACAGGCACGCCGGCGATGTCAGCAATAAATTACCGCGCGTACCGCGCGAGTTGGTTGAGAATGCGGAGGAAATAATAGGCCGTCGTACCAGCGATTTCGACCCAAGGCGGCTGCGCCGTGGGGACGGTGAGCCGCAGGTCATTCAATCGGCGTCGGCGAGGAGCCAGGGCCACCGGGCCAACAACACGGGCCACAAGGCCAGCGCGGCTGCGTAGATGCCGACGCGAGCGACAAACGCGGCGGAAACGAACCGGCCGGCGAGATTAGCCACTGCAAGGCCGTCCTCGGCCTTCGCGTCATCGTTCATTGGACCCGGCGATGTCTTTCTGCGGCACAAAGCCAAGCCTGCAGGTAAACAGCCCCTGGATCTCGCGGATCGTCACCGCGATATCATGACCCGTAAGGTAGTCGGCAACAGCGCCGGGGTAGTCGATATCCTCGGTCGGCAGCTGCATGATAAAGGCGGCTATTACCGCCTGCGCTTCCCTACGCTTTCTTGGATCATTGAGCAGCAGCGGCGCCTGAGTGAGGGTATATAGCGGATAGTCGCCCGGGGGATCAAAGCCCGCACGTGCCGCCATTTGGCGGGCGGCCTCGACGGTTTCTTTTGCCCTGCTCCGGTCGCCCTCCCAGGTGAAACTGTCTTGAAAATCCGGCAGATCGAAGTCGATCAAGACGACAGCCACCGCTCACCCCCCGGTTTGCGATCGGTCTGTAATGCCGCCTCCGCGGGGCGGCATCTTTGCTGTTCGCGACAGCAGCGTCACGTCACGCCCGGGGTTTGCGGCCGTCAATCCAATAAGCCCGTTTATCCCCTGGTTTCGACGTTATCCACAGCGCGGCAAATAACTGGGTGCTGTCGCTTGCCGAGAAAGGGGGGTGCAGCTGCGGGTGACGTGCTGGCCCGTGAGCGGCCGCGTCGGCAACGTCAGGAACAACGACCCGTCGCTGATCGAGCCGATAAGGCTCTGGTGAAACGCTACGTCCTGCTACCCGGCGAGCGTCCGCTCTCGGTCGGTAGGGACCTTTCTTGAGCGCACGGGAGCGGGCGCCATGCGCGCCGATTGCGGCCATTCGCTCGCCGATGATCGATTGGCCCATTTGAGACTTCACACCTAACGATCGGGTGAACCGTTCGACCGATTTGGTGCGATCGCGATGTGCTTGAAAGGTCGCGCAGCGGATGCGCGTTTCGCTATAGTCGTATGGGAGGATTTGGACGGTGCCCGTTCAACCGATGGAGCGCAAACTCACCGCGATCTTCGCCGCTGACATCGCTGGCTACAGCCGGTTGATGGCGGCGGATGAGGTGGGCACGTTTGCCCAGTTGAAAATGCGCCGCGCTATCATCGACGAACTGATCGCTTCGCATCGCGGCCGCATCTTCAACACGGCCGGCGACAGCGTTGTCGCCGACTTCGCCAGCGCGGTCGATGCGGTGCAATGCGCCGTCGCGGTACAGGGGGCAATAGCCACTGGGAATGCCGGTGGCGCTGCCGACGAACCGATGCAATTCCGCATTGGCGTGCATGTCGGCGATGTCATGGTCGACGGCGACAACCTGCTCGGCGACGGCGTCAACATCGCCGCACGAACTCGAAGCAATGGCCGAACCGGGCGGCGTCTGCGTCTCGGCGAGGGTGCAAGAGGATACCGCCGGAAAGCTCGACCTCGCCTTCCAGGACCTCGGCGAGCAGACGCTGCGCAATATCGCCCGGCCGATCAGGGTCTACTCCCTGGCCCCCGCGACGACAGCTGCGCGGCCGAAGCCACGGGCGCGGACCGCCGGCGTGCCGCGGCTATCGATTGCCGTGCTGCCTTTCGCCAATCTGTCGAGCGACCCGGAGCAGGAATATTTCGCCGACGCCGTCACCGAGGATGTGACGACCAATTTGTCGCGCAACATCGGCGGCCTGTTCGTCATCGCGCACGGCACTGCCCTCACATACAGGAGCAAACCAGTCGACCCCAAGACGGTTGGTCGGGAACTCGGGGTGCAGTACGTGCTCGAAGGCAGCGTACGTCGACTCGGCCAGGAGTCCGCATCAGCGCTCAATTGATCGACTGCGATACCGCTGCGCATGTGTGGGCCGACCGCTACGACGGCGCTGTCGCCGATCTGTTCGTGGTGCAGGACGAGATCACAAGCCGGATCGCGGTCGCGTTGGACCAGACGCTGACTTTTGCCGAGGCATCGCGGCCGATCGAGAGCGCTGAGGCGCTCGATTATTTTCTGCGAGGGCGCGCGACGTTGGCGCGGATGTCGCAGACGCGGCAAGACTTCGTCGAGAGCGTCGACCTCTTTGAACGAGCGCTGGCGCTTGATCCGCATTCGATTAAGACGCGCGCGTACTTGGCGATGTCGCTCGCTTCGCGTGCGCACGTTGACAAGACCGATACGCCCACCTCCGACCTTGAACGCGCCGCGGAACTGGTAGCGGAGGCATTGGCGACATCGCCACACGATCCGCTCGCGCATCATGCCAAGGGTCAACTGTTGGCGACACAGGGCCGGTACGAGGCGGCCATCGGCGAGTTTGAGGTCGCGCTGGCCGCCGATCCCAACTGGGTCCGCGCTCTTGGCTGGATTGCTTGGTGCCGTTTCTGGACGGGTGACATTAAGGCGGCGATGACGGCGCACGAGAAACTAATCCGTCTAAGCCCGCGCGACGACTTTCTCGGCCCCTGGCAATTTCGGATCGGATTGGGGCACTTGCTGCTGTCGCAGGTCGAGGAGGCAATCCCATTGCTCGAACGGGCGCGCAGCGCCGGACCGACAACGCAGTGGGGGCGTATCCCGCTTGCCGCCGCTTACGGTCTAGCCGGCGACACCGAGCGCGGCGCTGCCGAACTTGCCGAAGCGCGCAAACACTTCCCCGGACGTTTCTCAAACATCATCGAGTATCGAGCGGCGGGTTGGTTTGCGCGCGTTCCTGGCTTCTGGGGACCGCCGCACCTGCGAGCCTTGTTCGACGCCACCTTCTTCCGCGGTTTGCGCAACGCAGGCATGCCGGAGGAATGAGCGGAGTTGGGGCTGCCAGCAGGGTAGCGGTCAGCGACCCGGCCGGCGAGCGGCGCCATCAACGCGGCCCTCGCTGGCCACGGCGTCATCAGCAACCCCGGCGTCACCGCCGACATGCCGACCACATCCTGGAAATAAAATGGCAGAGAGACGAAGGCGAGGCCCTGAGCGACAAAGCTCAAGACCGAGGTCGTAACCGAGATCGCGAAGACCGGCCGGCGAAAGCGGTCGATCGGCAACAGCGGCATCGCCTGGTTCGCCTGGCGCCGCACCAAAAGATATCCCGCGATGACAGCACCGCCGAACTCGCCGACAACGGCGATCATGGCTTGGTTGTGGCCGGCCCCTCCCAGTAGCGAGCGCTGACCCTCCACCGTGTTGCGAATTGCGGCGATGGCTGAGCCTTAATTAGACGGCTTTCTTGGTTTTGCCTGGCTCCTTCGGCCAGTTGCCGCACACGAGCCTGCGCCTACTCGATCACCTAGTCGGCGTGGACGCTCGCTCTGCTGACGGTGGGATCGGCGTCGGCGGTTCCGCGATCGGCCGCCGTGGGAAGGGGCTTGCGTTGGCGATCCTGCTCATAACAGGCGGCACAAAGACCGCGCGTAAGAGCGAGGTGATTGGCCCCGCATCGTTCGCATTTTTTCCACATGCCTGCCTCGCTGACTTTGGGGGTCACGCAGCGTTTGGCCGTCGACCCTTAGGGGAAAGAGCCGACGATATGGCAAGCCTATCACCTTAGGGTTGAAATGTCTCCAGACGATCATGATGGGGCCTCAGCGCCTCCGGCGACGGCGCGTTGGGGCTTTGCGCACAGTGGTCTGCTACTTTGAGGGCCGTTTCTCTTACGAGATCCGGCGCGGATCTAGCCCCTGCAGCGCGCCTGTCGTTGTTTTTTGTCGGGTGCGTTAAATAGGTTACCGAGCAGACGCAGCACGCGCGTGATGTCGCACGATGCGGGGTCACCGGCAAACACCCCAGTGAGCTGCCGCAGCGCCCCGTCGTTGTCCTCCTTGATCGTGTCGCGCTGACCAACCGTAGGCTGGTAGCGCACGTCGAGCGGTTCACGGAACAGCCAGTACGGATGCAGGCCGCCGCCGCTGTCACATCTACTCGACCACCTCAAAGGGGCGGGATTGGGGCAATCGGCTGGCTGCGCAAGAACGGCAGAAGGCGGGGATGGTGCCGATCATCGAGATGAAACAGCGACTTCTACATGCCCGCCGAGTACGGCAAGACCTATGTGACGATCCTTAAGATCGTCGGATGGCGGACGAAAGCTCGCTGGAAACCGAGGGAGAGCCCGAGACTGCGGAGGCGGTCGAGGACGACGACATCCCTTTTGACGGAGCGGCGGCCGCTGCCCAGGCCATCGCCGCGCAGGTGGCGAGCCAGACGCAGAGCAAGGCGTCGACCGGAACGCTGGCCGCTCCGGCCCCTGAGAGCAAGCCGGCCGGCAACAAGCGGACGCCGAGGTTCTAGCCGGAGGAAAGAGCCATGCAGGAAGCAACGCTGGTGCGCCTCGTGGCGGCGGTCCGCGAGCGGCTTGCGGATGTCAGCGACAACCTGGCCGACTGGCTCTCCGAGCGCGTGGCGGCGCCAGGAGGCCGCCTTCCTGCAAGGCGGCGCGCCAAAGAACAGCGGCAGGCGCGCTCAACAGTCGGTCCAGCGGCGAAAGCTGCCGCACCCGACCCCCGATCGACCCGGAGCTGCAATCGACTGCGACATTGAAGGTGCGTTCCGTTAGAAGATGATCCCTGAACAGGGGGATCTATGAGACGCCGGACGTTTTGTGAGCTGCTCGCGAGCGCAGCGGCATGTTCGCCGCTCGCAGCACAGGCGCAGCAGCCCGACCGGATGCGGCGCATTGGCGTCCTCCATGGTTCGAGCGAGGACATTCCGGGCACCCAGGCCCGCCTCGCGGCATTCCAGGAGGGATTGCAGCAATTGGGCTGGATCGACGGCAGCAACGTGCGGATCGATTATCGCTGGGGCGTGGGCAATGCCGACGACACTCGCAAATACGCAACGGAATTCGCTGGGCTTGCACTGGACGTCATCCTGGTCGGCGGCGGCGCTGTGGAGCCGTTGCTTCAGGCGACCCGTACCGTGCCGATCGTATTTGTGATCGTCCCCGATCCCGTCGGAGCTGGTCTGGTCGATCGTCTATCGCGGCCCGGCGGCAACGCTACCGGCTTTACGCAGTTCGAGTACAGTTTGTGCGCGAAGTGGCCGGAACTGCTCAAGCAGATCGCGCCGAGCCTGACCCGCGCGGCGGTCCTTAGGGAACCCGCCACAACCGGCGGGATCGGCCAGTTTGCCGTCATCCAGTCAGTGGCGCCGTCACTCGGCTTGGAGGTGAGCCCGATCAACGCGCGCGACGCCGGCGAGATCGAGCGCGCCATCATGGTCTTCGCGCGCGCCTCGAATGGGGGCCTGATTGCAACGGCAAGCGCGCTGATTGCGGTTCATCAAGATCTGATCATCGCGCTGGCGGCCCGACACAAACTGCCGACCATTTACGCCAACCGCTTCTTGGCTGCCAATGGCGGCCTGATCTCCTTTGGGGCTGATTTTATCGACCAGTACCGACGTGCCGCCACCTACGTCGATCGCATCCTCAAGGGGGTGAAGCCGGCCGATCTACCGGTGCAGGTGCCGAGCAAGTACGAGCTGGTGATCAATCTCAAGACCGCGAAGGCGCTTGGCCTCATCGTGCCGCAATCCATGCTGCAGCGCGCCGACGAGGTGATCGAATGAGGGAAGTTGCCGCCATATTCGTCCTTTGGCTTTGCGCAGGTGTTCCCGCGTTCGCGCAGGAACACACGATGCTGCCGCTGGTTGGCATGTTGCGGGTGAATACCGCTGATACTACCGAGCCGGGCACAACGCTTTTCCGAAATGCGCTCGCGGCTCTTGGGCAGGTCGATGGTCGGAATATCCATTTGGAGAGCCGACTAGCCGAAGGGCATCCAGAGCGGCTTCCCGAGGTCGCACAATCGTTGGTCCGGGACAGGCCCGCCGTGATCGTGGCCCTTGGAGAGGCAGCAACACGGGCGGCTCAACAGGCCACAAACTCGATCCCGATTGTCTCCATGTCTGATGACTTAGTCGAAGCTGGGTTGGTTACGTCACTTGCCAAACCCGGCGGCGATATTACAGGGCTCAGCATTCTCGCGACCGAACTCGATGCAAAGAAGATCGAGTTGTTGAAGCAGATCCTTCCTTCAGCACGACGCTTCGGCGTGTTGAGAGACCCCAGCACGAGCGTACCCGCACGGATGCAGGCGATCGGCGAGACTGCCCGGAAGCTCGGTGTCGCACTGGAAACGATGGACGTACATGGTCCGGCTGACATTCCGGCTGCCTTCACAGCCTTTCGCGCGAGCGGTGCGGAAGCCGTCGATGTTCTCGCCTCACCATTGCTGTTCAGCCAACGCAATGCGCTCAGCCAGCTTAGTTGGTCTCAGAAGCTCCCGGCCATCTGCCAGTTTCGCGAGATGGCCGACGCGGGTTGCATTGCAAGCTACGGGATCAGCCTGCCGCGCGCCTACATTGCACTTGCCGATTTCACCGACAAAATCTTGAGGGGCGCGCGACCCGACGAAATGCCGGCGCAACAGCCGACCATGTTCGAGCTGGTGGTTAACCTGAAGGCAGCGCAGGTGATGGGCATCGATATTCCAACCCTGGTACTCGGCCGCGCCGAGGAGGTGATCGAGTGAGCAACCGGCGCCCGGCTCGGCAGCCTTGCGATACCAGCGCCCCGCTTCCGCGTAGTCCCGCGCGACGCCCCGCTCAAGCCCCGCCGCACATATGCGATGCGCCCGCTTCGCTCAAGCTTTGGTGCGTCCGCAAATTGGTGACATGGCAGATCCGGCCACAATCATCGCCGACCCCACCGGCGATACAGGGCCGAGGAACAGGTCGCCGAGCGCCCGGCGCAGCAGGTAAGTGATCCGCCGCCGCGCCTGATGGTGCGGCCGGTCGTGGTTCAGGTGGCAGCGCTGGCAAAGGCTCTTAAAATTGCGCGGCCGCCCTCCACTAAGCCGGGCGCCACCCGACCGCGCCTAAAGCGAACACGTCGGTTTTACTTCCTGACTCCTAACTACACCAGCAGCGACAGAGGCGCTCCCAAAAATTTTCTGATTTTCTGAGCGGGGTTGCCCTTGTGGTAGTTGTGTAAATTTTAGAGGGGAGTTGGAAGTGTGGGGTGTTGGGCGTGTGGTAAGACAAAATTCGCTCGCGTGGCCAGGGGGGATCGGTTCTACCTATTGGCAGCCTGTGGCTGACCCGCGGCGCCGGCCCGCCGCCAGCGGCGCCGCGGCGCCGTTTAAACGGCTCGACCGAGGCCAAGCCAGACCCGTGGTCTGGTAGCGGACCGAGGATGACACTGCATTATCACCCGGTTATGCAGACGATGCGCTGCTGTATCAGCAGCAGATCAGCGTCTGCTGCCACCTATCAGACTGACAGCTCGGGCCAGCTCGGACCAAGTTGGCAGGTGGGGCTGAGTATGGAAGGGCCAAGTATCCCTGTTCAAATGTGGTGGAAAGCCTAGCGTCTTTGGCCTAACGCCGTAGAGGGGGCAGCTACGCCGGCTCTCAATGCGCGCCGTCGTCCTGCTCGGCCATCTCATAGTCGATCGGCAGGGGCGCAGGCTCATGCTCCACTGTCTTAGCGTCGACGATCGCCATGATCTTGGCGAGATACTCGTCGGCGTCGTCTATATAACTGATGTCAATCGAGTTTTTGTCGATGAACATACCCAAGTGCTTGCCGATCAGCTCGACCGCCCGGTTCGAGGCAGCCCGGTCGCCAGGGGGGATCGATTTGCCTATTGGCTCGCCTCCAGCCTGACCGGCCGGGCCGGCGCCGGCCGCCAGCGCCAGGCCAGCGGCCGGCTCGGCCAGCCGTGCGACGCTGTTTAAACGGTGCGACCAGCGTCGCACCTGCCAATGGCTTACGTCTCGACCGGACCGCTGTCCCATACTCGCCCCCATCTCGCACCTCGTCGAGGTGCAGCCTGGAGTTGGAGCCCGACGCTCGGGCTGCAAAAGGTGAGGCATTGCCTCGCATTGCATCTGAGTGAGAATTCTATAGGCATGCGCTGTCAGGTAGCACCGGGCCGGCAACAGCCACCGCTTCGACCGCGGTTTCTCCCAACGCTGTAGATGCCTCTGCTACGCAGGCCGGGTGCAGCGGATACCGTATCCTCCCAACTATACCCCTAAGACACTGATCTTACTCGTCTATGGCCGAGCCATCCGAGGCTGACCCATCTTTGAGCCCATCATTCTCCAGCTGCAGCGGCGCCGGCTCGGCATCAATCACCCTGGCACCGACAATCTCCATCAGCCTGGCCAGATACTCGTCGCTGTCATCTACGACGTTGATATCTATCTGCTTTTTGTCGATGAACATGCCGAGATGCTTGCCGATCAGCTCGGTTGCCCGGTTGCTGGCGGCCGTGTCGCCGCGACGCGCTGCCAGCACCGAATTGGTCCGCAGCCGGCGAATGACCCAGTAGCTGTCGACGCCGGCTTTTTCGGCCGCGCCCAGCGCCTGCCGCTGCGCCTCGGCGGCCCGCTGCGCCACCAATTCGGTGATCCTGGCATCCACCCGCTCACTAACTCTCAACCGGCTCGCGTTGCCGCTGCGACGCGGATAACCAGCCGCTACAAAGGCATCGATGATCGAGCTGCCTTTGGCGATCGCCTGAGCGAACGCCTCATGCTTTTGATTGACCAGCACTCCCATCCGCTCATCTCGCTATCACAGACCATCAGCAGCTGAGCCGATTTTGAGCCAAAACGACAGCCTGGTGAATACCCGGCGAATGCCGCCCTGTAGATAGCTCGCGCGCGCGCCCGTGGGCGCTGCGACACCGAGGTTCGGCGGGTTGTCACACCCTTGACACAAGACCCCCTTGACAGCCCGGCACCTGTCCTAGTTTTTAGGGCGCGCCAACGGCGTGACGCACTTGGTATGGGAGCCGGCGCCATGACCCCTGACGATCTGCGCAACGTTGCAGAGGCCGTGTTTGGGCCTCGCTGGCAGCGCGAGCTAGGCCGGGCGATCGGCACCAACGATCGCACCGTGCGGTATTGGGTCTCCGGCGAGCGCCAGCTGCCGGCCGACCTGGCAGAGCGGATCGACGCCGCCATCATCTCCCAGATCACCGCCCTGGTGGCGGCGCGGCGCGATCTTCAGCGTCTCCGCAAGGCCGCCTGACACCGGGCAAACTGTCCCAATTTTTAGGACACCCCGAGGGGGGTGGGCTCCTCCGGGGGCGGCTGCGTCGGCGGATCAACGACAGGCACCGAAACCGCCCCTTCACGGTGACATTCACCGGCTTCAGGGTGAACGGACACACCCTGCCGGGTTCGGCTTGCGGGCGCTCGCAGTCATTCCTCGGTCGGCCGTGATGGCAACCGAGTTGAAACCATCATCGAAGCCCGGGGGGCGGGTCTCCTGGGTTGCCCCTCTCTCCAGAGCAACCAGAGCAACCGCACCCCGTCTCCTTAAGAGAGACGGTTGCTCGGTTGCTCTTAAGGGCGGGCGGCTTGGTTGCTGACGGTTGCTCCGCAGTTTTCCTATGGTTGCTCGATGGTTGCTCCGGTTGCTCATCCGCCAAAAATGGATGGTTGCTCGACGGTTACTCAGGGGGTGTGAGCAACCATGATCAGGACGTGAACAAAAGCCCTCAGATGATCCAGGTAAGGTCGGCTTGGCAGGCGACCCGATCCTTCGCGATTAGCTTATTACGGTAACTGTGGAAGAGCGCCCGCTGCTTGTTCGGCTCTTTCTTGGAGTTGATCAGCCCGAGGCGGATGCACTCGTATTTCCACTGCTCGGTCGTGGCGCAGGGTCGGCCATTGATGTTGACGATGGTCGCACCGGCCGCCGCGAGCGCGTCCTGCAGTGCCAGGAAAAACTTCTGTTCCAAAGGCGAAAGCGGCTTGCCCCGCCGCGTCCCGCCTTCCGCCGCCCAGATGTCGTTGACAAGGGTGACCACGACCGGGTCGAAGTCACCGCGATTGTCGGGGCGTTCGCTCGCGCGCCTTGTTGAACTTCAGCGAGAAAGCGATGTCGGCGCCGGCCTGCGCGACCTTCTCCGCCAGCATTACCGAGTCGAATTGCCATTCTCGGGTCTTGGTGCCGTAGGCGCGCCCGGTGTCGTGGCCGGTGTGATGTATCCACAGCTGCCCGATGCTGCGGCGGGTCAGATCTCGTATCCACGGCAAGGTTTGTTGCCACGGCTCTTCGTCCTTCATATCGCCGAGCAACAGCGCCTGGATATTATCGAAGTAAATGAAATCAACCCCGCCGTATTGTTCGATGAAAGCATCTATAAATCGTTGCCCGGCCCGAGAGTTAAGCGGCGGCATGTCTGGGAGATCGTCGCGGCACAGGAAATACAGATTTTCGGGAACCGCGCCAGCCCGGCGGGCGGCATCACGAATGCGCGCCCGTAACAGGCGCCGAGACATTTCGCCGTCGATAAAGAGGATGCGAGCAGTGCGATAGCCGGTCCAATGCAGGAAAGGCTGCCCTCCCGCCATCGCGAAAGCCATGGCTATCGCGATATTGGTTTTGCCGATGCCGGTATCGGCGACAAACATCCCGCGGCTGGTGGTACTGAACGGACCAAGCAGCAGGTCGGGCTCGGGTAGATCGCGGTCGAGCCAGGATTGAACTGTGTATGCGGGCGGGTCCAGCGGGGCTGTGCCGGTGACCTTTTCTTCGGCTGAACGTGGAGCGTCTCCCTCGGGCCAGTATCCGTTGCCGTAATCGGCGAATGCATCGCCCGAACGCGGGGGGACGAAATCCGAAGGTTTGCGCCACCCCGGCCGAGCTTCTGCCGCCATATAGAACAGCGTGCCGGCGCCGATATGCGTCGGAGGCGAGGTTGGGTAGTGATCCCAACGCGCCCGCGTTTCCGCCGGTTGTTCTTGCTCGACTTGGCCGACCAAGCCGCAAAGGTGGCGAACCCGGCGTCGTTGCCGCCGGTTGCGCGCCAAGCTCGCCATGCCGATCCTGTTCCACTCGTCCCACGGCAGATCAGCGTTTGGGATCACCGCCAATGCTGCGACAACGTCGAAGCGGGTCAGCCTCGGGTTCGCTGGCTTTGTGGGTTGTGTAGTCGGCCTTGCTGGCGTTTTTGCCACGGGCGGCGACGGCCTCGCGCAGCCGCTCCAGCGCCTCGCCGAGATCGATCTCGGCGTCTTCGTTCAGGTCGACGATCGCGGGCCAGCCGGGGCGTGCGCTTGCGGTGCCAGGACCCTGGCCAGCGCAGCGGGTGCACCAGCGGGACCGCGCTGCCGTCCGCGCCGACGAGCTGCTCGGCGAGGCGGCGGGCTTCCTTCAGCAGTTGATGGTCGATCGTGCGCCCGCGTCGGCTCCTGCAGCCGCCAGTGAAGGTGCAGCTTTGCCTCGACCACGCCGGTAACGGGGCATGTCCATTCGCCACCTGACTTCACCACGATAGTCGCAGGACCGAGCAGAAATTCCAGCAGAGCGCATGCCTTGGAGGGGGCTTGGTCGCACTCGACGCTGAGTGCGATACCGTTGGCGACGTCCTTCTCGGCGGCCGTGATCGCGTTTTTTAGGGTCACGATCGGCGGACAGAACACAACCGGCTCTGCCGCGTTGGCGCATCGCTGGGCGTAGTGAGCTGCGGTATCGATCAGCTCGCTCGGCCCGACGCCGTTCATCTTGACGGCCGGGCAATTGCCCCAGGTGCCGCCGTTGCTGCTGTCGACAAAGGCTCGCAGCTGGACGTAGGTGCCCTCATCAGCATACCGGAACAGCGCATCGATGAAGTCTGCGATCATGTCGCGATCGACGACGAGCGCGGTCATGCCCGCCCCCTCGCCTTTCGCATAGGCTTGTTGTAGGTCTTCTCGGCGAGCGCCTGAATTTCGTTGAGGTACTCGCGGGCCAACGTCCATGCTGCGAGCGCCGCCTCGGCGACGTCGAATTCACCGTCGGTGGCCGCCCTAACGACGCGCATTGCGCCCAGCCGCAGCGCTAGCGCCAGCGCGCGATCTGCGGGTGTCTCAATTTCAAAAAACCAGCCGGGAGTCGCGTGTCCATTAGAAAATTCCTCGATCAGGCCAACGGCCCCTGCGACGCGACAGTCGTAGCTGCGGCACACCGCCGGGCGATGCTCGCGCACGCCGCAACCATGTGCGGTTAGGTGGATGCAGGCTCCGTCTTCGCGGTGGCGCAACACCCGAGCGCCGTCGGCGTCGCGAATTGTGGCGAGCCGCGTTAGGTCGTCGCCCGGTTCGACCTCGATCCGGTCAGCCCAGCAGCAGGCGTTGCTACCGCCGCAGGGAACGTCCCGCGTCTCGTTCTTGCCCGTCGCGGCCAGACCGGCGGCGAACTCCGCGAGCCGTTGGCCGGCCTGCATGGTCGTGACTGGCTCGCCGGTCACGGCGTCGAAACCCGGAAAAGGTTCGCCGGCCCGCCCACGGCGGCGAGATGCATCGACGGCACCTGCCGCTCGCGAGCCGCGAGACAGTCGGTGGCCATTCGTCATGGCTCCGGCAGATCAGTTTCGGCGGTATTGCGAATGATGGGTCCCAGACGTGACCGAGCCCAATCGAGCGCATCACCCCACTGGTAGATCGTCACGCGACCGTAATGTCGGAATGGCGGCCCACCACCACGGCATGCTTTGGTGGCCAAGGTCGCTGCCGCTGTCGGGTAACCTGCCTCAGTTAAAGCGCCGGCAGTTGCTTTGCGTGTTAAACGCGCATCGTTGTTGGTCGGAATTGCCATCGCATACGTCCATTTGCTGACGATGGCTAATGATTGCTAAAGAGCAGACGGCGATCACCATGAACACTTTTGGATTTCATGGCGCAACCTAGCCCGTATCATTCATAGGAATGCTGTGGCCCCATGTGATGCCGGGACCGGGACGCGATGTTTGGTGCCGTCTGTGACGCGGTGGGTCACGCTTGAGGTTGCGCCGAGGGGTTTGTACTGGGGCATCCGGCCCCGTCAGTCATGGCAGCAGTGCGATACGACCGGTGAGATCGGCGAAGCCGGCCTGATAAGGGAAGGCGCTCGGCAGGGCATTTTGGTGCGGGTGACCGCTTCGCCCGCGAGGCGGCCGAGCGCCGCGTCCTCGGCGAGCGGGCCGCCGACTTGGCGCAGCAGCACTGGGTGGCCGGAGAGGCCGAAGATGTAGCCGACACGCTGACGCTCGCACCACGCCGTAGCCTCGGGCCGAGCGTAATGGCTGTCGCCGCGCGCCACCAGCCAGCGGGCGAGGATATGGCCGATTACGTGGCGCAGCACCAAGCTCACCTCGGCGCCGTCCGGCGTCTTGCCGCGGCTCAGGATGATCGCGACGGGATTGCCCGTGGTCGCTTCATAGGTTCTTCACGGGCGATTAACTACGTTGTTCAATTCGTTTCTTGGAGCGGGCGCGGCAGTACCCGGCGTCATTAAGCAGTCTTTGGATACGTTGAGCGATCGCGTTAGGTTCAAATTTCAACGTCAACTCGATCTCATCTTTCACAATATAGAGACACACCATTACAAATCGAATTAGCGGTCCCGATGCAACACCAAAGGTCCTAGACCATGAAATTTGGCGGCAGAGCGTCTTAGTCCATATTTTAAGTATTTCCGAAATAATTTCGTCAACGATCCGACGAGCCTTTAACGTGCCGGTGATCTCGGCCTCGGAACGCATAAAGGTAGCGGCTCTACTTGCCCATCGACGAATGCCTTCGATCCCATCTTGCCCCTCGCTCACAATCCGATGCATCAGGTCATCAGGGTCAGCTATGCCTTCGTCGGAGGCCGCTGCCCAAAGGGCATGCTGAACTTGCGCTGGAAGACCGTCCCACAACTTTTCGGATAACTTGGAGGTTCTTGCCGCCACCTCTAGAGATCTCAATCTCTTGGTGACTGTCGAGGGAGATAGATCGCTCGCTGTCATCATTCTGCTGAGCGCTATGATCCATTCAAGTGAGCGAATAACTATTTTCGCATTGCGGATCGGTCTTGCTGAGGTTCGCAACAGCGAGAAGTTCATCGATCAGTTCGGCCCGAAAAGGCAGGTCCACGCCTTCTGGCCAAGCCTTTGCCCACTCGGTCTTCAGCACCTTCCGCCGCGCTTTGATGATTTTCTCGACCTCGTCTCCGCTCCTTATTTGCGGTGAACTTTTCCTAACCCGCGGTTCCGATGTCAGAGGAACCCACCGGCGGGCTTCTTGATCCCAAGTCGTTTTCACCGCGCGTTCCTTACTCCAAGCCGAATTCATACGAATTTTGAGAATTATCCCGCGGCTGGATGAAGGGCTATCGCGCTGCGAGCAATTCCACCACCTGAGGCGTGGGGCTAACATCCCCCATTAGCTCTGCTGTCCTGCTGGCGATTGCATCAGCCGCTGCAAGCAACACCGCGTCGGCGCTGTGCACGTATCGGCTGGTAATGGACCGCCCCTGATGACCGAGCAACGCGGCGATCGTGGGCTCTGAATAGCCGAGATCAGCAGCGAGGCTCGCGAAAGAATGACGCAAAGTATGCGGCGTTACATCGCTCGGAAGCTCCGCGAACTTGCCGATCCGCGCCCACAGCTTAGAGAAATTCGCCGTGTGACCATCGCCGCGTGTTGACGGAAACGCTAGTTCGCCCTCGCCGATCCGCAGTACGCCCCGCAGTACCTCGCATGCAACATGCGATAGCGGCCGACGGCTTCGACCGGTCTTCGTATCGCTCAGGGTAGCGGTGCGCCGGTTCAAATCGATCTCTGGCCGACGCAAGCCAACCGCCTCACCGGAGCGCCAGCCAGTCAGCAACAAAAAACGAGCGAGGGACAGAGCCGGTGGCCAAATCGCCCCTCCCGCATCGCACCGGCGCAGCGCGGCACCAAGCCGCGCATATTCATCATCGCTCAACCGCCGTTCACGCTTGCGGTCGGCAAACCGAGATACACCATGGACCGGATTGTCCGGCCGCAGGCGACGCCGCACTGCGTAGGCGAAGATAGCGCCAAGCAAACCGACGACACGCGTCGCAGACGTTCGGCCGCCGGTTATGCGGGCCAACCCACGCTTCTTTGCCGTCTTCGCCCGCACCGCGGTTTTGCCGTCGGCAACGTCATGCATGAAGCGCTCGACGTCATCGCGTGTTATCGCCGTCACAGGGAAACCGCCCAACAGCGGTTTAATGTGCCGCTCGATCCGGCCACAGTCCTGTGCGAGCGTCCGCGCTTTTTTGGCGACGCCCCGTCGGGTTAAAAGTCGGCCCGCCTCGGCATCGGCCATATAGGTGTCGCACAACTCTGCGACCGTCTTTGCCTCGCGCGCCGCTCGCCTCTCAGCCGCCGGATCGCCTCCCGCAATGACGCTGCCAAGAACGCGGACGGCTTCATCGCGCGCCATGTCGGGGGTCCAGGGGGAACCATGGCGACCAATTTTGTGCCAGCGCTGGCGCCCTTCCTTGGTCCGGTATTTTACGAAGTAAGTAACAGCGTCTCCCCGCTGCCGCCGTGCGCCGAAGCCGGTGACAGCCGTATCCCATATCAGGGTGTCCGGCTGTAGCGCGCGCACCTCGCGCAGCCCGATCCGCTTTCGATTATCCATGCGCCCCTACGACAAGTTGCCAGCCCGATTAGCAACCATCTAGCAACCAGGTTCGCGCAAACTATAACAAACCAAAGCAGCACGAGACAACATTAAGAGAGCCTGTTTCAGTCGCTTATGAAAGTTTGCGCAGGCACGCGCAAACCATATCACTCCGGCAGAAAATCCTCGCTGAGGATTTGCTCGGGCGTATAGGGACAGCTGGCGGGGAACATTGACTCCGCAAGGCCCGTTTCTTCTGCGGCCTTCTCACGCCCTTCGAGATAGGCTTCCGGGATCATCGGACCCACAGCCGATTGCAGACTGGGGGATTCCCGGAGCAATTTCTGAATACGCCGACGCTGTTCGCGGATCGTTGCCGTCCAACTCGGCGACCGCCCCCGGACTTGCACCTGCCACTTGAGCAGATGCATCAGCAAGATTTCGAGCCGGCTGTCGATTTCGCGCTTGTCGCTGCGGCCCATGCTTTCAAGTTCCTCCGCAACGTTCTCAACATCGATTTGGGAAAAATCCCCCGATCGCAGCAGCCGGGCCTGCTCCTGCGTCCAGGCGAAGAAATCTTTGTCATAGGCGACTGAATTGCGCGGCATCGCGGGCCTCATGCTCGATGCGGCGAATCTAACACAGTCATGGCTGCAGCCGCACGGTGGCGTTGGCGCTGCGCCCCGCCGCATCGATCACGGTGAGCCGCGCGAAGCCGACCCCTGGCGGAGCCCAGAACAGTTCCTGGCGCGGCACGCGCGGCGGCAGCGGCTTGCCGTCGGCCAGCCAGCGCAGCGGGCCATTGCCGCCGGCGGCCTCGAGCGGCACCCGCTCGCCATGCCATTCGACGATCGACCCGTCCGGCGGGTAGAGGATTTTCGGTCCGCCCGGGTCGCGTCCGGCGCGTTCCACCGGGCCCGGGTCGAGCCGCCGCAGGCCGGCCGGCAGATTGCGTCGCGCGACCAGCAGCGCGCCGGGTGGTGGCGGCTTTGACCCACTCGCGGAGGGCGGCCCCAGCAGATCGGCGATCTTGAACAGTACCGGCGCGGCCGCGGTTCGGCCGGTGATGCCGGGGACCGGCGTCCCGTCCGGCCGGCCGGCCCACACCGCGATCGTCACCTCGGGATCGAACCCGACCGCCCAGGCGTCGCGGAACCCGTAGGAGGTGCCGGTCTTGAACGCCAGCCGACGCGAGCGCCGCACCTCGACCGGCAGCATGCCGGGCGGCGGCGGCGCGGAGGTCAGGATGTCGTTGACGTACCATGCAGCGACGGCGCCGAAGATCGTCGTCTCGTGCCGCTCCGGCTCGTCGAACCGCATCCGCAGCGGCGCCACGGCGCCGTCGTGCGACAGCGCGACGTAAAGCGCGGCCAGGTCGATCAGGCTGATGCCGTCGCCGCCGAGCGCCACCGCGAGCCCGGGCTCGCTGGTCGGCTGCGGCAGCTTCAGGCGGATGCCGGCTGCGGCCAGCGCGCTGACAAACCGTGCCGGACCGAGCCGATCGAGCACCGCGACCGCCGGCACGTTGAGCGAATGCTGCAACGCCTCGCGCGCCGTGACCTCGCCACGGAACTGACCGTCGAAGTCCACCGGAGCGTACTCGCCGAAATGCTGCGGCTGGTCGTTGAGGATGGTTTCGGGATGGATGATCAGCCGGTCGAACGCCATCGCGTAGATGAACGGCTTCAGCGCCGATCCCGGCGAGCGCACCGCCCGCGTCATGTCGATCGTTCCACGCCGGGGCCCAGAGCCGAAATCGGCATTGCCGGCATAGGCGAGGACGTTGCGCGTGCGGTTGTCGACGACCAGCGCCGCCAAGGTTGCCTGCGGGTCGAGCGGCCCGGCCTCGCGGCGCAGCAATTCCTCGACCGCGCCCTGCAGCCGCGGATCGATCGTCGTGCGCACCAACGGCCCGTCGCCGCGCAGCGCTTTCGCCAAATGCGGCGCGCGAAACGGCAGCGCCGCACGCAGGGATGGCACCGGCTCGGCCGAAGCCTCGGTCAGCGCCTCTTCCGAGATGATCCCTGCCGCCGCGACGCGCGCCAACACCGCGTCGCGCGCGTGGCGCGCCGCTTCCGGGTGCCGGTCGGGCCGCAGTCGCTCCGGCGAGCGCGGGATCGCCACCAGCAGCGCCGCTTCGGCCGCGGTGAGATGCGTCGGCTCCTTGCCGAAATAGGCGAGGCTCGCCGCGCGCACCCCTTCGAGATTGCCGCCGAACGGCGCCAGAGTCAGATAGAGGCCGAGGATGGCGCCCTTGTCGAACCGGCGCTCCAGCGCCAGCGCCTCGCTGCTCTCCACAATCTTCGAGATCAGCGTGCGTGGGCGCCGCTCCAGCAGCCGCACCGCCTGCATCGTCAGCGTCGAGGCGCCGGATACGATATGCCCGTGCCCCGCCCACTGCCCGGCGGCACGCACCACCGCAAACGGGTCGACGCCGAGATGCTGCTCAAATCGCTGATCCTCGGCGGCGATCAACATGCGGCGGTAGAGAGGATCGACCTGGTCAGTGCCGATCGGCAGTCGCCATTTGCCGTCGGCAGAGAGGAACCCGCGCAGGATCGACCCGTCGCGCGCCAGCACCAAGGTCGACAGGCGCTGGCTGCGATTGAGGTTTGGGGGCGGGAGGAGAAGGTAGCCGATCGCTAAGCTGCTAACCGCCAGCGCCAAGCACAACAGCCTGCGCCAACCCCCACCCCGACCCTCCCCCGCTTGCGGGGGAGGGGGCACAGTTGAAGCGTCGATGCTTGCCATCTCCCTCCCCCGCCAGCGGGGGAGGGTTGGGGTGGGGGTCCTCCAGCGCACGGCCTTACCGCGGCGTCACCACGAGCTTGGCCATCGCGGTGCGGCCGTAGGTCTCGGGATCGTACATATCCTCGACCGCCAGCGCCGGATATTTGAACTCGCCCGGCGTCACCGCGCGCACGACATAAGCAAGAGTGAAGCCCGCCGTGCCGCCCGGCAGGTCCATCGCCGCGATGTAGCGATCGTCGCGCGCCTCGGTGTAATCGGCGCTGCTCAGATCCTTGAGCCAGGAATAGGCACCGGCCCCATCGCCAGCCGACGCCGCCGCGTTCTGAATCTCGAACCCGGCGGGCAGCAGGTCGACGATCAGCGTGCGTGCCGCCGGTCCGGCATTCTTGCGCGTGCCCTTGAGCACCACGACCAGCAGATCGGTCTGCCGGACTTTGGCGAGGTCGGCCGGCGCGCCGTCAGGGCGAAACACTTGATGGCTAACCAAATAGCCATTGTTTTCAGCGGGCAGCTCGGCCTTGACGACACCGGTGATCGAGACGCTGCGCCATACCGGCGCGGTGCCGCGATTGGCGACGGTCAGCGCCGGCACGCCGGCGCCGAGCGCGCGCTTGAAATACGCGGCCTTGTCGCGGGTCTCGGCCGGTTTGTCGCCGACCGCGACGGTCATGCTGTTGCCGGTGAGCTTCGCGGCAGCCTCGGCCGCCAGCAGCAGCCAGGCCTGCTCTTGCGTGCTGGTACGGTTGGCCTTGGCGAAGATCTCGGCGATGCGATCGATGATCGCGGTGAGGCGCGGCTGATTACTGGGATCGGACGCCGCGAACGCCAGCGCGGCGGCGCTGTCGCGCAGATCGCTGCCGTAATCGACATAGCGCAGCCCGACCTCGCGCTTTGCCGGCGGCGCCAACGCCGCGGCATAGGCCGCGGCGGCGCGGTTGGCGTCGCCATAGGCCGCCAGAGCCGCCCCCAACTGCGCCTTCGCCAGCTGGGTGGGCAGTCGCGACATCTGCGTGTCGTTGAAATAGCGCAGCGCCCCGAGATCGTCGGCTTTGGCCTTGGCCAGTACATAATGCGCGTAGGCGAGCGCCGGCAGGTCGTCGTCTTTGTGCTCCTGCTTCACATAATCGCGCAGCCAGCCGATGACGCCCTTGATCGCGAAGTCCGGCACGGTATTGCCGTGCTCCTTGGCGCGCAGCAGGAAGTCGGCGGCGTAGGCGTCGAGCCATGGCCGTGTTTCATCCGTGTCGTTCCACACCCCGAAGCTGCCGTCGGATTTCTGCAGCCCGGCGATCCGGCCGATTGCCCCCTCCAGCGTCTTCGCGGGCGTAAAGCCGGGGTCGGTCTGCCACAGCGAGGCCACCTCGTCGACATAGAGCAGCGGCAGCGCCCGGCTCGTCGTCTGTTCGAGACAGCCATAGGCGTAGCGGTCGAGCGCCTGCAGCAGGCCGGGCACGTCCCATTCCGGACGCGGGCTCACCGAAAGCTGCGCGTCGGCGGTGCCGGGCAGGAACTCGTCGGCGCTCGCGTCGTCGAGCGTCACGCTCTGCCCCGGCTGCATCTGTCCGACAAACCGCCGCAGCTGATACGATTGCCCCGGCCGCACGCCGATCTTGAAGTCGCGCGCGATCTTGACGTTGTTCGGACCGGCAAGATCGAGATGGATCGCGACATTGCCGACCGTCGTCCCCGCCAGCACAAACCCGTCCGCGAAATTCGCGCCGGCGTCGAGATGGATCGAGCGATCGACCGGTGTCGCAAAACCGCCCGCGCCCGTCGCCGTCATCTTCAGCACGTAGTCGCCGGCCGGGCCTTCGAGATTGTTGATCGTCACCGCGAGCCGGGCATTGTCGCCGGGCGCCAGGAAGCGCGGCAGCGCGACCTGCGCCACCACCGGATCGCGCACGATCGTCTGCCCGCTTCCCGCGCCGACCTTGTGCGCCGCGACGGCGACGGCCATCAGCCGCAGCTGGCCCTGGAAATCGGGGATGTCGAGCTTGATGTTGGCCGTGCCGTCGGCGTCGAGTTTGACGATGCCGGAGAACAGCGCCACGACCTGATTACTCTTGTCGGGCAGCCCGGCGACCGAGCGCTTGGCGAACTGGTCGCCGCCGCTGCGCAGCACGCCGATCGCCCCGGCATGCGGGTCGATCAGCCGGCCGTAGAGGTCGCGCAATTCGACCCCGAGCTTGCGCTTGCCATAGAAATAATTCGCCGGCGCCGGGTTCTCGAAATCGGTGAGCTTGAGCACCGCCTCGTCGACCGCGGCCAACGTCACATAGGCCTCCTCGCCCGCCGCAAGCCCGGCGACCTTGACGGGCACCGTGGCCGGCGCGCGCGGCCGCACGACATCCGGCCCCGACAGTGTCACGCCGAGGGCGAGCGGCGCCGGGTCGACGCCGATCCAAGCGACACCGACCGCGCGTCCCGGCCCCCGCGCCGAGGTGCCGTTGCCGCCCGCCACCGGCGGCACCGGCGGCCGGTACGCCGTTACCAGCGCGTAAACCCCGCCGCTGCCCCAACTCGCATCGACCGGGAAATCGAGCGTCGTGCCGCCCTCGGGCAAGGTGAACGAGCGCATCGACACGATCTTGTCCGAGGCGATCGCCAGTTCGGCCTCACCGGCAAACGGCGCCTTGACGAACAGCTTCGCGGTCTCGCCCGCTTGGTAGTTGGTCTTGTCGAGTGTTGCGGTCAGCTTGTCGGGCACGTCGGGCAGTTCCGCTTCGACATACCAGCCGACATGAAACCGCACGCTCGATTGCGCCCCGCCCGCCGTATCGACGACTTGCCAGCGATAGCGGCCCTCGGGCAGCGTCTTCTCCAGCGTCGCCATGCCGCCATCGGCGATATCGACGGTGCCGCTGTCGATCGGCTCGTCGCGCACCTGCACCCGGTGGCGCCACACGCCGCCGGTCGAGTACCAGTCATAGCGCCAGGTTTCGCGCACCAGCTCCCAGCGCAGCGCCTTGGCGCCGATGCGTTTGCCGCCCTCGTCGACCGCGATGACATCGACCTTGGCGGGCGTCCCTGCCGGCACCGCATCGTCTCCGGCCTGCGAGCGCAGGCCGATCGTCATCGGCCGCTCGCGGATCGGCCGGGTCAGGTTCGCGCTGATCTGTCGGCCGCTCGGCTCGTAGACATCGACCTCGATCGACGCCTGCAGTGGCCGGGTGAGGTCGGGCAGATCAGCCAGATTAAGCTGCAGGCTTGATTTGCCGTCGGCGTCGGTCGCCGGCGCGTCGAGATCCTTGCGGTCGCCCTCGTACTTCTCCTTGACCAGCCCGAAGGTGAAGTCGGGCTCGGTCGGGAACGGATTGCCGTCAAAGCTGATCGTCGCGTGCGCTTCGACCGACAGCCCGACGCCCGGCGCGCCGTAATAGTATTTGCTGACGACATCGACCGGGTATGGCTCGTTCAGGTGGATCGGCGCATCGCCGGCGGAGACTTCGATCTTCAGCGTCGGCGGCACAAAATCCTCGACGCGGAACTGCGCGGTGGCGATCGGCGCCGACTTGGGATCGACGCGCAGCTCGACGCTCCACGTCCCCATCCGCGCGTCGCGCGCCAGCGCGTAGCGCTGGTAATGCGCCCCAAGGGAGCCCGCGAGCGAGCCGGCATCGACCTGCCTTGTATCGACGACGACGCCGTCCGGCCGCAGCAGCCGCAGGGTCAGCGGCACGTTGCTCAGCGCATCGGCCTTGTCGTCGCGCACCAGCGCCATCAGGTGGACGCTCTCGCTCGGCCGGTAGATGCCGCGATCGGTGTAGAGGTAGGCGTCGACCGGCCCCGGCGGATCGCGCCCGCTGACCCCGCGGTCGCTGAGATCGAACGCGGCGCGGCCGACTTCGAGGAAGTTGAAGTCTCCCTCCGGCCCATAGGCCATCACCGCAAACGGCTCGTCGCCGCCCTTGCCGTGCAACAGCCCGGCCGGGAAGCGCGCGATCCCGTCGGCGCCGGTCGTGGCGTTGCCGAGCTCGCCGTTATTGTGGGCGAAGAGCCGCAGCGTGACGCCCGATACCGGCTTGGCATCCGCCAGCGAGCGCACCGCGACCGCCATCCCGTCGCTGCCGCTGTAGCTCGTAAGCCCGAGATTGGAGACGAGGATCCAGTTGGTCGCCGGCTCGCTCTCCTCACCCTCCTTGAGGTCGCCGCGCGACACAGCGGCGAGATAGACGCCCGGTCCCTTGTCCTTGAGGATGTCCTTCAAGGGAATCGCGGTGGAGACCGCCTTGTTGCGCGGCCCCGAAATGGCCATCTCGCCCTGCCACACCAGGCTGCCCGAGCGGTTGGCGAGCTCATCGATGTCGTAGTCGCTGAAGGTCATCGTCAGCTTCTCGGCGTCGAGGCCCGGCACCAGGTTGCGCTCGTTGAGCTTGACGATGCGCACCTTGACCTTGTCGAGGTTGATCGTCGTCACCGGCAGCCCGGCACTGCCCTCGCGCGGCAGCACGTAACCGGTGCCGGCAAAGCTGATCGACGGCTTGCGGTCGGGCACCACGACATTGGTCTTGAAGTCGGCGAGCGTCTTGTCGCCCGTCGCCGACGGAAAGCCGGCGAGCAGCTGCACCTGATAGGTCTCGCCGTGCCGCAGCCCTTCGAGGCAGATCGTGTCGCTGCGCCCGGTCACGATGCCGTCGCGATCGGGGGTCGAGCGCACATAGGCGCCGTAGGAAATATCGCCCTTGGTGGCCACCGGCTCGTTGAACCGCAGGCAGGCGCGCGCGACATCGGCCTCCGCTTCGACCTGAACCTTGATCACCCGGAACGAGACCAGCACCTTTAGCTGCTCGACCCGCGTCGTCACCCCCGTCGACTGGGTGAGGCCAAGCCCGGCCTGGAAGACCGCAAGCGCCTCCTTGAATTTGTCGTGCCGGTCGTAGTCGCGGCCGATGATGAACAATGCGGTGCCGCGCTCCACCGGGTCGGCGGATTTGCGATAGGCGTTGTAGGCGCTGGGCATCGCGTGGTCGTCGTTATTGCTGAACTGCGCCTGCGCCAGCCGCAGCCAGACCAGCCCGTCATCGGCGCCGTAGGCGATCGCGGTTTCCAGGTCGTTGGTCGTCTGCGAATAGCGGCCGGCGCGGTATTCCTCCTCCGCGTCCTTGCGCAGGCGCGGGATCAGGTTCGGTTTGCGCTTCGCCGCCGGAAACCGGTCGAGCAGGTCCTGCCGATAATCGCGGCTGGCATCGGCCAGCTCCTGCAACTCGTAATCCGTGGCAGCGACCACCGGCGCCGCCCAGGAGGTGAGAACCAGGACCAGGACGAACGACAACGCACGGTACATATGAACCCCCGTTTCGGCGCTCCCAGATACGGGCGCGCCGCCCCACCGGTTGCAGCCTTGAGCCGTCCGCGCGTTCTGTAGCACTGTGCGCCCAGCGCCCGCCAACGGGATTGATGGAGGTTTAGATGAAGGTCGGTTTTATCGCCATATAAGCAAATTTGGGGCTTTCAGGAACTTTTTATGGCTTTATCCATATTCAGATCGACTATCTGTTGATCATTCTCCTTGGTGACGCCTACCGGAACGTGGCGGGCCGAGTTGGTTGCGCCTCGGCCCTGATGATCGCGAGCGGAACGCGCATCGCGGCCTGTATCGATCCTGGCGGACCCGGCGGCATCTGAAGCAAGTCACGTTCCTCTGACATCCAACTCCCCGTCTCCCCTCGCCCGTTCCAGCGCCCGCATGCGTTTTCCAGGTCGCGGTCGCTGCGCATCAGCGCGAGCTGCTGCTCCTCGCTGCGGTCCATGCGGTCTTCGATCCGCCGCAACGTGCGGACGACGATGTCGTGCCGCTCCTGCGCGGCCGCCTTCAGCTCGCGCAGTTCGTCGCGCAAGCCGATCACCAGTTCGCCGTCAGCTCGCGAAATATTTCTCGGCGGGGTCTTCTGGGTCTTCATCCTTCCCGCGGCGGCGCTCATCCGTCAGGCCCAGCTCGCTCATGTAGGCGCGCATCTGGCCATGCTTCGATGCCGGGAAACTCGTTGGGGCAAATCGGAACTCTTGCCACAACTCACAGAACGCGATGGCCGCCGGCTCCTTTGAACCATCCAGCCATGACGCCGGCTCGATATACCGCTTCCAGGCGGCCAACCCTTCACCCTTCAGGTGCTTCGGTCGGATCAAACCGCCAAAAGTGGCCGTGGCGTCCTCGACCTGTTTGCGAAGGTCTTCCTCGCTACCGTGCCGTGTCGTGTTGCGCGTGCCCTGCAGGAGCCGCAGGTGTGCCGGCTTTGGCCTTGCGCCGCGTGTCGCCATGTTCTCTGCCTCCGGCTCGTTTCAGGTTTTCAATATCAGAAAATCTATCTGCAAAACTGCGGGAAGCGGAGCTACGCTACGGTAGACGCCCTCCCCGGCATATTTCGATCACGCCCCCCGGTTTCAGTGAACCCGAGGTGCCTGCGGCGGCGGTTGCGGGTGCTCGCGGGGTTCGAGCGCGACGAGGAGCCTCATCAACAGAGCCTGAAGCCGATCGTAGCACACGTGGCCCGGTCACACGCATCCCAAGTCCGCCTTCATGTACGCGACCGTGCTCGAGGGCGCGATCCGCAGTCAGGTCAATGACGGGCCGGTGACAACTTACGAGGCCGGACAGAGCTTTTCCGAAATGCCCGGCGACCGCCGCGCCGTCAGCAGCAATGCCAGCGACACGAAACCGGCCAAGCTCTTCGCTGTGTTCGTGGTCGACAGGAACGAGACGGAACTGACGATCCCACTCGGGAACTGAGGCCGTAATAGCAGCGCCGGCTATTTGAGCGGTTAGTCCCACGAGCCGAACTCGGTTAGCCCTCGATCGATCGGCGACGACGTCGCCCGGATAGCTCGCGCCACGCAAGTTCCTGCAGGTCCAACTCGGCTTCCAGGGCGCGCAGCACTTCGTCGCGGATCATCCCCGATCCGTGCAGTCCCAAAATCTCCGCGCGCCCCGCCGCAATGTCCGCGAGCACCACTTCGTAATGCTCCTTGCGGTGGTGACCCGCGCCTCGGCCTCGCCTCTGTAGCGTTCTAACAGGCGCACTCGGCGCCGTATTGTTCGAGCAGTTTGTCTGATTTATGCAGCACGGCTGGTTTCGCATCGGGTTCATAATTTATCCGCTCGGGAGGCCATACCCGCCGCCGCCGGGGGTCTCGATTACGAACACGTCGCCCGGGGCGAGTTCGATCTGGTCGGTTCCGGTCATCGTGCAGCGGCTGCCGCCGGCCATCGTGCAGCGGCTGCCGTCGGCGCGCTCGACCCATTGGCGGCCCGGCGCGCCATCGGCGCCGCCACCAAGCCCGAACGGCGCCACGTTACGGCGGGACGAGACGATGACAGCGGTCATCGGTTCGAGAAAGCGGATCCGCCGCACCGCACCGTCACCGCCCTGCCACGTTCCCGCGCCGCCGGAGCCGCGGCGGATTGCGAAGCTCTCCAGACGCACCGGATAGCGCAGTTCGAGGACCTCGGGGTCGGTCATCCTTGTGTTGGTCATGTTGCGTGTGGACCGCGGAGACGCCGTCGAGCCCCGACCCGGCGCCGGCGCCTCCGCAGATCGTCTCGTAGTACTGGCGTGTGGCGTCGCCGAAGATGAAGTTGTTCATCGTCGCCTGGCTGCAGGCCAGAGCGCCAACCGCACCGAGCAGCGCGTTGACGACGGCCTGCGAGGTCTCGGTATTGCCGGCGACGACCGCTGCTCCGGGCTGCGGCGACAAGAAGCTGCCGGGCGGGATCACCAGCCGGACCGGCTTCAGGCAGCCATCGTTGAGTGGAATGTCGCTGCCGACCAGGCAGCGCAACGTGTAAAGCACCGCGGAGCGGGTCACCGCCGGCGGAGCGTAAGCCAAATCGGGCGATGCCGAGAGGCCACTGAGGTAGACGGCCGGCAGGTCGCGATCGTGATCGCGCCTGCGATGGGATGGACAAATCCCGTTTCGGCAAACGGCTACCCGATTCGCGCCTGCGTCGTATTTCTGCACCTGCTGGAAGGTGAGGCCGAGCGCCGCCGCCAGCGCCCCTGATTCATGCCGAGCATCAGGCGCTGCAAACCGGATACGCTTGCCGACATAGACATCGACAGGGTTGGGAATGCCGGTGCCGCGCCCATATCGTTGACAACATCAACGCTCCGCTCGGATTATCTCGTGGTTAACCAACTCTATGTGATGCCCAGCGGAGTATAGTTGCATTTTCTTCCTGCATCTTGTTCATCAAAACCAATGCCAAGTCTCGCAAAACATTCAGCTCGATGCGGCCGGTCTGCCGAATATGCTTCGAGAGTAAGTTGAATCTCTCGTACCCGCGTCGCTTCGAGAGATCATCGACCACCTCCAGCACGGCTTCAGTCGCCCGTTCGTTCGCCGCCGGCATCGCCACCGATTTTTCGCCTTGACGTCCATGGCCACCATCGCCAGGGGATAGTGGGCCTTCGATCAACCGCCGTAATCCACCGATGTAGGACTGATTGGCACGCAGTACATCCGAGGCCATTCTGCCGCCTTCAATGCGAAAATCTTTGGCGGGTTTGGGTGTCGAGCTCCCCCGTTCGATCGCCAACCCAGCAACGTAAAGGGGCGCCGTATCGGTCTCCAAGCGAGTAGCCGCCCAAACCTGCAAGTCGCTCGCGGTCATCGCCGCAAACGACGGATTGGCGATAATTGCGTCGCGGCTCAATAGATCACGGACGGATTGGGTGGGTGGGGCGGTCATAACATTCGCAGCGCCCGCTGAACCCACCGCATGGGCCAAGGACAGAACCGCGTCCGTAGGACGTATGCCGAGCCGCTGTAAGCTTTCTGCATTTTCGATCGCGTACTGGCGCGTGAGATCCGCGGCGAGCGGCTTCACATCGCGCAACGCCAAAATCTGTTCGACACTTAGCTTTCGCGCCAATTCCGGATAAGCGCGGCTAAAGACATCGATCCAAGTACCGCGAAGAAATTGTCCGTAGCCGGCCGCGCTGGATCTCGCATTGCGCCCCGGCCCTCCTTCGGCCATCACGATGCGCGCCGCTAACGCGCCCAGCCAGTCTATCCTTTCGCCAACGCTATCGAGTTTAAGCCGGTAATCGTCATCCAGGGGATCGATCGCTCCCGCCGCGACAAAATCGGTCGTCAATAGGGGGGCCGTTCCGGGGATCAAAACGACCGCGACATCCCGAGGGGCGGCGCCAGCTGCATTGTGCCCGGCCGTCGTGGACGATGAGCCGGTAACGGCAATATCAGCGCCCCGGGAGACGAGGACAGCGAGCGCCGCAATGAGCAGCGTGGACAAGCCCGTCCGGCGCCACGGCAAGGCGATCCACCACAAGCCTCGATGGTGCCGGCGATAGGATCCCGCGATTAGCATTGGGCGCTCCGAAACCAATCGGCGTGACGGTCCGTAACCGCTGAGTACCATTGTTTGCGACGAAGCTCATCGTTTGCAACGGCATTGCGTGTGCCCCCTTTTGGGGCAAACCCGTCGAACGCGTTCCTTCTTGGACTTGACGTAATGGCTTAATTCGACCTAGAATTGCGCCTGTTGGGTTGATAATAATCGAGAGGGTGTATGAATAATCGCGCGCTATGTGCGGCAAACCAAAACAACAAAACCTAATGGTCGGGGGACAATCGCAGCGAATAGGAGATGACAATGAAAGCAGGATCGAGCTTCCTCTGGAGCCTTGCCGCCTTCACATTGACGTGCCTAAGCGCCGAAGCAGTTGCATCAGGAGTTGCAACCCCAAACAACAGTCAAACCTATTCAACCGAGAGTATTGCGCTTGCGGTCGGTGGTAACACTGTCGCAATACAAGGTAACAATTTCTTTTATTCGGTGCTCGGGACGACATTGATGCCGCCGGGCGACGCCGCGAATTCGCGATTGGCACGCTGCATTAGCCGCCTCCCCTGCCCGCCTGCGAACCCGCAGTACGGCAAACTCGCAAAACCAGCGAGCAGCTAACCTTCAAGACCCTGACGCGATCAGGCGTCGGCGCGCGACAGCAAACCGCGTGATGAACGTGCTGAAGGCTGCGCTGAACCATGCGTTTCGCGAAGGTAAGGTCGCGTCTGATGATGCTTGGCGGCGCGTAAAACCATTCCGCGAGGCGGATGCCCCCAAAATTCGCTATCTCAGTCCTGAGGAAGTGCGGCGGCTCGTCAACGCGACGGACCCGACATTTCGACCGATGGTCCAGGCGGCATTGCTGACCGGCTGTAGGTATGGCGAGATCGCTGCGTTTCGTGTAGCCGATCTTGATCAATCAGCCAGCACCATCACGGTTCGCACCGCAAAATCCGGCAAAGCCCGTCACGTCGTCTTAAATGAGGACGGGAAGTTGCTATTCGAGCGCCATGTTGCCGGGAAACCGGGTGGCGCGCTGATTTTCGCAAAACCTGATGCGCAACCTTGGGGAAAGTCGCAGCAGCACCGCCGACTGCGTGAGGCGTGCGAACAAGCCGGGATCAGCCCCCCGGCTTCTTTTCATATTCTTCGACACACCTATGCGACGATGTTGCTTCGTGGTGGTGCGCCGCTCGCGGTGATCGCATCAAATCTGGGGCATTCCGACACGCGCATGACGGAGCGGCATTATGCCCATCTGGCACCGGGTCATGTCGCCGATGCGGTACGCGCGGCCATGCCCCGGCTTGGTATCGTCGAGCCGACTAATGTGGTTCAAATCGCGGCTTCCCGATAAACTGGCATCGCGGCGGATAGGGTAGCTCCCGAACGCTCGGCCCGCACCGAGCTTCCGCCGCGACTAGCTTGCGGAGCGCCAGCGGGGGTGCAATGCGCAGCATATTCGGGGGCTACTGGTCACTCCGGGAAGCTCTCGACTGGATGTGCGGATTTAACCCGCACGTTTCGGTGGATCAAGCGTTTCAATCGTTGCGCGAGTTTTGCCGGACAGGCCAAGTCCAGGCGATTGGCGTTGCTGATCTCGATTATCCAGGGGCAATGCAGCGCATAGCGATGCAAATAGTCAATGGGACAGAGCCGCCCCGCCCGCCAGCGATGACGGAGAATATCCCTGCCGAAGAATGGCCCAGTCTATATCTACACAGCGACGGCCAACTATACGATTTCGACACGCGGCTCAGGGTGTGGCACGCCGTCGAGGTTGCGAAACAGGATCTGCCGGGCAGGTGGCTACCGATCGTCAAGGGATTAGCAAAGGGCGACCGTCTCGGATCGGCGTTTGCCCACAGCACTGCGTCGGACGAGAGTGGCCTACAGCCTATTCACCAGAACGCACCATCGGCATCTCTGGCCCCGGTCACGGACATCGGGGAGGCCGCGCTGGGCGCAACAAAAGCGCACAAGCGTCGTGGTCCAACACCGGGAACCTTGCGCCGATATGAGGCGAGCTATCGGGTGCTATTTCTGGACATCGATCAGCTGATGAAAACCGAGCACATCTCGTCCAGTGCAGCGGCGCTCAAGCTCGCGAATGGGGAAGTGCCCGGCAAGGTGGTCGAGGGGGTCGGCAGTGCTGCAAGCCGTGCCAAGCAGCTCGGGACCCTCTATAGGAAGGAGCGAGGAAACCGTCCATAAATTCGGAACCAGCGGATACTCCCTGAAACTTTCGGATACTCCCTGAAACTTCTTCGGATACTCGCTGAAACCTTCTTCCTTGCAGCATGGGGGGCGCTCAATATTCTCGATGTCCATCTCGACGCAGATGGACGCCATTTATGCCAAAGATCGATAACGTCGCCCTCAGGGTCGGGCCGCTGAAGCCCGCGCTAGCGTCAATTAAAGCTTCCTGCGACTACATGGGCGGCGTGAGCCGGGCTAAGTTTTACGCGGACATCTTGCCGCTCCTAGAGACGGTCAAACTCGGCAACCGCAACTTTGTTGTCGTCGCTTCTATGGACCGGCTCATCGACACGAGCCGGCAGCCTCCGGCGCAATCGACCGAGGAGACGCTGCGCAAGCTGGCGCCGAACGCCGACATCATTTTTGAGCGCCTTGCCGTCACCGCGACGCAGATCAGGGATTGGCGGCTACCGACGCGGCCGACCAAGAAAAGCGACTCCCGCGCCAAGACGTTCGGGGCGGAGTTGGTCGAACTGGACGCGATCGAGCCAGAGCAGCTACGCCAGCTGGTGCGGAACGCAATCGAGCAACACCTACCCCCTGAGCAATTCGCGGTTCTCAAGGCCGCCGAGGAAAGCGAGCGAATGCAGCTCGCGGGGTTGGTCGGAATGCTCGATGGGGACGCGCCATGACGCCGCCGCTCGACACCGGCGTCGGCGGTGACGATCAAGTCGACGCCGCGGTTCAGCCGGACCCGGGCGCGATGCGAGCGCACCTCGACCGACTCTTCCGCGGCCTGGTGCTGCTGCTCGACCGCTGCGAGGTCGTCGGTGTCAATGAGCACGGCGCCGACGTGGTGACGAACACCGACGTCCGCCAGTGCTTTTACCGCCGCCCTCTGCCGCGCGGCACAGTCAGCTTGTGGGAGTTGGCACGGTGAGCACGCTGCCAGGTGATCTGCGCGCGCTGCATGCGAAGCCACGGTGGCCACGCGACTGGTATGTCGAACCGGCCTGGTGCGTGCACGCGCTGTTCGAATTGGTGGCCTTCATCGGCCCGATCCATGATCCCGCCTGCGGTTCCGGTACGATTGTCACGGTCGCACGCGCTCTCGGCTACGAGGCGACCGGCAGTGATCTCATTGCGCGTGGGTTCTGCGAGGGTGGTATCGACTTTCTTGCCGACGTCACGCCGCGCAGATCGATCGTCAGCAATCCGCCCTACGTCCTAGCCGAGCGCTTCGTCCACCACGCGATCGAGGTCGCCGAGCATGTTGCGGTGATCGTCCGGCTGCCATTCATGGCGGGACAACAACGCTGCAACTCGTTGTTCCTGCTGCATCCGCCGGCGCTCGTACTCGTGCTCGCGAAGCGTCCCAGCATGCCGCCCGGCGGCACGGGTATCCCGGCAAAAGGCGGCACCACTGATTATGCCTGGGCGATCTGGGATCGCCGCCACCACGGCCCGACCGAGATGCGGTGGTGGGTGCCGACGGCCCGTCGGGCAGGAAATCTATGAGCCCGGCGGATGCAGCACGGGCCGATAGCTGGCTCGTGGAAATAGCTGACGCCCTCCTTCCCGACACCAAGTGGCGCGACGAGGCCACTGAGCGGCGCTACCTCAACCAAGGTGGGCTGACAGTTAATGTACGAAAGCACGTGTGGTTCAGCCACAGCGCCGGCAAGGGTGGCCACGCGATCGAACTGGTTCAATCTGTCAAACAGTGTAGCCGCGAGCGAGCGACCCAATGGGGCGGTTCATGTTGGAACGCGCGCCTGACGCTGTGTTTGCTATCGCATCGCCGGCTGCAGGTGCCACGGAAATGCTCGCCGACACTAATCGGCGAAGGCACCGAAGACGCATTGTCGGCCGGGCTGCCACACCCGGCCGATACTCTGCATTCGGTGTTGAGCTTCACCTGGGAGCGTCACTCAACCGCTCATATACGATTGGCTGTAATGGTCTGCAAGTCGGTATGGGCCATGAGTAACTCCCGCTATGCCCGGGAGGTCACGGCTTCAAATGACATTGATCCGTAGGCCCGCTCTGCGTCGACCTGGAGGTCCTAAAGCTTCGACTGCACCGACCCTCACCGCCGCCAATTTCGAGCTGGCGAAAACCTGGCTGCCGGCGATCGCCGAGGCGTGCTTGATCGATCCCGAATGGCACCAGGAAGGTGACGAACGCAAATACCGTCATACCGGCGGGCTCAGCATCAATATGAAGGGCCGCGGCTGGTACGACCACAGCGCCAAGTGCGGTGGCAGCAGCGCCATCAAGCTGATCTGCCACTTAAAGGGCTGCAGCTATAAGGAGGCGGTGCAATGGCTCACAGCGTTCCTGGCCGCCTCTCCCGGCACCGGGCCATGCGGTGTCGGCAATGGTGTTGGTGCCGTTGATGACGATGATAGTGCTCCAGCCTCCGCCGCCGAATGCCGGGACGTCCTTGCGAACTGCAAAGATTTGGCGGGCGCAGCCAGCGAAGTCTACCTGAAGCGCCGCAGGCTCCCCGGACCCTTCCCGGCCGATCTACTCGGTCACCTCGACGACGCGCGTATCGGCGAGAGCGCCTTTGTCGCGAAACTGACCGAACACGGCCGCATAACCGGGGTGCTGCTCACCTATCTGACGCCTGACGGCGAGAAATCGCTGGTCGAGCCGGTGCGCCGACGCCTCAACCTCGAAAAATCGCCTGGGGGTGTCTTCCGCATCCCGGAGCCAGATCCGGCAGCGCCACTCGACCCGGGTGCCGATTACCTGGTGGCGAAGGCGTCGAGGACGCACTCTCTCTGGCATTGCTCGGGCGCAACCTGACGATCTTCGGCGTGCCGGGGGTCGGCACCATTCAGCATCTCGACCTCCCTAAGGGCGCCCGCGTCACCATTGCTAAAGACGGTGACGAGGCGGATACCCCGGCCGCCAAATCGCTGATCAACGGTGTCGATGCCCAGTTACTTAAGGGCGTGTATGCCCGGGTAACCGAGACCCCGCTCGGCGACGACGCCAACAAGATTTTGCAGGAGCGTGGCCTCGAAGCCTTGCGCGAACTAGCCGCCCGGCCGCCCGAGGCGGCGCTGTCGTTCCATGGCCGCATCATCAGGCTCAGCAAGATCGACGATCCGGTTGCCTTCGCCGAGGAAAGAAGGCTGATCAACAAGATCTTCGGCGTCTCCGTCAAGGTCATCGACGAGGAAGTCAAAAAGCTGCCGCCGCCGCGCGCGACACCGGCAGACACGACCGCAGCCGACGCGCCAAGCAGCTATGAGGGAGCTGCCGACCCGGCGTGGGAGGAGGATGTCGACCTAGCCGCAGCGCTCAACAGCGCAGTTACGATCATGCAGCGCTTTCTCAAGGCGCCGGCATATGTCTACGACACCATCACCCTATGGGTGGTGATGACCTACCTGGTGCAGAGCGAGGAGATCGATCTGCCGATTGCACCGCAGTTGGGATTCCATTCCTTACTGAGAATAGCGGCAAGAGCGTCGCGCTCGAACTTGTCGCAGCCCTTTCTTATCGGGGTTATTTGCGCGCCAGCTACACCGCATCGACATTGTTTCGCCGGATCAGCCAAGAACTTGTCACGCCTTGTCTGTCCGAGTTCCACAATATTCTGGGTGAAAAGGACAAAGGCCTGTTGGCGATCGTCGACGCCTGCCACCGTCGTTCCGAGCGGTTGACCGCACTGAGACCGATCCCCAGACCGGCGAGCGCTATGTGGTGAGCTACAAATGCTGGACTGCGTTGTCTTGGGGCGCGATCGGCGGCGCCCGCTGAGGCGCATGAGCGGTCGATCGTCTTACCACTGCAGG